>NZ_WHOB01000085.1 GCF_013141775.1 Paenibacillus phytohabitans
TGAGCTGACAGGCGGCTGAGCTGACAGGCAGACTTTTAATTTGAGCAAGAGCCTATAGCTCCGCCCAGTCCGGGGGTTGGTTTATTTTAGCTGCTAATATTTAACCGCTGATAGTAGTGGAGTCCGGGGATTATGGTGGGGATCAAATTATGATGCAAGTCCGCTAATTATGATGGAAATCCGGGATATTTAAAAAATCCTGCACAAAATACAACATTTTCCTCATAATCTCGGCCCTAATCCAAAATTGTTGTATAAAATACAGCATTTCTCCTCCTCTAAGCCGCATAGCGGGAAGATTGTTGTATTTCATACAACAATCTTCCCAAACGCCCACCTATCTGCGAGATAAAGTTGTAAAAAGTACAACAATATTGCCTATGCAGTGTGAAGATCATATTGGTGAGCACTATAGTGGTAAATACGGCTAAAATAAACGCTATCCAGCGTGAGCGCCATACGGGTGAATAGCTATGAATAAACGCTACCCAGTGTGAGCGCTATTGTGGTGAATACGGCTAGAATAAACGCCATCCACTGTGAGCGCCATACAGGTGAATACGGCTTATAGCTAAACAGTATACTGTGTAAACGCCATACAGGCGTACGCCATACTCGTGTTCGCTGCTAGAGAATCCGATTCTCCTTCGCCGCCTTCAGCCACTGCGGGAATTCATTCAACAGCTGATCATAGAGCTGCTCGTCGTTCACTTCTTCTATGCGGTCCAGATGGATGAAGTTTGCGTTATCCACCAGCCTTCCGCCCATCGTGTCGAGCTGCTTCAGTACCTCGAAATCAGAATCACCGATCCCGACAAACTGCCAGAAGATCGGCAGCGCGGAAGCTGCCATAATTACTTTTTTAGTTGGCTTCACTACGCCCCCGTCATTAATAAAAATAATGAAAACCGGAGTTGTATCCTTCTCCTCGCGGGTGTATTTCTGAATCACATCCTCCATCACCGGCGGCTCATTGTTGCGTCCGAACTTATGGATTGAATCGTTGTTCATAATATGATTGAAGACATAGCTCCCGAGATCCCGTTCCGTTACCGGCGGCAGCCTGCTGAATTCCGTATCATACACCCACACATCCAGCGAACCGTTGTCATCCAATTGGCAGGCTACGGCCAGAATACGTTCCACTACTTCCTGCACGACACCGCTGGAATAGAGGTTTCTCATGGAGCCTGTGATGTCCAGCACAATTCCCACTCTGGCTTTTACATCGGTCAGCTGTTTTTTGACCAGGGTGAACCCGACAATTTTCTTGCGCAAGTCTATGGATGACAGGACGTTGACAACGGCGGCCGGTGCAGTCTGCGGAAGGATGGTCTCCGACTTTTCTACATTCTCTACATTCCCTACTTTCTCTACTTCCTCCACTTTCTCCGCCTTCTCTACTTTATCCACCTCCCCCTCCGCAGCCTCCAATACCTTCTCGATCTTCTCCGTCTTCTCCACTAGTTCGGCTGTCGCTGCCGCTTCGTTGCCTGCCTCCGGTTCAACCTCAAGCCCATAGCTCTTGCAGAGCGCAGCCAATCCTCCGTTAAAACCGCTGCCGACCGCGCTGAATTTCCACTCTCCCTGATGACGGTATAGCTCCCCGGCCACCACTGCTGTCTCGTCGGACAGATCCGTTCCATAATCGAACCGGTATAATTCCTCACCGTTCTTGCGGTCCATTAGTGACAGCTGCAGTCCGGACAGCTCCTTCATCCGCAGATTCTGCTGCTCCCCCTCGTAGATCGTCAATGTCACCGCAATCCGGGCATAATGCTCCGGAATTCCGGATAATGAAATCAAGAGGCGCTCCTCGTTCTCCCCCTCTGTCGTATGACTTACCGTCCCATCCCTTGATACCGGATTACCGTAAAATATAAAATCCTCGTCCCGTTCACACCGGTTCTGCCCCGACAACAAAAAGACTGCTGCATCCACACTGATTCCGGCATGCTCCGTATTCCAGCGCAACCGGATGGTTAGATCACGGACGCCCTTTCCCTTGGTGATATCTACTTTTTGGCCTTTTAACAGCTGCAAGTCTCTCATCTCCCCGTTATAGCAGCATATTCCAGCAGTTCATAGATAA
The DNA here is from genome assembly GCF_013141775.1 of Paenibacillus phytohabitans. Taxonomy (GTDB): domain Bacteria; phylum Bacillota; class Bacilli; order Paenibacillales; family Paenibacillaceae; genus Paenibacillus_AQ; species Paenibacillus_AQ phytohabitans. The sequence goes on from NZ_WHOB01000085.1 coordinate 2,093, forward strand.
GGAATACCATATCCGCCGCGTTTTGTACATTCTACTGGATTGTAATTCTCTCTGCGCTCCTTTAATATGAACCTTATACATGATAGATAAGGGGCTTTACCTATGGATTTTACAGCAATAGACTTTGAAACGGCCAACTCCAGCCGCTCCAGCGCTTGCGCATTGGGGCTTGTTCAGGTTAGGGATGGTGTGGTCACAGCGGAATATGACTGGCTGATTGACCCGCGGCAGCGGTTCGACGGGATGAATATCGCGATACACGGAATTACGCCCTCGATGGTTAAAGGCAAACCGACCTTCGCAGAGCTGTGGCCCACGATTGAACCGCTGCTGCAAGGCGAGATTGTGATTGCGCATAATGCCTCCTTCGACATGAGCGTTCTGCGTTATTGTCTGGATGACTCGTCCCTGAGCTACCCGGATTTCAAATATATGTGCACCTACCTGCTGGGCAAAAAAATGCTCCAGGAGTTGCCCTCCCATAAACTCAATGTAGTCTCGGAGCATTTCGGCATCCGTCTGAAGCACCATGATGCGCTGGATGACGCCAGAGCTTCGGCACTCATTCTATTGAAATTAATGGAGCAGTGGCAGCAGTTTGATCCTCTGCTGTTAGCGGACAGCCAGGGCTACAAGGCCGGCACGATGTATGCGGGCGGATATACTGCCTTCAAGGCATCCCCCAAGAAAGCCGCTAAGAAACCGGCTGCCCCAAAGGCTGCTGCTGCAAAGACGGAAATTCCCGTAAGCCCGGCTGTACCGGATCGCGGAGCTCCCCTCGTACCCACTCAGCGTCTGACTTCTTCTGCAAGTCTCCCGGCTGCAACGCCGCCTGCCCCTGAAGTTCAACCTTTACCCGAGCTGGTGAGAGGCCAGCGGGTGGATATCGGCGACAAGCTCAGTGCTTCGAGAATTCTCGTGTCTGTGGAGTGGGATCCAACGCTTTCCGCTATGGAGCCGGACACCTCTGCTTTCCTGCTCCGGGAGACAGGACGCTGCGGACAGGATCAGGATTTTGTCTTCTACGGAAACATGGAAGACCCCAGCCGTTCTGTATTCTACTCGAAGCCTGCTCCAAACGCGGGACATCTGCATCTTCAACTGGCGAAGCTGCCTGCGTCCATTACGCGGATCGCTTTGACCTTCACACTCTATGGGGAGGCTTCCGGCCAGAACCCGGGCCAGATCAATAACGCCTCCGCTTCACTAATTGATTCCCAGACGGGAAACAGGCTGGCCGCTTTTCCCTTTGGCCAGGGCTTAAGCCTTGAGACGGCAGTAGTCATTGGCGAGTTCTACCGGCACAAGGACAAATGGAGATTTGTTGCCATTGGAGAGGGATTCCCGGGCGGACTCCGTGCCCTGTGTAATCAATATGGTCTTGAGGTGGAAGCTCCTGAAGCTGCGGCTGAGTCTGCAGCTGAATCAGCCGCAACAATAGAAACAGCAGAAATAGTACGAACAGCCGGCAGGATTCCTCCGTCTGCCCGCAAATCATAGAATTCATGCTCCTTATGGCATGAACAAACACCCCCAAGCCGCAATCGTGGCTTGGGGGTGTTGTTATTCACTTATGCGTTACAGCATAGCCTCAGATTTTCATCCGGTAAACCGCCTTATTCTCCAGTCCCCTGATGAACGGTGTCCATTCTTCCGTCTCGGGAGTAGTATCCAGCGCATCCTCCACCATCTGCAGCTTGGCATCCATGGCATCGATATGATGCAAGGCGACCGCTTCCGCTGTCTGGGGCTGAACCGGACTTCCCCATTCCCCCAGATTATGATGCGATAGGACCAGATGCTGCAGCGCCAATACCTTCTCCGATTCCAGACCAATGCCGGTGCGGATAGCCGCTTCCGTAATCCAGCTCGACGCCATCGAAATATGCCCGATCAGCTTGCCCTGCACACTATAATCCGACACAATACCGAATTGCGAGATCATTTCTTCCGGTTTGGCAATATCGTGGAGGATAATTCCCGCTCTCATAAGATCAGGATTCAGGAACGGGCGCTGCTTGCACAGGAAATCCCCGATCTCCAGCATCCGCACCATATGATAAGCCAGTCCGGCGAAATAAGCATGATGATGTGTTTTGGCCGCCGGATAGTGCATTAGCTTCTCTTCAACCTTGCCTACACAGAAGGATACGATCGATGCGACCTCCTGGTCGGTTATACTGGCCATTGCATTCTTAATCGTGTGGATCAGATCCACAGGACGCACAGGGGCTGAACGGATGAACTCGGTAAGCGACACGCCATCGGACTCGTCCGCCAGTCTGATTTTGGTTATTTTAACCTGCAGCTTCTCCCGGTAAGTATGGGCAATCCCGCGGACCTTCACCAGGGCCATCGGGAAAAAAGTTTCTTTATCCGTTACACTTACATCCCAATATTTAGCCGACAGCTGGCCGCTGGAATCACCAAGTACAATATCAAAATAATCCTTTGGAGGAGTACCGTTTGTCTGTTTGAGCACCAGTTCCCTAAGCAGATAGAAGCCGGTGAATTCATCCTGTGGGGATAGCTGTTTAATTAATGTCATGAGGAGCCTCCTATTACTTACAGGCTTTGAACCTGCGGTGTATATTAAAGTTTAGACATTCACATCCGAAATCCCTTTAAATTACTATACGATATCCATTCTTAATTATGTCCATCCCCCCTACAGCCCGTTCGTGTAAAAATAAAAAAGGGATGCCCCCAACCATTTGCATGGTCAGGGACGCCCCTTTGTGGTTAGATTTAATTATTTGCCAGCTGCTTCAAGTGCTGCTTTGATAGCTTCAATAGCTTTGGCAGAGATTGCTTTCTGAGCATCATTCGTTCCGAATGCTGCAGCACGGTATCCGTACTTGTGCAGCCCTTTGCCGTTAGAAGTATTCTCGATTTCGTATTTCACGAGCAATTCGTCATCCGTCAGGTTGTATCTTACTTTACCTTTATCATCAAGGTAGTAAACAACCATAGTTACTGGAACTTTGAACTTAGTAGTAACCATTACATTTACGGATTTATCTGCACTAGCACCGATGAAGATCCCGTCGAAGTATGCAGCCTTTTCGGTTTCAACAACTTCAGCTTTACCGTAAGCTCTGTCAACGGCAGCTTTAAGTGCATTGCTGCTGCTGGTAGCGCCGGATACAGCATCAACCTGTGCTACGCCTTCTCTTGTACCTGCAGCCAGGAAGTTAGCTGTCAGCACCGGAATTGCTTTTTGAACTTCAGCGTAAGCAGCTTTACCCAGATCTACCATGTTCATTCCTACACGGGAAAGAGCAACATTTACGATCTTGCCGTTACGCAGGGTAACGTCAGCTTTGTTTGTACCCTTGTCATACGCGTCACCGTAAGCGGTGAACGTGCCGTCTTTATAAGTGCCTTGTACTTTGGAAGCATTGGTCAGGGCATCAGTCAGGGCTGCCTTTGCTGCAGCAGATACAGCTTCCTGGCCAGCGATATCAGCAGTGTCCACGCCGTTTGCAAGCAATCCGGCAGTCAATTTTTCTACAGCAGATTTCTGATCAGCGGTAAGCTTGTCGTTAGCAATGATTTTGCCGTCTGTGCCGAACAGGCTCATTGTAATACCAGTAACTTGATCAGCATCAACATCTACCAGCAGAAGAACTTTAGACTGGTTATCTACGCCGGCAAATTTACCGTCGAAGTATTTACCTTCTGGCGAAACCTTCAGAGCCTTCTCGAAAGCTCTTTCTACTGCCTGGTTCCAGCCGTGGCTGCTCTCAGTAGCGCCGGAAATTCCGTCTACCTTCTCATCATAATTAGCAATATAAGAACCGTTCGCAAGCAATTTAGCAGTCATAGGAGCATTAGCTTTCACTACTTCAGCATAAGCAGTTGCGCCTCTGTCAATCAGGTTAGTACCAAGTCTGAACAATTTCACATCAACCAGCTTGCCGTTGCGGATTACAACATCAGCTCTCTCAACGCCTACGCTTCTTGCTGTACCGTAGGAAGAGTAGAATCCGTCCACATAAGCGGAAGTGTTGTTGATGCTTGCATTTTGTTCAGCATCCCAGAATGCGTTGATGGCAGCTTTGGATTCAGCTTCGAAGCCGGCTACAGGCTTAGCCGCAGAACCATTGGCCAACAGTACTGGTGTAATTGCTGCAATCGCTGCCGTTTGTTCAGCAGTATAAGTCTTCTCATCTGCGAAATCTCCAGTTGCAGTCAGCGGATACAGTTTAGCTGCAGTCAGCTTGTTCGCATCATAGCTTGCGAATACAGCATACTTGGCTTCAGGGTCTACACCCATGTGGTCGCCGGCGAAATAAGTAGCATCAGCCGGTTTATCCTGCAGCGATCTTTCGAACGCTCTGTCAACCGACAATTTCCAGCCGTTGCTGGAGCGGGTTGCGCCGGATACAGCGTCAACAGCTGCTGCGCCGTCTCTGGTTTTGCCGATCAGTCTGTCTTTCATCAGACCGTATGCCACCCATACGCCGCTGTAATTATCACGGGCGTTGCGGTCGATAATTTTCGGGCTGGTTCTCAGCAGCTCGATGTCGGCAATTTTGCCGTCTTTGATTGTAACTTTCGCGCCTTCAGTACCTTTGGAGTAAGCATCGCCATAGGCTACATAGACTCCGTCTTGATACACGGCTTCTTTAACAGTAACCGGTGCTGCTGTTGCAACAGGCTTAGCTGTAGCAGCTGGCTTAACTGTTGCTGCTGGTTTAGCAGAGGCTTTGGCGGACGCTGCAGGTGCAGCGGTTGCTGCCGGTTTAGCAGTTGCTTTAGGTGTTGCTGCAGGCTTTGCAGTTGCTTTAGGTGTTGCTGCCGGTTTAGCAGTAGCCTTAGGTGTTGCTGCAGGCTTTGCAGTCGGTTTAGGAGCTGGTTTGGCAGTCGGTTTAGGAGCTGGTTTAGCAGTAGCTGCCGGAGCTTCTTCCGAAGCTGCTGAAACCGCATCCACCTTCAGGTTCAAGGCCGGTGCGTTAATCGTGTAGGCGATTGGCGCGAGCAGCAAGGCTGCGCTTACAGTCAAAGCAATTAGTTTTTTCAAATGCGTATTCTCCTTTATTATATCCCCAGTAGTATGTAGCTCTTGTAAACCGTTTTTCCCGTTCATTCCATTCCTTCTTACAAAGAGTGCCCTGACTCTTCATAAGAGGTCATCCCCCCTTTCCCGTTCCTGCGCGACCCATCCCGTGTGCAAAAAAGATGCATCCATTTATACAATCTTTTAAAAGGTGAAACAATTCACATAAAAAGGTGAATAAATTCACATAAGATGATTTCAGGCTGCTATCGGTAATTTCTGGCTTGATGGTATCAAAATTGATACACTTTTCTCTGTATATAAAATCACACACCCTATAAGAAACATCACTATTTCGCAATTAACTTCAAAACTACAATTCTCCTAACTCTCAAATTCTCCCATTTACACCGTCATATGATAATAATGTGATTCAACACATTGTAACTCTGCCTCTATATGTGATATTTTTAAACGATGTCATGTTCATGGAAAGGAGCCGCTGCTGCTCATGAATCAGCCTCCCGTAGGAGTTATTCTTGCTCAGATCGGAACACCTGACGCCCCAAGCGCCAAGGCGGTTCGTCCATATCTTAAGCGCTTTTTGTCTGACCGCAGAATCATTGATTATCATCCGCTGCTCTGGCAGCCTCTGCTGCGCGGCATCATCCTTCGCACCCGGCCGCGCCGGTCTGCGAAGCTGTATCAGGAGATCTGGATGAAGGAAGGTTCCCCGCTGCTCGTCCACTCCAGGGCTCAGCAGACTGCGCTGCAGTCCCTGCTTGGCAGCCGCTACCAGGTGGAATTAGGTCTTGCCTATAGCGAGCCAAGCATGCAGCAAGCCTTCCGCAAGCTGGAGGCTGCAGGTATTACACGGATCATTGTACTCCCGCTGTTCCCGCAGTATTCCTCGACCACAACTGCGTCGGTCTATGAAGCTGCAAGCTACGCCGCACTGGGACGGCATAGCCGCTCAGGGCAGGTCTCCAAGCGTTTCGTGCCGGCTCTTCGCTTCATCGAAGCCTATCATGATGCGCCGGACTATATCTCGGCGATGAAGTCGCTGCTGCTCCGGAAGCTTGGCGAGCTGAACGAAGAACCGGATTACTATATTCTGTCCTTCCATGGAATACCCCGCCGTTATGCGGAGACCGGAGACCCGTATCCTCAGCAATGCCATGAGACCGGCCGCCTGCTTGCAGAGGCTATGAATTGGGCACCGGAACGCTGGCAGATTTCCTTCCAATCCCGCTTCGGACCCGAGAAATGGGTCGGCCCTTCTACTGCCGATACGCTCAAAGAGCTCAGCGGACGCGGGATCCGGAGGCCTATGATTTTCTCCCCGGGGCTTGTAACCGACTGCCTCGAAACGCTGCATGAGCTGGCTGTAGAAGGCCGGGAGCTGTTCGCTTCAGGCGGTGGAACAGCTGAGAATTTTACTGTCGCCCCCTGCTTGAATGACCATCCGGAATGGATAGACTTCCTCGCCCGGATGGTGAACCGCACAGCGTTAGGCTGGCTCCCAGCTGCAGAAGCTACGGAATCGTCCACTCCGGAGACGTTCATTACCTAAGCGGAAGCGGCTATGCCGTCCTTTGAGGGACGGCTTCCGTTCCAGCGGGAAATATAAGGATAAAGTATGGCGTAAACATATACTTCCTTCTATATTTAGAGAAAAACACCCTAACGGGTGTATCAAGCCGGGGTTTATGCGGCCTGTGCAAGTTTATACGGCCTGAGCAGCTTATGCAGATTAAAAGCCGCTTCGCATTGCTCCATTCAGACTACCTCTTAAGCAGCATACAGCGGAATCAGGGGCACTTTTGCTCCTCATTTCCTCCTTTTGGGCAGCATCCGGTGGAATCAGGGGCACTTTTGCTCCTCATTTCTTCCTTTGGGCAGCATCCGGCGGAATCAGGGGCACTTTTGCTCCTCATTTCCTCCTTTGGGCAGCATCCGGTGGAATCAGGGGCACTTTTGCTCCTCATTTCCTCCTTTGGGCAGCATCCGGTGGATTCAGGGGCACTTTTGCTCCTCATTTCCTCCTTTGGGCAGCATCCAGTGGAATCAGGGGCACTTTTGCTCCTCATTTCTTCCTTTGGGCAGAGAGACGGATGAATTAGAGGGATTTATCCCTTTAATTTCACCCTACCGCCCACTTTCGGCGGAATTAGAGGGATTTATCCCTTTAAGTTTCCCCCTACCGCCCACTTTCGGCGGAATTAGAGGGATTTATCCCTTTAATTTCACCCTACCGCCCACTTTAGGCTTGATCAGAGGGATTTATCCCTTTAATTTCACCCTACCGCCAGTACACTTGCACCAAACCTGACATGAGTAGATATGGAA
>NZ_WHOB01000086.1 GCF_013141775.1 Paenibacillus phytohabitans
TGCCAAGGCAAGAGCAAGGCCCCGGCCAGCGCTGCCCTAACGGGTTCGCGGGCCGGGTGCCAGGGCAAGAGCGAAGCCCCGGCCCAGCGCTGCCCTTCGGGTTCGCGGGCCGGGTGCCAAGGCAAGAGCAAGGCCCCGGCCCAGCGCTGCCCTCCGGGTTCGCGGGCCGGATGCCTGAGGTAGAGCGTGCCGCTTGCGGCGTAAGCGGGCATTACAACAAAATTAACTTACCAAACACCTTTCCCCTGGAGATCGACAAACTTTCCGGGTGTCCAGAGGGCGGAGCCCTTGGGGCCCTCCCTTGGCTAAGGGAGGGTTTGGGAGGGATCGAAAAGGTTTAAAGACTAAACCACGGAAGGATTGACCATCATGCATAAAGTAGATGTAAAAGAAAAAGCACGGGCCAGAGATGTCCGTATCCTGAAAAAATGGAGCGATGAGAATACGTTCCGCAGATCCATGGAGAACCGCGAGGGACGCCCGAACTATGTGTTCTATGAAGGACCTCCGACGGCGAACGGCGTGCCGCATATCGGGCATGTGCTGGGCCGGGTCATCAAGGATTTCGTCGGCCGCTACCAGACGATGAAGGGCTTCCGCGTCATCCGCAAAGCGGGCTGGGATACCCACGGTCTGCCGGTTGAACTCGGCGTGCAGAAGAAGCTTGGCATCTCCGGCAAGCAGGACATCGAAGAGTACGGCGTGGAGAAGTTCATCAAGGAATGTAAGGAAAGTGTATTCGGCTATGAGAAGCAGTGGCGTGAGTTCACCGAAGCAATCGGCTACTGGACGGATCTGGATAATCCTTACGTTACGCTGGATAACACCTACATCGAGAGCGTGTGGAATATCCTCGCTACCGTGCATGACAAAGGCTTAATGTACCGCGGACACCGCGTCAGCCCGTACTGCCCGAGCTGTCAGACGACGCTGAGCTCCCATGAAGTGGCGCAGGGCTACAAGACAGTCAAGGACCTGAGTGCTACAGCGAAGTTCAAGCTGGACGGCAGCGGCGATTATGTGCTGGCCTGGACGACCACACCTTGGACCCTTCCGGCGCATATGGCACTGGCAATGAACCCGAATATGGAATATGTGCGTGCCCAACAGGAAGACGGCGTATATGTACTGGCCAAGAATCTAGTGGATGAGGTGCTCAAAGGTGAGTATACGATCCTGTCCACCCATACCGGTGCGGACTTTATCGGCCAGAGCTACACTCCGCCGTTCGATTATATCAAGGCAGAGAAGCATAATGTGATCGTAGGCGCATCGTTTGTTACGGATTCCAGCGGTACCGGGATCGTGCATATGGCTCCGGCACATGGTGAAGATGACTATAAGAGCTGCCGCGAGAATGGCATCAGCTTCGTGAATGTGGTGGATACCTCCGGTAAATACACCAGTGTGGTGAGCGATTTTGCCGGACGGTTCGTCAAAGACGTCGACCTCGATATCGTGAAGGTATTGTCCGAACGGGGACTGCTCTACAGTAAAGAAAAATACGAGCACAGCTATCCGTTCTGCTGGCGCTGCGATACTCCGCTGCTCTATTATGCAACAGACAGCTGGTTCATCCAGACAACAGCGATCAAGGATCAGCTGATCGCCAACAATAACAGCGTGAACTGGTATCCGGATCATGTGCGTGAAGGCCGTTTCGGCAAGTTCCTGGAAGAGCTGGTGGACTGGAACATCAGCCGTAACCGCTACTGGGGTACCCCGCTGAATGTCTGGGTCTGCCAGGACACCGGCAAGGAATTCGCACCGCACAGCATCGCTGAACTGAGATCGATGGCGATCGGCGAAGTAGCAGAGGATATCGAGCTGCATAAGCCGTATGTGGACAACATCAAGCTGCGGAGTCCGTTCAGTGAAGGCGGCGTAATGGTGCGCACACCGGAAGTCATCGACGTATGGTTCGACAGCGGCTCGATGCCGTTCGCCCAGAGTCACTATCCGTTTGAGAATGAGGACAGATTCGCAGACCAGTATCCGGCGGATATGATCTGTGAAGGGATCGACCAGACACGCGGCTGGTTCTACAGCCTGCTTGCCGTATCGACGCTGTTCACGGGTAAAGCACCTTACAAGGCGGTTATCGCCCATGGTCATATTTTCGATGAGAACGGCCAGAAGATGTCCAAATCCAAAGGCAATGTCATCGACCCTTGGGAGATCATGAACGAATACGGCACCGACGCGTTCCGCTGGGCTATTCTGTCCGACAGTGCGCCATGGAACAACAAACGGTTCTCGCGCGGTCTGGTGGGTGAGACGAAGTCCAAGGTTGTGGATACGCTGGTTAACACGCATGCGTTCCTGACGCTGTATGCCGGTATCGACGGCTACGATCCTGCGGATCACCCGTTCAAGCTGTCAGAGCATAAGCTCGACCGCTGGATTCTGTCCCGTTTGAACAGTCTGATCCTGCTGGTGGATAAAGGCCTTGCCGTTAACGATTTCGTGAATACGTCCAAAGCAATTGAGAATTTCGTGGATGAGCTGAGCAACTGGTACATCCGCCGTTCCCGTGACCGGTTCTGGGGCAGCGGGCTGGGCGAAGAGAAGCTGGACGCATACCGCACACTTACGCATGTCCTGCTGACCACAGCTACGCTGATGGCACCGTTCACACCAATGCTGTCCGAGGATATCTTTACGAACCTGGGCGGCGGCGAAAGCGTGCATCTCGCGGATTACCCTGTAGCGGATGAGAGCCTGATCGATCTTGCACTGGAAAAAGATATGGAGAGCGCCAGAGGGATCGTGGAACTGGCCCGCAACGTGCGTAACGAGAGCGGCATCAAGACCCGCCAGCCTTTGTCTGAGCTGATCGCCTCGATTGACGATAACTTCAATGTGGCAGATTATGAAGAGCTGATCAAAGACGAAATCAATGTGAAGCATATTGTGATCGAGCACAGCGACAGCGGCTTTGTAGACTTCACCCTGAAGCTGAACCTGAAGGTCGCAGGCAAGAAATACGGCAAGAACGTCGGCTTCCTGCAGGGCTTCCTTAAGGCCATGGACAGTGACGCTACCCGCAAAACCGTACAGGACGGCGGACTCGCCATTGTATCGCCGGACGGGGAAGAGCTGCAGATCACATCCGAGGAGCTGCTGGTCGAGAAGCAGGCCAAACCAGGTTTTGCCTCGGCTTCCGGCTATGGACTGACGGTGGCACTGAACACCGAAATCACACCGGAGCTGGTGCAGGAAGGCTGGGTACGCGAAGTCGTACGTGCGGTGCAGGATTACCGTAAACGCCTGGATCTGCCGATCGACAAACGGATTGCCCTTACGCTGCATGTCGATGACGAGCTTAAGGCGGCGGTTACCGCATTCGAGCATGTGCTGCGCGAGAATGTACTGGTGACTACGGTTGATTTTGACGGAGATTATACCTATGAAACTGTGGATGCCGGCGGCAAGAGCATCGGAATTCATATCGGCGCTTAAGTAACACACACCCTGCATCACTTGTCCCTATATGGCATATACTAGCCGCAAAGGAAAAGCTTCTATGGGTTAGAATGCAAAATGACGAGCCCCGTGCTTAAAGAGAGAAGTCTCTTTAACCGGGCTCGTTTGCTTTGCGGGTCATAGAGATTCGAGGGAGGTGCCGGAGGCATGGGCGGATGGAAAGATGGAGATACGGAGGCCGGGAAGCCGGAGAGGCCTGAAGGGCCGGGCAGAATTTCAATTCAGACCTCGGGAGTAGACAGCAGCAGGGATACCGGTAAAGCACCGGAGGAGAAGCGGCAATTCCTGCATTCCGGGGAGCGTATACAGACACCACTTTCTTCTCAAAAGCCTGCAGCCGCGCTCGCAGCAGCCGGTGATCCGGCAGAGCTGCCGCAGGAGGAAAAGCTGAACGCGCTGTACCGGATGACCACCCAGCTGGCCCAGCAGATGGAGAAATCGCGGATTTCGGAATATACGGAGCTGCTGCATTCGCCGTTCCGGCTGATCTGGCTGAATATTTTATCCGGAGTAGCCCGGGGGCTGGGGATTGCGCTCGGGTTTACTTTTTTTGCGGCGACGATTATTTATGTGCTTCAGGTGCTTGGGGCATTGAATCTGCCGATTATCGGGGACTATATTGCGGACATTGTGCGGATCGTGCAGCATCAGCTGGAGCTGAAGACCTTCTGAACCGGGTCCAAATTAAAAAAGAGCAGCACACGGCTACTCCCTTTCTTTTTTGAGCGGGTCCAGCAGGTAGTCACCTTCCCCGTCGTCCATGTAATGGCGGTAACTGTTGCCTTTAATGATGGTTAGATGATTTCCCGTAATGTCGGTAGCGACGAAATTCTCCCATGGCTCCACGAAGCCTTCGGTTTCGTCCGCTTCGATCTCCATATCATTATAGGAGCTGATGTTGTTGCCTTCGGCCATGGCAGGGGAATCGGAATTGCCCCAGCTCTCTACAATCTGCCAGGCATCCTCCCCGTCGAAGCCGTTCTGGTCCTCCCGCTCATCCAGGCTGGTCCGTCCAAAAGGCGGAGACAGCAGTTCCTCCTCCACCGGGCGGGTAAACGGAGCGCTCTGGCGGGGAGCATGCTCTTTGGTGTAACGGGTGGAGGGAATCGCGGCCAGACGTTCATAAGGAATCGGTTCACCGCTGGCTATGCAAATGCCATAGGTGCCTTCATCCATCGCCCGCAGCGCCGCTTCGATATCGTCCAGCTCATGCTCGTCCCGCTCCAGAAGGGAAATATCCATGGAGCGGTTATACAGCTCGGTGGCGGCATCGCCGGGATGGTTGTCGATCTCGGACAGCTCTCCGGTAGTATCGCGCATAGCTTCCTGCAGTCCGTAATGCTCATTATTTTGCAGCCTGTGCTTGATGTCCTCCTGCTGCTGTAGCAGTAATGCGCGCAGCCCGGAGAGCTGGGTTGATGTCAGATGGCTCATTGCTGTGAGCTCCTTTCGGTGGCTTAATCCTCGCTGAAACGGTACCGTCTTTATAAAGGAGGGCAAAGCCGTTTCCGCTTGTATAGCTTGGCCGCAGGGGCCCTTTTTTAGCGATGGAAAATAGTGCCCGGACTTTGGCGGGTTTAGGGTGCCTTGCAATGGACGGTATCTTGAGGCCTGTGCTACAATATACAAGTCTTTATACAGTATTCGTACCGCGGACCGCGGGAAAAATAAGAACGGAGTGACAACTTCTGTGGTGTACTTTCTGATTGCGCTAATTGTATTTTTGATTGACCAGGGTACCAAATATCTGATTGCTACCCGGCTGGAGATCGCAGAGCAGATTCCGGTTATAAAGGATTTCTTCATCATCACGTCCCACCGCAATCGTGGAGCCGCTTTCGGAATTCTTGAAGGACAACAGTGGTTCTTCATTGTAATTACGGTTATAGTTGTTGCCGGTATCGTCTGGTATCTGAACAAGGCCCGGAAGACCCGCAAATTGCTGCCTACGGCATTGTCGCTGGTGCTTGGAGGAGCCGTCGGAAACTTCCTCGACCGGATTCTGAACGGTGAAGTTGTGGATTTCCTGATGTTCAATTTCGGCAGCTATACCTTCCCGATCTTCAACGTAGCCGATTCCTGCATCGTGGTCGGGGTAGCCCTGATTATTCTCGATACGCTGCTGGATGTGAAAGGCGAGCAGGAAGTCACCGAAGTTAAGGAATCACAGGAAGTCAAAGAAGGGAATGAATGATTTTGAATAAAGACGTCAATGAGCAGGCGGTGTCTGGCGCCTTTGAAGAAGAAAGAGACGTCACCGAATGGATGGTTGCCGCGGAGAATGCCCGGGAACGGATTGATAAGTACATTACGGAGTCTTGGGAAGAAGAGGTTTCCCGCTCCCAGGTTCAGCTGTGGATCAGCGGTGGTCATGTGACGGTGAACGGCGCTCCGGTCAAAGCTAACTACAAGCTGTATGAAGGCGACAAGGTGGCTGTTACGGTTCCGGAAGCCGAAGTTACGGATTTAATTGCGGAGAATATCCCGCTTGAGGTTGTATATGAAGACAGCGATGTTATCGTGGTGAATAAGCCGCGTGGTATGGTGGTGCATCCGGCAGTAGGACATCCCTCAGGCACCCTGGTCAATGCGCTGATGTATCATTGCAAGGACCTGTCAGGCATTAACGGCGAGATTCGTCCGGGCATTGTGCACCGCATCGACAAGGATACCTCCGGTCTGATTATGGCTGCCAAGAATGACGCCAGTCATGCTTCGCTGGCCGCGCAGCTGAAGGAGCACAGTGTAACCCGCCGCTACATCGCAGTGGTGCATGGCAATCTGTCTCATGATAAGGGCACAGTAGATGCGCCAATCGGCCGTGATCCGCATGACCGCAAGCTGTATATGGTCACTGAGAAGAACAGCAAGCGTTCTGTGACGCATTTTACGGTGCTGGAGCGCTTCGGCGACTGCACACTGCTTGAGCTGCAGCTCGAGACCGGACGGACGCATCAGATCCGCGTGCATATGAAGTTCATCGGTCATCCGCTGGTCGGCGATCCAATCTATGGACGCAGCAAAGGCACGACGATGACTGGACAGGCACTGCATGCCGCTGTACTGGGATTTGTGCATCCTGCCACAGGAGAGTACAAGGAGTTCAGTGCGCCGCTTCCGGCAGATATGGAAGAAGTGCTGTACACACTGCGCAGCAGATAAGTACAAATGAATAGATTATAAGTCCATGGCTTCTAAAGCAGCTTTGCTTCATATTTAGATCATGGATTCACAACAATAGCCAGGAGATGAGACGAAGAATATGAGTATTGAACACTATCAGGAAACATTCATTCAGACTAATTTTGCGGACCGCATCGGCGGCGCCGGATATGGCAAGGACACTTCCATCTACAAATTCGAGAAAATCAAACGCGCCAAAGCATCGGCGAAGCAGGATTTTCCTAACATTGAATTGATCGACATGGGCGTCGGCGAGCCGGACGAAATGGCGGATGAAGGCATTGTGGCAAGACTTGCCCTTGAAGCTGCCAAAGAAGAAAACCGCGGATATTCCGACAACGGGATTCCTGAATTCAAAGCGGCGGCTGCAGTTTATCTGAAGGAAGTATTCCAGGTAGACGGCATCGACCCGGTAAACGAAATCGTACATTCCATCGGTTCGAAGCCTGCACTGGCTATGCTGCCATCGGTCTTCATTAATCCGGGTGACATCACCATTATGACTGTTCCGGGTTATCCGGTGCTGGGCACTCACACCAAATATCTGGGTGGACAAGTCTACTCCGTTGAGCTTAAGAAGGAGAACAACTTCCTGCCTGACCTGAACTCTATTCCGGAAGACGTAGCCCACAAGGCGAAGCTGCTCTACCTGAACTATCCGAACAATCCTACAGGCGCAAGCGCAACTCCTGAATTTTTCAGCGAAGTAGTAGCCTGGGCTAAGAAATATGATGTAGTCGTTATCCATGACGCTCCTTATGCAGCACTGACGTATGATGGCGTGAAGCCGCTGAGCTTCCTGTCCGTACCTGGTGCCAAGGATGTCGGCGTGGAGCTGCACTCCCTGTCCAAGTCCTACAACATGACTGGCTGGAGAATCGGTTTCGTTGCTGGCAACCCGCTGATCGTTAAGGCGTTCAGTGATGTGAAGGACAACAATGACTCCGGTCAATTCATCGCGATTCAAAAAGCTGCCGCATACGGTCTGTCTCATCCTGAGATTACCGAAGCGATTGCTGCCAAATACTCCCGCCGTCACAACATGCTGGTGGATGCACTGAATAGCCTGGGCTTCAAGGCAGAGAAACCGAAGGGTTCCTTCTTCCTGTATGTAGCTGCTCCAAAAGGCGTTAAGGGCGGACGCCGCTTCGAATCCGGCGAAGATTTCTCGCAGTTCCTAATCCGCGAGAAGCTGATCTCCACCGTGCCTTGGGATGATGCCGGCGCGTTCGTCCGTTTCTCCGTTACCTTCGTTGCCAAGGGTGAGGAAGATGAGAAGCGTGTAATTTCTGAAATTCAAAGACGCCTGAGCGACGTTGAATTCGAATTTTAAGTTTGGTTGATGGGGCCGCTGCAGAGAAATCTGCGGCGGTTTTTATTATGGCAGCCGATCGCTCCCGAGCCTCACTATCCGCTCCGGTCTGGTCAAATGTTGTACAAACTGCAACTTTACTCAGACGAAACAGGCTCTGGATGCGCAAATCCTGCACTTTTTACAACAATCCGCTTCAGAAAAGTAAATATCCATCCTAAATGCTGTGAAAAATACAACATTTAGCCTAATGTTACATTTGCGGAGCAAAAATCCTGTAAAATGTGCAACATTACTTGGACAGGCAGGCCGGTAACAGGGGGGACAGCATGCATGTGACGGTGGTGAGAGTAAGGGCGTTAGCAGCCTCTGATATAAAGATAAGCCAGCCGGGAACTCCCGGCTGACCTAATGAACAATAGCCTAACCTTTCCGGTAGGCCTTGCTGTGAAAGGCATTAATATGACGGAACAGTGCTTCGCCGTCATCCGGTACATTTCCGCTACCATCCAGTGGCAGCAGCATCGCCTGATACGGCTCCGGCACCCAGATATACTGGTGGACGTAGGAGGTCAAGAAGAATCCGTTCCGCTCCCAGAAATGAATGCGCTCCTTGTGTGTATCTGAGGTTCCGGATTCAGCCTCAATGATAATCCCCTGCACGAAGTGTTCTTGAACAGCCCAATCCCTGATCTGTCCGAGGAACCAGGTTCCCGTACCCGCCCCGCGCAGCTTCTTATCGACTGCCAAGCAATCTATGATCAGTACCTTATCGCCAGTCCTTCCCACGACCCCAGTAACGGCCATGGCGGCAACCTGCCCTTGCTGATCCAATCCCGCATGTAAATAAGCAATCCGCCGCTCCAGCATACCGCGCAGAATCCCTTCCGGTTTGGCTCCGCTGGGAAAAGCCTCCCGGTACACCGGCTCCATCTGCTTCCAGAGCTGTTCATCCCATTTATCTACTGTAATAAACTCCAGGTCCATGATCTGTTCGCCTCCATTTTTATCATAGCAGAGGCGGGGCGGGAACGAAAATAAGCCAGCGGGCAGGATAGTTCAATCATTTCACGAATTTTTTATAAGCTGGATAATTTTATAAATTACGCAATGATTATTTTTTGAAGGTATGATTAAGTTGAAGCAAACGAGATCATCAAGTTGTCTCTCAAATAGTTGATGATTCCATATTAAGCAGATGCCATAATCAACACAGTATTTAAGAAATTACGTAAAAAACGCACTATAAGGAGGAATGTGAACGATATGAAGTTCGACCTTCAAGAATTAGTGTTGTTTGCAGAGCAGGCTGTAACAAAAGCGGGTGACAGGATTTCCGAATTGCGCAGCCGGGAACAAATTGAATTGAATTACAAGGATTATGGTGAACTTGTGACATCCGCTGATTTGTTATCAGAAAGAATCATTCAAGAAGCCATAATGGGTAAATTTCAAGGTCATCGAATTCTTTCGGAGGAAAATGGAATACATAACTGGGATAATTTCAAGTTTGACGGTCCGATTTGGGTAATTGATCCCTTAGATGGAACAGTTAATTTTGCCCGCAACTTGCCGCATTACGGCATTTCATTGGCTTTTGCCCTTGATGGCGTAGTGCTTGCAGGAGCAGTATATGCGCCGGATTTGCACTGTACTTATGTTGGGATTAAAGGGGAAGGCTCCTATTGCAATGGTGAGCGTTTACGAATTCGTACATGTACTTCGCTGCTGGATGCTGTCATAGGCACAGGTTTTCCGCATGATCCAGCAAAAGTCGAACCAGCAATCGAAAGAGTGAACCGACTCAGAAGAAACTGTCGTGATATTAGGCGTTTTGCCGCACCGACAGTAGACATTTGTTATGTGGCGTCCGGAAAATTAGATGCGCATACGGAAAGTCTTTCACCGTGGGACGTAGCCGCCGCAGGCTTGATTGCACGGGAGGCGGGAGCATTAAGTTGCAATGTACATGTGGTGCCCGATCACATCCCTAATGAACTCTATGGTGAAGAGGCCGTATTCACGACACCCGGAATCTTTGATGATCTTTTGACATTATTGCGGAAGGAATCTGAATAAATGGTTCATTCTTTTTGCAGCATTGTTGTATGTGCTTAGATTTTGGACTTTATTTTCTCGTCCTTGGTTAGCTAATGTAAGCATGCACTATCAGCGCAGCGCTATAGTGCCGCTTTGCCTGCCTCACCCCCTCGGGTGTGGCAATTTGCTCTTGCACCCCGTTTAGGTGGAAGCGGCGGAGGGGATTTTGGAACTGTAGGAGCGGTAGCATCCGCCTTTGTCTCCGGATTTAATCCGCTTAGCGGTTAATCAAATAAATCTGGAGACAACAGCGGCCGGAAGTCCAAAATCACCGCAGCCGCGCCATTCACCTAAACTCCCCCTCATAGAATTTTTCATTCCCATTTGACACCACCCCTTTCATCTGTCATAATTCCCTATAGTTGAATATGCGCCTTTAATTCAGTCCCGTGAGGCTGGCAAGGTAACGTGAATCGAGGTTCGCGAACATGGAAGCAGGAGTCCGTATGAGTACGGAGAGCCTTTTTATGCGCGCGGACACGCCATCTTTTTGAATCTGCGGATTTCACTCCTTGCCTGTTTCGGGCAAGGAGTTTTTTGTTTATCCGGGAACTTGAACAGGCGATCAAGCAGGAGGATGGCACGATGATGGTTACTGAAAAAAATGTCATTATGGACGAAACGGCGATTCGCCGGGCACTGTCACGCATTGCACATGAGATTTTGGAGAAGAACAAGGGTATTGAGAATTGTCTGCTGGTCGGCATCCGTACGAGAGGGATTTATCTGGCCCAGCGGATTGCGGAGCGCATCAAGGAGATTGAAGGCGTGGATATACCTTACGGTGAGCTGGATATCACGCATTACCGCGATGACCGCGAAGGCGGCGGTGACAACAGGGAGTCGATGGACAAGGCTGTGGTCCTTAGTAATCTGACCTTGCCCCCGGGCAGCAGCGGCATCCAGGACAAGAAAGTGATTCTGTTCGACGATGTGCTGTACACCGGCAGAACGATCCGGGCGGCGATGGATGCGCTGATGGATTGCGGACGGCCGCGGATGATCCAGCTGGCTGTACTGGCTGACCGTGGACACCGCGAACTGCCTATCCGCCCCGACTATATCGGCAAGAATGTACCTACCTCCAGGCATGAGCAAATTGAAGTGTCACTGACCGAATACGACGGCAAGGACGAAGTGTACATTATTTCAAACCGGGAGGAACGATAACAATGATGACGGCAACCAAAGTGAAGGAACGCAGTCTGCTGGGGATGAAGGAGCTGGAAGCTTCGGAAATCAGCCAGCTTTTGAACAGAACGGCTTACTGGGACAATCAGAGCGAGAAGCTCACGCCGGTACTGAGAGCGCATTTTGTTGCCAACATGTTTTTCGAGAATAGCACACGGACCCGCTTCTCCTTCGAAATGGCCGAGAAACGTCTGGGCGTTCAGGTCCTGAACTTCACGGCGGCAGCTTCCAGTGTAGAAAAAGGCGAGTCGATCTACGATACCGTACGCACCTTAGAATCGATGGGGATCGATGCCGGAGTTGTGCGTTTGAAGCCTGCAGGCGTGCTGCAGCAGCTGGCCGAGAAGGTAAGCATCCCGCTGATCAATGCCGGAGACGGCAACAATGAACACCCGACGCAGGCGCTGCTGGACCTCTACACGATGCGCAAACAATTTGGCGAGCTAAAGGGCCTGAAGGTGTCGATTATCGGGGATATTATGCATAGCCGGGTCGCACGCTCCAACCTGTGGGCATTGACCAAGATGGGGGCAAGCGTCCAGTTCTGTGCACCGGCGAATATGCAGGCACCTGAGCTTGCCGCGTACGCCCCATACGTTTCAATGGAAGAAGCGCTGAAAGCGGATGTGGTTATGATGCTGAGAGTGCAGCTGGAACGGCATTCCTCCGGTATTATTTTATCGGCAGCAGAGTACCGGGAGCACTTCGGACTTACGGAAGAACGCGCAGCGAAGCTGGACAAGGGGACGATCATCATGCACCCGGCGCCGGTTAACCGCAACGTTGAGATCGATGACGCAGTGGTGGAGAGCAGCCAGTCACGGATTTTCCCGCAGATGGCGAATGGAGTCCCGGTACGGATGGCAGTGATGGAGAGAGCACTTCAGTAGCAAGATTCCGCAAAAAAACCTCACATAACTTTACTAATAAATATACACAAAGATGAATTTTTATTATATAATAACTTAAGAGCTTACGGCTGCGGCCTGAGGCACAAAGGAGAATCATAACCGTGATCATTAAAAACGCCAGTGTACTGGGCCAAGAAGGCGTGCTGGAGCGCAAGCATATTGTCGTGTTGGACGGGGTAATCTCTAAGATTCTGGATGCCGCGGAAGCATTGGATGAAGCTGGGGAGATTATTGAAGCGGAAGGCAAGCTGCTGATTCCGGGACTGATCGATATGCATGTGCATTTACGTGAACCGGGGTTTGAGCATAAGGAAACGATTGAGACCGGCGCACGTTCGGCGGCCAAGGGTGGATTCACAACCATCGCCTGCATGCCGAATACACGCCCGGTAACAGACAGTGCAGAGATCGTCCAATTGGTAAAAGACAAGGCGCGTGAAGCCGGACTCGTGAAGGTGCTGCCTTATGCGGCCATTACGAAGAATGAGCTCGGACTTGAGCTGACTGATTTTGCGGCACTGAAAGAGGCTGGAGCGATTGGCTTCACCGACGACGGTGTAGGCGTACAGAGCGCACAAATGATGAAGGATGCCATGAAGCTGGCGGCTGGACTGGATATGCCGGTCATCGCCCACTGCGAGGACAACTCGCTGGTTGAGGGCTGCGCGGTAGCGGAAGGCACGTTTGCCGACAAGCATGGACTTAAGGGAATTCCGAATGAGTCGGAAGCCATCCATGTAGGCCGCGACATACTGCTGTCTGAAGCTACAGGCGTTCACTACCATGTGTGCCACGTCAGCACCGAGCAATCGGTACGGCTGATCCGTCAGGCTAAGCAGATCGGCATCAAGGTGACCGCTGAGGTGTGCCCGCATCATCTGCTGCTCTCGGAGGAAGACATTCCGGGCATGGACGCGAACTGGAAAATGAACCCGCCGCTGCGCTCGCGCCGCGATGTGGAAGCCTGCATCGAAGGTCTGCTGGACGGCACACTAGATATCATCGTTACCGATCATGCACCGCACAGTGCGGAAGAGAAAGCAAAAGGCATGCAGCTTGCACCGTTTGGCATCGTCGGTTTTGAGACAGCCTTCCCGCTGCTGTATACCGCTTTTGTGGCCACTGGCAAATGGGATCTGTCCCTGCTGGTCCAGCGGATGACCGCTGATCCGGCCCGGGTGTTCAGATTGAACACTGGCAGCCTTGCAGTAGGGGCGCCAGCCGATCTGACACTGATTGATTTGAATGAAGAGAAGGAAGTGGACCCGGCAACGTTTGCCAGCAAAGGGCGGAATACTCCTTTTGGCGGATGGAAGCTTAAGGGCTGGCCGGTGAAGACTTGGGTAGACGGCAGAGCCGTATGGAGTGAAGTATAACTGACGGTTACGGCAGCCAGGCTGCCGGCCGTGACATAAGCATCAGACTACAGAAACAAGAAGGAGTGGAAGGGAATGCAGGCGAGATTGCTGCTTCAGGACGGAACGCTGTTTACAGGCACCGCATTTGGCGCGGAAGGCGAAAAGACGGGCGAGGTTGTATTTAACACAGGAATTACGGGATATCAGGAGGTGCTGTCGGACCCTTCGTACTGCGGCCAGATCGTCACAATGACGTATCCGCTGATCGGAAATTACGGCATTACCCGTGATGATTTCGAATCTGTGCGCCCTTTTGTGCACGGCTTTGTGGTGCGTCGCCACGAGACTGTGCCCAGCAACTGGCGTGCTGAATACAGTGTAGACGATCTGCTGAAGGAATACGGCATTCCCGGAATCAGCGAGATTGATACCCGGATGCTGACCCGCATTATCCGCCATCACGGCACGATGAAGGCGATCCTCACCACTTCGAATAAACGTGTGGAAGAACTGATGGAAATGATGGGCGATACTACAATTGAAGAATTGCGCAATCAGGTAGCCCGTACCTCCACAACCAAGACATATAGCAGTCCTGGGAACAAAGAACGCATTGTCCTGGTGGATTACGGCGCGAAGACAGGCATTCTGCGCGAGCTGAACAGCCGCGGCTGTGATGTGGTTGTCGTGCCTCACGATGTGACTGCAGATGAGATCCGCCGCCTGAATCCGGACGGAATTCAGCTGTCGAACGGCCCTGGGGACCCTAAGGATGTACCTTATGCAGTTAAGACCATTTCCGAGCTGCTCGGTGAATATCCGATCTTCGGCATCTGCCTGGGTCATCAGCTGTTCGCGCTGGCATGCGGCGCCGATACCGAGAAGCTCAAATTCGGCCATCGCGGCGGTAACCATCCGGTCAAAGAGCTGGAGAGCGGACGCTGCTTCATCACATCGCAGAACCATGGTTACACGGTTAATGAAGAATCCGTAGTGAACACGGAGCTGGAAGTTACGCATATTAACAACAATGATAAGACCGTTGAAGGACTGAAGCATACCCGTTACCCCGCTTTTTCGGTGCAATACCATCCGGAAGCGGCGCCGGGACCGCATGACAGCAGCTACTTGTTCGACCGTTTCCTGCAGATGATCGCAGACCACAAGGCGAAACTGCCGGCAGGCTCGCGCCAGGCGCAGCTTGCGGCCAATGCCAGAATCACGGCACCGAAACCTGCAGCACAGCTTGAAGCCGTGAAAGGAGCACTATAACATGCCTAAGAACGATAAACTCAAAAAAATTCTGGTTATCGGCTCCGGTCCGATTGTCATCGGCCAAGCCGCCGAATTTGACTATGCGGGTACGCAAGCCTGCCAAGCGCTCAAAGAAGAAGGCGTAGAGGTTGTGCTGATTAACAGCAACCCGGCTACGATCATGACCGATACCAATATGGCTGACAAAGTATACATTGAACCGATTACGCTCGAATTCGTGACGGCGATTATCCGCCAGGAACGTCCGGACGGCCTGCTGCCGACACTGGGCGGACAGACCGGCCTCAACATGGCAGTGGAGCTGGCCCGTGCAGGCGTACTGAAATCCGAGAATGTGAAGCTTCTGGGTACACAGCTGGAATCCATCGAGAAAGCGGAGGACCGCGACTTGTTCCGCGATCTGATGCGTGAGCTGGATCAGCCTGTTCCTGAGAGTGCCATCATCACAAGTGTGGAAGAAGCGATGGGCTTTGCCGCCGGCATCGGCTATCCGCTGATTGTCCGTCCGGCCTACACGCTGGGCGGAACAGGCGGCGGGATCTGTGACAATGAGGAAGAGTTGCGCGAAACCGTCAAAGCAGGTATCCGTTACAGTCCGATCGGCCAATGTCTGGTGGAGAAGAGCATCGCCGGCATGAAGGAAGTCGAATATGAAGTCATGCGTGATAAGAATGACAACTGTATCGTAGTCTGCAACATGGAGAACTTTGATCCGGTTGGCGTACATACAGGCGACAGTATCGTAGTAGCGCCAAGCCAGACGTTGTCTGACCGTGAGTACCAGATGCTGCGCAGCGCTTCCCTGAAGATTATCCGCGCGCTGAATATCGAAGGCGGCTGTAACGTACAGTTCGCACTGGACCCGCAGAGCTATCAATATTATGTCATTGAAGTGAATCCGCGTGTAAGCCGCTCGTCGGCGCTGGCGTCGAAGGCGACCGGATATCCGATTGCCAAGATGGCCGCCAAAATCGCCCTCGGCTACACGCTCGATGAAATCGTCAATCCGGTTACCGGACAGACGTATGCCTGCTTCGAGCCGACACTGGATTATATCGTCAGCAAAATCCCGCGCTGGCCCTTCGACAAGTTCATCTCTGCGAATCGTAAGCTGGGTACCCAGATGAAGGCAACCGGAGAAGTGATGGCCATCGGCCGGACCTTCGAAGAATCGATTCACAAGGCGATCCGGTCGCTGGAGATCGGTGTGCACCGTTTCCGTCTGCCTGGCGCAGAGCTGCTTGAAGACAGTGTACTGCGTTATAGACTCGCCAAAGCGGATGATGAGCGCCTGTTCCTGATCGCAGAAGCGTTCCGCCGCGGCTACGGACTGCAGGATATTCAGGATACGACGAATATTGACTGGTGGTTCCTGTCCAAGATCGAAGGCCTCGTGAACTTCGAGGACGAGATCCGCGCGGAAGAAACCTTGTCTGCAGAAATTCTCTATCAGGCTAAGCGCAAGGGCTTCACCGACCGGGCGATTGCCGAGATCCGTGCCGAAGGACGTCCGGGCGGGGCATTCACCAAGGAATCCGAAGTACGCGTGCTGCGTCTGCAGCAGGGTCTGGTTCCGGTATTCAAAATGGTCGATACCTGCGCCGCAGAATTCGAAGCATCAACTCCATACTACTACTCGACCTATGAGACCGAGAATGAAGTCATTCATTCCGATAAACAGAAGGTTATCGTGCTCGGCTCCGGTCCGATCCGTATCGGCCAGGGTATTGAGTTCGACTACTCTACCGTGCATGCAGTATGGGCGATCCAGAAAGCCGGCTATGAAGCCGTAATTATCAACAACAATCCAGAGACAGTGTCGACGGATTTCAATACATCAGACCGCCTGTACTTTGAACCGCTGTTCTTCGAGGATGTCATGAACGTTATCGCCCAGGAGAATCCGATCGGGGTTATCGTACAGTTCGGCGGACAGACCGCAATCAATCTGGCTGCACCGCTCGCAGCAGCAGGTGTGAACATTCTGGGCACGAGCCTGGAGAGCATCGATGAAGCAGAGAACCGCAAGAAATTTGAAGCACTGCTGGCCCGTCTGGATATCGCACAGCCAAAAGGCAAGACGGTTATCAACATTGACGAAGCCGTTGAAACGGCGCAGGCGCTGGGCTATCCGGTGCTGGTTCGTCCATCTTATGTCCTCGGCGGCCGTGCGATGGAGATTGTCTACAACGATACAGAGCTGCTGAGCTACATGGTTGAAGCGGTGAAGGTTAATCCGGAGCATCCGGTGCTGATCGACCGTTACATGCTGGGCAAAGAGGTTGAAGTTGACGCGATCTGTGATGGCGACACCGTAGTGATTCCGGGAATTATGGAGCATGTAGAACGCGCAGGGGTTCACTCCGGTGACTCCATCGCCGTCTATCCGCCGCAATATCTGGATGAAGGCCTGAAGCAGAAGATCTCCGAGATCACGATCAAGATCGCTAAGGAACTGAAGACGATCGGACTGGTTAACATCCAGTTTGTCATCTATCAGAACGAAGTGTATGTGATCGAGGTTAACCCGCGCTCCTCGCGTACGGTTCCTTTCCTGAGTAAGGTGACAGGCATTCCAATGGCTAATCTGGCAACCAAGATCATCCTCGGCGGCAAGCTGAAGGAAGACGGGTACACAGAAGGGCTGTGGCCGGAAAGCGACTACGTTTCAGTAAAAGTACCTGTGTTCTCCTTCGCCAAGCTGCGCAGAGTTGAGCCGACACTTGGACCAGAAATGAAATCGACCGGCGAAGTTATGGGCCGCGACAAGCTGTATGCCAAAGCGCTCTACAAAGGGCTGATCGGTGCGGGAATGAAGATTCCAGCCACCGGAGCTATCATCGTTACCGTAGCGGATAAAGACAAAGCTGAAGCGGTTGAGCTGATGAAAGGCTTCCATGCCATGGGCTACAAAATCATCGCCACCGGCGGTACCGCGCTTGCGCTTGAGCAGGCCGGGCTGAACGTGATGAACGTTAACAAGCTGGATGAAGGTGAGCCGACCATTCTGGATCTGATCCGCGGCGGTCAAGCGAACTTCGTCTTCAATACACTGACCAAAGGCAAGACGCCTGAGCGTGACGGGTTCCGTATCCGCCGTGAAGCGGTTGAGAACGGCGTTGTATGTATGACTTCGCTGGATACCGTAACCGCGCTGCTGAGAATGCTGCAGACGATCAACTTCTCGTCACAGTCGATGCCTGCTTTTGTCGGACAATAATTAAATAGGGTGAGGGCAGCCGCTACAGGCTGCTACAAGGACGGTTTGCGTTAGCGCAGACCGTTCACCTATGCCCGGGACCTTGAAGAGCTCATTACCACTTGATTACAGAAAGAAGGCTGGCAAATGGACGGGACCGCAGCACAGCAGCAACACGAACATGAGAACATCGGACAAGTAGAAAAGCGTAATGAAATGGCCGGACGGCTGATGGTTGCCCTGGACTACCCGGATGCGGCGCAGGCGAGGCTGTTACTCGACCAGCTGGAAGGTATCCCTTGCTATATGAAGGTCGGCATGCAGCTGTTCTATGCTGCCGGGCCCGACTTCATCCGGGAGCTGAAGGAACGCGGCTATTCGGTCTTCCTGGACGTCAAAATGCATGATATCCCGAACACCGTCCGGGGCGGGGCGGAGAGCCTGACCATGCTGGGCGTTGATATGTTCAACGTGCATGCCGCCGGGGGAGCCGCCATGATGGCTGCTGCACTGGAAGGTGCCGCCAAGGCCGTCAGCCTGCATCCGTCGCTGCATATTCCGCTCATTATCGCGGTGACTCAGCTGACCAGCACCAGCCAGGAGGTTATGAACAGCGAAATCGGCATCAACGGTACGGTGACGGACACCGTAGTACGCTACGCCAAGCTTGCAGCGGAAGCCGGGCTGCATGGTGTGGTGGCATCGCCGCAGGAATCAGCGGTGATCGCAGCAGCCTGCGGACCGGATTTCCGCACAGTGACCCCGGGTATCCGGCCTGCCGGAGCCTCGCTGGACGACCAGTCCCGCGTAATGACACCCGGACAAGCTATACGGCAGGGCAGCCACTACCTGGTAGTGGGCCGCCCGATTACAGCGGCGGCAGATCCGCGCGCCGCAGCACTTACCATTATTGAGGAGATGAGCGAAGTATGAGCCCATTAGAGAATAAAAGTGAACAAGTTGCACGTTATTTGCTGGAGATTGGAGCGGTAGCCCTGCGTCCGCAGGAGCCGTTCACCTGGACGTCCGGCATCAAATCGCCGATCTATTGCGATAACCGCCTGACCTTGTCCTTCCCGGTTGTCCGTAACTATATTGCTGAGGCCTTCGCAGAGCTGGTCAGAAGCAGCTATCCGGACGCTGAGGTGATTGCCGGGACTGCAACCGCCGGAATTCCGCACGCGGCCTGGGTGGCCGATAAGCTCGGTCTGCCGATGGCTTATATCCGTGACAAGGCCAAAGGCCACGGCAAGCAGAACCAGATCGAAGGCCTGATCGCTCCCGGCCAGAAGGTGATCGTGATCGAGGACCTGATCTCCACCGGCGGCAGCTCGATCAAGGCCGCGCAGGCTGTGCAGGAAGCTGGCGGCGTACCGCTGGCCGTACTGGCCATCTTCAGCTACGAGCTGGACCGCGCCGTAGATGCCTTCGCTGCTGCGGATATCCCGCTGCAGAGCCTGTCCAACTACAGCACACTCATTGATGTGGCGCTGGCTCAAGGCACGATCGCTGACTCGGATGTAGCGCTGCTGCAATCGTGGCGTAAAGACCCGGCAGCGTTTGGCGTATAAGCTGGATTGTGGGCTGTCAGCGGCTTATGAGCGGCGTAATACACTACAACACGTCCATTCCTCACACTTGATTTGTTACCGGCTCATTTGAAACTTCTTATGAAACTTCTTAGTGAGTAGTGTGGACATTAATGTTGTACGTTTTACAACTTTGTCTCATGGATAGCCAGGTGTTTAGGAGGATTGTTGTATGAAATACAACAATCCTCCTGCTAAGCCGCTTGGTGAAGAGGAAATGCTGCATTTTGTACAACAATCTTCGATTTTGGCCGATAGGATGAGGAAAATGTTGTATTCTGTGCAGGATTTTGTGTGTGAAATGATATCGGATCCTTACAATAGAAGGCGGATGAATCGGGAAATTCATGCGACAACCGCCGCCGCCCGGAAGCAGGCCAGAAATACAGCAAGAAGCCCCGTGCCTTCACAGGTACAGCAGGGCTTCTTTTTTGCGTTAGACAAAAGCAGTCTGTGCGAAGGTGAACAAACTGTCTTTTTAGTTTTAACGGGATGTCACTTCCGATATTCGAATAGGCTATATAATGCTAAATAAAGGAATGCTCAGCCGGCTGTCCAGGCTCATGATATTTCATTAGGGGGTTATAAATATGGCTAAATCAACGATTCCTCTTCTGCTCAGGCGCGGTGTTCCGCTGGCACTCTGTGCGGCGGTACTGCTGCCTGTTATTTCGGCTGAAGCGGCGGCCCCTGTCAGCTCTGCCACTTCGGCCAAACCCTTGACGGCATCCGTGGTGACGCAGCCATCGGGCGGACAGCGGGTCCTGCGGATCGGCAGTCTGTGGAGTAACAGCGATGATACCTATCTGCGCCAGAACCTGACTGACCTCTATGAGTTCACGCATCCGGACGTGAAGCTGGAGTTAGTTCCGGCGGTGGATCAGGAGCAGTTCCGCTTCACCAACACGTACATGGTGGAAGGACCGGAAGCATTGGGGCATATGCGTGACATCATGGTTGGCAGTGATCCGGTAGATGTGGTCATAGGAGACAGTAGCCTGATCAGGAGTCTGGCAGCCCAGAACATGCTTGAGCCTTTGCAGCCGCTGATTGACCGTGACGGCTATGATATCAGCAATCTGGCACCAACGATGCTGGATGGTGTCCGTGAGCTCGGAAGGGGCCGCCTGTTTGCGCTGGCACCGACTTTCAACGCCAGCGTAGTTTTCTACAATAAAGGGATATTCGATGCTGCCGGAGTGAATTATCCAACGGACGGGATGACCTGGGATGAATTCTTCAAGCTTGCAGGTATGGTGACGAAGACCTCCAAGCAGATGGATGAGCGGATATATGCCTTCTCAAGGAGCCGTTATGTTGGCGATCCGTTCGGGGATATGCAGGCGTATCTCTCTCCTCTGCAAGCTGCTATGTACGATAACCAAGGCGGGGCAATGACAGTAAACAATGCACTGTGGAGCAAAGGCTGGACTACCTTCAGCAATCTGATTCAGAAGAAGATTATCCCCGGCCCGGATGATATTGAAGCCGCAGCCGCAGCTGTTGCCGAACCTGCTGAGAGCGAATTTAACCCGTTTCTAGGAGACTGGTTTCTGACGGGCAAAGCGGCAATGGTCATCGGAGAATATGGTTATATCAACGAGCTGGCTGCTGCGGACCGCAATGCGCTCCTGATCAAGAACATTCATTTCAGACATGTGGATTGGGGAATCGCCGCCGTGCCTACGTTTGCCGAGAAGCCGGGCGTGGCTGTAGGTGCCGGACTGGAACAGATGCTGGCCATTAGCAGTACCGCGCAGAATGAAGAGGATGCCTGGGAGCTGATCAAATTTGTGAACAGCAACGAAGTAGCCAGAATCAAGGCGGCCAATCCTTATCAGCTTACCTCCCGGATGGAGTTCAACCGTTCACAGAAGGCTGGAGTAAGCCTTGAACCCTTTTACCATGTGAAGCCTGTGCCGGTGACGGACGCTAATGTGGAGAGTCTGGCGTACAAGATGCCTAATATTTATCAGATCAATCTGGCCGGACAGATGCTGTTCAGCGAAGTCATTCAAGGCAAACGTACGGTAGCGAATGCCCTCAAGGCCTGGGAGCAGCAGGGCAACCATATGCTTAACGCGATGCGCAAAGATCCCACAGTCTTGTTCAATCTGGACAACGGCTGGCTGGAGCGAAGTGCGAAGAAGAAGTAGTGTCCGCATGTGGGGGACGAGGGAAGCTAAGTGGAAAAATGTCATCTAATTATAACGGAGTCTCTGTTTTGGAGGAGCTAGATGGAAAAACAGCACTTGTTTTCGCCCGAAATGGAGATTGATAAAGAAAGGTCAGAATTAGATGACAAAAATCCACTTATCTTCGCCAAAACATAAGAGGCGATCAATTTAAGTGTAGAAAATCCAACTGTTCCCAGTGGGGAACTAATCCGCCTGCGGAAGAGGGAACAAGGCGATCGGTGCAGAAATTGCCAGCCTTTTCGCAGGGCGTTTTTCCTGTTATTAATGAAAAACTGGGCATGATAATGATCAGAGCAGCATACATTAATACGAAAAAGGAGAAGGGCCATCATGAATTGGATATACTTCGCGAAATTGTTCAGGACAAGATTTCAAGCGGGTTGTCTGGCCAAAAGACTCGAACAGGACGGCTGGATCTACGGTTATCATGATCCGCGTTTTGTGGAAATTTACCGTTCGCGCAAAGGCCGTTACGGTGTGCGTTTTCTGCCCTGAACAAATTAACCAAATTCATCCTTGACTTTATCCATGCTTATATTGTATATTATCTATTGTCGCTGTTTGAATATGATTACTGACGCGGGGTGGAGCAGCCCGGTAGCTCGTCGGGCTCATAACCCGAAGGCCGCAGGTTCAAATCCTGCCCCCGCAACCAATTTTATTTCATCAGACAGCACTTGTATAATACGGATATCCTAGTCCGGGCCCTTAGCTCAGTTGGTTAGAGCGGTCGGCTCATAACCGATTGGTCACAGGTTCGAGTCCTGTAGGGCCCACTTCACTAAAACCCTTACTTTGTAAGGGTTTTTTGCTGTCTATAGACTCGGTGGAGCGAGTATGCTTCAGTGGGGAATGGTCATATTGTGGAGCTTGAGAATATGAAAAGCCCCGCCAGTGTTGATGGCGGGGGAACGATTAAAACTCGATTTTTACATCATATTTATTTTGGTTATCCTGCGTGATTTCAGAATCGCCGCCTTTTTTGGTAGCTCCTTCGTAAATCTCTCCTCCGATATCCTCACTTTGAGACATATCTGCATCGATTTGTTCTCCGGTAGATGTCACTAGAACGGCCTGGTCCGGGTGGGTTGTAAATGTTTCTTTAGTAGTATTTTCAATAATAAAATTCACGCCTACTGCTGATTTAATAGAACCTTCTAACGGAACCTCATCTGATATTACAATTTTATCAATTGTTGTCTTCAATCCATCAAAATTATCCGTCCATGTAGTCTTATTAACAACAGCCCAATAGTCTGCGGTCTTTGAATCTTGTGTGCTTGTCGGCGTTGTTGACGTCACAGCATTTCCAGCCTTATCATTCGAACAGCTGCCCAATATTAGCGCAGCGACAATAGAAACAGAAGCCAAAAGCTTAATTTTATTCATAAATCCTCCGCTAAAAATAGTTGCAGACACAATGATCTTAGCAGATTTAGGAAAATCAATCTATGGTACGCGGTTCGTTCGGTAGGCACCCGTCTTCTTCCCTCGTTAATCCAAGTATGAGTGTGCTCTCCGTTATCCTTAACCTTGAGCTGCATCCGTGTTCATGTAGTTGATTGCCCACATATGGCCGTCCAAGTCCTCGAAGGCCCAATGATACATGAATCCATAGTCCTCAGGCTCTTCGTACGATTTCCCGCCCAAGGAGACCGCAGTATTCACGATTCCATCCACCTTTTCTCGGCTCTCGAAGGTGAGTGCGATCGTCATTTGCGCATACTTTTCCGTATCAACGGTTTCCTTCTGCGTGAGCGACTTTAATAGTTCTTTGGTGAGCAGCATGATCTGCAGGTTGTCGCCGATCACGATGGCTACCGAATTCTCATTATCGGGGAATTGCGGGTTGAGCTCGAATCCGAGTCCGGTGAAGAACGCCTTCGATTGTTCTACGTTGGTTACAGGCAGATTGAAGCTCGTGAATGTGGACATTAATGCCATTTTTAACACCTCATCTTCAAAATGGTTTGTTGTCATTGATGCCTTCGTTTATTTAGACGAAAGCCAATCCGGGAATTCATCGGTCTACTTCATTCCTGCAACTCATGTATTATTGTAAATGCAAACCCAGTATATCAACGAACTTCTCAACATACCAGAGTTACTCGTACGCCAGATTCTGCTTGTCATTCACCATGAGCCATCTGCCAGTCTTCAAGAGGAAATCCTATCTGCACGTACCGGCGATTCGTTTGTTCTGTACGACTTGTCATGCCGAATTCGGATGGACCTACGAATTTGTGGGACACAAATAACGCTACAGCTCAACAGCCAAAATTTTTTAGGGGGGAGAATAAGCCATGTCCAATGAACATTCCGTAAGTCATCTAAGTGATATTTCAGGCAAAGAAATGAGTTCAGTGGTATTCATAAGAGATTATATCCAGTTAATCTTTGAAGAAGATTATAAAGAAACAATGATTTTTACTGCTTTTACGCTCCCAATAATAAAGACAGAAGTATCATCCTACATTAGGACAGATATAACTTATTGCAACATTCTTTGTTCTCTTATTAACCAGACTGTAACAAAAGTAGATATAGAGGAGAATGTTGTTATTTCGTTATTGTTTGAAAACAATATGGTGTTGGAGATTTCGTTAAGAGGAGAAGATAACGAAGGGCCAGAGGCGGCTATGTTTAGCAGTGGAAATGGATTAACTGTGTGGCCGCTGCCCTAAAGAACTTGCTATGAGGTGAACCTATGAAGCGAGAAAAGCCAGCAGATGCGTTTCAATCGGTATATTTTATTACTGATTGGTGGGACGGGCCAAAATCCGGATTTGCTGATTTTAATGGTACTGTTCATTGTTTTGAACGGGTATTCGATAAAGTGAACGATGATTGGTCAGATTTGTATTTGTTAAGACCTGTTTCGACTGAGGAATATTCATTACAAATTGAATCCTATAAATTATTTTTAGACTGGATAAATGATAAGAGTTCAACAAGGCCACATCCTTCATCAGACAAAGATAATAAAAGATATCATGAAGTAGAGCAACTTTTAGCTGAATTTGAACACCAATTTTATATTGAAAAGTATATTGGAGAATTCATATCAATATCTAATAACGACAAAGAATATGGAAACAAAATAAATGACTTCAATTATAAAGTACAGTGGAATAGGGAGTGATATAGGGGATCATTTCAATGATCAATGTGACAATTATGTCATGCTGAATGGAAAATTGTAAGGTCAATCGATTGGGAAATAATTATGTCCCCCGTATACTGGAAAAAAAGATTCCATTTCTGAAAGGGGACTATCCACTGGTGACTGACCTTATGAAAGCAATCATTCTCGGCATAATCGAAGGTTTAACTGAATTTCTACCGGTATCATCTACCGGACATCTTATTTTAGCAGGTGATTTGCTTAGCTTTGAGGGAGAAGCTGCAATCACTTTTAAGATTGTTATACAGCTGGGTGCAGTAATGGCGGTTTTAATTCTGTACTGGAAAAGGTATTTGGAGATTGGGTCTAATATGGTTAGAATGGATTTCTCCAAAAGTAAAGGATTAAACATCATTCATATGATATTAGCTATGTTGCCAGCATTAATCCTGTATCTCCTCTTCAAGGATATTATAAAAAGCCGTTTATTCGGCCCGACTCCCGTCGTGATCGGTCTAGTAGTTGGTGGTCTATTGATGATCATCGCTGCACGGAATAGACGGACAGAAACCGCTGATACGATGGATGGGATTAGCTATAAACAAGCCTTCGGAATCGGTCTGTTCCAATGCCTGGCGTTATGGCCGGGATTCTCGAGATCAGGTTCGACGATTTCAGGCGGCCTTTTGCTCGGTACTAGCCAAAAAGCCGCCGCAGATTTTACATTTCTTATTTCTGTCCCTGTCATGTTTGGTGCAAGCTTGTTGGATTTGTATGATAGCCGTGATTTGTTGAATTCTGGCGATGTGCTTCTAATGTTAATTGGCTTTGCGGCATCCTTTATAGTGGCAATGATTGCTGTAGTGACCTTTATCAAACTGATTAAACGTCTTCGCTTGGAATGGTTTGCCCTCTATCGGTTTGTATTAGCAGCTCTATTCTATTTCATCGTCATACATTAATTAGTTCCAGTTAGTTGTTAAGGATCTAATGTGAGTTTTCTGGAGAAGGTTCAAATTTTCACAATGTATTTTTGTTTAAAAATGCGATACACTGGACTCACACAAGATTGTGATTGCTAACTGAAGGATTTTTACAGCAGCGGAAAATCACATCTTCTTATCTATTTGGGAGGTGTCTTTTTGGAAGACGTAATTGATTTTGTCCAAACCTTCAAAGGTTTAGAGGCGCGGATTAATGAATTCATTAACGAGGATTCGTCTAAAAATGAACACAGCCCTCATATTGAAAAATTTGAACGGAGTTGCGCCTTAGTTTTAAACTATATTCGGCAAGATACTTTGCTCTGGGTTCCTGGTTTAAAAAATGTGATTGAAAATATAAAATCCGAATTGGATTTACAGCAGTTTTTCATGGAAGTGACACGATAGTTTATTATATAGTGGCCCGTCAACCGTAATCCGTTGGCGGGCACTTTTCTTTCGTGGCAAGTCTAACCTGCATTACCAGGCATAAACCCCATTTACATCGAGAAACTCCCCGTTATGCCGTTTACCATCCGTTGCGTAGCCGACAATAATAGCTGCACCGTCTGCTTTGGATTTGCCGCCTTCGGCATTGCCGTTCAAATCCGTCTTGGTGAAGCCGGGAGTGACGGCGAATACTTGAGCATTGCTGTCCTTGCATTCAATCGCCATGGCCACGGTCATTGCATTGTTGGAGGTTTTGGAGGCGTTATAGTCAAAAGCATTAAGCGCATATGCAGAGCTCTGCATGAAGTGAAGTGAAGCCATATCGGTCGATACGTTCACAATGGTTCCTTCATTCTTTTGGATTAAGGGGAATAGCTGTTGATTCAGGCGGAACGTTCCGAAGAAATTCACTTCAAAGGCATTGCGCAAATCGGTCTCTCGGGTTGCACTGAATGAACTCGAGAAGGCTCCCGGCATGCCGGCATTATTAATTAAAAGCTTCAGATCAGCGTAATTGGCCTGAATGCTGCCGGCTGCTTGTTCAATACTCTCTTGATTAGTCATATCAATTTGCACGAACTCTGCGTTTAAACCCTCATTTCGCAGTTCGGAAGCTGCGGCTTCCCCCCGTTCAACACTGCGTGCACCAAGCAACACCTTCCAGCCCGCTTCACCAAGCTGTCTCGCAATTTCAAATCCAATTCCTTTATTGGCGCCTGTTACAAAAGCGGTTCTGTTCATCGTAATCCTTCTTTCTGTGTGATATGGTCTAGCAACAATTCAAAGTGTATTATGCTACACTTAGTGTAGGTCAACATAAAAATTCGGGAGTGAAACGGAATGTTTACGATAGGACAAGTCGCCAAAAAAGTTGGAGTGGGCATAGGGGCAATCCGCTTTTATGAACGAAAAGGACTTCTGGATGCAGTAGCCCGCAATGAGCAGAACAACCGACTGTATACCGAGCAGGAAATTACCTGGCTGATCTTCCTTAGATGTCTGCGTGAAACGGGAATGAGTGTGGAGGAGATCAAGAAGTATCATGACATGGTCAGAGCCGGTACGGCTACCTTACCGGAGCGGATTACGCTTATTCAGAATCAAAAGAAACAGCTCCTGGATGATATAGAAGCGAAGAAAACACAGCTCATACATCTGGAGCATAAGCTGGAGCGGTATTATGCCGGGGAGAATTATTAATAGATAATATTCTGGCGAGGTTCTCTATGGATTCAAGATGTATGTCATGGTCCCCGTCTATCATTATATGGTAGTATTTAGTAAATGGAGGGGCTTATATGAAATTAATGAAGAGATTGGGTTTGTGGTTACCGATTCTGTCTGTAGCGGTATGTATGATTAATCTGTCAGGACAAGATGATAAAAACCTGCTGCTTTTTTTGACAAGTCCTTTGCTGTTATGGCTTAACCCTCAGCTGACAGATCTGCATTACACCATGGACAATGAACTTCTGTTCCAGTTTATACTATACGGCATTCACTTCTTCTTCTGGCTGGGGTTTGGATTATTGTTCGATTGGCTAATAGCTCGCAGAAGAGCAAAGTAGAGTTCCGAAGGCAGGCCTCAGGGAGATGTTGACTTCACAGATATAAGTTACAGAATCATGATGAAATAATTAAAAATATATAACCAAAGGAGAGGAGGATAGAGTGGCAATGACTGAAGCAGAGGATAATAATCTTGAACTAGAGAAGCGGGTTGCTGCGCTGGAGAAACGGATTGCTGTGATGGAGAACTATAACCCGCCCCCGCATTCCACCAAAAAGGTAGTCTGGATCATGCTTGCGGTAATACTCGGAATCTTCCTGTCAATGGCGGGTATCGGGATTATCCAGTTTGTCAGCAGCGGCTAGTCGTTATTCTTGTCATTAATCAGCAGAGAAGTGCAGACCAGCGTTACAATAAGCATGATGCCCATTGCGATCATTTGAAAGATATTATTATAGGCTTAGCCAGATTTAAGGTTGGTTTAAGCAAAGGTGAGTATATTGTATACATACCCCCTGATAGAAACCTTAGACCCTGCCGGACGTTGGCGGGGTCACTTTTTTATAGAATGTAAGGTTACGGACTGAGCTAGCTCTCTATATGCTGATTATTCTTCACGGAGGTTTAATCGTACTCCTTGGGTTCCTGCAGTAAGATGGAGAAGGTCTGCGTTTCGTGGTCCACTTCAATGGTCTCGATGCCGACAAAATCCGGAATTTCGGGATGTACTGCATCTACGCTGTAATCCGGATGGGTCAGCAATAATTGAATGACTTTTATGGCTTCCATGTCGCTCCCCTTTACGGTTGAAATGTAACCATGCATAGAGGTACATCTGTTGTTCTAATGTCTATGCCGGTATTATCCCCGTAGCGCTTAGCGAATATGTCTATGGATTAATTTTCTGTCTTCGTTTCTTTCCATTACGGCCATTAATTGCCCCTGGAAAATCCGCCGCTGGATCTGGTCAATCCGCTGCAGAGCCAGCTCCACAGGCACCTGGAAGGTACTGGCAAGCTCAGCCACGGCATCCTCACGCAGTTCAGGCAGTGTCCGTGCGGAAATCATGGAATAGGGCATGGCGGCATAGAGAATAAACCGTTCCGATTCATCCTCCTGCGCCTGCGTGAACTGTTCAGGCATCAGAGTATGCTTGCCGGCATGGCGGAGCAGATGACAGAGCTCATGGAGGAACTCCAGCCGCTGCAGTTCGGGAGGCAGCCTGTTGTCGATAAACATGCTGTACATTCCCGCGCTGGCCTCAATGCTCTTGCTACGGACATCCAGATAATGAATCCAGATATTCAGCCGCTCGGCTATGTATTCAATGGATATGTCTGACGGCTGGCGGACACCGATGCGCTGATATAAATCCTCTGTCCATTTCTCCAACGCAGTCATCTGATAATAGGATTGCATAATCAATCACCTCAATATAAGATCGTATGTTCGTATTAATGGTCAAAAGAAAAGCCCAGAAGGGCTAAGCAATCAGCACACTCAACATTCAGCAGCTGAATGGATATGGAACGGGTGTTCCTATGTATGTAAGCATAAAGCAATCAGGCGCGAATATCAAGTGTTTTTCCCAAGGTGGGGTGTACGCCCTGACTCAGCATCTGGACCATATTCTGGGCATCCGTCTGTGCCTGATCTTTGGCAATACTCATTACCTGTAGTCCTGCAGCCTGCAATAATGAGGACTGGTTCATGACAACCGATAACGCAGCAATATCCATTTGTGTTCCTCCTCAAAGTTTCTTTGAAGCAGCGCATCCACCTTTTATATCGACTCTTTGGGGCTTGGCCGTTAGGTAAATGGCATTTCTTTGCCGATTGGCCCATGCCACCGGTTAGATTTCCACATATTCTGTGCTGTATTCAATATTCAAGAGGAGGAATTAAATTATGGGAGCAGAGTATGGTTGCGGTTGTGGAAATAACGTCGGTGGAGTTAATCAGGGTCCTCCGATTGTTCCGGTAGTAAGCCCTTGGACTTCGACTGGTGCGATTCTGGTTCTGTTCATTCTGCTGGTTATTATCACTAAAGCCTGTTTGTTCTAGAACCGCATTGAACAAGTGCTGCCCTGTCTGGCCTGTGGCCGGATGGGGCTATTTCTTTTTTTTGCGTGCCGCCGGACCGATCTGGCGTTTGATTCTGCCTGTATGCTCATCCGTTTCAATGATATACAACTCCTTGACTGTACCTGCAAGTGCAAACCATTCCTGTAAGGCTTCAGCCTCGGACATAGGGCCGTACAGCCTTTTCCCCCGATAACAGATATAGAACACTCCCGGCTCTCCGTCTATGGAATAATATCCCACCCTATTTTACGCTTTATCCGGGTGAAATTGCATAAAGAACTGTCGTTCGCATAACAGGCATGCAAATGTCCTTATATGACGGAGAGGAGAGCGGCTAATATGAGATCTGTTTCTTATCAGCAATTATTTGCGATAGCGGTAGCGCGGGAGTAGTCAGTCATTCTGCCTATTTGAACATGAACTCTACGCGGGTACCGTCTGCGAAGTCCTCCAGCTGATTGCCTACCCAGCTTCCTGCCCCGCGGTTATCACTTGGGGTTATGTATTCAATATCGGCTCCGGCTCCGCCTTCCGCACACATCGCCATCGGCCATTCATCGCGGTCATAACCTTTTTTGGTGGGTACGCCTTTCAGGGATTCCTTACGGTTCTCTTCGGCTTCATTCCGGTCAATCGTGCAGATGGGGGACTCCCCGTTCTCAATCGCTTCCTGAATATGTCTGGCGGTCTCCGGATAACGGTCAGACGGGAATTCCAGCCGGACAACCTCCGAATTGTCAGAAGACGGCGTTTGGGACGGAATCTGACCATTCTCCCCGAAGTAGTAAGCAGCCAGGCTGAGCAGAACAACAATAATGAGACTGGTGATGAATTTTTTGGCTTTCATATCTGCTCCTTAAAAGTTTTGTTAGCATAGCTTCCAAGTGATAAGTTCCGGCAAAACTCGCTTCGGAAGCATACGCTTAAGTATTGTGGGCGCAGGAAGCCTGCGCTCACAATAGTATAGCGTATGACTGCGGAGTTGGAACAGACGTAATTCTTGTCTATCCGCCGTTCTGATGTTACATAATTCGCCATAAAATGTACAAACCGATGGAAAAGGATGGTGGAAGAAGTGGAACAGCGTGTACTCAGAGATCTGCTGGATTCCGCATCAAGGCTGGTAGGCGATGTACAATGGCAGGCAGCCTTCCGGAGTGTGCTGATGAGTCCTGCGGATGAGGAGCTGGCCCTACCTGCGCGTAAATTGCTGAACACCTTATACTGGCTGCAGGGGCAAGGCGTGATCAGCGGACAGCATGATTATCTGGAGAGCCCGGATGAATTCAGCGTGAAGCTGAAGAATACCGGCGGGAGCTATGCGGGACTTCACGGCTATGAAATGGGACCCATCAGTAACCAGACGGAGCAGCAAATCAGCAGCCAGCGGCAGGGCGTCACGGACAGTGCGGTCCGCTGGCATCAGGCCGGGGGAATCGTGACGATGAGCTATCATGCCAATCTGCCGGGGACTGCTCCGGCCTGGGCGAATGTCTCGATGAGTCTCAGCGAAGCTGATTTCAGCAAATATATTACTCCGGGAACCGTCCAATACACAGCAATGATTACCGAACTGGACAAAGTAGCCGTGTATCTCAAAAAGCTGAATGATGCCGGTGTACCTGTGCTCTGGAGACCTTACCATGAGATGAACGGCGGCTGGTTCTGGTGGGGGCAGAAGTCTTCCTTCAGCACTCTCTGGGAGATTATGTTCGAGCGGTATGCCGTATATCACAAGCTGCATAATCTGCTGTGGGTGTGGAGTCCGAATGCGAAGAATCAGTGGTGTGATGAACCTGCGAAATATTACCCGGGCAGCGGAAGAGTGGATGTGCTGGCCCTGGATATCTATGAAGCGGACTTCAAGGGGAGCCATCATGACAGTCTCTGGGATCTGGGGCGCGGCAAGCTGATCGCCATTGGCGAGAATGGGGAGCTTCCTCCGGCAGCCCTGCTGGCTGGTTCCCAGAACAAATGGAGCTATCAGATGACCTGGGGCAAGCTGCTGTATGAGAAGAACAGTGATGAAGTGATCAAAGCTTTTATGAAGGATAATTTCGTGTTCACCAGAGATGAATATGCAGCGAAGGCGGCAGAAATGGATCCATCACCGGGCGGCATTCCTAAGCCGGGCTTGTATGGCCAGTACTACAATAACATTACGCTCAACGGTAAGCCCGCCCTCACCCGGACGGATGCCAACATCAACTTCATCTGGAGACAGGCAGCCCCTGATCCGGCTATTGGTGCAGATATGTTCTCGGTACGATGGAGCGGCAGGCTAAGTGCGGTGTACAGTGAGACTTACAGCATCTATACTTCTTCGGATGATGGCATCCGGGTATGGATTGACGGCAAGCTGATTATTGACAGCTGGATGAAGCAGAGCGGGCAGGAACGGCAAGGCAGTGTGAAGCTGATTGCGGGTAAGCTGCATGAGCTGAAGGTGGAGTATTACGAGAACCAGGGGGATGCGCGGGCCGTGCTGATGTGGGAGAGCCCCAGCCAGGTCAAAGGCGTAATTCCGGCAGGGGCTTTGTATCTTCCTTGACAGGGGAAGGTCTTAGGTCAGATTTGTTCGCGGTAGCTGATGTTGTTGGCGACTTTTTCGTTGCGGACCGCTTGGCGCAGCACGTCTTTTACAGCCTGAACCTTGCGGATTTTGCGGAAAGGAAGCTGCGGCGACGAGGCGTCATCCGAGAGGATCGTAAGCGTTCCAATGCCTAATATACGGTCGGGAATCGACTGCGTGACGGAAAAATCATTGACCCGCAGCAGCTCGATTTCTTCGACATCTTTGCCGATCAGTCCGCTCTTCACCATAATCCGCTGGGTAGTAATCGTGTATCTGGTGGTATTGAGTCCAATAAGCCCCTTGAGCCGGTCGGATATGCCCGCAGGCTTACCCTGCCACAGCTCGGTTTCTGTGCTTGTTCCGGAGACCCGGTCTGCCGCCGGACGGCGTGCTGCTGCCGGAGCGTTATTATCCTCTGTACCTGCTCCGCATTCTCCGCAGAATTTGGCACCTTGCTTATATTCCGCACCACAGGCTGTGCAATAAGGCATAAGATATCTTCCTCTCGTATAACGGATAATTTGATTATAGTATAACAAGAATTCCCAGTCACTACCGGGTTCTTTCTTGTGTTTCTTTCTGTGAATACGCTTTATCTCAGAAAAATGTTTCATCCCGGCCGATTTTACATTAATTTCATTTGCACTTAACAAAATTCGATATTATTCTGTTAAGTGGAGGGATATAAATATGAGACGATTTTTATTTGCAGGATTACTTATGATCGTTGTAGTCCTAAGTGCCTGCAGCAATGACAGCGCAGAACCTGCTTCGCAGGAAGTAGTGCAGGATACAGTTCAGAGCTTCTACAATGAAATGTCAAAATTCGATGAAATGGGTAAATCCTCGCTGGAAAATTTCAACACCACCTTAACTTCTTATTCAACCGGAGATGCGACCGACAAGGAGCTGCAAAAGGCCGTGGACGAGTTCCAGGATACCGCCTCCGATATCGCCAATCAGGTGAGTGACGTGAAGATTTCCAAGAGCCTGCCGGACACGATCCAGACGCTGCTCAGAGATTCAATTATTGCTTTTAAAAGTGCCTATTCCATTAAAGAGCAGGCCTCCAAAAGCGCGGTTTCTCCCGATGTAACTGCCGAGGAATTCAATGCGATGAACCAGCAGGCGGATGTAGCGATGCTGTACGGCATCTCCAAGCTGAATGAAGCCAGAGCGGCAGCAGGATTGATTGATCCGGAAGAGAGCACAGAAGGTCTAATTGTGGACCCGTCAGAGGCGGACGCGGCTGCGAAGACGGATACGGGAGCTGCAACGACAGAGAGCACGGCAGGAAACACGGCCAATTAAAAAGTATTCATCCCCGTTTAGTGCCTGAGTAATTTCCAGAATGAATTCAAGCTAGCCCCACTGCTGTGGGGTTATTTTGCTGTGCTGGCGGGGTCCGGTATCGTTCCTTCCAGGTCTGGGTGCTTACATATATTTCTGCTTGCTTAAAAAGCCGGATCACGGATATAATACAAACATACGTTCGGTACATGGGCGGACAATGTATTGCGGTATTGTATACAGACCATAGATTGGGGGAGCGGCAATGGGCAAAAAGCTGGAGGGTAATAACCTGTGGGACAGCAACCGGACAGTACTGCCGGAGCAGATGCGCGTAATCAGTAGAGGTGAACGGGAGACGTGGCAAAGCGTCAAGCCGGTTCCGGATGAGCACAAGCTGGAGGAGATTGAGCATACGCTGGCTTTGTCGCTGCGGAGTCATGTACGGGTAACGGTAGTGTTGTTTGACCCTCTTGAGCACAAGCTGCTTAGCGGATTTGTAACTTCCATTCACACCCACTCGCGCGAAATCAAGCTGCAGTGGGCGGAGGAATGGAAGTGGCTGAACGTGGATGATATTGTGGACGCCTATATCGTCTGAGGGTGCAGGCGAAGCTGGCCGGAGCGGACGGAGCGGACGGAGCGGTTAATTTCTCCCGGCGGTTTCCGTCTTTTCATAAGCAATCAGCGTAACTCCGGGATTCCCGGTCATCCGGGCGATGGCCGACTCGGCCTCGCGGATCACTTCAACAACATCCTCCTGATCGCTAAGCGCGGCCACCTTATAGCTGTCACTGTGAATATCCATGTTTGTCCACCTTTCCATGCGGGATTAAGGATTAACGGTACTCCATGTTAGTGTGGCCTGTGGTGCAGCAATTCATCCTTGTTGGCGCCTGTTTACGTTAAGCTGGATCAAGCCTCATTAAAGCCCTCAGGATTGCCTGGGGGCTTATTACGTGTATGCTTCAGGGAGCCTGGCAAACTTGGGCGGATGCAGGGGTGAAAGTGTACATGCAACATTGTACAAGGGGGCATTTACTATACCAGGGGGTGAGTATATGCTGACTTTGGATCAAGTGAAGAGTAAATCGGCAGGGTGGCTGGGCAATCTGCATCCGGTGCTGCTGGCGGGTGCTACAGAGCTCATCCGGCGGAGTTATGCCAGAGGGATTCCGATCCTCATTACCCAGGGAATGCGCACCATTGCCGAACAGAATGCGCTATACGCGCAGGGAAGAACCAAGAAAGGCGCTATTGTAACCAATGCCAAGGGCGGCAGCAGCTATCACAATTACGGCCTGGCGATTGATTTCGCACTGCTGCTGCCGGATGGCAAAAGCGTATCCTGGGATATGAAGCGTGACGGAGACGGGGATAAGTTAGCGGACTGGCAGGAGGTTGCACAGGAGGCGAAGAAGCTCGGTTTAGAGTGGGGCGGGGACTGGAGTTCCTTCAAGGACTACTCTCATCTGCAGATGACCTTCGGACTAACCACTGCTGAGCTCCGGGCCGGTAAGCACCCCACCGTTCAGCAGGTGAAGGACGCATTAAGCCGGATTAACGGAGGTGACCCAGAGGTGAATACCGACATTAAAGTAAATATCACATTGAACGGACAGAAGCTCACGACCGGCGTGCTGGACAGCGTCACCACGTACGCTCCGGTACGCACCATTGCCGAAGCGCTTGGAGCCAAAGTGACCTATGATGCGCTCAGCAAGACCGTGAACATCATAAAGGAATAATCTGCGTTGCATAGATGATGTGCCGTGTGGGGAAATTATCAGCGATAAACCACAACCACAGAGGAGGCATACCATCTTGAACAAGCTGATTACAAGCCTTGCATGCGGCACAGTACTTTCCATGAGTCTGCTCGGAGCCGGTTACACATCTGCTGCGGCTGGCACGACAGGGATGGGCGGAACGGCACCCGTTACCAACAGCACAACATCGGATACCCGGATGGGCACTATGGGCAACATGGGTGACATGGATGGCCGGAGCACACAAATGATGAACGGCCGGGGCAATACCATGATGAACCAGACGACAGGCACCATGCATAAGAATGAGACGATCATGAAGGATAAAATCCGTACCGGAGACAACAGCTCTGTCTCTCCGCTGAATAACAGCACTCCAACCGGCATCTACCGGGCACAGAGCACCACAGGCGATAACGATAACGGCTCTAACTGGGGCTGGCTCGGCCTGCTCGGACTTCTGGGGCTGGTCGGTATGCGCAG
The DNA here is from genome assembly GCF_013141775.1 of Paenibacillus phytohabitans. Lineage (GTDB taxonomy): Bacteria > Bacillota > Bacilli > Paenibacillales > Paenibacillaceae > Paenibacillus_AQ > Paenibacillus_AQ phytohabitans. The sequence continues at coordinate 36,072 of NZ_WHOB01000086.1, forward strand.
CAGAAGCGGCGAGCGCGAACGCCACTAAACAGGGTAGTAACAGCAAAGGGCCCGCATCAGTTTCGGCTGCTCGGGCTGTTTGTCTGGATACAGGAAAATTTAATGGTAATTATTTATTGCGTATCCCCATAATACGTGATATTATATTTCTTGTCGCGTTAACCACGCACATAACATGCCGGGGTGGCGGAACAGGCAGACGCACAGGACTTAAAATCCTGCGGTACGTGAGTACCGTACGGGTTCGACCCCCGTCCTCGGCATCCATAGTAACAATGAAAGGGCACATTCAGTTGAATGAGCCCTTTTTTTTGTATCCCGGTTAGAAAAAGGATATTGTAATTAAAAGATCGAATTAACCCTGTGATGAAATTTGTAGTTCATTGAAGAGATAGAGTGCATCTTTAAATCCCTGCAGATAAATGGAGCGTTCAAGAATAGCCTGAAGCGATATCTGAGTATCCTCATAGAGGAATGAAGCCTTTTGCAGATTCTCCGGGAGAACACTCCTAAGCTGCTGGAAGAACTCATCGCTTTCCAATACGAGAAGCTTATAATTAGGATCGGTGTTGGACAGTTCGCGGTACATTCCTTCAAGCCGAATGCGGATCAGTGGGTCGGTTAAAGTTTCTAAAGATTCATACAAACTGGACACCTCCAAACCATTAACTTTATAAGGTCATTATATAACCCTGTGAGGTTAATTGTAAAGTTAAATTTTAACTCTATAAAGTCAATCCGTTGTCTGCAATTATCATACATAATAGCTGGAGGGGAACTTCTTGTTGAAAAGCAATTTAAGAATTCTAATGGCTGAACATCAGATAGACGACATTACCGAATTAATGGAGAAATCAGGACTAAGCCGAAATTCCATCAATAAGCTATACAGAGGAACCCAATTAGAGACTATTAAGCTGGAGACGTTATTTAAGCTTTGTGATACTTTTCAATGTAAGCTGTCGGAATTGATTGAGTATAGCCCGGAAAAATAAAGTGGTGTGAGGGAACTCTGAGTGAGTTTTCTTGAATTAAACCCCAAAATAATCATCTCCTGTCAGGGAATAAAGTGAAACAAGCGGAGTTGCTGACACCCTTCCAGTTGCACCATTTTCTAGAGCCCTTCATAGTATTCTTTAAGATTATATACTCTGAAGAATATTTCTTCGTTATATCTCTTATTAGATCGAAGTCATTTCTTTCTCTTAAGGACAGAAATCAGTTTCTTTAGTTCTTCATTGTTATGGTGATTCATAATAACGCCTCCTAATAATATTTGGGAGAAAGCAAAGAGCCAGACACGATTAAACGTGTCCGGCTTTTTCATTAGTTTAGCCTCTCGCGAGGACTACCTATCAAGCATAGGTATCGGGAATATAATATAGAAATGGAACAACTCAGTTTGCTATTACACTGATTTAAACCAAGAGTGTAAATTATCAATTAAAAAAGGAAATTGCCGGAAGCCGTCGAATTTAGTACTTTGATCATTTGTGATATTTATCTTTAGAATGGTGGTGGCTGTGTGTTGGAATCTCCTCGAGTTAAAAATGTTTTAGATGACTTACTAAGAGGTAAGGAAATTAACCTAAGAGATAAGAAAATAGGCCCATATTCTAAAGATGGGATAGTAGTCTTAAAATGTTTGAGGGATTTTTCTGAACGTGAGTTCATTGCTCCGTTTGGTCAAGATAAACTTGCAACCTTGATAAGAGTATTTAATCAGGCGCTCACAGAAGTCGTTATCTCAGAGGCTTCAGAAGATGTGCAACTTGATGAAGTATGTTCCTATAAGCTGGGGAAATTAAGAGCTTCCAACTTTAGAGGTCTTCAAATATTTAATGGCCCGGTGTTTGAATATAATTTTGATGGTAGAACTCAACTGATTTCTGGAAGCAATGGTACAGGTAAGTCATCAATCATGAATGCCATCGTCTGGCTATTTACTGGTAAATTATTATGGGATCGGACAGAACCGAGCATAGCTCCAGTAATATCTTTGTATGAAAAAAAAGAGACTAACTTAGAAGTCAATACCATAGGAAGAGTGTGGCCCTCTGAATGCGCATTACCATCTGTTGAACACGCAATCAAGAATATGCAGAGTTATAATTGCTGGGTTGAAGTTGAACTGATTCCAAGTTCGGGAGGAGACGCAGTAATTATTAGAAGAGATTTAACAGGAGCTAAGAAGTCAAAATTGTCTAACATGCCGATTTTGGACGATCTATCAATTGATTTGTCCCTTATAATGCCAGCAAAAGTGAATCATATTCAATTTACGGCTGATTCTGATCTTGCACAAATTTTTTTAAATGTAAGTGGACTAGATTCAATGAATTACATTGGTATCTACGCAAAAGAAATGCAGAAAGCTTGTACAAGGTATATCACCCAAAAATCACTAGAAATAGGCTGGATTGATCAAAAAAATCGAGTTCTAGGTGAAAAAATATCATCCAGAATTCCCAATGATATTAAAGATGAATACGCTTCAATAGGTACTACGGGAGAATTAAAGGATAGAATTAATCAGAAACAAGAATGGTTAACCAAACAGGCCAATGAAAGGCTGATTAAGCTTAAGGAAGTATTAAAGCTTAAGGAGATTGAAGACTTTAATGTAAATGATACATTTACTCAAAGGCTACTAACAAAAATCATTGCTGCCCATGAAGCAATCACTCAAAGCTCTATTACAGAATGGAGTATAATAAAGGATTTCTCAAAATCAATACAGAGTTATAGTGCATCTGAAATTATTGAATTCAGTACAGTAATTACTGAAACAACCGAGCAATTATTGCTGGCTCTTATTTGGTACGAAAAAAAGCAAGAAATAAAAAAGTTAGAGTTAATGTTGCAAGCTGTTAAACTGATTCCTATTGATTCTGATTTATCAAACTGTCCACTTTGCGAAAGCATTTTAGAAGATACTAATTCTGTAAAAGCAGAACTAATTGCATTGAAAAATTTGGAAGACGAGGCTAGCCTTAATATAGTTGAAATTATCAAGCGTTGTTGTAATCGTTTAAAAAGTAAAGTACCACACTCATTACATGTGGTAAATACGTCCGATTTTGTACAGAATTTCACAAAAGATGTTAATGCGTTCATATATCGTTTTTTAAACAATGGATTGGATGAACTTAAAGCAAATCTAGAACCTAAAATCAATGCGTTAGTCAGCTCAGTGAATTTTAAAGAATATTTGAATGAAGATATAGAAAGAACCATTAATAAGTTGGGAATCAATGATATTCACTGTATATTAGATGATTATACTATCCTAGCTAATGAATATCTTGATAAAATCACTGTACTAAATTGGATTAACACTAACTTCGATTCGTTTAAAACGGACATCGATAATACCTTAGGATATGGTAATGCTCCTCATTCCGATTCATTGATTCATATTCTGACGGTTTGTAAAGATATTGTTTTATCTATCAAACCCCTACAAGATGCTTGTTTGGAGATGGAGGAGTATAAAAATAATCTTATACTTAAGGAAAAACTATGTAATGAGCATCAAATTATAGAACGAATTAAGCAAGCGCTAATAGAACTAGAGTCACAGAAAGAATTGGCTGATAATTTGTTAGCTGACGATTTAGACAAGGTTATTTCTCGAATTCAAATAATCTATGGAGAGTTGTACGGGACCGATGAATTCCCTTTAAAAATAATAGAACCTGTAAGATCAGGTCGTCAAATTGATATGAAATTTTTAGTAGAGCACAGAGGAATACTAGTAGAGGCTGCACCATTAATTAATGCTTCTCGTATAAGAGCACTATTATGGGCATATATATTTGCTATGTCAGAGATAAGAAGTGAAAGCACAAAAAGGACTTGGTTAAACTTTACTTTATTAGATGATCCATTAACTTCACTTGATGAAGGGCATAGGACTAGGTTTGCTAGACGAGTATTTGATACCCAAAGAAAAAATCAATTTATTATAACCTCTCATGACCCGGATTGGCCAAGACACATGAAGCAATATGGAGTAAATCCTCAAATTCAGCGTATTAAGTCTTTGAGCATAGTAAGAGATGTTATTGATATCAAGGGTTGGAAAGCAGAAGTTGATATAGATTTGAAATCATGGAACGAAGATAAGAAAGATGAGCAATTGGCAAAAAGGTTCGTCGAATCAGTAAGAGTTTGGATTGAAGATGAGCTCAAGGATATTCTTGTTTATGCTCCAACCTCACCAAAAGTGGACGATAATTTAGATGGTTTAATGAAAAAGTTAAATGATGCAATCAGTAGAGTTAACTTTTATAAATCTGCTTATTATCGGGAACTCTATACAGAGTTGAAGAAACTTCCAAAAGATATACATAACGCTCATCACGGAGGAGCTTTGCGTAGTAGAATTTATTGTGATGAAGCTGATATCATTTCACAAAGCTATACGAAAATATCGTCCTTTTTAGATCTGTGCTGGGATGATTTTAGAAGTAAAATCTACACTGTTTCAAAATCAGATTTAAATCCTTTAAGCATATAAAAATTAATCATAAAGTTTATTGGAGAGGGAGAAATGTTCCAGGATAAATCATTAGATGAAACCCTTAAAATTATACAGGAAGGGCTTTGGCATTTGAAAGACACTACTTCGATGATAGCTTTAGAGCATCTAGATGCAATAGCAAAAAATTATGAGTTTACACTAGCAGATTCTCTTCAAAGTATCGAAAATATATTGAATTTCAATGATTGCACAGGTATTTATTATTTTGAGGCAAAATTTAATAATCTTTATGCTAAATGGTTGATAGAACAAGGAGAGCAGTACTATAACTTAATTGAACGTAGAGAAAAGTTTTTCTTTTACATCCAGGAGATTTGGTTTGAAAATAGAAGCGGTAATACACCCCGGCTTTCGGTGAAAAGGTTCATGAAACATTTTGTGGCGCGTAAAGGCGGAAAAAACCTTTTTTTAGATGGGTGGATTCCTCTATATATCGGAAAAGCACGAAACGATAGTTTTTCCTCGAATAAAGGGATAAGGTATAGAATTATTGAGCATATCTATGCAGATTATAGGACAACTTCCGATCAACTCTACAGTATGCGGTTAAATGACTTGAACAGTACTTTCAAGGATGTTGATTTTAGAGTTTCTTATGTTGAATTGGATAAATTTGAAGAAGATTATTTATACCATCTTGTTTATTTTATTGAGAAAGAACTACGGTATAGAATAAAGCCCATTATAGGTAAACAATAAAACTGGCTTTTTTGTCACATTTCTAACTAGTTCAAGAGCACAGGGATAATCGAACGTAGGAATTAAAAATTTACTTGGAGCGGCACAGAATAAGACATCCATGTGAAAGATGGAGAGTCGAAAACGAAGCGTTAATTCTTGAGGATTGGCTATATAACCATTGGTAGGTTGATTCTGTACTTGAAACACCGTTATATGTAATTTCAATAACGCAACTATGTAAAGCTTGCATGATTGGAGCGTTAGAAATAATTATGAATGATCGCATTGAGCTTCTAAAACTTGATTGTTAAAATCAAGAAACTACGTTAAAAGGTACAACTACAGAAAAAAATGGGGTGTTATTTTGAGTAAAATTATTATTAAAAGACTTTATATTAACCCGCAACTTACAATAAATTTTAACGAGGGACAAAACTATATTATCGGATTAAATGGTTCAGGTAAAACAACTTTGTTTAACTTGATTCAATATTTATTAGGTCTGAAAGGTAACTTTACGAGATTAATAAATTACTTGTCACTCGATTCCCCTTATTTGGAATGCAAGTTTAAAGATAAGTGTGTGCGTATTTCGAGAAAATTACCTTCTAATATGATTTTTTTTGAAGGGGATATACATAGGCAAGCCCGAGCAAACTCAATTGAGCTAAATCAAATATATACTGAATTAATGAATATAAAATTTGTTTCACCATTTAATGAACTTGCTACGCTTGATATATTGGGACATTCTTTTTATGCTGAACTGGATATTAAAGGGAATAGCAGAGAGAAGCAGGACACATACCATAAGATTGTTGGCTATAATTCAGAATACCTAGACTCAATAGAAAAGGATATCAAAACAATAGAAAATGAAGTAGCATTTGATAACCATGGATTGAAATTGGTTGAGAAATACAAAAACGGCGTAGAGAATTCCATAGCAAAAATCATTGAAGATAATACAATAAACAAGTTGAACGACATAATAAGTTTTGAATATAAAAAAATTAAAGAAAAAATAATTGAAAATAATAATTTAATGGAGAGAGCACGTACTATTTTAATACAAGAAAAGGAATTTAGCGAAGAGTTCATCAATGAACAATTATCAATTATTGATGCTTTTTTTTACCATACAATAAATCATTTAACCAAACGGAATGAGAATTTCTATGATTTTAAAGATGTCATGAAGCAAAGGAATTTTAATTCCTTTTCATATGGGTACAAGAATATCATCCTTTTCGTTTTAAGGTTAACCTTTTGTAGGGATTTGAAAGATTTAAAATATAATAATGGTGCGGGAATACTAGTAACAGATGATTTACTTTCTGTAAATGATGCTGATTCTTCTTTAGGAGTTACTGAAAAAATTACTGAAGTTGTGAATGATGGTGCGCTCCAATATATCAGTTTCAGCCGCTATAATAGCTATATTCCCAAGGAGCATGTGGTTTTTGAGATTTCTGGCATACAAGGAGGAGGTATCTTTGAAAGATAAAAGTAAACTTTCTGTGATAGTTGCTATTATTAGTTCCTTCATATCTTTATTAGTATTATTATTTGGTAATAATATATACGATAGATTAAATAATAACTCTACGTTAATAATTGAAACTAGTAAGACCAACCAATTTTTACCTGACGAGCTACTCGGAATAATGAATGATAATACTCTCAAGAACAATAATAGGCCATCTGCTGATTCATTAAGAGTCATAAAAATTAAAAATAAAGGAATTTCTTCAAAAAATTTAAGAATCCAGTTAGATTTAGATGGTTCAATATTCGATTATAAAATTGAAAGTACTGAATCAATTAAAGACAGCAGCATTAGCGCTAACTCAACAGTAATTGTTAATATGGATAGGTTATCTCAAAATGCTTCTATAGAATTAATAATATGGTTTCATGAAGATTATAAAAATTTCTATGCCTCTTATTCCGATGACATTTCGAGTAATAAAATTCCATATAACGAGAATAAAAATACAACTAAAAAGTCAATTATTATCATAATTTTAGTTGTAATACTTATTGAGTCTGTATTATTTATAATTAATTCACTTAGACGAATGAATATAGCTAAAAAAGAACGAGAAAAGACTGAACTTCTAGACTATGTTTTAACTGGAATCAACAATAGCTTTTCAGAAGAAGATACAACAATTAGTGAATCTGAAAGTAAATCACCTAGTCCATCAGAAAAAGACCACGCATTGGAAAGATTAAGTGAATTAATAGAGAAAAAAAGCTAATCTTATTGGATTAGTAGATTATGCTGGAGTCATTCCAGAATAGCCGTTCCCGCATAGAAAATGTTGCTTGAAGAAGCCATCATTCACAGGTACAAAGGTGGCATGAGCACATGCGAGGTCGCCAAGTTTATTGGTCTACCAGAATCCCTTGTCCAGACTGGCTTTACAGTCGATGATTCGATACATAGAACAAGCTCAAAATACCGATTTGAAGATTCAGGGGCTCTATTTGATGTGATTCAAACGAGGACATAAAAAAGAGTAGAAACATATAGCTCCTTCTCAATTATTTGCTAACATATTTGCTAACACCGCTGCATATCCAAATCTCTGAACGCAGAGAGTGTGGAACACAAAAGAGTGCCTTTAACCCGCATGGTTAAAGGCTTTATACTCGATCTTCCCGTAGTGTAGAAAATGGACTAAAAAGACCATTTCAGGACTTAAAATTCTGAGATACGTGAGTACCGTAAGGGTTCGACCCCCGTCCTCGACATCCTTGATGAATAAGGTTTTTTTTGAAAAATCTTGCTTTCTGAAACAGCCTAGGAGAGAACTTTTTATTGAGTTCTCTCCTGCAGTTCTCTCCTTTTTCCGAAGGAGAGAACGAGGAGGGGATCGCATGACTCTCATGGAACATTGGGGGCAGTGCGATCTTTTTAATTAAAAGACCAAAACACCACTCATTTTTGATGCTGAAGATACTTTGGAACTGTAATGGGTTAGAAAAGAGTGGATATCATTTTAATTGCTCATGGTTTTATGGAATTCAACATACAGAAACATTACATGCACACAATTAAATTTATTTCTTTTAAGAGTTCCGCCAACACCTGTATTGACAGGTGTTGGCGTTTTTTTGTATCCACAGATATTAAAGTGAAATTTCATCGTTCTATAGGTGAAGGGAGGTGTAGGATGAATGCCGCGAAGGAGTCGCCAAGATATTTTGACAGAGCTCCTCAAGCAGGCTGGAGATGGATTGTGGATCAGGGCTGCTCTTAGGGTGTGGATTCCCGTTCAGATGCTATTTTCTAGTTGGAATAAATCCCTAAGACTTTCCGAACTGGCTTTGATTGAGTGCATAGACATGTCATTGAATTGCCAGTATAAACTCTATAGATAGCTAGAAATACTGTGATAGAATGATAGGGAATATGTCGCGAATTAGGGGGAATCTGACATGAATGTACCGCGAAATACCTTCAAGCCGCCGGACCGCGCCTCGTATCTAAGGAGATTCTCGATCAAGAATAGATTGCTCGGCGCTTTTTTTATAACCTCACTGTTGCCTGTAATCTTCGTAACCCTCTACTCAAATGTGCGGTACGAGGAATCCATTTCCGATAAGCTAAGCGCGTTCTCCCTTCAGGTCCTGTCGGAATCAGCGGTCAATGTATCGCGGGAGCTGGCCCAATATGAGACGCTCAGCGAATCTATTATTGTGAATAAGGAGATCCAGAGCGGGCTGATGCAGGCGGACAGCATGACCGACTATGAACGGAATGAGTTCCAGACAAGGATAAATAATGATCTCGGGGAACAGGTCTTCAGGTTAAGCAATTTGTCCAATGTAGTGGTCTTAACGGAGGGGCTGGACCCCTTCTATGATATGGGATATGAATGGTACCCCGGCAGCCAGATCGAGGATTCGATCAAGCGGATCAACCAGTTCTCGGGCAACATGACCTGGAACTATCTGCGCTCCAACCGCGGTACCGACAAGATAGCACTGAGCCGGGTCATTTTCTCGGCGGATAACCTGAACAAAAAACTGGGATATCTGATCATCGTGATTGACGGCAAGGTGTTCACCCGGAATACATATGAGCATGTGGACCTGGGGACGGGCGGGAAGTTATATATCGTGGACGGATTCGGCACAGTGGTCTCTTCGGCAGATCCCGGCATTCCGCAAGGAACCCGTTACCAGCAGCAGGACGTGTTCGCCAAGATTGTTAAAGGCAAAACCAACCAGTCCTTCTACACGCAGATGGATGACAAGAAGGTGCTGGTGACCAATACCTATATCCGCTCGGCTGACTGGTATATGGTCGGCTTAATTCCGCATTCCTTCATCGTGTCCGAATTGCTGGCGATCCGGGGGAACCTGCTGTACATCAGCGTGTTCATCCTGCTGCTCACCACCATTATGGCGATGTGGGTCTACCGGAGCATCATTACCCCCATGCGTGAGTTGCTGCAGTATGCCAAGCATATTAAGCTCGGCCAGCTGGATTTCACTCTCTCCTCCGGGAATGCTTCGGATGAAATGGGCAAGCTGACCGATACGATTGATCAGATGGTGGCCCGGCTGAAGCAGCTGATCTATCAGGTGGAGATCGAGCAGAAGGCGAAGCGGGATGCGGAGCTCAATATGCTGCAGGCGCAGATTAACCCGCATTTTCTGTTCAACACGCTGAATTCCCTGAGATGGAGCGCAATGATGAGCGGGAATAGCATTGTCGAGGAAGGAATCGCCTCCCTGTCCGAACTGCTGCACAATACCATTCTGGATCAGGAGGAGATGATTCCACTCCGCAAAGAGATTGATAATCTGCTCCACTACGCAGTGATCCAGCGGATCAGGTACGGCCAGTCGTTCGACTTGAACTGCATTGTGGAGCAGGAGGAGCTGTACGAATGTCTGGTTCCGAGATTCATCCTGCAGCCGATTGTCGAGAACTCTATTATTCATACCGGAGGCATTGAAGGGCGGATGGTCCAGATCAGCGTGAGGATATCCAGCGAAGAGGGGATTCTCCAGCTGACGGTTTCGGATAACGGCAAGGGCTTCGATATCAAGGAGGTTCAGCTGCGCAGGCATTCCAATAACAAGCTGTCCGGCATCGGGATTGTGAATGTGGAGGAACGCATCCGCATGCATGTCGGCGAGCCGTATGGAATGGTGACCACAAGTGAGCCCAGCAAGGGGACGGTTACGGTGATCCGGCTGCCCCTGCAGCGGAAAGAGGGGGAGAGTGACTATGTATAAAGTACTTATTGTAGACGATGAGATGATCGTCAGACATGCGGTGAAATCACTGATCCGGTGGGAGGACAGCCGGTTTGAATATGTAGGCTCGGCTGCGAACGGAGCCCAGGCGCTGGAGATGATCCCGAGAACGGGAGCGGATATCGTAATCACGGATATCAAGATGAGTGAGATGGACGGTCTGGAGCTGATCAAGCTGCTGATGAAGTCATCCTTCGGCGGAGAGGTGCTCGTACTCAGCAATTATAACGATTACGATCTGGTCCGGGAAGCACTGAGATGCGGAGCCCATGATTACATGCTCAAGCTGACGCTGAAGACAGAGGACTTCATGGTGGCACTGGAGGAAATGGCCCACAAGCTGGATCTCAAGAATCACCGCCGCAGCGACCAGGCCCAGCTTCCAGAGGGGCAGACCATCGGCAAGGGGAAGATTGGAGAATGGCTGAAGGAGACTGATGCCGGCGTTGTCCCGGACGGCAGCCCGGCTGGCCGGCAGACACTGCTAGAAGTGCTCGCGGGACCGCCTGCACTCCATGCCTATACTTTTTGCATCCATGTGCTGCAGGATTCGAATCATAGCCTCGCGGCTGCACAGTATCAGGAGACCTTCTACAAGATAGCGGAAGGCCTCTTCCCTGGTAATCACGGGCTCTATGTCACAGCTACAGATCCGGACAGACTGCTGCTGCTGCTGCTTGCACCGGCCCAGCCCGGCAGCGGGGATTCCCCCAAGGCGGAGGAGCTGGCACAGCGGATCAAAGGGCTGTCCAAGCTGTATTACAATGTGGACATTACCGTAGTCTTCGGCAATCCTGCGGCGGATTATGAGGCGGTAGTCGAGCAGATTGGGCGGAATAAAGAGGCGGAGTATCTGTCCTTCTATACCAGGAACCAGGACAACTGCATATACAGTGGCTCTGTTAGCGGACCGAGAGAAGAGGAGAATGAATTCAGGATGCTGGAGAATGAGTTCAAGGATAGTCTGCGCCATACGAACGGAACAGAGATTGATCTATGGCTGGAGAGCGCGGTTGTTCTGATCCGGTCGGCCGCTGAGCTATACATTCCACCAAGCTTACTCAAAAGGGCAATTATCGGCGGGATCTGGGGGATTGCTAATTCAAAGATTGTCAGCAGCGATGCCTCATGGAATGAGAGCCAGTGGATTGAGAAGATTGAATCGGCCCATACGGACTCGCATATCATGCTTATCATTGAGGACATGTACGATGAGATTACGAACATTATCGGCAAGACTGCAAGATATAAATTCATGCGCGAAGAGATTAGACTCGCTAATTCTTATCTGGAAAAGCACTTTGCTGAACGGGTATTTATCTCGGAGGTCGCCGCGCATGTCGGATTCTCCGAGCCGTATCTGTGCCAGGTATTCAAGGCCGAAACCGGCTCCAGCATCCTGACGCGGCTTAATGAGATCAGAATGACCAAGGCCTATGAGATGCTGTCCTCCGGCAACTATCTGATCAAGCAGGTGGCGATGGAAATCGGTATCCCTGACCCTTTCTATTTCAACCGCCTGTTCAAGAAAAGATTCGGCGTAGCGCCGAAGACGGTGAAGAAAATCCGCTAATATGGAGGATTTTAAGAAACCGGTAAAAAAAGTATAGTTTCCTTGGCTTGTCTATAAATTCTTTCATCTAAAGTCAGCTATGTGCATAAAATCGTCCATGAACCTCCGTCCTTTTGTTAATATGGTGAAATCCCCTGTGAACCTATAATTAGAGACATCCAAATCCAGAAAGGGGTCAAATAAAGATGTCGAAGAAAAAGTGGATTACTCTTGCTATGGCTGCTGTCTTCCTGACGCTGCCGCTTGCCGGCTGCGGTTCTAATAACACCAGTAACAATGCTGCACCGTCTGCCACGGCGGCTGCTGAAGCTTCTGCGGAGGGTTCGGCCAGCGCATCACCGGGAGCAGCGGCGGAGACATTTGGCAACCCTGAACTGAACATCGCCGTATTCCAAGGCGGGTATGGCCGTGATTATTGGGACAGCGTAGCTGCTGAATTCATGAAGGAGTATCCGGGCACCAAGATCAACATCACCGCGAGCCCTAAGATTGCCGAGCTGGTCCGTCCGAAGATCGTTGCCGGTAATCCGCCGGATTTCATGTATATCTCGGGGAGCGACAACACGCCTATTCTGGATGGGCTGGTGAAGGATAAGGCATTGCTGGATCTGACCGATGTGTTCGATTCCAATACCGAAGCCGGAACACCGCTGAAATTACAGATTCTGCCCGGGGTGCTGACATCCAGCTCTATCGCTCCTTACGGGGACGGCAAAATATATCTCGCGCCTTATAACTTTGGCGTAATGGGCCTCTGGTACAACAAGAATCTGTTCGACAGCAAGGGGATCGCAACGCCTAAGACTTGGGATGAGCTGTTCGCGGACAACGCTGTAGCGAAAGAGAATGACCGTGCGCTCTTCACCTATCAGGGACTGTATCCGGGCTATCTGGAGGAGATGATTGTACCGGCCATTGCCAGTGCAGGGGGACAGGAAGCCCTGGACCAGTTCTTCAACTATGATCCGGAGTTCTGGAAGAGTGAGACCTACACCAAGGTATGGGGGCTACTCGAGAAGATTGCGACAGAGGACAACGCGCTCATGAAGGGTACTGTTGCCCTGAATCATACTCAATCCCAGACCTCCTTCCTGCAAGGGAAATCAATGTTCATTCCGAACGGCACCTGGTTCGAGGATGAGATGAAGGATGCACCGCGTGAGGACGGCTTCCAGTTCGGCTTCCTCGGAGTTCCTTCACTGGGAGCAGACGGTAAGGTTATGGCGCTGACGCAGGTAGAGCAGATGGTGATACCGGCTAAGGCGAAGAATCCTGAGCTGGCTAAAGCCTTCCTGAAATATCTCTACAGCGAGAAGAGCATTAAGCTGAATGCAGAAAAAGCCAAGGGCGTTATGGCAGTTAACGGAGCGCCTGATCTGGTGAAGGAATATATCTCCGAGACGACCTACAATATCTACAAAGCGGTTGACAGCGGTATGGTAGCCGTCAGCGGTTCCTTCAAGCCGGTAGCCAAGGGAAGCAAATTCAATGCCAGCGATGAAGTATACAAACCGATATCCTCCATCATGAGCAAGCAACTGACGCTGGATGAATACTCGGCGAAGCTGTACAAGGTCTACACACAAATTCAAAAAGAGCTGCAAGAACAAGGCCAGCAGTAAATCGTCCCGCCTTGCAAGTACTCAAAACCTGCCTTTCCTGTAAGGGCAGGTTTTTGGTATAAACATGGGTGTGAACGCCTTCACCCGGCGCTTCACAAGGAAGGAGGCAGAGACTTTTCGGAGGGATTACTATAAATAAGGAGGAAATCCAAGGTGAAAAAAGTTGTAACACTGGTATTGTCCCTTATGTTGCTGTCGTCCGTACTGTTCACCGCAGGCCCCGTTCCAACCGCAAGTGCAGCAGGAACTACTTACTATATTGATTCAGCAAGCGGCAATGATTCGAATAGCGGTACTTCCACCGCCGCGGCGTGGAAGACCCTGGACAAGGTCAATGCGACCACCTTCCAGCCGGGTGACCAGATTCTCTTCAAGTCCGGCGGGGTGTGGAACGGCCAGCTCTGGCCCAAAGGCTCAGGAAGCTCGGGCCTGCCGATCAAAATGGACTTGTACGGAGGTACGGTGCGCCCGATCATCAATGGCGGAGGCATCCAGCGTGACTATCAGTCGACAGGCGCCGTTATGCTGCGGAATCAGCAGTACTGGGAGATCAGCAATCTGGAGGTCACGAATGATGATAATTTCAATACAGATCTGAGTGCTGTGACGTACGCGAACAGCAAGCCCTCCAATATCCGCGACGGAATTCTAATTGTACTGGATACCGATCAGGTTGCCGCCGGTGCGGATACGATTATGGATCATATCTATATCCATGATAATTATGTGCATGATGTCGACAGCCCGAACGTCTGGCCGAATCAATACGGCAATGCCTCGTTCAACGGCGGGATCATCTTCTACGTGATCGGCTCATTGAAGGCCAATATGACCTTTAATGATGTGCGGATTGAGAATAATACGATTGAAAAAGTCGATTTGCTCGCGATTGCCAATTTCAACTATACGACTCCGTCGGCTTTTCAGGATGAGATCGACACCTATAATCTCTGGCAGACCAATATTTATATCGGGCACAATTACATGCGTAATATTGGACAGGGTGCGATTGACATCTGCGATGCCAAGGATGCAATCGTTGAATACAACGTAGTGGATGGCTGGTCCCGCCGGTATAATGCAGAGAGCGCAGGGATCTATCCTTGGAAATCCTACAATGTCACCTTCCAGAATAATGAGGTATACGGAGGACCGACAACGACAGGAGCGAACAACGGAGACGGGACGGCCTTCGACTTCGATTCCCCGAATGTGAATATCGTCTATCAGTTCAATTACACGCATAACAATCCGATGGGCTGGATGTCGTACCTGGGCAGAAGCAGCAATAATATTGCCCGCTATAACATCAGCGACGATAATGCTGCCTATCTGATTAAGTTCGGCTGGTTCGATGTCGATACTTCACCTACGTATTTCTTGAATAATGTATTCATCTACGATGGGGCAGTCACCAAGTTCACCAGCTCCAACGCCAATTTAGCCTCAACCTACTTTAAAAGTGTCCCTTATTATTTCTACAATAACGTCTTCTACGATAAGAATAAGCCTTCCTCCAGCTTCTGGCCGAGCAGCCCGAGCAGCTACGGGACGGCCGTATTCAGAAACAATGCCTTCTATGTAGCGAATGGAAGCCACGCCGCCGGAGAACCAAGCGATGCCGCCAAGGTTATTCTCCCGCCGCAAATGGTCAATCCCGGGCAGGCGCCGACTACCGGAGCTAATGGCTATACCAGCGGTGCTACTGTATGGAACGGCTATAAGCTGCAGGATACGTCTCCGCTCATTAATGCCGGACTGTATGTATCCCAATTAGGAACCAAGGATTTCTACGGCAATACGCTGTATAACGGGGCCACTCCGGATATCGGAGCCTTCGAATCCGCAGTTGCCGGAGGATCGACAGAGCCGGTGTCCGTAACGGTGGGAGGAACGGTCACGTCGAGCTCAACCAGCAGTCCGTCCGGGGAAGAGAAGGAGAAGGCCTTTGATGCCAATCCGTCTACCAAATGGCTGATTACGACGAGTACGGGCTGGATTCAGTATAAGTTCGCTACAGGGGTTACGCAGATAGCTACCTCCTATTCTATTACATCAGCTAATGATGTTCCCGGACGCGATCCCAAGAACTGGACTCTGCAGGGCTCCAATAACGGCACAAGCTGGACTACCTTGGATACGCGGACGAACGAGACCTTCGCTACCCGCTTCCTGAAGAAGACCTATACGTTTAGCAATACCACGGCATATGCGTATTATCGCTTAACGGTATCTGCTAACAACGGAGAAACGAACCTTCAGCTCGCGGAAATCGGACTGTACAACTAATTCGGACCACCAAGGCTGTCCCGGACGGAGTGAAGATGACCCCGCTTGGACAGCCTTTTTTTCAGAGCAAACCTGTACGATTTTAAGATTGCCGCAAAGCTGACAAGGGGAGTTAATATTTCTGTGTATTTGCTTAAAATCCTCCATGAACATCCTTCCTTTTGTTAATATGGTCCGTCTGCCAACCGCCCTATAATTAGAGCATCAAGAGGAAAGGGGCTGGATACGAACATGACAATGAAGACCCGAAAAAGCATATTTATCGCCTCATGCCTGCTTCCGGGGTTATTCTTATTTCTCTTATTCAAGGTATATCCCACATTGCAGATCTTTCAGAAATCCTTGTATCTGTGGACCGGGCTCAGTGATAAGCCGAAGTTCATCGGCCTGCAGAATTATACGGATATGTTCCACGATGATACGTTTCTGCTGTCCCTGAAGAACACCGGTCTCCTGATGCTGGTTGTTCCGATTGTGACGCTGCTGATCGCGCTGGTTAACGCTTCGATTCTGACCAAATCGAAACTGAAGGAGCGCAATATCTACCGTACCGTTTTCTTCTTCCCGAGCATTCTGTCCTTCGTGGTGATCGCCATTCTCTGGTCCTTCATTTATCATCCGACGATGGGGTTCCTGAATTCCGGGCTGGAGGCTGTCGGACTGGATAAGTGGGCGCTGCCTTGGCTAGGAGACCAGCGCGTAGTGCTGTGGGCCTTGGCTGTCACGCTGATCTGGCAGGCCGCCGGCTATTACATGGTCATCTATATGGCCGGAATTGACGGGATCTCCCCCGAGTTGTATGAAGCAGCCGAGCTGGACGGGGCGACCCGGATCAAACAATTCATTCATATCACCATTCCGATGCTGTGGGAGATTATCCGGGTTACGATTATTTTCAGCATCAACGGTGTGCTTAGTATAAGCTTTGTTATCGTCTCGGTTATGACTGCCGGCGGGCCGGACCACCACTCCGAGGTTGTCATGACTTATCTGTATTCCCAGGCCTTCACGAATTCGAATTTTGGCTATGCGATGGCAATTGGCGTATTTATCTTTGTGATATCTATGATCCTGGCGCTCCTTAGCAACAAGCTGACTGAAAGGGGTACTGACTAACTATGGCTGCTGAGAGTACTCTGAACCGTCCTGAGAAAAGAGCTGGCAGCATGATCGGCAAAACGCTCCTCCGCCTGCTGCTGATTGTGCAGACTGCCGCGGTAGTCTATCCGCTGCTGTGGAATGTACTGGCTTCGTTCAAGACCAATGCGGAGATTATGGAGAATCCGTGGAAGCTGCCTAAGGGCATTGAATGGATCAACTACGCCCATGCCTTCACAAGTGCCCGGATCGGGGACTATATGCTGAATTCCGTGCTGGTGGTTATTCTCTCCATGGCTATACTGCTGGTGGCTGCTGTGCCTTCTGCATATGTGCTGGGCAGAATGCGGTTCCGCGGACGTTCCTTCTTCACTAACTTCTACATGGCCGGCCTGTTTGTCGGAGGCGTGTATGTGATTGTGCCGCTGTTCATTCTGATGAACAGCCTGCATATGCTGGACAACCGTTTTTGGCTGAGTGCTGTATATGCAACGGGAAGTCTGCCGTTCTCCATCTTCCTGCTGACCAGCTTCATGAAGTCCATCCCTCATGATTATGAGGAAGCGGCAATGATCGACGGCTGCGGGTACTTCAGCACGATGTTCCGCATTATTGTGCCGATGGCCCGTCCCGGAATTATTACGCTGATTGTGTTCAGCTTCTTCGACTTCTGGAATGAGTATGTGATGGCGATGACGTTCATCAGCAGTGATGCGAAGAAGACAATTCCCGTCGGATTATCCAATCTGATGCAGATTCAGCAGTATGCTACGGACTGGGGGTCATTGTTCGCCGGTCTGGTCATTGTTCTGGCACCAACCATTCTTGTGTATGTACTGCTGCAGAAGAAGCTGACAGAAGGCATGATGCTCGGCGGGGTGAAAGGATAAGTCAAACAGCGGGAGGAAGCGTAAATGAGCCGTAAGGATAAAGCGGGTGCTTCCAGGTATCTCCTTGGGGGCGCAGGTCTTGCCCTTCTTGCAGTATTGATCATTATTGGCATCATGAATCTGCGGACGGCTGCTCCAACATTGGCCGGACCGGCTGAACCCGGATTAAGCGATGTTATCCTGTATGTGAATGAAGAGCCCGTAACCAGACAGGAGTTCCAGCTGTACATGGATAAGGAGAAAGGCGCGGTCACCAATTACTTCAGCGTTACCTATCAAGCAGAGGATCAGCCGGATTACTGGACAAGTGATTTCGGGGGCGAGAGGCCCATTGAACTGCTCAAAAGCCGTGCGGCGGACGAGGCGGCCAAGGGCAAGCTGCTGCAGTCCATCGCGCTTAGCAAGGGGCTGGTGCAGCACATCTCATATGAACAGTTCCTGCAGGACTTTGCAGACAACAATAGTGAGCGCAAGCAGGATACCAGCCAGAACAAAGCCGTCTTCGGGCTGGGACAATATGAGCAGAGCCAGTTCTATTTCTATACGCTTAGTAACCTGAGACTTGAATTAGAGGAGCTTATGGGCAAGGGAGAGCTGCAGGTAACTGATGCTGAGATTGAGCAGGTGTATCAGGCGCATGCGCAGGATTATCAGGGCCAGACCCGGCTTGAGATTGAAGAGCTGTCTGTCCCCTATGCCGGACAAGAGGAGAAGAGCCAAGCGCTGCTTACCATTCAGGCTGCACTTGGACAGCTGAACAGCGGGGAATCCTCCGCAGGCGTTAGTGACAGCAATGCTCACATCCGGCTCACCAGACATACGGCAATTGATGCCGGGCAGTTCAGTCCGTTATCCTCGGAGGGGCTGCTTCTGCAGAGCGCAATGAAGCTGGAGGAAGGAAGCTGGTCCTCCATTACGGATGCAGGCGACCGTTACTCCATCGTCCAATTAGTGAATAAGACGGAGAATTATGCAGTGCCCATCGAAGAGGTAGCCAGCCAATTGAAGGCAGAAGCACTGCATCTGAAATTCGAGACATACATGCTGGAGCAGGTACAGCAGAATGATATTAGGCTGAGTACAGGCAATTATGATTCCATAACAACACCTTGAGGATAGAAGGAGCGAACAGGTATGACGAAGCCAGCAGGAAGAGTAACCCTCCCGAGTGAAGAAGGATTCGTGGAAGAGACCAAGGCAATGATGGAGCGGTGGGGCGCAGATGCCATCCGCGACAGTGACGGAACCGCGCTGGATGCTGAGATTAAGGCGCTGGATGCCAAGATCTATACAGCCTATTTTCCAACCAGAGGCCATAATGAGTTCATTGAAGAACATATGGAGGAATGTCCGCAAATCTATCTGCTGTCGGACTTCACGATGGCACGTGCGGAGGAGCTCGTCATTGATCTGCTTCAATCGTATTATAACGAACAACTCGATGTGGATTATATCCATGATCCCAAGACCTACTGGCAGGTAACGGACCGGACGACTGGAGAGCTCGTACCAGAACAGGACTGGAAGGTGCAGCGGGAGGGCAATAAGGTAGTCATTCAGCATACTACGCTATGGCATGAGTATAGTGTCTCGTTCCTTGCTTATATCAAATGGGACCCGGTGCAGATGTATAATCACATCACGAATGACTGGGGCGACAAGCCGCATGAGATTCCCTTCGACGTCAAGCAGCCGCACACCAATGCCTTCATCTACGACACCATGAAGCAATGGCTACAGGACAATCCGGAGGTCGATGTGGTCAGATTCACCACGTTCTTCTATCAATTCAGCCTGGTCTTCAACCAGTATGGCAAAGAGAAATTCGTCGACTGGTTCGGTTACGGGGCAAGTGTCTCTGTGGCGATGATGGAGGATTTCCGCAAGGAGAAGGGCTATGCCTTGACCGCAGAGGATTTCGTAGACCAGGGGTATTACAATTCTTCCTTCAGAGTGCCGACCAAGACCTATCTGGAGTATGTCGACTTTGTCTCCCGGTTTGTCTCCGTTGAGACGAAGAAGCTGGTCGATCTGGTGCATGAGAGCAAGAAGGAAGCGATTATGTTCCTCGGGGACCAGTGGATTGGTGTGGAGCCTTACGGACCGTACTTCGCATCCATCGGCCTGGATGCGGTGGTGGGCAGTGTCGGGGATGGCACAACACTGCGGATGATATCCGATATTCCGCATGTGAAGTATACGGAAGGGCGGTTCCTGCCTTACTTTTTCCCGGATGTCTTCTTTGAAGGAAATGATCCTGTTGTAGAGGCCAAAGAGAACTGGCTGACGGCGCGGCGGGCGATCCTCCGCAAACCGATCGACCGGATGGGCTACGGCGGCTATCTGAGTCTGGCCTACAAATTCCCGGAATTCGTAGATTACGTGGAGAAGATCACGGATGAATTCAGGGACATTCATGATCATATTCAACAGACGAAGCCGTATACGGGCATGAAGGTGGCTGTACTGAACTGCTGGGGCGCCCTGCGGACCTGGCAGGCCTTCACTGTGGCACATAGCCTATACTCCAAGCAAGCCTATTCCTATTACGGAATCCTGGAATCGCTCAGCGGAATGAGCGTGGATGTGGAATTCATTAGCTTCGGGGATGTGCTGGAGAACGGCATCGATCCATCCATTGATGTGATCATTAATGCGGGCGATGTGAATACCGCGTTCTCCGGCGGAGAAGTCTGGAAGAACGCGCGATTGATTGAATTGCTGCGGGAATGGGTCTATAGCGGCGGGGGGCTGATTGGAGTCGGTGAACCGACAGCGGTATCGCATCAGGGAAGATACTTTCAGCTGGCCGATTGCTTCGGCGTGGACAAAGAGACCGGCTTCAGCCTGTCCACAGACAAATATTTCACCGGACAGACGGACGGGCATTTCATTACCGAGGGCATGACCAAGTATAACTTCGGTGAGAGCATGAAGAATGTATATGCGCTGCATGGCGGGGTGGATATTCTGGAGTATTCGGGCGGGGAGATTCATCTGTCCGCCAATCAGGCCGGCGAAGGCCGGGCGGTGTACATCGCAGGCCTGCCTTATTCGCCGGAGAACAGCAGACTGCTGATGCGCAGCCTTTATTATGCCGCCGGGAAGGAAGCAGAGCTGCACACATGGTATGCGGACAATCCGTATTGCGAGGTGCATGCCTATCCCGGAAGCGGAATGTATGCGGTCGTCAACAACTCGCACGAAGTACAGTCCACTGCCGTCTATGACGGACAGGGGAATACATCGTCTGTAGAGCTTGAAGCAGGCGGTATTCTATGGCAGCCAATCCGGGAGGGCAAGCTTAGATGAAGCTGGAAGAGATATTCAATGTGAAGCCTTCAGGCAGGCAGCTGCGGTGGCAACAGCTGGAATTCTACGGATTCATCCACTTTGGCATGAATACCATGACCGGTGTGGAATGGGGCAAAGGACATGAGGACCTGCAGCAGTTTAGTCCGGAGAAGCTGGATGCGGGGGAGTGGGTCTCCGTGCTGAAGGCTGCGGGGATGAAGGCGGTGATCCTCACCTGCAAGCATCATGACGGCTTCTGCCTGTGGCCCAGCCGGTATTCGGAACACACTGTTGCGGGTACGCCCTGGCGCGGCGGCGCAGGGGATCTGGTGCAGGATGTGGCAGAGGCTTGCCGGCTGCAGGGGCTGGTATTCGGAGTATATCTGTCTCCGTGGGACCGGACTGAGCAGAGCTATGGAGAAGGCACAGCCTACGATGACTTCTATGTGCAGCAGCTGACCGAGCTGCTCACGAATTATGGCGAGATTGGCTGCGTGTGGCTGGATGGCGCCAACGGCGAGGGCCCCAGCGGCAAGCGGCAGTATTATGACTGGGACAGGTATTATGAGACGATCCGCAGACTGCAGCCCGAGTGTGTAATCAGCGTCTGCGGCCCGGATATCCGCTGGGTGGGCAATGAGGCAGGACAGACCCGGGCGGAGGAATGGAGCGTGGTTCCGAAGCTTCTTCAGGATGCCGAGAAGACTGCCGAGAAGTCACAGCAGGCGGATGACGGCGGCTTCTCACGTTCCCTGAATTCGATGGATGAGGATTTGGGCAGCCGTGCCGCAATAGCAGCGTATGAGGGAGAGTGGGTGTGGTATCCCGCCGAGGTCAATACATCCATCCGTCCCGGCTGGTTCTATCATGAGGAAGAAGATACGCAGGTGAGGAGCGACAGCGAGCTGTTCGGCATCTACCTGAATGCCGTAGGCGGCAACGCCACCTTCCTGCTCAATATACCGCCTACCAGGGAAGGATTAATTGCTGAACCGGACCGCAGGGCTCTAGAGGACTTAGGCAGAAGAATTGCCGGATTGAACGATACTTCACTGATGTCAGGGGCGGAGGTGCACACCTCCAGCTCGATGGGAGACCCGGAGGCGGCAATTAAGCTGACCGGCGGGTATGAGCAGCCGGATCTGCTCTACTCCTGGCAGCCGGCGGAGGAGGACAGCGAACCGTGGGTGGAAGTTAGCTTCCCGGAAGAAGCCGTCCTTAACACAGTGATCCTGCAGGAACAGATTATGCTGGGCCAGCGCGTGGAGGCGTTCGAGCTCTGGGCGGCGGATCAGAAGGAATGGAGTAAGCTGGCTGAAGGGACGATCATCGGCTACAAAAAAATCATCCGGCTTCCGCAGACGCGCGTCAGCCGCCTGAAGGTTGTATTCAAGCAGTTCCGCGGCTTCCCCACCCTGACTCATATTTGTGCACTTTATATGGAGGATTGATGGATGAGTGGACGACGCAGGAGAAGAAATTTCTCGATTCCGCACGGGTTTGACCCCCGTCCTCGGCAGTACAATGGAAACCTTGAGAAATCAAGGTTTTTTGCTTTTCTTGGATTAGATTCAAATAAAAATTGTTTTGGAACATTGTTAAGTGCACAGGATTCATTCCGTTATTTATGCAATTTGTCAGGGAAGCTGCTCAACTTATTGGCAAGCTCTTCTTCTCCGGTTAAGACCTCTACCATGATGCCTGCTCCCAGACGAAACCCATATTTGAAAATAGAAGCTAACTCCATGTCATGAGTTTGGGCATATAGGTCTAATAACGTTTCGAATTCGTTAAATTCCTCCTCAGAGAGTCTGTCCTTCCAAATTTCTCTAGCTTCAATTGTTTTCTTGATTAACTGAGAATATTGCGGGTCATCAGATTTAACTTTTTCATTTGGATGCAAGCCACCATTATATAGCTGCTCTATAAGACTCCTCATTACTTTTCCTCTTCTCTATTAAGAGTACTTTTATATTTAATGATTTTCATATTCGGGTTACTGCTTTTGGTAGATAAGAGTTTTTCTTCAACTAAATCATAACATGAATAATTGTTTTTTTGTAGAGTATACTACGTGGAATTAATGGTTAAGACAACTAGATAATGAATCTAAAAGAGGTATTACCTTGAAATCAGAAGAAATATTTGGACTAGTGCTAAGGACAATTCGGAAGAAGCAAAAGATGAGCCAAGAGAATCTAGCCTTCCAAAGTAACCTTGACCGAACTTACATATCCATGCTGGAACGTGGTGTTCACCAGCCTACTCTGAATTCCTTGCTATCTCTTGCTGAGGCTTTGAACATGAAGGCTTCGGAGCTAGTGAAGCTTGTGGAGGAAGAGATTGCTAAATCGAAATGAACACCACTTGAGGACCATACGATACACCTCCCAGCCTCGATCCATCGAAAACCTTGAGATATCAAGGTTTTTTCTTGTGTTATTAGCTTTTTGGTAACTTCAAAAGCTGTGTTACAATGAAAATTATGGAAATAGACAGGAGGAGTAAATAATGGCCACATGGGTTACTCATTTTAGAATTGCTGAAGAATTAATAAAGAGAGGGCTGCCGGTATCCAAGGCTGACTTTGTGGTTGGTAATATTGGCCCGGATTGCGGTTTAGCCGATGAGGAAGGCAAGATTGCTCCTCCCAAACGGATTACACACTTTAAGGACGTCCGGGGAATTCAGCCTGAGCATTTTTTTGAGCAGCATGAATTGAACAATCTTGATATTGCTTCGAATGAAGGTTCTTATTATCTGGGGTATTATTGTCACCTTATTACCGATGTGGAATGGGTCAAGCTAACCAGGACAAAGCAGGAGGAGCAGGTGCATCAAGCGGTCATAGGCACTCCCGAATACAATCAACTTGTTAAGCGAGACTGGTACTGGCTGGATTTTAAATATTTGAAGCTAAACAGCGGGCATGTTTTTTGGACTGATTTTCAATATATTCAGCAATATCCGGAGTACTTGCCGTTTTTTCCAGAAGGCCAAACCTTTAAGCAAATCCAGAATATCATTCAGTTCTACTGCAATAATGAAGTGCCCATTGATTATGAACCTACATATATTAAGGAAGCCGAAGTAGATGATTTTGTTCTGGAGACAGTAAACAAGATCCAAGCTCATACTAATTTCCTGGGGATGCTGTGAACCTCTACAAATCATGGTTTCCTAACAGAATTTGAATATTTTTTTTGATGCTTTTTTAGTATTGAAACTGTTTGCTACCATCGACTACGAAACGGGTCATGTGACCCATCGAGAAGAGGACCTTGAGAAATCAAGGTTTTTTGTTTCGTTTTCTAAACGGAAAAATATTCTATGGAATGTAAAAAAAAGAAAAAAGTGATAATTCACCTTTGTAAATGGGTAATAAAGGATGTTGAGAATAATTTTAGATGGAGGTGAAAGAGCTTTTTGTTAATGGATGCTGGATATTGAGAAATTTAAAAACTAAACGCTTAGAGGTTAATTATGTAATATCCAGATGATTCTCACATAATTCTTGGCGAAGTTATACTCATTTCCAGAGAACAAAAAAGGAGAGTTAGTGATGAAAAGAAAAATAATCTCAAGTGTATTTATTCTGAGCTTGTTGATTGGTCTTTTTCCATTGGGATCATTCGCAAAAGGTTCTTCAATAATTGAAAACGATTCCAAAAGTGCGATTGCTCAAATATCATCCAAGGAAATCGAAACTTTCAATAGCACCGAAATACCTGAGACATTAATTGATTGGCTGCATGAGCAAGGTACCGAGGTAACCGGTGAAAGTGTTGTTCAATTTGTTCCAGTAACTCAAACTATAGAAACATTAAGAGGTGATGGGAAGCAGCAGGGAAAGGCTATACTTGTGTGGAACAACTACGGTGATGAAGAAATTTCTATTAGTACAGTACTTCCACTGTCTGCTAATAGTCAATTAATGGATTTAGTAGACATAGGAGTTGAGACTGGTACACCAGGTACTGTCGGTTATGGGTTGACTTCAAAAAGTTGGTTTACAGCTCATTATAGTCCGCTTTCTGGTGTGATTGAGAGTATTCGGCCATTAAAACTTGATGTTACTGCTTACGGAAGCAGCAGTTACAATATTAATAATTTCAAAGCAACTTGGGTTACTCAAGGCGATTTATTAATTTATCCAGGCTACTCCACTGCTCCTGAGGGAGGCGGATTCCCAATGAGACATGAAATTATTACAAATGTTAGTTCGCCTGTTATGGGTACAAAATATACAGGAAATAATCCTTTGAGAATCGATAGAGTTTTTAAAGCAGGCGGAGGACTTGCTTGGATATGCGGGGTTGCTTACGATGTAAATGTCAATGGTACAATACATCATTTTGAAGTACACAATATTATTTAGTTTATGATTTTGGATATTTGCTGAAATTAATCATTTTATTTTAAATTTAATAATATAATGAAATTAAGATAATAAATATGCTTTTTGTCAGAGAAGGTGAAGAAGTATGAACAGAAAATCTTTGATGATAATTATGTTTGGTTTGTTTGTGCTGCTGGCGGCTGCTTGTCAAAAGGATGCTTCCTATGATGTACTGTTTCGCAAAGTAGAAGAGCATAGGGCAGTTTTTGCTATGACCCGGGATGAAGCGGTTGCGGCGCTGAAACTGGCTAATGTTAAAGGAACGGATAATATGATTAATCTGGATGAAGAATTGACAGCAGGGGATCAGAATTTCAGACAACGAATCCAACTGGACTCAAGTGAAATGGTTGAAGGGTATGAGTTAGTGACCCGATTGCCCAGATCGGAGGCAGGGTATGAGAATGCTGGAGAGATTGTCGAGGCCTTCCTGAAGGAGTATAAGCCTTCTGGGGATGGAGGGGACAAGGTACTTGATTCCGTGCATTCCATTGATGAAATGACCTTTCCCAAGAAGCCGGCAGTTAAATTGGTTACAGAATCGTGGTCGAGCAATGACGAGGGAACTCCCATGAAGATCACCTACAGAATAACGAACAATGTGGTGAATGAAGAGGAGCTGTCTCTGGTTTTACAATTTTTCCATATAGCTGCTCCTTAAGGATCAATAGTTATAGTGGATCTGTCGTATAAGTTTGTATTAACTAGAAGTGGAATCCCTGCTAACCCATCCGGTCGGCAGGGATTTTTTGTTATCAGCCATGTTCCATTCTATCCGATGTCTTCAAGTAATTCCTTAGAGTTGTTTCGTACATTGCCTACTGCAGAAGGAACTTTATAAGCCCTCATTTTCGCTGCATCATAAGGCTTCAGCAGTTTTAATAAGGACTCCACATCGTCATTGTCTCTCCCAAGCCAATCAGCTTCATCCTCCGGCCGGAGAATTACCGGCATGCGGTCATGTATGTCCGCCATCAGACTGTTCGGGGTAGTGGTGATAATCGTGCAGGTGCTCACTTTCTTTCCCTCCGGATCTTCCCAGGTGTCATACAGTCCGGCAAAAGAGAAAATGCTCCCATCTGTCATAAGAATACGGTAGGGCTGTTTGCTGGTGCCGTCCTTTTTCCACTCGTAAAATCCGTCTGCTGGTATAATACAACGCTTGGATTTAAGCAGCCTTTTAAAGGCGGGCTTCTCAGCGACAGTCTTTGCACGGGCATTGATCATCCTACTGCCGATCTTATCGTCTTTGGCCCAGAACGGCACCAGCCCCCAGCGCAGTTCTCCAAGACGTTTTCCCTCGTCACTGGCGATCACTGCTGGGATTGATTATTCTGTATCTTATCCCCGCTCTCTAACAATCACAATCTTCCCCCGGAACTTCCCGGTTTCATAATGATCATGTGCTTCGGATATTCCCTGTGCAGTAAACGGGAAAATTGCATCCACATGGACTTTAAGCTTATTCCCGCGGACCTGGTGGATGATGGAGGCCAGATCATTGCGGTTTGGCTCTATATAGGCAAACTGGGCTTCGATGCCGCGAATCTTAGGGTGAGCAGCAATCGAAGGATCTACGAGAGAAATCAGCCTGCCGTTGTCCCGCAGAATCCGGATGTTCTTCTGTTCGGTTGCTCCTATTCCTGTATTCGCATCTATAGCTGCGTCTCTCACCATATCCAGCACGACATCTACTGTACCGGCTGCTTCTGCAAAATCAGTCGTTGTGTAGTCAATGACTTCATCTGCGCCTAGGTGCCGGACGAAATCGTGATTATACGCACGAGCTGTAGCAATGACATAGGCGCCATGTTGTTTGGCCATTTGAACGGCCAGATGGCCTACGCCGCCTGCGCCTGCATGAATCAGAATCCGCTGGCCGGATTCCAGCTTTCCATACTGGAATAAGGATTGCCAGGCCGACAGAGCAGAGGCCGGCAGGGCGGCAGCTTCCTGGAAGGGAAGCCCGGGCGGAAGGACAACGGCTGAGTTCTCTTCCAGAGCTACGAAGTCTGCGTAACCGCCGCCCAATCTGGAGAGTCCCATGACGCGGTCACCAACCTTAAGCTGTGACACATTCCTTCCTGTTTCCCTCACTATTCCGGCTACTTCAACGCCCAGCACATGCGGGAAGCGGACCTGCATCACCTGCTTGAATGCGCCTGAGCGGACCAGCTGGTCTGCGGAGCTTGCAGTTGTCGCATACACCTCGATAAGCACCTGGGTATCGGTAATGGCGGGGGAAGTGAGAGCCATTTGGGTGAACACTCCGGGATTTCCGTAATTTTGGATAACAATAGCATTCATGACAGAAGCCTCCGATCTCTATGTTTGAACATCTGTTGATTTACGAATAGACGTTCAATATAATGATCGTACCAATGCTGTGTGGCTGCATCAATTGCTGAAATTCCGGAATCCGTTCAGTACTGTACAGAATCGGGAGAAATGTTCAATCAAGAGAACGGGGCCAAGAAGGAGCTGCTTATGGACAGACGGATACGTAAATCGCGGGAAGCTATTATCGAGGCCTTTATCCTGCTGATTGCAGAGAAGAACTTTGAACAAATCACGATAAACGAAATTGCTGAGCGGGCCGATGTAAGCCGGGGCACCGTTTATTTGCATTATACCGACAAATACGATCTGCTGGATCAGTGCATCAGAACCCATTTTGTCCAGTTGATTGACAGCTGCCTGCCATGCGGCGAGCAGGCGCTTTTTCCTACAGAGGCAGCTCTGCTCTACACGTTCCAGTACCTGGATCAGCATGCCTCCTTCTATGCCGCGGCACTGGCCAACAAAGGGGTTCCTGCGTTCAGAAACCGTCTGCAGGCCGTACTGCTGCGGGGGTTCGACAAACAGATGGATATGAGCGGGATTAACCGGAAGATGAATAAGGGAATACTGGTGCAATTTCTGGCGGTGGCGATGACCGGTATGATTGAACAGCTGGTTACCCGGGCTACCCCGTATTCCGCAGCAGAGCTGGCAGAACAAGTGTGGGCGCTGATGGAACGCAATCAGATGGTGCCGCAGGCACAGCCTACAGTTTGACCATGAGCGGTCAGAACTCAGGTCTTCCTTGTAAGATCTATCTGCGGGGAACGCGGCCTCTGTTCATAGAGATAGTGAAGAAAAGAGCCGGGGGGGCATAGGCCTCTCCGGCTCTTTTTATGATTGTGTAAGCTCGCTCCTACACCGGGAAGCAGGGTATAATCGCCTCAGCACTTACAGATCCGGGTCATCTTCTACCTCAATAATCTTATAGCTTATTCCTGCGTTAGCCGCGAGGGGTCACGGAACTCAGCGCCCGGATGGTGATCGGGCAGGCGGGAAGCGCCTTTACCGAATAGACGCTCCCTGAAGGTACCTTCCTCATATTCCTCTTTAAAAATACCCCGGCGCTGCAATACCGGGACGACCAGCTCGATGAAGTCCTCATAGGAAGCAGGCAGAATGTAAGGCTCCAGATTGAATCCGTCGAGGTCTGTCTCTTCGATCCAGTATTGCATTTTGTCGGCTACTTCTTCGGGCGTGCCAATCACGGTCAAGCCGCGGAAGCCTTTCTGCAGGAAGTCCTCCGCTACCTCACGGACCGTCTTTTTCAACTTACTGTGCTTGGTGAACCGGTCGGTATGGGTCTGACCCATCTCGGTGTGGATATTCTCGAAATAGGAATCGGGATCGAGCTGGGTCAGGTCGATACCTGTGACATTGGCATAGCTGGACAGCGTCGCTTCTGCACTCTGATAGGAGAGGTACTCCGCATGCTTGCGCTCGGCTTCCTCCCTGGTCCGCCCGACGACGACCGACAGACCCGTGAATACTTTAACGGCCGAAGGGTCGCGGCCATATTCGGCAGCTCTGCGGCGGATGTCGCTGATCTGATCCCGCAGCACTTCAACGGTCGGCGCTTTCAGAAAGATGCCCTCGGCATGCTTGGCAGCGAAGGCGCGGCCCCGGTTCGAGCTGCCCGCCTGGAAGATAACCGGTGTCCGCTGCGGGGAAGGCTCGGTCCCGTGATAGCCGGTAAGCTTGAAGTATTTGCCTTCATGAACGATTTTGTGCACTTTGGCCGGGTCAGTGAATACGCGGTTCTCGCGGTCGATCAGCACGGCATCATCCTCCCAGCTGCCCTCGAACAGCTTGTAGCTTAGGTTCATATATTCATCCGCCATATCATAACGCTCGTCATGGGGCAGGAACAGATCCTCGCGTCCGAACAGATCAGCAGCAGACTTGTTGCTGGTGGTCACGACATTCCAGCCAATCCGGCCGTTGGTAACATGGTCGAGTGAGGAGAAGCGCCGCGCATTCGAGTAGGGGGCCTCGTAGCTGGTCGAGGTCGTCATCGTGAATGCCAGATTCTTGGTAACCATGGCGAGCGCGGGAATAAGCATCATCGGGTCATTTCCGGGTAAGCCGGTTGCCTCCCGGAAGGCCATCTCCGTCCGCTGCTTCGGGTAGCCGTACGTATCGGCGAAGAACATGAAGTCGAACTTTCCTCTCTCGAGCAGTTGGGCGATATTCTTCCAGTACTCGATCTTGCTGTAATGGACGCGCTGCTGGTCAGGATGTGCCCAGATTCCCTGGGTAAGATGGTTGACACTGTTGACCTCGAATACGCCGAGATGGATCTTTTTCATGTTAATTCCTGCCTTTCCGGATGATTGGGTTGGAGGATGGCTCTAAATCAAATGGCATGCGGCAAAATGTCCCTCGGATGCTTCCCTCTGGACCGGTGTCTCGGTGCGGCACCGGTCCATGGCGTAAGGACAGCGGGTATGGAAGGCGCATCCGGAGGGCGGGTCCAGCGGTGAAGGAAGGTCGCCCTCCAGAATGATGCGCTGGCGCCGTGCTGCCGGGTCCGGTACGGGGACAGCCGAGAGCAGGACTTGTGTGTATGGATGAAGCGGGTTCGCGAACAGGCTGTCCGTATCCGCCTCCTCAACCAGCTTGCCAAGATACATAATCCCGATGCGGTCGGAGATGTGCCGGACGACAGCAATGTCGTGGGCGATGAACAGATAAGTGAGCTTCAGCTCGGCCTGCAGCCGGCGCATCAGGTTAATGATCTGAGATTGGATAATAACATCGAGTGCGGATACGGGCTCGTCGCAGATGACGATCCGCGGATTTAGGATAAGCGCGCGGGCAAGTCCAATCCGCTGCCGCTGTCCGCCGGACAGCTCGTGGGGCAGCCGGTAATAATGCTCCATCTGCAAGCCAACAGTGTGGAGCATTTCCATCGCATGCAGGGTCCGTTCCTTTGGCGTACCGATGCGGTGAATGGCCAGTGCCTCCTCCAGTGCCTGGCCGATAATCTGGCGGGGGTTCAGAGAGGAGAAGGGGTCCTGGAACACCATCTGCAGCTCACGGCGATAGGTCTGAAACGCTTTGCGCGGCTGCTTGAACAGATCGACCCCCTGATAGAACGCTTCTCCGTCTGTAGGCTCTGTCAATCGGAGCAGTGACTTGCCCAGTGTGCTCTTACCGCAGCCGGATTCCCCGACCAGTCCGTACGTCTCTCCTTCCCGGAGGTCAAAGGAGACACCGTCGACAGCCTTGACAACGGACTGGCGGAAGCCTGCCTGATTGGCGGCGGAGTAATATTTCTTCAGGCCGTTGACCCGCAGAAGCGGCTCGGCTGCTAATTCCCTGTGTTGTATCGTTGTCGTTATCATCTGTCAGGCCTCCATTCCACTCAGCTTGCCGGCATGCCAGCATCTGACCAGGGTATCGCCGCCCGGCAGTGCGGCAAGCTCAGGCATAACAGTCCGGCACTTGTCGTCCGCATAGGTGCAGCGTGGCGCGAACCGGCAGCCCTGCGGAAGCTGATCAAGGGAGGGGACACTTCCCGGCACGGCAGCCAGCTCTTGTGAGCGGTCTCCGTCCAGACGGGGAATCGATTGCATCAGCCCGATCGTGTAAGGATGGAGTGGCTTCTCGAACAGGGTACGGACATCGCCGCTCTCGACCACCTGGCCAAGGTACATGACGACGACCCGGCTGCATGCTTCGGCCACGACGCCGAGGTCATGGGTGATGAGCATGACGCTCATGCCCATCCTGCGGTTAAGGTCTAAGATCAGCTCCAGAATCTGCGCTTGAATGGTTACGTCCAGTGCAGTCGTCGGCTCATCGGCAATGAGCAGCTGCGGTTCGCAGGCAAGAGCGATGGCAATCATGACGCGCTGGCGCATGCCGCCTGAGAGCTGATGGGGATATTCGCGTGCTCTCCGTTC
The DNA here is from genome assembly GCF_013141775.1 of Paenibacillus phytohabitans. Classification (GTDB taxonomy): domain Bacteria; phylum Bacillota; class Bacilli; order Paenibacillales; family Paenibacillaceae; genus Paenibacillus_AQ; species Paenibacillus_AQ phytohabitans. Next base: position 67,992 of record NZ_WHOB01000086.1, read on the forward strand.
GGGAGCAGGAATACCGGTTAGCCGCAGCAGCTCTACGGCCTTCGTCCAGGCTTCTTTTTTGCCAATGGGCCGGTGCAGCCGCAGCGTCTCGACGATCTGCTCTCCAATGGTGTGAACCGGATTCAGAGAGCTGAGCGGGTCCTGAAAGATCATAGAGATTTCATTGCCGCGGACACTGCGCATCTGTTTAGGGGTGAGCTTAAGCAGATCAATGCCGTTGTAGCGAATCTCCCCTTCGTATTCTGCGAGCCTTTTCTCGTCGAATAGCCGCAGTACGGACTGGGCAGTGGCGCTTTTGCCGCACCCGGATTCCCCAACGATGCCTACGACCTCTCCTTTGCCCACCTCGAACGATACCCCGTCCACTGCGGGTACCCGGCCGCGTTCCGTATGGAGCTGAGTCTTAAGCTCCCTAATCTGCAGAAGCGGCTCATCCGCCGCAGCGGAACCCGCTTGAAACGGAGCGGGACGCTGTTTCAGCGGTTGGACCAAGCGTTTGGTCAACGAACGGCGGGCATGGGGATCGAGCAGATCCCGGATGCCGTCGCCGAACAGGTTCATCGCTAGCACGACGAGGACAAGGGCAAGGCCGGGAAAGAGGGTCATCCATGACGAGTTGTAAATATACAGCTTGCCGTCCGACAGCAGGTTCCCGAGACTTGGCGTCGGAGCGGGAATGCCTGCACCAAGGAAGCTTAGCGCCGCCTCCACGATAATTGCCTCGGCAAAGATGAAGGAGCCTTGAACAATAAGCGTGGACAGGGAGCCGGGCAGAATATGCTTCCAGATTATCCGGTTGTGTGACGCGCCCAAGGTATGCATGGCTTCAATATAGGTCGTCTCCTTGGCAGTCAGCACCGAGGAACGGACGATCCGGGCAATGGAAGGGACGAAGACGATGATCAGGCAGAGGATCAGATTGCCGACGCTCGGCCCTAGCGCGGCCATCATTGCTATCGCCAGCAGCACGGCCGGAAAAGCGAATAGACCATCCATCACGCGCATCAGAATCTGATCCAGCCATTTGAAATAACCGGCGTACAGGCCAATGACGAGACCGATTGCCGACGAACCAAGCGCGACCGCGAAGCCGACTTCGGCCGACATCCGCGTTCCGTATACGACCCGCGTCAGCAGGTCGCGGCCAAAATTGTCCGTACCGAACGGATATACGGCGCTTGGAGCCTTAAGACGGTTGACGACGTCGATAGCGTAGGGATCGCGGCTTGCGATCCAGGGCGCGAACAGCGAAACGGCAGCGACCAGTGCAATGAGCACACTGCCGGTAACAGCGGCCTTGTTGACCAAGAATCTCCGCACGAACAGTTTGCGGTTCTCCCGCTTCAGGCGGAGCCTGCGGGCAGCCAATTCATCCGCCTTTATCTCCAATAGGGGCATTAGCAATAGTTCTCCTTTCCCTCCGTTATTTGAGTCTGACTCTCGGATCGACGATCGTGCAGAGCAGATCCACGGCGAGATTGACCATTACATAAGCGAAGGCGACGAACAGGATAACCCCTTGGATAACCGCGTAATCCCTTCGCTGTACCGAGTTGACAAGCAATTGTCCCATACCGGGGATATTAAAAATGGATTCAATGACGGCTGCTCCGGCAAGCAGAGCACCAAATGATCCGCCAATCACCGTCAGAATCGGCAGCAGCGCGTTGCGCAGGACGTGACGGTATACAATGCCCTGCTCGCTGACGCCTTTGGCAAGCGCCGTCTTGACGAAGCCTTCGTTCAGCACTTCAAGCATCGAGGAGCGGGTAACTCTTGCCAGCAAGGCGGCTTGGACAATGCCGAGCGAGAGGGCCGGGAGGATCAGATACTTCAGGTGAGTTATCAGGCCGTCAGAGAGCGGCTTGTAGCCGGACACGGGAAGCCACTTAAGCTGTACGGAAAAAAGCAGCACCGTGAACATACTGAGTACGAACCCGGGAACCGTGATCCCAAACAGCGAAAATCCTGTCAACGCCTTGTCGGCAAGCTCTCCTCTTCTGGAGGCCGCACGAACACCGAGGGGAACCGCGATGACAATGGCGATAAGCTCTGCCAGCAATGCAAGCGAGAAGGTCGGACCCAGATGCTCGGCCAGCGCTGTGCGGACCGGCTGCCTCATGAAGAAGGAGTCACCAAGCTCGCCTTGCAGCGTATGTCCGATCCACCGCAGATATTGCGGGAGAAGAGGCAGGTTCAGACCCATTTGCTCCCGCAGTGCCTCAATCGTTTCCGGGCTGGCGCCATCGCCAAGCATGACGGCAGCCGGATCACCGGGAATCAGATAGATGATGAGGAAGACGATCACGGACAGGACGAAGAGTACAGGAATCATGGCCAGCAGCCGTCTTGTGATGTAAAATGCCAAGAATGGCGCCTCCTTCCAGGCGGGTATTGAAGGACAAGGGCCGCATGCAATCCCTGGGGGATTCATGCGGCTCCTGTTTGCTTTATTGGGACAGTTTCGTATTGGCCAGGTTTGGATAACCGGCCAGCGTGGTCAATCCTGTCAGCTTGTCACGTGTTGCGCTCTGGGAGTAGGTGTCACCGATCTTGACGGCGGCGAGATATTCCCACTCGTATTGCTGTAGCGCATCGTTGGCTGTCTTGATCTCCTCCGGTGTGGAGGCTGCGGTCAGCTGCTTGGTCAGCTCAGCGAGCTTAGCATCTTCAGCGAAGCCGTAGGTCGGATTCAGGTAGAGCAGCTGGGAAGGGGTGGACGGCATGGTGAACAGTCCAACATAGATGTCCCAGGCGTACGGGTCAGCGCGTTTTTTCAGCAGGGTTGCGAAGTCGTTGATATCCAGCTTGGTCTTCACACCGATGGCTTCCAGTTCCTTCTGGAGGACGATTGTTGCGTTATAGAAGGAGCCGCCGAGCTCTTTGGTCGTAAGCAGGGTTACTTCCTGGCCGCTGTAGCCGGCTTCTTGAAGCAGCTGCTTCGCCTTATCCGGATTCTTCTGATTATAGTTCTCCTTGCCGGCTTCGCTGTACCAGGTCGTATTCTCCGGATACATGTAGCTAGGGTTAAGGCGGTACAAGTCCGGAGAATTCACTGTTCCAAGCAGAATCTCGTCGGCGTCCAGCACGGCGGCTACCGCTTCGCGGTATTTGATGTTCGAGAACAGCGGAGACTTCTTATTGAACACCAGGTTGATATCCGATCCGAGGTTCTTGTTCACCGTCACACCTGCAAGGCCTTCAACCTGCGGCAGATTGTCCAGGGTAACATCAACGTAATCGTAAGTGCCCGCGAGGAACGAAGAGAAGCGTGTCGCGCTGTCTGTGACGATATCGAAATAGATATCCTGGAGATAGGCTTCCTTCTTGCCGGAGAGCCCGGAAGCAGGGGTGTCGACGGATTGATAGTCATCGAACTTCGCAACATGTACGTACTGGTCCTGCTTCCATTCAACGAGCTTGAACGGGCCGGTACCGATGTATTCCTTCACGCCGTCCGGTCCGGCTGCCTCTACGACTTCCTTAGGCAAGATCGCGGCATTGTTAAGCACATGGCTTAATTGAGAGATAATGTCGTTGCGGGGCTCGCTCAGCGCAAGCTCGACGGTGTAATCATCTTTTATCGTAAACTCAGATTCTCCCAGCGAAGCTTGCGCACGGCCGGTCAGTGACTTCCAGCGGTTGAGGGACGCGGTGACATCCTCTGCCTTCAGCTCTTTGCCGTTGTGGAACTTGACACCCTGACGCAGATGGAAGGTATACGTCTTGCCGTCCTCGCTCAGATCGTAGGATTCGGCCAGCATCGGAACCGGGTTGAAGTTGGCATCGAAGGCAAACAGCCCTTCAAAAATATTCAGCGTTACATACACATTGGTATTAAGCGACAAGTGCGGGTCCAGCGTCGGCACCTGCTGGGCGAGCGGGAAGCGCAGCTCTGACGCCAGGTTCTCCGGGGCCGGCTCAGCCGTTCCGGGAGCGTTGGCATCCGCGCCTGAGGCTGCATTGTTATTGCCGTTGCCCGAAGAGCAGCCATATACGGCGAGCAGCGAGACAAGCAGCAGTACTAGAATGGAATGGCGGTATAGCTTATTCATCTGGTTTCTCCCCTTAGTCTTTTATCTAAACTTTATTAATCCAATTAGTATAATCGGATTTAATATATTAAAATTAAATATATATGATTTTATTAAAGATGTATATTGAATCCTTTTAATGGATGCGATCAATAAAACTAAAGTCTGAGGGGATTACGGCTAGGAATCCCAGTCCAGCAGCATGTCCGCCGCCCGTACGAACAACCGGACACCGGTTTCCAGTGCGGATTCATCGAAAGTGAATTTCGGATGGTGATGGGGGTATACAATGCCTTTATCCGGATTGCCGGCCCCGATGTTGACGAACGTGCCGGGTACCTTCTGCTGATAGGCGGAGAAATCCTCACCGCTCATGCCTGGAGGTGTATGGATGACGGCATTCTGGCCGACCAGCTCACCTGCAGCTTCTTCAAGGATCCTGGTGAGCGCTTCATCATTAACGACAGGCTCATAGCCGAGGACGTAATCGAATTCGAACTCAGCGCCATGCGCCGCGGTAATGCCCTGCACAATGCGCAGTAATTGTTCACGCGCCTCCCGGCGGACCTGCTCTCCAAAGCTGCGGACCGTGCCCTTGAGAATGGCTGTATCCGGTATGACATTGTGGGATGCCCCGGCAGTGAACTGAGTGACAGAGACAACTAACCGGTCCAGGGGATTCGTGTAGCGGGAGACAATATGCTGTACGTTCGCCACGATCTGGGCGCCGACCGCGATGGTGTCGACAGCCCGGTGGGGGAAGCCGGCATGGCCGCCGTAGCCTTTGATGACAATGGTGAAATTGTCCGGTGAAGCGGCCATATCGCCGTAGGCTATGCCAATCTGCCCGACCGGCAGCTGGGAGGCCAGGTGTTCGCCGAAGACCCAATCCACGCCGTCCATCACCCCCGCCCCGACCAGCTCAATGGCACCGCCCGGCGGCAGCTCCTCGGCATGCTGGAAGATGAAGCGGATCTCGCCGTGCAGCTTGTCCCGCCGCTCTGTAAGCAGCCGGGCCGCAGCCAGCAGCATGGCTGTATGGCCATCATGGCCACATGCGTGCATGACGCCCGGTTTGCCCGAAGCGAACTCGAATTCGTTCTCCTCCAGAATCGGCAGGGCGTCCATATCTGCACGCAGAGCAAGAATCTTGCCCGGCTTGGCGCCAGTCAGCCGTGCGACGACGCTGGTCGGCGTCGGGTGGCTGAGCTCAAGGCCGCCGAAGCCTGTCAGTGTGTCAGTAACGAAGCGGGCGGTGTTCTCCTCCTGGAAGGAGAGCTCGGGATGGCGGTGGAGATGCCGCCGCCAGGCAACGAGCTGCTCCGCCAGACCCTCCGGCCATTCTTCGCGATTATTCGTTTGCCCTGTCATAGGAACCACCCCTCTCTGTCTGATGCGTATACTGCCTATTCTCTCTCATAGGCCTGCAATGCGTTTACGCGGTGGGCCATTGCGGAACCGGCTTTGAGCACCGTGGCCACAAGGGTTGTCTCGGCCAGCTCTTCTATAGTAATGCCCGCCTCCTTGGCGCGGCGGGTGAAGATTTCGATGGAATACGCGCTGCCCTCGACGAGCGCGGCTCCGACCGCAATCAGCAGCTTCTCTTTCTCCGGGATACTTCCGCCGCGCAGTGAAATCTGCAGGAATTCGTGGAACCCGTTGTAAAGGTCCCCGTTCACGTCCTCCAGCTTGTCAGCCAGTTCAATATTGGAGAGCGGGAAGAGATCGGCATCCGTGCTGCCTTGGAACGCCTTCAGCGCGTTCGAAGCGTTGAAGAAGGCGGAGTGGGCTTTGACGGCAGCGGCAACAGTCACCGATTCGAAGATTTCCTCGAAGGTGGTTTGCTCGGACTTGGACTTGCCAATGTGGGCTTCGATGCAGTAAGGGCATCCGGTGATATGTGATACGGCAACTGCAATCAGCTCCTTAGTCTTCACACTCAGCACTCCGGCTGCAAGAGCCTGCTTGTTGAATTCGCCGAATGCCTTGAAGCCTTCGGGAGAGTATGCGAACAGCTTGGCGGAGAAACTCGGGGTGTGGCGGGTATACAGGCTGTTGTTGCTTTCCGGAACTGCGCTGCTTGGATTATTCATAATAGTGGCCTCACTTTGTATGGTTTTTTTTAATTCATTGTAATCCGCTTGGATTATTTAATGGCTTGTCTGCTATAATAGGGGAAAAGAAACGAGTTGTATAATTGAAATATATAAAGCTTCGGTTTATAAATAGTAAATCGTTGTGATTGGGAGGTGTGACGCGCTTGGAAATTCGACTTATCAAAACCTTTCAAACCATCGTGAAGCTTGGCAATTTTCAACGGGCGGCGGAGGCGCTGCAGTACTCACAGCCCACCATTACGATTCAGATCAAAAAACTGGAGGAAGAGCTTGGTGTCAAGCTGTTTGAGCGGGGCAAGACCATTACACTGACGACGGCGGGCCGCCTGTTCCATGAGAGGGCAGGGTCGCTGCTGCAGGAATACGATGATCTGAACGTCGCGCTGGTTGATTTCATTCAGGGGGAGACCGGCCTTATCCGTGTCGGTGCTTCTGAGCCGTCGGCCAGCAAACGCCTGCCGGACATCCTGGCCTCCTTCACCCGGCAGAAGACGAAGGTGCAGACCAAGGTGACGATCGGTACAACGAAAGAGCTTGCCGGCATGCTGCTGGAGGACAGGCTTGATCTGGTCTTGTGCAACCAGCCCGATCCGCACCTGGAGCTGGAGTTCTACCCGCTGCTCAAGGAGACCTTCAAGCTGATCGTACCGGATGATCATCCGCTGGCCGGGCGGGAGGACCTTCATCTTAAAGACCTGAAGGATGAGAAATTCCTGTTCACCCCCGGCTCCTGCGCCTTCCGCATCCGGATTGAAGAGATGATTACCAAGCATATAGGCAAGCTGCGCCAGAGCAGTATAGAAGTAGCGGGCATTACCGTGATCAAATATTTTGTCCAGTCGAAGCTGGGCATTGCGCTTGCGCCGGAAGTGGCGGTAATGCCGCCGATCCCGGGGACAGTGGTGAAGGATGTAGCGGATCTGATGGAGGGGCCTTCCCTTGGCATTCTGACCCGCCGTAATCAGGCTTCCATGAGCCGGATCAGCCAAGGGCTGGTGGAGGAGATCAAACGGATGTATGCCTGAAACAGCTTTGCCCCGGGCGGGTGCAATCCTTGCATTCGACCGGGGCTTTTCTGCGAAAAGGGGCGGACTTTACTATTTCTAATTGCCGGATTCACTTCTTTCTATTGTACATTCGCCTTGGCATCGGATATCCTCTGTACTTATAGATATTCATATTCAATTAATAAACGAATCATAGAGCAGGAAGGAATGAGTTCTCAGGTGAAAAAAATCCATCTAGGCATCTTCGACATCAACACGCTGAATCAGATGACTCAGGGCTTGTGGGCACATCCGGACAATCAGTCCTACCGGTATAAGGAGCTGAATTTCTGGATTGAGCTGGCCCAGCTGCTGGAGCGGGGGTTGTTCGACTTCATGTTCTTTGCCGATTCGTACGGCTATCCCAATCACAAGCGGGAGCTCACCTACCGGGAGGCGGTGTATGCGCCAACCAACGATCCGATGCTCCTGATCCCCGCGCTGGCGGCGGCGACTAAACATCTGGCCTTCGTGACTACGGCATCTCCCGTCTATGAGCTGCCTTTCCCGAACGCCCGCCGCTTCTCGACACTGGATCACCTCACCAATGGCCGGATCGGCTGGAACGTGGTTGCCACGGGAGGGATCAGCGGGGCGGAGGCCTTCGGCCGAAGCGGTATTCTTCCGCACGATGAGCGCTATGAGCAGGCGGAGGAATTCATGGAAGTCAGCTACAAGCTGCTGGAGGGCAGCTGGGAAGACGATGCGGTTACCGGTGACAAGCTCAGCCGCCGCTATGCCGATTCTTCCAAGGTGCATATCGTCAAGCATGAAGGGCGTTACTTCCAGATGACCGCAGCCCACTCAAGCGAACCGTCGGTTCAGCGGACACCGGTTCTCTTCCAGGCGGGCAGCTCGGACCGCGGACGGGATTTCGCAGCCAAACATGCGGAAGGCGTCTTCCTCAAAGCCCCTACCGCCGAGGCACTGCGCGCACAAGTGCAGGATATCCGCCGGCGGGCGGCAGCCTATGGGAGAGGCCCGGAGCAGATCAAGATCTTCACCGGCTTGTCCGCCGTCGTCGGACGGACGAAGGAGGAAGCGCAGCGGAAGCTGGAATCCTACCGGAGTTATGCCAGCAAGGAAGCGGCACTGCTCACCTATGAGACCTCGACGGGCATCGACCTTACAGCCCTTGACCCTGATGCGCCGTTCACCAATTTGCAGACGGAGCAAGGCCGTACCCATACGGAAAGATACACGAAGCACAGCGGCTTCATTCCTACGGTGCAGGACGTCATCGACAACTTCTCGGCCAAGGAGTTCCGGGGAATTACTGTGGCGGGCACAGCAGAAGAGATTGCGGACCAAATGCAGTATTGGGTGGAGGAGACGGGAGTGGACGGCTTCAACTTAGAACGTTACGTGCTGCCTGGAGGACACCGCGACTTCATCGAGCAGGTTGTGCCTGTGCTGCAGCAGCGGGGGATATTCCGGGAGCGGTATGAGGAAACGACGCTCCGTGAGCGGCTGTTTGGAAAGGGAGCCACGCGCCTGGCGGATACACATCCGGGGGCAGCCTTCCGTAAGCTGGAGGAATAGAGCTTAGCATTGAACAAGAGCCATGAAGGAGAGGCCGTCCGGTTATTTTAATACGGCAAACGGCTCTGCGTGAATTTCTATATACAGATATAAATGTTACTTGATTTGAATATCAGGCCCAGACCTTATAGGTTTGGGCCTTTTAAGATTAAGCGTACCCAGATGTGTGTTGTTACGTTCCGTGTTGTGCCTGTGAATTGAAAAAAGAGCACGGTTTTTTTGAAGTATTGCTTAAGTAGAAACAATAAAATGGAATTATGACGAAAGGATACTGGAGTTTTAGGGGGAGAACGGGTGTTTAATCTCAGTCAGGCCATACCATTGGAAGATAGAGCGAACGATCTGATAACGGTGGGCGAACTGCTAGTTGATATGATCTCCAACGATTACGGCGGGGCTTCAGAAGGTGGCGGATATACCAGATATTTTGGCGGGTCGCCTTCCAATATTTCCATTAATGTCAAGAAGCTGGGCATCCGGTCGCAGGTTGCTTCGGCGGTGGGGAGAGACAGTCTCGGGACGTTTCTGGTGAATGAATTGCAAAGTGCAGGAATGAATACAAGCGGGGTCCAGCGGGTGGACGAATCTACCAGCATGGTAGTGATCACGAAGAGTAAGGAGACGCCCGTTCCCATCTTCTACCGCGGAGCGGATAGCGGATTGGTGTACAATGATTTTGTGGAGCAAGCCTTGATCCAGTCCAAAATTGTCCACTTCTCCTGCTGGCCGATCTCAAGAGTCCCTTCGCGTGATACGGTTGAACGGGTCATCGAGGTGGCAAGAGAGCATAAGCTGCTCATTGGATTCGATCCTAATTATCATCCACTGATTTGGCAGAAGGGCGAAGATGGCGTGTCCTATGTCAAAAGCATCATCCCCAAGGTAGATATTCTCAAACCTTCAGAGGACGATGCCGAGCGGCTGTTTGGACCAGGTACTCCGGCAGAGCAAGTGGGGAGATTCCTGGAGCTTGGCGCCAAGCTGGTAATTATGACTCTGGGCAAGGATGGCGCTTTGGTATCTAACGGGAGGGAGACGCTGGCGTTCGATACGAAAGCTACCCGGATCGAAGATACGACCGGAGCCGGAGATGCCTTTTGGTCCGGATTCTATGCGGGTGTCGTCAAGGGATATCCCCTCAAGGAGGCGCTGGAGCTCGGCTTGGCCGTCAGTGCGTACAAATTGAAATTCACGGGCGCGGTAGTGAACCTGCCAACGCTGGAAGTCATAAAACAACAATATAACCTGTAGGAGGTTTCAGATGACGCTGAAGAATCAAGTACAGCTGATTACGTATCCCGATTCGCTGGGCGGAGACCTGAAGAGGCTTCATCAGGTGCTGCGCGGACCCTTCGCTGATCTGTTTGAAGGCGGAATCCATATCCTTCCGCCTTTTCCGTCCTCCGGGGACCGCGGATTTGCTCCTCTGACTTATCTGGAGATTGAGCCGGCGTTTGGCACCTGGGAGGAGATCCGCAGCATAGGGGAAGAATTCGATGTGCTGGTGGATCTGATGGTGAATCACATCTCCAGGCAATCTCCTTATTTCCAAGACTTCCTGGAGAAAGGCCGGGCTTCCGCATATGCGGATTTATTTATAACTCTGGACAAAATCTGGGAGAACGGTGAGCCTGTCCGTGCGGATATTGAGAAAATGTTCCTGCGCCGTCCTGTGCCTTATTCTGGCTTCACCACCGGTGTGGATGGCAAGGAAGAGAAGGTCTGGACGACCTTTGGCAAAACAGACCCCTCCGAGCAAATTGACCTCGATGTCTGTTCCCCGTTGACCCGGGAGCTGCTGCGGAAGTTTTTTGAGAACTTCAAAGAGCAGAAGGTCAAGATCGTCAGGCTGGATGCAGTCGGATACGTGATCAAGAAGCTGGGGACCAGTTGTTTTTTTGTGGAGCCGGAGATTTATGAATTTCTCGATTGGATCAAGACAATGGCGGATTCACTGGACATAGAGCTGCTGCCCGAGGTGCATGCACACCACAGTATCCAATCCAAGCTGTCGGAATACGGGTGCTGGATCTACGACTTCATCCTGCCTTACCGGGTGCTTGAGGCACTTACCGGCAGGTCCAATACAGCGCTCTATTCCTATCTGCAGACGCGTCCGCACAAGCAGTTCACTATGCTTGATTGTCACGACGGCATTCCTGTGAAGCCGGATCTGGATGAACTGATTGATACGAAGGAAGCCCGGGAGCTGGTTGATCTCTGCGAAGAGAGGGGGGCGAACCTGAGCCTGATTCTGTCGGAGGAGCATAAGGCGCAAGACGGATTCGATGTTCATCAGATCCGCTGCACGTATTATAGCGCCTTGAATGAAGACGATGACGCTTATCTCGCTGCGCGTGCGATTCAATTCTTCACGCCGGGGATTCCACAGGTCTATTATGTGGGTCTGCTGGCCGGTGCCAATGATCTTGAGCAGGTGGCCCTGACGGGGGAAGGACGCGAAATCAACCGCCATAATTATACCCTGGAAGAAATTGCTGAAGGGCTGGAACGGGAGGTTGTGAAGCGGCTCATGAAGCTGATTCGCTTCCGCAATACTTACAGCGCCTTCGGAGGAACGTTCCGGGTGCTTGAGGCGGCAACGGATGAGATCCGGCTAATGTGGGAGCAAGACGGGAAATATTGCCGGCTGTTCATCAATCTGCAGAATTATCAGACCGTCATTGAATATGCGGATGATGAAGGTAAGGCTGCTGTTTATCGGGTGTAAACCGAATGTTGTTAAGGGGGGATTATTCTGGCTACACTGCAAATAGGATTTTACTCCAACTGCCTGAAAAGAGAAGTAACCTTTAATGCGTTATTGCCGGTTGATCTGCCGGAAGGCTTGGGACTGCCGGTCTGGTCAGGAGAACCTTTGAGGGCGCTGTATCTGCTGCATGGATTCTCCGGGAGCCATAACGATTGGCTGAACTTCTCGCGGATCAGAGAGCTGGCGGACCGGTATCAGGTTGCGGTATTTATGCCTGCCGGTGAGAACCGCTTCTATCTGGATGATGAGAACAGGGGAGAATACTACGGGGAATACATCGGCAGGGAGCTGGTGGAGTTCACGCGCAAGCTGTTCCCGCTGTCCGCGGCACGCGGGGATACCTGGATTGGCGGTTTATCGATGGGCGGCTATGGAGCAATCCGCAACGGTCTGAGCTATGCAGAGCAATTCGGCCGCATTATAGCCTTGTCATCAGCACTTATTCCTTATAGAATTGCGGGCATAGCCCCGGATTACAATGACGGGATCGCCAGCTATAGCTACTACACAAGCGTCTTTGGCGATCTGGACCAGTTGCTTGGCAGTGATAAAGACCCGGAGAAGCTTGTGCTTGAGGTGAGGGCGAAGGGGCTTGAACTGCCGAAGCTCTATATGGCCTGCGGAACGGAGGACATGCTGCTGGATGTGAACCGCCGGTTCCATCATTTTCTTGATAGTGAAGGGGCCGGACACCTCTATGAGGAAGGCCCGGGAGAGCACAACTGGGAGTTCTGGGATAAGCAGATCGAAGCTGCACTGAACTGGGCAGTTAACTAACTTCAAATCGCATATGCTTACGCCCCTGGGCCTGGTTCTGAAATGAACCGGCTCAGGGGCTTGCTGAATTCCGGGGAGGAAGAAGGGGTGGTATGATTCGTACAAACAGTATCGTGTTCAAGTTCTCATTGCAGATGACAGTCATTCTTGCGATCCTGCTGTCCATCCTTGTTCTGAGCAATATTTACTCCCTGGAGGTTGTACGAAGTAATGCACTGACAAGCTCACGGAATACGCTTGCCCTCTATCAGGCTAACATTCATAATAACTTCAACAATTTCTCCAAGGATCTGATTGAGGTGTTCGATAATAACATTGATGCTGCAGTCAATATAGCGAGTCTGGATGAGAGCAGCCGGTACTTCAAGGTGCAGCAGCTCAAGAATGATCTGCTGGCCAAAATGGCCAACGATTATTCCAGTGATGGGATGTTTATCAGGCTGTCGGGCGAGCTGGTGCTGGAACAATTCAGCAGCCGGATGGGGTCTGCAGATAAGCTTGCCCTGGTCGATTTCCTCAATCTGCACAAGTTCAGCTCCGGTCCTGCAGAGGACGGTGAGGAATGGAAGATATTTCAGATTCAAGGGAAATATTATTTGCTCAAGTACATCACTTATTCACAGGTCAGCTTTGGAACATTAGTCAAAGCGGACACGCTGCTGGCAATGGTGAACAGGGGGAGCAACGATGAGAACCGGTACGTACTGAGCAATACGGAGGGCATTATTTTATCGGCAAATAATATCGGCCTGAGCAAGGCGGACATCACCTTGGAAAGCTTAACCAAAGAATACCAGCGTAGCTTCCTGATCGTATCCGAACCGATAGGAGAATTTGGCCGGATCACTAATATGGTTGCCAAGGGGAGCCTGTTCTCGGGACTTAGGCTTATCCAGTGGGGCATTGCCTTATTGGCGGTTCTTTCGGTTATCGTCGTACCGCTTGTCCTGAGGTTCTTAACAAGGGATGTGCTGAAGCCGATTCTAGAACTGGTGAAGGCGGCCAAGGTGGTGGAGCAGGGGCAGCTGGAATACCAGGTTCCTCAGGGGGTACCTTACTCCCTGGAGTTTATGAAGCTGTTCCATGCGCTCGAATCCATGGTTAGTGAAATCAAGGATCTGAAGATTCAATCCTATGAAGAACAGATCGAAATCAGCCGGGCAGAGATCAAATATCTGCAGATGCAAATCCGGCCACACTTTTTCCTGAATGCAATCTCAACGATCACCAGCTTGACGTATCAAAATAAAAATGAAGAAATCCGGCGCCTGATTCACTGCCTGTCGGAACATCTCCGGTATATGTTTAAGGGAGGCCTTGTCGAAGTTACGATGGAAGAAGAGATCAAGCACACCGAGAATTATATCCGGATGCAAGAAATCCGGTATCCTGACCAAATATTTTTCATGATCGAGGTCAGTGATGAAGCCCGGCAGGTGCCCATTCCTCAATTCATGATCCAGACCTTCGTAGAGAATACGTTCAAGCACGCGATGTTCTATGCAGAAATGCTGTCCATCTTCATAAGAGTGTCACCTGTGACAAGAGACGGAAGCCCGTTCGTAAGTATTGTGATTGAGGATAACGGAGCAGGCTTCTCTTCTGAATGGCTAAGCAGACCTGAAGCCGAAGAGGTGACGGAGGATGGGGACAGGGTTGGAATTGCCAATATCCGCAAAACACTCAGGCTGCTCTACAAGCGTGATGATCTGCTCAAGCTGTCCAATGCAGAGACGTCTGGCGCCAGAGTAGAATTGTGGATACCTGCCAAAAGGTCCGGCCAGCCAATGTTGTAAGGGGGGATTATATGCGGTGTATGTTGATTGATGATGATATCCCTACGGTTGAAGCCCTGCGCAGTATTGTGAACTGGGATGAATTTGGAATTACCGAGGTACAGACCGCTCATAACATACAGGATGCGAAGCAATTATTCGCCGGCGGTGAGCCTGATTTGATCATTTGCGATATCGAAATGCCGCGGGGCTCGGGGATTGATATGATCAAGTGGGCCAGGGACCGCCAATATGAAGGCGGTTTTATCTTTCTGACCTGTCATGAGAGCTTCAGCTTCGCTTCCGAGGCGATCTCGTACGCAGCCGACTCCTATCTGGTCAAGCCGCTGGACAAGCAGGAGCTGGAGGCAGCACTGCGGAAGTCCATGGAGACGCTGAAGAAAAAGGTAATCATGGGTGAATACAGCAAGCTGGGGCTTGCGTGGCTGAAGAACAAGGATCTGGTGGAGCGGGGGTTCTGGAGTGATGTGCTGACAGCCACGCTGTCTCCCCGCATCCCGCTCATCCAGAGTGAAGTGCAGAAAAGGGAGCTGGACCTGTCAGTGCATGCGGAATATACCCTGTTTCTCGTAAGTGTTCCGCGTTCCCAAATCGAGCGGGAGTGGGACGAGAGCATCTTCCATTATGCCCTCTCTAACCTGATCTCTGAAATTCTCAGCAGCCAGGTGAGCTTAGGCCGGATCATCGCCTATCAAGCCGATGATGTGTTCTACAATGCGATTCTTATCGAGAGTAAGATTGATATGAAGTGGCTGAAGGACAGCGCAGAGCATATTATTCAGATGTGCCGGCAATATTTGAAGTGTACAGCTACCTGTTATTTCAGCGGGCAGACAGCAATCTCTGGACTGTCGCAGCTCAAAACGGAGCTGGAGCAGCTGGATGATTCCAATATCATTTTCAGAGGGAAGGTTCATCTGCCGGATGTACCGTTTCATTATGATACTACAGAGCGCTTTACCCTTGACATAGAGCTGTTCACCATGCTGTTCGTCCAGAAGGAGAAGGTCCAGATTGTGAACCGGCTGAAGAAGGAGCTGGAGCTTCTGACAAGCTTGAATAAGCTGGATTCAACGACACTGCATTCGATCCGGGAGGACTTCCTTCAAGTGGTCTACTCGCTTCTCTCACGGCAGCATATCCAGGCGCACCGGCTATTCGCCGATGATGTGACGCAAGGCTTGGCCCAGAAAGCCGACAGCAGTGTGTTTGACTTCATGAAGTGGGCTCAGGCACTTACGGACAAAACGGTGGATTCTATCAAAGAGGTATTGCAGTCTGAAGGGGTTGTCGAGAGGGCGAAGCGGTATATCCAGGAGAATTACAGGCAAGATCTCAGCCGGGAGGATGTCGCCGCAAGCGTATATCTGACCGCCGATTATCTGGCGAAGGTGTTCAAGAATGAGACCGGGCAGACGGTCAAGGAATATCTGAACGACTGCCGCATCAGAGCGGCGAAGCAAATGCTGATTGAGAGCACGGCGAGCATAAGCGAGATCGCTATGGATGCCGGATTTGATACGATATCTTATTTCTCCACGGTATTCAAAAAGCTGACAGGAGAAACACCGTTAGCCTTTCGTTCCAAGCACAAAACCGTCAGATAGCAAGAAGCTCCGCCTTTCCGGAAGGAAGCGGAGCTTCTTGCTGCAGCGCGGTTTTTCAAAAAAACAGCCCGTCTTTTTGAAAGCCCGCACTCCTCCAAAGAAGTACAATGAAATTGAAAATACAGAACAGGGAGGCATCATCATGAAAAGTAAAAAGGGGTTAGGTTCACTGTTGTTGTCCATGGTAGTATGCGGTTCACTGCTCTCGGCCTGCGGCAGCAATTCAAATACAAAGGCTAATGATTCCGGGAATGAGGAAGCCAATGCAAAAGTTGCTGAAATCGTATTTGCCCTGCCGTCCTTCAACCGGATTCCCGATGATCTCAGCAAGGTGACGGATGCGATTAATGCAATTACAACCAAGAAGATCGGTGTGAAGGTGGATTTCCGCCTGTACGGTCCAGCTGATTATGCCCAGAAAGTCAACCTGGCGCTCCAGAGCGGAGAGAAGATGGATATCTTCACTACGCTCGGACAATTCTCCAACTATGTGTCCAAGAGTCAGGTCGCTCCGCTCGAAGAGCTGCTTCCGGAACACGGTAAAGAATTAACGGCTATTCTGGAGAAGGATTTCGGCCCGGACATCCTCAAAACCACAACGATGGATGGTCATATCTATGGTATTCCGGTAAATAAAGGAATGGCTTTACCTACGAATATCATCTACAACGCCGATATGCTGGCGGACGCAGGCATCTCAGCGGATGCGATTCAATCGGTGGAGGATCTGCCTGCTGTCTTCGCTGCTGTGAAGAAGAAGTCACCTGATGTGATTCCGTTTGGCCCGATTAATGTGAATCCAACGGATACAGGCCTTGTGAATCTGATGAAAGGTGCGAGCAAGGTAGATTACCTGACCGATACAACAGGAGTCGGCGTCGTAATCGGCGACAACGGCAAGGTCGTTAATTTCTATGAATCCGATGTGTTCAAGAACGGAATCGGGATGATGAGAGAATGGTTTAATGCAGGTTATTTGCAGAAGGACACCGCAACAACGACGATCACAGCTATGGAGATGGTATCTTCCGGACGCGGCTTCTCCTTCCTTGGCGGTTACAGCGGGAAGGAAGTGGGCAGAACCCTGAGTGCGCAAGCCGGTAAAAATGTGGAAACCAAACGCATTGCTCCCTTCTATTTCGATACAAGTGCTGTTAATTCCGTAACCTGGATGGTATCCAGTACGTCCAAGGAAACGGAAGCCTCTGTCAAGTTCCTGAACATGCTGTATACCGACACCGAGCTGATCAACACCATCCTCTATGGAATTGAAGGGGAGGATTACGTGAAGGTTGATGAGCATCATGTGAAATTCCCGGAAGGCAAGGATGCCAATACGGTATCCTACACAGCAATGCTAAGCTCGGGAATTGTAGGCTCTGAGTCCCTTCAGTACCAGTTAGAGGGGATCAACTGGTCGGATGTTGAACTGAAGCTCCAAGAAAACAAGGATACCGAAAGATCGCCGTATTTCGGATTTATCTTTGATCAAAGCGATGTGAAGACGCAGATGAGTGCTGTGAATAACGTCGTGAATCAATTTCTGCCCGCTCTTGTAAGCGGATCAGTAGATCCGGATACCATTATTGCGAAGTTCAACAGTTCACTTAAGGATGCAGGCGCCCAGGCGATCATTGACAGCAAGCAGGAGCAGCTGGACCAATGGATTGCCGCGCAGAAACAATAATTTAAATAACTTGCTTGCGGGTAGAGCCGCCAACAAAGGCTCCGCCTGCAGCAATGGAGGTGAATCCGACATGTCAGCCCAACCTAAATCCAAGCCGCTCAAAAAAACACTTCCTTTATTGATTCTGGCTGCTCCGGGCCTGCTGTACTTCATGATTAACAGCTATTTCCCCATGTTCGGGGTGTTCATCGCTTTCAAGGATGTCAATTACGCGAAGGGCATCTTCGGCAGCGACTGGATCGGCCTCAAGAACTTCACCTTTCTGTTCCAGACCAGCGATGCCTGGATTATGACCAGAAATACCCTGCTCTACAACCTGGCCTTTATCGCGCTCGGGACCATTGTCTCGATCCTCATTGCCATCCTTATGTCAGAGCTGCTGAATAAGATGTACTCGAAGCTGTTTATGACAGGCCTGATTCTTCCGAATCTGATCTCGATGATCGTCCTTTCTTTGCTTGTCTTCGCTTTTCTCAATGCAGACAGCGGATTCGTGAATCATTCAATTCTTCGGCCGCTTGGTATCCCGGAGATCAACTGGTATTCGGAGCCGAAACATTGGCCTTATCTGCTGGTTCTCATTCAGATCTGGAAGACGGCAGGCTACGGCTCCATCGTCTATTTCGCATCTATTGCCGGAATTGACAAAAGCATCTATGAGTCTGCCAAAATTGACGGCGCCGGGAAGCTGAAACAGATCCGCCTGATTACCCTGCCGCTGCTGAAGCCGACCATCATTGTATTGGTGCTGATGTCCATGGGACGGATTTTCAACTCCGACTTCGGCCTGTTCTATCAGGTTCCTATGAACTCGGGTGCGCTGTACAGCACGACTCAAACGATTGATACGTATGTCTACCGCGCCTTGATGCAGCTGAATGATATTGGAATGTCGGCCGCAGCCGGCTTGTATCAATCGCTGGTTGGCTTTGCGCTTGTGCTTGCGGTCAATGCCATCGTCAAGAAGGTTAATCCAGAAAACGCATTGTTCTAGGAGGAAACGCTTATGATACAAACAAGAGGAGAACGGACGTTTACTGTGTTTTCTGCGGTCGTGATGATTCTGCTGACGGTTTTTGCTTTTTTACCCTTCCTTCTGATTGTGATAGCCTCGTTCACCGATGAAACGACCTTGATCCGGAACGGATACAGCTTTTTCCCGGAGCACACAAGTCTTGAAGCGTACCGGTATATCCAGTCCTCAGCCTACATCTTCATCCGGGCTTATGGGGTTTCATTTGCAGTCACGATCCTGGGAACGGCCATTGGACTGCTGATAACAAGCATGCTTGCCTATCCGATGTCCCGGTCCGATTTCAAATATCACAATGTGCTGGCGTTTGTTGTTTTTTTCACCATGCTGTTCAGCGGAGGGATCGTGCCTTCCTACATCATGTGGACGCAATATTTCCATATTAAAAATACCCTGTGGGCGCTGATTCTTCCCAACCTGCTCGCGAACGGCTTTAATGTATTGCTGGTTCGAAACTACTTCAAAAATAATGTCCCGCTGGAAATTATTGAAGCTGCCCAGATCGACGGCGCGTCGGAGCTGCGGACCTTCTTCCGGATTATGCTTCCCTTATCCATGCCGGTTATGGCAACGGTCGGTATGTTTATGGGACTCGCTTATTGGAACGACTGGATCAATGCGCTGTATTTTGTATCGAAGCCGCAATTATACGGGATTCAGAATCTGCTGATGCAGCTGATGAGCAACATTCAATTCCTCAATTCCGGTCAGGCCGGCAATGTACTCGGGGCAGAGAGCGTATCGCTGCCAAGCACAGCCGTGCGGATGGCGATGGCGGTTCTGGGTATTGTGCCGGTGCTGTTCGTACTGCCCTTTATGCAGAAATACTTGACCCGCGGCGTGGTAATTGGTGCAGTCAAAGGCTGACAGGCTGACAACATAGATGAGAAGGAGAATGAGCT
This sequence comes from Paenibacillus phytohabitans, assembly GCF_013141775.1. Classification (GTDB taxonomy): domain Bacteria; phylum Bacillota; class Bacilli; order Paenibacillales; family Paenibacillaceae; genus Paenibacillus_AQ; species Paenibacillus_AQ phytohabitans. The sequence continues at coordinate 87,306 of NZ_WHOB01000086.1, forward strand.
TATGAAAGTGCAGGAGGTTATTGACCGGATTCTGCTGGATTGCTGCGGAGGCCGCAGATTGGAGCAGACCTGTGATGTGCTTGCGAGCGGCAATGAGGAGATGGAAGTCACAGGAATCGTCACTACGTTCATGGCGACCGTCGGGGTGATTAAGGAAGCCATCACAGCCGGAGCCAACCTGATTATTACCCATGAGCCTACCTATTATACGGGAATGGACACGCTGGACTGGGTTCAGAAAGACCCGGTATATTTGGCGAAGAGGAAGCTGATTGAGGAGAATGGAATTACGATCTGGAGATTCCATGATCACATGCATCTGGCCGATACGGACCGGATTTATGATGGTCTGCTCAAGGAGCTGGAGTGGCAGGATAAGAAGCTGGGCGACCAGGATTCCTGGGGCTATCTGATTGAAGAGACCACTGTCGGAGAGCTGGCAGGCTTCCTGAAGCAGAGGCTGGGCATGAAGGTCATTCAGATCGTCGGCAATCCGGCAGATGCCTGCTCCCGCATCGGCATACTGGTTGGGGGCGGCAGCCTCGGGCTGGGCAGGGAGCAAATGCCGATGGAGCTTATGCAGGACAAGAATCTGGATGTAATGATCTGCGGCGATATTACGGAGTGGACGTTATGCGCTTATGTTAATGATGCCTCCATGCTGGGTATGAACAAAGCGATGATTGTAATTGGCCATGAGCGGTCCGAGGAATGGGGCATGAAGTATATGGCCGAGTGGCTGGCACCGCTGGTGGACGGGCTTCCGGTTACGTTTGTGGATGCGAAGGAGCCGTTTGTATATTTGTAGACTACAATCAAATGAAGATTTGTGTTGTACAGGCTGTAGAGAAACTCTCTACGGCCTGTTTTATTTTTTGAATTTAGATAACAGTGGGCACATAGCTCCATGAAACGGGCAGGGTTGTGGTTTAGTCTTATTGGATTAAAGAAGTAGCATCGTTTAGAAGAAAATATATAACTTATACAATGAAAGGGGCTTTCACCCATCCCAATTCGGAGTATTGCGTATGCCAGAGTTTCATTAGGCCAAGGTCAGTTATAATCAATTTTTTCATATGATTCATTCAGGAATTCAGAAAATAAATATGAAGATAAAAAATGTCCTCCTCAGTATGAAAAGATAATATCCCGTTATACTGCTCCGCAATGTGCCGCATGCTTTTTATACCAAAACCGTGACGATTCTTATCGTGTTTAATGGTTTGTGGTAATTGATCACTAATCATGAGCTCACTTTCAAAATAGTTGGTGACATGAATAGCAATCACACCGTTCTCTTCACCTATAGAAATTGAAAGGGTCCGCTTGTTGTCATTACTGACCGTTGTTACGGCCTCAAGGGCATTTTCTATGGCATTACTTAAAAGAGAATATAAATGAGTAGATGAGATAAAAGATAAACAACGGCCATCAGCCATACAGCTCATGCGGATCCCATTTTTTTCACAGTAAAGCTGTTTTTTATAGAGAATGACATCCAGGATATCACTGCCTGTTTTGATCGTTGTATCGTACACCTCAATGGCAGCTTTCAATGAATCCACTTCCTGGTTGGTTAGCTTGTAGCTAATGTTCGATAATTGTTGGCGGAGGTCATGAGCCTTCATATTAATTATGTCAATTTCGCTTCGCATATTGTCAAACTGTTTTTTCTCTGAATAAAGAAGTTCGTCCATGATCAATAGATCCTGTTTCAGCTTGCTGGTCTCCAGTATTCTTGTACGCAGCAATAAAGTAAGCAAAGCATACAGAATTGCAAAAATCCGGATGATAAAATCAAGGATACTGTTCTCACCCTCAAATTTGCGGCTAAAGGAACTGAGTATCTCAGTTACTAAAATAAAGGTTAACGAAAAAGTAATAATCAGAATTTTGTTCGTTTTGTCATGCTCAAAAACTTTGGTACGTCGGAAAAAAAAGGCAAACAAAAGAATAAAAATAAAATGTATTAGGAAGTATAGCGGCCAGTCCCTCCATGGAACCATTTCCTTAAATAGTGAAAGCGTTTCATAAGGGTTCTTATCTAAAAGAATGATGAGTATTTCGTATAAACGGCCTACAATCAACTTAATGGCTACTGCGCCGCAAAGACACAGCAATAGCTCAGAAAAGTTCTCCTGGTACAGAAAGTAAAGAGCCATCAAAACGAATAAATAGGTAAAAATATTCAGCAAACCGCTAAATGGGCTGGGATACAATGAATTAACTACCGCAATCGCAAGAATAAGCGGCAAGGCCAAAGGTATAATTATTATTACTTTCATTCCAAAACGTTTTGTTTTTTGAAAGGGCAGTGTCAGTATAAAGATACAGAAAAGAATCTCAATCATACTGGCGGAGCGAATGATAAATTGCTTCGAATAGACGCCTAATAAATTATTGATGAGCTCGCTCATAAGTTTTTCTTCTTTACATACTCCATTAATTTTTCCATAAACGCTTTTTTCCTCGGCTGACTGATCCGCAAATCTACACCATCCAGCACAACAGTATACCCCTGGATTCTTTGTACATAAGCCAGATTGACCAGATAACAATTGTTACATCTGTAAAAATCATATTCCTGCAGTTTGATCTCAATCGATGAGATGGTGGCATATTGCCGGAAATCACCCTCTGCCGTGTGATAAATGACGTGATGTCCTTCGGTCTCAACATAGCGGATGCTTTTGGGCGATATTTTACGCATGCCATTGTCGGTTGCAATCAGGATATCATTCCCCGGCTTCTCATCCATTCTGCGGACGGCACGGGACATTTTCAACGCGAAATCATAATATTCAACCGGCTTTAGGATATAATCAAGCGCTTCCACTTCATATCCGTGAATTGCATATTGGGTGAGATTCGTAATGAAAATCAGGATAACCTCCTTATCGAGGGCTCTAAGGCTTCGGGCGGCATCCATTCCATTCATATAAGGCAGCTGAATATCCATGAATATAATATCGAAATTGGCAGTGTAATTCTCTAGCAGGGCAACAGCCTGGGGGAAATGCACGATGTTGAAAGAAAGTCCTTTGTCAGCGCCAAAGCTTGTAAGATGACTTTCTAACAAACGAGCTTGATTAATATCATCTTCCACAATGGCAATTGTGATTATCATCTTTCACCTCTCCAGTTGATGTCAGGTCATTTTACTATAGGAAGCGTTTTCTCTTTTGTCAACAATATAGCTTCCCGCTCTCGCAGACTACAAAAAAACAGCCTAAACTAAACGCAGCTTACCTTAATATGCTACATTTCTTCGAGAATAGGCCAGGAACCACACAAGAAAGACGTGATCTTATACAATAATCATGCGCTTTAGAAAGCGTATACAAAATTCATTTAAAGGGGTAGTTTTCATGACAAACAGAACGGTGAAAAAGGCTGCTACTGCAATTTGTGCGATGGCATTGGTGATAGGAATCACAGCATGCGGAAATGGTGAGAAGTCAGCGGGAGCAAGTGAATTGACTGGGAATTATGCTTCGACAACTAATGTCGGATTTATTAGTGCGTACCCGGAGCATACCTTCAAGCAGGCAACCTTCGGCGTGCAAAATATTGAGACCTTCTCAGATAATACGTACTGTTTGACGAGCACTGAAACGTTCTACTCCGGAGCCCTGGAATTCGCTGATGATGGTAAATATGATGTGGTTCCCAGAGGTTCAAATATCATTAAATACTACGGAACAGTAAAAGAAGTAGATGAAGAGGGCCTAATTACACTTGAATTATCCAAGCCCACAGCAGTCATTGCGAACAGTTCCTACTCGGCAGGTGCAAATCCAATCGGCTATGTAAACACCAAAGAATGGACGGATGAGATGGGCACGGCAGTTGGCGGTGAAGGACCTGCATTGTCTGCTGAAGAATACCTGGAAGCTGTGGCTTTCCCGGAGAATTCGATCATAGTTGACGCAGCAAAAGACAGCTTCGATTACGTTGTGTTGACTGCTGATGGAGCAACAACAAATTAAGCTAACCAGCGAGCGTGTAGGGAGGTAACCCATTGAAAAGAAAATCGAATATGTGGCGTGGATTCACATCTGTTTCTGCGTTTCTCTTATCCTTCAGTTTACTGATGACTCAATTACTAATGAGCTGGAGCGGCCAAGTTAACGTCTTCCTCAATGTCACGGCGCCTGTAATTGAAGCGGATGCCAGCACAATGCAATATAAGAGTGATTACGAGCTGTCGGATGCAGGATTGCAGGCTATGCTGGCAGATTCCGACAGACATGATGTACAAACCATGGAAGAGGGCACCGTTCTGCTAAAGAATGAGCAGGCTGTTCTGCCATTAAGCTCAGAAGAACGCAGTGTTACCTTGTTTGGCCGCTCGGCAGCGGATCCTGTCTACAGTGGGAATGCCGGAGGGCCAGGCATGGACGAGGAACGTAAGGTTAGCTTGCATAGTGCACTTACGGAAGCGGGCTTCCAGATTAATGACCAGTTATTTGATGCCTATGCGAAGAGTGACATTGCCAGGGTCAAGGCAGCACCGGACTGGTTTATTGGAGAAGTGGATAAAGGTTTCTATACCAGCGAGCTGCAAGCATCGTATCAGGATAGTTATAATGATGCGGCTATCGTCATGTTAGCGCGGGATGGTGGAGAGGGTAAAGATTTAGCCACCTCTGACAGGGACGGGATTTCATACCTTGCTCTCCATGATTCTGAAAAAGATCTATTAAAGATGATTAAGGATAGCGGCAAATTCGCGAAGACGATTGTATTGATCAATAGCGCGTATGCCATGGAGCTTGGCTGGATCGAAGAAGAGGAGTATGGAGTGGATGCTGCACTCTGGATTGGCAATCCCGGATTAAAGGGATTCACAGGTGTTGCCAATGTACTAACAGGTGCAGCAGATCCTTCTGGCAGACTGGTGGATACCTTTGCAGCAAACTCACTATCTTCACCGGCAGTAAGTAACGCAGGTGATTTCCAGTACGCCAATGATGATGGTCATTACATTGTCGAAGCGGAAGGGATCTATCAGGGATATAAATACTACGAAACAAGATATCAGGATGCTGTATTAAGGCTTCATAATGCTGACAGCAATGCAGGTGCTTTCATTAATAAGGAAGGCTGGAACTATGCGGATGAAATGGTATATACCTTTGGCTATGGCAGCTCCTATGCCGATTTCTCCCAAGAGTTAACGGCTGTGAATTGGGATAGACAAGCCAAAACAGTTATGGCAACCGTGAAGGTTACCAATAAAGGTTACCCGGCAGAGTCAGCCTATACCGGAAAGTCGAAGTCGGTAGTACAGCTGTATGCCCAGCTTCCTTATGAAGAAGGGCAGGCCGAGAAATCAGCGATCCAGCTGATTGGCTTCGGGAAGACAAGTGAGCTGGCCGCAGGCGAATCGGAAGAGATAACCGTCACGATTGACGAGTATTTGTTCGCAACCTATGACGCTAACGCTGAGAATGGCGCTGATCCAAGTAAGAAGGGCAGCTATGTCTTCGATCCGGGTGATTATTATTTTGCCATTGGACGGGACAGCCATGATGCCTTGAATAACATCCTGGTCAAGAAGGAAGGCGCACTAGTAAAAGGGAAGCTACTGGCTGCAGATGGTTCTAATGTAGCTGGAGAGCCGGACAATGCAATCTCTGTTCCACTAGAGTCATTGGATAACACCACTTATGCCAAGTCACAGCATACCGGGGAAGTTGTTTCGAATCAATTTGAAGATGTCGATATTAACTACTTTGCTGAGAATACGGTAACTTATTTAACACGCAACGATTGGGATACTTATCCTGAACCCTATAAAGATATTACGGCAACGGATGAGCTTAAAGAGATCATGTACAATCAGAAATACCAAAAACCGGCGGACGCTCCTGCATATGACAGCTTTACGCAAGGAGCAGAGGTTACACTCAAACTCCTGGATATGAAGGATGTTCCCTTTGAAGACGACGTAACATGGAACAAATTCCTGGATCAGTTAACTATCAGTGAATTAAGTGCAACGGTTGGTGAGAATTTTGGCCAACCGGCAGTGAAGTCCATTAATAAGCCTGCGAATAAAAATACGGATGGTCCTTCAGGCTCCCAATCCAGCTATTTGTATGGCGGTAATCACGCGGCAACCTTCCATGTCGTTCAAGTCGTGGCAGCTGCAACCTGGAACAGTGCATTAATAGCAGAACGCGGCAAATTTATTGCCGAGGATTGCCTGTTCAGCGGTACTTCACAGTTATGGTCACCAGGGGGGAATCTGCACCGTACCCCGTTTAGCGGACGTAACTTTGAATACTACTCTGAGGATAGTATTCTTACTTACCATATGGGAGCTGTTCAGACAGAAGCAATGCAAGCCAAAGGGTTAACAGCGGCCATCAAACATTTTGTAGCCAATGACCAAGAAACGAATAGACAAGAGCTATCTACATTTATGACGGAACAGGCCTATCGCCAAGGTCCTTTAAAGGGCTTTGAGGGAGCCTTCACTGAAGGCGGAGCTCTTGGTACGATGATGTCCTTCTCCCGGATTGGTGGCAGTTTGGCTTATAGCGATAATGCCACTATGAAACAAGTCTTAAGAAATGAATGGGGCTTCAAAGGCGTAACGATTACGGACTCCGTTAAAGGCAACCCTAACATTCCAACTATCGAATCGCTCGTTGCCGGAACGAATACATTTAATGCGGATACCGGACGTGCCAGTGAAGTTCATAAATACCTTGCCAGTAAGAAGGACGGCTATGTTCTACAAGAATTAAGACGAGCTAATAAACATTTCTATTATTCATTAGCCAAATCAAATTTGCTCAATGGATTAACGGATGACATCGAAGTTGAAGGGTTTACACCGTGGTGGCAAACCTTCCTGAAGGTTACTAATTACATTCTTATTGCATTGACACTCTTAAGTGTATTCATGTTCATTAGAAGTAGCTTAAGACGAAATGTAAAGGGGGGGAAATAAGATGGTCTTATTTAAAGATAGAACGCTTGGTTTTTGGATTGGTTTCCTGGCATCCTGCTTAATGCTTGCAGCAAACATCGCGTTTATCATTTTTGATTATGGCGATCGGACCTTTTCCTTTATTACTTTTGGCCTGATTCTCGCTGGTGTTGCAGGAGAATTGCTGGTTTGGATTAAAAGCTATTATATCGCCCCCCTATTACCCGCGGTTTGTTATGGCGTAGCCTTGTCGTGGCATCTTTACTTAGGGTTTCCAACCTTATCGGATGTTGTCAATGGGGTTAACTTCATTGGAGGAAATCCTCAAGCCGTTATTATTTTCGGTATTGCTTTTGCGCTCGGAACAGCGGGTGCAATGATTTCCAGCTTCATGAAACAATCGAGATCCGAAGGATTAATCTATACCTTGACTACTTCAAAATGATAAATGGAGAAAAGTAAATGAGAAAAATTAGTATCTGTGATGGATGGAGTTTTATAGAGAATATTACTGATGAATTTATCAATTTTACAGGAGAGGGGACAGCCGTAAGGCTGCCCCACACTTGTAAAGAAGTGCCTGTGCACTATATGGAGGAAAGCTCTTGTCAGATGATATGTGGTTATAGACGTCATCTTGAGGTTCATGAGGGTTTAAAGGGGAAGCGTCTGTTCCTGCAGTTTGATGGTGCCGCTCATGTGGCTGAGGTGTTTATCAATGGCACGAAGTTAATGACTCATAATGGTGGTTATACTGCCTTTCGTGTAGAAGTAACAGATAACCTGATATATGGGCAGGAGAACAAAGTTGTGGTCCGTCTGAACACACGAGAGGATGCTAATGTTCCGCCATTCGGCCACGTAATTGACTACATGACTTATGGTGGATTATACCGTGAAGCATGGTTATTGCTTGCTGAGCAGAGCTACGTGGAGGATGTGTTTGTCCGGACACCGGACATGAATCAGGCACTTATTGATGTTACCATCAGTCAGCCGGAAGCAAACCACACGCTGGAATTAGTTCTGCTGGACGAACAAAAAAATATAGTTGGCCAAAAGAGTGTAAAGGTATCAGGGGCAGTAATCACTGATTGCAGTATTGACGTTGTAAACATTCACGCGTGGAGTCCGGAAACTCCTTATCTCTATACCTTAGTAGCTTTGTTAAAGGATCATGAAGAAAACATTATTGATGAGTACAACGTATCAGTTGGATTCCGCCAAGCTGTTTTCCGCAAAGACGGATTCTATCTAAACGGCAGGAAATATAAGATTCGTGGAGTTAACCGCCATCAGAGCTATCCTCATGTAGGCTATGCTATGCCGGCATCCATGCAAGTGGAAGATGTAAGAATATTGAAAGAAGAGCTTCATGTGAATGCGGTCCGTACCTCCCATTATCCCCAGTCCAAGCATTTTCTTAATGCGTGTGACCTCCTGGGACTGCTTGTGTTCACAGAAACGCCCGGCTGGCAGCATATCAAGAATGATGAAGAATGGAAACGGATCGTCTGTAATAATGTTGAAGAAATGATCATGCAGTACCGTAACCATCCTTCGATTATTCTCTGGGGAGTCCGTGTGAACGAGTCACAGGATGATGATGTCTTGTACTCCAAGACCAATGAAATTGCCCGCCGTCTGGATCATAGCAGACAGACAAGCGGAGTCCGCTTTCTATGGAGAAGCAGTTTATTGGAAGATGTGTATGCCTTCAATGATTTTTCTCATACAGGGAAGAATGGCGGATTACTACCAAGGTGGCTGATATCGCCTAATAAGAATAAAGCCTATCTCATTGCCGAGTTCAATGGTCACATGTTTCCGACCAAGGCGACGGATACGCCGACCCACCGGCTGTCCCACGCTATGCGCCATGCCAATGTGCTAAATGAGGTATATAAAAGAGAAGATATTGCAGGAGCCTTCGGGTGGTGTATGTTCGATTATCAAACTCATGGTGATTTCGGATCAGGTGACCGGGTATGCTATCACGGCATCATGGACATGTACCGCAATCATAAACTGGCTACGAAAGTCTATGCCAGCTTCTCAGAGGAAACCCCGGTTCTGGAAGTCGGTTCAGATATGCATATCGGCGATTACCCGGGAGGTGCTGTCGGTGAAAATTATATTTTCACTAATGCTGATTCGGTTCGTCTATACAAGAATGAACGGATGATCCGGGAATTTAAGCCGGTCAACAAAAAATACCGCTATTTACCGCATCCGCCAATCGAATTCTACGACACCGTGGGCAATGTGATTGAAGAAGGAGAAAAGTATTCACACCAAAAAGCCGAAGCGATTAAAGAATGTCTCTTGGCTATTCAGCGGTTTGGTACTGCCTTACCCCCAAGGTACATTTTTAAAGCGCTGTGGGTGATGCTCCGTCATCTGGTGTCACCGGTAACTTTCTACAAGCTATTCTTCAAATATATTGAGAACTGGGGTGTGTCTGCACCGGTCTACCGCTTTGAAGCGATTAAGAATGGCCAGGTGGTTGCAGAGGTAGTGAAAGCCTCTAATGCGAGTATTCATTTAGAAACGACCGTTAGTGGAACGGAGTTAATTGAAGCCGATACCTTTGATGTGTCATCTATCCGTATTCGGGTTGTAGATGCGAATAACAACAATGCCACGTACTCACATCTGCCGGTCTTCTTAAAAGCAGTAGGTGCAATAGAAATCGTAGGTCCGGATTGTGTCACTGCCGAAGGGGGCATGTGCGGCACCTATGTTAAAACAACAGGGATAGCTGGAGAAGGGACATTGACGATTACCTCCAATCAGACAGAACCAGTCCAGTTGCGCTTTAGTGTGAAAATAGAAGGAAGTGGTATTAGTGAGCGGTATTAAAGCGTTCTGGAGTAACTACAGTCTTAAACATCCCCAAATCGCGCAATTTATTATGTTTTTGTTATTAAGCAATGGCATTACGGTGTTTCAGATGATCCTTATGCCGGTTTTGAAGGCAGTTTTTAACGGATCTGCTTTGGAAGCTCATGATTTTCAGATTTTACCGGTTGGACATAATACTGATGGATCTCCCTACTATATTTTCAACTATCCTTCAGGGTCAATCGCCTCTGGTGGAGGCGGTGGACTATCCTACTTCCTTGCTGTTCAGCTGACGCTGGGGATCGCCCAGGTGATTAACTTCTTTGCTCAACGGAATATTACCTTTCGATCCAAAGGTAATATTTACAAAGCGGCTGTCTGGTATCTTATCGCCTATTTCCTGATAACCATTTGCGCGGGTGCCCTTCAGGGGTGGTACAAGGACCCGATCTACCAGTTCTTTATTGATAGGTTTGGAGGAACCGGTGAAACGGCTGCAGATTTAATTACGATGATTATTAATGCTGCCATCTCGTTCTGGGTGTATTTCCCGATCCTGAAGATCATTTTCAAAGAAGATAAACAGCAAAAGGTGGCCTAAAAAAGAATAAAAAGAGGTTAGTAATAATGAAATTATTGTCATTCATTGTACCCTGCTATAACTCACAGGATTATATGGACCGCTGTATTAGCAGCCTGCTAGTTAATGACGAAGAAATTGAAATCATTATTGTTAATGATGGCTCCAACGACGGCACTAGAATGATTGCAGACAGCTACGAGAGCATGTATCCATCGATGGTCAAAGTGGTGCATCAAGAAAACAAAGGCCATGGCGGTGCGGTGAATACGGGGATTAAGGTTGCTGCAGGCTTGTTCGTTAAAGTGGTGGACAGTGATGACTGGGTGGACCGGGAGGCATATCAACAAATCCGGATGAAGCTAAAAGCGCTGGTCGCTGAGGGCAAGGCCGTCGATATGGTTGTCAGCAATTTCGTATATGAGAAAACAGGTAAACGTCACCGGAAGGTAATGAAGTATGACCGGAACCTTCCTGAGGGACGGGTGTTCACCTGGGATGAAATTAAATCCTTCCGTAAAGGCCAGTATATTTTAATGCATTCCATTATCTATCGCACGAATTTGTTAAAAGAATGCCGCTTCACACTTCCCGAGCATACCTTCTACGTGGACAATCTGTTTGTGTTTAAACCGCTTGAAAAAGTGAAGCGGATTTATTATGTGAACGTCGATTTCTACCGGTATTTCATTGGACGAGAAGATCAGTCGGTTAATGAGAAAGTGATGATTGAAAGAATAGACCAGCAGCTTAAAGTGAATAAGCTCATGATCGATGGAATGAACATTGAACAGATTAAAAGTCCTAAGCTTCGCCAATATATGCTCAATTACCTTGAGATTATCACAATTATTTCTACAATCCTGTTAATCCGTTCACGTAAGAAAGAAAATCTGCAGAAGAAAAAAGAGCTGTGGAAGTATATGAATGAAAAAGATATTGAGTTATACAATACGATCAGATACGGAGTCATGGGAAGAATGATGAATATTCCGGGGTATTTGGGCCGCAGTATAACGGTATCTGCCTATAAAGTCTCACAGAAGATTGTGGGATTCAATTGAAAGCTGCAAACCTGTGGATGTGACCCTTCATCTGCAGGTTTATTTTTTACGCCGCAAATTTTGAGAAAAGGCAGGGTGAACCTATATGAAATACGACTATCTGGTTGTGGGCTCCGGACTATTCGGCAGTATCTTTGCCTATGAAGCAGCCAAGCGGGGAAGACGGATAAAGGTAATCGATAAGCGGGATCATCTGGGCGGTAATGTATACACCAAAAATATTGAAGGTATCCAGGTACATCAATACGGGGCGCATATTTTCCATACGAATAACAAAGGGATTTGGGACTACATTAATGAGTTTGCCGAATTTAACCGCTATACCAACAGTCCCATTGCCAACTATAAAGGTGAAATATATAGCTTGCCTTTTAATATGAATACATTTAATCAATTATGGGGGACGATTACGCCTGACGAAGCACAGTCAAGGATCGCTGAACAAAGATCAGCCGCTGGAATTGGGGATCCGAATAACCTGGAAGAACAAGCTATTTCATTAGTTGGACTCGATATCTATGAGAAACTAGTAAAGGGTTATACCGAAAAACAATGGGGGCGTAAAGCAGCAGAGCTGCCTGCCTTCATTATCAAACGGATCCCTGTCCGTTTCACCTATGATAATAATTATTTCAATGACCGGTATCAGGGAATTCCTATCGGCGGCTATACGCAAATCATTGAAAAAATGCTGTCTAGTGAATTGATTGACCTAGAGTTGAATCAAGACTTATTTGCAAATAAAGCGGCTTACTTAGAAGAATACCCCAAGATTGTTTATACAGGAATGATCGATCAATTGTTTGATTACAGGTACGGTGAATTAGAATACCGGAGTTTAAGATTTGAATCCGTTACTTTGGACCGGCAAAACTATCAAGGAAATGCAGTGGTCAATTATACGGATGCAGAAACCCCATATACGCGGATTATTGAGCATAAACATTTTGAATTTGGCGAACAGCCAAAGACTATTATAACTAAAGAATACCCACAAACATGGAAAAAGGGTGACGAGCCGTATTACCCTTTAAATGATGACGGTAATAATGAGAAATATAGAAAGTACCGTGAGCTAGCGGAACAAATGCCTAATATTCTGCTCGGGGGACGACTGGGTATGTATAAATATTTCGATATGCATCAAGTCATTGCAGCAGCATTATGCTTAGTCCAAGAAGAATTCAGATGAAATATATAACTTTAATTGAACAAATGACTTTAGAAGAGAAAGCATCTTTAATGTCAGGAAAAGACTTCTGGACTACTCAAAGCATAGAGCGTTTGGGAATACGCAGCCTGTATCTGGCGGATGGACCACATGGAATTAGAAGGCAGGCAGCAGCTGCAGATCATCTTGGACTAAATGCCAGCATTCAAGCAACTTGTTACCCGACCGCTGCGACTGTAGCCAACAGCTGGAATGTAGAGCTTGGTGAGAGGATTGGAGAGTACCTTGGAGCAGAAGCAGCTTCACAGCAAGTCAATGTTCTTCTGGGGCCTGGTATTAACATGAAGAGGAACCCTCTTTGCGGAAGAAACTTCGAGTATTTCAGTGAAGATCCTTATCTTGCCGGTAAAATGGCTGCAGCTTATATCCGGGGCATTCAATCACATGGGATCTCAGCATGTGTGAAGCACTTCGCTGTGAACAATCAAGAAGAGAGACGGATGTCCATTGATACCATTGTTGATGAAAGAGCGCTTAGGGAAATTTATCTGACTGCATTTGAAATCGCCGTTCAGGAAGGCGAGCCGAAGACGCTTATGTCTTCCTATAATCTTCTGAATGGAAGTTACACGAATGAAAACATCCATATAATGAAGGATATTTTGCGTGATGAATGGGGTTATAAAGGGGTTCTTGTCACTGATTGGGGTGGAAGTAATGACCGTTTAGCAGGATTGTTAGCCGGCAATGAACTCGAGATGCCAACAACCGCAGGCGAGACGAATGCTGAAATCATCCGGGCCATCCAGAGCGGAGAAATCGTGGAAGAAGGATTAGATGAATGTGTGGATAGAATGCTTGAACTGATTTTCACAACAGAGATAACTGCTGGAAGTCCCAGAGAGTTTGCTGTGGAAAAACACCATAAGGTAGCGCAGTGGGCTGCTGAAGAGTCCGTGGTTCTTCTTAAAAATGAAGGGAATATATTGCCCCTTAGAAAAGGTGTGAAGCTAGCTGTAATCGGTGATTTCGCGAAAAATCCAAGATACCAGGGGGCTGGATCATCTATAGTAAATCCAACAATAATCAATAATATATTAGATTATCTAGACCAATCAGATTTGACCAGTATTGGATATGAGCCCGGTTTTGAACGTCAAGGCAAGAACAATAAGAAAAAACTTAATAGAGCCTGTGCTCTTGCCCAAAAAGCAGATGTTGTTCTTCTATATATGGGTCTGGATGAAGCTTATGAAACTGAAGGATTAGATAGACGAAGCATCGAGATCCCCGGGAATCAGATTAACCTATTACATGCATTATATAAAGTTAACTCCAACATTGTAGCAGTGCTCGCTTGCGGCTCTGTGGTAGAAATACCGTGGATTCATAAGATTAAAGGATTAATACATGGTTATCTACCGGGGCAAGCAGGAGCGGGGGCTATAGGGAGGATTTTAACGGGAGAAGTGAATCCTTCAGGGAAGCTGGCAGAAACCTATCCCCTATGTTATGAAGATACGCCATCCTATCACCACTTTCCGGGCAAGGAAGTCAGCGTAGAGTATAGAGAGAGCATTTATATGGGCTACCGCTATTATGATACAGCAATTAAGAACGTGCTTTTCCCGTTCGGTTACGGTCTAAGCTATACCCAATATGAGTACTCCAACCTTGAGGTTTCCAGTAAAGGGGTAACATTTGAATTAACGAATACCGGAGATATTCCCGGAATGGAGATTGTTCAGCTATATGTAGGCTGTAAATCGCAGGAAATATTTAGAGCGGTTAAAGAATTAAAAGGATTTGCCAAAGTGCGTCTGGCTGCGGGAGAGACCCGGAAAGTAACGCTGCCTTTTGATGATAAAACATTCCGCTATTTCAACGTGAAGACAAATAAATGGGAAATCGAAGCAGCGGACTATGAGATCAGTATCGGTGCTTCAAGTGCAGACATCCGATTGGCAGACACCCTGTTTGTAGAAGGGACAGGTGCACCACCTCCTTATGATAAGGATATGCTTCCTGCCTATTATTCGGGAAAAGCCAACAATGTCAGCTCGACTGAATTTGAATATCTGCTTGGATATAAAATACCTGTCTCTAAATGGGACCGGTCACAGCCTCTGGGGTACAACGATACCATTGCCCAGTGCCAGTATGCAAAGGGAAGAAGTGCAAGGTTTGTTTACCATTTAATAGCTTTTGTTCATTGGTTTTTAATAAAGACCGGAAAGAGGAGCACAGCTAATCTCATCATGATGTCTATTTATCATATGCCCTTCAGAGGTGTTGCGAGAATGACAGGCGGAATTGTGAATATGCCTATGCTGGATGGGATTTTGATGATGGTAAATGGTCATTTTTTCAGAGGATTAAGTCATGTGTTGAAGGAGAAGAGCAGAATGGTGAGTATCGCCCAAAAAAACCATATTGACCGGAAAATACCCTAGAAAGTCCCTAACTTTGTCCGTTAAAAATATGTAAGCGCTCTGTTATCATACTGTATGACCTAATGTACTTTTACATTAGAATTACGAAAATGAGGTGAAACAATTGATATTTGTAGGAACGAACTACCATCCGCATGATTGGCCCCGGGAACGCTGGCCAGTTGATATTCAATTGATGAAGGATTCTGGATTCAATCTCGTTCGTTTGGGACATCTGTGTTGGGACAGCTTTGAGCCTTCGGAAGGAAACTTCACATTCGAGTGGTTTGATGAAGTAATGGATCTGTTTGCGGAAGCAGGAATTAAGGTAGTTCTTGATATTGCCACCCGCCCTGCTCCGACTTGGTTGCATAAGAAATACCCGGAAATCGACCTGGCCGATCGCAGTGGCAATCGGCTTGCTGCAGTCCATCGGTATATGGATGATGTAGGAAATCCGGTCTTTCAAGAATACGCTTATCGGTTTGCTGATATGCTAACCAATCGTTACGCTAATGCTCCAGCGCTCTATGCTTTAGGTTTATGTAACGAGATAGGCAGTGGGGCACCAAGCTTCTCAGAGGATGCACGCCGGCGTTATGTGCAGTGGCTCAGAGAAAAATATCAAACGATTGAACAGTTGAATCTTTGCTGGGCTGCGCATCGATGGTCACGCAAGTTGAATAGCTTTGAAGATGCAGAGTTCCCGGTAGCGGGTGCAATGAATGGAGCACCAGAGCGTATGCTGGACATGTGGCGTTTTTTCTCGGATGAACAGCTTGATTATCTACAGGGACTAAGGGACTTAGTTCGTAAGAATGCTCCAGGGATCAAAGAGTCGACTAATCACTGGGGGGAACATCCTGGATACGGGTTCGATTATTTGAAAGCTAACGGAACATTATTTGATATTCCTGGAGTTGGCTTTTATCCTGGTGTCAATCCCGAAGACAGAAACGCTCTCAACGGCACATGCTTCACACTGAATCACCGGATTGGTGAGACCAACAAACCGATTTGGTGTCTGGAATTCCAAACGGGGTCGTTTGGGGCATATGCCCCACCAAAAGGTGTGCTAAGAATGTATGCCTATCTCGCTTTGTTATTCCGTGCAGAGGCTGTATGTGCCTGGACATGGCGATCCATGCTGGGAGGTGAAGAGCAGTACTTTTACGGTTTGTTGGATCATGACGGACTTCCAGGAAGAAAACTGGATGAATTCCGGCAGTTTACATCTGAACTCGATAAACTTTCTGATCTGGGCTTACCATACCTGCCAAATCCTGAGATCGCCCTTGCCTATTCCTATGAAGCTTTCAAAGTCTCCGAGAATCAGAAGGCGTATTACAAAACACCTTATCTGAAACAAGTTATAACGACTTATCAGGCTTTGATGGCCGATAACACAGACTGTAATGTAGTGAATCTGCGGAGTATTGAAAAGGATTACAAGCTTCTATTGATTCCCGGACATTGCATTATGGATGAAGCTTCTGCTCAGTCTGTTCGTCAATTTGTAGAACAGGGTGGTACGGTTATTATGACTGCATATTCTGCAAAAGTGGATGAGAATAATCAGGTTTTCAGTTCGACCTTGCCCGGCAGGCTTAGCGATGTATTCGGTATCCGTGCGGGTGCGTTTGAACGACCGATTTATCATACTTCCGAAGCAAATGAAGGCGGGCTTCAGAAGGAGCGGATGAATCTGCGC
Source organism: Paenibacillus phytohabitans (assembly GCF_013141775.1). Taxonomy (GTDB): domain Bacteria; phylum Bacillota; class Bacilli; order Paenibacillales; family Paenibacillaceae; genus Paenibacillus_AQ; species Paenibacillus_AQ phytohabitans. Next base: position 104,051 of record NZ_WHOB01000086.1, read on the forward strand.
CGTGAATCACCACGGATACGTATGGGCGAGCAAATCTTTGATACACCTATTGATTACTATGAAATTCTGGAGCCCAGCACGGCAGAGACTTGGGCTAATTTTACCGATATAGATCGGGAATTGCCGGCAGTGACAGCGAATACTTTTGGGCAAGGTACGGCCATCTATACAGCTGTTCCTGCACAAATGGATGTTCTTAAAGCGCTGCTAGAGATATGTTATGAAAAGTTGGATATACAGAAGGGATTGGCCGCTCCGGAAGGCGTTGTCGCCCGTAGGATAGGTGATTCAGCGATTTATGTGAATACGACAGGTTCTGAGCAGATCTTGAATCTATCACTCAAGGGTCACAGCCTACTGTCAAGTAGTATATTTGAAGGTGAATTGCTACTAAAACCATATGATGTCGAAGTGCTTAGTACATCAGAGTTTGCCCAGTTGTAGTGAATAGTACAAGATATGTCTTATGAAGTTTCCAGGCCGGAGTGTTAATATGCTCCGGCTTGTTGCAGTTTCATGCGAATAAAGTAAACGATTTTAGAGACCCTAAAAACACCTTAGTAAAATCCTAAATCTCCTGGTTTAAGCTAGCTTGGCAATAGTATATTCTAAATGCAAGCGCAATCATAAATGTCTGAAACATAAATTCTGCGCCAATTAACTAATATCAGAGGGGGAACTTCAGTATGCTCAGAAAGAAAATTTTTGGTTCTATCATGATTGCGGCGTTGCTGCCAGGTATTATTGCTGGCTGCTCGTCGAACAATAATGAAAATGCCGGACAGACGAACAGTGCTCAAACGACGAATACAGAAAGTACGCAGGGGGCGACAGACGATAAACTTGTCGATCTCGAAGTTTGGTGGGCAAATACGGGGTATAAGGGAATTGAGAAAGATAGTCCGTTATACAAACAATACGCTGATTTGCTTGGCGTTGGTGTTACCAGCCCATATGTAGAATGGAATGGCGGCACGGACTACTTGAACACTCTCAATATGAAGATTGCTGCTGGGGAAATGCCCAATGTATTTCTTCCCTGGAATGGAAATGAAACCGATCTTGCCAAAAATGGTGCTATTGCAGATTTGACCGAATTGTTGCCTGAATATGCACCTAATCTATGGAAGCTCATCCCAGAGGATGTATGGAATGTAGTCAAGGCGAATGACCCAACCGGAGAAGGGAAAATTTACTGGATTCCAGGTATTAAAGGGTATGAGAGAACCACAGGAATGATCCGCAAGGACTGGCTGGACACATTAGGGTTGCAAATTCCAAAGACTCAAGACGAATATATAAATGTTTTGAAAGCGTTTAAAGAACAAGATCCTAACGGTAATGGTATAGCGGATGAGGTTCCTACCGGTGGCAGACAAAATGCCCGGTGGATGGATCACCTCTTCAACATGTATGGTGTAGCGATGGTCGAAGGTTATCCGGATTGGGATATTTATAATGGGGAATTAACATATTCAGCTGTTTCTCCAAATATGAAGGATGCTCTTGCTTTTATTGCTAAACTCTATAAGGAACAGTTGATGGATCAGGAAACATTTCTTAATGACAAAGCGGCTTGGGATGGGAAAGTTGATGGGAATATAGTTGGCAGTTATTTCCAATGGGCTGAGTCATCCTATTTACATCTGGGTCTCATTGAACAATCTTCTGGCGTGAAGGCAGACTTCTCGGTACTTCCGGTTCTTGAAGCTCCGGGATATGAGGGGCAAGGGTTTATTACTACTAAGCAAGTGGGAAATCCTGAATGGGTTGTAAGTGCTCAACAGGATGATGAACACCTGAAAGCGAGCTTGAAATTCCTCGATGGTATTGCTGACCAATCTAAATGGATGGACATTTACTGGGGAGCAGAAGGCATGCATTATAGTGTGGCAGATGGTAAAAAAACCAAATTACCTGATGATAAGAGTACTCAGCAAAATCGACTGACCCCATACGATCAATTCGGAAACATCGAATTCAAAGAGCAATTGCTGACTGAATCAGCATCAGAAAGCGATAAATGGCAATTTGAACAAAGCATTCGCAACATGAAGGATCTTCAACAGTATGTAAAAATAATTGCTGGTGACGGTTTACCTTCTACCGTATATACCGACTATCCAGATATCAAGAATTATACGCTCTGGTATGAATATGCGACAAAAATTATTATCGGAACCTATTCCATCGATAAATTTGATGAGTTTGTGGATAAATGGAACAGTTCTGGTGGGGCAGAGGTGACAAAAAGAGCAAGAGAATGGTATGCCAAACTGGGAAAGTAAACGGACATAAATAGAAATTTAAGAAGAATGGGCAGTTTGGTTACTATCGGATTGCCCATTTCTTTCTTAAAACGAATAAATAAACAGGATGGAGTGAAGAATCCATATGCAAGCTACTGGTCGATTTTATCAGCATGCACGAAAATGCTGGCCGTTGTATCTCATGGCTTTGCCGGGTTTGGTTTTTTTAATAGTTTTACGTTATATTCCTCTCGGAGGATCTATTATAGCTTTTCAAGATTATTCGTTATTTAAAGGAATCGCAGATAGTCCGTGGGTAGGATTCAAACATTTCAAGATTTTATTTGATTCTCCTGATTTTTACCGTATTTTTGCGAATACGCTGATCCTCGGCTTTTTAAAAGTCGTTGTCATATTTCCGGTACCGCTGATATTGGCTCTTATGATTAACGAAGTTCGGGCGGTATTATTGAAGAAAGGGATTCAAACTGCGCTTTATATTCCCCATTTCTTGTCTTGGGTAATTATTGCGGGTATTGCTTTCGACATGTTTTCATTAAATGGGATATTCAATACAGTGCGGGATTGGTTTGGTTATGCACCAAATTTGATTATGCAGGATGAACGCTATTTTCGATGGATATATGTATTTACCTCCATATGGAGGGAGGCTGGTTGGGGGACAATTATTTATTTGGCAGCTATAAGTGCAATGGATCCCCAAATCTACGAGTCAGCCACAATTGATGGTGCTTCCAGAATGAAGCAAATCCGCCATATTACATTACCACTCCTCTTGCCAACTGCTTTAGTGCTTTTCTTAATTAATCTCGGAAGTTTCCTTGATTTAGGTTTTGATCAAGTCTTCACTTTGCTTACGCCAATGACTTATTCCGTCGGGGATATTATCGATACTTATGTGTATCGGTCAGGTATTCAGGAAGCGCGGTACAGCTTTGCGACAGCAGTAGGTCTGTTCCAAGCCATTATCGGTTTTGTACTTGTGTATGTTTTCAACCGGATTTCCAAAAAAGTTACCGGCGGGGGGTTATGGTAATATGTCGATGTCCTTTAGTGAAAAAGTCATTCAGAAATGCATCGTTGCCTTTCTAATTATATTATCAGTAATTGCTCTAATTCCACTGCTTTCGGTTTTGTCTGTTTCATTCAGCTCAAGGGTTCCGGTGGAACTGAATCAGGTGACGATTTGGCCGAAAGGGTTTACACTGGACTCATGGAAATATGTGCTTGACCGGCCTGACCTATGGAGATCATTCGGAGTAACGGCAATTGCGACCATTGTCGGAACCATTCTGAGTCTATTGATTACCGCGTTGTTAGCCTATCCGCTTACCAAAAAAGAGTTTACGATAGGGAAAGTTGTTATGCTTGCCGCAGTTATTACAATGGTATTTAAAGCTCCGCTTATTCCTTACTTTTTGACAATGAAGAATATTGGACTGTATGACAATCCGTTAGTGCTTGTTATTCCACATATACTCACTGCCTATAATCTAATTATTATGCGTACCTTTTTTCTGGAATTCCCGAGTGAGCTTGAGGAAGCTGCTGTTGTCGAAGGAGCAGGGTACTTCCGTTTGCTGTTCAAGATTGTGCTCCCATTGTCCAAGGCCGTACTCGCTACACTTGGATTATTCTATGCAGTGACAATTTGGAACCAATTCCAGCATCCGCTAATGTTCATCCAGAACCCGGACTGGTATCCACTGCAGATCAAAATAAGACAGTTTATTACTAGTGACAATGAGCTGCAAATTGTGGGCAATATGTCGCAACTGAACTACAGCGCCAGAACGCTTCGTGCAGTTACCATCGTTTTTGCAATTGTTCCGATTCTCATGATTTACCCTTACTTACAAAAGTACTTCACTAAAGGTGCGATGCTGGGTTCCGTAAAAGGATAAGCTATAAACTCATCCTGTCGCCCTGACTTTTCATTTTGAATTTGAAGGCGGGAGACAGCATGATTATTAGCACCATACGTCGGCGAATCGGGGAAATGAAGCTGCGAAACAAGTTGATGTTCAGTTATTTCGTTGCTTCAATTATTCCTACCATTGTAATTGGCGTCACTATATATCATTTATCTGCAAAAAGTGTGGAGGATGCTTCGAGGGAATTTGCTTCGATGTATATTTCACAGGCGACTACGAACTTAAACGATTTCGTTGACCGGTACAACCGGTCGACGCGTGCAGTTCTGCTGGAAACAGATATTATGGGTATTCTAAACAAGCGTAATCCATTAACGATGGAAGAGTCAATTGAGACCCAAACGATAATCTCACGGTATTTCGGACGGGTGTCTATGGAGTACCCAGAGGTTGAAACAGTGATGCTCGTTAGCGCGGGTGGAACGATTTATCACTACACCAAGGATCCCGATAAGGTGAATACAGACCGATTACTGGAGCAGATGTGGTATAAGCGTATTCAGGAATCGGAAACAGCACTTTTTATCACCCCGGTGCATGATAAAAGCTACTATGGCAAATCAAAAGACGATGCGACGTTTACGGTCGGAAGAATACTCCGTAACTATAACGGATCCTACGCCGGTATGATTTTGTTAGATATGGACCCTGCTCATCTGATAAATCTAAATGAGGATTTCTTAATGCTGGGTAACCGCTATAACATCAAGATGATTATTACCAATGATGAAGGCGAGTTAATATATCATTCTGATGGTGCCACTGGAAAGACAGCATGGAAGGACATTATTTCCGTCAAATACTTTGCTGATCTTTCTGGGACCGGGAAAGCTAATATTGTGTTGTCAAAAGATGCGGATGAAGGGAGACTGCGGATAATTACGGAGATTCCATTAAAAAATCTTCTGGCGACAATCAGTAACATCAAACATGTGACGATCTGGTCTATAATGGTTTTCTTGTTTTTCATTGCTCTATTATCAATCCTGTTCAGCTATAAGATTACCAAACCGGTGCTGAATCTGCGCCGCAGCATGAAGCAGGTGGAGCTTGGCAATTATACATCCCTTATTCAGACACCACTCGCAAACGATGAAATCAGTAATCTGGTTAAGAGCTATAACAAGATGATTGTTAAAATTAAGGAGCTTATTGAGGATGTGTATTTGGCCGGGTTAAAGCGCAAACAGGCTCAATTTCTTGCTCTACAAGCGCAAATTAATCCGCATATGCTTTATAACACGTTAGAATCAATCCGGATGAGGGCCGTGGTGAAAGAGCAGGATGACATTGCTGAAATGATCAAGATTTTGGCTCGTATGTTCAGACATTCTTTAGGCAAACAACACAAGCCTAATCTAATTAAGCATGAGGTAGAATATGCCGCGAATTTTTTATTTCTGCAGAATATCCGTTATGATAACCGATTTGTTCTAGATGTGCGCTTGAGCGACAGAGTATTATGCACTTCCATTATTCCACTTGTGTTTCAACCAATCATTGAGAACAGCATCAAACACGGCTTTCACAATTACGAAAGTCAACTGCATATTACGATAGAGGAAGAACTCACTGAGTCAGGAGATGTCATAATTCGAATTACGGATGATGGGTTCTCCATGACTGCCGATAAGGCATTAGAAATTAATGAACTTCTGTGCTTGTCAGATTCAGGTGGAATGTATCAGAGTACGGAAGAAGGCAATGCTGACGGCGGGATTGGACTATACAATATAGCAGAACGTCTCAGGCTACAGTACGGTGAAACTTACGTTCTAAGGGTACGTTCGGATGAAGAGGCCGGAACAGTGGTGGAAATGCGAATTCCACTTCAGGATGACATCGAGGGGGAACTAAGTTGAACTATACTATAGTTTTGGTTGATGACGAAAAGGGGATTATTGATGGATTAAAAGTCATTATACGACGTTACTTACCCCAGTGTGAAGTTATTGGGGTTGCTTACGATGGAGACGAAGGGTATGAGCTTGTACGTCGTTTGCAGCCCCATATCGTAATTACAGATATCCGGATGTTGCAAGTTGACGGACTGGAAATGATTGAAAAGCTGAAAAAGGAAGGTGTAGCCTCTAAATTCATTATCCTCAGCGGTTATGCTGAATTTGAGTATGCACGCAAAGGCATGTATCTGGGTGTGCGATATTATTTGAATAAACCCATTGAGGAAGATGAACTTCAAGAATGCACGAAACAGATCATCAATGAAATTGAACAAGAGCGAATTAACGGTGATTTGCTAGCCAAGTATCAGCCACCGGCTAAAGACTCTTTTTCAAAAAAAGATATTATTACTGAGATTAAGCAGTACGTTGCCGATAACTTTAACAATAATATAAGCCTTGCTGATTTGTCTAACCGATTCTATTTGAATCTAAATTATTTAAGTCAACTCTTCAAAGAAAAAACTGGACAGAATTACCTCGAATATTTGACGCAAGTACGGATGGAACGTACAAAGGAGTTGCTGACCGAAACTGATCTGAAAATTTATGAAATTGCCCAGATGGTAGGCTACAGCGATCCAACCCATTTTTCCAAAGTGTTTGAACGAGCAGCCGGGTGCAAGCCAACTGAATACAGGAAAACTCATAGTTAGAAGTTTTTAAACACTGATACCTTATGTAAAAGGAGTTGTCCTCATGATTGAAAATCCAATACTAACCGGTTTTAACCCGGATCCATCTATAGTTCGTGTTGACGAGGATTATTATATCGCGACCTCAACATTTGAATGGTTTCCAGGTGTACAGATTCATCATTCAAGAGATTTGAAGCACTGGCGGCTACTTACTCATGTTCTTACAGAGAAATCACAGATTAATATGGTCGGAGATCCCGATTCATGTGGAATTTGGGCACCTTGTTTGACATATGATAACGGCCTTTTCTATTTGATTTATACGGATGTGAAAAGCCGGTTAGGTGTGTTTAAGGATACGCATAATTATCTGGTCACGGCTCCGTCTATTGAAGGTCCATGGTCTGATCCAGTCTATCTGAATAGCAGCGGATTCGATCCATCGCTTTTCCATGATGAGGATGGACGGAAATGGCTAGTCAACATGCTATGGGATCACCGCACCAAGCACAATTCATTTGGAGGCATCGTACTTCAGGAATATAGTGTGCAGCAGCGGAAACTAATCGGAGAGCGGAAGAATATTTTTCTGGGAACTCCAATCAAATCAACTGAGGCACCACATCTGTACAAGCGAAATGGATATTATTATTTATTGACCGCTGAAGGCGGTACCGGTTATGAACACGCCGTAACGATGGCACGTTCTAAAAGTATAGAGGGACCTTATGAGATTGACCCACAAAACCCGGTTTTGACTTCTTCTAAACGGAAAGAGTTATATCTCCAAAAAGCGGGACATGGCTGTATAGTGGAAACTCAAGCTGGAGAATGGGCTATGGTACATTTGGTCGGAAGACCTGTAGCTGATGATTTCTGCATTCTTGGCCGTGAAACAGCTATTCAAAAAATGGAGTGGAATGAAGAGGGATGGCTGCGGATTAAAGGAGGGGACAATGCTCCAAACCATAGGATTCAAGAGTTCTCTTTGGCAGAGCATACTTTTCCAGCCGAGCCCGATATCGATCATTTCATTAGCAGTAAATTGGGTATCCATTGGAATACGCTAAGGTTACCAGCAGAGGAAACATGGCTTACTCTGACGGAGCGTCCAGGCTATCTGCGCTTACGTGGTAGAGAATCTTTCAACTCGAAACATCGTCAGAGTCTTGTCGCCCGGCGCCAGCAAGGGATAAACTGTGAAGCCGAGACTATACTGGAGTTTCATCCCGATCATTTTCAGCAGATGGCCGGGATGGTATTATACTACGACACTCAAGATTATGTATATTTGCGGGTAAGCCGTGATGAACGGCTAGGCAAATGTATTGGAATCGTCCGCTCTGTGAATGGGAAATGGGAAGAGTTTTCTGATTCGGAGATTTCTATTGAACAGGCTGAGAGCTGCAAGTTGAAATTCGTCATCATAGGCCGGGAAGCGTCTTGTTATTATGCCATAAATGGTGGAGAATGGACGCCCATCGGTCCCAAGTTGGATATTCTGCATCTTTCAGATGAAGGCGGAAATTTTATAAGATTTACAGGGAATTTCATAGGTCTCTGTGTTCAGGATTTAAGCGGTACTGGCAAGCATGCAGATTTTGATTATTTCCGCTATACTGAGCAATCAATTAATCATTCCTAATATTTTAAAAAAATATTATTTGCGTACAAACCCTTCTGAATTTCATTCTAAATTCGGAAGGGTGTTTTTTATATGTGAGTAGGTCTGAATTTTTATGGTGTGATATGTAACGATGCTGCAGCGAAAAGGATCATTATTAGCCCTTTCACGCCTTTACAACTACAGGTAAAGATACACCGGAAAGTAACAAAGAAATGCTTGCATCTGCTAAATATATATTAAATTCGTTCGCATAAATGAGTTTGTAACTCAAAATATGTGAGCCTGGATTGGCTGGTCGAGGATGATGAAGGTTTCCTGGTGACCTCACCATCCACTTCCCCGCAGCACAGGTTCCGTACGGATAATGGGCTGCATGAAGTGACTAAGCCTTCCACTATGGATCTTATATTAATCCTTGAACTGTTTGACAACTGCTCTAAGGCCGCAGAGCGGCTGGATGTAGATCAGGATTCCACCTCATTTCACCTCATTACTGGCGAACCGGCTACAGAGGTTAAGACCCCTTCGGAATGGCAGTAAAGGACAGCTGCAGGAATGGGTCGGGGACTATGAGGATGTACCTTACCGACATTTTTCCCACCTTGCAGGAGTATATCCGGGACGGACGGTTACAGAGAATATTGATCCGGAGCTGTATAAGGCAGCTAAGCAATCACTGGATATCCGGGGCGATGAAGGAACGGGATGGAGCCTCGGATGGAAGATCAGCCTATGGGCCAGATTCAAATAGGGCAACCGCGCCATAGGCTTACTCTCGAATTTGCTGACACTTGTAAGCTCGGGGGATTCGGAAACTCGTAGAGGGGATGCAGACCCAAAGATGTGGAAGTAACGTTAAAGAAGAACCTGGCGAATTATTTCTATTCCGATGTTCAGGTATTTGGTGAATACCCTAAGTTAATGCTCCAGCAGATGGGAAGAAAGTCAATTAGCATCAAAATGGAGCCAAATGACCTGCAAATCATCAAAGAGCATACCGTTGATTTTGTTTCATTTAGCTATTACAGCTCTTTAACTGATTCGTTCTCAGGTGAACTGGAAATGACAGCTGCTAACACCATTGTTGGCATAAAAAATCCATACCTGGATTCATCGGAATGGGGATGGCAGATCGACCCGGTTGGACTCAAAATATCATTAATTGAACTATATGACAGATATATAAAGCCGTTGTTTATCGTTGAAAATGGAATTGGAGCAGTTGATGTAGTTATTGAGGGTAAAGTACACGATAACTATAGAATTGCTTATTTTAAAGAACACTTTATTAAAATGCTCGAAGCAATAGATGAAGGAGTAGAATTGATAGGTTATACGAGCTGGGGGCCTATAGATTTAGTGAGTGCCAGCAATTCACAGATGTCTAAAAGATACGGATTTATATATGTGGATCAAGACGATTATGGAAATGGAACGTTAGAAAGACTGAGGAAAGATTCGTTCTATTGGTATAAAGATGTTATTTCAACTTGCGGGATGAATTTGTTCAATTAAGTGTTTATAGAAGCGTTTTGTTTAGTTCCTGGAATCAGACGTTAATCAATGTTAACTTGTTTGGGGTTCGAAATAATTGAATGAATTGTAGTTACAAGAGGCCCGTACTGAAAGTACGGGCCTCTCTTCTCAATATTTACATACTTTGATTTGCGTCTTCGTGTTCGATTAGGCGTTGAAATAATTGCTTTAATGCCTTCATCTGGCGGCCTTGAAGCTGTCCTTCTATAATCGAGTTTCGTATAGATTCTATATCTTGAGCCCGGACTTTACCTCCATGATGAAAACGATTGAACGCTTGATAATCTAACGGCAGCATATCTTGTTCCATTTTAAGATGTATTTTGGCTGTCATGTAAGGTCCCATCACTAAACCCATAATCTTGCCGATCAGACCATGCTTGGGCAAGGCTGCTATTTCACCCTGCGCGCGGCAGGCGAGCCGCCAAAGATCTTTATTCGCAATAACAGCTGAGAATTTCGGCCAACCTGCGATGTCACAAGCGGCATATACAGGAAAACCGATACTTGAGTAAATGTTGAACATAGCCGGACTTACCTGACCACAACGTGAGACTCCTGATTCATTGTACAGTTCGGCAAATTGTTTGGCAGCCGGCTTATTATTATTCTCGACCTGGAAACCGACCTTGTTCGCCGGATGTTTGTAACAGACAATGGATTGGGCAATGAGTTTGGGGTCTGTTGGCACGTGCACAGGCAACTCAGCCTTGGACTGATGACTTAAAGTACCAAGGATTCCTCTTAACAGCTGGTCTTCCGGAATTCTCATGATTTGAAGATAATGCTCACGAATCCCGCTTCCAAACGCATTCATAATCACTGTAGTTGTAGAATTACGAACGATATCCCCCATCCGGGATAACATAGCTGCGCCTTCTGATGATCGGCTCACATTACCGTCTAATGTAATAATAATAAATGAATACTGCTGAGGTTGTACTTCTTCTATATCCTCTATGACATTAAAGCCGTTGAATTCTTTCAACGTAGCATCGTCATAACAATATAGATTCTGAGGAGGATCGAAGGCTGCTTTACGTCCTTTTCGTACAAGAAAGGTAATGCCGGCGCCTGATAAGTGGAGATGGTAGCCTACTGAGAAACCTACTGCTCCTGCGCCTACTACAAGAATATTCGTTTTATTTGAGGTGATTGTCAATTGTAGTTCATCTCCTTTTAAAATTTCAAATAAATTATTACTTTTAACCCGCTATTAAGCGAACATATGTTGATTTAATATCGTAGTGTTAGTATAATCTACACGTCTAAACAATCACAATCATCAATGCATTTGCGAATGTTATGAAGTAAACAAATTACATCTATTGTGTTGAAAGGATAGAATAAGGAGGAGCTTATGGTTGGAGTCAAGAATAACAGAAGAACTAAATATACGATTAATCTCATTAAAGAGAGCTTCCTAATTCTCTTAGAAACAAAAAAATTACCTCAAATAACGGTTACTGAAATATGCAACCACGCTGATATCAACCGTGGCACTTTCTATTTGCACTACAAAGATCCTTTTGAATTATTTGAAATCATGCAGAGTGAATTTAATAAAGAATTAGAAGAAACGTTGCAAGAAGGAGATAGACCCTGCACCTCTGAAGAATCTATGATCAACTTGTTGAACATTATTCAAGATAAGAAAACAATGTATCAGATCCTAATTTCGGAGAGTGGAAAAAATAGTTTTTTATTACGAGCATTGCTTGAACAAAATTGGAACGAAGCATTTTCAACAAACTATTCTTTCACTTACAAGGTTTATGGATCTATTGGAGTCATTAATCAGTGGCTCGAGTCAAATGGTGCGGAAAGTCCGGAAACGATTGCCAAACTAATTCTTTCCTTGGGTCATGAGAACATAAATGTTTAAAAATAGGTTCTAAGAGGATTTTTAGAAATCTATAAAATAATTACTGCAATAATGTACTACATTCAATCGACTCTTTAGCTGTATTCTTAAAGAATACATCGAAGGGGGCCTCACTGTGAATATCGCATCATTCCTATTGTACTGTTTTATTGTTACTTTTACGCCTGGACCTACAAACATTGTCATATTATCTACTGTTAATAATTTTGGGTCAAAAAAAGCTATGAGATATACGTACGGTGCATCTATTGCTTTTGGCATGCTTCTTGCTGTATCTGCTGTTTTGAATACTGCTCTAATCACAATTATTCCGAAAATATTAATTTATATGCAAATTATTGGTAGTCTATATATGCTTTATTTGGGGTATCAAATCTTAAAAATGAATACATCTAAATCAGATGCAAACCAAACGGGTACTTTTTCATCCGGCTTCTTCATGCAATTCTTAAATCCTAAAGTAATCATATTTACGTTGACGGTTTTGCCGAATTTTATTATGCCATATTATGATTCGATACCAGCAATTTCAATAAGTGTTGCGGTTATAACCTTAATCGGGTTTTTAGCATTTTCAACATGGGTTCTTTTCGGTACAATCTTCAAGGAGTTTTTACAGAGAAATCAGAAAGTAGTTAATTTCCTTATGGCATTATTTATGGTTTACGCAGCAGTAATGATCTGGATATAGAGATGAGGGATGTTTCGTGGACAAATTTGTCTATAAGAGATCAGCGGGTATTACTGCGTTATCAGCACAGATTAGCGATTTTGAGTACAAAAATCACTCTCATCAAGAATATGCGATTGGCGTAACATTACGTGGCATTCAACATTATCATTTAAAGGGCAACTTACAGCTATCTTATCCAAAAGGAGTTATGTTATTTAATCCGGAGCAAACACATGACGGAAGAGCATATGACAAAATAGGACTTGAATATATTATGCTTTATATCGAACCACAAATGATTTTAGATCTTTTAGAGAAAAAGGATATTGTACGTCTTTTAGAACCTGTTGTGTACAGTTCTAAGCTAAGACAAAAAGTGCTAAGTCTTTTTAGCGCTATATCAAATGAAAGTGATGAGGCATTATGCTACGACTTGTTTATTTCTTTAATAGAAAGCCTTATGCAAACCGATCTCTCTACAGATTATAGAAGAGATGACACTGTAATTCGGAGAGCAAAAAATATTATTCATCAAACGAACTTGGGAAGTATGCTTAGAATCGATGATATATGTAATGAACTTGATCTTTCGAAATTTCAATTCATCCGTTTTTTTAAGATGCATACGGGAATCACCCCATATCAATACTTTCTTAATTTAAAGGTTGACTACGCAAAGAGGATAATTGAAACCTATGGAGATGTTTATTTGGCGGTAGCTATGTGTGGTTTTGTAGATTTAACTCATTTAAATAAATTATTTAAGAATGTTTATGGGACAACCGCATTTGATTACATGTCACATATAAAAAGCTGATGATCTACTAACTCAACAGTTTGAGGAGGAAGCGTGCTTGATACAAACAACTGATTTACTAAAAATGAAACAAAATCAAGATAAAATTGTAATGATTACTGCCTATGATTACCCATCTGCAAAACTTGCAGAGAAAGCGGGCGTAGACGTCATTTTAGTTGGAGATTCACTAGGAATGGTTGTTTTGGGATACGATTCAACCATTCCTGTTACACTAGAAGATATGATTCATCATACAAGAGCCGTCAAACGAGGAGCAAAAGAGACCTTTATCATTACAGATATGCCTTTCTTAACCTATCATTTATCGGTTAAAGATACATTACTTAATGCCGGGAAATTGATTCAGGAAGCCGGTGCCCATGCAGTGAAACTTGAAGGTGCCGATGACGTTATCGAACATATTGCAGCCCTGACGAGTGCGGGGATTCCTAGTTGCGCGCATCTTGGCTTAACCCCGCAAACAGTCGGCATCTTAGGAGGATATAAGGTCCAGGGAAAAGATGCAGTAGCAGCTAAGAAACTACTGGAAGATGCTAAAAAATGTGAAGCTGCAGGGGCATTTGCTCTTCTTTTGGAATGTGTACCCAGACAACTCGCAGCGGAAGTATCCCAAGTCCTTTCGATTCCGGTCATAGGTATAGGTGCAGGTGCAGATGTAGATGCTCAGGTTCTTGTCTACCATGATATACTAGGCTATGGTGTTGAGAGAGTTGCTAAGTTTGTAAAACAGTATCAATCAATAGATAATCAAATATTAGACGCTATTAAAGCATATGCTGTTGATGTGAGAACTAGTCAGTTTCCTGAAGAGAGACACTCCTTTACGATGAAGGAAGAAGAACTGAATGCACTCTATGGAAGACAATGAATTCATCTGCAGTGACATATTATATTTGTTTTTAAAATCGCTAATTTAGCGATTTTTTTTGTATTTAGAATGAAGGACTCATTCTTAGCAATATGTATAAGGTTCAGTTTTATCTGAATGAAACAATTCAACCTAGAATTTAAGGAGATAATTGAATCAACGCGATCAATATAAAATTCGTTGATCCACCATTTTCCAGAACTGTGAAATCAGCGAAATTCAGGCTGATAGTTAACCTGCTGTGGAGAATCAAAATGAATTATTTGAGGGGAAAAGTTAAATATTGTTTAGTTTGATTTATGGAAATAACTATAGGGATGTATTCTTTTGGCTAGAAACAGAGCTTGGATAAGCTCTTGTTCATCTATCATATTCACCTTTACGTAGATTTTTATCTCATATCAACTAAAAGTCTATACCCTTAAACTTTTAGTTGATATGTATATGTGCACTAGTGTGATAAATTCGATTATGTAATAAAGGAGATTCATTTCATGAAATCAATTACAGGAGATGGTGAAAGGGAGGAAAGTATGTAATAAACTGAAAGGTAATAACCTGTAAGGTGGAAGTTAATGATGCGTATGAAAAAAGGGGAAAATTTAAGTAATACAATATTTTTCGATATGCTTTTGTTTGTGATTCGTAATCAAAGATAGGCAATGATGTAAGCGGTTAACAAATGGTTTTACTGTTCCTTAAAAATTCAAAAACACGGAGGATTTATATGAAAAATATAAAGGGTTTAAAAACGCGTTTTATGGCAATTGTGATGATTGCAACTTTGGCTCTAGGACTTGCAGCCTGCGGTGGCGGAAGTAAAGATATTTCCGGTACTTATTCCATTGACTATACGACTGAGCAACTTTCAGGTAATTTATCTAATAACGGATATTTGGTTGCAGTCAATGCAACGCAGAAAAACACTTTAGTTCTGAACAAGGATGGCAATTATGAATACACCAAAGTTGTTAGCGGAGAAACGGCAAAAGTTGCTTTGACTTATAAGTTTACTGGTAGTTACAGTAACGAGGGTACTGCGGTGACTTTGAAAGTGCCGACTGATGTTGAATTCAATGAGGACTGGGGACAGCTACAAGAAGCTGGCAAAACGAACTCTGACGGCAAGGCTTCCGAAGGCGCAACAGTGCAAAAAGCGGAAGGTGTAAGTATTGAACCTTCGAAATTCTTCTCATCACCGTACTATGCTGAGAGCGAAGCCAAAGATGTAGCAATGACAGTTGATACCGACAATGCTACATTTACTTTTGCTGAAGCAACTAGCTCTGATGATGAATAATGCAAACGAATTAGCAAAAGGAGGATTATTCTGTGTCAAGTAAAAAACGGATGAAAAAAAAGTCTTATCTGATCGTATGGTCTAGTATATATATTGTTATTTTATGTGCAGTCGTTGCGCTAAATAGTGTGGCTATTTATTGGGATAAGGCTTTAGGCGAATTTATGGGAACAATTGGGGAAGGTGTTACTTCCTCTGGTACTTCCGAAGTGGACACAGAGTACTATAAGAGTGATTATAGTTCCACTGATGAATTACGGAAAGCACAGCAGGCACTTGCTGAACAGATTGTTGGGGAAGGTACCGTATTATTAAAGAATGATGATGTATTGCCTTTACAATCCGGTTCAAAAATCAGTTTGTTTGGACTGTCTTCTTCAATTGGGGCAGCGTCCGGTTCCGGTTCCGGTGAGGTTAGTGAAGCTTTGGATAATTCATGGAGTAAGTCCATCAGTGGTGCGGGTTTTGAAATTAATGAAACCCTATTAAATTTCTATGCAAACTCCGGACATGAGCGAGGTATTGGTACTGCGGCAAGTGATGGTACCGCAAAAGGTGAGTGGAAAGTCGATGAAGTTCCTCAAGCAGAATTCACACAAGAAGTCAAAGATAGTTATTCAGCTTATCAAGATGCAGCGGTGGTTATCTTCTCACGTGGAGGCGGTGAAGGTGGTGACTTACCTACAGAGATGTCAAGACATGAAGGCTCTGCAGACGAGAGTTATCTTGAACTTGATTCCAACGAACGTGACTTGTTGAAAGCGATTAAAGATGCAGGGTTTGAAAAGACAGTAGTTATTATTAACAGTTCCGGTGCTATGGAACTTGGTTTTGCGGATCAGGAAGAATTCGGAGTTGATGCTTGCCTTTGGGTAGCAGGAACAGGCGCTACTGGTATCAATGCAATGGGTAAAGTTCTATCAGGTGAAATCAATCCATCCGGCAGATTGGTTGATACCTATGTATACGATAATTTCTCTTCTCCTGCTATGCAGAACTTCGGTGATTATCGTTACGCTGATGCAAGTGGTAAGCTTACAGATTATTCCTATGTGAACTATGGAGAAGGTATTTATGTCGGCTATAAATACTATGAGACCAGATATGAAGATGTTGTCATGGGGACGGAAAACGTAGGAGATTATAATTATGATTCAACTGTAAAGTATCCGTTTGGTTATGGATTAAGCTATACAGATTTCCAATGGAGCGATTACAGTGTTACCCCGAATGGGGAAGATGTCACTGTAAAAGTAACAGTAACCAATACAGGGAAAGTTGCAGGTAAGGATGTTGTAGGGATTTATTATCAATCGCCCTACACTGATTATGATAAAGAGAACGGAATCGAAAAGGCCTCTGTAAATCTTGTTGAATTTGCGAAAACAGGACTGATTGAAGCGGGCCAATCCGAAACAATAGAAATATCCTTTGGCAAAGAAGAAATGGAATCCTATGATGCGAAGGGAGCAAAAACATATATTCTAGAAGACGGTGAATATCATATCACAGCAGCTCCTGATGCACATGCTGGGGTGAATAATATTCTTGCTGCCAAACAATACACAACGGATAACGGAATGACACAAGCTGGTAATGCTGCCATGGTTGGCACATACACAGTGAATGATTTTACTAAGCTAGACAAATCCGCCTCAGGTGGTACGATTACTAATAAATTTGATGATAGTGTCATTAGCGATTATACCTATCTCACCAGAAGTGATTGGGAAATGATGGATAACGGAGCTCTGACCTATGCTACCGGAACCATGCAAGGGGTATCTAATGTTACAGACGCAGCAGGTACTGTTGGTACTATAACTGTAGATGAGAATACATTAGCTGCTTTGAAGGAGACGGGTAGAGCTGCTTCGGGAGTTCCTGAGGGCAACAGTTATCCGGAATCTTCAACTTATACCTATGGAGCAGACAACGGTTTGGAATTAGTTGATTTACGAGGTAAGGATTATAACGATCCTTTGTGGGATGATCTGCTTAATCAAATGAAACTTTCTGAAATGCACTCTTTATTTGGAAAGGGCGGTTATGGTACATCAGAAATACTTAGTATCAACAAACCTAAGACATTTGAATACGATGGACCCTCCGGGATTGCTAACTTTATCTCTGGAGAAAGTAGTTTCTCATTCCCGGCTGAAATTGTTCTGGCGGCTACCTGGAATGTGGAACTTGCTGAGCAGATGGGGAAACTCATCGGTGAAGATGGTATTAGTACAAAGACAAGTGGTTGGTATGCGCCAGCAGTTAATACCCATAGAACGCCTTTCTCTGGAAGAAACTTTGAATATTTCTCAGAAGATAGCATTCTTTCAGGAAAAATAGCGGTAGCTGAAGTTGGTGGCGTTCAATCTAAGGGAGTCTATGTATACCTGAAACATTTTGCACTCAATGATCAAGAAACAAATCGTGCTGCTAATGGTCATGTAGCGACATGGTCAAACGAACAAGCAGTCCGGGAAATATATCTCAAGCCATTCCAGTATGCGGTAGAGAGAGCGGATGCCCACGGTGTTATGACAGCACTCAACCGTATCGGGACCAAAATGACAAGTGGACATTATAACCTTCTTACAGATGTTTTAAGAGGGGAGTGGGGCTTCAAGGGTGTTGCAATAACAGACTACTTAAGCGGTCAAACTGGTGGATCTGTTGACATGATGCTCTCTGCAGGTATGGATTTAGTACTTGCTACTGCTGCAAACACACTTTCGGATGCAAAACAGGATTGGAGCAGATACGAGCTTAGAGAGGCAGCACACAATGTGTTGTATAATACGGTAAATAGTCTGGCTATGAACGGCTTTGAACACGGTTCTGACTATAAAGCAGGTACTCCTGTTTACAAAATCATTCTTTATGTATTTGACTTTTTAGTGGCTATAGGTATTCTATTCGGAATAATTTCAGTAGTGAAAAAAGTAAGAATGACTGATGAGCAATATGCAAATCGTAAGAGAATGAGCAAAAAGGCGAAACGTATCCTTTGGATAGTATTAGGTCTTGCCTTTGTTACTATCGCCATTGTATTCTTTATAGTTGTCCTGCCGCTCCTTCAAAAAGCATTTTTAATGTAGCTGTAAGTCCTTAAAAGAATAAATTAAAACCACAGGCTGTAATTCACATCGGTGATTTGCAGCCTGTGTACATTTAATGAGTGGTTTTGCCAAAGAAACAGGATATTCAATTTGTAGACGGGCAATTAAGTTGAATACCGCTGGCGGAATGGTTGAAATAAAGAATCAGTGGTATATACTCTACCATAGACACACCAATCGTCATTCTGAAAGATTTAAGGGAAGTAATTTCGATGTTTCAAATAGATCTAAGTAATCGGCATTGCTGGAGCGAGATGGAATCCGGCTGCGTTACCCAGGATGGAACTTATCCATTGTACTTTCAGTTTATGGGAAAAGGGAGTATTGATTTTATGTCATTTGAATTAAAAGCTTCTAAAAAGAGGATTTAAAGATGAAGTATAGAGATTTAATTAAGGAAATGACTTTAGAAGAGAAGGCTTCCCTAATGTCAGGGAAAGATTTCTGGACCACTCAAAATATTGATCGTCTTGGAATCAGTAGTATGTTTCTTGCCGATGGTCCGCATGGGATTAGAAAGCAGGCAATAGCATCAGATAAGCTGGGACTAAATGCAGGGATTCCCGCAACTTGCTTCCCAACAGCTGCGACAGTAGCGAATAGCTGGAATGTGGAATTGGGGGAGAAAATCGGAGAATATCTTGGGCAAGAGGCGGTTGCCCAGAAAGTTAATGTGCTTTTGGGACCTGGAGTTAACATGAAGAGAAATCCTCTATGTGGTAGAAATTTCGAGTATTTCAGCGAAGACCCTTATCTTGCCGGTAAAATGGCTGCTGGGTATATCAGAGGTGTTCAATCACATGGAATTTCAGCTTGTGTGAAGCATTTTGCTGTGAACAATCAGGAAGAAAGACGCATGGCTATTGATACAATCGTTGATGAAAGAACGCTCAGAGAAATCTATCTGACTGCATTTGAAATTGCAGTGCAAGAAGGCAAGACTAAGACCGTCATGACTTCCTATAATAAGTTAAACGGGACTTACACCAATGAAAACATGCACTTAATGCAAGAGATCTTGCGGAAAGAATGGGATTTTAACGGAGTAGTGGTCACAGATTGGGGCGGCAGTAATGATCGTATAGCGGGACTGCTAGCCGGGAATGAGCTGGAAATGCCGACAACCGCAGGGGAAACAGATCGGGAAATTATCCAGGCCATTCAAACCGGGAAAATTAAAGAGGAAGTACTGGATGAATGTGTAGACAGATTACTGGAGCTTATTTTTACAACAGAGGAAGCCTATAAGAAGATTCATGTTGATTTTGATGTGGATAGGCATCACAGAGTAGCACAGAAGGCTGCGGAAGAGTCTATTGTCCTTTTAAAAAATGACGGGAATATATTACCGCTGAAATTCGGTAAAAAGGTTGCGGTAATTGGAGATTTTGCCAAAGATGCACGATACCAGGGGGCAGGATCCTCTATTGTAAATCCGACCATTCTGGATCATACATTAAATTGTTTTGAAGAATCGGGAATTGTCAGTATTGGGTTTGAAGCGGGCTTTGAACGCTATGGAAAGAAAAATGCTGAAAAAGTAAAAAGCGCATGCCTGCTCGCAGAAAAAGCAGATGTTGTACTTCTATATATTGGCCTAGATGAAGTTACTGAAGCAGAGGGACTTGACAGGCAGAATATGAAAATTCCTGAGAATCAGATAGATTTATTAGATGCCGTATTTAGTGTTAATCCCAATATTGTGGCAATTCTTTCTTGCGGTTCTGCAGTTGAAATGCCGTGGATTGGTAAAGTAAGAGGATTGGTACACGGTTATTTAGGCGGACAAGCAGGAGCCCGATCAATTCTTAGGGTTTTGTCAGGGGATGTGAATCCTTCAGGCAAATTGGCCGAAACATTCCCTCTTCAATATGAGGATACACCCTCTCTTCTTCATTTCTCAGGTAAAGAGGTTACGGTTGAGTATAGGGAAAGTATATTTATTGGTTATCGTTACTATGATACTGCCAATGTTGATGTGCTCTTCCCGTTTGGATTTGGGCTCAGCTATACAACATTTGAATACTCGGATATTCAGATTGCTAAGGATGGAGTAACATTCAAGCTAACCAACTCGGGGAGAGTAGCCGGAATGGAAATTCCGCAGCTTTATGTCCGATGTAAATCCGATGCGATTTTCAGACCTAATATGGAGCTGAAGGGATTTGTTAAGATTTTTATAAATGCAGGTCAAACGAAGACGGTTACTATTCCATTTGACGACAAGACATTCCGGTATTTTAATGTGATAACAAATCAATGGGAAATTGAAGAAGCGGAGTATGAGATTATCATTGGTGCATCAAGTGCTGATATCAGACTAACGGGTATCCTTGCAGTAGAGGGGACGGGAGCGCCTATCCCATACAATAAGATTAAGCTTCCATCTTATTATTCTGGAAAAGTAAATAATGTCGATCTAGAGGAATTTGAATATTTGCTTGGAGATAAAGTGCCTATTTCCACATGGGACCGTACACAACCACTGGGTTATAACGATACGATTGCGCAATGTCAGTATGCAAAGGGCAGAATTGCAAGATTATCCTATCATACAATCGTTTTTGCACATTGGTTTTTGAGGAAAATAGGCAAGCGGGACACAGCGAATCTAATAATGATGTCCATTTATCATATGCCGTTCAGAGGAATAGCGAGAATGACGGGCGGTGTAGTGAATATGCCAATGCTGGACGGGATTTTAATGATTGCAAACGGGCATTTCTTTAAAGGGTTGAACCATGTAATTAAAGAAAGAAAAAAGATGCGAAAATACCGTAAAAGCATCAAAACAGTAGAAATAGGCAGTAGGCAGAGATATGAATAAAGACGCATTAGAGTGTTTTATCAAAGTGTATGAGAAGAAAAGCGTGACGTCAGCGGCCAAGGACTTGTTTATATCTCCGCAAGGATTAAGTAAAACTATAAAACTGTTAGAATTAGATGTAGAAGCAGAGTTATTCTTCCGAGGTCCCCATGGAATGGAGGCTACTGATTGCGGAGAGTTATTGTATGCACGGGCTAAACATCTCTGTTATCTTATGGATGATATCAAGAAAGAAATTGGTATCATGAGCGGAGGAAAGAGCACTTTAAATGTCCTGGTTAATTTCTCCACAACCCCCTCTGTTCCACCAGATATATTGTTTGGATTTACCAATATGTATCCTCAATTCCAAATGAGACTAAGAGAATTCCCGGATGAGTACCCAATAGGCCGAATATTTCAAGAGGAATTTGATGTCGGGATCGTATTGGGACAGCAGGAAATTGATAATTGTGAAATTGAATTAATTCAATTATGTGAAGTAGTGGCGGTTGTCTCCAAAAAGCATCGGTTGGCAGGAAAAGATGAAATTTCGATAATGGAATTAGAACATGAACAACTCGTCTTGAAATCTGTGGAAAAAGGGAAGGAGCACAGTTTAATAGATAAATGTTTAGAGCATGGGTTTACTCCTCATGTTGTCCATGAATTTAGCAATGTTGCTACTGCACACATACTGTGCGAAGAGAGTGGATATCTGGCCATTTCAGTAGATCTTGTGGAAGAGTTCTATAACAATGAAAATTTGAAAATTATTAGATTAATCGAAAAGATTCCCCAGAATATTTATTTGGTCAGCAGAAAAAGAGATATTCAGACTAGAGCAGTTTCATTATTTCTTAGTTACATTAAAAATTATATCAATGAGAAAACAGGTCATATTGATGTGGAGTAATACATCATATGACCTGTTTTTTTATGCTTTAAACTAAAAGTTTATCCCTCTAACTTTTTGGTTGATGGAGAATTCAATAGATAGGAGGTAGTATGAAAAGTGCGGGATGAAATTTTGAATTTACGTATATATAGAAAATGTAAGGGAGGGGGAGTAAGTAAATGAAAGCGTAGACAATCCCCTTTCTTATAATTGGAGAGAGTTCCTGTAGGTGGAGACATACTAAATTACAAAAAGAGGAATCTAAATGAAATATAAAAGTTTGATTGGGAAAATGACTTTGGAAGAGAAAGCATCTTTAATGTCAGGAAAAGATTTTTGGACAACTCAAAACATAGATCGTCTTGGAATCCCCAGTATATTTTTGGCGGATGGACCGCATGGCATTAGAAAACAGGCAGCAGCAGCAGATCATCTGGGCCTTAATGCGAGTATACCGGCAACTTGTTTTCCAACAGCTGCGACGGTAGCCAATAGCTGGAACTTAGAACTTGGCGAAAAGCTTGGAGAGTATCTTGGGGAGGAAGCCGTTGCACAGCAAGTCAATGTTCTTCTGGGACCTGGTATTAATATGAAAAGGAATCCTCTTTGTGGAAGAAACTTTGAATATTTCAGTGAAGATCCATACCTTGCTGGTAAGATGGCTGCCGGTTATATTCGAGGTATTCAATCACATGGGATTTCAGCATGTGTGAAGCATTTTGCAGTGAACAACCAAGAAGAGCGACGGATGTCCATTGATACCATTGTCGATGAAAGAACGCTTAGAGAAATCTATCTGACTGCATTTGAAATTGCAGTTAAGGAAGGCAAAACGAAAACAGTTATGTCCTCCTATAATTTGTTGAACGGAAGTTACACGAATGAAAGCACGCATTTGATGAAAGAAATTCTGCGAGATGAATGGGATTTCGATGGGGTAGTTGTCACTGATTGGGGCGGCAGTAATGATCGTGTAGCAGGCTTGTTAGCAGGTAATGAATTGGAGATGCCAACAACAGCAGGCGAGACCAATGAAGAAATCATTCGAGCTATTCAAAGCGGTGAAATTGCAGAAGAAGCATTAGATGAATGTGTAGATAGACTGCTTGACCTTATATACACAACGGAGATAGCTTCTAACAGGCCTAATGAGTATAGTGTGGAAAAGCATCATAAGGTAGCACAGTGGGCGGCAGAAGAGTCCATAGTTCTTCTTAAAAATGACGAGAAAATATTACCCCTGAAAAAAGGGAATACGGTTGCCGTGATTGGAGATTTTGCAAAATCCCCTAGATACCAGGGAGCTGGATCCTCTATCGTAAATCCAACCATACTCGATAATGTTTTAGAATGTTTTGACAACTCGGATATTATCAGCATCGGATATGAGCCGGGATTTGAACGTTACGGAAAGAAGAATTCAAAGAAAATAAGTAAGGCTTGTGACCTTGCTAAAAAGGCAGATGTTGTCCTGCTCTATTTGGGACTTGATGAAGTTACGGAAGCTGAAGGATTAGACAGACAAAGCATGAGGATACCGGAGAACCAGATTGATTTATTAAATTCTTTGTGTGAAGTGAACCCCAACATTGTGGTGATTCTCTCTTGTGGTTCCGTGGTAGAAATGCCCTGGATTAATAAGGTTAAAGGATTAGTGCATGGTTATTTAACTGGGCAAGCTGGTGCGAGAGCCACAGTTAGGATTTTAACAGGTGATGTAAATCCTTCGGGAAAGCTGGCAGAAACTTATCCCGTTCGTTATGAAGATACCCCTTCCTACTACCAGTTTCCGGGTAAGGAGGTTAGCGTTGAATATAGAGAGAGCATTTATATCGGCTACCGTTATTATGATACGGCAAATAAGAAGGTGCTTTTCCCGTTTGGTTACGGACTTAGCTATACAGACTTTGAATACTCGAACATTCAGGTATTCAAGGATCGGGTAACATTTAAATTGACTAATACCGGAGATGTATCTGGTATGGAGATTGCTCAACTGTACGTAGGTTGTATGTCAAAGGATATTTTCAGAGCAAAAAAGGAACTGAAGGGATTTACTAAAGTGTTTTTGGAAGCGGGTGAAACTAAAGAGGTAACCCTGTCATTTGATGATATAACCTTCCGCTACTTCAATGTGAAAACAAATAAATGGGAAGTTGAAGAAGCGGAGTATATGATCAGTATTGGTGCTTCAAGTGCTGATATCAGATTGAAAGGCACCTTATTGGTGGAAGGAACAGGTGCACCACTTCCATATGATAAGGAGAAGCTTCCCACCTATTACGCAGGTGTAGCAAGCAATGTCAGCTTAGATGAATTTGAGAATCTGATTGGATATAAAGCACCTGTGTCTAAATGGGATAGATCACAGCCACTGGGTTACAATGATACGATTGCCCAGTGCCAGTATGCAAAGGGGGGCGCTGCAAGATTTGCATACCATTTGATGGTTTTTGCACATTGGTTCTTAATTAAGATTGGAAAAAGAAGTACAGCTAATATCATCATGATGTCTATCTATCATATGCCCTTCAGAGGTGTTGCAAGAATGACAGGCGGTATTATAAATATGCCAATGCTGGATGGAATCTTGATGATCGTAAATGGTCGTTTCTTCAAAGGATTCAATCATGTACTAAAGGAAAGAAGTAAAATGGTGAAGGTCGCTAAGGTAAAAAAGACCATGCCAAACGCGATAAAGGAGACGTAGAATAAAATGAATGATATAAATATCAATAATAAAAAATCAGGTACGGGTTTAGTGGGTTTTTGGAATAATTACAAGGAACAGCATCCCAGTATTGCCCAGTTTCTAGTCTTCTTTTTGCTTAGTACCGGAATGACAGTGTTACAACTGATTATGATGCCTGTGTTCAAAGGTATATTTGCACAAACAACATTAGTCGATACAAGCTTTCGAATTTTGCAGTTTGGCCATAATTTTGATGGAAGTGATTATTATCTGTTTGATTATGGATCAGGTTCACTTGCTTCCGGCGGTGGAGGCGGGCTTGCCTATTTCCTCGCAGTTCAAATCACGATTGGAGTTGCCCAGATCATTAACTTTTTCTTACAGAGGAACATTACATTTAAGTCTAACAGTAATATTTGGACGGCTGCCTTCTGGTATGTATTGGCCTATTTTGTAATAACAATAGGTGCTGCTGCAGCTCAAGGGTTTTACAAAGCCCCTGTTTATAATTTGTTGATGAATACTTGGGGGATGGGCTCGTTTGGTGAGACAGCAGCGGATCTTATTACAATGATGATTAATGCTGCAATTTCCTTCTGGGTATTCTATCCGATATTTAAAGTAATTTTTAAACAAAATCCAGAAAAATAGGGAAGTAAAGGTAGTGTTCGTATGAAATTATTATCAGTGGTAATTCCTTGTTATAACTCACAAGACTATATGAGATATTGCATTGAGTCCCTTTTGCCGGGGGGCGAGAATGTAGAGTTACTGATAGTAAATGATGGTTCCACGGATCAGACCGGATCAATTGCGGATGAATATGCCCACAAATATCCGTCTATAATTAGAGTGATTCACCAGGAGAATGGCGGACACGGAGAAGCTGTTAATGCCGGTATCCGAAACGCGGGCGGGTTGTACGTAAAGGTAGTGGACAGTGATGATTGGGTAGATACAAGAGCCTATCT
Organism: Paenibacillus phytohabitans; assembly: GCF_013141775.1. Lineage (GTDB taxonomy): Bacteria > Bacillota > Bacilli > Paenibacillales > Paenibacillaceae > Paenibacillus_AQ > Paenibacillus_AQ phytohabitans. The sequence goes on from NZ_WHOB01000086.1 coordinate 130,049, forward strand.
CAAAATTCTAAAAACCCTACATGATTTTGGTACAGCAGAGAACTCCATGGATATGGTTATCAGTAATTTTGTATATGAAAAAGAAGGCGCAAAATATAAGAAAATTATGAAATATGATAATGTGCTTCCCGAGGGAATCATTTTCTCCTGGGACGATATTAAGCGTTTTCGTAAAGGACAATATATCTTGATGCATTCTTTAATTTACAGAACCCAGCTGCTAAAGGATTGTGGATTGGAGCTTCCGAAACACACCTTTTATGTAGATAACTTATTCGTATATGTACCGCTCCAGCATGTTAAGAAAATGTACTATATTAATGTGGATTTTTACAGATATTTTATTGGCAGAGAAGATCAATCGGTCCAAGAAAATGTCATGATCAAAAGAATCGATCAACAGATTAAGGTTAATAAGCTTATGATTGAACAGGTGCAAATTAGTAGTATTGAAAGCCCTAAGCTTCAGCAATATATGCTTCATCATTTGGAAATAGTGACGGTCATATCCGGTTTCTTCTTAATACGTTCAGGAACGGCTGAGAATCTGGAGAAGAAGAAGGAACTGTGGAGGTATATTAAGCGCAAAGACGTAGAGCTGTACCGTGATCTCAGATATGGTATTATGGGTGGTTTATTGAATTTACCAGGCCGCCCAGGACGCAGTATTTCAGTTGGAGCATACAAAATAACGCAAAGACTAGTTGGTTTTAACTAAAACATGGATAATCGCTATAAGCCTTGAACGGGTGTGGAAGAGACTCCGAACCATTTCGCCGTGGTTCTATCTCTGCACTCGTTTTTTCTTTGTATAACAAAATATTATTGGAGAGTGACATTTATGAATATAAAGTATGACTATCTAATAGTAGGAGCGGGTTTATATGGTGCTGTGTTTGCTCATGAAGTGAGAAAAGCAGGGAAAACATGCCTGATCATCGATAAACGGGACCATATTGCAGGAAATATATATACCGCAAAGATTGATGGTATTCAGGTGCATAAATATGGTGCGCATATTTTTCATACCAGCAATAAGGAAGTGTGGACATATCTAAACCAGTTTGCTGAATTCAACAGATACATTAATAGTCCTATAGCAAATTATCATGGTGAAATCTTTAATTTGCCCTTTAATATGAATACATTTAATAAACTGTGGGGAGTTGTAACACCGGATGAGGCCAAGAGGAAGATAGAACAGCAGCGTAAAGACAATTATGTTGAGAACCCTCAGAATTTAGAGGAGCAGGCTATCAACCTGGTTGGTGTAGATGTATATAACAAACTCATTCGTGGCTACACGGAGAAGCAATGGGGTCGTTCTTGCAAAGAAATACCTGCATTTATTATCCGCAGACTGCCCGTTAGATTTACTTACGATAATAATTATTTCGATGATCCCTATCAGGGTATACCCATTGGGGGATATACAGGAATGATTGAACGAATGATTGAAGGGATTGAAGTGAGGCTGGGGACAGATTACCTTGTTGATAAAATGAAATGGGATGAACTCGCTGATAAGATAGTCTATACGGGTCCAGTCGATGCTTATTACGGCTACAGATTTGGTGTTTTAGATTATAGAAGTTTAAGGTTTGAAACAGAGGTTATAAATATGCCTAACTATCAGGGAAATGCTGTAGTGAATTATACAGACAGCAGAACACCGTATACTCGCATAATTGAGCATAAGCACTTTGACTTTGGCACTCAGCCTAAGACAGTGATTAGCCGCGAATACAGTGAAGAATGGAAACGGGGGGACGATCCATATTATCCCATTAATGATAGCAAAAACAGTGTGTTGTATGAAAAGTATAAAGCATTAACAGAAACTCAAAGCAATGTAATATTTGGCGGCCGCCTGGGGGAATACAAGTATTATGATATGGATAAAGTTGTAGAAGTTGCTCTGCAGAAGGTAAGAGAGGTTTTGCAGGTGTCATTATAATCCGAATGAGTCAATACTTCCTCTGAACCTCAAGAAAAGGAGTTTAAACTAAATTGAATATTACCCGAACACTTCGTTTTAGATTAACACTACTCATTTTGTTGCTGACGCTCATACCTCTTTTTAGCCTTGCCATATTTCAAATTAATCAGTTTGAAAGCGGGACCACTCACAGCATTGATAACCAAAAGCTGGACTTGGCAGAAAACAATGCCTCCTCTATTGATCGCTGGCTGAACACTAAGGTTTCAGCCATTAATGAGGTGCTTAGTGCAACGAAAGGATATTATCAACTCGAATCATCACAGAAATTAGCTGCCGTTCAAGCAATTGATCAGACTGATGTGGAAGTCGTTTCAATTAATGTTACCGAAGCGAGTAATGAGGAAGAGAGTGATTTAGCTACCCAAGAATTTTATCAAAGAGCAAGGAGTACGAAAGAACCGGTCATAAGCGATTTACTCCCCGGGTTTACAACTGAGGCGAATCTAATTATGCTCGCTATCCCATATTTGGATGACAAGAATGAGTATCAAGGTATGATAATAAGTGTTTTTACTGGGAGTGTATTGAAGCAATCCATTGGGCAAATTCAACTTGAGGAAACAGGATATGGAGTATTGCTATCCAGCAAAGGAGACTTCATGTATCATCCTGATGCTGGGAAATTGAACGCTCATTATCAAAATACGCTAAAAAGCGAAAGTATGCTTGACGCATTCACCAATTCAATTTTAGTAAAGGAACACGGATCAATTATCTATACCGATGATGACGGTATAAAGAGAACAGCAGCTTTCTCTACAGTTCAAAGTACAGGTTGGAAAGTACTCGTTACAGTGCCGGAGGAAGAAGCCTATGCAAAGGTTCATTCAGCGCTTACAACTACCAGGAATATCATTATATTTACTATAGTATTGGTGATATTTATATCAATTATTATGACAGGTTTAATTACTACTCCCATAAAACGTCTTTCAAAGTTTGTGAATTTTATGGCGCAAGCTGATTTTACATCAGTTATTCCTGTGAAAATTGCAAAGCGTAAAGACGAGATAGGGCAATTGGCTCAATCTTTGGAGAAGATGTCAGGATCTATTCGTGAAATCCTTAATCAGGTGAACGAAGAAACATCGAATGTGAAATCTAATATCACCCATTCTGCGCATAGCATGTACATGCTGGGAACTCAGGTGGAGGAGGTTTCAGCAACAACCGAGGAGATGTCAGCCGGTATGGAAGAGACAGCAGCGATGGCCCAGCAAATGAACGAAACTTCTGTGGAAATTAAGCAAGCCGTAAGTTCGATTGCTGATAAGGCACAAGTTGGATCAGCTATGGCTGAAATGATTTCAGATCGAGCGAAACAGTTGAAGGGGACAGCAATAGCCTCAAGGGATGAAGCGCATTTAATATACAATGCCATCGATACAGAATCTAGGTTAGCGATAGAACAAGTCACGGCTATTGAGCAGATTCATCTACTGACAGACTCTATTCTGCAAATTACATCTCAAACGAATCTATTGTCGTTAAATGCCGCTGTAGAAGCTGCCCGTGCTGGGGAAGCAGGCAAAGGATTTGCTGTAGTTGCAAGCGAGATTCGAAAATTGGCGGAGAATTCGGCGAACACGGCTAGTGAAATCCAGAGAGTCACATATAACGTAATTGATTCTGTAAAGGGATTAACGGTAAGTTCTAGAAAAGCATTAGAGTTCATTGATAAGAAGGTTATTAAAGATTATAACGCGATGGTTGATACTGGGGAACAATATTACAATGATGCTGAGTCTATACAACTTCTGGTTACAGACTTCAGTGCGACTGCAGAACAATTACTTGCTTCCATACAAAATGTAGTTTATTCCATTAATGAAATCACCGCTTCAAATAATGAAAATGCTCAAGGAACGAGCGACATTGCGGAGCGATCCTCGGATTTGCTTAGCCAATCTACGGAAGTGGCTAAGCTAATGAAAGTCTCAGAGGAAACAGCACAAAAGTTACTGACAGCTGTGTCTAAATTTATAATATAATTATGATTCCTTTTGGTTTGAGCCAGACGTTGCATTTTTTAGCGGGTCTGACTCGGACTTTTTAGTAATGTACGGTGGATTTAATATTAGATAAAAGAGTTCAACATGAATTTTGCAGATGCAGTTAATTCTCTTTTACTTTCCGGAGTATCCTTGCCTGTAGTGGTGAAAGCATGAAAACATTTCGTATACTCGGTTGTCTCAACGAATACTCCTGCTTTTCTGGCTTTTTCAGCAACATACTTACTGTCAATGGCCAAAAACTCACCTTTATCATACACAATCTTCATCGGTGGCAAACCTTTAAAATTAGCAAGGATAGGTGAGATGTAAGGATTATTTAGATCTTGATTAGGAGCATACATCTTTGTAAGCTGATTCATTCCAGCAGCGGATACAGTTGTTTCATCAGGACTATCTTTTCTCACTATTCTACCTGACATATCAGCGACAATACTATTGATAACAAGTGATGCTGGCAATTTAAACTTCTCATCCCGTGCCTTTAGGGCAATCACTAAAGTTAAATAAGCGCCGCCACTTTCTCCAATAATACTTATTTTACAATTTGGATTTTTTTCGATCAGATGTTTATAAACTGCGTAGGAGTCATCAAATCCTGCAGGAAAAGGATCTTCGGGAGCTAGGCGGTATGAACAGGCGACTACTGTACAACCTGTGGCGAGCGCCAACTGAGAAGAGTACGGGCCTGCAGTTAGGCGATCTCCCGTAACTAATCCTCCACCATGAACATAATAGACGATGTTATTACTAATAGGTTTCTCAGGTTCAAAGATGGCAACATCGACTCCAGCGAAAGTATCCAAATGTAACTTTACACCCTTCTCAACTTTATGTCCTGCATATGCTTTTTGAAGCACTCCGCGTATTTTTTTGACATCCATCTGATCAGTGTCAAACATTCCTTTGCTCATCTTTTTCACCATAAACCGAACGAATTTCATTTTGAATGACATATATATTTCCCCTTTAGATTACTCTGAATATCATTTGCTAATCTTAATTTACACTTTTCAAAAATATACACAACAAACAAGAGGACAGATAAAGTCCTCCTAGTATACAAAGTTATACAGATTGTTCTGTATGCGGACATTTTGTACGGATTATTAATCAATCTTCATACAGTGTATGATAAAATCAATATGTATTTAGGAGGGAGGATCTATGGAGAGAAATCTGCAATATAAGCGTACGGACAGAAATATTATCCATGCATTTTTAGAACTGCTGCAAAAGAAACCCTTCGAAAAAATTATTGTTAAAGATATCCTCGAAGAAGCGATGGTAAACAGGTCTACATTTTATATGCATTTCAAAGATAAATATGAAATTGCAGAGCAGCTTCAGGCTTATTATGTTGATGAACTGAAGATAATGTTTGTTGATATACTTGGTAAGCAACCAGTACATTTCAGTGAAATCAATGATCTGAGCAGCGCTTATTTCATGAAAAATAGAAAAGCGTTAAAATCACTGATGAAAATCAGGACGGAACAAATAGATATCATCAGCGCATTGAAAAAATTTATCCAGGAAGAATATCTTGCTTCTTCTCATGGACCTCATGCAAAAATGGAAGCAAATATGTGCGCTAATATCGCAGTAGGTTTTATGACCCACTATATTGAAAATGAAAATATTTCCACGGATTTTCCTGAGATATTTGTGGAAGTGTTTTTGAATGCATCGCTTAAAATAATGACTTTAGAAAACGATACTGAAATGAAAGAGATGATTATTCAGAGGATTATTGAAAAGAATAGTAAAAAGTAGCCGGAGATGCGATCCGGACAAACGAAAATTATATCGAAAGCGATCAACATGCTGTCTCATTAAGTTTGTTAATCGCTTTTTATATGACATATTGATCAATTGCGAGTAAACCCCGACGGGAGATTGATGATATGCTTAAATTAGTCTATACACAAACAGTTATACTTCGAAAGGCATGCTTATATCCAAAATATCACTAAATGGATATTATTGAGCTCTCCGAGCCATTATAGCTTGATTATTTGAAAATGCAAACAACAGTGGCACTGCTTCTGGTGGCGCAATAATTTCCTTGAGCCTCCATCACTTTGCCTTCACCAGTGTAATAAAGTATAGCAAAGGACATGAGTGGAAAGATTGAACTGGATCAGTTGCTTTTATACCGATAAAGAGGGCATTTCAATTGCAGAAGCTTTGACAGCGCCCATTACGTCAACTTATAATCAACAGCGCATAAATTTAATTATGCGCTGTTTTTAAGATACGCTGATGCTAGCGCGAATAACGAATCAATTAATTACGATAATCTCACTTTTAATTTTTGAATAGGAAATATAAAGGCCGACAGTTAAAACTGCCGGCTTTGTGTCAATTCAAATGATATTTTCGAATAAGTTCAGCATGTCTATTCATTCCGCGTCTCTCCAACTCCTGCACAAATACCTGCCATGGAGGAATATTACTCATATAGGGAGTAGGGCCATTATAAAGACCGCCTCCCGGCCCATTATAAAGTCCTCCACCTGGTCCATTATAAAGACCGCCGCCGGGCCCATTATAGAGTCCACCCCCGGGCCCATTATAGAGACCGCCTCCGGGCCCATTATAAAGTCCACCCCCAGGCCCATTGTAGAGACCGCCCCCTGGTCCATTATAAAGACCGCCGCCGGGCCCATTATAAGCGCCGCCCCCAGGCCCGTTATAAAGTCCTCCTCCCGGTCCATTGTAAAACCCCCCACCGGGCCCGTTATATTTGTTTCTATTCCACATTTCGAACCTCCTATTAATTTAAATAGTTTCCAATTATAGATTAGCACATCTTACTGAGGTGATCATTTACTTTAATTTTAATATCGTGTAGTGAATAATATCGGCAATAAATCTACTAGTCCGCGAATATTTTAAACAATATTTTAAAAATACTTTAGTATAGAACCATCAAAAAGGTTAAGTATGCTGCTAAAAACAAAGACTGTATACTCGCAGATGAGTTGCAGCCTTTGTTTTTATTAGTTCGAATTTTTTATTTTATGTAAATGAGTCAAAGTTCAATCATTCGACATAAGTGTAAACGAATTGCGGGTTTATCTTATATTTGGAAGGAAGAAGGAAAAGGTTTGTCGAAATATTACTAACACATTTTCACTTTTCAAGAACTACCTTTCTAGGTAGTGAAGATAAAAACCTTATATAGTTCTAATAGAAAAATATTAATTTTTTAAATGTTGTTATTTAAGTTATGGGGAGTGGAAATTTTGAAGGAAGATCTTTTTACTTATTATAATGATCAAGCTTCAAATAAAGCGTTGATTTATTCACATATGTATTATTTTCATAAATTTTATATAGTCCTAATTTATTTTTCTATGTTGATGGCAATTTCAAGTGGTATTTCTATACTTTTTTTAGCATCATATCCATGGTGGTGTATTATCTCACTTCCAAGTACACTTCTCTTAATTGTATTCTTGCATGCACTAAATAAAGTATTTGATAAGAAAGCGATGAAAGTACTAAAAAAACATCATTCTATTATCTCAAATCCGAAAAAATGGAGAAAATCAAAATCCGATATACAGTTTCATCTCATCTCAGAATATCTTCTTGATAATAATGTGTATGTGAAGTGGAAGATAGAGAAACTTATCGATTCTTATACAAAAGATAATGAGAGGAGGAAACTTTCTCCTTTAGTAGCTCCAAGTATTATTTTAGCTATATCGATTCCTAATCTCACCCAACTCTTAACACATATATACGCCTATTTTAATGCATTAGATAATGTACCATTAAACATTCAAAATATGGATTCACCTGAAATTACAATAAATACGACGGTGTTCTTTGTGGTGTTTATTGTTTCTTTACTTATAGCAACAAGTATTTCAATGTTGAATAAAGTTAAAGAAGATATCAAAGAAATGATTATGGATAAAGATGGCCCTATAAGAAATGGTTTAATAACAACACTTGAGAATATTTTGTATCAAATGAATGATTAGAAGTTAAAGTCTAATTTTCATCAAACGTATATATTCAAAAAACATAGTAGATTAATGAGCAAGGAGTACAAAAGTCTTGAGGGGAATTCACCTTAGAAGCTTAAAATATTTGCTGAAGTTACAGCTTATAGATTTTTCAGAGAAATATATAATTAGAACTAAGTCTGGGGAGAATTTTAGTGTGGACTTAATTTTGAAACATAGATATGAGGTTGTTACTTCGCATTAAGAACTACGTTTGTCTACAATCAGAAACACACATTAAAGGAGTGATATAGTGTTAATTGAATGGATAAAGATTAATGGATTTAGAAACTTCGATAATGAAACAATAAATCTTGCAAATCAAACATTAATTATTGGAGCTAATGATGTAGGGAAAACTAATTTAATATATGCTTTGAGAATTTTATTTGACCGGAGCCTAAGTGAGAAGGATTTGGAGTTATACGACAGTGATTATAATGTTATTACTAAAGCACAAAATATGGAGATAACAGTAAAAATCACGGAGATACAAGAAGACTGTTTAATCAGTACATTTAAAGGTGACCTCCAGAGTGGAGTAGTGTATATCCAATATAAAAACTCGAAAAGTGGTGAATATACTATATTAGCCGGACATTCTGAAGAAACATTAGAAGTCAAACAATCACGTTTTTATATAAAAAGACTTAATATGGAATGTGTAAATACAACACGTAACTTAACATCATTGATGAAAAGAGAAAGAAATCAAATTCTTAATGATTCGAAATTATCCCTAGCAGAAAAATTAATGGAAGCGGATGAAAAATCTATAGGAGAAATGAAAGTGGACTTGAATACTATGAACTCCAAGATAGATAATTTAAACTATATTAAGAAGTCTTTGGAGAATGTAAACGCTGAATTAGGCGATCTAGCCATACATAATAAAAGCCAAATATTAAGTTTTAAAAATGCTAATTCCGATATAGTGCAAATGCTGGATAATCTCGAGCTAACTTATGCTTCAGATAATGAAACGCTTACATTAGGTGGAGAGGGTCGAAATAATCAAATATTTATAGCGACATGGGTTGCAAAACAGAAAAATAGAAGAACCCTAGAGAAAGTTACTTTTTTTGCTATTGAAGAACCAGAAGCTCATTTACATCCACACCAACAAAGAAAACTCTCGAATTATTTATTGAAAAATTTCGCAGAACAAGTATTTATAACTACACATTCTCCTCATATTGCATCTGAATTTCGTCCTGACAAAATCGTAAAGCTTTATCAGAAACATAAGTTGACTAAAGTTGCTAGAGGTGGATGCAGTGAAGCAATAAAACTGGATTTTGATGACTTTGGATATAGGTTAGATGCGATAACTTCAGATGTTTTTTTTGTAAATGCAGTTCTATTAGTAGAGGGTCCCTCAGAGAAGCTTTTTTATACAGCCTTATCACAGAAATTAAATATTGATTTGGATTATCTAAATGTCTCTATTATTTCCGTTAATGGTATAGGGTTTAAACCATATGTGAAAATTTGCCTAGCGTTAGATATTCCATTTGTATTGAGAACAGATAATGATATTTTTAACAAATCACATAAAGTCTCGCCTTCTGTTTCTATAGAGTTATCGTATCAAGCAGGAATATCTCGAGTAATGGGGATTTATGAAGAATTGCTTGAAAGGGGAAATGAAGCCCTACTCGAATACTGGAAGTTAAATCAGAAAGATAATGAATGGTTGGAAAAAGTAAGTATACCAGAAAAAGCTAAACTTTTATCAGAGTATATTACTAAGGCAATTGAGAAGGATAATATTTATTTATCTATGAAAGACCTTGAAAATGATTTAGTGGAAAGTAAGTTATACAGCTTTTTGAAGAAATTTTATAATACAACTACAAAAAAAAGCACAGTAAAGAAAATGCAAAAAGCTAAGGCGGAAAATATGCTTAGTTTCTTGAAAAGTAATATAAACAATTTGGAAGTTTTAAAGGGAGATAAAATTGCAGAGCCCTTAGAGCAAATCAAAATATTAGCTGAAAGGGTTGTATTAAATAATGGGTAAGCTAATAGAACCTAGTGATGAGCAACTGAGGATTATTGAGAAGCAGGGAAACCTGGTGATTACGGCAAAACCAGGAAGTGGTAAAACATTTACTGTGGTGGAAAAGATTAAATTCATATCAAAAAAGCTATTAGATTTCCAAGGAGTTATTGCTATATCTTTTACTAGAAAGGCAAGTCAAGAATTAAAAATACGTTGTAAAAGAAAAGGTATTGAAAGTAAATCGAATTTTTTGGGGACAATTGACAAGTTTTATATATCTGAAATAATTGTCCCATTTACAAAAATTCTTGTGAGTAAAATAATTCCTTTAGAAGTTAGAGATAATATTGATGATTATCCTGAATACCAACGATTAAAAGGTCTAAAAGATGATTCGAATAATAAAGAATTGCTACTTTTGTTGAGGGAATCCTTATTAAATGGACATATTTTTTTAGAAATCTGTGGTGAAACTGCACTCTATATTTTGAATACCGTTCCAGAATGCTTATTATACTTAAAATCAAAATATACACATGTTTTTATTGATGAATACCAGGATTGTGGTGAAATTCAACACAATATATTTTTGAAATTAGTAGATCAAGGCATAATAGGAATTGCGGTTGGAGATTTAGATCAGGCAATTTACGCGTTCAGTGATAGATACTCCAAATTTTTATTCTCATTAATGTCTAATAAAGAATTTGATCACTTAGAAATCACAAGAAACCATCGATGTCATAAGTCAATTTCAGAATATTCGTTAGCGCTCATGGGAGTTCCAGATATTGTATTAACAGATGAACCGAGAGTTTTTAAAGTTGATGTAATAGGAAGCGATGAAGCAGTTATAAGTGCGATTGAACGTAATATGCAGATGGTTAGAATGAATTATGGAATAGTGAATAATAATGATTTTGCTATTTTATGTAGAAGTAATGAAAATGCGAGAAGAGCTTCTCAATTTCTTAAGATTGAAAACAAACTATTTGTAGATACTGCACTAGACAGAAGTAATACGAATTGGGGTATGCTTTTTAATGATATATTAACTTCGTATTTCTCATATAAAGTTGGTTTAACTACCATTTTAGAGTTTGTCGAAAACTACTTCAATGAAGAATATGATATAAAAGGGTTTGAAAGCGGATTAATAATTATTAGTAGTATTTTTTTATTAAATGAAGATCAATTAGTTGAACACCTGGAGTCTTTTGTGAAATTTGCTAAGCTTATTTATCCAGAAGAGATAGATAATGGGATATCTAAGGAATTAAATACCGTATTAGGGGATAAAGAAAATCGTAATAGTTTTAAACCTGCGACTGAAAAAGAAGTAAACATCATGACATTACACAAGTCTAAAGGACTTGAGTTTAAATGTGTTTTTCTTTTAGATGTTTACAGATGGATATTACCAGCTGAAGGAAATTGGCTCACAGAAGAAGACTATACTCAATCTTTAAATCTTCATTATGTCGGAATAACTAGAGCAATAGAGGCTTGCTATATTATGCAGGGTACAAAAAGATATAGATCAAGACAAGGTGATTATTGGTCAACTGAGGGCTCACCGTTTTTATTTATTAATAACGTTTCTAATTTAAGGGGAGCTTTAGAATGGGAGCTATAATAAAAAACTAGTACCAGAGCAAGGTGCATTCTCTCACGAGAAGTAGCCTTGCTCTATTTTATTACAAGAATAACACTAATTAATAAATATAATTCTTTAGTAGTTTTTCGTGAAATGAGTTATTTATTGATGAATCAAACAAGTCATGCGATGCTTCGCCAAAAAAAACATCTTCATTGAAAATACGCTTAATATAGGACCTCATATAAATCGGAGCGAATAAAACGAGTGCTAAAAATTCAAGGCCTTTACAAATCTCCATAGCTCTATAGACTATTGGTATCTCATAGGGCAATGTTGATCCACAAAGTACCCTTAAATTAGCGTTAATGAAATCCACATGAGGTTCAGAGGCTCCTATTACTCCACAGTCAACTACATAAAAGTTATAGTCCTGATTTAATTCTTTCATCATATAGAAGTCAGAACCTTCTATTGAATAGGCATTTCCATTTTTATCTGGTTTGAACAACTGAATGATATGGGCCAGATGATTACTGGTATTTGATTCAAAATAGCAGGCAGTCCCACCATGAGCATTAATCCAACAAACTAAATTAAATGCCGTAGTGGTGACGCCTACTCTCCGGTCACATCCAGCTATGGCAATTACAACATTAGTGCATTTAAACTGGAATTGAGTTACTTCTTCCACTGGTGAAGATGGAGGTACCACCTCTATTGAAACAGATTCTTTAGCAGGATTACGTCGAAGCATTCCCACTTCTGAAAAACACTCTCGAAGCTCATCTTGAATCATCTCTATTGTTTCGGCAGTAACCACATTTTGAATATCTGCTTTTATCAGTTCTAGTAAAAAAGGACTGCTCTCCGGCAGTCCTTCATTAATCATAATAATTCGCATTTCATACTCCTCAGAAATGAAAAAAAAGTGCTTGTAATAATTCTTCGTCAATCTCCTTTATTGCTCCACGTTCAATAGCTAAGTAGCGAACATGGTTAAAAAACCGCATAGTATCATCATTCTACCCTTCCTTCATGAATAACAATATGATCCCTATGATCACTAGACCCATGTAGAAGAATAGCTCTATGAGCTGTTTCTTTTTGTCCATGCTCATCGACCCCATGCTGTCCCCATCAGTATTTTGAACAAATACTAGGCTCTGCGGGACGTTAGAGTCGATCATCAAAAAACACTCATCACAGATCAGCAGTACCTGCTCAGTCCGGTCCTGAGACATTTGCTCCCAGCACCAGGATAAGAGGTTAAAGAAACAGCCTACACCTTGGTGTCAAGGTGTGGGCTGTTTGACGCTTACTGTTGTTGCAGATAAGTATTCTAGGATGTTTGGCTAAATACGGATAAATGGGCAGTTCCGGCAGTGAAGATGGCTGTGGCTCTTGGTTTATACGGACCGGACATCAAGGCGGATGTCAAGGGGGCTGTTGACTTCAAGTCCAGAGAAGCCCTGAGCAAACAGGAGAATGCTGCCATTCTGTATGCCCTGTTCACGAATCCGATAGATCAGATCGTGGCCGGACTGGCGGAGAAATCCGGCGAAGCGGGTAAATAATCTTGACTCAAAGAAGAGCACATTCTAAGGGATGTGCTCTTTCTTTGTGTTCAAATGTACTTCTTCAACAGCAGCTTGTTGAACCCATAGAAAAATAACCCATTCAGGAAACCCACTGCGGTTGTTGTGTAGGCTGAGATTAGATATCCTTCATTCGGTACATTAGAAACAAGGTTAATGACAATAATGGAGAGAATCAGACTGAAAGCGAATCCTCCGAGGGTGAAATATAACAGGTTGAGCAGAAAAACGCCTCTGCGCTTTTTAATCATGCTATCAATAAAATCGTCCAAATAGATATAAATCAAAACAGCATACACTAATAATATGGCAATAAGCCCATAGAAGCCTGCAGGTGGAGGCTTATCCGACAGAGCAAAAAAGAAGAGCGTCCAGAAGGAAATGAAGGTGACGAAGTTTATCATTTTTATTTTTCTTAACAATCTTATATCCATCGTGTCCGTTACACCACTTTCGTATTAGTTGACATAGTTTACATTTATTATATTATTACCTGCCTGTTTTAGCTTAACAAGCGAATGGCCATATATTCCTGCGATTACTTCTATTCGCAATGAATTATTATTCTAAGCAAAGTTTATTATAATAGCAATCTAGAAAAACATGTGTGAATATTGTAATGAATTTCTGAAAATAATGTAAATTTTTCAGAAAAAAACGGGAGTATAGTGTGATAGTACAAAAAAGCTTACGTGAGCTATTCAAAACAGAAACTCAAGAAGTTAAAAAATCACAACAACATCTGAGCTAAATGCACAGGTGAGGATCTACATAAATTGGATAATATAGTAAATTATTATCTCGGAAGGATTTGATTAATAATGAGTAAAAGTAATTTTTTTAGATTTGAGCGTAAAAATGATTTTCCGTTCTACAGCGAACTGCAATCCCCCACTTTGAATTTGAAGAGCAGCCTTATTTTTCTGATTGCTGTTGCTGTGGGTTTCGCTCTATTTCTAGTGGGGTTCGGGGGAACTTATGTACAGCCCTTTATGAATGTGATTTTCCCTTTAGCAGCAGTGATCTTCGTTGCACGGGGCCATTGGACCTCTCTATTCAGAAAATTGGTTGCGAAAGATATAGTTTTAATTCTGGGGACGTACATTGTGAATCTTATTGTGACACTTGGTGCCGGTTCAATAATTACAAAATTATTTAATGTTAGTGCAAATCCAGTGAGTGAAGGATTCGATGGTAATTTCATTGAGGCAATTCCGACATTCCTGAAGATGATTCCGATGCTGTTTGGTGAAGAACTAATAACAATACTTCCATTCTTAGTCATTCTCTCGCTGGGCGTACAAAAACTTAAATTGAGCAGAAAGTCTGCGGTCATTTTAGCGTGGATAGTGGCCTCCATTATTTTTGGTGCATACCATTTGCCAACTTATAATTGGAACATCGCCCAAGCCATCCTCGGTATTGGTATTGCACGGTTTGTTCTGCTGTACCCATATATTAAGACTAAGAATATTTGGACATCGTTCATAGTGCATGTGCTAAATGACTGGACTATTTTTGGGTTTGCGTTTTTGTCTTCAATGCACCATTAATTGGTGTTGTTGATTATCCCCGGACGCCCCACACCCTCAACAGCGGACCTGCCTCACCATAAACAGGATCACTATCCGGCAGCGGCACTTGTCCGATTTCAGGGAGCGCCGCCGCGAAGTCGTCCGGCGTCGCCCGGCGGGTGTTGTAATCTGCTCCGCCGGGATAAGCGCCAGCGATGCGGAAGTCCTGCGAGGAAGTGAGCCGCTTATGCGCTGTACCGGCAGGCAGCACCAGTACGTCTCCGGCCGACACTTCAACCCTGCGGCCGGTATCGCCGCCGAGCTGCAGGCTGGCGCTGCCGGACATCACACCGAGCACCTCATGCGCATTGCTGTGGTAATGGTGATAGCTGAATACCCCGTTCACCCAGCTGTTCCGCCAACCGTTATCATTGAAGATCTGCTCTGCGCTTTCCGGATGCTCCTGAAATGCACCTTTATATAGAACTGCCGGAAGCTCCGGATTATTCGGCAGCAGCTTGTCCGCCTTGAAGGCGAAGGTTTCTATAGAGACCTCCTGCTTCGGTTTGTCATGATGAGATTCTGGCATCCCTAATCAACTCCTTGTCTTTAGTTGTCATTAACCAAACCCTTTAGATTGCACAACATAGAGTACCCGCTTGCCGTTAATTTTCTCCAGAGTCTTGATAATCTGAGGGTCTATCTGACAACAATAGGGTAATTCATGGCATACAGTGTAATATATCTGTTGTAGATGGCATGAGAGGGAGGTCCATTATGATACGTAAAATAGGTACACTGCTGGCTGCCGCGCTACTGCTGCCAGCACTCTTCATTATCCCGGCGGCGGCTGCCGCTCCGGCACAAGACAAGGCTACTACGGTTCAGGTGGCAGCGGCAACCCAGAGTCCGGCCACGAACGGACTGGTGCCGCTGACCGGCGCAATCAACGGGAATCTGCCGATTCATATGTCGGTCAAGATTGAGAGCAGCGGAAAGCTGACCGGCAGTTATTATTACGACAAATACAAAAAGACGATCAAGCTCACAGGTGATGTCAGCGGCAAAATAGTCAATATGTATGAATACGATGCCAAAGGCAAAGAAACGGGCCGCTTCGAGGGCTGGTGGATTGCCGGCACCGGCTTTGCGGGGGTATGGAGCAATCCGGACGGTACCCGCCAACTGCCGGTAGAGGCGTTAACGGCAACAGCCGCCAAGAGTGTTAAGGTTCCGGCAGCTGCCGAGTGGAACGGCGAATGGTATATGGCAAGCAAATCGCCTTTCTATGGGGGATATGTAGAATTCAGCAACGTCAAGAGCGATAAGCTGACCTTTTCCATCGATGCGTTCGATGGCGGCCATTCCGGCCAGCTGTATGAAGAGTCGGCCGTGGTCCGCAAACGGATGGCTGTATATAAGGAAGAGGACGGTTCGGTTGTCTTTTTCTACCTGCTGAACGGCCAGCTGTATGTAACCAGCCCTTCGCCAGTATACTCTGCGGGAGCGAATGTAACCTACACCGGCGAATATGCCAGAGGTCCGTACAAAGAGGGCGTCTACACGCTGAAGGATACAGGTGTATTCAAGACAGCTGCGGAAGACAAGGCCTTCCGCACAGTTGTAGGGGATGATTACGATCTGTTCCTGTACAGCATGCAGCTGCTGGATAAGCCGAAGGATCTGGATGGTCTGGGTGCAAGTGTAATCTCAGGCGGCGTTCGCGGACTGTTTACACTGACAGAAGCGATTATTATGTATGACAAACAGGGCCATTATTGGGCAGCGGTACTCGACACGGATGAGGAGAACAGCCTGGAAGAATTCGATATCGCCATTGTCCGGTTCTACACCAACGTGCCGGATACAACTGAACTGCCGAAGACGATTGCCAAATGGACGGAAGCCTTTCCCGATTACGGGGTTGTCTTTATGAATAATTAATCATGAACAAATAACAGCCGCAGAGTACCGTAGTTATGCCGGTGCCCTGCGGCTGTTTTGTTATTTTATACTAATCTTAAATACATCTCCGGCTTGACCGCCAAACACAACCATACCGCCTTGCGGCAAGACTGCTGAAGGGTCCTTGGTCACCACAGAGAAGTTTACGATCATTCCATCGGCATCATATACAGCGAAGCCGCCGCTTGCCGGAGCAGTTACAGTCATTGTTTTACCGGCTGATTTCTCACCGATCTTGAACCATATTCCTTGCCCGTTAGCGGGTACCGTACTGATTGACGACCGGCCTCCATAGATAGGCTGAACCGCATCTTCGCTGATATAAGCATTGCCATCGATGGTTAAATACTCCGCATCGTTCTTCGTATAGAAATTCAAATCAAATGCATCTCTTCCGTTCATGACCGGTATTTCAGCTGCATTGACGGACTTGTGCTCATCCACAATCCGGGTGCCCGAGGCATACCCCTCATCCACAGCGATATTCTTCATTAGGATCGCAGGGGACAGATAAAATAATGAATTGATCTTTTCATCCAAAGCATAGTAATTTTTCCCGTTTCTCTTTTCCCAGGCCTGCTTCGTCACGGGGGTTAGAGGATTGGATTCCAGCTTCTGATATTCGTAGGTTACCATCACCATCTGGCCGGCTCCGGGGAAATCCAACTCGGCATTAAGCTTTAGGTAGGTTTTGCCGTTCTTCTGCGGATCGAAGCTTACGGCGGAACGGCCATCGCTGCTCTTAAATTGCCCGTTGCCTGTGTAGATATATTTCTGTGCGGGGATCAGTCCGCCTTCCAGGGCAGGCAGGTCAAGCTCCCCGTCCTTAACCGTTATAGCTGTTGTAGCGCCTACTGTACCGTATAATCCCGAATAGGATTGTAGCTCAGCAGGCATGGACGCTTTTACCGGGGGCTCGAAGGTTTGGTCAGGCAGGAGCTTGTCAATCTTCCCGGTATCCTTCAAGTACTCCAGCAGGACATTCGAGGCGAAAATCGTATTGAAGATCGAGCTCCCGCCGGAGGAGAGCACAGCAATCGAAATATCGGATTCAGGTATTGCAGTTAGCGCAGCATGATACATAATGGTATCCCCGCCTTTGGTTAGTGCGGTGATTCCGTAATCGCTGAACGGGGCCAGGCTCACAGCATCCCAGCCCAGACCATAGCTGAAGGTGTTTCGTTCATCCGGTACCCAGATTCCATTCTTATATTCAGGCTTCTGCATAGCCTTGACGGAGGCTTCGGATAAAATATCCGTACGGTTTCCGATCAGCACTTCAGCAAAATCGGTCAATTCTTCTGCCGTGGAATAGACTCCACCGGCACCAATAACGTTGGCGTTCTCAACGGGCAGAGCCTGCTCCAGCCCCGGGAAATAGGTTTTGGCCAGCTGCTGTCTGTCAAACGTATCGAGCGGCGTTTTGGTGGAGCTTAACTGCAGTGGACTGCTCAGGTACCGGTCCAGGAATTCGGAATAGCTTAAACCGCTCACCTGCTCAATCATGAGCTCGAGCAGCTGAAAGCCATCGTTGCAATACACGGAATATTCTCCGGGATCGGATTTCAGATGTTCGGACTCCAGTCTTGACAGTAATTCATCATGATTCTGTGTGTCGTTGTCATCCAGCAGCATGCTGTTGCCATAGTGGCTGCCGTAAAGACCTGACGAATGATTCATTAGCATCCGCGGTGTAATGTCCTTATATCTGGCATCGGCCATCTTAAACTGCGGTAAATACGTAGTGAGGGGTTTGTCGATATCAATGGCCGTAGAATCCGCCAGGATCATCGTTGCGGCAGAGACATGCATTTTACTGACCGAGCCAATCCCAAACATCGTATCTTTCGTTACCGGTGCCTGAGTGGCTTTATCGTACACACCGGCACCCCCGGACAGGGTGATAGAACCTTTATCCCTGATGGCATACTGTAGTCCGCTTACTCCATAATTGGAGATGATCTCTGAAGCCAGCGCGCGGGCCTTTTCTTCCACGGTTGTCCCCTTCTCCTGTGCCGAGGCCTGGGCCATGGGGATCACTAACACCGAAGCCAATACTGCGGCAATCAACTTCTTCATCCTTATTTCCTCCTCCTGTTGCTGCTCGAAATGTAATCATGGATTCATCATACAAGCAAGAAGGAGGGAGAAGATCCGAAGTACCCTGAAACGAAAAAAACAATCCCTAAACAATGGTTTTGTCTAAGGATTGACCGTGTGAAAGGGGAGGACGACCATATTGTTAAAGACTTTGTGTCCGGACTCGATGGTCATGTTGCCACCGTACTTATCGCATATTCTGGCTATATTGGTTAAGCCGATGCCATGATACTCCGGGTCCGGCTTCTGGCTGTGCAAGGGGGCGGTCACTTTGTCCATATGATTAAGGATGTGGATGAACAGCGCAGATTCATTCGAATGAATCTGGATGAGCATGTACCGGTCCTCTGCCACCTTAACTTTCTTAGAGGCTTCTATCGCATTATCCAGCATATTGCCAAGAACGACACATAGGTCATAACGGTCAATATTTACTTCCAGCGAATAGAGCTGAAGCCTGGTATCTATTCTAATTCCGTTGGCCTGTCCAATATTGAGGGTATTCGTGACCAGAGCATCTATAACGAGATGTCCGGTGTTCACCCGCTGATAGGCGTCCTCGACTTTATTTAAGGTAACCCTGATATGCTCCAGTGCCGCCGCTGAATCATTTCGTTTAATACACTCTTCAATGTAGAGAAACTGCTGGTGGGTGTCGTGAATAATCCGCTTAATGGATTTGAAGCTG
This sequence comes from Paenibacillus phytohabitans, assembly GCF_013141775.1. Taxonomy (GTDB): domain Bacteria; phylum Bacillota; class Bacilli; order Paenibacillales; family Paenibacillaceae; genus Paenibacillus_AQ; species Paenibacillus_AQ phytohabitans. The sequence goes on from NZ_WHOB01000086.1 coordinate 149,552, forward strand.
TGCACCGTTTTCTCATAATTCGCATCCTGATAATTCATCTGGTGCTGCAATTGTGCATTCTCATGCATGAATTGAAATTTATCAATAATCGTATCGAAAATATAGACGACCATCACATTCAGGAACAGGAATCCGATGATCGCCATGAAATAATAGATGTTTTTCTCACTGGTGACAGTAAATACATTGATCTGATAGATACTGACCAGGGGGACGATCAAGAAGAAAATGTAGTAACGGTAAGGCAAAGAGAAGCTTCTGCGTTTGGAAATGAATCTGATCACCTGAATAACAGCAAACATAATCACACAGCTAAGGATTAAGGCCTTCGTAAAGGTCAGCCGGTCCTGCCCGTTACCCGAATCCAGGGTAGTGAAATCTATGGAATCCAGACTTGAGAAAATATAAAGCGAGATAAAACTGACCATTGTCATCAAAACCGCATACAGGATGGAAAAAATGACCTTGGTCTTAATCTCCACATCATAGGATTGCGCCAAACCAAAAATCATCAGCAATGCGACACAAGAGGCTATATAGGAATTCATCGGAATGACTAAATACATGAAACAAAGCAATCCGTAAATAATGAAGTAAACGATCCGGTTAGCCTTCCTGGCAGACTTGTCAAAGACGGAATTGAAGAAAAAGTTGGTTTGAAAGCACATCACCAGCAGCACACAGAGGACGATCGGCAGGTTATATAGAATCATACGAATTACCCTTCATGATCATGAATTTGGTGTAGTAATCTTTAACCTCTTTGATCTTGGAGCGGCCTATAGGGAGCTCCATCCCATTCGACATGAGAACGGAGCCGCTGGCGAACTTCTTCACATGCAGCAGGTTGATAATAATCGAACGGTGGATGTGCAGGAAGTTACTGTCTTTTAGAGCTGCGGCATAATCTGCAATAATACCCTTGCTCTCATAGATTTGGGCTTTGGTGATCACATGCAGCTTGCTTTTTATTGTAAGGCTTTTGGCAACCTCAATCGCAAGGATATCATCATATCTTAATACAACCTCATCATAACCGGATTTAATGACCATGAATTTCTTATCTTGGGCCTGAAAATATTGGCATAGCTTGGTGATCTTCTCTTCCAGGAGGAGAGGTGCTACCGGTTTGATTAAATACTGGAATGTGATGACATCGAAGCTCTCCACCATATATTGAGGGTAGCTGGTCAGGAAAATAATCTGTTCATCAAAGTGCTTCAGCTCGCGGATTCTCCGTGCAGTCTGAATCCCATTCATTCCGCCCATCTCCACGTCAAGAATTAGAATATGGAAGGGCACTTCGCCGCGCTCATAATGAGCGGCCAGCCGCTCTCCCGAGTGGAATAACTCCATCTCGAATTCAATATTTGTCTTGATGGATAAGCCTATCAGAGTTCTTTTAACAAGCTCCCGCTGCTTCTCCTCATCATCGCATATCGCTACTCTATACATGAATGCCACCCCTTTCGTTCCGGTGCAATATCCTATAAATGTATTCATAACAGTATATAGCATTATTAATAATGACAAACAACTTCTTGGATCAAATGCAAATTGGAATCCCTGGAATACAGTCGGATTGGGGGCTCTGGGGGAGGGAGTGCAGGTTTTGGGTAATAACTATTATCCAGATAGAGGAGGTATACAATGAACAAACAATTATTTTCGGCAGCTGCCACTATTATTCTATCCGCCTCAATTTTAGGCGCGTGCAGCAACAATGAAGTTGCAAATGAGACAGAGCCAACAGCAACAAGTATAGCGACGACGCCAGTTGTTGAAGCTACAGCCACTCCAGTACCTTCGGCCACTCCCTCCGCCACGGAGGCACCAGCGTCCGCAGCTCCTGACCCTACTGATCCTCAGACCTCTGAACGGCCAGAGACCCGGGAATTCGGTGAACAGGAGGGTGGGGTTAGCGGGCAAACGGCTACACTGGAGCAAGGTGATGGCTATTCCCTATATATCACTGGGGATTTCACATTGAATGCACAGACTAACCGTTTATCACTTACGGAGGACCCGGCCTACTATGCGGAAATTGAAAGTTTGGCTTCTGAATACGATCTCACTGCGCTGAAGCAACAAGGTGAAACTGAGCTTACCGCTACAGGCAGTGCTAAAGATTATAGCGGGGAATTGGTTGAACATCCGCTCGGGTTTGCAGAATTGTATTTGCAGGCTACTGGTGATAAAGGAGTAGTAGATTATATGGTATGGAAGAATCAGGCAGGGGAAGCTTTTCTTTTCCGGATACACAATCCTAAAGGCGCATTGTCCAATAAGTTTTCTCCCTGGGTAATGGTTTCCCTGGCGACACTTGAAAGAAATTAAAGTCCTGGTTCAGGATATTCGTACAATTCATACTGTTTACCCGTCAGCCCTAATGGGTGGGCGGGTTTTTTTGTTGAATATATCCCGCTTAAAGTTTGGATTCTATAGCTTATAGAAATCACAGATCAAATGAGTTCATTTGATTTTCATAAGATAACGTTGCAAAAAGCAACTATATTTTATTTTACCTCCATATAAACAATTAAACGTTGAATTATTGCAACGATATGCTATACTAATTTCGAATACAGATGTATCAAGATATCCAGAGGAGAAGATATGATGGAACAGTATTTCTTTCAAACGGCTCGCAGCATTATCGCGGGCTGCGGCTCCTTGGAGCGGATTGTGGAGCATCTGCAAAGACTGGGATCTCTGAAATCGGTACTGCTTGTATCCCAGCCCTTTCTTCAAAGCAGCGGCACGCTGGATGAAGTTACAAACCGCCTGAAGAGCGGCGGGATCGCCGTGCACTGGAATACCGATGTTCAGCCTGAACCGACCATCGCCCAATTGGAAGCGCTCTCCGGCGCAATAGCCGAAGTTCCCTGCGATGCGATTATAGGTATCGGCGGAGGCAGTGTGCTGGATGTTGTCAAGCTTCTGTCTGTCATGAAGACCAACAGCCTCTCTGTCCGTGACATGCTGGGGACGGATCTGATTCCGAATCCGGGTATTCCGACAGTCCTGATTCCCACCACCTCGGGCACAGGCTCGGAAGTGACACCCAACGCTATTGTGACTTTGCCGGAGGAAGAGCTGAAGATCGGTGTTGTCAGCCGGTACCTGCTGCCGGCATTAGTCATTCTGGACCCGCTGTTGACGCTTGGTTTGCCGCGTGATATTACAGCCTCGACAGGAATGGATGCCTATACCCATGCGCTTGAATCGTTTATTTCCAACAAGGCCAACCGGTTCAGCGACATGTTCGCACTTGAATCCATCCGCAGCATTTCTGCCAGTATCCTGCAGGCCTATCACCACGGAGACGACAGAAAAGCTCGGGAGGATATGCTGATCGGTTCCATGTACGGCGGAATGGCATTGACCTGCGCCGGAACGGCAGCTGTACATGCCTTGGCTTATCCGATTGGCGGGAAATTTCATGTGCCGCACGGAGTGGCTAATTCCATGCTTTTGCCGCATGTAATGGAATTTAATTTCGATGCGATTGTGGAACGGCTGGCTCTTGTAGCCGGAGCGATGGGGCTTCAGACCGGAGAGGGAAGACAGCGGGATGCGGAGCAGGTGATCGGGCAAATCCGGCTGTGGACGCAGGAGATGAGCATTCCTCAGGATTTGACGCTCTTCGGAGCTGCGCGCGGCGATATTCCCGGTCTTTCACTCGCGGCTTCGCAGGTTACCCGGCTGATGGCTAACAACCCGAAGGTGATGACGCTGGATGACATCGGTGCGGTATACGGCAAGCTGTTTCACTAAGGAATGGTTTGATGCTGCCTAATGAACGGCGGCTGGGTTATAATGGCATTAAAAAAACAAGGATGAATAGCTGCATGAAAATTAAAGCAATTGTCATTGCTCCTTACCCGGGGTTATTTGAATTAACGCTAAGCTTACAGAATGAGCTGCAGGAATTTGAGATTGTAGTGGAGCATGGAGATCTGTCGAGGGTGCTGCCGCTGATCGGCCGCATTCACTCGGAGGGCTACGATATCATTATCAGCAGAGGCGGGACGGCAAAGCTGCTGCAAAAGCATTCCTATCTGCCCGTTGTGGAAATTCCCGTTTCCGGATTCGACATATTACGGATCCTGACGCTGGTACAAGGATACAATGCCAAATGTGAAATGATCGGATTCCCCAATATCATCGAAGGCTTTATGTCCGTGTCCAGCTTGATGGAGGTCGATATTTCATACACGGTTATCCATCAGGAGCAGGAAGTCAGTGCTGCCCTGGCAGACGCCAAAGCGAGAGGCATCCAGGTTATCATTGGCGACAGCATTACGGTCAAGATCGCGGCCGAAAGCGGTCTGCAGGGCGTATTAATTACCTCCGGCAGGGAGTCATTAATGGAAGCGTTCTCGCGGGCCGGACAGCTCTATAAATCAGCCCGGAAGCTGAAGGTCAAGAATGAAATGTACGAAGCCATGCTCGGTAAGCTGGAGGACGGATATGCGGCGGTGGATCAAGGCGGCAAGCTGGAGTTCGCCAACCCTTCGTTCAAGCAGCTTCTGCGGCTTCCTGAAACAGCAGATACGCTCTATACCATGTACCCCGGTCTGCGGGAAATGCTCAGGGACGCCGGCCGGGGGGCGGACTTTGATACGGTGACATCCGTTTATGAACCGGAGCAGGGCTTGTACCTGCAGGCGCAAATACTGCCTGCCGCAGATGAACGCTTACTGTATATGCTGCATTCATCCGTTGATGAACCGGAACGCAGCGGTCTTGCCGCCAGTTACCTTCTGACGGAAGCCCCTTATTTCTCCCACCGGGAAGACGTCGGGCTGGAGACGGACTTTCAGGCTTATCCCGCAGCCGTATATGGCGAAAAGGGCAGCGGGCGCAAGCGTTACGTTATCAACGCCGCCCTCTCCGAATCAAGGGACGGCATTCTGCACCTTAATATCCGGAGATCATCGGAAGAGGTGCTGAAAGCCATGATGGAGCTGATGCTGTACGGCGGCGGGCGCGTTACCGCCATAGAAGGGGCGGAATTGCTCTCTGCCAAGCAGCAGAGGGAACTGGCTGAATTCATTATCAAGCGCAAGATGAAGACGGTGTTTCTGTTTGACAGGGATCCGGAGGTGCTCGCTGCTGAGGACCGGCTGGCCGGCAAGCTGCTGCGCAGCTTACAGGACCGGAGAATCCCGCTTCCGGCCCTGCGGGATACGCCGTGGCTGGAACGCAGCATCCGCGCCTGCCTGATCTGGACGAATGAACGCCAGGGCAAGCAGATTGCCGGTATCCGGAGCGAGGTCATGGAGGCGCTTCTCGCGCATCCGTGGCAGGGTAATTTCACCGAATTGCGCACGGTGATGGATCTCTTTGTAGCGGCATCCACGGGGCCGTTCATTGAACCTGAGGCGCTGGCGCTGCTGGAGGAAGGAAGCCGGAAAGCACGCAGCGGGTTAGACACGGTGCCCGGCAGGGAGGAACTGAACCTGTATCAGCCGCTGGAGGACATTGAACGGGATATCATCCAGACCGTCCTGGAGCAGGAGAATATGAACCAGTCGCTGGCCGCCAAGCGGCTTGGCATCAACCGCTCAACGCTGTGGCGCAAATTAAAAGAGGATTGACAGGGCGGCTGCTCCCTGAAGCAGCGTTCTGCTGTATATGTGTAATTGCTGTTGTATGGAGGGGGTTAGAAAATGAACATCGCCGTCATCGCGGATGACTTGACCGGGGCGAATGATACGGGGGTGCAAATGGCCCGTCAGGGCCTGTCCACTTCTGTACTCCTGGAGCTTAAGACGGGCGGCGGGAAACAGGAGGCTGTTGTATTTGATACCGACAGCCGCTCTCTTCCTCCGCAGGAGGCTTATCAGAGAGTCAAGGATGTATGTCTGTTTCTGGGGCGCGGCGGAGAAGCTACCTCTCCTGTCATCTATAAGAAGTTTGATTCTACGCTGCGCGGAAATATCGGCAGTGAGCTGGACGCGGTTTATGAGACGCTGCAGCCTGATTTCATTGTTATTGCCCCGGCTTTCCCGAAGGTGGGACGCACGCTGACAGAAGGAATTGTGTATGTGAACGGGATGCCGCTGCACGAGACGGAGATGGCCAATGATCCCAAGCATCCGGCAACGGAATCGGCCTTCTCTGCCATTCTTGAGCGGCAAAGCCGTTATCCGGCCGCCCTTATTCCGCTGGAACTGCTGAGAGGCGGGCGGGCTGCGCTGGATAAGCGGCTTGCCGGCTGCCGCCAGTCAGGCATTCCTTACCTTGTGTTCGATGCGGAGCAGGAAGAGGATCTGGCCTTGATCGCTTCCTTGTTCCCCGGAGGACCGGGAGGTCCGAAAGTGGTATGGGCCGGTTCAGCGGGTTTGGCCGGCGCATTAACAACGCAGATTCTCTGCAGCATCAGGGAAGCGCCGAAGCAAGCGGGAGCTGGGGTAGTACTGGAGAGGCCGGACAAAAGCCAGGCAACCCACTGGGGGAATTCCTTGTATTCAGATCCGAAATCTGTGCTTATTGTAGTGGGCAGTGTCAATCCGTGGTCGCGCCGCCAGCTGACCGAGCTGGTCAAAGAAGAGGGTGTCTCTGCTCTCGTGGTTGAATCGGATAAGCTGCTCTTCCCGGGAACATGCGCTGTGGAATTAAACCGGGTCCGTGAGCTTGCAACCGGTATCATCTCCCGGGAGGGAAGGCATGTGGCGCTCTATACGCCGGGCAATCCGGAAGAGGTCGACCGTGTCACTGAGCTTGGGCGCACCGGTGGCCTGAGCGCTACGGAAGTAGGCGAGCGCATCAGCGCAGCGCTTGGCCGGGTGGCTGCTGAGATTATCGCCGAGTGCGGTATCCGCCATATGGTACTAACCGGAGGAGATACCGCGAAGCAGGTCTGCCACCATTTAAGCGATGTGGAGATTAAGCTCATTAATGAGGTGGAGAACGGAGTCCCGCTTGGGCGGACGCCGGGTGAATCCGGCAGATATATTATTACGAAAGCGGGGGCTTTCGGAAGCGATCAGGTACTGGTACGCTCCGTGAAGGCTCTGCAGAGAGAGGTGTGACATGATGAAGCCGATTATTGCCATTACTATGGGGGACGCGGCCGGTATCGGTCCTGAGATTATTGTAAAGGCGTTATCGCACCCTGATATTTATGAGGTGTGCCGCCCGCTCGTTGTCGGTGACACCGGAACGCTGGAGAGGGCGGCTGCCATCTCCAGCCGGGATGCAATGAAGATTCGCCCGATAGAAGGAGTCGCAGAGGCGCTTTTCCAGCACGGGATCATTGACTGCATCAATCTGAAGCTTCTGCCGGATGCCGTTCCTTACGGGCAATTGTCCGCAGCGGCGGGAAATGCAGCCTTCCATTATATTGCCAAGGCTGTTGAGCTGGCGAAGTCCGGTGAAGTCCAGGCCATCTGTACCGCCCCGCTGAATAAGGAGGCGCTGCATAAGGGAGGGCATCTCTATCCCGGACATACCGAAATTCTGGCCAAGCTGACAGAGACGGAGGATTTCTCGATGATGCTGTCCACCGGCCGCCTCAAGGTTATTCACCTGACGACCCATGTCGGGCTGATCAAGGCTGTGGAGTTGATTACGCCGGAACGGACGTATAAGGTGCTGAAGCTGGCGGATCAGGTGCTGCGGGCAGCGGGGAATAATCATCCGCGGATTGCCCTGTGCGGCATCAATCCCCATGCAGGGGAGAACGGGTTGTTCGGAAACGGAGAGGAGGAAGAGAAGCTGGTTCCGGCCGTAGAGAAAGCACGGATGGAAGGAATGGATGTATATGGTCCTGCTCCGGCGGACACCCTTTTTTACAGGGCCATGCGGGGAGACTTTGATATTGTTGTCGCCTGCTACCACGATCAGGGACATGCGCCCATTAAGGTGCTGGGCATAGAGGACGGCGTTAATATTACCGTGGGTCTGAAGGGCGGGATTATCCGTACCTCTGTTGATCACGGCACAGCGTTTGATATTGCGGGAAAAGGCATTGCGGATGAGAAAAGCATGCTGGAGGCGATCCGTTCGGCTGTTGAACTGGCCCCGAAGCAGACGGTTTAAGCATCAACATACCGGGAAGGTTTGCGCTTGAAATAGATCTGAAATGAATCTGAATGAATAGGAAGGGACTGGGAACCATGCTGGAAGTGAAGGGAATTATACCTGCGATGGTCACTCCGCTGGATCAGCGGGAGGAGATTGACGAGAAGGCACTGCGGAAGATGGTGAACCGTTACATTGATGCCGGAGTGCACGGGTTGTTTTGCCTGGGGACCAACGGCGAATTCTTTAATCTTTCTTTTGAAGAGAAGCTGGAGGTAGCGCAAATCGTCATTGATGAGGCCCGCGGCCGTGTGCCCGTATATGCAGGTGCAGGCTGTTCCGGAACACGCGAGACCAGCCGTCTGGCGCAACGACTGGAGCAGGCGGGAGCGGACGCTCTTTCCGTGATTACCCCTTATTTTCTTACCTATACGCAGGCTGAGCTGCAATACCATTTTGAAGCCGTAGCAGGGGAAACATCGCTGCCCCTTGTGCTGTATACGATTCCGGTCCGTACAGGCAATACCCTCAGCGTGCAGACTGTGGCCAGGCTTGCGGAATTGCCGAATGTGGTCGGCATCAAGGACAGCAGCGGCAGCTTCGATAACATTCTGCAGCTGATCGACCGCACACCGGAATCCTTCTCCGTGCTTGCCGGAACGGATTCGCTGATTTTGTCCACGCTGATGGCGGGCGGCACAGGGGCTATTGCGGCAACGGCCAATATTTTCCCGGCCACAGTGGTGGCCATTTATGAGCATTGGCGCCGCGGTGAATATGAGCAGGCAGAGCAGGCGCAGCGTGTCCTCCGCGGTTTGCGGGCAGCCTTTGCGCTGGGTACCCTGCCTTCCGTGCTGAAAGCGGTGCTGGATGAAATCGGCTTACCGGCAGGTCCGGCCCGGCGGCCGGTAGCTCCGCTCACCCCCCAGGCCTTGGAGGAGGTGCGAGGTATGGTGGCCGATTATACAGCGAGAGGGTTATTGTGATTTTTCGGCCTATTGTATTGCAAATTGCAACTCCTATTAAAAAACAGTAGCACAAAAAAGATTTTGTGCGCAATTTTCCATGAGGTATAGCTATTTTTGCATTAATTTTATACTTGGGTCATGAGATACTACTTCTGAAGACACTCTTAGTATTTCAAATTACACTTCGAGGGGGAACTAATAATGAGAAAAAAGAAAGCGTTTTATTTAGTCTTTGCCGCTCTGCTTGCTTCAGGGTCTGTGCTGGCCGGCTGCTCACAAAATACAAAAACGAATACCTCTAACAACGGCAACAGCGGGGCGGAAGGAAGCAGCAGCTTTTCTTATTTGATGCATGATAAATTTATCAACTGGCTGAAGGAAGACAAGTGGTATCCGCATGTGGAAACGGCAACAGGCACGACCGTTGAATTTGTTCCCGGCGGCTCTAACGATGATGAGTACTACGCTTCCGTGGACCAGAAAATTATTAGCCGTACCTTCCCTGATTCAGGTATTGTTTCCGTTTCACAGGCTACCGTATACGGTGCCCAAGGCGCGTTTGTTGACCTGGCTCCGTATATTGAAGAGTTCGGGCCTAATATCAAGAGCTATATCGAGAAGAACCCCAGTTACAAAACGTTGATTACCGATAAGGACGGACAAATATTCGGGCTGGTTGCCGAAGCTCCGCGTTTTGCAGACTTCATCTTCTACCGCGCCGATCATTTCGAGAAGGCCGGCATTACCAAGGCTCCGCAGACGATTGATGAGCTGACCGATGCGATGCGCAAATTGAAAGCGTATTACGGCAAGGATGATAAGAATTACTATCCGATGGTCGGCCGTGAAGGCTATATCCGCTTCCAGAGCGCGTTCAATGCAGCCGCGAATTACGATGACGGCATATCCAGAGGGGTGTACGGCAACGGCAAAACGGGCACTGACCTGTATTCCGACGGATACAAGAAAATGGTGGAGTGGTATAAAACACTTTACAGCGAAGGCTTGATCGACCCTGAATGGGTGGCAGGCTCCGGTACGGAGGAAAGCTGGGAATCCAAAATGCTTACAGGACAAGGCTCCATCAGCTATGACTACCTGACCCGTCCATCCTGGTTCATGGATAATGGAGGACCGGACAACGATCCGGACTACAAGATTGCCATCCTGCCTTATCTGAAGGACCTGAACGGAAAGCCTTCCGTGCAGACAACGGAAACCCAATACAACACCCTAAGAGCAATGGTTATTAACGCAGACAGTAAAGACAAAGCAGAGACGATTATCAAATTCCTGGACTATCTCTATTCCGATGAAGGACAGACGCTGGTTTCATGGGGCGTTGAAGGGGAAAGCTATAAAGATGAGGGCGGAAATAAGCAGTACACAGTGGACTTCACGGAGCAGGAAGCAACGCCCGCCGGAGAACCGCGCTGGTCTTTCCTTAACGACCGTCTCACCTTCGTCAAGCCGATTGACAACGACGCGTTCTACTCCTGGAATACAGAGCTTGTACGCAATGCTGCACTGGAGCTGTTCACAGACGAAAGTCTGAAAACCGGTGTACAGGTGACCTACTCGGCTGATCAGTCTAAACAATTGGCTGATCTTTCCGCTAAGGTCAATGAGGCGGTTACCGCAGGAGTGACGGAATTCGTCAACGGCAAACGCCCAATGAGTGAATGGGATGCCTTCCTCGGTGAAATGGAAACAGCAGGATATAAGAAGATTGTAGCCCTACAGCAAGAAGCTTACGACGCCATGTACAAGTAAACAACAGCACTGGCCGCGCCTTCCCCCCGGAAGGCGCGGCACCTAAATACAGGGTACAAATTCAGATCAAATGGGTGGTGGAGAAAGTGATAACAAGTGACAGAATGACGCCTCTTCCCCGAAAAACGGGGATGCGCCGTTTTCTCGCCTATATGAATACGAACAAGCTCCTGCTGCTCATGCTTTTGCCCGGTTTGATCAGCCTGGTATTGTTCAAACTGGCTCCGCTGGGCGGGATGATTATCGCTTTTCAGGATTTCAGCGCTTTTCGCGGGGTGCTGGGCAGTCCGTTTGTCGGTCTGGAGCATTTTCAGCGTATCTTTGAAGACCCGTATATATGGACCCTTGTCAAAAATACGCTCATTCTCGCTTTCTATTCCCTGCTATTCACGTTTCCCATTCCGATTCTGTTCGCCTTGCTGCTGAACGAGGTGCGGGTCCGCTGGATTAAAGGAAGCGTGCAATCCCTGAGCTTCTTGCCTTATTTCATCTCTTCGGCCGTTATGGTCAGCATTCTGTACACGCTGCTCTCGCCTTCGACCGGCCTGGTTAACGACATTCTGGCCCGTTTTGGCCTGGACACCATCTACTTCATGGCAGAACCGGGATGGTTCCGCAGTAACTATGTGCTGCTCCAGGTATGGCAGACCTTCGGCTATTCGGCAATCGTGTATATTGCTGCAATGGCTGCTATTGATCCATCCGTCTATGAATCTGCTTCGCTGGACGGTGCCAGCCGCTTTCAGCAAATGCTTCATATCACGCTCCCTTCCTTGAAGCCAACGCTTGCCATCATGCTGATTATCAGCGTCGGCAACATTTTCACGGTCGATCTGGACCGGATTTTGCTTATGTACAATCAAAGCGTCTATGAGACGGCTGATGTTATACAGACTTATGTATACCGCCTGGCCTTTGCCAGCACAGGGTTCCCGGAATACAGCTACGGCACGGCAGTCAATCTGCTGAAATCGCTTGTTGCTTACGTTCTGGTTGTCGGAACCAATAAGCTGTCCACTAAATATTCCGATACACGGCTATTCTGAGAAAGGAGAAGGATGATGAGAACAAAGATCAGTCTGTTCGACATCTGCAACAATATTTTTCTGCTATTGATCGCTCTTGTCTGTACGTATCCTTTCCTGTATATATTCTTTCTCTCCATCAGTGACGGAAGAAGCATCGCCTCAGGAGACGTCGTGTTCTTTCCGAAGAACCCTAACTTTGAAGCTTATCAATATATTTTGACGAACTCCAGTCTCGGCATTCTCCGCGGGCTGCTGAATTCGGGCATCTATACGGCGATTGGTACAGTTGTTGCGCTTATGCTGACGTATATGACGGCCTATGTGTTGTCCCGCAAGCAGATTAAGGGCCGTTTTCTGATCATGAGCCTGTTCGTGTTCACCTGGGTATTTGAAGCGGGAATTATTCCGGCCTATATTGTCTTGAATAAGCTTGGTTTTGTGGACAATTGGCTGGTCATGATTATTCCCAATGCGATCAATGTACAATTTCTGATTATTACCAAGACCTTCCTGGATGGCCTGCCAACAGAGCTGGAGGAAGCAGCCAAAATCGACGGCGCCAACGATTTTCAGGTTATGAGCCGTGTCTTTCTTCCCATTTCCAAACCGATCCTGGCCACAATCGGCGTCTTCTATGCCGTGTTTATCTGGAACCAGTATCTGATGCCGCTCATTTACCTGCAAAATCCGAACCTGCAGACGATTCAGGTTATGCTGAAAAGACTGGTCATCAGCTCGGGCGATTCCAATACGGCCTTCCGCACGATTATCCAGGACGGCATTATGCTGAACCCCGGCAACCTGAAGGCAGCGGCCATCTTCGTAGCGATGGTACCGATTGTGCTGATCTATCCGTTTGTGCAGAAGTACTTCAAGAAAGGGATTCTGCTTGGCTCCGTGAAATAAGCCACTAATAGAGAAGGATATATTATCGTGTGAAACCTATGAATTATTATATTTTAACTAAAGGAGTGCAATATGTTAAATCATCCTATGATTGAATTAAATGACCTTACTGAAGACGGAAAGCTGTATTTCAACCGCCGCCTCGGACTGGCGGAATCCCTATTGCCCTGTGATTTCGAAACAAGCCATGCCTGTGACCTGCAGGAGCTGCCGGGCGGCGATCTGCTCTGCGTCTGGTTTGCCGGCTCGGATGAAGGCAACCCGGATGTCAGCATCGTGATGTCCCGTCTGAACGCCGGGGCGGATGCCTGGACACCTGCTGTGAGAATTTCAGACGATAACGGCTTCAGCGAGCAGAATCCGTCCCTGTTTCTTCATCCGAACGGCGAGCTGTGGGTGATGTACACGGCCCAGCGGGCCCGTACCGCCGATGAGCCGCCGGAGTTCAACCTGCAGTACACCTCCAAGATTTACCGCAAGGTTTCCAGGGATAACGGGTATACCTGGGGGGAGGCGGAGGTTATGTTCCCGCGTGAAGGCTCATTCTGCCGCCAGAAAATTCAGATTCTCTCCAGCGGAAGATGGATCTTTGAGAACTGGATCTGCTTCAATGATGATACCCGCAACGGCAGCGATATTACGGTCATGAACATCTCCGACGATGAAGGCGCGACCTGGCGCAGCGTCGAGGTTCCCGGCAGCCGCGGCCGTGTGCACTGCAACGTGATCGAGATGGCGCCAGGGAAGCTGATCGGGCTCTTCCGCAGCCGCGCGGCAGACTATATTTACTTTGCCAAATCGGATGACAACGGGGAGAACTGGACGGAACCGGTACGCACTGAGCTGCCGAACAACAACTCCAGCATTTCCGCCATCAAGCTTGCGAGCGGCAAGCTCGCCATCATTTACAATGATCTGCGCTTCAATGACAAGCCGGATATTACCGTCTGGCCGTTTGAACGCTGTCCTGTTACTGTAGCCATTTCAGAGGATGAGGGCAGAACGTGGCCGTACCGCCGTCATGTGGAGACAGGTGAGGGCTTCAGCGGCCACAAAAATCTAATCCGCAACCGCCGCTATGAATATCCATGCATCATGCAGGCGGCGGATGGAAGTCTGCATGCAGCATATTCCTTCGGCAACCGCCGCACGATGAAATTTATCTCCTTCACGGAGCAGTGGGTTACCGGTGCCGAGTAACCGGAATGCTGCCGGGCTGAGCCCCTTTACGGGGCTCTTTTAGACATGAAAGGACGGCAGTGCTGTTTCCAGTTGGGCCGGTTGACAAAGAAAAAGCGGTGCGGTACAGTGAGAGACTTAAATTACGGCAACTTCATTGAGGTGAAGCAGAAATGGAAGAGCATATTGTACAGCATTTTTACACACCGACCAAAACACAAATGGAGCAGTCTGCCTATATTACCTGGGCTGGTCACCGGAAGTGCGGCAAAGACCATGTCGTTGGCCCGCGCGTCCTGGAGACTTATAAAATGGTGTTTGTCCTCAGCGGCAAGGGCTATTTAACCCAGGGCGATCATGTCAACAAAATGCAGAACCAGGGAGACATGTTTATCCTGATTCCCAGAGAAAAGCATTTCTACTATGCCGACCCCGAGGACCCGTGGGAGATTATGTGGGTCTCCTTTGGCGGCCAGCATATTCCCTATTATCTGAATCTGATGGGGCTCGATATTAATCACTGCTGCCTGGCGGGAATTGCAACACATACCATTATTAATAAAATGCTGCTGCTGATCCAGGAGCTTCCGGAAGCGGGGAACGGGCAGCTGCTGTGCATTAGCTATCTGCTGCATATTTTCCACCTGGTTGAGCAGGGGTCAAAGCATTACGGCGAGGCCGGCCTGCGGACCGGCTCCGAAAGCGTGGTACAGCAGGCCGTTCTGTTCATCGAGCAGAACTACTACATGCATATTGATGTGGATATGCTGTGCAAGCACGTCAACTATAGCCGTTCCTACCTCTCCCGTTACTTTAAGCGGATCACTGGAATGTCTATCCCGGAATATATCAGCAAAATCCGCATCCAGAATGCCAAAATGCTCCTGCAGAAGACTGACCTTAACATTCAGGAAGTATCAGCTTCCGTCGGGATTACGGATTCACTCTACTTCTCTAAGATGTTTAAAAATGTAACGGGAGTCTCTCCCATGTCCTATAAGAAACACAACCAGGGGTTGTTGAACTAAATCCGTATTTATAGATGAATGGGGGAATACCCATGTTTGATTTTGCGCATAGCCTGAAATTTAAAGAGAAGGACATCGATCTTCTAACGGTCGGGGAATTGCTGGTAGACATGATATCGGAGGGATACAGTGACTCCTATGAGTACAGCATGTACCACAGATATTTCGGAGGCTCGCCGGCTAATATCGCCATGAATAGCAAGCGGCTGGGCATCCGCCCGCTTGTGGCGTCTGCGGTGGGGAACGATGGGCTCGGGCTGTTTCTGGTGGAGCATTTGCAGAGAGCGGGGATGGATACAAGCTGCGTACAGCATGTAAACGAAGCAACGAGCCTGGTGGTCGTGACCAAGAGCAAGTCCACGCCGGTCCCGATCTTCTACCGGGGAGCCGATTACCGGCTTACCTACACCGAGGAGCTGCGCTCAGCCCTGCTGCGGACGAAGATCGTTCATTTTTCCTGCTGGCCTCTGTCCAGGCAACCGGTGAGATCGGCGATAGAGCAAGTGATCCGGGATGCCCGCCGGAACGGGGTTCTTGTCTGCTTCGATCCTAATTACCATCCGGCACTATGGGAGAAAGGGGAGGACGGGGTTAAGTATATCAAAACGATTCTCCCGCAAGTGGATATCGCGAAGCCGTCGGAAGACGATGCCGAGCGGCTGTTCGGGAAAGACACCCCGGAGAATCAGCTGCAGAAATTCCTGGACCTGGGAGTGAAGCTGGTCATTCTGACTCTGGGCAAAGACGGCGCGATCGCCTCAAACGGGCAGGAAACGGTGAAGATGGATACGCTGGCTACGCAGGTGACAGATACGACGGGGGCAGGGGATGCCTTCTGGTCCGGCTTGTACACGGCGCTCATCAAGGGCTATCCGGTCCGCAAAGCGCTGGAGTTCGGGCTGGCAGTCAGCGCGTATAAGCTGCAATATACAGGGGCAGTCGTAGAGCTGCCGGAACTTGAGACATTCAAGACGAAGTACCAAATCTAGGAGGGCGAGAGTTATGGCAATTCACAATCAAGTGCAGCTGATTACGTATCCCGACTCGCTGGGCGGGAACCTGCAGACCCTAAACCATGTGCTGGATGAGTATTTTTCAGATATTTTTAAGGGCGGTATTCATATCCTTCCCCCGTTTCCCTCCTCGGGCGACCGGGGCTTTGCTCCGCTTACTTATTTTGAGATCGAGCCTGCCTTTGGCTCCTGGGAAGATATTAAGGTGATTGGGGCGAAGCATGATGTGCTGCTGGATGTGATGGTTAATCATATTTCCCGGCAGTCTGAGTATTTCCAGGATTTCCTGAGACAGGGAAGACGCTCCCCGTACGTGGATTTGTTCCTGACACTCGACAAGGTCTGGGCAGACGGACAGCCTGTGCAGGCCGATATCGGCAAAATGTTTCTCCGACGCCCCTTGCCCTATTCCACGTTCACGGTCGGAGAGACGGGTGAAGAGGAGAAGGTATGGACGACCTTCGGCAAAACCGATCCCTCGGAACAAATTGACCTCGATATACATTCGGATAAGGTTAAGCAGCTGCTGAGCGATATCTTCGGGAATTTCCGTAACAACGGCGTAAAGATTGTGCGGCTGGATGCTGTAGGTTACATCATCAAGAAGCTGGGTACAAGCTGCTTCTTCGTTGAGCCTGAGATCTACGGGTTCCTGGACTGGATCAGGGAGCTGGCCGATTCGCTGGATATCGAGCTGCTGCCAGAGGTTCATTCCCACTACAGCATTCAATATAAACTGGCGGAGCGCGGGTTCTGGATCTATGATTTCATTCTGCCTTACCGCATCCTTGATACCCTTGTCAACAAAAATGCGGAAGCGCTGAAGGAATACCTGACTACGCGCCCTGCGAAGCAGTTCACGATGCTGGACTGTCATGACGGTATCCCCGTCAAGCCCGATCTTGACGGGTTAATCGACACGAAGGAAGCACGTAAGCTGGTCGATGCTTGTCTTGAACGCGGCGCCAATCTGAGCCTGATTGTCTCTGAGGGTCATAAGGCCGAGGATGGATTCGATGTACACCAGATCCGCTGCTCCTACTACTCCGTGCTGAACAGCGATGATGACGCTTATCTGGCAGCCCGTGCCATCCAGTTCTTCGCTCCCGGCATCCCGCAGGTGTATTACGCCGGACTTCTGGCCGGAGAGAACGATGACGAAGCGGTTCGCCGCACAGGAGAAGGGCGGGAGATTAACCGTCATAACTTCAGTATAGACGAGATTGAGCAGGCGCTTGGCAGGGGCGTAGTCCAGCGTCTCCTTGCACTGATCCGGTTCCGCAACGAATACGGCGCGTTTAACGGTGAATTCCGCGTGCTGGAATCGGCAAGTCATGAGGTCCGGCTGCAGTGGACCAAGGGAGATTTGCATTGCACGCTGCATATTGATCTGGGCAATAACCGGACGGTCATTGATTATGCGGGACCGGAAGGGTCGAGTGTTCAGTTTGAGGTTTGAGGGATAGAATGATCAAATGGTAAAGCGGTGCCTGACAGGGAAGTGCAGTCAGATACCGCTTTTTTTGTTATATAGGAAATTATGATATTCGTCTGTTGTGGATAACTTTCATGCCAAATGTATGCGAAAAACCGAATACAATGTGCCAACGATAGGCAGATGAGCCAAATGGGGTATGAATTCCTTTGAACATGGGCTGTACGGGAAAAACAAAGGGATAAATCCTTCTGATCTCCGGATAGTTAATTTACTTTTGATGTGCCACTTGATTCGCCTTCCGGGCGATTTTATTCTTGAAATATAAGAAGTTATATGTTTCACCTGATAGCTTATTCGCAGAATAGCCCGTTTTCGCAAATAAAATGAATAAATCGAAAGATTTTATAATAGTAAAGAAATTTAAAAAGCTGGTATCATGAAGAGAGTGCAGGAAGCTTGCTTCCTTAGAGGTTATTGGAGGTTATTTATGAAAGCGTTTTATTTAGCGGGTGCCAAATTGTAAGCGGGTATACAGAGAAAAGGGGGAGCAGCATGAACAAATACGGTTATAAAAAAACCATATTCAATCACCTGGTTTTATCCTATACCATTCTTTCTGTTGTTCTAATCAGTGCGATGGGCGGCTATTGGTATACCCAGGCCAACCGTATGATGGATCAGGAAATCGCCAAGGACAGTGTCACCCGGCTGAATGCCGTTCAGACGTTTATTGAACAGACACTGCTCAAAAAATATGAGGATAACCTGCAGAACAAGGCTTTATCCATCAATTTTATCCAAAGCAACGCCAACCTGAGCCAACTGCTGTACGGGGGCTGGAAGGGGAATCTGAGCCGGGCGGCTTCCTTTAATAATGATCTGGAGTTCTTCAAGGTGGAGAATACGGGTGTCACTAATGTGGCTGTATATTTCCCAGGGAATGATTATGTAGTGGATGCAGACAAGTTTTATATGAAAACGGCCAATTCGCTGGAATCGGGATTCTACTGGAAACTGGCCCATATGCCGCTGAAGAAGTGGACAGTCCGGACCAACGCAAACGGTGAGCAGGTTATCAGCTATGTGATTAAGCTTCCTTATCAACTGCCGAGTGTGAAGGCTGCGGGGTATTTCATCATCGATGTAGGCGTGAACTATCTGCAGACCGTTGTGGCTCCGATGCTTAGTTCTCCGGAAGATAAGCTGCTGGTGCTGGATGGAGCGGATCATGTGCTGTTCTCAGCAGGTGGTGAGAATAGCAGAATCGATGAGCTTTTGCAGGAAGCGCTTGGTTCCGGGTCTGCCCAGGAAAGAAGGATTAAGGAGGGCGGAGTGCCGGGAGTCTTATCACAGCTTCCATCCGTTCATTCGGCTCATCAATGGACCTATGCGATGTACCGGCCGACCAATACCGTAGAACTCTTCACCGAGCATCTAAAAACAGGGCTATATACCGCCTCGGCCGTCATTATTCTGTTCGGACTACTTATCTCTTTCCTGTTCTCCAAGCAGCTCTATATCCCCATTAAACAGCTGATGGCCAAGATCGGCAGCTTCCAGCCGGCGCATTCACATGACTCCCGCGGGAATGAGTATATGATTATCGGGGATACCTTTTCCTTAATGAAAGACAAGATCGTGGATTTGGAATCCCAGGCGAGGAAGAGCGAGCTTATCAATCTGCTGCTGGGGGTCAGCCAGAGCGAGGAGCATCAGGAGAGAGTACTGCCGGATACCGCTTATTGTGCAGCCTACCTTCAGCTTACCGCAGGGGAGCCGGAGGGGTTAAAAGCCAGGTATGAGCTCTACAGCACGCTTCCGGGAGAATTCATCTCACTCAATGCAAGAGAGGCGGTCATTCTGTATTACCTGGAACTGGACTGCGGCTTTGAACCGTCCATTCTTATCAATGATCTGCAGGGATTGCAGCGGATCTCCGGCGAGGGCTTCACCTTTCAGGCGGCCATTGGCCGGAAGGTTCATTCTATTGAAGATATTCCTGATTCCTATCAGACGGCGCAGCAGGCCAGCCGGTATCATTTTATCTACGGCAAGCATACGGTGATTTCATTCCACAAGACGCAGTCCCTGAATGCGGAGCCTATGTTCTTTAATTTTGAGCATTACAGCAATGCGCTGAAGGCAGGGGACCTTAAGGGAGTGAATGATTTCCTCGATACCTTTGTCTCGGCGCTGCATAAAGAAGAGGTCCAGATTGATGCCGCAGAGCTGGCCGTGCTCCAGCTGATCGCCCAGCTGTACCAATGTGTGATTGAGCTGAAGCTGCAGCATCTGCTTCCGTATTCCAATCTGTTCGACGAGCTGAAGAAGGATACCCTGTACGAAACGATGACAAGCATCCGGAAGCTGTGTACAGAAATTACAGAACTGATGAATGCTGAAGGCAATCATGCCCATGCGGAGGTCATCCGTACATTAAAGGCCTTCATATCCAGTCACCTGCATGAGGACTTATCGCTGCAGATTCTGTCGAGGGAAGTCTCGCTGGCACCGGCTTATATCTCCACCTTATTCAGTGAGGTCACCAAAACCCCGTTCACCGAATATGTAACGAAGCTGAGACTGGAGAAGGCCGCTGAGCTGCTGATTGCCGATTCGCGGCTGTCTATCGCTGTGATTGCCGAGCAGGTCGGCTACCGTAATCCGCAATATTTTCACAGCAAATTCAAAGCCCGGTACGGCGTCACCCCTGTCCAATACCGGAAATCGCATAAGGATCACGCGGATTGGATCACTTTGGAGAATTGAATGTCCTAGCAACGCCAGCCTTAAATATTAATTATCCCGAACCTTCACGCCAATGAAGGTTTTTTGTTTGTATAGGAAATGATGCAGTTTGAAAAGGTGAGGATAACGGTGAAGAAGCGGCTTATACGGCGTGGGAAGACACCTACGGGAGTCGGGATACCGCGGCAGCTGAAAAATAGATGGATATTCTACACTTGCTAAAGGGCGAAGGAGGCAATGTCAAACAGCACGATACTTAAATAGCAAAAATAAGATACGTTTTACCACTTAATTTCATAAGGGGAGGTAGCGCTTCAGCATTTTGAGTAGCGGCTACTATTCATGAGAAAGAGTCGCTGATGTGTTCAGATTTTCGGCCGAAAGTGGATAACCGCTTAAATAATTGAACTTCTGCAGGCGGCAAAACGAAAGAAAGTATAAGGAATTGAATGAAGTTGAACTAGAAAAAGCGCTTCCATAAATCTAAACTTACATTTGTGAGCGGCACATGATGAATATACCGAGCTTGTCTATTTTGGAAAGGAGCAACTGTAATGACCTCGCTAGTCACTTCGGACGGGAAAACCCGGCCCGGGAGGAAAACCTCAAAGATCGCAGCAGTATGGAAAGAATATAAAAAATGCAGGTATCTCTTTCTATTACTTACACCCGTACTGATCTGGTACGCCGTATTCGCATACTCGCCTTTGTATGGAATTCAGCTGGCATTCAAGGATTTCCGGATTATGGATGGGATCTGGGGGAGCCCCTGGGTCGGACTGAAGCATTTCAAATTTCTGTTCCTGCAATCGCCTGACTTCTTCAAAATTCTGGAGAATACGGTTGTCATCAGTATCTATCATATTGTATTCGGCTTCCCCGCGCCGATCATTCTTGCGCTGATGATTAATGAAATCCGGTCGTCTAAGTTTAAGAAGATCGCCCAATCGCTTACCTATCTGCCTCATTTCTTCTCCTGGGTCATTCTGGGCGGGATTCTGATCACCTTGCTCTCCCCATCCACTGGAGTGGTGAATTATCTGATTACATTGGTCGGACTTGACCCGGTTTATTTCCTGGGTGATCCCCATTATTTCAGATTTACACTGGTGACCTCGGCGATCTGGAAGGAAGTAGGCTGGGGGACGATCATCTATCTGGCTGCGCTCACGGGAGTTTCCCCCGATTTATATGAAGCGGCTGTCATGGACGGGGCGAGCAGGTGGAAGCAGACCCTCAAAATCACGCTGCCGTCCATCCTGCCCGTTATTGTGCTGATGCTTATCCTGCGGATGGGCGGAATTCTCGATGCAGGGTTCGACCAGATTCTGAACCTGTACTCGCCCGCAACCTATGAAGTGGCTGATATTCTGGATACCTATGTGTACCGGGTAGGCTTGCAGAATTTTCAATTCAGTCTGACGACAGCGGTAGGATTATTTAAGAATGTGATCGCTTTCATGCTGGTGCTGTTCACCAACTATATCTCGAAGAAGCTGGGGCAAGACGGATTATTCTAATTTGAAAGGAGCACCAGGCAGTGAGACAAGGCAAAGGGAGTACGCTGTTTCAAATCTTTCTGATTACATTCATGGTTATTCTCTGCATGATCATGTTATATCCATTCGTTCATATGCTGTCGATCTCGTTCAGCAGTCCCGCAGAGTCGTTAAGACTGGGCATCCACCTGTATCCGAAGCAGGTATCCTTGTATGCATGGGAGCGGGTACTGGGGAAAAATGATATCTGGATCGGCTTCGGCAATACCGTCTTCAGAACCGTAGTGGGTACGGTATGCTCCGTTCTCTTCATGTCCATGGGAGCTTATCCCCTGTCGAGAAGATATCTGCCCCACCGCAATGTGTTTACGCTCCTGATCGTATTTACGATGTTCTTCGGCGGCGGCCTGATTCCAACCTATTTCCTGATTAAGAACCTCGGGCTGCTGGATACCCGTGCGGTATACATATTGCCGGGGCTGGTCAGCACCTTCTCCATGCTCATTCTGCGCAATTTCTTTCAGGCGATCCCGGATGAGCTGGAGGATTCAGCCAAAATTGACGGAGCGAACGATTTGCGGATTCTTTTCCAGATTGTATTGCCGCTGTCCCTGCCGGTTCTGGCTACGCTGTCTCTATGGTCGGCAGTTGGACACTGGAACGCCTGGTTTGATGCCGTGCTCTATATTCAGGACCCTGACAAGCAGGTCTTGACCACCTTTTTGCGGAGGGTCGTGATCACAGGCGAGGACCTGTCCATGTACGCCTCCAATACAACAAACACGGCTTTGGGATATCAGGAGCCGATTAAGGCGGCCACCCTGATGTTCACGGCTCTGCCGATTATCATTGTCTATCCGTTCCTGCAAAAGTATTTCGTCAAAGGTACAATGGTAGGCTCGCTCAAAGGGTAACAGGTTGTACTCAATCTGCTATACAGGCAGGATTGTTTAAATAACAAGCACCAGAGGAAAAAAGGGAGGATATTAGAAAAATGAAAACAAAACCATGGTTGACCGGTATGGCAGCATTGCTGCTGTCCACCTCGTTGCTTGCCAGCGGGTGCAGCAATAACGGAAATAATAGTACTTCTTCATCCAATACTCCGGCGGATCCGGGAACGGAAGCGCCAATTGAAATCACCTGGGCGAACAACTGGAATGCGCCGGAAGCCGACAATAGCTATGTGCAGAAATTCATTGAGCAGAAATTCAACGTCAAAATTAAAAATGTAAAATTTGAAACGGCAACCTGGAAGGAACAACTCGGGGTCATGCTTGCCTCCGGCAACATACCGGATGTTCTGGCTGTCGATGGAAGTGTCGGGGACATGGTGCAATGGGCGGATCAGGGTGTAATCGCCAGTATTCCGGTGGAGGATATTAAGACGTATATGCCCAAATATGTGGCAGACGTGGAGAGTGTTGATCCCAAGGCATGGGATGCGGGAAGCTATAACGGCAAGAACTGGGGAGTTCCCAAGGTATGGTCCAACGGCAGCACAGGCTTCATGCCGGCGTATAACGGACAATGGCTGAAAGCGATTGGCTATAACGAGGCTCCCAAAGATCTGACGGAGCTGGAAGATGTCTTGACCAAGTTCACGAATAGCGATCCGGACGGCAACGGCAAGAAGGATACCTTCGGGATGTCCGGACGCGGTAAAGATGCGCAAATGCAGATGTTTAATCCCATCTTTTCCGCTTACGGTGTGAACCCGTTCCAGTTCAAGCTGGGAGCTGACGGTAAAGTGGAATACGGTGCGATTACGGAGGGAGCCAGACAAGGATTGGCACTTCTGAATAAATGGTTCGAGGCGGGAATTATTGACCCGGAATTCGTTACGGATGGCAATGGTGAAATTCAGACTAAATTTATCAGCTTGAGAACCGGCATGTTCGATACCGGCATGTGGCATCATCTGTATAAAGACGGCTACTTCGGCCAGGTATCGGTAGATAAGGGAATTGAGCTGGTTCCGGGGACTCCGCTTACCGGGCCTGACGGCAAGAAGTATGCATTCTCCAATGGCGCCTTGCAGCCTCCAATCTTCTTCGGCGTTCAGCTTGAAAAGGATGATCAGAAGAGACAGAGAATTCTGGAGATCCTGGAGTATGTCGCCACGGATAAAGAAGGGTATCTGACCACCACTTTCGGCAAGGAAGGGGTAACGTATAATCTGGAGGGCGATCTGGCTGTGGCTATCGAGAATCCAGCGGAAACTTTTGCGGCATTAGGTGTAGGCTTCTATAATCCGCTCGGCGGCAAGGTGGAAGCAATGACCAAATATCATTTCTCTGCCGACAAAATTGCCTTCCGTGACAAGTACACCAAAATCGACGGACTCACTGTGCTGACAGACCTGATGCAATCGACTGTTATGACGACAAAGGCGCAATATGAGACGATTCTGAATACGCTTCAGACCCAGTTTTATATTAAAGCTATCACAGGAGAAGCAGACACGGACAAGGCATTCGATGATTTCAAAGCCCAGTGGCTGAAGTCAGGCGGACAAGCGGAGCTGGATGAAGCCCAGAAGATCTACGAAGAGCGCAGCAAATAAGTCTATTACACGCACGAATTCATGACCGGCTGTGCAGACATGGAGACATGCCTGCACAGCCGGTTTCATCATTTACTGACAGGAGTGGGAATATTGCTATCTGAAAATTGGATTCATGTCTATCCGGCACCGGAGGGTGCCGTACACAACCCGGATTTCTCCGTCCGCGTCCGGACGCCGGGTGAAGAGTGGAAGCCGCTCTTCAGCTACAACGTCAAAGTGGATATGCACAATGTACGGAACGCATCTATGGTCATGTTCGATTGCTCCGGAACCGTTGACATTGAAGTAGAGTATCATCCTGAGACGGTCCTCGAGGCTGTGATACGGCCGCTATCAGCGGGTTTAGTGGGTGAAATAAGTGGCAGCAGTTTGTCTTTGAGTATTGACGGGCCCAAGCTGCTGTCGGTTGAAGTCAATGGCGAACGGTTTCATAATCTTCATATTTTTGCGAATCCGCCGGAAGAGCAGCTGCCGGACATGGAAGGCGGTGAGCTTCTGATGCTGGAGCCGGGCCTGCATAACACAGAGGAGCTTCAGCAACAGCTGGAACATAATGCAGATGGGGGCTCACAGCGAATCCTTTTCTTCAGACCCGGCATTCACCGGCTGAGTGAGCCGCTGCTGCATCTTCCTTCCTGCAGCACGGTGTATATCCCGGGAGGCGCAGTAGTTTATGGAGGTTTTGTGTGTGACGGGGTTCATGATGTGACAGTTAAAGGCAGAGGTATCCTATACATGTCGGATTACGAGAAGAACACCTTTTACCGGGGCTTCGAAATCAAGTATTCAAGTCATATCCACATCGAAGGGATAACAGTAATTGATCCTCCGCACTACACCGTACTTCTCGGCCAGTCGGAGCATATCCTGATCCGCAACCTGAAATCGTTCAGTACGCGCGGCTGGTGTGACGGCATTGATATGATGGCCTGCAAACAGGTCACCATTGAAGGAGGGTTCCTCCGTACATCTGATGACTGTATTGCAGTGTATGCTTCGCGCGGTGAATTCCGGGGCGATACTCGTGATGTCTCGGTCAGCGGCTCCATTCTGTGGGCGGATGTCGCCCACCCGGTCAATATCGGCACGCATGGCGATTATGATGGAGAAGGCGATGTGATTGAGAATATCCGGTTCACAGCGCTTGATATCCTGGAGCATCATGAGCCCCAGCCCGATTACTGGGGTTGCCTGGCGATTAACGCAGGCGACAACAATACCGTCCGCAATGTAGCGTACGAGGATATCCGGATTGAATCGTTTGAGCTTGGTGAATTGTTCAATCTGCGGGTATTGCAGAACGAGAAATATAACCCGGCTCCCGGCAAGCGGATTGAGCAGATCACGTTCAGGAACATTCACTTTAACGGAACCTGCATGAATCCTTCGCATATTGAGGGGTACGACGAAATCCGGTTTGTCCAGGATATAACTTTCGAGAATGTAACGGTGAACGGCAGCGTCTTTCAATTAGAAGAGCCGTATGTCATCATCGGGAAGCATGCTCAGGGGATAAAGGTGTTGTAAGGGTTGGGACTGCTCTAATTCTTTGAGAAGGATCAACGTCAGCACTTGGATGGACGCTCCGCGAACGGACTGTTGTTCCAATCGCTGTTGCCCCCAGATTTTATTGATTCTCCTTAGCGGTGAAAATCCGGGGTCTGCTGATGCTTCCGAAGCGAGCTTTCCCGCGGAAAGCTTTCAGGCGACCGCTAACGCTTTTACGCGGGTCAGTCCGTCCCCTCCGCTGTTTAAGCGGGGAAAGTGTATCAGGACAAAAGAACAACCGGGGCATTCGATTGCCCGCAATCTGCTGAAGCGAGCACTCATAGACTAAAACATAGAGCAGCGCTCCCCCCATAACAGGGGAAGCGCTGTTTTGCTTTTTTGGTCAATAGTTTACACCAAGGACAGATCGATACGCGGTGTTTACAGCCGTAAATAGAAAAAGCGCAGCAATTCCTCGAAAAATCCTCCGGAAAATTGCAGATGCAGGCTAGGCAGTGAAGAAACTACGCCTATCCGAAAAGAAAGATATCCAGGCTGTGGGGAAGGCCGGAAAGCGTATTTGGACAGCAGAAGGACAACCGGGGCTTCCGGTGTATTCTGCTTCGCAGCATGAAAAAAGTGGCTGGAGGTAGGCTAAAGAGAGAATTCTTTTTTAGATTGTAAATTGGATTCCCGCTTAAACAGCGGAGGGGACGGACTGACCCGCGTAAAAGCGGTAGCGGTCGCCTTGGTCTCCGGATTTTCACCGCTAAGGGGAATGAAAAAAATCTGGAGAGCACAGCGATTGGAACAACGGTCCGTTCACGCAGCGTCCATCCAAATGCTGACGTACATCCTTCTCCAAAAACAAGGGCTGTTCCAAGCAGCCGTTTCCTGGATTTTGGGACAACCCCTTCTGTCTAGGGAAAGAATACATTTGCAGCAAACTGGCTTAAGGAGTGACCTCTGTAAAGGTAGCATCTGCGCTGAATGCAGAACCGGACTCGGCCTGTGCGAATAACAGATAATTGGTGTGCCGCAGGTATTTGGTCTGGTCTGTCCACATCTGATAAGAGGACTTCTGCGGGTCGGCCAAGCCGGCCACGCGGCGGAAGGTTGCTTCATTATTGAAGGCTGCAGTACTGTCGCCCGGGTCCAGCCATACTTCCCCGTTGGAACGGACCCGCAGGAACCGTCCCGGGTAATTGACAGACTCGAACGATACACCACCCGCATTAGCCAGCCCGGTTACCATCTTGAATTGTGAATCCTGGGCAGGGGAGACGCCGGCGTCTATCCGGGCGCGGTAGCTGCTATGCCGGAGGAAGCGGTCCGGGTAATTATACGACTGCAGGCGGACATTCACGGAGACGGGTTCGAGTCTCCATTGCTGGTGGCTGCCGAGGGTGTATCGCCACTGATCAATCAGGGCGGCTTCACTAGACGAAGCGTTGATCACATCGGCAGGCCTATTCGAATGCACAGGGGTGATCCGGTAATATCCGCTGCCTACAGGGATGAAGGCAAACTTTTGATGGTCTCCGCCGTTGCCGGAGTAGACTTGGAATTTGGCTCCATGGTCCAGAGAGCCGCTTGCGACCTCCAGGAATAGCCCGCTCTGCACATTCTTAATGCTGTACTGGCCGCCGCCAAGATGGGTTACGGTCCATTGCTGGCTGACTGCTCCAGTATAGGTTGATTTCCGTACCGGAGAGTTGTTCGCCGTACCGGCGGCTTCCATAGCCTTGCCGTCCAAACGGACGGAGAAGCGGTACGTGCCATCCGGAATATTGCCTCCTGGAAGAGAGGCCGATTCCCCGGAGCCAGCCGGGCGGGTATAGAGCAGCGTGCCGAATCCAAGCTGGTCAAAGGTGGAGGGGTACTGCGTATTCGCGCCACCTTCCGGTCTTGTCAGCGCGGCGCGGGCAGCAATATTGGGGACTGACAGTCCCTTCCGGTTGGCATAATGGTTATAGATCATTTCCCAGATGGGGCGGACCTCATTGCGGCTGGCATTGGAGACAACGGTCTGGGACTGGACGGCACCGTTCGTGCCGGTGCCCCACTCGTAGGCGGCAAACGGCACATCTGCCCCGTTATTGTATTTGGCTACATATTCGGCGGCCCGCAGGAAGCGGTTGTTCGCCCAGCCGTACAGGTCGTCGCCCTGATGCCAGGCCATTTCGTTAATTACAGCCATCAGACCAACGCCGAGCTGGGTATGCGCCTGGTCACGCCCGGATTCCTGCCACTGGGCCAGTCCGTTAGGATGAAGGAATGGAATCGCGTTATAAATCGAGCCATTGCCGGCCCCATGCTTGTAATATTCAACTCCAATATTGTAGATATCCGCGCGGTCGCAGAAGATCCCGATAGCCACAGTCGAAGCCATATTAGCCAGATCCCAGTTGGCCCAGTAATTCTGGATATAGGCGTCATTGTGGTCCTGGCCGTATTCATTGCCGATCAGGAACCGTTCATTCAGCGGTTTATAGAAGACATTGATCAGCATATCCTGCATCTGCGTTAGATTAAAGCCGGGATAATCCCGCATGAGTTCGGCCGCATTGGCCAGTTCATAGCCATACAGACCGGAAGCCAGATAACGGTCCGCATTGCCTGAGACGGCCGTAAGGGTGGACGACCAGGCGTTCAGAATATCGCGGGCGGTGTCTCCGTTGGCCGTGCTTCCGCTAATCTTCCAGCGCAGGGCATTCTGGTAAGCCCGGGCTGTATCGTTGTAGAGCAGAGCCACATTGTCCCCGGTGCCGCCGCGGATAATCGTGGCGGTTGCCCGCGGGGTCCAGCCGGCCTGCGACAGCGGGCTGTTCAGAAGCTGGTTCCACCCATCCAGAACCGGCTGGGTTCCGGCATTCACCATTTGTCTCATGCGGTCGAAGTCCGCCTGCGAATGGAGCAGGCCCGGATGTGCAAATGCGCCTGCCGCGTCCGCTTTCTTCACCGGCACGAGTCCGGTTATACCGGCTGCAAGGGTGAGGATGAACAGGATCATCATAAATTTTTTCATGTATCAGCTCTCCTTCTTATTATGGAATCGCTTCCATCCAGAACTATAGCCCAATTCTGCCCGGGAATAAATTCCAATTATATTAGAAATAGTGCATTAATTAATGCTTTTTATAGTCCGGATCCTTTCTGCGGGGGGATTGGAGCTTTCGTTAAAGTTTGAATGAAAAAATAAGAAAACAAGAGAATTTGCAATAGATAGCAGGGAGAGAATTTGCTATGATGAGCCGTGTTTCCGCGAGGAGTTTGAATTTAGTACACAAAGTTACTCATTCTAAAGGAGGTTGGATATGAGCATCCGGAAATCCCTGTTATCGAAAGCTTTTGTCATTATGATCTCAAGCATCCTGGTAGCTGTAACCTTGATTGGAGATATTGCCCTGCCTGCGGCTAAGGCGGAGGCCAGTATTCCTGAACCAAGTGATCTGGTCGTTATTCATGAGACGGTCAGAGGCGGATTTACCCATCCCGGGGTGGGAGTGACCAAGTCTGTTCTGGAAAATATGCGCGAGCAGGTGATCGCGGGGCAGGAGCCCTGGGTTTCGTATTATGCGGCCATGACGAAGTCGTCGTATGCTTCCAGAACCGTTACATCAAACCTGGCCAGCGCGGCAGATCCAGCTAAGCCGAAAAGCGTTGCCGTGAACAGCAAAGGAGCATTCGTTACAGACGGGTTAAGTGCGTATACGCAAGCTCTTATGTATTACATTACCGGAGATGAAGTTTACCGGGCCAATGCGATGGCTATTATACGGATCTGGGAGCAGATGGACCCGGCGCAATATACGTATTTTACAGATTCGCATATCCATATGGGCATTCCGCTAAACCGGATGGTGACCGCGGCGGAGATTCTCCGGTACACCGTTGCCCGGAACGGGGCGCTTAGCTGGACGGAAGCGGATACCGCCAAATTCACGTCTAATCTGATTGTGCCGATGACGGAGACCTTTCTGCACGGCAATAACTATTTCATGAACCAGCATTTGTATCCGCTTCTCGGGGCGATGTCCGGTTATATCTTCACAGACAATATGGACCGGTACAAGGAAGGCGTTGAATGGTTTACGGTTAATAAGACTGCCGTGGATCAGGGCCAGAACGGTGCGATCCGGCAGCTGTTCCGGCTGGTGACGGAAGACGCCGTAACCGGTGAACAGCTGGAGACGCCAAGAATTCAGCATGTGGAGATGGGCCGGGACCAGGCTCACGGCGCTGGAGATCTTACCAATGTGGAGATTCTGGGACGGTTGCTGGATGCTCAAGGCACGAAGGTTGATCCGGCGGATGGAACGCTGTCCACTGCGGTTAATGCTGTAACCGCTTACGCCTTCCTGGGCAACCGGATTCTGAAGGCTGCGGATTACTTCGCGCAATATATGCTGGGCTATGAAACACCTTGGACTCCCGTTGTGGCCCGCTACGACGCGGAAGGAAATCCGGTGATTTATAAAGTGCTGTCCGGTGCATACCGGGGGCGGATCGGCGGCAATGTATACGGCCAGTATTATTACTATAAATACAGCATGGGGCTGGATATAGAGAAGGAAGCTCCATACTATGCCGAAATGTTCAATAAGCGGACGCCGTATTACTGGGAATCACCTGATGGCGGGGCGGACTACTGGCTGTTCATCCCGAAGGAAGCGGCTTCCGAAGGGGCATCCACCTTGCCCGAAGTGTCACCCAGTGCAGATTGGACAGAAATTGAGCAGCGGGCTACCAGCTTGGATTCCAATGCGGTGACCCGGCAAGAAGGAGACATTTCCTACGTGCAGGTTAAGGCTGCAGAAGCAGGCAGCCGGGTTTCTGTGGTCGCTTCAAGCACAAGCCTGAAGACAGTTGCTCTCCGCATCCGGACCAATGGAACAGCGAGGCTGGAAGTTAACGGATGGACGGAATCAGAGCTGGTACTGCCGGATACGAAGGGCCAGTGGAAATATATAACGCTGACCATGGATCAATATCATGGATTGGGCGATTTGATCTATTTCAAGGTGACGGGTCCCGGAACACTGGTCGACATCGATCATTTGCTGCTGGCGCCGGCAGCCGGATTGACCCCGCCGGTCTTCACTTCCGGACCGGCAGATGTGAATGCATATGCCTATACGGGCTCTGAAGCTGTACTCCAGGTTGATCTGTCTGCCCAAGATGCAGCCGCAGGCGATACTGTGACCTATCAGCTGGACCCTAAACCTGAAGGGGCTGTATTCAATGAGAGCACGGGTGAGTTCTCCTGGATGCCGGAGCAGCCGGGGGTATATTCCCTGATCTTAAGCGCGGACGATGGATCTGCCGTAACAGCCAAAGCTGTAACCGTTACAGTAGGCAGGAACCGGCAGGAGGCGGCAACGGCTGCTGCCGGCAGGTACAATCCGGAAACCAGCTACATCTCCACGACACTGGCGGAATATATGGCCATGATTGACGATGTGACGAATGCGCTGCCAAGCGCAACGGATGAAGAGATGTACCGGAAGCTGGCCGGGCTGAATCTCGCCGCCCAGGGTCTGAAGGAATTGACACCTCTGATGAAAGACGGAAGCATGCGTTATTTCGATACGGTAGCTTCTTCCACCTTCGGTACAGAGATCGGTAATCTAATCGATAACGCGCCGGACAGCTTTGCCGGATATTATCTGGCCGACAGTCTCAGCTATATCCTGGATTTCGGGGAGAACTTCAAGGTATCCGCCACGGCCTTCGCGCTTCAAGTCAGAACCGGATTCCCTGAGCGGATTGGCGGGGCTGCAGTATATGGCTCGAATGACAAGGAGTCCTGGACCCGGCTCACTCCGGGAGTAACTACGGTATCGGATGCAATGCAGAATCTGGAGGTCGGTGAAGCGCAGCAGGAAGGCCAGTTCCGTTTCCTGAAGCTTCAGATGATCGAGCCGTCAAGCACGATGTTCGAATTGTCCGAGCTTCGCATCTATGGCCTGCGGCATGAGACCCATAACAAGCTGAAGTCTGTAACGCTCAGCTCCCCGCAGAGTACTCAGAGCAGGGTAGAAACCGGTAGCAGGGTGGACCTGTCCTTCCAATCTGCCGAACCTATTGAGGGTGTAGAGGTTACCCTACAGGGCCGGCAAGCCTCCGTTCACACCACAGACCGGATCAATTGGACGGCTTCTGTAATTATGGACAGTGCTATGCCGGCGGGCAAGATCAAATTCTCTATTAACTATACAACCGCAGGCGGATTGCCGGCCGCGCCTGCCCTGTTCACTACAGATCATTCAGTGCTCTACTATGTAAACAAGTCCAAATATGTGGATGTCACGAAGCTGGCCCGTGTGACGGCTTCAAGTGCCCAATACGGCAGTAATGGTCTGCCCGCAGACAAGGTCGGCTATCTGCTGTTTGACGGCAACACTGCAACCTATGGAGACTTGGCCAGCGGCAACGGGGCTTATTATACGCTGGACTTCGGGCCAGATGCGTCAATCAGGCTCAGCGGCGTCATTCTGCTGCCGAGAACAGGTTATGCCAGCCGGATGAACGGCCTGATCATTCAAGGCTCCAATGATGAGCTGAATTGGAGTAATCTCACCCCGGCTGTGTCTGGGGCGGCTGACCAATCCTGGACCTATATTAATGAAGAACAAATGAAGGACAGCAAGCCTTACCGGTATTTAAGAATAGTGAACCCTGCTTCATGGAGCGGCAATGTAGCTGAAGTAGAAATATACGGCGAATATAGTATTCCAGCCGCAGCCCTTGAGGCGAAGGTGAAAGGGCCTGAAGGATACACCCGGCTAAGCTACTACCAGTACAAGCACGAGGCGGACCGGATTGTGGAAGCTGCCGGAGATCAAGGCGCAGATATGCTGGCCTTGCTTAATGAGCTGTTCCAGGCGGAGCGGCTGCTGGTTACGGTCACGGAGCTGCCAGCAGAGAGAATAGCCGTTACCGAATCGATGGTGAAGGCGTCTCATATCTCGTGGGACGGGAAATTATCCGAAGCTGCCAACGGCTGGAAGGCCTTCGACGGCGACAAGGCTACTTATACCGATACCAAAGCCAATCCGGGCTGGATTGTTGCCGATCTGGGAGCTGGCAATGACAAGGCGTTGTCCAGCTTCAAATTCTATCCGAGAAGCACCCAGGCCCATCTCGGAAGGGTCAATGGAGCGATTCTTCAGGGCTCTGCAGATGGAGAGCACTATACGGATCTATACACCATAAGCGGTATCACCACCGCTGAATGGCATACGGCTGCCATAAGTGGCGATACAGCTTACCGTTATCTGCGTTATTATTCCCAAAACGGGAACGCCAACGTAGCGGAGCTGGAATTCTATCAGAAGACAGCTGACCGGACGCTGCTGGAGTATCTGAGAGAGCAGGCCGAAGGTGTGCAGCGTGTCCTCTACACGGAAGAGAGTCTTATAGCTCTGGATACGGCAAAAGCTGCCGCGCTGGACCTGGCTGCGGATGCGGTCCAATCCGCTATCGACGCGGCAGCCACCGGCTTGCTTACAGCTATGGAGCAATTGGTAGTCCAACCGGTCATTGTCAGTCTGAACAAAGTGGAAGTAACAACAGCAGTGGGAACAGCTCCGGAGCTGCCGTCAGTAGTAGAGGCAGTATATAGCGATAAGACGGTCAGATCCCTGTCTGTACTATGGCAGGATATCGATCCGGTTCAATACAGCTCCGTGGGAAGCTTCACGGTAACCGGCGCGGTCTACGGCACGGATGTGCCGGCAGTCGCCAATGTGGCTGTAATGGATGAAGATTCGCCAACGCCGCCGGTACTTCCGGCAGCACCGACCGGATTAACGGCTTCCTCCATTACTGCGAACGCCCTGAAGCTGGGCTGGAATGCCCCGGCTGATAGTGTGCGGTTGGCCGGATATGAGGTCCTGCTGAACGGAGAAGTACATGGTACGGTAACAGGGGATACCTATGAGTATGGCTTCACCCGGTTATTGCCGGATACGTCCTACACGTTCCGGGTGACCGCCTTAGATGAAGCGGGTAACAAGGCTTCAAGTAATGACTATACGGTGAGGACACTGAAGGAGGATCAATCACCGCCAACGCCGCCACCGGCTTCACCGCCGTCAACGCCGCTACCGGCTTCACCGGTTGACGGCGGGAATACAGGAGGGACCGCCATTCCGGCCCCAGTCCAGACAGTAATAAGCGTACATGGAAGCCGTATCCAGGCTGTTCCTGCCTTACATCAGGGCGCAGCGCTAATCACACTGAGTGAAGCAAGTCTGGAGGAAGCCCTCAAGCAGGCGATCCAGAATAAGGAGGACACCCTGCATATTCAAGTGCAGCCAAGCGGAGAGCTGTCCTTCATTACGCTGGAGCTTCCGGCCAGTGCCTGGCTCAAGTCACAGCGGGAAGGAATCAGGTTTCTGTCGGTTGAGACCGGATTCGCATCATTGTTAATTCCTCTGGATGCGTCCGGCAACCTGAAGGAAACAGATAAACTGGCCGTGTCGGTCGGACAGGCGGACCGCTCTGGATGGCAGGCATCACTGTCCGGCCTGCTCAAGAACAAGCCTGTCTATGAATTGGGGCTCTCCGTTAACGGGCAGAGCGTGAACATCTTCGCCAACGGCAGCGTGGTGAAGGTAATGATTCCCTATTCGCCGCAAGCGGATGAATCTGTATATGGACTGGTCGCTGCTTCCCTGAGTGATGACGGAGGTCTGGAGGTAATCAAGAATTCCAAATATGACAGAACAAGCGGAAGGCTTGTATTTGGCGCCAGACACTTCAGCAAGTATGCGGTGCTCTCGGTTCCATCCTCTTATAAAGACATGGATGCTTATTCATGGGCGAAGGATGGCGTTACTGCCTTGTCGGCCCGCAAAATTGTGCAGGGGACCGGGAATAATAGTTATGCTCCCTGGCGCGCGGTATCCCGCGCCGAGTTCCTGAAGATGATGATGGAAGCCTTTGAATTAGTGCAGGCAGGTCAAAGCTCCTCCTTCCAGGATGTGAGATCCGGCCAGTGGTATGCGGATGCGGTTGCATCAGCGGAGGCTTTGGGAATTGTTATGGGATACGGGGACGGTACCTTCGGTGCGGGCCGCAGTATTACCCGGGAAGAAATGGCGGTCATCACCGTCCGTGTTTTGAAAGCGGCAGGGGAAGAACTGCCGAAGAAATATGAAGCCGTCAACTTCAGCGACACACCGCTAATCTCCGCGTTTGCCCTGGATGCGGTGAACCTCATGGCAGAGGGAGGCTTCATCGAAGGCCGGAGCTCAGGTGATTTTGCTCCCAAGTCACAGGCCACGCGGGCGGAAGCTGCGGTACTTGTGGCAAGAGTGATGGGATTGATTTAGGCTGAAAATCACGTTCGAAGAGAGGCTGCTTCATGTCATCTGGAATGACATGAAGCAGCCTTTTTTACTGGTTGGTATTATGTATACCAAAACCGCCTGTTGAGGAACAAATTCCCATTCTTCTGTGTCTAACCTTACAGGACTAGCCAAACGCACTGGAGGGGAATAGATATGAGAGCAGCACCAATGAACTGGTTGACCAGGAAGACTGCACTTATTGCATTATGTATGTTGCTATTATTGATGGATGGAAGGGTAATAATGGCGGAACCGTCTGCAGGGCCAAAGGCGACGGTGCATTTCACAGCGGAAATGCAGCAGCTGCTTGACGGGGCAGAGCGTGTTCTGCTGGCTGAACAGCTGTTTCCGGAAGAAGCTGCCGTAGGCTTCTTCAAGAACGGGCGCAGTCTGCCTAACGGATATTTGGAGAGGACCGCAGACCGGATTCTGGAGCAGCGGGGCAAGTTCGCCAAGGCGTCCGATCTGGTTCAGACTGCGCTGGCTTATAGTGCTGCGGGCGGGAATATCAACAACACCGCCGGCATTGATTTGTATCCGCTGCTCATGAACCATGCCGGTCTTGATTCAGAAGGGGCAGCCGTCGTAGCTGCCGCTTATATTACTGCGAATAACTCCACCTTCAATACTTATGAGCGGACGAACCGTTATCCCGATATGCTCCTCTATCAGCTGCTCGGCATGCAGCTGGCGGACGGCAGCTGGTCCATGGCTGGACGGAGTAATGGAGATCCAGTGTCAACAGCCCGGGTGCTCACGGCGCTGGCTTCGGTAGCCGGAACGGAACTAACGGAGCAGCCTGTAGAGAAGGCTGTGCAGTGGCTGAGGGACAAGCAGCAGCCGGACGGCGGGCTGGACGGCAAGACTGAGACCACGGCGCAAGTGATTATTGCTCTATCCTCCCTGGGAATGGATGCGGCAGACTTTGCGCAAGAAGGCGGGTCATCGCTGCTGGACCATCTGCTGTCTGCGCAGCTCCCGGGCGGCGGCTTTGCGCAAATGGCAGGCGGCTCAAGTGACCGTTCAGCTACGGTGAACGGTTATCTTGCTCTGACCTCATACAAGCTTTGGGCGGAACAGGCAGGACTTCTGTACAGCGGACTGCATCATACCGGACCTGAGCGGGCAGTGATCCAGGTGGAAGGCCCCGGCGGCACGCTAGCCGGCGGTCGTATAACGGGCGGTGATGCAGTGAAGACGGCCGCCGCTTTTTTACAGTCGAAGGGTCTTGCTTATAAGCTGAATGCAGATGCCGCCAAGCCGGCCTTCACTGCTATTGAAGGAATTCAGAACGGACGGTACAAGGGACGCGGAGAATGGAAAATTGCCGTTTACAGCGGGGGAAGCGCCTGGCTGTTTCCTGAGAACATTTCATCCAGGCTTACCGTTGGTGACGGCGACCAATTGCTGGTGTACTATGCCGATGACACGGAGCTGTTAGACCGGATAACGGTGGAATGGAAGGACCAGTATGGCCAGCAGAGCGGAAGTTATGCTACTGCCAATACACCGTTTTCGCTGCGGATCACCAGATCGAACAGCCAGCTAGGCGGCCTTCCGGCCTTTGGGGTGACGGTGACTCTTCAGGGGACCAGCGTAGTCGCTGACAGCACCGGAAAGGTGTCCTTTGCAGGAATGAAGCCTGGCGTTTATCCGGTGCAGATTACCAAATACCGGAAAGATGGCGCTCCCGCGTTAGCCAAGCGTACGTTTGCGCTGCATATTGCTTCCCCTGAGCTAGCCAGATTTACCGATGCCGGTAAAGTTGCCGCCTGGGCAAGGGGGGATATCGCTATGGCGCTGAGCAGCGGGTATATTCAGGGCGTGAGTGCCGGCGGGAATGTGCTTGCACCGAAGCAAAAGCTGACCCGGGCCGAATTTCTGACCCTGCTGCTGCGGCTGCTGCATGAGTTCCCGGATTCCAAGCCTGCCTCCGGATTTACCGATGTACCGGCAGGCAAATGGTATAGCGGTATGGTTGCCAAGGCTGAGGAGCTCGGCATCCTTAGCTCCTCTTCGGGCAAGTTTGAGCCGGACCGCGGCATTACGCGGGAAGAAGCAGCGGTCATGGTTGTCCAAGCTGCACAGCTTACCACGTACGGCAGTCCTGAACGTATGGGATTAGCTGATGTTGCAGGCCTGGCGCCGGCCAGCCGCCAGGCGATTCAAGCCGTCAACGAATACGGAGTTATGACCGGCAGCGGCGGCCGCTTCGAGCCGAAGCAGGTTCTGGTGCGTGAGCAGGCAGCGGCCATTCTGGTCAGGCTGCAGAAAATCATTCCGGCAGCGTCACTATGAACCTTCAATCCTAGGAGGAAACAGATTTCCGCCTGAAAATATAAACAGCATTAGCAGGCGATGGGGGTAACAGGAGGGAGGACAATCGCTCGCTGAGCTCCATTGTGAACTTATCCGCGCTGTAATAAGCGTCGAAATCTCCAGTCACCGCAGGGTCTTTTGTACCAAGAACGATATATAAGTCAACCGAGTCGGTTTTAAATACATGTTTTTCATACGGGTTTTTAGGTACCGGCCAAGAGCAGAGTACTACTTCCGGGCTGTATTTATGAAGGGCAGCTTTGGCATCTGCCTGTTCCACGAAGCCGGGGTAATCGATATAGTGCTTCCAGCTATAGTCGTCTGTTGCTGTGCAGTTGATGTTTTTTTCGTTCAAAAACTTGGTTAACGTACCGTCGCCTGCAGCTATTTCAAGACATTTTTTAGTGCCTATCAAGCTTGAGAGTTCGCTAATTAAAGGTTTTGAGTAGAAACAATAGATGCCTTTTTTATTGACGAGAGGCATTAATATCTTTTTATTCAGGAGAATCCGCCAACAGAACCTGAACAGGCCCAGAGAAACCGGCTTTCGTTCAAGCCCCTTTTTGAATAAAAGCTTTTGTAGGATCATGCCGTCCCAGAGGTTGAACTTTACATTTCCGGCAGGCGTTTTTGAAGAAGCGCTTATATTTAGCTGCTCCAGCAGATGAAGGGCAAATCTCGCCTTGATTACATTAGGCAGAAAGGCATTAACTGTTTTTTCATTAAAGCCGCTTTTGGAAATTTTATGATTGGCCATCTTTGCACTCGCCGTATATTTATCAATAATGGCATGTATTAGATTAGAATCCTTAGTGCTTTTCAGTATACTTAGTTCTTGCAGGACCTCCGCCTGATACTCCGGATACTGTTGTAATAATGTTTCTACGCTAATTTCATTGGCTAATATTTTACGGGCGGTATCATTCGTGAAATTTCTCATCTCATTCTCCATTACAAGTGAATTTCATATTGTTCTTCCTATTCGTATAATGTATCATGCCATTCTGGGGAATGGAATTGATAAGTAATGCAAAACCATGAGAGAAAAGAACTATATTAACTTCTGACAAAAGTGTAAGCTTAACAGGCTAACCGACTTATACTTGGGTCAATTGAGGATGGAGGACATTCGTGAAGAAATTTCGTTTTACGATTAAACAGAAAATTCTTTCTTTAACGATTTTGATTATTGTCTGCCTGCTGGCATTTGTAATCGTCATCCACTGGAGAATAAATTCCCTGCAGCAAGAAACCAACTTCATTACACATCAGGATCGGCAAATTACCAGCCTGACTAATCAAATCGAGAAAAATATACTGGATATGGAAACAGACCAGCGTGGATATGTCATTACAGGTGATGATAAATTTTTGGAGCCCTTCCGCCAGGGGCTGGCTGCGTGGGAAACTAATTTTGATGAATTATCTATATTAAATGCTATGGATTCTGTACAGCAAAGCCGGCTTCAGAGCATCAAGAACAATATAGAGCAGTGGATTGAGCTATCCGCCCAGCATGTCATTCAATTAAAGAAAGCGGGAGAGGACGGTCAAGTCGGGGAATTCTTCAAGACAAATTCCAGCATCGATCAAATGGATCATATCCGTAATCAGATCAGTGCGTTCCGTGACAACAGGAATGAGAATACCAATCGGTTAATAACAAACCAGGCAGACCGGAATACAGTGCTGTTGGAATTGCTGTATATCGTCTGGTTCCTGATCGCAGCAGCAGCAGTTTCTGCATCTGTGGTCATCGCCCGTTCCATCTCGCGTACGGCTTCCCAAATCACAGGCACGCTTACAGATCTGGTGAAAGTTGAGAATTTGAACACCCGGATTTCAATTACCAGCAATGATGAAATCAGTGACCTGGGACAAGCCGTTAATCTGTTGCTGGATAATCAGCAAGAACGGCTGAGGCTGCAGCAGCAGGAGAAGGAGATGCTGTCAGAATATCAGGGCATTACGCAGACCGCATTACTGGGAGATGTTTATCTAAGTAAGCTTGCCAAAATTATGGATTACCCCTATGCAACCCTGTATGTCCGCACGCAGGACAACGGCCAGGATTTTTTAACAAGAGTATCGGCATTTGCGGGTACTGCTGTGGGTAGCGATCACGAGCAAGTCAATTTCGGAGAAGGACTGGTAGGGCAATGTGCGAAAGAGGGCAGGCTGATTCATGTAGATCACTTGCCGGAGTCCTACATCCATATCCGCTCAGGACTTGGTGCTGCTTCGCCGCAGTCACTGGTTCTAATCCCTGTCAGCTTCCTGGGAGAAGTGCTTGCCGTTGTGGAGATAGCATCTTTCAAGCCTTTATCCAGTCTGCATATTCTCTTTCTGGAGTCGACCTCCGGGCATTTCGGTGCAGCTCTCAATGGTGCTCTGAGCAGTATGAAGATCGACGGATTGCTGAAAGAATCACAAAGCTTGAACGAGGAGCTCCAAGTATATACAGAAGAGCTTCAGACACAGTCTGAAGAACTTCATATCCAGACAGAAATTCTGCACGCCACCAACAAGAAGCTGGAAGAGAAGCAGGTCCTGGCTGAGCAAAAAACGCTGGAAGCGGAGCAAGCCCAGGAAGAGCTCACCCAGTATGCTAAGATTCTGCAGCAAAGCACACAATATAAATCTGAGTTTTTGGCAAATATGTCGCATGAGCTTAGAACTCCGCTGAACGGGATCTTGCTGCTGTCTGAATTTCTAATGGAGAACCAGTCAGAGCGCCTTGGAGACGAGGAGGTTGAATTCTCGCAGGCCATTCATTCTGCAGGACAGGATTTGCTGGCTCTGATTAATGATATTCTTGACCTGTCCAAAGTGGAAGCCGGGAAGATGAATATCGAGATTGAAGCGGTTAATATTACTGAAATTCCTGAAATGGTACTTCAAAGCTTCGGGCAGCTATCGCGGAAAAAAGAGCTTCCTTTCCATGTACACCTGGAGGAAGGGGTGCCGGAAATCATCTATACCGATGCTCAGCGATTACGGCAAATTCTGAGCAACTTGTTATCCAATGCGTTTAAGTTTACAATGCAAGGTTCGGTTACGTTCAGAATTGGTATAGCTTCCATAGATGAGCTAGAGCCATTCGAAGATGCACAAGACAGCCATTATATCCGGTTTAGTGTTACAGATACAGGCATAGGTATCTCTGAGAATAAACAAGCCTTGATCTTTGATGCTTTTCAGCAGGCGGATGGGCATACGGAGCGTGAATATGGAGGCACCGGACTGGGGCTGTCAATTACCAAACAACTGGTGTCATTACTTGGAGGCAAGATCAGTCTGGTTAGCGAAAAGGGGGCAGGCAGCACCTTTAACGTCTATCTGCCGCCTGCCAGGCATGCTGCTGTCTATGAAGAACAGCATCCGCAGCCGGAAAAGCCGGCGGAAACCCCGGATGAACTGGTTGCCGCAGCCGGGACCGGATATTATAACGACTACTCCCTGTTGGCCGATAAAGAAGTTCTGATCGTAGATGATGATGAAAGGAATTTATTTGCGTTAACGAAAATTCTGGAGAAAAATGGTTTGAACGTAACCAAGGCCACTAACGGCCAAGAGGCCGTGGAGTACCTGCAGACCGGAGCAGCTGTTGATATGATTCTGATGGATATCATCATGCCTGTGATGAATGGCTATGATACGATCAAATGGATTAGACAAATGCCGTTTAGACAGGAGACGCCGGTCATTGCATTGACTGCAAAGGCGATGCAGGAAGACAGAACCAGAATTCTGGAGGCAGGGGCGACTGAATATTTAAGCAAGCCCGTTAATATGGAGCAGTTACTGACCCTGATGAAAATGATTATATAAGAGTGAAGCTATTCAGTATAACAAGGAGTAGAAGGGACGAGCTGGATTATGTTGAAAACGGAATATATAGAAGTTTTATCTGTCATCTCTAACAAATTATATACTTCGGCTGCGAAGGTTATGGATACTGCGAGCAAGCTAATCCCGGCGAATACGTTCTGCATTGCCAATCTGGACAGCCTGTCCACCAAGGTGCTCAAATCATTTAACCGGGATAAGATCATGCTGGTCGAGGGGCTGGTGGTAGATAATAAGGAATCGTATTGTGCCCTGGTTACCGAGCATGCGCAAGGTCCGCTTTTAATAGATAATAATCTGACCCACCCGCTGACCCGGGATATGGATGCGACACAGTTCGTGGGGGGATGTTCGTTCATCGGAGTGCCGATCCGGACTGCGCAAGGGGAATTCTACGGGTCGTTGTGTTCATTTGACCAGAATTTCTATCAGTATCAGGAGCGGGATGTGGAGCTGCTGCTGTCCTTGTCGGCTTTTTATACGAATCTGCTGGAAATGGAATCGACCCTTACCCAACTGAAAGCTGCGGAGGAACAGGCCATTCAAGTGCTTGAGGATAAAAATAATCTGCTGGCCGTACTCAGTCACGAGATCCGTACACCGATGAACGGGGTGATTGGAATGACGAGTCTGCTGCAGACGACAGAGCTGTCCGAAGAGCAGACGCTGTACGTGGATGTGATTGAGAAGAGCGGCAGCAATCTGCTGGCGATGATGGATCAGATTCTCGATTATTCCAAAATGGAAGCCGGGACCATGACGCTGGAGAGCAGCCCGTTCCACATCCGTGATGTGGTCTCCCATGTCGTGCAGTTGTTCTCAGCGGAGGCTGAGAAGAAAGGGATCAGGCTGCATGCCGTCTATGGAAATGAACATAGAGATGAGCCTGCCCTGCTGGGGGACAGTAATAAAATCAGTCAAATTCTCACCAATCTGGTGGGCAATGCGCTAAAATTTACTGAGCAGGGTGAGGTATGCATAATTGTGCAAACTGAGGCCGCTGCGAAAGACCGGGTCACCTTCTCCATTGAAGTTAAGGATACCGGCATTGGACTGCCTGTAGAACAGAAAGCCAACCTGTTCCGCTCCTTCTCGCAAATTCATGAAAGACGCTCACCGGGAAGCTATAGCGGAGCCGGCCTGGGGCTCTCCATCTGTAGGCAGCTGGCTGAGCTAATGAACGGCAAAGTATGGCTTAAGGATACAAGCGAACAGGGCAGCACGTTTGCGTTTGCGATTCCCTGCTCTGTGGCAGGGTTGGATAAAGTTCAGGCGGGATTGTGCTGAAAATAAATTAAACCTAAGCATCAGAGGGAATAAGAACGGGTAATCCGTAAGTTAGACTGCTTTCAACAATGCTCCAGATGTTATCATTATGGCAACGAAAAAGCCCCGCCGGTAGAAATACTTGTCAGCGGGGCTTTTTCATTTTCATCTCAAATTCTTCTTCTGGCAATTCTTTTAGTGCTCCAATTCGATATCGACTACCTTCAAAAATACCAACCACTAGCCCACAGATTGCACTTTTGTTAGGTGGAGACTGCCAGGGTTCTAACTTTTTCCATGAGATGATAACTATTAATCATTCAATGTCTTCTGCGGTTACGATCAGATTGAATAAAGGCCGTTGCATGATTGTATCCAGCAGTGCGGAGCATGGATATTTAAGGATTGTATTATGATTGGGCATGCTTTATTATGATATCTCCTGTTAACAACATTCAACACCCAGATACTCTTTCTTATGAGGAGCGGGGCTACACCTTAATGGAGTTCACCAAACACATTTGTCTCTAAAAAAATTGATCTTACATATTTTAACGATGAATAAAGATTTTCTCCGTTCTCAATCTGAGTTTTAATGACATAATTGATTTCACCTAGTTCATGTTTTTCTTTTATGATGTCTGAAAACTGGATTTCTAACATAAAAAGCGAATTAATTGCCCCTGATAAAGAATTTCGAAGAATTTTTCCGTCTAAAAAACTTCTCATCACTCGACCGGCTTCATCTCGTATATTACTGAGAACAACTGCTCTTTCAACTGTTTTACGCACACTAGTTTCCTCCTGCGTATGCTCGCCAGCTTGTTGTATCGACTAAAACGTTTATGTTATGATTGGATGGAGAGCAAGGGCTGACACTCTTACTTTCTAGGAACCTATTTACGTTTTGCCAGGGGGCAGCGTTTGTTTGGTTCCTTCTTTTTTGTCTATTAACAGCAATATTGAGGTAAAGGAATTGAATAATTTCTGTAAAGACGTTACCCAATCTTTCTTGTTACCATCTCCTTTCCAAATATAATATATATCAAGATCCTGATATAAAATTATCACTTGATGATATATAAGTCAATATAAAATATTGGCTTGTTGATATTTTGTATTACTTAGTTTATGTTTATTCAAGGAGGTTTGTGAATGATAAAAAATAACCTGAGTGAGATACTAGGGCGGCAGCGCTTGAAAGTTAGAGACGTGGTCCGAGGTACAGGACTGGCTACAAACACTGTGTCAGGACTTTATCATGATACTTCTAAGCGCGTTGATCTAGACACGTTAGACAAGCTGTGCACGTTTCTAGGCGTTAACGTAGGAGAAATATTAGAGCATGTAGAAGAGCCGTCACAGGATTAACTGGACGGCTCTTTTTATAGTAGCTTTAGCGGGAAACGCTCGAAACAAAAAACCACCCGCCATGTGGATGGAGGGATCAGAGGTGGTAAAGCATTTAGATTCTAATACCTAACTCATGGAACTATTCTTCTATGGGAGGAACCTGTTTTATTTGTTCGATTTCATCCCGTATTGGTTGTTCGGACGTGTCTGAGAATACGATTCACATAGAATAGGATTGTCAGACATTCGGTAAATAGAAATTAGTTTAGTTTTTTTAATTCCTCGAGCCCAGGAGGAACCCCATAGATCAATCCAGCCTCTTGCACCGTGAAATCCTCGTGCTTGGACTCATAGAGTAACTCATCTGGCATCAACAATTCTACAGCGAATTGATTCGCTTCCCGTTCAATACGATCCACAGAATAAAAAGTATGTCTTCGGAGAAAAGGTGT
Organism: Paenibacillus phytohabitans; assembly: GCF_013141775.1. GTDB lineage: Bacteria > Bacillota > Bacilli > Paenibacillales > Paenibacillaceae > Paenibacillus_AQ > Paenibacillus_AQ phytohabitans. The sequence goes on from NZ_WHOB01000086.1 coordinate 193,818, forward strand.
ATTTACGTTGGGGTGTAAAATGACATGTCCTAATTCATGAGCACAAGTAAAACGCTGATCTTGCTGAGAGGCAGTGCTATTAATATGTATCATTTGCACTCTGCGACTGGAATTATAATAGCCCAACATATCACCCAACAATTCAAAAAGAACCAGGACGTTCTTCTGGGATGCAATCTCAAAAGGGTCATTAGTCCTGTACTTCTTGATCAGTCTGCCTACTGTAGTTTTGATCATGCTGCTCCCTTTCCTGATTAATTCCTGAATTTATTTGGTGTGAATTTTTGTTTAGATAGTTCTCTAGCTAAACGCAAGGAATTTTCAAGTGAAATCGCAAATAAACGCTTGGTTTCCTCATCCATCGGCTCCCCATTAAATGCCAAAGCCTGATTGGATTCAAGATCAGCCAGCAGACGATCAAAATCTTTGCCAATGTCTTTTTCATCTTTTTTGGAGAGAACATAATACTTCGGCTCAGACTCTATCGCAGGTTCTGCCTCGCTTAAATATCCTACAGCTCTCATTAATTCATCACTATCCACATCTTTCAAATAAGGGGCTAATGCTTTTAGATTCTCAGGTGTCACCTTATGCTTGCCTGATTCAATTCGATTTACAGTGGAGTGACTAATACCAGATTTAAATGCCAGTTCTCTTTGACTCCTATAGCCGCTCTGCTCTCTTAATTTAGCAAAGTAGATTCCGAACTCTTTTAAGTTCATTTTGTATCACCCCACCCTAGTGTAACAGAAAGTGTCTCAAGGATGAAACATATTTTTGTATCAAGTGTGAAATTAACTGTTGCAAGCATGTTACGGAATTGGTATATTGTTTTTGCGCCGCGGTAAATACATAAGATGGTAAATATGAGATTTATTCTGAAGCGGATATGATCCTTTAAACCAAGCAGCGAGTATGGAGCGCGCGGTACCGCAAGATATAGGAATTCTATGATAGACAGGAGCAGAAGAAGAGTGGGGATGCTATTACGTATTGCTCAGCGGATGGTGTTAAAGTCTCAAGAGATAGAAGCCATTAGAGAAGGGCGGCGGCCTTTATTTTCAGAAATCGAAAAAAATGAACAGCAGATCTTTCAGAAGCATTATGAAATGGAGTTTATGCGACTTGAAAGTATGTATTTGAAGCAAGAACAGATCCAAGAACTGAAAAATGAATTGGGTGTATATGATATGCCCGTCTATCAACAGCAACTTGACTGTCTTGAAGCGATCACAAATCAGTGTATATCGTCCATACTCAAACGGCTTTTTGAAGGAGGATGTGGTCAGGAATTAAAGAAACGTGGACTTGTTGGAGAATAGTACATAGGTTTGCATTTGTTTTCTTTCAAGATTGATTTCAAAGTAAATTCTTTCACAAAAGTATGCCCGATTTCCCCTGACAACTGAGTTCTCTCAGAATGTAGAGATAAAAAAAGAAAAAAAGCAGGAGGTGATTCGGTGAATTCCCGTGTTAATCCTCAACCAACTGATGGTCACATCAGAATATCTCATGAAATACACCGAGAGCTGATCCGTCGGAAGTTCTCTAAGCGACAGCGGGATGTCATTGATTTTATCCTGACGTTGAGCTGGGGATGTGGAAAACCATCGGCAATTATTCCGGAATTAAAAAGTTTTGAAGAAGCTGGTATTCGTAAGAATCATATTCGGGTGGTACTTGAAGGTTTAGTCGCGGAGAATGTGATTATTTGGGATGAACTATTGAACATTTTTCAATTCAATAAGCATTATGATCAGTGGACGATTCAACCTATTTCCAATTCTCCCAAGAGACTCAATGAGTTGATCAATCTTAATCTAGCTAGACCTTCACCAAATTTACTAAAACCATTACTTCCTGAAAAGGGTATTCAGTCCTCTAATGAGGAATTGAGTTCCCATATAAGTGATCAAGTTACGGAAAGGGAAACTGGGTTACCTGAAGAAGGATCTGTTTCCACCAAAAATAGCGATTCTGCTCCTGATAATGATGTCGGAGTTCAGAAAGGGAAAGTTACTAGTTCCCAAAAGAGGAATTCGTCAGTTCCCATAAAGGGAACAGTCATCCGAAAATATCCTAGTCATATCAAGGGATTCATCGTTTCTAAAACTAGTATTAAAACAAATCTTAAAAGAATTAAAAGAACAACTAGAACTAGAACAGACATTGAGGTGTCTAAAAACAAAGAATATTCATTTCAAAGCATTATTCGAGATTATGAAAATAACTTTACTGCAAGTAGGGATATTACTCCTTTTGAGGAAGAGGATTTACAAACTTTGTTTGACGATTATGGGGGCGAGTGGTTCCACTTTGCGCTGAGAGAGGCTTATCGACTCGGAACGGAGAAAAGGAATCTAGCCTACGTACGGGGCATTCTGAGAGGCTACCGTGAACGGGGTGGCATGGATAAAAGAGAATCTCGGAAGCATAGCGATGCTTCTGAAGCAACAGTAACACCTAGAAACTATAACAAACCACAGTATCAAAGAGGCAGTAAAAGAAAGCCAAAGATCCCTATTCTTTTGGACAATGGCAGTGGATATATTCCTACCCCAGTTGAAATGGCTGAAATGATGCGTAAGGCACAAGAGATTAAGGAGTCCAAAGCTTTAGAGCGAGCAGTAGTGAGCCACAGATGAAGAATTAGTAAAAGTTATTTATGAATCTAACTTGGAAGTAGATATGGCTTCCGAGAGGATACATTATGCGCATGAAACCGAACATACGTACTCTCTTTTGGGTTTGCGTATGAGACTGCACCTCTTCATGCTATGGACATAATTAACAGGATTACAGGTCGGTGAAGAAGGGGGAGAGGGCAATTGATCTGCCTTCACTGCGGAAATAACTGCTATGAGTTAGGTGAGTGTGCCTTCCATTGTTTGGTCTGTAACAAGGAATTTAAACAAGGTTTTTGGAATTTTGAGTGTGAAAAGACAGAGAGCTTACCGAGAGGAGAAGATGAAGGAATGAAGAACGTTCAAGTTACAGAGCTTAACATTTCTATGGTGCCAGTGGATTGGTTATTTACTCGGTACCAAAAACTGAAAAAAACTAGAAAGAGTACTTCTTCGACTGCCGTGCAGCATGAACTAATGATCATTAAAGAACATTTGATGAAAACGGATAAATCATCAGTCCATCATCGCGAAGATGAAGTAGAACAAATTGAAATGAATATACCCGTAGCCATTAGGCAGCAATACGTATCCATAGTGGAGTATCGATTGAAACAATATTATCAGTCGATTAAGCGAAAACATTGGCTAAACGCAGAGCTTCAGAAAGTTAAACCGCTGGAGCCCAAAATTACAGCTGGGATGGAACTATCCGGAGTCAGCGGCCATTCAGGACTTCAGCACTCTTCTACCGAGCATGCAGTCATAAATATGTTCGATAGAGCTGAGAGAATCCAAGATGAAATCTGGGAAGTAGAGGATCAGTTATATCCTATGGAAAAAGCCTTACGAAGCCTTGATCCGGATCAACTCATGCTGGTTGAAGCGAAGTATTTTGGCCGGGAAGAAGAGTTAGATGAGTATCTCATGAACAAATTCAACTGGTATCGTGCTAAGTATTATCAAGTTAAGAAAACTGCCCTTATTTTACTGGCACAGTCTTTGCGAATTATCTAGAGATCGTCTAGGGCTCTAATAAATCTCAATTAAAGGACAGAAAGGGTGAATCGTATGGAATCAGATTATCCCGTATTTAATGAAGCGCAAATGCTCAGATTTGTGCATGAGGATGCATATCTCAAATTTATGTTCGTCGAGCTTTTGAAGAAAGGGCATGCCTCTGAAACAGCATTAGAAGTCCTGTTTAACGGAAATATATTGGAAGATACCGCTATGACTGATGAGTATGAGTTATATACTAAAAAAGGAGATAAACAATAATGCCACTGGAATACAAACGTCCCCTGTACGCAGGGGACATCATTGAAGGAGAGGTGCAAGGGTCTCTATGTACAAGCACATGTATTCTCAGAGCCATCCTCGTACGGCATATCCGAAGGTCGAATCAGTCGGTTGACCATGTATCCGAATCAACTAAAAAGAGTTCAGTAAACGTCTGGCCAACTATGACCGAGGCTGTGATGGTAAGCCCCCGGAAGATGGCACGACTCGTGCAGTTATCGAAGCAGTAGTTCGGCAATTTGATGATCGAGCGATGGATTGGCGGTTTGGGGCTTTGAGTTAGATTGGGAAAAGTCCAACGGCGTAGGAGATGAATTATGCAACTGGGTCTATTTGAACAAATGATTCTGTGTCGTGTATTAACGGAAGCAGATTATAAAGATGTCCATTATGCACATTCGAATGATAGATGCCATGTTTTTCATACGGATATCGGTCTGGTCGCTGTTGATCGGGAAACCGAGAAATTTGGTTCCAAGGAATATAAACAGATGTTTCGATAAGACAGATTTTATGCGCGGTAGACGCATACTACTCACTAGCGAATTCCAAAAGGGCGCGTTTTGAGGGTTACAATATAGAAACCAACAGCTGTCTTAAACCAAAAAATAACGTCCTAGAACTAATGTGTTTCGTTAGATCAATCTTCCACCGTTAGTATAGAATATTTCTCAAAACTAAGCACATCATCAATTGCCTTCCCACTAAAATCTTGAATGTAGTGGTACTGGGCAATCAGGCTTTCTTTAAAGTACACGTCTAATGTAGTTTGTAAGAATTCAATTGGTGTATCAAAACTACAATTAATGACCAGTGCAAAACGTTGATTTGTTAGCTCTATAGAAGAGATATCTTCATTTCTGAAAGCCTCAAAGTAATTTTCAGGGTCCTCTTCCTTCCAAGTATTTATCCAATTCCAGCAACCCTCTCTTGCTTTCTCAAAGGGGTGCTTCTCATCTATGAATTTTCTTAATTCAGACGTATCCAATTAAACCGCTCCTTTGTTATACGAATCTGTTTCTATTTCGCTCTGGGGTTCTCACTAACCTGCCCGTTAATTTCATGCTCTCGAAAGTTTAGTGCTTTATTTTCTTTTGAAAAAAAGAAAGGGTTCCATTAGATGTTGCGCAGTTCGAAGTCACTGAACACAAGCCACAAAAGGCGTAACAAATACTATTCTTTCTTCTTTTGCATCAGCTTCTCAATATAAATCCAAATGTAGTAAGTAATCCAAAAAACCAACGTGGTTAGTAATAATGCAAAAGATCTTTTATCGTATGGAAGATTGTACGCCAAGATGATCCCTAGAACGAGGAATGGTGGTAAAAGGATGAAATATTTCATTTTATGCAATTTAACTGCCCCCATCTCCTTGAAATTAATTAGGTATAGCTACATTATCGCCATTAACAAATTATAAAAATTTATGACTATAAATGAATTATTGTTTCACAGTAAGAAGAGGTAGCTCCAGTAAGACACAAACTATCCACTAAGTGAATTCTAAAAGAGCCCAATTTTGAGGGCTCAAAATTTCTCGGGCTTTGCAATTTTAATTGAGGAAACTTCTCCGCATTTTTTACAAAATGTATATATAACCGGGGAACCAAAAGTTAACGTTTTACCGATCGGCATTACATTACCGTATCCATTCTTTATTTCACCTTTAGTAAAGGTATTACTTCCACAAGATTTACAAGTTAAGTTTTCTTGATTCATAACAATTCCCCTCAATTAAATATTTAACAGTAAATACGAATTATCCCAAAGTGGGGTTTAATTATTATAAGTGCAATATGACTGATGCACAGTACGAGGTAGGTAGTGCCAGTAAGGTATATAGCGAGGAGTGAAGATAATGAAAATTGATGTTTATGAGGAACGTTATGGAAGCACGCTTGTTGCTATGTTGGTAGCGGACGATGGATCAAAACGTGAATTGGTAAGATCAGAAATAGGCAATGATGATATGTTGAATAGAATTGATGATATGAATTTATCACATCTGACAGTTACATTTCATTGGGCGGCTGATAAGTGCAAAGATGTGTGCCGGTACTAAATCGTATGAGCTGGAACAAGGCGGGAGTGTTACTCCTGTACCCTGCACTTATTGTGACGATGATGGTAATTGGTTGGGGATTGGCGACTGGTATGAAAGATATAAAATGTCCCTGCTGCGGTGAGACAACTAGTACTGGTTCTGAAGTGAACGATCCTGAAGACGATACCAGAGGGATTGTAACTTGCGAAGTAACGGTTGGAATTTTACATCATTGAATACTCGTATGGAACGACTTTGTTTGAGCATAGGTAGTTTAGGAAGTGAAATCTCCTGCGGAGTCGATCAATTGGACTAAATGAATTAAAGAAGGAGTGACTGAAATGAAGATCGCTGTTTATACCGGAATTACGGGTATGGGAAAACGGTTTGAATGTTATACAACACTTGAAGAAATAGAGGGGGACGATAACAAGGATAGGGCCAGAAGAATTATATCCAGCCTAAAAAGAACTGGAGCGTGTGTCCTTCCAATTAAGGGGAGTATTGAAGCGGTTTATTATAAAGCAGTTCCAGAATCTTAATGGACTTCTAATATAAATGAGGAGCGTGAATGAATGGAACTTTAAATTACAGAAAGGATGCCTGCAACAGCGGCGCACTTTATTGCAGCAACTTGTAGATTATAGCGACCTTATGGAGGAAGCAATAAAGAAAGAAGATTTGGAGCTCTATGAGAAAATGGAGAGAGAGTTTATATGCATAGTTGAGCAATTAGAGTTCGTGGGTAAACGTTATAAATGAATTCTAAATAGAAGTTTCGATTTGAGGTGGTCTCGGTCCCCTTTCTACTTCAATGAAGGAACAGTTTCAAAAAGCATGCTTTTTGAGACAGCGGAACGACTGGTCAATAGTTCGTTTCAAAAAGCCATAAAATCAGTTTTGGAACGTCTCAGTGATTCAAGGGATCATTTGAGACGTTTTTTCTATTAGGAGGGTCCCATTGAAGATCGCATACGGGAGAGTATCGACCAAAGAGCAAAATGTAGAGAGGCAGCTTTTGAAGTTCCGGGAATTAGGGATTGAAGAACGGTTTGTTTTTGTTGATAAGCAAAGCGGCAAAGATTTTGATCGTCCACGTTACCAGGCGATGCGGCTCATGCTGTGGGAAGGTGATCTGGTTTATGTGGATGCCCTGGATCGGCTGGGCCGGGACTATGACGGTATCATTGCGGAGTGGAAGTATGTCACGCGCGAGATCGGTGCGGACATTGTGTGTTTGGATAACGAAACGCTGTTCGATTCCCGAAAGTTTAAGACAATGGGAGACTTCGGAAAGGTCATGGAGGATCAGTTTCTCAGCCTTCTGGCATACGTGGCGGAACAGGAACGGAAGAAGAACCGTTCAAGGCAGGCAGAAGGCATAGAGGTTGCCCGGACGGAGGGCGTTACTTTCGGTCGACCCAAACATGAGATTGATAATACATTCATTGAAGTATATGTGGCGTGGAAATCTGGAGAGTGTACTGCAACGGAAGCGATGAGAAGGATCGGCATGAAGAAGCCTACATTCTATCGTAGAGTGAAAGAATATGAAAGTAATATTGAATAAAAATAATGGGAACTTGTGTTCCTGATCATCCGTATATAACCATTGGGATCATTACACCAAGGGAGGGCTTCAAATGTTATATTTGGATAGCTGTATAGAAGGTGCTCAAAAAGTAATTGCAGATGAAACTGTAGATTTAGTAATTGCCGACCCGCCGTATAATTTGAAATTTGGAGGAACGACTCAAACCAAAAACAAGAAACCCCGTTTTCAGATTTTCCCCAATGATAACCTTGCAGGCAGCGGAGTGGTACTGGAAGCAGCAGCAACTCTGAATCGGCGATGGGATGCTTTTGAAGTTGACTAGGGATGGTTTACGGTTTCCACAAATCGGTTGAAAGAGCGGCGCACCTATACATAAATCATGTCTTAAATGAGTTTTTCGAACGCACGCGGCTGTAATGAGGGCTGGTGCGGCGTCGTGCGTCCAGCTGCACAGCCGTCAAGGCGAGCGTTTTTATCTACAAAGCTACCTTTGCCAGAAAGGTAGCTTTCTTCTTTGATTCTGAGATGAGAATCACATTCTTTAAGGGACAATTACCCTTTATGAAGGGATTAAAAAGAATCGTACTAAAACTGTGATCCAATGACTAGATAGGTTAATAAATGTGGCTGGTTTCCGCATTATCAACAATTTTCCGACTATTTCCAGTTCCATTCGACAAAGAAACTATTCATTCGACAAAATATCACTGTATTAAAAGATGAAATGCTGACTTATGATTGTTGAGGAACTTGTAGCATTCAATAAGATACGGCGTTTTTCTAAGAATATATGCCACTACATATAAGAAGGGGAAGAAAATAGTGAAACATAGGGTCGCATGTTTAATTATCTTGATGCTATTTTTAAATGCAAGCTTGAGCAACGCCTAGTGGGGGGCTGG
>NZ_WHOB01000087.1 GCF_013141775.1 Paenibacillus phytohabitans
TGGAATTAGACACAAATAATCATTCAGTATTCTCTCTTCATTATCATCTTGTTCTAGTCGTGAAGTACCGCAGAAAAGTAATAGACGATGACATTTCGAATCGGTTACAAGAGATATTTGAGTCTATTCAGCCTAATTACAATATCACCCTGCAGGAATGGAAGCATGACAAGGATCATGTTCACATTCTAATGAAAGCTCACCCCAATAGCGATATTTCTAAATTTCTGAACGCTTATAAGAGTGCATCCTCCCGTCTAATTAAGAAAGAATTTCCTGTAATTCGTCAACAGCTGTGGAAGGAATATTTCTGGTCCAGAAGTTATTGTCTACTGACGACTGGCGGTGCGCCGATTGAAGTCATCCGGAAGTACATCGAATCTCAAGGTCAGAAATGAGGTGGGCAGGTGTTAAAGGCTTATAAGTATCGAATCCATCCCACCTATGAGCAAGAGCAGTACTTCACTAAAGTATTCGGCGCTGTTCGCTTCATCTACAATCGAATGCTTGCAGATAAGATTGAACATTACAAGCAAACGGAAACGATGCTCAAAACGACACCTGCGCCATACAAAAAGGATTTTGCCTGGCTGAAAGAAGTGGATAGTCTAGCCTTAGCCAATGCCCAGCTTCACTTAGAGAAGGCTTATCAGAATTTTTTCCGTGAACCGAACGCGGGATTTCCAAAATTCAAGAGCAAGAAGAAGAATAGCCATAGCTTCACAACCAATAACCAGAAGGGAACCATTGCCATTACAGAGGGAAGGATCAAAATTCCCAAACTAAAAACGAAAATCAAAATCAAGCTGCACCGTCCATTCGAGGGACGTATTAAATCATGCACCATTTCCAAAACACCCACGGGAAAATATTACGCTTCCGTATTGGTGGAAACGGATATCATCCCATTGCCCCCACTCGAGACGAAGATCGGTGTGGATCTGGGGTTGAAAGACTTTGCGATTCCTTCACATGGCGAAATCATACCGAATCCGAAGTACTTGCGGAAGTCTGAACAACGATTAGCCAAGCTGCAAAAGGACTTGTCACGAAAGAAGAAAGGGAGCCGTAACCGGTATAAAGCAAGGCTGAAGGTCGCCAGACTGCATGAAAAAATAGCGAATCAACGGAAAGACTTTTTACACAAAACGTCCACCCAAATGATAAACGAAAACCAAGTGATCGTGATGGAGGACTTGCGTGTAAAGAACATGATGCAGAATCATAAGTTAGCCAAAGCCATATCCGAAGTGTCTTGGAGCCTGTTCAGAGACATGCTGACCTACAAAGCGAAATGGTACGGCAGAGAATTAATCATTGCTCCCAAACACTTTGCAAGCAGTCAATTGTGTTCCTGCTGTGGCTACAAAAATGCAGAAGTAAAAAACCTAGCCGTACGGGAGTGGTCCTGCCCTGCCTGTCATACGGAGCATGACAGAGACCGGAATGCGGCACTGAATCTTCTACAACTAGCCATGTAAATGGCCCTTAGCGGGTTAGGAACTAGCCTATAAGCTTGGGTAAACTTGGAGCAGTAGCTCTATT
>NZ_WHOB01000088.1 GCF_013141775.1 Paenibacillus phytohabitans
TGGTCTGCAGGCGCTGGACTTCATCTTCGTTAAATATAAGCTTCGTTGACGCCATGTCCACCCTCCCGCTTTGTCCGCACAGCAATATTTCCTATGTAATTTATAATTAAATATATAGGATATTCTTTTTTATTATCGGATTATTTTTCCATGAATTTTATAGTTATCCATCCCTCCGGCATTTCCTTTAACCTTGATCCGTTATCATTCAATCTTCTTCTGCTTTTTTGGCCAAATAAAAACCTCCTGAAAAGTGTAGTGTACTTCTTACACAATTCAAGAGGTTGGGAAGCCGTGATTAACGGCTGCATATTCAGCTGTCTATATTAGATTCCAGTGCTAAATCCCATCATTTACCCGTCTTAGCAAGGCTCAGCCGCCGGCTTGCCTGCATCTTCCTTCGTACGGAAAGAAGATCCGCAGCCGCACGTAGCAGTGGCGTTCGGATTGTTAATGGTGAAGCCGCCGGTCATGCCGGATTCTTCGAAGTCGATCTCCAGGCCGTCGAGGTAACGGATATCGTCTTTGCTTACGACTACCTTCAAGCCCTCAATGTCCATATACACGTCCTGCTCGCTTTCGTTATCATCGAAGCCCATGGCATAAGAGAACCCGCTGCAGCCCCCGGGAGTTACGCCCAGACGGAGAAACATATCAGGTACTTCCTGCTCAGCAAGCATGGTCTTCAATTGGCCTGCTGCTAATTCACTAATGTTAATCATAACTTTAACCTCCCAAAAGTTTTGTGAGCATATTTTTGCAATAGCTTTTATCAACCAGCCCTAAGGCCTCAGGTAATGTTCAAATAATTTGCACTTCTATAATTTAAATTAAGTATACTCCACTATTCTCTTAGCCTCAAGTCGCAAACGTACCGCAGTTATGCATTTCATGCCGGGTTCCCTTAAGTTTTCTGGCGGTTGCTCACCCTCCGGGAGAGGTTTATAATAGGAAAAGCGATATACGTAAAAATTCGGAAATTTGTCACGAGGTTACATCTAACCTCTATTTCATGCCGGTCTGCTGCCGGCTCATTTCATTAGCTCACGATTCTGCGATGCAGTTGCCTCGCCAACCTTCAGGAGGAAATTATATGTCTACCCTTATAACACCCCACATGGATGCCCGGATGGCGAACATCATTGAGAAGGTCCGCGGCGGAGAAAGATTAAATTTGGAAGATGGCGTTTATTTATATGAGAGCAATGATTTATTAACGATCGGGCAATTAGCCAATGAGGTTAACCAGCGAAAAAACGGGAATAAAGTATATTTTATCGAAAACATGAGTCTATATTTCACCAATGTCTGCGAATCCCGCTGTGCATTCTGCAATTTCCGCAAGGATGAGGGAGAAGACGGCGCTTATACCCTTTCCGGCGAGGAAATGGTGCAATATGTGCAGCAGCATATCCATCCCGGCGTACGCGAGTTCCACATTGTCGGAGGCCATAATGATAACGTGCCCTTCCAGTACTATGTTGATTCGCTAAAAGCCTTGAACGAGCACTTCCCTGACGTCACTCTCAAGGCCTACACCGCAGCAGAGATTGACTTCTTCACCCGCATCAGCGGCCTTAGCATCCGTGAAGTACTGGAGCAGCTGCGCGCCGCCGGACTGAAGACCCTTACCGGGGGAGGGGCAGAGATTCTGTCCGACCAGTACCGCAAAAAAATGCGTGTGGACAAAGCCAATGTTGAGGAATATCTGGAGGTTCACCGCACTGCCCATAATATAGGTATGAGAACACATACGACTATGCTGTACGGCTCCATTGAGTCCCGCGAGGACCGCATCCGCCACATGCTGCAGATCCGCGAGCTGCAGGACGAAACGGGCGGATTCATGGTGTTCATCCCGCTCTCGATGCAGCCTAAGAACAAGAATGCAGGCATCATGCGCCGGAACTCTGCTTACGAGGATCTTAAGACGATTGCGGTAAGCCGCCTGATGCTGGATAACTTCGACCATATTAAGGCTTACTTCATTAATATTGGAGCACAACTGACTCAGGTAGCCCTCAGCTTCGGAGCTTCAGATGTACATGGCACGATTCTCAAAGAACGGATCAGCCATGCCGCAGGCGCATTGACCCCGGAAGGTCTGACACGTGAAGAGCTGATCTGGCTCGTCAAAGGGGCCGGACGGATTCCGGTTGAACGGGATACTTTCTACAACGAGATTAAAGTATACGAGTAACAACCAACCGCACCAGCCTATAATCCTGCGGAACTGCCTTGCCCATCTCGCACCATACCTGAAAGGAAGATCGGTTCGCATGAGAACTCTACTTGTCCTGGGCGGCGGCTACGGCGGTCTTGCCCTCATTCAGCAGCTACTTAACAACCATCTCCCCCATGATGTGGAAATCGTCCTGGTTGACCGGATGCCGTATCAGGGAATTAAGACGGAATATTATGCACTGGCCGCAGGAACTGTAACGGATTATCATCTGCGGATTCAATTCCCGGTTCATCCCCGCTTAACGATCCGCTATGGTCAGGTGGGCTCCATCGATCTGGAGAGCCGGGTGATATTCCTCGATACCGGGGAGCCGATATCTTATGATATTCTCGCGATAGCGCTAGGCTGCACCGATAATTACCATAACATTCCCGGAGCCGAGCACTATGCCTGCAGTATTCAGAGCTTTGCCGGGACCCGCGAAACCTACCGCCGGCTGAACGATGTGAAGCCTTACGGAACGGTCAACATTGTAGGCGGAGGACTGAGCGGAGTTGAGATTGCCTCAGAACTGCGGGAGAGCCGGCCTGATCTGAACATCTCCATTCTGGACCGCGGGGAACGGGTATTGTCTTCTTTCCCGGCCAAGCTGTCACAGTATGTGGAGGAATGGTTTAATGAGCATCATGTGGAGACCATAGGACGGGTATCCGTCTCCCATGTAGAAAAGGATGCCATCTTCAATGGCACCCAGGCAATTCCTGCTGATGTTACGGTCTGGACTGCCGGCATTCAGCCGGTGCAGGTGGTCCAGCAGCTTGAACTCCCCAAAGACCGTGGAGGACGGATCATTGTGGGCAATTATTACAATGTGACCGACTATCCGGAGGTATACGTGATTGGAGACTGCGCCAGCCTGCCCTTCGCACCAAGCGCACAAGCCGCAGGTGCCCAGGGAGAACAGGTGGGGCAGATTATTCAGGCCCTATGGCGGGGTGAGACGCCGAAGCTGCATAAGATCAAGCTTAAGGGCACTCTCGGTTCACTGGGTAAAAATGCCGGCTTCGGCCTGATGGGCCGCCGCTCCGTCATGGGCCGTGTTCCGCGCCTGCTCAAAAGCGGCGTGCTCTGGATGTCTAAGCGCCATTTCGGGTAGGACAACCAAACCACGGCTGCGGTTTAGTCGATTTCAAGGCTATCCCATGCCTCAGCCTCTTTAATGGCTGCCTCAATCGCCTCTTCAAGTCCGTCGGCGGATTCGGCTTCAATAATCTCCCCGTCGACCATGGCGAAGGGCTGCAGATAACATTGTCCGCAGTTGTTCAGACAGCCGTACTCCACCACATCGTATTCGGGGTTTTGCTCCAGCTTATTTTTGAGCTTTTCTGTACCATGTCCGATATTACTGGCACAAAATTCTATAATTGGTCTCATGATGATCTCCCTATTCTGCACTAACCATTTTATTTTTTAACTTTTTGTACTATAATAAACATACGAAAGGAGTGATTGAGAAATGAGTGAGAATGTACAAAGTGCAACCATGTACGATGAAGTATTGGAAGTGCTCGATAAACTTCGTCCGTTCCTGCAGCGCGATGGCGGTGACGTCGAACTGATCGATGTAGAAGACGGCATCGTTAAGTTGAAGCTTATGGGTGCCTGCGGCAGTTGCCCAAGCTCCACGATCACGCTGAAAGCCGGGATCGAACGCGCTCTTGTTGAAGAAGTAGAAGGCGTGGAAGAAGTTATTCAAGTATTCTAATCCCGTATCATAGATCATCCCGGCCTCCGTTGAGAAGGCCGGGATTTTTTTTATTATAGTGGATTTCACAGGCAGGATCAACCCGCCGCGTTCCCGGTAAACTTACCCATCCCTCCCAAAGGCCAGAAATGCCCTGTTAACCGTTCCCGGCTGACAGGGCATTTCTGGTCTTCTCTTTAGTTGTTCAGCTTAAGCTTTAGGCTTAGAATGCAGGGATAATTGCACCTTCATATTTCTCTTCGATGAAGGCTTTGGCTTCAGCAGAGTTCAGGGCCGCAGCCAGCTTCTGGATCGCATCGGAATCTTTGTTGTCCGGACGGGCTACCAGCAGGTTGGCGTAAGGGGAATCTGCTCCCTCGATGAACAAAGCATCCTTGGTTGGAACCAGGCCGGCTTCCAGCGCATAGTTGGTGTTAATCAGCGCCAGATCTACCTCGTCCAGCTGACGCGGCAGCATTGCTGCATCCAGCTCAATGATTTCAAGCTTCTTAGTGTTCTCAGTGATATCAGCTTTGGTGGAAGTGATGTTGGTGTCATCCTTCAGTTTGATCAGACCGTTCTTAGCCAGCAGGATCAATGCGCGTCCGCCGTTGGTGGCATCATTCGGGATAGCAACCTTGGCACCGTCAGCCAGTTCGCTGATCGCTTTGATCTTTTTGGAATACGCGCCGAAAGGCTCAACGTGAACTGCGGTTACAGATACAAGATCCGTGCCGTTCTTGGCATTCTGGTCATCCAGGTAAGGCTTGTGCTGGAAGAAGTTCGCATCCAGCCCCTTCTCGGCAAGCTGTGTATTCGGAAGGATATAGTCCGTGAATTCTTTGATCTCAAGCGTAATGCCTTGTGCTTCAAGCAGCGGGGCAATAGCTTTCAGAATTTCTGCATGCGGTACAGGAGAAGCTCCAATGACCAGGGTTACCGGTTCTGCAGCAGGTTCAGTGGTCGGTTCTGCAGCAGCAGCTTCCGTTGGCGCCGTTGTAGCCGCAGAGTTTGCCGCGTTATTCGCAGCGTTATTGTTGCCGCAAGCTGCAAGCACCAATATCATGGTCAAGCTGAAGAATGTGAGCAGTACTTTTTTCATCTGTAAATCCCCCTCTAATCAATAATTTGTATGAATAAGGCTCTATATGGACATACCTTATTTCCGTGTAAAATGTCTTACCAGCCGGTCACCGGCCATTTGCAGCAGCTGCACCAGAATAACCATCAGGGCCACCGAGATAATCATGACTTCCTTCTCATAACGGTAATAGCCGTAACGGATCGCCAGGTCACCCAGACCGCCGCCGCCTATCATCCCCGACATTGCGGTATACGAGACGAGGGTAACAATCGTAATCGTAACACCGGCCAGCAGACCCGGACGAGCCTCCGGCAGCAACACGCGCATTACAATCTGTCCCGTGGATGCTCCCATACCCTGCGCCGCTTCGATGATCCCACGGTCAACCTCCCGCAGTGCGGTCTCTACCAGTCTGGCGAAGAATGGAGCCGCGCCGATCACCAGCGCCGGAATCGTTCCAAGTACGCCTATCGAGGTACCCATAATCGACTTGCTGAACGGAATCAGGGCAACCATCAGAATAATAAAGGGAACCGAACGCAGAATATTTACGACGAATGATAATACCGAGTAAACAACCCTGATAATAGTGTTATTAGACTTGCCCCATAAATATAACACAATTCCGAGCGGTAAACCAAGGATAATTGTGAATATTCCTGAAAAAGCTAACATTTTTAATGTTGCGACCGTGGCATCAAGCATTTCTTCCCAGTTAATCGCGCTAAAATCCAGTCCGCCCATTAAGAAATCACCTCCACATCAAGGCCTTCAGCCGCAAGCTCGGAAAGTGTTGCTTCCACGGCTTCGGATGGCCCTTCAAACCGGACAATCAGCTGACCATAAGGAACATCCTTGATAGTAGAAATGGTTCCCTGCAGAATGGCGAAATTAACTCCGGTTCCCTGAGCCACATGGGAAAGGGTCGATTCGTACGTCTTTTGCCCGAGAAAAGTAATTTTGACCGCCTTAGTATATCCGGCATGTACAGCATCAATCGCTTGCCGCAGCGGTCCGTCTGCCTGAGTTTCACTGCGGATGAATTCTTTCGTAACCTCATGCCTCGGTTTCAGAAAAACCTGGGCAACGTCGCCCTGCTCCACAATCCCGCCCCCATGAATGACAGCCACCCGGTCGCAAATGCTCTGAATGACATGCATCTCATGCGTAATCAGCACAATGGTCAAGTGAAATTTCCGGTTAATATCCAGCAGCAGGCGCAGAATTGAATCCGTTGTCTGCGGGTCCAGTGCTGAAGTCGCTTCATCGCACAGCAGAACATCAGGATCGCTCGCCAGAGCACGGGCTATTCCGACCCGCTGTTTCTGGCCTCCGGACAGCTGAGCCGGATATTTGTTCCGGTGCTCCTCAAGTCCGACTAGAGCCAGCAGATCCTGAACCTTCCGCTCAATCTCCGTCTTGGAGGTTCC
Organism: Paenibacillus phytohabitans; assembly: GCF_013141775.1. Taxonomy (GTDB): domain Bacteria; phylum Bacillota; class Bacilli; order Paenibacillales; family Paenibacillaceae; genus Paenibacillus_AQ; species Paenibacillus_AQ phytohabitans. The sequence goes on from NZ_WHOB01000088.1 coordinate 6,444, forward strand.
GGCCAGCCGCAGCGGAAAGGCGATATTGTCATAGACGGTTGCGGAGGAGAGCAGATTGAAATGCTGAAAGATCATCCCGATCTTGCGCCGCTGCTCCTGCAGCTGTCCCTGGCTGAGTGCGGTCAATTCCACCCCATCCACCCATACTTCACCCTCGCTCGGACGTTCCAGCAGATTAATGCAGCGGATCAGCGTGCTTTTGCCGGCACCGGAGTGGCCGATCACACCGAATATCTCCCCCTTCTTAATCGACAGGCTTAGTCCGGAAAGCGCCGTTGCGGCCTTGCTTCCCTTACCGTATACTTTCGTTAAATCTTTCAACTCTATCAATCGCCCCGTCCTCCTTCTTCCATGCAATTTATAACAAAAAAGACCTCTTACGATCCGTGCAGATCGGAAGAGGCCGTGTGTGTGAAGTAAACAATGCCGTCTCATCTGCCAAGACCGCAAACCTAGCGGCATTGTAGGAATTAGCACCATGACATTTGCAACCAGCAGCTAAGCTGTGTACAAATCGGTTGCCGGGCTTCATCGGGCCTATCCCTCCGCCGCTCTCGATAAGATTATAGTATGAAGTTATATATGCCGTTTCATGTTAGAAGTAAATACTTGCATAAGTATATTAAGTTTCCGGTTCTTTGTCAAAGGTAAGTTTTTACGGCTGTCGGTGCTCTGAACGCTGGCTGGATGCAGCTTTATTCTTGTGCCACTGCTCATTGCTGTACCTGAAGGCTGCCGCCAAAGATTTGCACACCATCTCCAGGCTCTGCCTCAAATCCTCCAGATGGCTGTCGAGATCCTCCAGTTGGATTTTGTCATGCAGCCCCTGATGGCGCTGCCAGAGATCATCCGTCATCTCAGCGTTCATGTAGTGAATCTCGGCATTGCGCCGTTTGCGCAGATTCTCCACCGGTTCGCGGTAAGAGCTCCTGATCTTCTCCAGCTCATGGGCCAGCGGGTTGTGCGCCTGAAGCAGCTGAAATTGGCGAAGCACTGTGAAGTAAGAGAAATGTGCTTTGACTTTACCTGTATTCAGATCATACAGACTGTTCAGGACCGTACCCAGCTTGTCCAGCAGGGAGAACACCCGGATGAAGCCATCCTTATAGAAATACACATACCTGGCGTACTCTCCCTGCTCCGTGGGCGACATATCATCCATATAACCGGCAACCACCGACTTCCGGTAAAAGGCGGCGGCGAACCAGCTCTGCTCCAGCTCGTCCAGCGATGAGATCAGACCGCGTGTCCATATCTCCAGCTTGCGGTATTCATGGTCACGGTCTTGATGTGTGTTCATCTCCTTGCGCAGCATGGAGGCGACCTTCGCCATATTGTCCATGGCTTCGGCCAGTACCCCGCTGTTCTCGCGGGGCGGCTCTCCCAGTAATGTCCGCAGCATATTTGTCCTCCTCAGAATACTTAAGATCTATACAAGAGGGAAATAACGGTTCCAGTTCCGGTTCACCAGTTCAACCGTGTCCTCATGCGGAACCAGCTCCTCCGGGTACCCCGGCTTCATCCGGGCATCTATTACAATCGGCAGGGAATAGCTGATTGCGTTACGCAGTACATGGGTCTCCGCATAAATATCATCCGCCGGATTAAACCGGGTGAACACTGTCCACAGGAAGGAGGTTTGTGTGCGCACCGCTTCTGCAGTATCGTCCACCAGAACAATCAGCGGCCAGGCTGTACTCTTCTCCTTGAAGGAAGCGGCCAGCCTGACGGGAAGCTCAGGGTCTTCTATATAGGATGCTCCGGAAACGGCTAAACATCCGCCGCAATAGGGCACGGCGCCGGTGATTGCTGGAAGCAGGCCCTCCGTATAGGTTCTGGGCAGCTCACGCACCGGGTTGCCGGTGCCCATCATCACAGCCTTACTACCATGATTCAGCTTACGGCCGGTATAGTCAAGGGTATCCATGGAGGTGTTAGCGAAGATCACCAGATCGGATGCCGGATTAAAGCGTTCAAGCACGGTTTCCAGCAGTTTGGGGAAATCCGTAAGCTCAACCGGTTCATTCGTCAGGAGCAGGAATTTCGTTAAGGAGAGCTGGCCTTCCCCCAGGATACGGAAAGCCGAAGCCAGTCCCTCACGCGGATAGCTCTCCCTGACAACAGCCGAAGCCAAGGCGTTTGAGCCGGATTCGGAGTACGCCCACAGAGCTTTTACTGAAGGCATCATCAGCGGATAGGCCGGAGCCAGCAACCGCTGCAGATAATCCTTCAGATAATAATCCTCCTGGCGGGGTTTACCGGTAATCGTGGCCGGAAATATCGCGTCCTTGCGGTGCCACATCCGCTGCACATGCATCACGGGAAAATCATGCTGCAGCGAATAATAGCCGGATTGACTGCCATAAGGGCCTTCCGGTCTCCGCTCAAACGGAGACACCCGCCCGCGGATGGAGAATTCGGCTTCTGATGGAATGCGGTGACCGCCCAGCGGGTCCTGCACCATAGGAAGCTTACCGCCCAGCATAAGGGATGCCAGCATCAATTCAGGAAGCCGCTCTGAAACCGGGGCAACAGCAGCTGCAATCAGGGCAGGAGGCCCGCCGATAAAGACAGAGACCGGAAGGGTCTCCCCCAGCAGCTCAGCCTGGCGGTGATGGAAGCCGCCCCCTTTATGGATTTGCCAATGAATGCCGGTCGTGCTGTCATCATGAATCTGGACCCGGTACATCCCGAGATTATGGTCTTTGGGGTTGGTTATGCTCTCTGTATAGACCAGAGGAAGGGTGATGAACGGCCCTCCGTCCTTAGGCCAGCTGGTAATTCGGGGTAATTCCTGTAGCGGATTACTGCTGCGGCAGATGCCTAGTACCGGTGCTTCACCTTGCGGTATATTCTTGGTTCCTGCTCGGATCAGGTCAAGCAGCAGGCCCTTTTCTCTCCATAGTCCGGCAGCTGATGGCGGAATCATCGTTTCCATAGCTGCCGTCATGGATTTCACTAACTGTTCCGGGCGGGTCCCGAAGGCCTTGTTCACCCGGCGGACAGTACCGAACAGATTGGTTGCAACCGGGAACGGCGTTCCTTGTACATTAGTAAACAGCAGCGCCGGGCCTTCCTCACCGGCCACCCGGCGGTGAATCTCGGCCAGCTCCAGATGCGGATCAACCGGAGCATCAATCACAGCAAGATCCTTGTCTCTGCGGAGCTGTTCGATCCATTGTCGCAAATTACCGTATCCCACTAAGCGTTCCTCCTCGAACCGGGCCCGAACCTTGTCCCCATGCCCTTAACGGTAATCTTATCGCTTCTTGTCCGTTCCGCTTAACTGCCAGACACGGACACTCATATAACATAGAACCCCAAACAAACCGGCAATCAGCAAAATATGCGACAACGCGGTAAATATGTACAGTCGTTCATTATACAGCGTATGAACCACAGCAGCTCCACTGAATACCTGCATCAGGCAGAGCAGCACTGCAGCAAGACCCAGAGCCCTCAGCTCCGGCAGCTCTTTGTATTTCCAGAAAGCCAGATGTCCCAGAATAGCAGTCAGCAGGAACAGCAGCGCCGCTGCAACCCGGTGTATGAATACAATGCCCACCCCGCCAGACAGCTCGGGAATCCATTCCCCGTTGCACAGCGGCCAGCCTGAACAGCCCCCCTGCGAATCGGTATGGCTTACATAAGCTCCAATATACACGACCATATAAGAATATAACGCAGTAAACCAGGTTAAGTTACGGAAGCCCCTGCTAACTTTCGGTTCTGCAGTGCTATTCTCTTCCCCAGAAAGGTAGATCCGTCTGGCTCCAAGCGCAAGCATCAGTGAGCTGGCGAACGCAATCAGCGAGAATCCCATATGTAGAGCCATTACTGCAGCAGACTGCGACTTGATTACCGCAAGCGCTCCCATTCCGCCTTGCACCACTACGAATATAAGGGTTAACAAGGCATAGGTAAGCAGATCCCTGCGCTTACGGGCATAACGCCAGAACGCAAACATGGAAGCCAGTGACATTAGACCCGCAAGTCCGCTGAACAGGCGATGGGTATATTCAATCAGGGAGCCTACGGTATAAGCCGGAATCAGCTTTCCGTGACACAGCGGCCATTCATTCCCGCATTCCAGTCCCGAACCTGTCTTGGTAACCACCGCTCCGCCGAGCAGCGCCAGAAACATAACGAGGCAGGTTATATAGCTAAGCCATTTTAATTGAAGGGTCGTCAATGTTATCACCCGCATTTTTATAGGAATGAATTAGTATAATGATTGCGCCCGCAGACCATTCTAGAAAAAAAACACCGCTTCTGCTCGGGTAGGGCGAAAGCGGTGCTGCTTCATTACTTGTGGATACTAAGGTAAACATCCAGCGCCGTATTCAGGAAATTCTCAATTTCCTCACGGGACTTACGAAGCTTATTCACGAATCTGACCAGTTCCCGTCCATCGGTATACGCGACAAAGCTCGGAATGCCCAGAATATTCTGTTCCTGGCTGACGTCGCCTACTGCATCGACATCCACTTCAACGAGTGTAAGGCGGTCACTATATTTCTGTTCCACATCCGGCATGAACGGATCCATGAATTTGCAATCCGAGCACCAATCCGCCTTGAATACCGCCACCGTTAAGCGCGGAGATTGTATTGACACCTGAAACTCAGCAGGAGAACTAATTTTGTCCATCTATTATCCATCCTTTCTCATCTAACCGTTACCCATGATTCTCTTCTCTTTAAGTGAAGCAAAATGTACGGAATAAGTCAAATAAAAAAGACAAAATAAGACAATGATCACAGCTTTATTCGTTTGCACGCACGTGCGCAGGCTGCAGCTTCATTAAAGGATTCAGCAGTTTGCGCAGCGGACGCGGGTAACCAGCGATTTCCTGGCTGCTCAGTACACCCAGAACAATCAACAGCACCAGGTAAATGATAACCACGGCAGCTCCAACGACCAGACATGTAATCAGGAATGCCAGTCTTGCCGGCATCAGATGAGTCAGCATAATCCCCGCTTCATTGAGGCCATAACCGATTCCGGCCGATGCGAGTACAGCGATTGAGAATCCGCCCCAGCGTTTGCCGAGAATTTCAAAGGGAATAATCTTTTTGAGCATCCGCAGATTAAGCAGCGTAATGACAATGAAGCACAGGGCCGTAGAGCCGATGATGCCATAAATGCCGAACAGCTGGCTGAACAGGAAGTTGGATGCGAACTTCACAATAATCCCGGCAAGCACGTAATACATCGAAATCCGTGATTTGCCCATTCCGAGCAGAATAGAGTTCGTAGTCATCATAGTGATTTGAAAAATAGTGCCCAGCGTCAGCATCGCTACAATCCCGCTGCCGTCCAGACTGCTGAAGATCAGTCCATTGACAGAATATGCCGCCACAACGAGAGAGAGTACAATCGGTGTGCCGGTAAGAATGGAAATACGCATGGCCAGGGTAACCTGGCGTTTCAGATGCTGTTCATCTTTGCGGGCGTACGCCGCTGAAATAATCGGAATGAGCGACGTACTAAGCGCGATGGAGAGCACCGGCGGAATACCCGCTATACTCTGTGCACGGCTGCCGAAGATCCCCAGAGCCCGGGTAGCTTCCTCCATTCCGATCCGTCCGCTGAGCAGCGGTACAATAAAGGAAGTATCGATAAAGTTCACAACAGGTACTGTGATCGAAGATAATACAATTGGAATGGACAGCTTGAAAATATCTTTATAAATTCCAAGTAACGGAAGGCGTGCCTCATTCGATTCATAAAGAGCAATCTGCTCCTCGCTGCGGCGCATCTTCATTGCGTAATACAGCATGACACCGAAAGCGCCGACGCTCCCGAGCACACTGCCGAAAGAAGCGCCTGCAGCCATCCATGTGTTGCTGTAGCCTTGGCGCAGCAGAATAAAAGCCAGCAGAATTGCCGTAGATACCCGGGCAATCTGCTCAATAATCTGTGAGATACCTCCGGCCATCATATTATTGCGCCCCTGGAAGTAACCGCGCATCATCGCGATTGCGGGGAACAGCAGCAGCGCCGGGGCAATCGCCCGGATTGCCAGCGTACTCTCAGGAACTTTGGTGTACTCCGCATAATACGGAGCGGCTATGTACAGTATTGTACTCATTACAACACCTACAACAGCTGCAAAAATAAGGGCGGCACGGTATACCTGCTGCGCTTCATGCGGACGGTTCAGAGCATAACGCTCTGATACCATTTTGCTCAGCGTGCTGGGTATTCCGGCGGTCGCCAGCGGAAGGAGCAGGAGATACACATTGTTAGCCTGTGTAAAGGATGCATTCCCGATATCATTGAATAGATGTTCCAGCGGAACCCGCTGGGCAAGTCCAAGGATGCGGGCCACAAGTGCGGCCGCAGCCAGAATAAGCGTGCCTTTAACAAAAGATTCTTTCTTGGTGGACAAGCTGTTTCGCCTTCTTCACAATAAATTTAATACCGTCCGATCCAGATAAAGAAGAGGACGACCATAACAATCTGCAAAATGATCTTGACTACGGTACTGCTGAACAGCCCCAGCAAGGAGCCGAAGCTGACCTTGACCGCCTTGCCGGGCTTCGAGCCGGCAATCAGTTCGCCGACAAAGGCCCCGAGGAACGGGCCGATCAGCAGACCAAAGGCCGGAATAAGAAAGGGGCCAATGATCAAGCCGATCGTGCTGCCGATGACGGATGCCCGTGAGCCGCCGAACTTTTTGACTCCCCAGGCCCCGACCACATAATCGGCAACGAACAGGACCACTACAATCAGTGTCTGGATAATCCAGAACCAGGCGCCGAAGGAGTGGAAGGAAAAGAACCAGCCGTATACGAAGAAGGCCAGATAAATCGCCAGCGCGCCCGGCAGGATTGGATATACCGCTCCTGCCAGCCCTACTGCAAACAAAGCAATGATCAGAATCCAACCCAGGATCGTCAATTCCTTCAACTCCTCAAGTTTTGATAGCAATAAAAGAACTCCAAAAGGTGTCGCTCGTAACTGCGGTGAATGTTTGAGCTTCCGGCCGCTGTTGCCCCCGGATTTCTTGATCTATACCGCTATTCGCGGTGGAAATCCGGTGGCAAAGGCGGTCGCTACCGCTCCTACAGCTCAAACTTCCCCTCCGTTACTCCCACCAATTGTTGTCTTTCAGATCAAGCTATAAAAAATTTGATAATCCCAAACTCATCACTACATCTACTAAGCCTGCTTAGAAATTCTGCCGGCCGAGGTTCCGGCCTCCGCCAGAATATACTTCTGGATCACTTCCGCGATCCCGTCATTATTGTTCGTAGCCACAACAGCATCGGCTTCCTGCTTAACGGTCTCCTGGGCATTGCCCATCGCTACGCCTAATCCGGCCTGCTGGATGGCCGCCAGATCATTCAGACTGTCGCCGACAGCCACAACCTGGGACATGTTAATGCCAAGCAGCTTGCAGACTTCCAGAATGCCGGATGCCTTGTTGACGCCAAGCGGATTAATCTCCAGATTGAACGGCGAGGAATTGGTGATCTCCAGCCCGCCCAGCTCCTGCAGACGCATCAGCAGCTTATGGCGGATATCATTATCCTCGGTAGAATAACCGAACTTCAGCCATTCCCTGCTGTCAATTTCGCCGTCCCAGGTGTCGCGGTTGTATACTTCATCCACGGAATATGCCCAGAACCAGATATCGAACTCTTCGGCAATCTTATGCATCTGTTTGACCAGTTCCACATCCATCAGGGACCGGCGGTATAGCTCTCCCGGTGCGCGCCAGACTTCACTTCCGTTTACCATAATCATCGGGGTCTCCAGGCCAAGCTGCACGGCATAAGGCATCGCACTCCGGGACGAACGTCCGGTAGACAGGCAGACATGTACGCCGGCATTCATCGCTTTTTTGATCCATTCCACCGTTTTGGGGGTAATTTTCTGTTCATCATTCAGTAGGGTTCCATCCATATCCAATGCAAGCAGGCGGTATTTGGCAATCATTTGCCACCCCTCCATTCTTGTATGTCTCCCGGTCGGGAGCAGCTGTGTATTTGTCAATCAGGCTACGGCGGTTCGTCAGTTTGTTCCTGTCGTTCCGGCAGTTCCTGCCGCATTATCTGCTCCTTCCGAAGTAGTTTCAGCATCTCCGTTGGCCGGATCTGCAGTTTTTACATTTTTCTTCGGGTTGCCATCCAGGCCGTACTCCCAGTCATACGCATCGAATATTTTACGCGCGACCGGCGCGGCACTGTTGGAACCAAACCCGCCTTCAGGGATGACCACAGCAACTGCTAACTTAGGATTATTACGCGGGGCAAAAGCAATAAATACCCCGTTATCACGCAATTCACCTTTCCCCAGCTGCTGGGAGGTACCTGTCTTACGGGCAAAATCATAAGGGAAATCCGTAAATGCAGTAACCTTACTGTTCATGCCCTGTTTGATTTCTCTCCAGAAGGACGGGTCAAAGGTCGTTACTTCATCCAGCACCTCGCGCTCAAACTTTTTGACCACATTGCCTTCAGAGTCGGTGATCTTGCTGACCAGCTGCGGCTTGATGCGCACACCTTCATTGGCAAGCGTTGAAGCGTACTGTGCCAGCTGCAGCACCGTATAACGGCCCTGCTGTCCGAAGGAGGCATAGACCAGTGCGGCTTGCGCACTGCCCGCTGCCTTGATATCGGTATAGTTAATCTGTCCCAGATACTCATTGGGAAGCCCGCTCTGTGTGGAGACACCGAGGCCGAACTCCTTCATATACTTATCCCAAACTTCAATCCCCTTGCCCTTATATTGCTCATAAAGCTTCTTGCCGACCATATCCACCATGAATACGTTGGAGGAATCCTCAATCGCTTTGGCCGGGTCCATCGAACCGTAGACATGTCCGGAGGAATTGCGTACGGAGGATTTGTCATCCTTACCGAAATAAGCGATCCCTTTATCATTGTACCGGTAAGAGGTGCTGAAGAATCCTTCGTTCAAGCCCACAAGCACACTCAGCGGCTTAATGGTTGAACCCAGCAATACAGTTGAACCGAATCCATGGCCCGACATCCCCGAAGAATACGGAGTAATCGTCCCATTCTGATAGTTACCCATAATTTTATTCCAAGTATCTGAATCCAGCTTCTCCGCCGTCCAGACATTGGTATCATAATCCGGCATACTGGCCATGGCAACAATATTGCCTGTATCCACTTCCATAGCTACGGCATAACCCGTGAGTGCATCGGGGTGGGTTTTGCCCTGTACGGCATGACTGTGCAGCCAGCTGATCTGCTCCGTAATGGCCTCTTCCGTCTTGAGCTGGACGTTCTTATTAATCGTCATCCAGACATCATTACCCTTGACCGGCGGCACAACCTCTTCAACCTTCTCGGCCATATTCTGCGGATTCACTGAAATGACCTGATAACCATTCTTGCCGCGCAGCTCCCGCTGATATTGCAGCTCCAGACCGTCAAAGCCGACAAACTCATCATCTTTATAGTTCAGGCCGGGATCGGCATCGATCTTCTTCATTGCGTTCTGTATGTTCTTATAGATATTAAGTGTACTGGACGATTTGAAGGGCTTGATATACCCGACTGTCTGCACAGCAACTGTGTCCTTGTCATAATGCCGCACGCCTTCTTCAACAATCTCAAGACCGGGGAACTCGCTTTTATGCTCCATGAAATAAGCAACTTCCTGGGTGGTAAGACCGGATTTGATCTTGCGTGCCATATAACCCGAATATTTTTTGAAATATAAATCCAATGAAGTAATTACATTATTCACCGTCAGCTTCTCGCCGTCCGGATCACCATGTTTATCGAATTCCTCGACCAGCCGGGTTGCCAGCGCATAGGCGTTAGCTCTAGATTCCGGCTTCAGTGCACTGATTCCGGTCTCCTTATCCACGGCTTTGGCCGTATATTCCTTCGTCAGGGTGATATACAGTGATTGAACGGAGGTCGAATAGGCAATTTCTTCTCCTCCGGCTGCGCGAATCGCACCACGGATGGACGCGAGCGGTACACTTTTGGTATCCCGGCTGGTCTCCACCTCGGTCAGCTTAGGTCCTTCCACAAACTGCACAACAGCCAGACGGATAATAATTACGCAAAAGATTACAAACGTGCTGAAGAAAAACACGTTGAGCCGCAGGCCAAGCGAACTCTTGCTGTCCTTCTCGTCCGGGGGAGAGGCCTGCTTTCGGAAAACACTCACAGTTTTTCACTCCTCTACATCTCAAGTGGAAACGGCTTGGCTGCCCTTGATAAGGACAGCACCGTTTCAGCGGGAAAAATAATATAAACCTCTTAGTTCACAGTTGACTCTTGTTTCTCCGCTACTGGCGGAAGATTTTTTTTGGGGACTCCATCGAGCCCATATTCTGAGTCATAAGCTTCAAATATTTTGCGGGCCACCGGTGCAGCACTGTTCGATCCAAAGCCGCCTTCCGGAATGATCACCGCTACAGCAAGCTTGGGATGCTCGCGCGGAGCATAAGCAATGAAGACTCCGTTGTCACGGACCGCACCGTACGCATCCATTTCAGAGGTCCCTGTCTTGCGGGCGAAGTCATACGGGAATCCGTCAAACACCTTAACTGACGTGTTCATCCCCTGCTTGATCTCCTTCCAGTACGAAGGATCAAACGTAATTTTGTCCAGCACTTCCCGTCCGAATTCCTTAACCGTATGGCCTTCGGCATCTGTAATCCTGCTGACCAGCTGCGGCTTGATCCGTTCCCCTTCATTGGCAAGCGTCGCTGTATACTGGGCAAGCTGCAGTGCGGTATATTTACCTTTCTGACCGAAGGAGGCAAAGACTAACGCCGCCTGGACAGAACCCGCTTGCTTCGTGTTAATATAATCGGCAACTCCGGCACTCTCACCCGGCAGTCCGCTTTGTGTCGACACCCCAAGTCCGAAGGCTTTCATATACTTGTCCCATACCGCGATTCCTTCACTCTGATACTTCTTATAGAGCGCATTGCCGACCCAGTCTACCATAAAAGCATTGGATGACTCCTGGATCGCCTTGGCCGGATCAAGCGGCCCCAGAACGTGACCGGAGGAATTGCTCACTGAGGAACTGTCATCTTTGCCGAAATATGCGATTCCCTTGTCCGTATACGTATCGGTGGTGGTGAACAATCCTTCATTTAGACCAATTAACACACTTAACGGTTTGATCGTGGAACCCAGGAAAATCAAGGACTTCAGCCCATTGCCTGAGAAGCCGGAGATATTCTCATTAATCGTCCCGTTCTGGTAATTATCCTTGATCTTATCGTACACTTCCGGCAGCAGCTTCTCGGCATTCCAGACATTCGTATCATAGTCAGGCATACTGGCCATGGCTACCACATTGCCTGTATCCACTTCCATCGCAACCGCATACCCGGTTAGGGCATCCGGATGATACTTACCCTGTACCGGATTGGTATGCAGCCAGCGGATCTGATCCATAATCGCCTGCTCTGTCTTCATTTGCACGCTTTTATTGATCGTCATCCAGATATCGTTGCCCTTGACAGGCGGAACCGATGCAATGACTTCCTCAGCCATGTTCTGCGGATTAACGGAGAGGGTCTGATAACCGTTCTTGCCTCTAAGCTCGCGCTGATATTGCTGTTCGAGACCATAGATACCGACAAATTCATCTTCCCTGTAAGTCAGGCCGGGATCAGCACCCGTTTGTTTCATGGCATTACGGATATTCTTGTATATATTATAGTCCTCTGTAGAACGGAACAGCTTCATATAACCTACCGTCTGAACTGCCACTGTATCCTTGTCATAATGGCGGACGCTTTCTTCCACAACAGCTACCCCAGGATAGCTTTCCTTGTTCTCCATGAAATGAGCGATTTCCTTCACTGTCAATCCCGTCTTGATTTTGCGCGGGACATAACCAAGCGATTTCTTATAATCAAGATCCAGCAGAGCAAGGATATCCTCCTGCGAGAGTTTTTTGGCGGAAGGATCACCATATTCATTAAAAACTGACGTGAGCCGCGCCACCAGTGAATTCGTCCTTGCCTTGGCTTGAGCAGTGAAGTCGTATACTCCGGTGTCCTTATTCTTGGCTTTGGCTGTATATTCATTGGTTAAAGTGATATATAACGACTGAATGGATGTGGAATAGGCAAGTTTCTCACCGCCGGCAGCATGAATAATTCCCCGGATCGCCGCAAGCGGCACATCCTTGGTCTCCCGGCTGGCCTCGACCTCAGTAAGCTCAGGACTCTCCACAAACTGCAGCCCTGCAAGGCGGATAATAATGATGCAGAAAATAAAAAAAGTGCCGAAGAAAAACAGATTTATGCGTAAACTCAGGTAGTTTCGGGCAGAACCTCCATCCGGGCGGGAGCCCGGCTTACCGAACCATCTCACAGCATGTCCTCTCCTTGTATGTTATGCAAAACCGTGTATCCGGCAGTCCACAGGCAGAGCTCTTCTTACACGCTGTTATTGTACCATAGATGGAGGAGCTCCCGCTTCTTGTCAGAGGATGTTTTCCTTGATATGCGTTGAATCGAAATCCTTGGTATTGAACCAGTTACCGCTGCTGGCCCAGGTAGAATCCAGCGGAATCCAGGCTTCCCTGCTGCTGATATAGACCTCATTCCAGGCATGGGGGCCATAACCGCCCTGCCCGTCATAGCCCCTGCCGGTTACAACCCGCACCTGAAGGCCCTGCGAACGGGCCATCATGGCATAGAGGCGGGCATAATCTATACATACCCCCAGCCGGGTATCAAAGGTATCCTGCGGAGTCTGCTCATGCCAGATCCGTTTCTGCTCATAGTTCTCTGCCTTGGTATAGTCATAGGTGATGCGTGAGCCGATCCAATCATAGAGCAGCTTGGCCTTCTCTTCATCCCCGTCAGCCTGTCCGGCAATATCTGCGGCTGCACCGGCGATGTCCGCGGAGATATCATGGTCAATCACTTCATATTTGCGCCGCAAAATATCATTCATCTCGGCGGCTACCGCCTTGGTCAGCACCGGAAGCTTACCCCGGACCTGTTCACCGGCCAGCGGCTCAAATACCGCTGCCGCACTCTGGCTGTAGATCGGCGAGGACTCCACGTAGCGGCTGAAGCCGCTGTCCGGATTCAGCCCTACGCCGATGTAGAGCGCGAAGACCAGGACAAGTGCGCGGGCAAGCCCTGCAGCGAAGCCGAGAACGGCACCGCTCAGGCGGCTGGCCCCCGTAATCTTCCCTGTAGTCCTTGAAGAAAAGCGCGGCAGCCGGAAAGGCAGGAGCAGGAACAGCAGACCCAGCATTAGGCGGATCAGGCTGTAGGACAGAAGGAGCAGGAGCAGGAACCGCACAAGAGGAGAGTTCGCCAGCACCGATACTGCTGTGTAATACACCTGCTGCCACTGGCTCAGCCGGATGTCAGGCAGAACAACGCCTGATGCCCACTCCCCGGCTAGTGGCGAGAGGTATACAGCGGCCGGAACCGCCATGATCAGGGCCGCGATCGCCATTATTCCTGAGCCGAGCAGTCCAAACAGCCCTCCGGCTGCTCTTTTGAAGCCCCGGCCCCAACCCTGCAGTACGGAGAACAGCACGACCACCAGCAGGACGATCGAGATGATATTGGCCTCACTAAGACTATCTATCCAGCTGTTTAGCATCTCTCTCGCTCCTCCTTCTGCGGCTATATAGTCCTTGGTTCAGCTGCACTTTTATTTGCCGGCCTGTTTCCGGGCTTCATCGATAAATGTTTTGGTGGTATCCGTTACACTCCACTTTCCAAGACTGACCCCGCGGAAGATTACTTCAACCTTATCCTCTGCTGCTGAGCCCTTCACTTCCAGGTTCGGAGTCGTGATCGTAAAAGTACCGTCACCGCCGGAGGTATACACCGCATCCTGCGCTTCCTTAAGCATGACTTCCTGCGCTTCGTTCTTCAGTGTGCTGACCGTCCCGTCCGCCACTTTGTTAACAGCATTACCTATCTGATCCATGGTCACCCCGCTGTAGATGAACAGGCCTGCAACGATAATGATAACAATTGCCCATTTCAGTACAGTCTTAACGAGATTAATTACTGCAAACAGCAGGACAAGCGCAATAACGATAACAAGCCAATTCTCTCTGATAAATTGTGACCACACTGCCGGATCCATCAATTTCACAACACCCCTATCGCAAATTTCGCCACTCCGGAACTCCTGTCCCGTCAGACATTTCAATAATAATCATTATTATACATGAATGCCTCTTATAATTCATGGTTCCCGGGCTGCAGAAGCGCATACAGAGTTTGGCCAAGAAAATGGTATAAGCCCCCTCCGGCGCACGTAAAGTACAAGTAGGCCGTTTCTTCCAAGTGAATTCCGTTCCATTACTCATCGGCTGGCCACCAATCTGGAGGTGTTACCCGTGAAAACCGCGCTGTGGCTGTATCTATTTCTGTTCCTGGCCTTCTTTGATCTGCATGCCCAGTATCCCATTCTGACACCGTTTGCCATGTCTTTGGGAGCTGGGCCGGCCTTCATCGGCTGGATGATGGGGATGTATTCGCTGACCCACCTCCCCGGCAACCTGCTGGCCGGTGTACTGGTTGACCGCAACGGCAGCCGCCGTTACATCGTCTTTGCCCTTACAGCAGCCGGGCTAATTCTGCTGCTGCAGGCCCATGCCCAGCTGCCCTGGCATCTGCTGCTGCTGCGCGCAGCAAGCGGCTTCGCACTGGCCTTCCTCTCGCCTGCCTGCATGACCCTGCTGGCCTCCCTCTCCTCTGACCCGGCTACCCAGGGCAAGTACATGTCAGGCCACGGGATCATCCACACGCTGGCCTCTGTGGTCTCACCGGCGGCCGGTGCGTTCATCGTGGCCAAGGCCGGATATTCCGGTACCTTCAGCACGCTGGGCTGGCTGCTGATCCTGACAGGTGTGATGGCCTTCTTCAGTGTCCCGAAGCATTCTCCTGCGCTGGCTGTACACAAACCCGCTCTGCCGCTGCCGCAGGAGAAAGCGGCGAATCCGCTGTCAGCCGATATTCCAGTCTCTAAGCGCTACTATCTGCTGCCTTTTTTCGTATCCTGCTCCCAAGGGGTACTCTTCTTTGAACTTCCGCTGTCTCAAGGAAGCGGCGGAATGATTTCGACCGGAATTCTGCTGTCGCTGCTCAGCTTGGGGGCACTACTGACCCTCAGCCTGTTCTTCCTGAACCGGCTGGCCCCTGGCATCCGCATTGCTGCCGCCCTGCTGGGAATGGCGATCTGCTTCTTCACTCTGGCCGCCTTCCGCAGCATCCCGGCGGGAGCCGTTCTGTTCATGCTGGGCGCAGCCAAAGGTGTGTTATTCCCGGCCATGGCTTCCCTATTCATCAGTCTGGGCGGTGCAGGCCGGATGGGCCGTACCTTCTCGCTGCAATCCATCGCCATGTCGCTCGGGGCATTTGCCGGGCCGGTAGCCGCCGGACAGCTGCGGGACTATGTCTCCCCTTACTTCATTGCCTTCGTGCTGCTGATGACAGCCCTTCTGCTGCTTCCCCCCGGGAGATCCGGCAGTCCCGCTGCATATTCTCCGAGCTTGAACGGCCATGCCGCCTGATTCCAGCCGCATTCGCCAGCAATCACCCGCATTTTTTCTGCCGGGTGATTGTTTGTTTGATGACGTTTGTTTTTACGACATTTCCCGGGGAATGAATACATATTGCTCTTTGAACTGTTAAAATTGGCGAAGCTTAGGTACAATATCGTCATAACCAACTACGATCCGGGAGTGAGCAACAATGTCTATTACCATTATTGTCGAAGGCAAGAATGACCGCAGCCGGCTGAGACGGCTGCTCGCGCCGGAGGTCGACATTCTGTGCACTTTCGGCACCTTGAACACACTCAAGCTGGAATCCCTGCGCCGCACTGTCGGTGATGGAGAAGTATACCTGTATATGGACAATGACAGCTCCGGCAAAAAAATCCGCGGCGTACTGCGCGATGCCTTTCCCGATGCGGTGCATATGTATACCCGGCGGGGTTATGCCGGTGTCGAAGGCACTCCTGACGAGTACAGCATCACCCAGCTTGAAAAAGCCGGGCTTGAGGAATATATTCTCTATCCGCAGCCGTTCAGCAACAACTAGCTGGCTCCGGTCTATAGTCAACACCAAAAACGCCTTGCCGGTCCCTCCTTAATTGGAAGGAGTCCGGTAAGGCGTTTGGTATATTCCGGCAAATCTATTCACGGGCCAGCTTCTTAACCGATTCGGCCAGAAACTCGGGAGTCACATTCTCCGTATCGCCGGCATCATATAATCCCCGGAGGCGGTTGGTCCGGTCTACCAGACCAATAAGGTTGGCATGGGCGAAATCATCCTTACTGTTGCCGTAGATCAGAACCTTGAATGATTCAGCCGCCAGCTTGCGTACCTGCTCCTGATCCCCGCGCAGGAAATACCAGCCGTTATAATCGGCATGAAACTTGTCGCCGAATGCCCTGATCGCTTCACGTGTGTCGTTCTCCGGGTCAAAGGAAATGGAGACAAATTCAATATCCTTGCCGAAGCTGCCATCCTTCACCAGCAGATCCTGTGTCTGTGACAGCATGTAAGTAGTAATAGGGCACACATCCGGGCATTCGGTGAAGAAGAAATAGACCAGCCTTGCTTTGCCTGCCGTATCCGCCAGGCTCACCTGCTGTCCATCCACATTCTCCAGAGAGAAGTCCTGTACCTCCCCGATGACCGGCAGCTTCTTGTCTCCGAAGCTAAGCGAATTCACTACCAGATAGACGGCCATAATTACCGCCGCCAGCAGCATCAGCCAGGTCCATTTATAGCGTTTCAAGGTCTGCACAGGACCCCTCCCCATTCATCATAAGAATCCGTACTTCCACCGCGTGTATCTAAAATTTAACCGTGGATCGTATTCAATACAAGCACAATCAGACTTATGGTCAGATAGTTAATGGAGAAGAAGAAATTTTTCTTGGCCCAGGCATCATCATCCTTCGCCTTAAATCCGATTAAGGTTAAATAGAGCCAGGCCAGCGACAAAGCTGACGATACAATCAGATAAAATATTCCTGCATAGTCATACATGTACATCAGTACAGGGATAGGCAGCAGCAGTGCCACATAAGGGATCATCTGGAACTTGGTGCGGCGTGTCCCTTTGACCACTGGAAGCAGCGGGAACCCTGCGGCCCTATACTCCTCTTTGCGGCGGATACCAAGTGCCCAGAAGTGGGGCGGCTGCCACAGGAAGAGCATGGCGAACAGCAGCCAGGCACCAAGGTCTACGGTTCCGGTAACAGCCACATAACCGATTACAGGCGGCATGGCACCGGAGATGGCTCCCACGGATGTGCTCCAGGTAGATGTTCTTTTGAGCCAAAGGGTATACACTACAACATATACGAACATGCCGACGATGCCAAACAGTCCGGCCAGTACTCCGCAGAAAGCAAACAGCACAGCCAGGCCGGCAATACCGAGCCCAATGCCGTACAGCAGCACTGTCTGAGGCTTCAGCCTGCCTGTAGGCAAGCCACGCTCACGGGTTCTTTCCATCTTCATATCCAGATCCCGGTCGAAATAATTATTGAATACACAGGCCGAGGCCATAACCAGCATAGTGCCGAGCAGGGTAAGGATTAAGCGCCCATATTGTACATCCCAGCCTGAAGCTACCCAGTAGCCTGCAAAAGCAGCGATCAGATTGGAACGGATAATACCGGGTTTCGTCACCGTAATGAAGTCGCGCCAGCTTGCACCTTCCGGTGGAGACTTGGCAGACATTGATGCGGAATCGGAAGAAGCTTGATATCTCAATTGATTGTCCACGTATGGTGTTCCTCCTTCTAAGGGACTTCTTAACGTTCCGCCGGAGCCTGAGTAACCGTTCGGCTACATCTGGATAATATTACTCGCTCCGCTATTAACTTTATCATAGCAAACTGGGAAAGACTTTGACAATCATTGACCATGATGTTCATCAATTCGACAATTACGTGACAATATTTATTTCCTCCCCCCTAAATAACTGGACGCTAAATTGGGTAGTTATTAATAGAGAACTTCCGTACAAAGGAGATCTGACCAATGGATACCGCTACACATTTTGTTATGGGACTGGGACTCGCCGGTCTGTCGTTCGTTGATCCTTCAGTCGCCGCGAATGGGACACTTGCCGGTGCCGTAATGGTCGCTACTGTACTCGCTTCTCAGGCACCGGATGCTGATACTGCGCTGCGGCTGAAGGACAACGCAGTTTATATCCGCAATCACAGGGGAATCACCCATTCCCTGCCCTTTTTACTGTTATGGCCGGCTCTGATCACAGTGGTCATAGGTCCGGTCTTCGGATTAACGGATCTCCATGCCTTAAGCCATATTGCGCTTTGGAGCTTCATCGGCGTTGCCATCCATGTGTTCTCGGATCTGTTCAACACCTATGGGACCCAGGCGGCACGCCCGTTCACCGAGAAATGGATTGCCTGGAATATTATCCACATCTTCGATCCGTTCATCTTCGGCAGCCATGCGGCAGCGATCATTCTCTGGATCAGCGGGATTGTGCCTCCGGCGCCCTTGTTCATTACGCTATACGCAAGCATCGTCTTGTATTACATCTGGCGGACGCTCGTACATGCGCGTATCACACGCAACATCAAGAACAAGGATGTGCACCATAATGCTGGTGACCGGTACTTTGTCATCCCTACGATTTCGCCTACACGCTGGAACGTGGTCAAAGCCAAGCCGGATGGCAGCTACAACGTCGGACTGCTGAACAACGGCAAGCTGGAATGGTTCAAGCATGCGGTGTGCTCCACTCACCCCGCTGTTGAACATTCGAAATCCCATCCGGATATTCAGGCTTTTCTGTACTTCACCTCTTACGCTGTCGCCGAGGTCGAAGAGCTGCCCTCTGGTTATATTGTACGCTGGGGGGATGTTCGTTATTTACACCGTAAGCAATTCCCGTTCGTTGCAGTACTGGTCATGGACAACCAGTATCATCCGCTGAATACTTATGTAGGCTGGCTCAGCAGTGAGAAGCTCGATGAGCGCTTCGCCATTGATCCGGGGACAGTTAAGACATAGCAGCGTAAACAAGGCATATCATGTAGATGGATGGCATCCGCCCATGCGGATGCCATCTTTTTAATTTATACGGGCAATGAGTTGAAGTTCACCCTCTTTACGAATTGTTGTATGAAATACAGCAATTCCCCCGCTTAGCGGCTATGAAGGAGGAGAATTCTGCCTTTTGTGCAACAATTTTTGATTAGAGGCGATTTAATAAAGAAAATGTTGTATTCTGTGCAGGATTCCGTCATTGGCCCTTTACTGGATTCTGAGGTCTAATTCTCTCGCCGCCTCTTGACGCCCCGGACCGCATAAGGCACAATCACAATAAAGCGGTTACAGTTTATACTTCATGATATGAATTGAAAATCCCGGGGTGCAGAAAGCACTCCGGGACTCACTCCACCGCTATTGCAGCAGAAAGGAAGGCTGGAACATATGGGTAAAGGTCTGTCACTGTGGTTCGCCTGCTCTTCAATTCTCATACTTACGGCAGCTTCCATTTCAATCAGCTATAACATTTGGCTGGCGCTGCTGCTCGGCGCCCTGTGCGTGCTCAATATCGGCTGGGGCTTCATCATCAAAGCCCGGCTGAGACGCAAGGCCGAGCGCAAGCTGCCCTCCTCTTAACGGTAAGGCAGGAAGCCCATCCGTTCCTTCACGCCTTCCAGTGTCCGGGCAGCACTGCTGCGCGCGCTTTCGGCACCTTGAGCCAGAATATCGCCCAGTGTGCCTGAGCTGCGGATCTCATGGTATCTCTGCTGGATGGGTTCAAGCAGGGCGACGATTACTTCGCCAAGCTCTTTTTTGAAGCCGCCATACATTTGCCCTTCATACTTGTCAGCTATCTGCTGGAGGCTCATTCCCGAGCATTCGGCATAGATACTCATCAGGTTGCTGATCTCAGGCTTATTGGCCGGATCAAATACCACTTCGCGTCCTGAATCCGTGGTTGCGCGGCTGATCTTTTTGCGGATGACATCCGGCGGATCCAGCAGACCGATTCTGCTGCCGGCATTGGGGTCGCTTTTGCTCATTTTTTTGGTCCCGTCATCCAGAGACATAATCCGCGCCCCGACTTCAGGAATATACGGCTCAGGAATGGTGAAGAAATCACCGAACCGGTGATTGAAGCGCCCCGCCAAGTCGCGGGTCAGCTCCAGATGCTGCTTCTGGTCTTCACCCACCGGTACCAGATCGGCGTTGTAGACCAGGATATCTGCAGCCATCAGCGATGGATATACGAATAATCCGGCTCCTACGGATTCTTTGCCTGCCGATTTATCCTTAAACTGCGTCATCCGTTCCAGCTCACCCATAGCAGTCAGTGTCGTCAGAATCCATCCCAGCTCAGCATGCTGAGGCACGTGGGACTGCATGTAGACATGGGAGATGGCAGGATCAATGCCTGCAGCCAGATACAATGCAGCTACCGATTCCGAATTCTCACGAAGGGCAGCGGGGTCTTGGGCAACCGTAATGGCATGCAGATCCACCACCATGAAGTAACATTCATATTCCCTTTGAAGCTTGACGAAATTCTTGATCGCTCCGATATAATTTCCGAGTGTGAGCGAACCGCTGGGCTGAATCCCCGATAATACTTTTTTAGCCATGATCTTTATCCTCCATCATCTGTTTATTCCGTTTGCGTCAGGACGCAAAAAGGCCCCACATCCGCAAGGGACGTGAGACCGTGGTACCACCCTTATTCGCTGCTCCTAAGTTATCCCTGAAGGACAGGCAAGCAGCCTTAGCTTCCGTTAACGGGGAAGAGCCGGCCGGTCTACTGAAGGCTTATGCAGCCCGTTCGATCGCGGCGCTCAAGGGTCCATTCGGTCAGAGGTGCACCACCGGTTCACATCAGCCACCGGCTTTCTGAAGGTACAGTCCATGCTTACTTGTCCCTGTCATCACGTTGTTGTCATTCATTGTTGCCTTCATCATAGAGCGTGCCGGAGAAGTTGTCAAATCTCTAACCACCGCCGAATAAATCTGGTATGATAAGGATATTCGTGTATGATCTGATTACAGTTTATCAAAGGAGCATATCTCTTATGAAACAGGTGACCAAAGGGCAGTGGAACGGTTATGATACGTACATTTTGCATAGCCGTGAGCTGGAAGTCACGCTTTTGCCCCGGCTGGGGAACAATGTAATTTCCTTATGGGACCGCAAGGAGGAGCGGCAAATCCTGCGCCAGCCTGATGAAAGCGACTTGGCTTTTTATATTCAGAAACCTTATCACTTCGGCATTCCGCTTCTGGTACCGCCCGGCCGTATCCGAAACGGGCAGTTCGCGTTCGATGGCACCAGCTACCAGTTCGACCGGAATTCAGGCGATCATCATATTCACGGCCTGCACCGTACCCAAGCCTGGTGCGTCAGCGATATTGAAGAGGACGAGGAGGGCTGCGCGGTAACAACCGAATTCACAACTACAGATGATCCGGAGTGGATCAGGCAATTTCCCGAGCCGCTGAAGCTTGAGATGACATTCCGCCTGCAGGGCCCCGACCTGGTGCAGACACTCAAGGTTACCCATCTGGGCGGCAGGCGCATTCCATTTGGTATCGGCTATCATACATGGTTCATGCTTGACGGCGCCCCTGAGCGCTGGAGCCTAACTCTCCCTGTGCAAAGCGTTTATGAGCTAAATAATGAACTTCTGCCTAGCGGACATTTATTACCGCTCGGTGAACTCGATAGTCTTAACAGCCATATGAACCTCCAAGGCAAGAATCTGGATACGGTCCTGAGGATGGATGATCATCAGCCTGCCGAAGCGTTACTGATGCGCGATGACGGCTATGGACTGCGTTATTCGGTGGACAAGGAACAATTCCGCCATTGGGTCCTCTATACCAAAGGAGAAGCTGACCAGTTCCTCTGCATTGAACCGCTCACCTGGCTTCCGGATGCGCCGAATCTTCAGCAGGATGCTTCCTTCACCGGAGTGGTCACGCTTGAACCGGGCCAGACACTCGTGCTCGGCAGCAGCTTGCAGATGATTTATCCCGGCCAATAAATTTCATATAATTACCAGCCTCTAAACCTTCGAAATTCGTGCATGAATTCTCCCCCTAGCGCTCATACTATCTTCACAACGGGCGAAGGAGGTGAACAAACATGGGTCAAGCAGGTCAACAAGGTCGTGGTAGCCGTTCTAACAACCTGGTCGTTCCTCAAGCGAATGCAGCGCTGCAGCAGTTGAAATATGAAGCAGCACAAGAGCTTGGAGTAACTATCCCGGCTGACGGTTATTATGGGAACTACACTTCCCGCGAAACCGGTTCTTTGGGAGGATACATCACCAAACGTCTGGTGCAACTGGCAGAGCAACAACTGTCCGGTCGTTCGTAGTAGCAGCCTTATCATAAGTATCCGGCCAAGCGCATAGCTTAGGCCGAGCAGCTTCACAGCCCTCCCGCGCTTCTCGTCGAAGCGCAGGGGGGCTTTTTATATGGGCATGCAAAGATATATATAATCGGGTAATCAGCCAAAGGACTGGTCGGAGACATCGCCATGGTTACTGCGGGGGTAGCGGATCATCAGGTTGGCCATATTGTAATTAGACTCCAGTGTCGCATCCACCACCACCATCCCCTGGCGGACGGCAAATTCATAGCTGATCTCGCCATGAGTCCAGCGCTTCTTGTACTTCAGGCTCTCCAGAGCCATCACCCGGAAAGAAGATTGCTGACCCGCAGTTAATCCTTCCTGCTCCGCTGCATAGCTCCCGCTGCGACCGGCAAGCGGATTATGGCGGATGCCGAACTTTCCGATGACGTTATTTCTGATTTGCACAAATACGATACCGGAAGTCAATCCTGACAATTCTTCCTGCAGTTCCTTAAACACCAGATCGATTTGTCTTGCCAGCGATAGTTGTTCCGTCCTCAACATACATATCCTCCTAGAAGTTTTGTGGGTGATACAAATTCCATGATTCAGCTTCACAAAACCCGCTTCGTAAGCTATGGCTTAAGTTTTGTGTGGGTAAAAATACAGAGTAGTAAAGTATCAGCCTAACAGCCCTTATATAAGGCTTTAGGCACATTATAGGTCACTAATTAAACGCATTCAACATTATCCAACATAATTGGGTTATTATCCCTATGAATGCGCAAATTTCTTAATACCATTAGCTAAATCAATCCTTTTATCGCCCTTTTTCGACAAAAACGCAACTAAAAAAGCCCCTGTTTCCAGGGGCTTTGCGTATTCATACCATATTCTACAGCTATTGCTTTACTGCAAAAAATTCAATTCGCCTTATTTCCGACAAATTCTTAGGCCAGATGCGCTGTCATTTCCAGGAATTCATTAATGTCTGCAGTAATCAAATCTGCGGCCCCCTGCCAGAAGTCCGGCTTGGACAAGTCCACGCCAAGATGCTTCGACACCAGATTCTCCAGTGTCATAACTCCGGTATCCTTCAGCAGGCTGTCATATTTATCAGCAAAGGATGCACCTTCCTGCAAAGCAAGCCGGTACAGTCCGGTACTGAACATATATCCGACAGTGTAAGGGAAGTTGTAGAACGGCACATCCGTAATATAGAAATGGAGCTTGGAGGCCCAGAAATGCGGGTGGTACTCCGAGAGCACACCGCAGAAGGCTTCTTTCTGCGCTTCTTCCATCAGGGCAGACAGTTCTTCCGCATTCACCAGACCCTCTTTGCGTTTCTCGTAGAAGCGGGTCTCAAACAGGAAGCGGGCATGAATATTCATGAAGAACGCTACGCTGTTCTGAATCTTCGCTTCAAGCAGCGCCAGCTTCTCCTCAGCATTGCCTGCGGATTTCACCTGTGCATCAGCCACTATGACTTCGGCGAAGGTCGAGGCCGTCTCAGCCACGTTCATGGCATAGTTCTGATTGAACAGCGGCTGGTCATCCAGCAGGAATGAATGATAGGCGTGACCGAGCTCATGCGCAAGCGTCGATACATTGGACGGAGTACCGCTGTAGGTCATAAAAATGCGCGATTCTTTGCTCTCCGGGAATGATACGCAGAATCCTCCGGGGCGTTTGGCCGCACGGTCTTCGACCTCAATCCAGTCATTGTCAAAAGCATGTTCGGCGAAATCCGCCAGCTTCGGACTGAATTTGCGGAACTGGGTAACAATATCGGCTGCCGCTTGTTCATAAGGGATTTTGCCGGAGGACTTGCCGACAGGCGCTTCCACATCAACCCAGGCCAGGGATTCCAGACCCAGAAGCTTCGCCTTGCGCTGCAGGTAGGACACAATCGCAGGCTTGTTCTTCGTAATAACCTCCCACATCACATCGAGCGATTCCCGCGTCATGCGGTTAATGCCAAGCGGCTCCTTCAGCACATCCTCCCAGCCCCGGCCCTTATACAGCTTCAGGCGGAAGCCGGCCAGATGGTTAAGGGTATCGGCACAATAATCAGCAGCGCCGGCCCAGGCCTCTTCCCATTTGCGGAACATGGTGCTGCGGACCTCAGGGTCCTCGTCATCCAGCTTGTTGAAGGCTTGGCCGGCAGACAGCAGCTTCAGGCCTTCTTCATCCTCAAAAGGAATCTGGACCCGGCTCACGATCGTTTCGTAATGCTCGCTCCAGCCATGGTATCCGTCAACTGCCAGTTCAAGCGCAAGGCTCTCTAGCTCCGGACTCATCTTCTCCCGGGCCTGATCACGGCTCTCACTGAGCACGAAGCTCAGCGGGGCAATCTCCGGCCGGGCCATCCATTCAGCCCATACCCCGTCCGGAGTCTGGCGCAGCACATTATCGAATGCAGAGCTGACGCCCTCGAATCCGGCCCGCATGCCAGTTACCTTGGACGACAGCCTTACAGCCCCTTTGTCCTGCTGATTCTGGGCTCCCAGACAGCCGGTGAATTCTGCAGCCTGTGTGAGGCGTCCGGCACAGCTCTGCAGCAGTTCGATCACACCGTCCAGCGACTCCGTAGAAGCAGCATCCGTTGGCGCAGCTGCCGCAGCGACCTGCCGGCGCAAGCTCTCAATGTCTTCTTCCAGATGGTTCAAAAAACTCTCAAACTGGGGGGAAGCCGAACCTCCAGGGAAAATGGATTCCAGTTCCCAGGTCAATGATAAAGGCTGTTTCATGTATTCTCACCGTTCCTTTGTTCATATTGGTTTTCTTTGTATTTGTGCTGCAGCCATGGTAAAGTGAATTACGATAGTCCACCAATGTTAAGGAGGCCTCCCTTGTGAAGCCACTGCAAATTTCGCCGGAAACGGCCATTACGTTATCCAAACAACTCGGCGTTCCGCTGGAACACCTGATGCATATGCCTCAACATATCCTGCTGCAAAAAATCGCCGAATTATCCAAGAAAGCAAGTACAGAGCAGGACAAGGAATGATCCCCTTTAGCCATACCTGGCCTTATGATATTATTCTGGGTGACATGTACGTACAGTATTGCCCGTTCTGCGACCAGGAGAATGTTCTTCTGCCTATGAAGCCCAAAGAGCTGCAAATCGTACGTGACGGCAAAAAAAAGCTGCTGGTCTTCCCCTGCTGCAGTGCCAGCCCCACGGTCATCGACAATGACGGGGACTATCTGCTGTTCGACCGGGCTGTCCGCTAAGCAGCGGAAGACAGTTCTCCCGCTTCAGTCACCAAATACAGGCGTATGAGGAGTTTTCTCTTCTACGCCTTTTTGGTGTCCGGATGACTGCGGACCGACATTCAAAATCCAAGTACGGTTCTCTATGTAGCCGACGGAAGGCCGTCCGGATCAATCTCTTCTCCGCGCATCTGCTCCCGCAGAATGGCCCACTGTTCACGTGAAGCGCGGATCATGGCCGCATCTGTAATTCTCTGGTCATTAATCACGCGGGAGAACCACCTCACAGCCACAGTGAACTCGCCGACACGGCGGTTAAGCTCCCCGATCAGATACATCAGACGGGCATCATTTCCTCCCGAGGAATCATTCTCGAACACCTTCACATACTCATCAAGCGAGTAACGCAAGAAACGCTGTTCCTGTACCGTATCCCCTTGATAGCGGTATAGCCAGGCAATATGGTGCAGCAGACTTGCAATGATCCGTTCCTTATCCTTGATGCTTTGTGCGCAGATAAGAGCCAGCTTGTAAGTCTCCAGAGCTACCTCCCAGCTGCGCTTGTCCCCGAAGTCACGGGTTACCCAGCGTCTGCCCACCTGCGCATCAAAAGATTTGCGCTGCCATTCCACCAGTTTGTCTGCTGAATTCTCCGTGGATGCGAAGCCGCACTTCGGACAGACACGCACAACATAATAGTCAGGATTCTCATCCTTGTAATACGAGCAGAAATCAGCATCACGGCGGATGGCTTTTTTGAGACTGGGACGTACTCTGGATGTTGAAAATTCATGTTCGCAGTTGCAGCATACAACCTTAATTGAATACAGGGGTATTAATTCCGGCAAAACGCCCTCATCCTTTCACAGCAGCTCTTATTCATGGGGCATATTGACAAAATGATGCGCAGGACCCGCCAGCCGGCTGAGTACGAACGAACGCAGGGGCTCTTCCACACCGGTCTCTTCAAGTGCGGCCTTCATGCAGTTCAGCCAGTCATCCGCCCGTTCCGGAGTGATGGGAATATGCATATGCCTGGCTCTCATCATGGGATGGCCGTGCTGCTCCGAATAAAGGGCAGGACCACCAAAAAACTGGCTTAGAAACTGATATTGCTTCTCCAGTACAGGAGTAATATCTTCAGGAAATAACGGACTTAGCTGCGGGTGGAGCTGTACCTTGGAGTAGAACACTTCCACCAGACGGTGAACTCCCTCGGCACCTCCCAGGTTATCAAACAGACTCTCATTCGAATTCATTGGAGGCTTCAGCCTTCTTCCCTGTTAATCTGACAAGCAGTTATTTTATTATACCAAAAAATAAGCTCCACAGTTATCCCTGCCTTAAGACATGCATCCTAAGGGAAAAAACACAAAAAAAGGCGCCAAACCTAAGTTCAGCGCTCGTTAACTACTGTAGTCAGTAAGTTCTAAATTCTTCATCACCAGGCGGGACAAGAGAGACCCGGATTACATATACAAAAGCACAAACAAGAACTCCGGCAACTACACTCATCACCATCACTCCATCCCTTAAATCAATCTTGATCAGATGTGCATTAATTAATTTTATAATATCATAATTCCGGTGAAAAAGCACCGGTAAATGTAACCGCTTTCCGCGTTATTTTTGTGCTGTTTGTCCCACTTCCGGCATACAACTAAGCATAGAATTGGAGGTGCCATCGATGTCACTGAACAAAATTGCCGGCCCGCTGCTCGGTATCCTGCTGGCGGGCTGTATGCTGCTGATGCTGGTCCATCCATCCAGCTCTCTGGATGCGGCACTTCGCGGGCTGGCTGTCTGGTGGGACGTGCTCTTTCCTTCATTGTTCCCCTTCTTCGTCATTTCTGAAATCATGCTGGGCTTTGGCATCGTCCACCTCTTCGGGGCGCTGCTTGATCCGCTTATGCGCCCGCTCTTCAATATACCCGGCAGCGGCGGATTCGTGGCTGCCATGGGATATGTGTCAGGATATCCCGTCGGGGCCAAATTAACCGCCAAGCTGCGGGAGCAGGGAATGATCAGCAAGGTGGAAGGGGAGCGGCTGGTGGCCTTCACCACCTCCTCAGATCCTATTTTCCTGCTTGGCGCCGTGTCCGTCGGGTTCTTCCATGATGCCTCACTCGGGCTTATCCTCGCCCTTGCCCATTACGGGGGCGGATTCATCGTTGGCCTGCTGATGTCATTTCATGGCCGCAGCAGACCCGGGGACTCCGGGACAGCTCTCTCTACGCCCGCAGCTCCCTCATCTGCAGCCCCGTCAGGACCAAGCTACGGCAGACTGCGCACCGCGATGAGTGCCATGGCTGAGGCCCGCCGTAAAGACGGCCGAAGTCTCGGCGAACTGCTGAGGAACGCCATCCAGTCCTCGCTGCAGCTTATTATTGTCGTTGGGGGGCTGGTAGTATTCTTCAATGTGCTGATGGAGCTGCTTGCCCGCGCCGGAATTATGTCCATGCTGTTCAGTACCACCGGCCGGCTGCTGTCCCTGGCCGGATTCCCGCCGGGGCTCTCGGCCGCTCTGGTCAGCGGGTTATTCGAGGTGACACTCGGGGCCCGCTCGGCCGGAGAAGCGGCTGCAGGAATTCCGCTGCAGTTCAAGGTGGCCGCTGCAGCGTTCATCCTCTCCTGGGGCGGATTATCCGTTCACGCCCAGGTAGCCAGTATACTGAATGGCACCGGACTGCGTTACCTTCCCTTTATGGCCGCACGGTTAGTGCATGCCCTGCTCTCTGCCGGGCTTGTTCTTCTGCTCTGGAAGCCGGTGGTCAGCTCAGGACTGGCCGGGCAGTGGGGCGCGCTGCCTGTTGCCTCCGGCCTGGCTTCACCGGATTCGGCCCTGATCAGCAGCCTCAGCCTGCTCTGCCTGCTGCTGGCCTGCATGCTTGTGCTGTCGCTGCTGATGCTGCTGGCGGGCAGGCTGCGGCGTTTTTAACTCATTCAAATATTGTGTTCCGGGTCAAGATTGATTATGATCGGTGTATGACTGAATCATACAAAGGAGCCTGTACATCTTGAGATATTATGTTCTGGACCGCGGAGATGAATTGTCCATCCAACTAGCGGAGCAATTTCACAAGCTGGCGGCGGAGCGGGATTTGGAGCTGGATGCCAAGTCTCCGGAAATTGTGATATCGATTGGCGGCGACGGCACCATGCTGCATGCTTTTCATACGTTTATCGACCAGATTCCTAATTTGGCTTTTGTCGGTGTGCATACCGGGCATCTGGGCTTCTATGCGGACTGGCAAGCTGAAGAGCTGCCGACCCTGATCGATTATATGTGCGGAGATATAGGGCCGCATAATCCACGCATGGTGCAGTATCCGCTCCTTGAACTGGAAATTCACAAGAAGTCCGGTTCAAGCTCGCATATTGCCCTGAACGAATTCACACTTAAAGGCGTAGACGGAACGGTTGTCATCCAGATTGATATTAACGATGTAAGCTTCGAAATGTTCCGCGGTGACGGCATTTGCATCTCTACCCCCTCCGGAAGTACCGCTTATAACAAAAGTCTGGGAGGCGCCATGGTGCATCCCACGATCGAGGCGCTGCAGATTTCGGAGATTGCTTCGATTAATAACCGGGTATTCCGCACGATGGGTTCGCCGCTGCTGCTGCCCAAGCATCATCACTGCGATATTTTCTCGCGCAAGGATCAGCGTCTGCTGCTGACCGTGGACCATAACAATATTCCTGTGGATGATCTGATCTCTGTACGTTGTCAGGTGTCCGACAAAAAAATCAGTTTTGCCCGGTACCGCCCTTTCCCTTTCTGGAACCGTGTCCGTGAAGCGTTTCTAGTGTAGGATTTCTGGGGAATAGAAGGATATCCGAACCAGATGATACGTCTGCTTTCCATTGCTCTTACAGCCGGAGATGCCCCGCCTCTCCGGCTTTATCATGCCGCCTGCCCGGAGTCCTGCTACCTCCGGAGCATCGTTCATAAGAAATGGACAGAGGGAATTTTCAAATGGTATAATGAACCTATTTTACAAAGTTTGCTAATTAAAAGGAGAGAATCTATTGAAAAAACTACTATCCCTCATTGGCGTGAGCCTGCTGGCCCTCGTACTGGCCGTTCCCGCTTTTGCAGCAGAGAAACCTATCAAAGTCTACATAAACAACAGCAATCTTACCTTCACCGCCGGAACCCCTTATCTGAAGGATAATACGGTGCTGGTGCCTTTCCGGGTTATATTCGAGAAGCTCGGGCTGCAGGTGCTATGGGATTCCAAGACAGGAACAGTTACAGGGACAGGTACAGGCCTGAATATCAGCCTTAAGGTCGGCAGCAAACGTGCTACTGTCAACGGTACGGTCAAGCAGCTTACGGTTGCTCCGGTATCCACGGCAGGTACAACTTACATACCGCTGCGTTTCATAGCTGAAGCCACCGGCGGAACAGCCGTCTGGGATTCAGCCAGCCGGAGCGTGAAAATTACCGTACCGCAATCCTCCTCCAGCGATGAGAAGGATATTACAGCACTCATTCAATTATCCAATAAATATTATAATGAAGAAAAAGCCATCAGCTTCTACTCCCTGGTGGATTCCGAATCCGATAATATGGAATCTGTAACGGATATGAATTCCCTGTTCGAGCTGTACGACCTCAAGAATACCATTACAAGCCTTAAGATTCTGAGTCTTGCCGGAGACGAGGCTACTGTCTACACTGTGGAAAGCTCGGTTAGAACCGGCGGTTATTATATCCCGGATGAGCAGTTCGAATATTTGTACACACTGGTCCGTAAGGACGGGTCCTGGAAAATCTCCGGAATGGAGGTACAGGAATCCACGGTGCTGCTTACACGCGAGCAAGGCATGAAGCAGGCGGTGCTTCCACAGGGTGACGCCACAGTAATCAAGGATAATCTCAGCAAATATTATCAGAATATGACTACCCAGAATGTTGATGGAACCCTGGCACTAATGACCTCTTACGGTGAGGAATACGACGCTGCCAGTGCAGCCGATCTGCAGGATCTTTTCGATTCCTATGATCTCAGCTACTCGCTGACAAATGCGAATATCTACTATTATGCGGCCGACGAAGCTGCGGTCTACACGGAAGTCTCTATTAAAGACGGTGAATCGGGAGAGAGCTACACCCAGTCCCTCATCTTCATTCTGAGCAAATCGGAAAGCGGCTCTTGGACCATTGACGACACTTATCACATCAGCTTTGATAGTGCGCAATCCTAGAATATCAAAATATATCAAAAGGATGTATGAACTTATGAAATCAGCCAAGATCCTTACTGCAGCCCTAAGCGGCTGCTTGGCTTTATCCATCGCTTGGGCTCCTGCCGCTTCGGCCGCAGACGCTGCTGCTTCCACTGAAGCAGTGCAATCCTCCAAAACGGATATCATCAATGAAATTATGGAATATCTTGAGTACTACAATGTGGAGGGTATTGATCAGGATACGCTCATCCGTGGTGCGATTGACGGCATGGTAAGTACGCTGGATGATCCCTACAGCCAATATTTCGATCAGGCGGAAGCCGCTGACTTCGGCCACGCGGTTGATCTGGAATATGTCGGCATCGGCGTCCGGCTCGTATATACGCCCAAAGAACTCTACATTGAAGAAGTGATGAGCGGTTCCCCCGCAGAGAAAGCCGGTCTGAAACGCGGGGATATCATTCTTAAGATTAACGGTGTAAGGGTAGATGATACGGCAGGCGATGAGCTTGCCGGCGCGTCCGGCACGAAGGTCTCTCTGCTGATCCAGCGGAACGGCGTTAGCAAATCCTACAGTGTTACCCGCAGTGAAATTACCACAACATCCGTTACCAGCACAATTATCGGGTCCAAGGTTGCCTATATTGCCATCAACGGCTTCACACAGACCGCTGACGAAGAGTTCTCCACAGCGCTGGATAAAATGCGGGCAGCAGGAATGAAGTCACTGGTGCTCGATCTGCGTGACAATACAGGCGGCTACATGGATAGCGCCCAGAATATTGCCGCCAAGTTTATGGATGCCGGAATTATGATGTATACCTCCGACCAGAGCGGCGTACTGACACCTGTAACGATCACAAACGGCAGCAAAATCGGCGTTCCCGTTGTTGTACTGACCAATGAATACACCGCCAGTGCTTCCGAAGCTTTGACCGGGGCACTCCGCGACAACAAACTGGCTACAATTGTCGGTACCCGTTCTTACGGCAAGGCGCGGATTCAGAGTCTGATTCCCATGTCGGACGGCGGCGAGCTGAAGCTGACAACGATGAAGTATCTGACTCCAAGCAAGGAGGATTTCAACCACATCGGACTCGCTCCTGATATTGAGATCAAGGGCAAAACGGCCCAGCTGATCACGGCTCTGCAGATCGCCGGACTGACCGGAATCACAGCCTCCGGTGACAATCATATTCTCGATATCAACGGTGCTGCTTTTGCCGGAAATGTCGGTCTGATCAAGCAGGGGGATAAAGTCTATGCCTCCTCCCGCGTACTGTCCGCACTTGTAGAGAGTGAAGTAACCTGGGACACGAAGAACAAGAAGGTGCTGATTACGACCGGAGCCGGCAAAAGTTCCGGATTCACCCTGGCCGCCAAAGAGGCGCTATACCAGGACGGCGAAACCTTCATCGAGCTGGGTGCTTTCAAGAAAAAGTTCCCGCTGCTTACATGGAGCTACAACGCTGCCCAGAATCAGCTGAAATTATCGGTTAAATAATTGGACTTCATTGCTAAAATACAGTACTGAATCAAAAGAGTCCCTCCAGCCATGTGGCTGAAGGGACTCTTTAAGTTATCGGCAGCGTCTAAGCGACACTGCGGGGGAATGCACCGAAACACCGGAGAAAACCTGGAATAACCGCCCCGTGAACAGGCGTTGCCTACCCTTGGCTGTTATTCGGATTCTGGTTGTTCTGGCTATCCTGTTTGTTCTGGTTGCTTGGGTTATCTTGCTTGTTCTGGTTGCTTGGGTTATCCTGCTTGTTCTGTCTGTTGGGATTGTTCTCTCTATTCTCTCTGTTCTCTTTGTTCTGCTTATGATTATTCGAGTTGCCTTGATTGCCACCCTGATTCCCCTGCTGCTGGCCTCTGCCCTGGAACTCTTTGTGGTTCTTCTTGCCTTGCTCCTTGTTGCGGTGATTCCGGCTCTGGTGTTCACGCACAGGTCTGTCTTTGGCAGCATGCTCCCGGCCTGAACCGCCTGCGTTATCCTTGTCCCGGTTCCCTCCCTTGGACGGGGATTCGCGGTGATCTTTCACATTCCCTGCCGGCTCGGCAGACTCCTGCTCCAGTTCTTCCTCCGTTCCCGGTTCAGGAACTTCCTTAATCAGAATATCCTTGAAGGTTCCCTCCTGCGGAGCTTCCTTCAGCTTGTGCAGCACAAAATATGCACAGCCAAAATTACAGTATTCATTAATGTAATCCACCATACCTGAAATAGCCGTATCCCGGTTCACCTTGGGGTGATTATCCCGGTAGAAGCCTTTCAGACGTAATTGGCTGTACCCCCAGTCACCGATAATATAATCGTAGCGGTCCAGCACTTCGCTGTATCTTCCGCGAAATGCTTCCGGGTTCCATCCGTCCTTATGATCGAGCATGAGCTCGTAACCTTTTCCACCTATAACGATCAAGCGTGTGTCGCCTGCCTTTCTATGAGAGGGTTGGGGGCGTTGATAAGCCGTCATTCCGCGGGATTTTGAATTTCCGGCCGCTGTTGTTGGCTGATTTCTTCCATTTAAACCGCTGGGCGGTTGAAATCAGCCAACAAAGGCGGACGCTACCGCTCCTACAATTTCAAAATCCCTCTCCATGACTCCATCAACGCGGAGGGGTGGTGCAACCGCACACCCCAGAACCTCGTCGCTATCGCAACATCGGTTCTTTGCCCCTTTTTTACAACACTAAAACTAAAAAATAAACTTAAGCCTGGGAAACCGAACGCGCCTCACGCGCAACCGCAGCAGACTTCACCTGATCATGCGCATGATAGGAGCTGCGCACCAGCGGACCCGCCTCCACATGGCTGAAGCCGCGCTTCATTCCCTCTTCCTTCAGCATAGCGAATTCTTCCGGCGGATAATACTTCTCCACGTTCAGATGTTTCGGCGAAGGCTGAAGGTATTGTCCTAATGTCAATATATCACAATCTGCCGCTCTCAGGTCATCCATCGCCTGCAGAATTTCGCCCCACTCCTCACCGACCCCAAGCATAATGCTCGATTTCGTTGGAATATCCGGCTTAATCTCCTTCGCGCGGCGCAGCAGCTCCAGGGAACGGCGGTATTTGGCTCTGGCCCGGACACGGTCCGACATGCGTTCCACGGTCTCAATATTGTGATTCAGAATATCCGGATTGCTGTTCATCACGATCTCCAGACTCCCGCGGTCGCCCAGGAAATCGGGAATCAGTACCTCTACGCTGCACAGAGGAAGACGCTTACGAATAGCGGCTACCGTCTCGGCAAAAATCTGCGCGCCCCCATCCTTAAGATCATCGCGGGCCACGCTGGTAACCACACAATGCTTAAGCATCATCCCTTCTGCAGCTTCAGCTACACGTTCGGGTTCGAGCAGATCGAGTTCAGTCGGCAAGCCTGTATTTACAGCGCAGAAACGGCAAGCCCGTGTGCAAATATCACCCAGAATCATGAAGGTTGCCGTACGGTTCGCCCAGCATTCATAAATATTCGGACAGCGCGCTTCTTCACATACGGTATGTAACGTCTTGGAACGCATCATGCCCTTAATTTCCTGATAATCTTCACCGGTGGTTAACTTGATTTTGATCCAGTCTGGCTTGGGCTGTTTGGCTGTTCTATTAGTCAAAATGATGAAACCCCGCTTTCGATCTGAATGTCATTTTCATAGTTAAAAGTTGCTGCCTCATATTATAGCATGTGGAATAGTCATTTGCCTGTTTTTGTGAACCTTTGGGAGGTAACGGATAAAAATAACGCTTTTGCTTCAATCTAAAGAAAAGCACCTGCAAGGTGCCATTTCATGAGGATGTATAGATGACTAAGCGTCCGGAACACAGGAGGTTGAGATTATGCCTGCCCTATTCAGAAGTTATAACACCCGGAGAACCCTTATATGCATGTCGGCAGCCGCCTTGCTCTGGGGCAGCAGCCCTGCTATGAGTACCCCCGCCCACGCTGCCCGTTATCATGAGCTTCCGGAGCTGACGTCCAGCGGTCCCGTAGCCGCAGACAGCAAAGAAGCCGCCGCCGCTGCCCGCAAAGGGCTCTATGAACAGATGAGTGCAGCAACCGGAATTCCCTGGTTCCGGTTCGCTGCGATTGATCAATATGAACGGTCTGTCGCCAAAAAGAAAAAAGGCCCTGCGGCGTCAGAAGCAGACTCCGCAGCAGCTCCGGCCCGGCTCACCGGTATCTCCATCCCGGCACCCGTATGGTCCGGACCCCTAAACCCTAATCAGGAGGATAAATTCCCGGAATCCATCACCTTCTTCGGCGGCTTCGGCCGTGACGGCACGGGAGACGGCATTGCCGATCCAGGGAATGATATTGACGTGCTCTATAGCATGGCAGAGCATCTGCTTAAGTACGGCAGATCGTCCAGCGACTTCAGCATCGGCATCTGGGAGTATTACCATAACGGCCGCGCAGCTCAGCGGATAGCCCAGTTCGCCAAGCTGTATGAGCATTTCGGGCGGCTTGACTTGTCAGGCAGCGCCTTCCCGCTGCCCATAGGTACGAACTACGCCTACCGCAGCACCTGGGGAACAGGCCGGAGCTGGGGCGGGGCACGCGTCCACGAAGGGACAGATTTGTTCGCACCGCATGGCTTGACCGTCCGCAGCACCTGCTTCGGAGTGGTGGAGACCAAGGGCTGGAACCGTTACGGCGGCTGGCGGATCGGCATTCGGGATATCGAGAACCGCTACCATTATTACGCGCATTTGATGGGTTATGAGAAGTCCTTATCCCGGGGGGATATTGTGATCCCAGGCCAGACCATCGGCTGGGTGGGCAGCTCCGGATACGGCAGTCCGGGCACTCAGGGCAAATTCCCGCCCCATCTGCATTACGGAATCTACCGTGACCGCGGAATTACCGAATGGGCCTTTGATCCTTACCCGCTGCTCAAACAGTGGGAGAACCAGGAATTCGGGCAGCTCAAAAAAAACAAAAACAAGAAATGAGCCTCTGCTTCATGCAGTCTTCATTTAATGAAGCATCAGACAGCCAAACGGCTCAATCTCCACTAGCATCCGCTTATCGGTGCGGATGGTGAGTCCGCTCAACAGATCAACCAGCACCGTTTTGTCCGGGCGGTAATTGCACAGCTCAAGCTGGTATGCATTAGGAGAATTATTGATAATAAGGCCCATCCGGTCCTGTTCACTGCGCCGCACATAACCTAGGACATTGCGGGGCTCGTCTGTAAACCACGGGCGGAATCCGCCTGTCCGCAGCACTTCATGTTCTTTTCGCAGAGAGATCAGCTGTTTGTACCATTCCTGCAGCAGCATATTCTGATCCTGAGCTTCCCAGATCATTGGCTGCCGGCAGTGGGGATCCGTAGCCCCTTCCATTCCAACTTCATCACCGTAATAAATCATGGGCAGACCTATATAGGTCATCTGGAAAAATACAGCCAGCTTCATCCGGCTTAAGCTTGTGGATTCCCGGTCCCAGCCCCTGCCTCCCTGCTTGCAGGCAGTCAGAAAACGTAAGGTATCGTGGCTGCCCAGCAGCTGGAACATAGCTGAATTAGCCTGATCATTGTAGAGGGCTTCCTGGTGCAGCACCTGCTCCATGAAGCGGACCGGTCCCGCAGATTGTCCGGCAAAAAACTCCAGCACCGCATCCCGCAGCACGTAGTTCATCCCGCCGTCGAACTGGTCTCCCCGGAGCCACGGTCCGGAAGCATGCATAATCTCACCAATCAGCAGGAGGTCGGGGAACTCGGCCTTCAACTCCCGGCGGAACCTCGGCCAAAAGGCCGGGGACACTTCATTAGCCACATCCAGCCTCCAGCCGTCGATTCCCGCCTCCCGTACCCAATACTTGGCTACCTCCATCATATAATCGGCTACATCCGGATGATCCATATTCAGCTTCGGCATGCTGGCTTCCGCTTTGGCGAAGGTCTCATAGCTGGGAACCGGCGCCTGGCGTACAGGGAAAGAACGGATATAGAACCAGTCTTTATACGGCGATGCCTCTCCCCGCTCCAACACATCCTTGAAGGCAAAGAACGTATCCCCGGCATGATTGAATACCGCATCGAGCAGAACCTTCATCCCGTATCGGTGTGCTGTATCAACCAGCATTTTCAGATCCTCCATCGTCCCAAAGCCCGGGTCCACCTTGTAATAATCGGATGTATTGTATTTATGCTCTGAAGGCGATTCGAAGATCGGAGTCATATAAATGGCGGTCACACCCAGCTCGTGCAAATAGGGGATTTTGTCTGCAATGCCTTGTAACGTCCCCTGGTTGTAGCTGCTGGGATAAATCTGATAAACAATCGCATCTGCAGTCCAGGAAGGCAGCAGGGTTGCCTGCGGATGGTGAATATATGCATATTGAAAAGCCCCTGCCTGCTCCCGGTTCTCCGATATTCCCCTCTCTCCATACCATACATTTTCCCCTGCAGGATTCTTGATATGGAACTGGTACCGGCATTTGCCGGTCTCCGTCCGGAGTACCGCCTCATGAATGTCATAGGCCCCGGCAGAACCGGTCCGCTCCATCTCCTGCGGAAGCTCGCTGCCGGGTGAATCGTAGCGGTCGGAATG
The DNA here is from genome assembly GCF_013141775.1 of Paenibacillus phytohabitans. GTDB lineage: Bacteria > Bacillota > Bacilli > Paenibacillales > Paenibacillaceae > Paenibacillus_AQ > Paenibacillus_AQ phytohabitans. Next base: position 43,752 of record NZ_WHOB01000088.1, read on the forward strand.
GATAACGGTACAGCAGAGCGACTGTCCGCTCTGCACAAATAAACGCAATTTAAGGGTGCCGGGACCTGCCGGGAAAGCGAAAGGGTCCTCGGCCGTATGGTACAGAAACAAATGCTTGGACATCAGGTTCAGTCTCCTTTGGTACTGCATAGAGTAGCTTGCACAATCTGTGTTATTATGGCAGGTAGAACGAGTTCACTGTCATGGAATACAAATACCGTTATGACCGAGAGGGATCGCTATGAAAGTTACGATTAAGGATATTGCCCAGGCGGCAGGAGTTGCCAAATCCACCGTATCCAAGGTAATGAATGACTCTCCCAAAATATCCGAGGAAACGAAAACCCGGGTCAGGGATATTATTAAGCAGATGAACTATACTCCCAGCAGTATTGCCACCGGACTTGCCAGACAAAGCAGTAATACGGTCGCAATCCTGATCGATATGTCTAAGGAAAGCGAATTTCTGAATCAGTTCTTTTATAACATCATCGGCGGGGTGGAGAGCGTCATCGGACCTCTGAAATATGAGCTGACCATTGCCAACATTCAGCATGATCAGGCTGAGGGGCATTTCCTGCACAGACTGGTGCTGAATAAGCGGGTGGACGGTATCATTGCCAACACTTCAGTGCTGACTCCTGAGCTATGCGCAGAGCTTAACAGGCTGGAGTTCCCCTATATCTCGATCGGTGAAATTAATCCTCCCGGGACATGGGTCGATTGTGACAATGAGCTTGGAGGAACGGTGCTGACTGGACATCTGCTGGAGCAGGGGTATTCCTCTATTGCTTTTATTGGCGGAGAACAGAACGAGCCTCTGTTCCTGCGCCGTATCGCCGGTTATACGGCCACGCTGCGTCAGGCGGGTCTTCCGGTGCGCAGCGACCGGATTATCAACGGCAGAGCAGCCGAAGAGGATGGCTATGACGCGGCTATGCAGCTGCTGCAAAGCGCAGAACCGCCCGATGCTATTGTCTGCATGAGTAACTTCTCTGCTTTTGGAGTGCTCCAGGCTGCCCGGGAACTGAAGGTTCAGATTCCGGCGCAGCTGGGCATCGCCACGTTCGATGAATACCCGCTGTCTCCCTATACCACACCTCCGCTAACTTCACTCAATATGGATACCTTCCAGCTTGGGGTCTCCGCAGGACGGTTATTAATGGACAAGCTTGGCACCACGGTCACTACTGAGAGCGGACAGCTGCTGGAGCCGGTGCTGATTCCAAGGTTGTCTTCCCTGCGAAGCAGTAAGTAGCCTGCGGACAGAATAGATTAAATGAGGCAATTCGTCCGAATGAATTACCCGGACTGGAGTTGGCTGGGCTATAACGGCCCCATCCACGGGAAACCGGTTTCCCTAAATTGAAATTAACACGCGCTATAGGCAATGTCAATGTGAAATCATACAATAAGAACTGCATGCCGAAGAGCCCTTTCCACTGAATTGTGAAAAGGGGCTCTTCGGCTTGTCCGTTTACCTTCCCTGAATTAATGACCGGAGCTACGGATAAACTGCAGCACTTCCCTCATCATCGCCGGGCTCTCCTCGCTGTGGCAGACCATATGCCCGCTCTTTTCCATAATCAGCACCTGCTTGCGGCCGGAGGGGATGGTCTGCTCCAGATAGCCTGCACTTTTGAATTTCACCAGATGATCGCGCTTGCCCTGCACAATGAGGGTTGGCAGATCCATCTGCGGATAGATCTCAAAGCTCTCGCGGACCAGACGCTGAAATTCTCTTGTGGCCTTCGCGGGAGTGGAGCCCCATTTACGGATGTAATTCCTGATCATCTCCGGCTGCCCCAGCGTCCGCAGGATCTGGACCGGATTCAGCGGAAACACAGGGGTGGACAGCAAAGTCAGTGATTTGATCCTGGCCTTATATTGAACCGATAGATGGGAAGCAATCAGCGCCCCTGTAGAAAAACCTATCAGATGTACGCCCTCTGTCCGGGTCAGCAATGTACTCAGCTCATCCTCGGCGCTTTGCCGCCAACCCTGGCGGTCCGACTGGAGCAAATCACTCCGGCTGCCCCCGTGTCCTTGTAACGTGAACGTTCTGGACAGGCAATCATGTGCTCCGAGATACTGGGATAATGGAGCAATCTCATACTCGCCTCCGGTAAAGCCGTGTATAAACAGGCAGCTATCCATCATGTATCCTCATTTCACACCTTATTAATATCCATTTATAGAAAAATAAACCTTAACAGAGCCGAAGTCAAGGTTTACTCCCTGTTCCTGCTATAGACCGACTGCATAACAGCGGTTATCTCTCCCACCAGGTCAGACTCAACGCGGAGATAATGGTTCCGACCGCAGCACTTGAGGAGGTTACATTGATGCTGAGTGCATTGTTAGGCGGAACGATGATACTTCCGGTAAAAGCCGGAGTAAATACTCCCGGCGCTAATTGATAAGTGGCTAATACGCTTCCTCCGGTGATTGCCGCGGTAGAGGACTGAACCGTCATGGCACTGGCCGCCGGGCTGCCCAGATTATTGTTCACCGGAGTTACAGTAGCAGGCGAAGTGATTGTCCCTCCTCTAACAATGGTAAAGGTTCCTGAGATGGAGGTCAGCAGCGAAGTCCCGCCGATGCTGCCGCTTACGCGGGATAAATACAAGGTTCTGCCGCTGCCGGCCGGATTATTGATGCGCACTGTGATGATGGCAGAAGCAAGTCCCAGGACAATCGTTGCTGAGTTCGAAGCATTCGCCGAGAATAAAACGGCAGACTGGGAAGCGCTTATCTCCGGCGGTGCGCTAATGTCCGGTGCCCGAAAGGTATTCGTCATCTCTACATAGACCGGCTGGTCATTATCATTAATTACATAATTATTAGGCATGATCCGCTCCCTCCCGTTCTGGCTCTGATCTGATTCTGGTTCTAGTTCTCCCACCAGCTGATGTTCCCGGTAGCCGCTGTACTGCCAGATGCAATTGTAATGCTTATCGTAAGCGAGCTGCCGGGGGGCAGAATTATTCTTCCGTCCAAATCAAGAATCACCGGACCTGTGGCCAGCAGCAGCGACATTAACGTTGCCGGACTTCCGGTGGGTGCCGCCGTTGCTGTCCGTGCAGTCGTCACACTGGTGACGGCGCTGCCGAAGTTATAGTTGACCGGGGTTACGATAGATCCCCCGACTGTTGCATTGCGCAGCAGTGTTAAGGTTACCGCTGCTGTCCCGGTGCTCGCGATTACGCGCGAAATATACACCGTACGTCCGCTGCCACCCGGGTTGGATACCTGCATCACAAGCGGAGCTGCAGTAGTAACTGTGGAAGCAAAGGAAAATCCGAACAATAAGCCTGACATGGCGGCTCCCGCCTCAGGCAGGGTATCAATACCGGGAGCAATATAGGTGTTGACCTGCTCTGTATACAGCGGCTGGCTGTTCTGGTTGAATACAGCATCATTGGGCATAGCTTTACCCTCCCTCGTTCTAGCATATTCTCATAGTATGCAAGGACGTCTGGCAGGTTGTTCGGTAATATGCGTATTTTTGCACCCGCAACCCAGTCATCCTCTTAAATTCTCCATATAGTAATATCACACCATTCGAATGGTCCAGCTTAAACGTACAGGCTTCACCCTGTTCCACCCGCCAGCTTATATATGCTTGAGACCCAGACGACGGTTTGGGTTTTTTCATGAGTAAGCAGACGATATCCATTCTATGAAGAAAGGATGAATAACTTTGCCGAATTTCAGTTCATTTCAAGCCAATCCGGACAATCTGCGCACGCTTATTTTCGGCCGGGACCCTTCGACTCTGATTGACCGCCCACTGACAACGGATGCCAGCGGAAATCTGACCACCGTTATCTTAAACGGAACTATCTCCAGCGTGCTCGGGGCTACGATTACTGCTGGTACATTAACATCTGCCGGTACAGTTACTAACATCCTTGCCGGTACGATTACTAGCGTGCTTGGAGCTACCATTACTGCTGGTACATTAACATCTGCCGGTACAGTTACCAACATCCTTGCCGGTACGATTACCAGCGTGCTTGGAGCTACCATTACTGCTGGTACATTATCATCGGCTGGTACAGTTACTAACCTGCTCGATGGTACCATCACTAGCGTGCTTGGAGCTACGATCACTGCTGGTACATTGTCATCCGCTGGTACGGTTACTAACCTGCTCGATGGTACCATTACTAGTGTGCTTGGCGCTACGATTACTGCTGGTACATTATCATCGGCTGGTACGGTTACCAACATCCTCGACGGTACCATCACCAGCGTGCTCGGGGCTACGATCACTGCAGGTACGTTGTCTTCGGCTGGTACAATTACCAACATCCTCGCCGGTACGATCACTAGCGTGCTCGGGGCTACGATCACTGCTGGTACATTATCATCGGCTGGTACGGTTACCAACATCCTCGACGGTACGATTACTAGTGTGCTTGGTGCTACGATCACTGCTGGTACATTATCATCGGCTGGTACGGTTACCAACATCCTCGCCGGTACGATTACTAGCGTGCTCGGGGCTACGATCACTGCAGGTACATTGTCTTCGGCTGGTACGGTTACCAATCTGTTAGATGGTACGATCACTAGCGTGCTCGGCGCTACGATCACTGCAGGTACATTGTCTTCGGCTGGTACGGTTACCAATCTGTTAGATGGTACGATCACTAGCGTGCTTGGCGCTACGATCACTGCTGGTACATTATCATCGGCTGGTACGGTTACCAACATCCTCGCCGGTACGATTACTAGCGTGCTTGGCGCTACGATTACCGCTGGTACGTTAACCAACCTGCTCGATGGTACCATCACCAGCGTGCTCGGCGCTACGATCACTGCTGGTACATTATCATCCGCTGGTACGGTTACTAACCTGCTCGATGGTACGATCACCAGCGTGCTCGGGGCTACAATTACTGCTGGTACATTGTCATCCGCTGGTACGGTTACTAACCTGCTCGACGGTACGATTACCAGCGTGCTCGGCGCTACGATCACTGCTGGTACATTGTCATCCGCTGGTACGGTTACTAACCTGCTCGACGGTACCATCACTAGCGTGCTTGGCGCTACAATCACTGCTGGTACATTGTCATCCGCTGGTACGGTTACTAACCTGCTCGACGGTACGATTACTAGCGTGCTCGGCGCTACCATTACTGCTGGTACATTATCATCCGCTGGTACGGTTACTAACCTGCTCGATGGTACGATCACCAGCGTGCTCGGGGCTACGATCACTGCAGGTACGTTGTCTTCGGCTGGTACGGTTACTAACCTGCTCGATGGTACTATCACTAGCGTACTCGGCGCTACGATTACTGCCGGTACGTTAACCAACCTGCTCGACGGTACGATTACTAGTGTGCTTGGCGCTACGATTACTGCTGGTACATTGTCATCCGCCGGTACGGTTACTAACATCCTCGCTGGTACAATCACTAGCGTGCTCGGCGCTACCATTACTGCTGGTACATTATCATCGGCTGGTACAATTACCAACATCCTCGCCGGTACGATCACTAGCGTGCTCGGGGCTACGATCACTGCAGGTACATTGTCTTCAGCTGGTACGGTTACTAACATCCTCGCCGGTACAATCACCAGTGTGCTTGGTGCTACCATCACTGCCGGTACATTGTCGTCAGCTGGTACGGTTACTAACATCCTCGCTGGTACAATCACCAGTGTGCTTGGTGCTACCATTACTGCCGGTACATTGTCTTCGGCTGGTACGGTTACTAACATCCTTGCCGGTACGATTACTAGTGTGCTCGGGGCTACCATTACTGCCGGTACGCTGAGCAGCGTAACCTCGATTTCACAACGCAGCTTTATTGAGCTGGCTACAACCGGAATTGCAACTTCAGATACCTACACGCCTTTGCCGGCCAATACTACCAGCGTACTGGGCACCTATTCTTACTTCATTGTGAATACCGGAGCCAATCCGGTGAATACCCGTGTTGAGATCAGCGCGGACGGAACTAACTATTTCGTGGATACTACAGGCGACAATCCGCTGCCGGCTGGTTCGGTTGACGTCATCGTGCCTGCACGGTTCCTGAAATACACCCGCCTCTCCTATCAATCCTCTACGCCGGGTGCGGCTTCTACGCTTAATGTCATTTTTGATGCACAAGGAACGTAAAAGAAATGCCCGTCATATGATGCAGAAGCAAAGAGTGCATGGATATCCATGTACTCTTTCCTGTGCAGCATTCTGCTTCTACATAAGACGGCAAAACGCGACCCTGTGCCTCAACCAGCAATAAGCAGTACCGAATGATATAGCCCGCCAAGGAGGAACAATCGTGAATAAACCTGCCAAACCCACGCTCGGAGTGCAGCTGATTGTCAAAAATGAAGCCGAGCTCCTGCCCCGCTGTCTTGCCAGTCTGAATGGTGCCGATGAAATCATCGTTACCGATACCGGCTCTTCAGATCAAACGATGGACATTGCCCGGGCTTATGGGGCTGACGTATATGCGGTCGGGTGGAGTAATGATTTCTCGGCAGCACGCAATACCGGATTGTCCTGCGCGAATACCGACTGGATACTGGTGCTGGATGCGGATGAAGTACTGCAGACTTCCATAGAGTCAATCAAGGATATCCTGCAAGGCAGCACAGCCGAAGCTTATACAGTGCGCATAGAGAATTGGCTGGGGAGTAATCCGGAGGACCGTCTGTATCACAGCAATGTGCGGTTATTCCGCAATGGACAGGGCTATCTTTTCAGCGGAAGAATTCATGAAAGTGTAGATCCCTCTATCTTAAAAATACATGGAGCCGCCGCAATCGGAACCAGCAGCATAGAGATCATTCACCTCGGCTACCTGCCCTCCATTATGAGCGCCAAAAATAAAATCAGCCGCAACGAACAGCTGCTGCGCCTTGCGCTGGAAGAAGAGCCGGACGATGCCTTTTACAGCTATAATCTGGCGGTCACCTGCTGTCAGGACGGGCGGCTGAAGGAAGCCGAAGAACTGCTGCGCCATACGCTTGGCCATGCTCCGCTGCAGGTCTCCTACCGTCCGTCCATGATTCGTGATCTATGCAAAATTTATCTGGCCACCGGTAAAGTAAAAGCGCTCGACAGCCTCCTGACACGCGAGCTTACGCGTTATGGCGATTATCCCGACTTACATTATATTCAGGGCCAATCCTGGGAGAGCCAAGGGCTTCCTGATCGTGCGTATCAGTCTTACCAGCATGCAGTGGACACTTCCTCCGCCGCTGCTCCGCACAGAGCTTATGTCAGTGAACAAGGCATGGACAGCTTCCGCCCGCTGCACCGCATGGGGGTCATCTCACAGCAGCTTGGCAAGCAGGAGGAGGCCGCCCGTCTGTTCCACCGTTCACTGCAGCATCATTCGCTGTATCTCCCGGCGATGCAGGGTATCGCCTCTGCCTTCCAGCAGCTTGAGGTGCCGGATGAGGATATCGCCGGGCTGCTAATGCAGCTGTCCGGTATCGCACAGAGCACAGCAAGAGGCTCAATTATCCGCACTTTATATGAGCTTGGCGCTTATAAGGTAATTGCTGAGCTGCCGCCAGAGCTTTTTCCGCTGGAGACAGATACTGTGCTGCTTATCCTCTCTTCCTGGGTCAGCACCGGGAAATATCATGCGTTCAGCAGGACTGCAGCCAAGCTGCGGGCACAACCCTTGTTGCTGTCTCCCGGGGAATTGGATACAGAGACTATGCGGCAGCTATGGCTCCTTGAAGCGGTCTGTACGTGGGAGCTTGGCGAGAAGCTCCAGCAGGAGAAATGGTTGCAATCGCCTGCGGAGCTGCGCTCCGGATTGCTTTTTATCGATACACAGCTGTCGTCAGAAGCAGTCCTCCCGCAAGCAGCCGTTGCCGATTCCGGCCACTCTCGACTCATTACCGAGGTAATCCGGCTCGCTGTGAAGCTGGAGCTTGTGACACTGGGTAAGCTGCTTGTGGAGCGTTTTCCTGCTTATACAGGTGATCTGGCGGAGGCGCTCTATGAAGAAGGCTGGCGGGCGGAGGCGGGGGAGCTGTTCATCCGTCTGGTCAGCAGCAAAGAAGCGCGGGGCTCGACACTGCGGTATCTCGGAGAGATGCTGGCGGATAAAGGGCATTATGCCGAAGCAGCGGACTGGTACCGGCTTTCGCTCGAAGGATCTCCCGGGGATGAGGCAGCCAGTGCCGGATTGGCGCTCTGTTATCTGCATTTGGCGGAGCTGGGGCTTGGAGAAGTTGCAAACAGCTTCAAGGGGGAGAAGGCCCACGGGCCTCTTCAGGAGGATCGGGCAGCGATTGCCCATTCCATCGAGGTGCTGAACCGCACGCCCTGGCATACGGCTTGGAATTACAAACAGCGGCAGAGAGGAGCAGACCTGAGCTTATGAAAAAAACACCGCGCAAACCGCTGATCTCCTTATGCATGATCGTCAAAAATGAAGCCGACACTTTGGCACGCTGTCTGCAGAGTGTCCGCGGTGTTGCCGATGAAATTATAATTGTGGATACAGGCTCCACCGACTCCACGGTTTCCATCGCCCGCAGCTTCGGTGCCCGGATCATCCCGTTCCCCTGGACCGGGGATTTCGCGTCCGCACGCAATGCCGGTCTGGCCGGGGCGCGTGGAAGCTGGATTCTGGTGCTGGATGCGGATGAAGAGCTGGAGCCCGGGAGTAAAAAAGAATTGCTGGTGTGCGCGGAGCATACGGAGTATGAGGCGTTTTTTGTGCGGATTCATAACCATAAGGGGACGGACCGCGCCTCGCAGACCATTACGGTCAATCCGATTCTCCGCATGTTTAAGCGCCGCCCGAGCTATCGTTTCAGCGGAATTATTCATGAGCAGATTGCCGCTGTGATTGTGCAGGAAACCCCGGCGGCCGCAATGCATATGAGCACCGTTGTGGTTCATCATTACGGGTATGCCGACGGGGTTGTGGAGAAGAAAGATAAAATCAGCCGCAATATCGGGCTGCTTAAGGAACAGCTGAGGCTGAATCCGGGGGATGCTTTTCATCATTTCAATATGGCGGTTGAATATATGCGGCTGGGCGATTACGGGCATGCCCTGGAGCATATCCTAACCTCGCTGGACCATGTGGAGCCGGATACGAGCTATATTCATCTGCTGTATAAATACGAAATCCGCTGCCTGGCTGTAACAGGTGATCTCCCGGGTGCGCTGGAGGCTTGTGAACGGGGCCTTGCCCTCTTCCCGGACTATCCCGATCTTCATCATATAAAAGGGGCTTTGCTGCTGCAGGTGTCGGCTTTTGCCGAGGCCAAAGCTGCGCTGGGCCGGGCGCTGGACATCGGAGCTTCGCCTCCCGCCTACCATACGGAATCCGGTCTCGGCACTTACCTTACCCGGACTCTTCTGGGGCAGGCATGCCAGCAGATCGGCGAGGATAATGAAGCGATAGCCTGTTACACCAGGGCGGCTCAGCTCCATCCGGAGCCCTGGCCGCTGGTCACCCGGCTAGTGCGGCTGTTCAAATGCGCCGGGCGTGAGCTTGAGATCAAGGGCTGGCTGGCCGAGCATTTGCCCGTCATCCTGGCGGAGCAGCGCCCGGAGCTTGTGCGGCTGCTGGTAACGGACGGTTGTTATGCGGCGGCGGCTGATGTGTTGGGCGGCGGGGTGAATGAGGATGCTGCGGGAGAGCAGGTCGTTCGGGAGTTTGGTGAGGGAGAGCAGGCTGCGGGGGAAACAGTTGCGCGGGAGTTTGGTGAGGGAGAGCAGGCTGCGGGGGAAACAGTTGCGCGAGAGCGTGTTGAGGGAGAGCAGGCTGCGGGGGAAACAGTTGCGCGGGAGCGTGTTGAGGGAGAGCTTGCTGCGGGGGAAACAGTTGCGCGGAAGCGTGTTGAGGGAGAGCTTGCTGCGGGGGAAACAGTTGCGCGGGAGGTTGGTGCAAATGAACGTAGTTCGGGGGCGCATGCTGAGAAAGGGCAAGATTACGCTGGAGAACCGGAGGCAGCATCTGCCGATTCTCTAATTCGGCTGCTTCAGCGGGCGGAAGCCATTCCCGCAGCAGAGCTGACGTACGGCGATATCGCAGCGCTGCTTCAGCATCCTGCGATTGCCCGAACAACGGGCGGGACAATGTCCGCCTCCGAATCTGCGGCTTCAGCGGTACAGCCCTGGATATCCCTCGCTGACAAGGTACTGGCTACGCTGGAGGCTTCATCCGGCTTTTCCCCGGCGGCCGCAAGAGCACGTCTCGCACTTCCGCTTCCCAGACCCGCTGATTAGGAAGGAGCTTCTGACTATGCATAATCCAGGGCTATCGCTCTGCATGATTATTAAGAACGAGGCGCAGCATCTGGAGAAATGTCTGAGATCCGTGCAGGGATTGGTCTCCGAGATCATCATTGCCGATACCGGCTCGACGGATGGCAGCATGGAGATCGCCCGCAGGTCCGGTGCCCGGGTCATTGAGGTGCCCTGGGAGCATGATTTCTCCAAGGCCAGGAACCGGGCACTGCGGCTGGCCTCCTATACCTGGATTCTAGTGCTGGATGCGGATGAAGCAATCGCAGGCTGGAAGCCGGAAGAGGTGGAGCGGCTGCTGGAGACGCAGAGTGCTGACGGTTATTTTCTGCCTTTTATCCACTATGTGGGTGAGTTCTCCGAAGGAGATTATGTTACAGACAATGTGTGCCGGCTGTTCCGCAATGATGAACGCATCCTGTTTCGCGGCAGCATTCATGAGGAGGTGGCCTCCAGTATCTGGAGCCTGCCGGGAGGACATATCGCATACGCAGCTCTGCCGGTGCATCACTATGGGTATCTGGATGGTGAGCTGCAGCGCAAGCATAAAACCAGCCGCAATCTGGAGCTGATCCACTCCGCTCTGCATCTTGAACCCCGCAGCATCCATCTGCGGTACGCACTGGGTACGGAGTATTACCAGCAGGGAAACTACAATGCTGCGGCGGAGGTTCTCCTCCCGCTGCTGGAAGAAGTTCCGGCTGACTCCGGATATACCGCTGACCTTTACCTCAAAACAGCCTACGCTTTGGAGGCCGGAGGACGTCCGGAAGAGGCTCAGGCTGTCTACGAGGCCGGGAGCATTCTGTATGCAGATTTCACGGATCTGCTGGAGAGCTATGCCGGGCTACTGATGGAACAAGGGGAGTTATGGCGGGCTTACGATCTGCTTCAGCGGGCGCTGGACAGCGGTAATACCGCGCATAAATATCCCTCCTCCTCCGGCAGCGGCACAAGCCGCACCCGCTTATTCACCGGGCAGGTCTGCGAGCAGCTGTTTCTATATCAGGAGGCGCTGGACCATTACAGGCAGGTCCTGGTCTACACCCCTGACGATTCCGCCGCCTGGGCACAGCTGGCACCGCTGTGCCTGCTGTCCGGACAAGAGGAGCAGCTGACGGCCATCACCCGTCAGCTGCTCCCTGCCTTGCCCCAGAGAGTGCTGAGCAGGCTGGTGCCTGCAGCACTCAATGCCCGCGCCGCCGGGTGGCTGGCGGCGCTCAGCGCAGCACCGCATCTGCCGGAAGCCATCCGGCAGGTTGTGCAGGTGCTGCTGGATACGCTGTTCCGGGACCCGGAACAGCCTTGTACCGCATCCGTCCGGCTGGAACGGATGCTGCTGCTGGATGAGCCGGATCAGCCATGGATATCCGGCTATTTGTGGGCCTTGTCCTGCCGCAGCGGCGGGCCCGCTGCAGCAGGACAATGGCTGGAGCGCCTGGCCCGGCACAGGCCAGGCATTGCTGCTGTACACCGCTGGCTCGCGCAGCAGACCGGCGGTGCATCAGCTCATCCGGCAGAGCGGGAGCCGGATGCGCATACGGAGTGTGCGGCCGATGAGCCTGCTGAAGCTGCCGGAACTGACAGATGGCGGGAAAGAGGCCCCCGGCATGCTGAATCCGGCAATTCCGCCGTCCCGCAGCGCACCGCTGACGAACACGCAGACAGTTCTGCTACGCCTTCCGGCAGCTCAACCCATCCTGAGCTCAGCCCCGGTACACCGTTAAGCTTTCCGGATATTTCTTACGCTGCGCAGCTGCTGGCCCAGGCAGGTGCTTGGGATACACTGCTCCTGTTATTCAAGCCAATGGAAGCTTCACGTTTCCATTGGAGCCGCTTGCCTCAGCCTCTGCTGCACGGGCTGCTGCACGCGCCTGCTCCTGTCAAGGAGCAGTGGTGCGTTATGTATACCGGGCAAGCACATCTTTACAGCTCACCCGGCGATGCTGCCGAATGGCTGCTATACGCAGCGATGGCCGATTCCTGTGGGCTGATCCCCCGGCTTGACCCCGCTGACGAACAGGCGCTGCGACAATCCGGCGGACCTGCGGCAGCCATTGGCCTCAGCTACCACAACTTGCTGCTCGCAGCCAAGGTTCACCCGCAAGGAATACCTGTCGTTTCCGGCAGCATCCCCTGGCTGATGCTTGTAAAGTCCGCCCTCCAGGCAGCACCGTGACACGGACCTTAGCTGCCAGGAACCGCTTCTGTATGCACATCTCTCACAACACTCATAGAACTTTGAATTTATAGAAACTGCTAAAAGGTCTCGTAACACTCTATGGGCCTCAGCGACACTCGAGCAACAGTCAGCACACTCAGTAACACCTCAGCACACTCAACAACACTCAGCATCACTCAGTAATACTCAGCAACTCTCAGCATCACTCAGCAACACTCAGCACACTCAGCACACTCAGCATCACTCAGCATCACTCAGCATCACTCAGCATCACTCAGTAACACTCAGCATCACTCAGCATCACTCAGCACACTCAGCATCACTCAGCATCACTCAGCATCACTCAGCATCACTCAGCATCACTCAGTAACACTCAGCATCACTCAGCATCACTCAGCACACTCAGCACACTCAGCACACTCAGCATCACTCAGCACACTCAGCACACTCAGCAACACTCAGCAACACTCAATCCTATTCTACACTGGCTGTCCTCAGCTGATTGCATGACGCACGATAGATAGAAATGCAGATAGCCAGCCGCTTCAATCCATTCTGCTTGCACATACAGCAGAATGGAGTCATTTCATCATTTGAGGACAAGCCCAGTAATATTACTCATTTCCCATCCCGCCCACTCCTAGCGCAATCAAAGGTATTCGTATCGCCTATTCCCCACATCGTCAATCTCCAGCACAACCAAAGGTATTTCTATCTCCCACCCTCCGCCAGCCGCTCCAGAGTAACATCAAGAAGTTTGTGTAAAAACATAGAATAAGCTCCCCGGTTTGTTTAGGCGTAGAGTTAGATTAGCAGTTAGATATACGATTAGATATAACAGTTAGATAAACTGAATTTAGACAACAACCCCGCAAGTTACCGTTCAAACACTGCGGGATAGCGAAATACGTAAATATTTATCACTTTTATTCGTTTCCGGCAACATGGAGACTTCTCAGTATGCACCGCAGACCTAAATGTTGTACGTTATGCAACTTCTACCTATAGATAACTGGGTGTTTGGGAGAATTGTTGTAAGAAATACAACAATTCTCCTGCTAAACCGCTTGAAAAAGGAAAAATCCTGCATTTTATACAACATTTTCGGATTTGAGCCGATATCCTGAGGAAAATGTTGTATTATGTGCAAGATTTTATAAAAATTACGCTTTCCACCGCAGAAAGCGGGCGGATGAACCGGGGAATTCCTGCGGCAACTGCAACCGTCAGGAGGTCCAGATAATCGCAGGGTGTAGAATTAGTTTTATAAGCTGCAACCTTAAGTCCAGCCAATAGAGATTTACAGTTAAGTATTCAGTTAGTTTTTCAGTCAGAATTTCAGTCAGTTGTTCAGCTAGTCGTTCAGTTAGTTATTCAGTTAGTCACCCAGTTTCTCCCAGGCTCCCGCACCCTATTCCCTCCACTCCACCAGCCGGGGATGCTCATCCAGAATCGAGCGGTATTGTTCAAGGCTTCCCCATTTCCCTTCGGGGTCAAGCTCCATGTAGCGGTCATATTTGCGGCGCAGCTCTTCGGGTTCCAGTGCCCAGCCGTAGTGCTTCACCCGCAGCTCGGCCAGGAAGCCCGGCAGAACCGCATAGGACAACGCCAGCCGGGGGACATGGTGATCCATCCGCGGGGTGTAATAATAGAAGCCGGGCAGATAGCGGACCAGTGTGCGCGTGTGCTTCATGTGGATATTCCAGTGCTCATCTTCCCGGTAATGGGTCGTGCCGCCCCAGAAATCAAACAGCCTGAACGCTACCCAGTCGTAAGCGTCCTGATCGATCAAACGCCGCATTTCCTGCTTGGCCCGGTCTTCATAGAATTCATCCGCATCTACGGACAGCAGCCAATCCGGGCCGGTAGATACCGCCAGATCCCAGAGTGTTTTGCGCAGCTCCCATTCACGGCCGAAGATAGAGTGCTCCAGCGTCACCAGCTTGCTAACCTTGGCAAAAGAGTTGCACAGCCGTACCGTACCATCCGTGCTGCCGTCGTCCACTATTACGATATCGTCGACAAATTCGCTCAACTCTTCCAGCACCTGCTCCAGATAACGGCCGGTTTCATTACGCACCTGCATCATCGCCGTCAGGCGGTTGCCGGATGCCTTGCGCAGCGGTTCATGCATGCTCTTCGCCATCCATTACCCTCCCTCTCAAGCCTTGTACGGCTTCTTCCATATCGGCCATTTCCGCAAACAGCTGTCTGGCTCCCTGGTCCGCTCCCGCCGAACGAAGGAAGCTGCGGATAGCGTCATGCCGCCGGCCATACAGCAAATGCAGTGTCCCTTCAATCACCGGAAGCTGCACTGCATCCTCAAACGCCGGAGCGGTGCCCCCCGCAAGCCCCGGAATCTCAGGAGCCCCTGCTATTCCTGCTATTCCTGCAAATCCGCCCAGCCCAGTATTCTCCGCAGCAGCCGTCCCGTCCGCCTCCATTTCCTCATAGAGCTGCAGCGCCTTCTCCCACTGAAAGGTTCCGATATAATTCAGCAGCAGCCGCTGCCGGGCTTCCGGCCCGGATAACCGGCTCAGAATCTCATTTGCCGCCGCACCATCCTCATTTACCGTGAAAATCTCTGCCCGGAGCAGCTCATGCTCCGCCTCGCCGCCACTCAGCCACTGCCTCATCTGCGCTGCCTTCGCCCTTTCCCCGGCCGTAAACGCCGTGATTTCGTATTGCCGGACGGCATGCTCCAGATTGCCTTTCTTCGCTTCAATCGCCGAGAAGAAACGGTAATGCGAATGCAGACAATCCGTATAATCATGCAGTAGCATCAGCTCGAAGGATTGGGCCAGATACAGCGAAGCGGCTTCATCTCCCCGCAAATATAAATAAGAAGCGGCTAAATAGTGCACCGAAGGCTGGAGGGGCATCTTGGCGCACATGGATATATAGAATGCGGTGCGGTGCCGGCGCTGGATGTCCAGCCAGCCGGCCTCCTCACCCGAAACCACGGGAGGCTGCCATAATTCCGTAAGCGCCCTGTTCCAGATCGCTTCGTAATCGGACAGGAAGAACAATTGCTCTTCCCGGCGGAGCAGTCCGTAGGATAAGGGCTGGTCTCCGCTGAGATACACTATCCCCTTCCGGCGCAGATTCTGCTCCAGATATATCCGTTCTGACGTGGTTCCCGCCAGATCGGCCTTCGCCGCGAGCAGCGCACTGTATTTGTCCCAGAGAACACTATCCTCCCCTTCCGGACAAAGTTCCAGCAGGGCTACAGTATAAGCAGGCTGCAGCGCCAGCACATCCGGGAGCCAATAAGGCGAAGAGACAAGCAGCGTATATTCTTTGGCATTCAGACTGTACAATTCGGCCAGCGTCACGGACCTGATCCCGCTGCTCCGCTGCCGGGCAGGCGTCATCCGTCCGGCAAAACAGACCTCCCCACGGTCCGGGAGCAGCTCCAGCATTCTTTTATACTCATAATCCTCCCAGGAAACACGGCTAAGCACGATATAGTTCATAAGTGTCCCTCCCCCTCCCCGCCGGGGGCTGACGGATGAAGCTTATCCCGGCCGCCTGCCGGCTCACCAGCATAGCCCACCGACAGATCCGGATCAGGAATAAGCGCCAGACTGCGGAAGAAGCCCTCCCGCTTCATAATCCTTCCGGGCGTGATTCCGCTTCTGTGTGCGATGCGTTCCAGTGGAAGATGCTGCGTTGTCCCGCCTGCCCCAGGCCGCTGCCCGGGGTCTTCTGCTGCATAGTCCGCACTGACTACGATATCCGCCCGGCTATGCTGCAGGACTTCCACCAGCTTCTCGATGTAACGGCTGTCATATGCCGCAGAGGCGGATAAATAGACAATGACTTCGCTGCCATAGAGAGCCGAGATATTCTCCAGCGCGTGCAGCCAGGGCTTCTCGCCATGCACAGTAATCACAGCGTCACGCTCATGCACCGGAAATTCGGGAAAAGACTGGCTCCAGCTGTCCCGGACCCACACCCAGCGGATATTGCTGTAGCTCTGGCCTTCCTGCAGCATCTGCTGCCGCTCACGCGAATCCGCTGCCGTCCAGTTTTCTTCGAAATAGACAACAGTAGTCACAAGGGGCGTCTCCGCCGTATGCCGGCCCAGCGGAATTACCGGCTGCGGCAGACAAGCGGACAGATCACCGGGAATCTGGAGCAGACCCGCATCAGCAGGACTGTCCTGCAGATTCCATTTCCGGCGGTATGCCCGCTCCCCCGCTGCTGATGACGCATTGCCTGCGTTAATCACAGCGCCTTCCTCCAGCGGGTGAAGAACATGCACATACACCGGATCACTGAGTGCAAGACTTGCCCCCTGCATCCGGGCCCGCAGACACCAGTCGGCAATGATCAGTCTGCGCTCCGCTAGTGATGAATCGAAGCCTCCTACCCTCAGCAGCAGCTCTCTTGCTATAAGCAGACAGGACCCGCCCAGTACCTCCGCATACCTCCACTCCCCTTGCCTTTTGTCCAGGATGTGGGCTGCATAAGCTGACAGTTCAGAGTATCCGGCAAAATGCAGCTGTTCCTGCCCCTCTCCCCGTTCACTGGAGGAACGGGGAGCCACCACGCCCACCGCTGGATCATCAATAGGCGGCCACAGCAAATTGCCAAGCCAGCCGGGGGACACCATCACACGGTCCTCCAGCAGAACGGCAAAAGAGGTCTCAGCATAAGCCAAGGCCTCATTCACCCTATAATTCCCGGCGGCAAAGGGGAGAAATACCAGATTCGGCTCCCCCGAGAACTGCTCTGACAACCATTGCAGCGGAAATTCAGCAGT
Organism: Paenibacillus phytohabitans; assembly: GCF_013141775.1. Lineage (GTDB taxonomy): Bacteria > Bacillota > Bacilli > Paenibacillales > Paenibacillaceae > Paenibacillus_AQ > Paenibacillus_AQ phytohabitans. Next base: position 60,954 of record NZ_WHOB01000088.1, read on the forward strand.
CATCGGAACGGCAATCAGCCGCACAGAAGAACCGGAGTGCCGGAGCAGCAGCCGCAGGCACTCTGCCGACCACTGTGCATGCCGCAGCTCTACCACAAGTGTAACGCCTCCCTGCACCGGCAGCGGAAGCAGCCCCTCCCGTTCCAGATAGCTGTATCTTCCCGCCAGACGTTCCGTGCTGACAGCTTTAACAGTATTCATGGTTTCAATTGTATGGATTGCATCCATCGCTTCATAGGACATCCAGACTCACACTCCAATGGTCATAACTGTGCTGTCTATAATGTATGAGCGGGATGGGGCAGGTATCCCTGTTTATGCCGTATTCGGCAGATAGTATCCGCCAAGCGGATACCCACGTCAGCTGCGGCGGTCGCTTTTACCACCCGCTGGTCATCACTACCGGCCTGATTCCGCCGGCATCGAATTCCATTCGGTCAATACATAACATACGGTTGCCCGGCTCCGGGTCTCCGATGATTCTCCGGTGATAGACGATCAGCCATTCATCGCGGTCAGGAAGATGTAAATATCCGTGATGGCCGGGGCCTTCCGCTAGAGGCTCCTGCCTCTCCAGTATGGTTCCTTTGTTATCGAAGGGTCCCAGCGGATTATCGCTTACGCCGTAAGCCACCCGGTAGGTCCCGTTGGTCCACCCGCCCATCGACCACATCAGATAATACAGACCTTCCTTCCTGATCATGCACGGTCCCTCCACATACCCCGGCGGGGTAATGGAGCAGATCATTTGTCCGTCCGGGAAAGGGACAAAGCCCGTCATTTGCTCATTCATCCGGGCCACGTTGCAATGTCCCCAGCCCCCGTAATACAGATAGATTACACCGTCATCATCCTTGAACAGATGAGCGTCAATGGGCTGTGCGCCGTGAATAAACTTGCCGATCAGCGGCCGGTGGAGGTACCCTCTGTAGGGGCCTTCGGGAGCATCCGCAACGGCAATCTCCAGCCCTCCTGCTTCACTGTCCTTCTGGATATCGTTCGAGGCAAAGACAAGATAATGCCGGCCGTTATGCTCAATCTGGGTCGGAGCCCATACCGCTCTCCAGATCCAGGGGAAATCATCCATTTCAATAATGCTCTCATGGACCTTCCAATCGATCAGGTCTTCGGAGCTGAAGGCATCCAGATTCATCTGCCGCGTATATTCCGTAAAGGATCTGGTGGCATAAATATAATGCCTGCCGTGATAGGTCCTGGCTTCGGGGTCTGCATACCAGCCCGGCACGATCGGGTTCGTAATTCCTCGCAAGCGAACCTCCCTCCTTTCTCCGCAACCTGCAAATTAACAGCTGTATAATCCGTTCTCTTCCTGTTCCCGGATCCAGACCTGCATGAAGCCGGACGCTCTGTTGTCCCAGGCGTAATAGGGAATGAACCGGAGCGGCCTGCCCTCTTCATCCCGGCTCTGCAGCACCGTCACCCCGCCCAGCAGCTCCGGCAGATGTTCCACCCAGAACTGCGCCCCGGCCGGAATGGAGCAGGCATCATAGGACAATCCGGGATGATCCGTCTGCTCCAGACAGTACACCACGGGTCCCCGCTGAACGGCAACCCTTCCTCTGTCCGCCTCCACCTCCGGCTTGGCCCGCACAAGATTCACGGGCATATCCAGCTCAAGCACAACCCTATCTCCCGGCGACCAATGCCGGTTAAGCACCAGATACCCCTGATCCGTCAAGGCTCCGGCCCCGCTGATGCTGACGCCGCCAGCCTCCAGCCGGTACCCCCTGCACCATTCCGGCACACGCAGCCGGATGCTGAAGCCGGCACTTGCTGCAGGGTTCACCTCAAGCTCGATCCGGCCATCCCAGGGATACAATGTGCTTTGCTTCAGCCTGACGCCCAGTCCGCTGCCCAGCACAAGCTCTGCCTCGCTGTTCATGTATTGATTGACCACCAGGCCTTCTTCTGCAGACGCATAGACGTATTGGCCCAGGGAAGGCAGGAAGCGGGCCAGATTGGTCGGACAGCAGGAGGTTTCGAACCAGGGCACACGATGATGCCCGCCCTGTGAAGCAAGCGGATTGACATAGAAGTACTTATCCCCGGACAGAGATATTCCGGATAAGGCGCCGTTGTACATTTCACGCTCTACCACATCGGCGTATTTGCCGTCTCCGAACGTCAGGTTCATCCGGTGATTCCAGAACACCATGGCAATGGCGGCGCAGGTCTCGCAATAGGCTGTTTCATTGGGCAGGTCATAATCGAAGGTGAAGCCTTCATTATGCCTGGACGGCCCAATGCCGCCCGTTACATACATGTTGCGCTCCACCGTGTGGGTCCAGACCCGGTGCAGAGCCTCTGCATAAGCGGAATCCCCTGAAGCATGGACAATATCCGCCATTGCCGTGTACATATACATGGCACGGACAGCATGCCCGGTCACCCGCTTAATCTCGCTGACGGGAACATCATCCTGGCAATAGGCCGGCCCCCATTCCGGATTGTCCCAGATCGCGCCCGCGCCATATCCATGGCCGCGCTCCTCCAGCAGCCACAGCGCAAGCTTCCAGTAGCGCTCGGCCCTGGTCACGCGGTACAGCTTCACCAGCGCCAGCTCAATCTCCTGATGCCCTTCCACCCAGTGCCGCTTGCCGGGGCCAAACACCTCATCATAATGATCGGCCAGACGGCAGGCCACCTCCAGCAGCCCGCGCTTGCCGGTCGCTTCATAATAGGCAACCGCCGCCTCAATCAAATGGCCGCCGTTATACATCTCGTGCTTCTCCATATCCGTCCATTTGCCCTGCGGATGCTCCAGTGTGAAGTAAGCACTAAGGTATCCATCCGCTTCCTGCGCTGCCGATATCAGCACGATAATCCGGTCGGCTTCAGCTTCCAGCGCCGCATCCCGCCTGGGCATCAGCGCATAGGCTATGCCTTCAAGCACCTTGTAGACATCCGAGTCATTATAATATTTGCCTTCGTAATGCCCCTCCATCAGGCCCCCGGCCTTGGCGAAGTTATCGATGCGCCCGGTATCCTCACATTTGGACAAGCAGTCCGGCAGAGTGGTCTGCCGGAGCACCTCCAGGCGCGGCCGCCAGAAATGATCATTAATTGTTATACTCGTAAAAGACATACCCTGCCAGGCATGCAGCTTCGCTTGTTGCTCTGCCATTTCCGTTCCCCGCCTCCTTTATCCTTTTAATCCTGTTAAGGTAATGCCCTCCAGAAAGTAACGCTGCCCGGCCAGAAACACAATGACGCAGGGCAGAACGACGGTGGCCGAGGCCGCCATCAGCAGATCCCACTGCGCGGTGTAGGTACCCTGGAACATTTGCAGACCCAGAGCGAGAGTAAAGAGACTGTCGCTTTTCAGGTAAATCAGCGGGCCCATGAAATCGTTCCAGGAGGCCAGAAAGCTGAATAAGGCAACCACGATGATCGCGGAACGGCTTAAGGGAAAGATGAGCCGGGTATAGATTTGCCAGTAATTCGCCCCGTCCACAAAGGCCGCTTCATCAAAGTCTCGCGGAATCGTCAGATAGAATTGCCGGAGCAGGAAGATATTGAAGATTCCGCCGCCGAAATAAGCGGGTACAATCAGCGGATACAGCGTATCGTATAGACCCATCAGCTGCCAGCCGAGAAAGCTCGGGATAATCGTCACCGCCGCCGGCAGCATCATGCTGGTCATCAGGATGGCAAACACCGTATCCCGGCCCTTCCACTGAATCCGTGAGAATCCGAAGGCCCCGATACTGCTGGTAATTACGGTTCCCACAAGCACCGTAACCACGATGATCAGTGTGTTCTTGAAGAAAACATCGAACGGCAGCACCGTAAGCGCCTTATGAAAATTGCTCCACTGAAACGGCTTCGGTATCCATTCGGGAGGCATGGTAAAAATCTGCGATAAATTCATCAGCGAGCTGCGGATCAGCCAGACAAACGGAATGACGAACATGGCAGAGATCAGGATAAGCGCTCCGTAGCTTGCGGTAAGTGATAGCTTCGATGGCCTCAAGCACGGTCCCCCCCTTCGTAATACACCCATGACTTCGAGGTTCTGAAGACGATAAAGGTAAAGAACAGAATAATGATGAACAAGATCCAGGCCAGCGCGGACGCATATCCCATCTCGGCATCCCGGAAGCCCGTTCTCCACAAATAAAATACATAGAACAGACTCCGGTTGTTCGGTCCGCCCTGCGTCAGAATATAAGCTTCGTTGAAGACCTGGAAGGAGCCGATTATGGTCATGATTGTATTGAAAAAAATCGTGGGGGTGACCATCGGAACTGTCACGTGGCTCAGCTTGCGGAACCAGCCGCCTCCATCCACCTCAATCGCTTCGTAATACTGCCGGGGGATACCGGAAAGTCCGGCGAGAAAAATAATCACCGTGCTGCCGATGCCCCATAGCGTGGTAAGAACCACTGACGGGATGACACTGCTCTCCCCGTACAGCCAGTCGCTGGTCGGCAGATGCAGCCGGCTGAGCAGTGAATTGATGAGGCCCAGATCGGGATTGAGCAGCCACATCCAGATCATGGCCGAGGCCACCGCCGGAACAATGCTCGGAAGATAGATAATCGTACGGAAGATGGCTCTTCCCTTTACATTGAGATTGAGCAGAAGCGCGATGCCGAAGGAAATAAGAATAACTGCAGGCACACGCAGCACGACGAAATAAAAGGTGATTCCCAGCGATTTATAGAACAGCTCATCCTCACCTGAGAACAGCCGCACGAAATTATCCAGACCGACAAAAGACGTCTGATCCTTGAACACATTATAGTTGGTCAGGCTGAGCACCAGGCTTGCGATCATGGGACCCAGCGTAAAAATGGCAAACCCAAGTATTGCGGGGGCGGTGAACAGCAGCCCATAGAACATTCCCTTTCGCATACCGGCCTCCAGTCTCGAATTTCGCAAGTAGAAACGGCTTTGCCGTCCTTTAGACGGACGGTACCGTTTCAGCGTGAAATAGAAGGATAATTTAAAGTGTAAGCATATAAATTCTTATATTTGCAAAAAGAACGGCGAACGAGGTATCGGACGCCGCTCCTTAGTACTAGTTTCGCAGTTGGTTATTCCTTGATATCGCGGCGTCCCTTAACTTGGGCCTGGGCCTTTACGGCAATCGAGTCCATCGCTTCCTGGGCGGTTTGCTGGCCGAGCCATACCTTATCCAGGGCAGGATTAACCAGATCCATAATATTGTTGAAATTCTTCACATAGCCGGTCGGCGTCTGATGCCCTTTGGTCAAGATTACATCGACGATGGCTTCTTTATAGCCGGAGGGTCTGGCATCCAGATTCTCCGTCCATTTGGCGAGTAGCGCCGGATCGGTGTACCAGTCCTTGGGAGAAGGCATCCAGGTTCCGGCTGTAAGCATATCAATGGAGGCTTCAGGATCGAGCAGCGCCTTCAGCAGCTCCCAGGTCTCCTGTGGATGCTTGGTGGATTTGAAGATCGAGAACATGCCGCAGACCACGGTGGTTACCGGCTCTTTCATTACAGGCATGACCCCCACGTTAAAGTTGAACTTCGACTGGGCGAGGCCTGCGCTTGCCCATTGCCCGTCCACCGTCATCGCTACCTTCTTGGTCTGGAGAGCTACATTCGTTGCCGGAATATTCTTCGACTGCACGGGTGAAGGGGATACGTGGTGCACATTCATCAGATCGGCTATTTTCTGGAGGGCTTCAACAGCTTCCGGCTGGTTAAGCGCGAAGGTCTTGCCATCCGCCGAGATGAAATCCCCGCCATTTGAATAGATAAAGTTGCTGTATACCCCCCACCAGGTGGAGAGATTTGCGCCATATTGCTTAATTTTTTTGGGATCGAAGTCCGGGTCGGCTGCTGTTTTGCCATTGGTGTCCACAGTCAGCTTCTTGGCAACCTCGACGAATTCATCCCAGGTCCAGGCATCCGCCACATTCGACGGGGGAGGCTCTATTCCGGCTTCCTTGAAGATATCCTCATTGTAGAACAGTCCGAAGGATTCCGGCCCTGGTCCGATTCCAATTACATTGCCCGGCTCCAGTGAATAGGTAATATTGGGAACCAGCGTATCCGGACTGATGTCGGCATCCGTATCGAGAAATTCCTGGAGATTATAGAATTTGCCCTGCTCCGCCATCGGAAAGGCAATCGTACCCGATTCCATCATGGCAATATCCGGAACATCATTTCCGGCGACCATGGTCGTCAGCTTGGTATCATAATCAGCGGCAATATGCTGAAGCTCAACCTTGACATTTGGATGCTTGGCCTCGAAGTTCTGGATGGCTTTTTTGTAAGGAGCCACTTCTTCCGGTGATCCCCATACAGTCATCCGCAGCGTAATGTTCTCCTTCGATCCGGCATTCCCGGAAGGCGTGGAAGTCTCAGGGCTTGCTGTACCCGACTTCGAGCACGCAGACAGCACAGCAGCTAGCATCAGAATCAGAGCCAATGTAATGAAGACCGGTTTTCTTGGTAGCAACATATTCCGAGCCCCTCTCGATTTCTAAGTTCAACGGGTTCATAGCTGCAGTCTATGATGCCTTTATTATAAATTACAGGATAGCGCTTACATAACCCTAATCTCTTTGGATTGGTGGACTGTGATTGGGTTTACAGCGGGAGTGTAATGGCCACCTTTGTTCCTTTTCCCGGAGAAGAGAAGATGGAGATTCCGTACTCGCCGCCATAGGTCATCTGAATGCGGTCAATGGTATTCTTAATGCCCACGGAAGATGCTTTCTGGTGCAAAATCGCATTTACAGTCGCCTGGCTCATGCCACGGCCGTTGTCGGCCACCTCGTAATGCCGGGTTCTGCCGTTAATCCAGCCGCGGATTCCGATGATGCCGCCCGATTCGGTCTGATCGAAGCCATGCAGAATCGCATTTTCCACAAAAGGCTGGAACAGCAGCCGTGGCACATCATATTCGAAGAGCCGCGGGTCCATATCATACTCTACAGTGAACTTGTCCTCGAACCGGATCGACATAATATAGAAATAGTTATTCATCCAGTTCATTTCTTCGGACAAAGGAACGGCGCCCCATGTCTTCCTCGAAGTATAATGCAGCATATTGGACAGGCAGACAAGCATTTTGCTGAGCTCCTGCTGATCATTCTCAATCGCCGTCCAGTTCATCACATTCAGGGTATTGTACAGGAAATGGGGATGCATCTGCATGTTCAGCGCCTGAATCTCGGCTTCCTTTTCCTTCAGCTTGGTCTCGTAATTCTCTGTCACGAGCAGATGAATCCGGTCATTCATCCGGTTAAAGCGCTGCGTTAGAATGCCGAATTCATCGTTGCTTACCACATCCACGCGGGTCTGGAAATCGCCTTCGCCCACCGATCTCATCGCGCTTAACAGCCGCTTGATCGGTTTGGTAATTTTGCCGGCAATGAAAAAAGCGAGGATAAGCGCCACTATCCCCATCACCACGGCCATGACAGTAATGGAAGCGCGGATCACCGGCACAAAGCTGCTCACCAGCCCTGCTTCCGGAATCCACACGACAGACATCCAGCCGGTAACCTCCGAGCGGTCAAAGCAGACGATCACCGCCTCGCCGTCCAGCGTCATTCTCCGCGCCCCGCTTTTCTCCTGCTGCAGCTCGTCCAGCCACGCCTCCTTATAGGTCTGCGCAATAGCCCCCGGCTCACTGCTGGCGACCACCTTATCATGCGGATCGAGCACCATATAGCGCGAGCTTCCCGGTATGCTGTCCTCATACAAGGATTTAAGCACCTCGGATTTGAAGCTAATGGCAAGTACAGGGCGTTCCACCCCGGCATCCATTTTCTCCAGCTTCGTATTGCTAAGATAGGTGAAATCAAGCACGCGTGTGGCCGAGAACAAATAACGGAACTCCAGATTCCCGTCCTGCAGATAAGGCTGGTTGAACATAGATACGAAATCATAGGTAGGAATCCATACCAGCTTCCCCCCTGCCTGCCGGGCCAGATCGTATATATCCGATTGAACCGGGTCTCCTTGCGGCAGCGTTTGTCCGAAGGTAAAGTAGGAGGTCCATAGCTGGTAGGCATAGATATCCTGGTTCTGGGAAAAGGTTTTGCCGAGCACTGCCGTCACCTGCCGGTCCGCTGCAAACAGCTCCACTTGGTTCGCGGGGTCCAGCTGGCTGAAAATGCGGAACAGATCCTTATCGAGAAATAAGGACATGCTGTTCTGGTCCACGATCCGCAGCTTCGTGTCCATGACTTCGTTATTTTTTTTGACAATCTCATACACATTCTTCTGCGCCTGCTCCGTGATAATCTTCAGGCTGGTCCGATAGAACAATGCCCCGAGTACGAGCAGGGGAACCGCGATCAGCAGGATGTAGCTTGCCAGCAGCCGGTAACGGAAGGTGATCTTCATGCCTCCCGTTTCCTTTGCGAAAGTGCGTGCTTATAAGCTTTTGGCGACATGCCATGATATTTCTTGAATACACGGCAAAAATATTTCGTATCCTGAAATCCGCATTCCAGGGAAATTTCGTATACTCTGAACTGCTCCGCTGCAAGCAGCTCTTTGGCCCGCTTCATACGGACCGCCGTCACATGCTCGGAGAAGGTTTTGCCCGTCCTGTTCTTGATCAGCGTACTGAAATAGGAGGGGTTAAAGTGGAAATGCTCGGCTGCCCGTTCCAGGGTAAGGTTCTCTTTCGTATGCCCCTGTATCCAGCCCAGGCATTCCGCGATGACCACCTCACTCTTATCCTGTCTGGATAAGGCCAGGGCTAGATGCGCTTCCCGGAGCGCATGGTTAAGTTTGGTCATTAATTCCTGATATGAACGGCATGAACGGATAAGCATCGTGGCCGTATCGGTCAGCATCTGCCCCGTCTTTTTGTCCAGAATATCCTGATGGTCACTCCGGATCTGCAGCAGCATCAGCGAGGCCTGCTCCTTCAGCAGCATGGGACTGGCCTGTCCGGCATCCGCGAGCTGATAGACGGTCTCAGCGCAGACCTCCTGAACAAGGGCGGCATCGTCCATTTTCAAAGCATCATACAGCCTGCCCCAGTCAGGAGCTCCAGCTCCGGGGGTTGAAATAAGCTCATCCGCAAAAAGCAATCCCTGCCGGAAATCGTAGAAATTGTAGCTGTTGGCCGTCCTGGCTGCAAGATACGACCGCGGCGCTTCGGCAAGCAGGGAATGGCATTGCGGCCCAATCCCGTGGACAAGCTGTCCCGCATGCACCCACTCAGCCGCCAAAGACTGGGCGATGAAGCGGGCCTCCTCCCGCTTGCCTTGGGTAAGCGCTTCCAGCGTAATCAAGGTCACGGCCGCCTGAACGCCGTCCTCCATCATCCCGCTCAAGGGAACGGTTATGGCCTCTCCCCACCGACTCCAGGCCTGCTCCAGAGAGCGGACGAAGGAGCCGCTGTCCTGCTGTTCCCCGCTGTCCCGGCGGTGCTTCAGCTCCGAATATACAGCCACACCGCTCTCCCGCAGCCACTCATAACGGTTCAGCTCCTCCAGCTCCTCCGGGGCCGCACTGCCGTTGAGCCAGGACAGTATCAACCGGCTCAGGTAGGCGGAAGAAGCCAGCTTCAGGCGGTGCTGCAGCTCTTCCTCTTCGCGGTACTGCTGCTGTTCCGCTGTCAGCTGAAGGTCGATCCGGCTTAAGACCTCCGTAATTTTCTCAATCTCCACAGGCTTCAGCAGGTAATCAAAAGCGCCGTGACGAACCGCCTTCTGCGCATACTCGAACAGATTGTAAGCGGATACCATTACAACCCTGGTTTTAATGCCTTCTACCTTAAGCCGTTCCAGAAATTCAAGACCATCCATGCCAGGCATACGGATATCCGTCAATATAGCTTCCGGGCTGTGGGCTTTCACCAATTCCATGGCCGACAAGCCATCCTTCGCCGCCACCACCTGGTCCTCCGGCCGCAGCCGCCCAATCAGATTGACCATCCCTCTGAGATGTCTGGGCTCATCATCCACGATCAATATTCTCACTATGCTCAGCCCCCCAAATTGGTTTGAATTACATAACAGCCGCATCTTTGCCCTAATTATAAAAGCCGTTCCGGCTTATTCATAGTGCATTAATATTGGATTGGTGGACTATTATTGGGAGCGTGCGCGGAGTTCGGGAGAGAAGCTGTTTCTACGCCGCGTTAAGAGAGGCTAACGTTCCGGACACGCAAACAGCAATCTGGTACGATGTTTTCACGTTTCTATGCCGCGTTAAGAGAGGCTAACGTTCCTGTCCGAGCAAATACAGAAGAGCCGCCCATTTCATTGGCGGCTCTTGCTTGCAAATTATAGTCTTTTTCATTATCGCTTCAACGGCCCGCAGGCCCGCATTATCGCTGTCCCTGACCCTTCAAGGTAAGCAGTTGGATTTTCTCCACTTAATCATTCCGGTTTGCTTGCCTTACAGAATTTAATTGGATTTATGACACTTAATCCTGCCTATAACCCCGCCGTCAGCGAATCCGGCTGAAATTAAGTGCCGTTTTTCCAACTAAGTCACCGGGATCAGCGATTCTGCCAACAGCAGATGGAGTTTTTCCACTTATATGTTCTACCAAACTATATCCCATTACTCTCCGCCGCCCGCATTGGCCCCGGCATTTCCGGCGTTTGTGCTTGGCGCAGAGTTGCCGCTCCCGGCCGGTGTGTTATTCTCTCCGCTGTTCGTATTCCCGGCTCCCCCGCTTCCCTCAACAGCTGTACCGTCCACACCGGTGCCGCTCTTCTCTGTGTTCAGCGAAGGCGCCGGAATCGCGATTCCAGGTGCGCTGCTGCCGTTCTCGCCGACAGGCTGGCCCTGATTGTCGTAATAGTACATCGGGACATCGCCGACAACCATCAGGTAAGAGACAGGAATTTCTGTATCCACGATCTGCGGCTCCATATCAAACGGAATGACAACCGCTACCTCGGTAACAATATGAATAAAGACTTCAACGAGAATCATGTTGATGCCGGCATTTTGCTGCCGCGTGTTCAGTTCCACCTTTACCGCGCCCTGCGGTTCGATTTTGATCGGAATATCCGGCCCAAATGAGGCAATCAGCGGACTGCCCAGCGCCTGGCCCAGCGGGATATGCTCCGTCTGGTTATGCAGCTCCTGCAGCGTGGACTGGATGACTTCGGCCGCCTGTGAAGTAATCCGCATATGCTCCTTATAGTTGAGCATGAACCCGGATATTTTGCCGTTCTTATCCGTCTTCCAGTCAATCAGCGCTTCCGCGTTCCCGCCGTCCGCAACCTGGGAAGTAATCGCCTTGTTAATGGATTCCGTAGCGATTTGCTTCACCCGGATCTGCGCCAGATGGAGGATCGGCGGCTTCAAATGCTGCTCCACATAACGCAGCCCCTGAAGCACAGCCAGAATCAGCAGCAGGCTCAGGATGATCCAGAATCTGCCCCGGCGGCGCGGCTTCCGGCCTTTCCCTGCGCCAGCCTCCTGCTTCTTCCGCTCCCGGCCGCGGAACAGGCTGAACCCCCCGCTCCGGCTGGCTTTGCGCCAGACACGGTAGCCCGGAGCGCCTGCTCCTGCACCGGGCGAAGCCGTCTCATAACCCGCTTCCTTCCTGTCCGGACGGATTCCAGACCTCGAAGGCTTCGCCACGAATACACCGCCCCGGCTTGATGCCCCCGCCCCGGACCTGGACGGCTTCGCCGCGAATCTTGCTCCCGAACCCGGCGGCCGGAAGACTGCCTTCGACGGTTTGGCCTTGAACGCCGGGCTGCGCCCGGCCGGTCTCGGCAACCCGCTCCAGCTGAACCTCGGCAGACGCAGACGCCCGAAGATTGATACGCCTGCCCGCCGGTTCCCCCATTTTCTGATTCTGCCCATGCCTTGCAGTCCCTCCCGACATTCCTGCGGTCAAGCCGCCCATGTACTATAGGCTATTCGGGACGAACGCAAAATAACCCCACAATGTGGAAAAGCAGTGAAGACACTTATCCTTTTAACCGAAAATGAGCAGTTCCCGGTGTAACACCGAAGAACTGCTCTACGCTTCTACTTCCTTCTATCCTTTATATAGATTGAACTGGAATTTGAGTTGGAGAAGGGAGTGACGGAGGGGAATTTTGGAACTGTAGGAGCGGAAGCGTCCGCCTTTGTCTACGGATTTCTACCGCTAAAGGCGGTACAAATCAAGAAATCTGTAGACAACAGCGGCCGGAAGTCCAAATATTCACCGCAGTTACGAATACTTCTTTACTTAAAATCTTAAGTTTAATCTATATTGCCTCCTACCCCATCCGCTTACGCTTATCCTCCTGCAGATGCCCCCAGTGACGGCGGACAAAAATAGCGATCAGAATCACCATAAACACCGCATACCACGTAAGGAATCCGTTCCACTCCTCCCGGGGGACAATCAGCGAAGAGCTGATCGTTCCAAACAGCCAGATGTAAGACAGATTCCCAAGCACGGTCCCCCAGATAAAAGCAGCAGGCTTAATCGGAGAAACGGCCGACATCAGATTGATAATATTGCTCGGCACAATCGGAATCGTACGCAGCAGCACCAGGGTCCAGATGCCGTAGCGGTCCAGATACATCTGCCATTTGTCATAGCGCTTCAGCTTATATCCCCATTTCCGGTCAAACCACTCCGAAAGATAGCGCCGGAACAGGAAGTAGACGAGCACCGCACCAATATTACAGGCCAGCCAGCTGACAATCATCCCGCCAATAACATTAAATACAGAGACGTGAAGCACAATCAGGATCGCTAGTGGGAAAAATCCGAATAAACTTTGCAGTACCGCCAGCGGAACGGTAGCGAATAGAATGGAAGGGCCGCTCAATCCAAGACTCTGCAGCAGCCAGTCGATCCAGGCATTAATGGTCTCGGTCACGGAGTTCTCCCCTTTCCTGACTCCTTGCAGCAGCTGTCTCCTGATTTCATACTGAACATAAGGGAATCGCTCATTAACGTTTGTTTCGTGAATCTCAAGTGGAAACGGCGTTGCCGTCCTTTAATAAGGACGGTACCGTTTCAGCGAGAAAGATAAGGAACATTTATTACGCGAAGCATATACATTCTTATCTTTTCAAGAAAAACACCCCTCTCGGGGTGTTTGTTGAATGAGTTTGCTTATGATATGTACATCTAAAGAACAGTCGTTAGCGTACAAGTTAAAGAATTGTAGCCTATGTTCTTTCAATCATAGCACACATCGATCTTCTCTGCCAAATAGCTGATTCGCTGAACAATCTCTACAAATTCACTCCGGTAATCCACTCATTCACCTTGGCTTCATTGTTATCGACCCAATCTTTGGCTGCTTCCTCCGGCGATTGTCCGCCTTGGATCTTGACCATAACCTGAGCCATATCGTCTGCGGTCCATTTGAATTGGCTTAGGAACAGATATACATCGGGCATATCATCCTTCAGACCTTTTCGTACCATAGTATGGATCTGTTCAGCACCGCCGTATACATTCTTGGGATCATCCAGATATTTCAGATCCATATTCGCGAACATCCAGTGCGGAGTCCAGCCGGTAACTACGATCGGTTCATTGTTGTCAAAAGCTTTCTGCAGCTCCTGTGCCATCGCCGCCGAAGAGCTCTCAAGCAGCGTATAATCGCTTAATCCGTACGCTTCAATTGCCGCTTCAGTAGCCGTCATAATTCCGGCACCCGGTTCAATTCCGATAATCATATTATCCAGCGAAGCCGCAACCTCCGCATTGTTCAGATCCTCAATGGAATTGATATCCATATAAGCAGGAACGGCAAGTCCAGTCTTCGTTCCATCCAGATTCACACCGGCATCTACGATATCATTACCGTATTTCTCCAGATAAGAAGCATGGGTGCCCGGCAGCCAAGCGGCTACCATCGCATCCGCACTTCCATCGGCAATCCCTGCCCACATTGGACCGGCATCGACCTGGAGCATTTCTACCGTAACGCCAAGCTTCGATTCCAGTACTTCCTTAACCACGTTCGTGCTGGCAATTTCCGAATCCCAGGCCACATAAGCCAGCTTCACCGAAGAATTATCCTTGGACGAGCACCCGGAAATAACAACAACCATCATCAATAGCATAATCAAGCCAAGCTGGCTCAGTTTCATCGATTTAAATTTACTCATATGAATTAAACACTCCTCTATCCTTGTTGTTTGGGCTTGAACAGCTTCTGGGTCAGACGGTCCAGCAATATCGCAATAATAACAATGGCAATTCCCGCTTCGAAGCCTGCTCCCGTCTTGGCCTGTGATACCGCACGGTACACATAGGCTCCGACACCCTGGGCGCCGATCATGGACGAGATTACGACCATCGACAGTGACAGCATAATGGTCTGGTTAATACCGGCCATAATAGTCGGCAGGGCAATCGGCAGCTGCAGCTTGAACAGCTTCTGTCCTGCTGTCGATCCGAAGGCATCCGCAGCCTCCACCAGCTCCGGCGATACCTGCCGGATACCCAGGTTCGTTAGACGGATGGTTGGCGGGATAGCAAATATAATAGAAGCAATCACCCCGGGCACTACACCCAGAGAGAAGAACGATACCGCAGGCAGCAGATATACGAACGCCGGCATCGTCTGCATAAAGTCAAGTATAGGCGTAGCAATATTCTGGAAGGTCTTGCTCTGCGCACAGAGCACGCCCAGCGGAACCCCGATAATTACAGCCAGTAAGGAAGCCGTCAGCACAAGGGCCAGCGACTGCATTGAGGGGTCCCATAATCCGAGATTATCAATCAGCAGCAGCCCGATCACTGCGAACAATGCCATCCGCCATTTGCCGATCCAATAAGCCAAAGCGGCGATAAGTATGGTCAGCACAATCGCGGGCAGGAATGTTAGCGCCGCATCAATGCCGCTTACCATTCCGCCGATCACAGCATGAATGAGATCGAAGAAGGGGCCGAAATAAGTCGTCAGCCAGTCTTCGAGCCATTCTACGCCCTTTCCGAGCGGTATTTTGGGTAAATTCATGAACCAAGTCCTCCTTCCGGAACCGCATTACCGGCAAGTGCGGACAGCACGGCTCCCTTGATGACAATGCCCTTCAGCTTGTCACCCTCGTCTACTACGGCAACCGGCAGATGCGTCTCCGACATCATCTCGAACAGGTCATTCAGCAGGGTATCCGGCCGTACACGGGGAATCTCCCGCTGCATGACTTCCAGAATGCTCCGGTTCTCTTTCAGTGCCTGTGCCGCATTCTCCGCTGTAATTACACCTTGGAGCTTCATTTCATTATCCGCCACATACAGGCTGGATACTCCGCTGTCCCGCATAAGCTGCAGGGCTACCCGGGGTCCGCGTTCCGGACGGATCATCTCCGGCTGGCGCATGACATGAGCGGCGGTCAGCACCTTGGACAAGTCGACGTCCTCAACGAATCGTTCTACATATTTATTCGCAGGCTGAATGAGGATCTCTTCCGGCGAACCGATCTGGACAATGACGCCGTCCTTCATCAGTGCAATCCGGTCACCAATCCGCAGCGCCTCATCGAGATCATGCGTGATGAATACAATGGTCTTCTTCACTCTGGCCTGCAGCTCCAGCAGCTCCTGCTGCATATCCTTGCGGATCAGCGGATCAAGCGCACTGAAGGCCTCATCCATCAGCAGGATATCCGGATCATTGGCCAGCCCTCTGGCCAGACCGACACGCTGCTGCATGCCGCCGCTCAGCTGATCCGGGCGGTGATGCTCCCAGCCCTTAAGGCCGACCAGCTCGAGTGCCTCCATGGCAAGACGGGTTCGCTTGCTTTTCTCCACACCTTGCACTTCCAGTCCGTATTCAGCATTGGCCAGCACACTGCGGTGTGGGAACAACGCGAACTTTTGAAAGACCATGCCGATATTCTTGCGCCGGAACTCTCTTAGCTGCTCCGGATTCATCTGGACAACATCCTTGCCCTTGAACAATACTTGGCCCCCAGTGGGCTCAATCAGCCGGTTCAATAACCGGACGAGCGTGGACTTACCGCTGCCCGACAATCCCATAATGACAAATATTTCTCCTTCTTCAATGCTGAATTCGGCTTTATTCACGCCAACCGTTAGCTTGGCTTCCCGGGCAATCTTCTCTTTGGACCAGCCTTGTTCTAATAATGGAAGTGCCCGTACCGCATCATGACCGAATACTTTGGTAAGCTGTTTCACCTCTATAATTGCCATGGTGACCTCCTTCTCTCCCCTTAATATTTCAGGTTAGTTCTCCTGACCTAGTGTAACGGACTTGTGAAAAGAGACGCAAAGCGCATATTCGCTTAAAATTTAGTGTACAGTTTTAACTTTACGAACTTTACGTATAGAATACTCTGTTTAACGCCATATTCCGTTCTAGATGAATTCTTTACTTATAGCAGCGGATTTGATTACAATACATTGGAGAGGTTTGTTGCCTGTCAGCCTATTCCTCAGGAGGGACATCATGAATGATTTAGAGGGGCTTCTGCCCGAACAAATAGAGCGAATCAGCAAAGTCCGGGAGCGGGTCATCGATTCCATCGGTAAAAATATGGATTTGTACGGGATTACCCTCTCCATTGGGCATTTATACGGTTACATGTATTTCAATCAGGGTCCGGTTACACTGGACGAACTGAGCAGCACTATGGGTATGAGCAAGACATCGATGAGTACCGGTGTGCGTACGCTGCTGGATCTGAAGATGATCGATAAAGTCTGGGGAAAAGGCACCCGCAAGGATCTGTTCGAGGTGGTCCCCGACTGGCATCAGAACTTCAGTGACTACTTCTCCATTAAATGGAGAAAAGCAGTCGAGGGTAATATGACTGCACTTAACAAATCATTGTCCGAGATCCAGCAGATGAAGCAAGAATATGCGGACGAGCCGGACATCGGACGTCTGCTTTTGACCGATGAGGCCAAAATAGAGGAAGCGATCAAATATTACCGCTGGCTGCTGAAGCTGATCGAAGCGCTGGAGACCGGCAAGATTTTTGAATTGATCCCTAAAGAATAATATCAGCCATATACGTTAATCCTATCCGCACAAATGCAAACGGCCGCGATCCTTAAATTCAAGGATCGCGGCCGTTTATCATTATCTGTTAATGTACCGTTACGGAATATCCACCAGGCTGACATCATCGATATAAATATGGTTGCCGGCCTGGATGGCCGTGTTGGTCTGTGCGTTGTTTCCGTCAATGAGCCCCATAAGGAATACCAGATGTGCACCCGCATCGGTACTGTCATTCATAGTGAAGGTGAAGCTGTACGCCTCCATCTCACCGGTCAGAGCAATGGCTGTCACCGGTAAATACTTGTTGTAATCCGGGCCCAAGTGCTCAACGGCCACTTCAATCAGCCGGTTCACATCCGAACGGGCCTTGAAGGTCAGGGTATAGGTCTTGCCTTGCACAAGCTTCAGGTCTCTGTAATCGACCTGCGCAGCGAAGTTAGCTATTCCGGTGAAATTCAGTAAGACCGCCAGTTCGCCGTTCTGGACTGCGGCTGAGCCAGGTCCGTCGAAGTATTGCGTCCAGCCCTTAATGCCCTGATCCGCATTGAAGGTGCCGTTATCCAGCGTGCCGCTGGCAGGTTCGATGACCGGACCGCCTGTAACCTCTCTTACCACAATATCATCCAGCGAAATGGTGTGCGCAGTACCGTTGGCCGTCCCGTCTTCACCTACGGTTTTGCCGATCAGATAGTTCAGCTTCAGCGGGCTGTCATTCGTAACACTGAACTGCGCGCTGTAAGTCGCCCAGGTTGCGGTGACATCGAACTTCGCTTGAGCTGACTGGGCCGAGGTTTCGCTGTACTCCACAATAATCTGCCGCGCAACCGTAGATTTGGCCTTGAAGCTCAGCTCGTAGGTTTTGCCTGCTTCCAGCTTGATATGCTCCTGATAGAACTGTGTACTCCAGGTATCGCCGCCGGCAGCGGCAATCTCGATCTCCGCGACACCCTCGTTCACCTTAAAGTTTGAGACTCCGCCTCCCCCGGACCATGTCGACCAACCCGAGTCACCGCTTGTGAATGAACCGTTGACCACCAGATTGTTGTCATTGGCCAGAATGGCCTGAACGACACTTGAGCCTACATAACCGTCAGCTTCCACGGTAATCTTATAGCTGCCCTCTGCCGGGAATGCTGCGGCACCGATGATAATCGCGCCGGGCTTCAGACTGTAAAGTTCATCCGCGAGCGTGACACCGTCCACCTTCACGGCATTAATTTTGCCGGACCAGTCTCCCTTCTCTATGAAGGTAAGCTCGATCGGCTGTGACATCCGGTTACCGGTGCTGTCTGCGAGCAGCTCCTGCGGCTTGGCCGGCGCGTCCTTGATCTCGAACTTCACATTGTCGATGATGATGTCATGGCTCTGCGGAACGCTCACACCGCCCACCTTGCCAAGCAGGAATTTCAGCGAAAGCGTATCATTCGTTGCCTGCCGGAATTCGAATCTGTAATGATCTGTTGCCGGTGATACATCGATTGTCTTATCCATTGAAGAGATGTATTTCGCATTCTCCGCCTTCACGCTGATCTGGCGGGCAACGCTGGAGCTGGCATCGAATTCGACCACATAATCGGAGCCGGCAGCCGCCTTCAGCCCATTCTGGAACAGCATGACCGAATATGCCTGGTTACCGGTATTCGTAATGCTGAATTTCGCCGCCCCGTCCACTGCCGCCGCAGTACTCTGCCCGCCGTCTTCCGTAACCAGCCGCTCCCAGCTGTTCAGGCCGAAGCTGAAGTCCCCGTTCAGCAATGGGTAATAGGTCAGGGTAGGGTCATAATAGAAGCTGGTGCGCAGCAGAACGAAATTATCCACATACACGGTTCCGGCAGTCCCGCCAAGCCGCAGGACGAATTGACCCAGATGATCCGTTGCTCCTGCAAGGTTAGTGAACACCGCTTCTACCTGCTGTTTGTCTGCTGTAAGCTGCACGGGCTGTGAAGCATATACCTGCCCGTTATTGCCCTGCAGTTCAATTACTGCCGTCCGTGCGGAGGAGCTCTCGGCTTCAAAAGTCAGCTTATAATCCTGCCCCTGCACCAGGAAGATTCCCTTCTGCAGCAATGCAGCGTCAGCGCTGCCGCCATCCCCGCCTGAAATCTCAAGCTTCAGGACACCCGGGTCTATTACAACCGGAAGCACCGCTGCACCGCCGGCAGCCGTGGTGTGCCAATAGCTCAGCCGGTCCGGCTCGCCCAGATCAAAGCTGCCATTGTAGAGATGGTTGCCGCTGCCCAGCGGCGTTTTGGCACTGTCATGATCGAAGGGGATACTCTCAATCTCTTCGAGCCTGGCATTACCGAGCCATACCGGTGAAGCATTCGTGCCCATATTGAACTCGATCCGCGCTACGTTGTCCGAGCTCTCCTTCATTTGAAACATCGTCTCGAAATGCTGAATCTCCGCTGTCAGATCAGCTTTGAATGCCGGAGAATACGACGGGAATCCCAGCGGCGCCCCGCCTGTCAGGCGGACACTAATATCACGCGCCGTATCCGTCTTGGCATCGAAGCTCAGCTTGTAGTATCTTCCCTTCGCGACTGAGACGATGGCCTGCGGCTGAATCGAATAAGAATTTCCGCCGGCGCTGCTGATGTTCACCTTGAGGAAATTCTGCCCGCCTATCGGCTCAACCGATAGAGCTGCATCCGCTCCTTCATCCTTGTACAATACCCAGTGCGCTGTATTCGGAATGCCCATTCCGGCATCGCCTTCCACTTGTTCGGTGAAGCCGCTGTTATGAATGAAGTTGCCGTCCCCAAGCGGCAGCTTAGCTCCCTCCAGATAAGGCTCCTTCTCAAACTCAACCGGTACCGGTTCCCGGTACTCGCGTCCGGTCAGATCATATATTCTGACATAGTCAATCTCCATGGAACTCGGAAATACTGTATCCTCTGTAGGGTCACCGTCAAAGTTACCGCCTACCGCCAGGTTCATCAGAAGGTGGAATCTCTGGTTGAACGGTGCCGGATACGCATTCATTGCCGGCTGGCCGCTGCTCTTGCTGTACCAGTCATTCTTGGTGGAGAATAAGACTCCATCCACATACCAGCGGATTTCCCCCGGCTCCCACTCGATGGAGTAGGTGTGGTAATCTTCAATCGTGGAATTGCCCGGCAGCACATATTCCTTGCCGGAATAGACATTATCCGGCCACTGGGAACCATAGTGAATGGTTCCGGCAACCACATTCGGCCGGCTGCCCCAGCCTTCCATAATATCCAGCTCTCCGGAGGCAGCCCAATTGCCGTAGGTGTAATCTTCCGGCAGCATCCAGATGGCCGGCCAGATCCCCTTGCCAGTCGGTGCTTTCGCCCGGATCTCGAATTTACCGTACAGTTTGCTGTACAATCCCTTGGTTTTGATCCGTGAGGAGGTATACGATTTACCGCCCACAGCTTCTTTAAGCGCGGTGATGACCAGCTTGCCGTCTTCTTCCTTCACGTTCTTCCTGTCGTTCGTGTAATACTCCAGCTCATTGTTTCCCCAGCCCGGATTGCCGACTATGGTTCCGTCTCCAAGGTCATAAGTCCATTTAGCCGGATCAATGACATTATCATCGAATTCATCATTCCACACGAGACTCCACGGATCGCTGGTTGGTGCCGGAGTTGGTGTGACTTCCGGCAACGGGGTCGATGTAGGCAGCGGACTCGGCGTAATTACCGGTGTTGCCGTCGGTTCGGGCGTCGGCGCTGGTGTTGCCTCCGGCGTCGGCTCCGGCGTCGGCTCCGGCGTAGCTTTCGGCGTCGGCTCCGGCGTAGCTTCCGGTGTTGGCTCCGGCGTTACCACTGGCGTCGGCGCTGGTGTAGCTTCCGGCGTCTGGGTCACAGCCGGTGTAGCCGTAGCGGCAGTCTCTCCGCCGCCGGCGGCAGCAGGAGGCTGGCTGGCCTGCGGAGCAGCCGGATTCAGATTCGTGCTGCTGCCCTGCTTGAGGGCAAAGCCGCCTACAATAACATCATCCGCCTGGTTCAGCACGGTACCGAAGCTGCCACTGCCCTGGATCGCCAAGCCTTTAGCCCCGGCTTTAATGAGCAGCTCGGTCACCTGCGCTTTGTCCATCAGCACAATTGTACCGGAGGCTCCCCAGACCAGCTTAGCGAGCTTGCCGGAGATGTTCAGTGCAATGCGGCTTCCTGCCGGATCTGCGGTGGACACCACTCCATAATTCCCTTTAAGGGTAACCGTCTTCTCCCCGGCTGACAATACAACATTGGTGAATCCTTCTCCGGTGAGATTGCCTTCTTCAAGGATGGCACCAGAGTTCAGCTGTATGGTTCCTGCTGTTGTGGTCCCGCTGGCAACGATGCGGACTGTGCCGCGGGGCTTCGCAACCTGAATAGTGCCAAGGCTGCTGTCCGCAAGGGTCACGCTGTGTTCACCGCCGCCGCGGATAAAGGTTGTGCCTTTTACCTGAACACCTTGAATCCGGATATCACCTTCTCCGATGCCCTCGGTAAGATAGAGATTGCCTTCAATTACACTGTCCTTAAGTGTAGCTCCTTCATGGTTCAGCACCACATTCCCCTGTACCCTTCCCAGCTTCACTTCCCCGCCGGAGGACTGGAGCTCCTGCACCAGCGTATCGGCCATCTTAGCCAGCTCAGCGCGGGTAATATTCCCGTCCGGCTTGAATAAGCCTCCCGGATAGCCTTGAATATAACCGGCTGCAGTCAATGCATCCGCTGCTGAAATGACCTCGCTGGCTGCCCCGGCCAGATCGCTATACACCGGCCCTGCATGATTGACTGTCTCCAGCCGGAAAATCCTCTGCAGCGCCACAACCGCTTCCCCGCGCTTCAGCTTAGCTGCAGGCTGGATATGGTTATCCGCTCCTGCGCTTAGATAACCTGCCGCTACCGCCTTGGCGATATCGTTCCTGTACCAGGCTCCCGCAGGTATATCCGCCGGGAGTGAGGCTGCCGCTTCCTTGTAGCCAAATATGCGGTTGATGATGGCCGCGAATTCTGCCCGCGTCACCTGATGATCCGGCCGGAAGCTGCCGTCCCCGTAACCGGAGATCACACCGCTGCGGCTCCAGCGCTGTATGGCATCCGCCGCCCAATTGTCCGTGCTCACATCAGTAAACGCTTTCATTTCAGCGGCAGCCAAATTCCCGTTCTGCACCGCAGCTGTTGCATTCCCCGCAGCTGCCAGCTTACTCTTCGCAGGCAAGGCGTCTGCAGCTCCGCCGCCCAGCGGTGACAATAGTCCGGTAATGATCACAGCGGCCGCTAACACCGCAGATACATTTCTTTTCATTCCCATTATGCCTCCTCTAGTTTCCAGTATCGCCCGTTCCGCAATCACATGGCCGGGTATTTCACAGCTGCAATAATCGAAATCGGTTTCGATAATATCCATACTTATCCCTTGAGTGCAATAAACCTTTGACTTGTTTCGGCAAGTTGAATAGACTCTAGAAAGAACTATTTCTTAGCAGCAGCCGAGTGTCCGATGAACGGCCCTATAGCCTGAGAAACCCTGGCATACCCGTCTTTTGGCCCTGTTACAACTATTAAGCGGGGGTGACTTTAGCATGCAGATGAATATCAAAAAAATTGCCGAAATGGCCGGGGTCTCTGTATCCACAGTTTCGAAAATAATGAATAATTACAGCGATGTTTCCGAAAAAACGAAGCAAAGAGTGCTGGAGATTATCGAACAAACCGGATATACCCCCTCAAGCTCCGCCAAGACACTGGCTACCAAGAAGTCGAATCTGATCGGGGTTATTTTTGCCGGTGAGCTGAATGTGGAGTTTACCCATCCCTTTTTTGTAGAGGTACTGAATTCCTTCAAGAAGCAGATGGGCGTGCTGGGTTACGACCTGATCTTCTTTTCCAATGAGAAATTCATCAGCAGCGGCGATTATTTCTCGCGTTGCCTGCATTTCCATGTGGATGGCTGCGTCATTATTTCCGGACAACAGATGGAGCCTGCCATACAGGATCTGGATAGGAGCAATATTCCCTGCATCGGCGTTGACCTGGAGCTGACCGGCAAGAAATCCGGCTATGTGATGTCGGATAATTACCAGATTGCCTCCAAAGTGGTGGAGCATTTCTATCTGCTCGGCCACAGGGAGCTTGGCTTCATCGGCAGTACGGCCGATTCGGATATCTCCAACCGGCGCGAAGCGGGCTATGTCAAAGCCATTGCCGGTTTCGGTCTGACGATGAATCCCAATTGGTTCGTGCATGGTGATGATTTCTTCGAGCCCAGCGGCTACGCCGCCATGAAGCAGCTGATCCAGACCGGCAGTCTGCCGCAAGCCATCTTCGCCGCCTCCGATCTGCTCGCCCTGGGAGCGGTCCGCGCCTTGAAGGAGCATGGCCTCCGTGTGCCGGAGGATGTCGCCATCATCGGCTGTGATGATATCGAGGCCTGCCAGTATACCAGTCCGACACTGACTACAATCCGCCAGAACAAGGAACGGCTCGGTGTACTCGCGGCCCATATGCTGTTCGATCTCATTAACAATCAGTCGGAAGGCGGCTCCTTCGTGGTTGAGCCGGCGCTGATCATCCGTGAATCCTGCGGAAGCGGGTTGAACCGCTGAGCTGCGCCTTCTTCCGGGTGCAGCTTACTACCTCCCCTCTGTTTCATCATTCCGTGCTTACCTGAACCATACTGAAACCGCTTTCGATACTATAATCTCTCATTTGATGGGATGGTTCAAGGTACCGTTTTTCTGGTTATGGGGACCATTTTTCGGCTTGGTCCCCATTATTTGTGTTTAAAAGCGAACGGGCAGGATTAAAGTTCAAACTGGACAATTCTACCGGCAGTTGAATAAAGCGCATGTGACCCTTCAACCATCGCTTGATAGGATTGCGTTTGCGAAAATGCTATGCTGTTTTCGACAGTGCGCACTGTACATTTTGTTTCATTGGAGGTATACAATGCTCGACTTGCGTAAAATTGGAGCTTATATTTCGAAGCTTCGCAAAGACCAGGATCTGACCCAATTGGAACTTGCCGATCAACTGAATGTAAGTCATCAGGCGGTATCGAAATGGGAGCGAGGCGAATCGCTACCGGATATCGGAACGCTTCCGCAGTTTGCGAGGTTATTCGGCAAAACGGTAGACGACATTCTAAATGCAGGTGACAACACAGAAAATCGGGAGCATCAGCACCTAGGAACGATCGTTGAGGAGATCGCAGAGAACAGGCCGGACCAAGTTGCAGAGATGGTCAATACCGGTGAGGTGGAGATGGAAGAGCTTGTAGAGTTAGCGCCGTTTGTAAAAGCAAGCGCTCTGCATAAGGTTACAGAACGAGTAGACAGCAGCATCCTTAACTTAGACGTGATCATGCGGCTGGCTCCGTTCCTTGGAACAGGTATACTGGATGAACTGGTTCATCAGGCAGATGAGGGCAGCGTGAGCTGGAATTCCGTTCAGGGGCTGGCACCCTTTATTAGCAGAGAAACGTTAAGCCGCTTGGTAGAGCGGGTTACAGATGGCACCATCGATGCGAACCGGATCATGAGCCTCGCACCTTTTTTGGACAGGGAAAATCTCGAGAAGTTGATTAATGGAGTCGAAGCTGAGCAGCTTAGCCCAGATCTGCTGGCAAGCCTTGCTCCTTTTGTCGATCAAGGGACATTGAGCAGAATGGTGACAATCTTATTGAATAAAGTAAAGTAGACACGTATAGCGGGGACCGGAGAATGGTGATGCCTCACAGCAGAGCCTTATTTTTTCATGAACTTTGTGAATATGACGTTATCTGAAAGTGCGCAAAACTTATATGTGAGGGTGATTCGTTTGAAACAAGGACTTATTGTATTCTTAAACGGAACTTCAAGCTCAGGAAAGACTAGTATTTCTATGGAATTGAAAAAGCAGAAAGAGATTCCTTTTCATCATTTATCCATAGATGATTTTTTTGGTAATTACAATGATTTTATTGATAATAAATTTCCAGATATTGAACCTACAAGAGAAGTGGATAATGTCGGACAAATTCTTTTTGATCCCATAATGTCAGTGTACTATGCAACAATTAAATTATTTTCAGAAATGGGCTTGAATGTCCTCGTCGATACCGTAATCGACAATGACAAGCGGTTTAATGATTACCTTGAGCTATTGTTCGATCATCCTACATTTTTTGTATGCGTGTTATGCTCGAAAGAAGAACTTACAAGAAGAGAGCAACTCAGAGGAGATCGAGAGATTGGACTAGCGAATTCCCAGTACGACACAATATATTCCTTTGATGAATATGACCTTGAAGTAAATACGGAAGAGTTGAGTCCCGCAGAATGCGCCGATAAAATATTAAGTTATATTAAATCCGATCAGGATTACTCAGCATTTAAGAAATTAAGTAAGAGAGAGATTAGCATTTCATAGAAGGCGAAAAACAGCGGCAGTCCAGGACTTTGTTTTCTCGTCCACGGCTGCCGCTGTCTTCCATAGTTGTGGCTAGTCTAATACATATCTCACGACATCTGACGATTTAATGATTCGGAAACCGCCTTGATGCAGAGTGTATATTAAAGAGGTGTTGGGGCAACCACCTGCGGGTCCAGTGACAGGCTGACCAATTGGCCCGCGTGGGTGAGACCTGCACCGAATCCGTACAGCAATATCCGCTGTCCATTCTGCACCTTTCCTTCGCGGATGCCCAGATCGAGGGCAAGCGGAATACTGGCCGCCGAGGTGTTGCCGAAATATTCAAGGCTGTACAGCGCTTGTTCGAACGGGTACTTCAGCCGTTCACAGATCGGTTCAATCATCCGCAGATTGGCGCTGTGCGGGATGAACCAGTCCACTTCCGCAAGATCCGCTCCTGCGTTCTGCAGCACCTGCTGCACCCCCTGCGGAACTGTCCGGACCGCCCACTTGAAGACCTCACGCCCGTTCTGTACCAGCATGCCAGTAGCGGCAAGCTCCACTCCGTTCACCTTGTCCGCCAGCCCCGTGCGGTAGACATGCTGCGCTCCGCTCCCGTCGCTGCCGAGATTGAACCCTAAGAAGTGATCTTTATCCCCGCCGCTCTCCACCAGCACAGCTCCTGCACCATCACCGAACAGAATACTGGTACTGCGGTCAGTGTAATCGGTGATTTTGGACAGCGCGTCAGCGCCGATGACCAGCACTTTATGATGTAGTCCCGAAGACACCAGCGCATGAGCCGTATGCAGAGCATAGACAAACCCCGCACAGGCGGCACTCATATCTATCGCTCCCGAAGTAAGCGGAATGCCGAGACGGTTCTGCACAATGGCTGCCACGGAAGGAAAAGAGAAATCGGGCGTACTGGTAGCCACGAGAACCATATCGACATCCTGTATACTTTTGCCATAACGTTTCATCAGATCCTGCACGGCGGCGGCACATAAATCACTGGTATATTCATCTGCGCGGCTGATTCGGCGCTCCCGGATACCTGTCCGCTGAACAATCCATTCGTCATTGGTATCGACCATTTGCTCCAGATCAGTATTCGTAAGTCTCCGGGACGGCACATAAGAGCCAATCGCTGTAATTCTTGCACCCTTCATGAATATCACCTCATCATTAGTCATAGTATCTGATATTAGTACTTGGTACTAATAATAACTTAAACTGAATTACTTTGCAAAAAAATTACAGGTGAGAATGATTTCCAGATCTCCTGGTGTGATCAATGTATCTTACCATCGTAAAGATTCAGTGCTACAATCTTTACAGTGTAAAGATAACGGAAAGGAAGGCTGCAGGAAAGTGACGGATAAACCCTACCACCACGGCAATTTACGGAGCCAGCTTATAGAAGCAGGCATTAAGCTTATTAACACAGACGGCATCAACAGCTTTTCCCTGCGTAAGGTCGCAGCCGAATGCAAAGTCAGCCACACCGCCCCCTACAGCCATTTTAAAAATATAGATGAGCTGGTATCCGCCATGGGTGAGCATGTCACAGAGCAATTTATGGAGTCCCTGCGTGCATCCGTTCAAGGACAGGAGGACCGCCAGGAAGCGATGTTTCAGCTGGGGCAGGCTTACATTGATTTTTTCATGGAGCATCCGCAATATTTCCAGTTTTTATTCTACCACTCAGGCTTAGTCATTGATTTAGACAACTATAATTCCGACAGTTATCCGCCATTCGTTCTATTCCGGACCACTGCCTATCAATTGTTCACGAGCATCGGACTGCCGGAAGCAGAGTTCTCCCGTCAGTTGATTTCACACTGGGCGATGGTGCACGGTATTGCTTCACTGCTTACCAATAACGGGGTGCGTTATTCGGGGAACTGGCGTGATTTGTTAGCGCTCGAATCTGTAGTTAAGGAGACATGAACCATGAGAATGATTGTGCACGATCTGCAGGAGCAGGAATTCGCAGGATGGGCAGAGGGCGGGCAAGGAGAGCTTACTGTTATCTCGGACAATGGTACCATCCGCCAGTGTATGGGCTGCTTCGGCTGCTGGACCCGGACGCCCGGAGCATGCGTGATACGGGATGGCTATAACAATCTGGGTGAGCTGTTCTCCAAAAGCGATGAACTGATTATCATCAGCAAATGTATGTACGGCAGCTACAGTCCTTTTGTCCTGAATGTGCTGAACCGGAGTATTTCCTACGTCCTCCCCTATTTTGTCACCAAGAATGGAGAAACCCATCACCGCAACCGGTATGATCACCAGTTCGAATTATCGGTGCATTTCTATGGGGACGACATCACCGAGGCTGAAAAAGACACAGCCAGATCGCTGGTCGCCGCGAACAGCCTGAATTTGTATTCTGCAGGAAACCATGTGTACTTCCATGACAGCCTGCACAGCATTAAGGAGGCGATCCAATGAACATCGCCATGATCAACGGCAGCCCCAAGCCCGTTAACAGTAACTCAGGTATTTTGTTGAAAATGCTCGAGCCGCTTATCCGCACGGGGAATGAACTAACCTACTATAATCCGAACAAAAGACCGCTCACCCCTGCGCAATACAGCGAATTGTGCCGTATGGATGTGCTGGTGATTGCCTTCCCGCTCTATGTAGATGCCATCCCTTCACACTTGTTCAGGCTGCTGGCCACCCTCGAGGAATACCTTAAATCAGAGCAGGAGCAAGAACAGGAAGAACAGGATATCTACGTCTATGCTATGATCAACAATGGCTTTTATGAGGGCAGTCAGAATCACATTGCTCTGGATATCCTTAAACACTGGTGCACACGGACCGGTGTTCATTTCGGGCAGGCGCTGGGTCAAGGTGCCGGTGAAATGCTGGGCTCCCTGGAGAAGGTCCCTCCCGGCAAGGGTCCGCTTAAGAACCTGGGAAAAGCAATGCACAGCATGGCCGCTAATATCCAATCCAGAAGCGCAGATGATTCTATGCTGTTCAGCCCCAACTTCCCGCGCTTCGCCTGGAAATTCGCCGCGACCCACTCCTTCTGGAATGCTACCGCCAAGAAGAACGGCTTGAAGAGAAAAGATATACTCAGAAGGCTGTAAAATATACTGAACGCACGCCAGTACAAGTATTGATCGTAATGGTTGTTACGCCGGGCCTTGCGCCATACGTTCCGGGTCGCCGCCCGGCAGCAAAAGTTGCTATATAAGCTGAACTTAAGAATGACAGTTAGCCGATTAACACCCCTGTGCCGAGCAAGGAATTCGCAATAGAGCAGCGCAATAGAGCAGCGCAATACAGCAGGATAGATTAGATTCTTAAGTTCATTCTATAACTCTAGCTGACGTCCGCCTGCGGAGGCCGATGTAAATGAGGGTACTTTGACGTTGATCCGAATGCGGTTGCAAATACGGTTGCGAATGCGGACACGGTTGCAGATACATCTGCCTATAAAAGTACAAATGTTGTACGTATTACAACTCGGATACATAAATACCGGGATATTCGTAAGGATTGTTGTAGGAAATACAACAATCCTTCTGCTAAACCGCTTGAAGCAGGGGAAATGCTGCCTTTTGTACAACAATTCCGGATTTAACCCGCTATCACGAGGGAATTGTTGTATTTCGTGCAAAATTTCAGCTAACTATATTGAACTTAAAAACTGACTGGGGATTACGCTGCACACTCCGGGTTACCGCCCAACAGCAAATGCGGATGTTAGCCTGTGTTGCAGACGATTGCGCCGCAAAGCAGCTCCTCTAGAGTTAAGGAGTGCGGATGCACATTGCTGAATAGTTGTATTTCGTGCAGTTAAAAGACGGCGAAAAACCGGAAAAGCAGGAATAACTGTATTCTGTACAATTAAAATAGAGAAAAGTGTCTCTTTATAGCATAGGAGAGTTAAATAAGTGTATAGAGTGCAATTAAACCTCCCCTCGGGCAATAATTGATCATTTTAGTTGTACAAAATACAGTTATATAGAACTGGAGTGAGCGTCCAGCAGCAGACAACCTGCAACTTGCTTCCAGTGCAGCGGATGGTACAGCAGCGCTACACTGATCATACATACAAGAAGAGCCCAGTCCCCTAACAGGACCAGGCTCTTGTGTATATAGTTTTTTCACTAAGGTCAGAGAGTATCATCCGCTCTTCCCCCCATATTCCGCCCAATTGATGCCCGACTTCATTTCCCCGCCAGTTCCACCGTAACCTGCTCCACCAGCTTCTCCGGCTTCGCTGTGTTCCGCGACCGGCAGTTGAGAAACTCCACATCTTCCCCGTTCTCAACGTAAAAGGCCGGTCCTTCGTGATTCTCAATACTGACCTGCTGAAATTGCACATCGCGGACATTGCCCAGGTAGAATCCCCGGCGCTGCATGTTCTCGATGCCTGTCATCATATCAGGATGGCCGGGCACTGCATCTTTCGCCATCGAAATATCAATATTAGTGAAGGTGATTTCCGATACATACTGCTCGGCAAGCCCGTACAGGAATCCCGCCGCAGCGTGGACATTACGCGCTGTAATATTGGCATAATGAATCCGCCGGAACTGCGGCGTCTCCTCCGTTACCGGATATGGGTTCTTGTCCCAAACATACTTCTCCTTGCCCCGCGGCCCGCAGAAATAATACAGGTTAAGCGTGAAGGGACAGATCACATCCTCCATCACAATGTTGCTGACACGGATATCTTCAATGATCCCGCCGCGCCCTCTCCGCGATTTCATGCGGATGCCGCGGTCCGTCTGCTTGAACACACAATTGCTGATCGTCACGCCCCGGATATCGCCGCTCATCTCACTGCCCAGCACCACCGCACCGTGGCCGTGGACCATGACGCAGTTCGTAATCGTGATATTCTCGCAGGGAATCCGCTCCTTGGTGTCCTCGGTGCCTGCCTTAATGGCAATGCAGTCATCGCCCACATCGATATGGCAGTTGCTGATGCGGACATCACGGCAGGACTCAGGATTAATGCCATCCGTGTTCGGCGAATCCGCCGGATTCAGAATCGACAGATTATCGATCATCACATTGCTGCAGCCGATCGGATTCACGGTCCAGCTGGGTGAGTTGATCAGCTGGACATCCCTGATCGTTACCCGGCTGCAGTTATCGAAGCCGATTAATCTCGGGCGGGGATACTCCAGCTCTTCCGGGTGGTTCCGGTGCTTCTCCCACCAGGGCGCACCGTTTCCATTAATGGTTCCGCTGCCTGTGATGGAGACGTTGGTCAGATCCGCTCCATATATGCAGGCCGCGTGCACCTCCTGCTTCACCCCTTCCCACCGTGATACCACGGCCGGGTAATCCTCCGGATCGGTACTGAAGGACAATACCGCTCCTGCACTTAAATGCAGCTGAATGTTGCTGCGCAGGCGCACTGCACCTGTCACAAATGTACCGGCCGGAACATACACCGTGCCTCCGCCGGCGCTGTACGCTGCCCAGATGGCGTCCGCAATCGCTGCCGTTGCCGGAACCCCGCTATCCCGGAGCGCTCCGTAATCCGCAATATTAAACACTGCGCGCCTCCTTTCTACTAATCCACTGCTGGTCCAGGTAATCCACTGCCGGTCCAGGCAGCCTCAAGCTTTGCTGCGCTTTCCGCCGGATACAGCCACTTCAAACTCCACTACGATTCTGCCGAACCGCCAGCCTCAGGCTCTGCTACACTTTGGCCGGGTACAACGCCTGCATCTCCACACAGGCCATCACCAGCGCCCCTACTCCGTGCAGGTCATTGCTGACCTTCGGGCGGGTTACATAGTTACGGTAATCCCCTGCTGAGGTCCCGATGCAGATATCCGGCAGAATCAGCCGGTCCTGCTCATCCCACTCCAGCACCTGAATTAAGCCTTCGTAGCCTTTCCGTGCCGCCGCTGCAGCTGCAGCTTCAGCCTCCGCCGATAGAATGCCCAGCTTCACCGCTTTGGCAATCGTGTAGACGAACAGGCAGGAGCCGGAGGTCTCCAGCCAGTTATCCGGCTCATTTCCCTTATCGACCACCTGATACCAGAGACCGCTCTGCGGGTCCTGATAGCGGATCAGCGCCTGCACGAAGCCGCTCAGCTCGGTTGCCAGCTCCGCGCGCCCCGGATCCTTCTCCGGCAGCTCATCCATAAACTGCGAGAGCGCCAGCCCGTACCAGCCAAGCGACCGGCTCCAGAACTCCGGCGAGCAGCCGGTTTCCGGATTCGCCCATGGCATACGGCGGCTCTCATCCCAGGCATGGTAGAGCAGGCCGGTAGTCTCGTCTTTCATATATTTGCGCATCAGCCGCTCCTGGTGCAGCACCGCTGCACGCAAGTCTTCTTCACCATAAGCGTTCGCATATTTCAGAGAGAAGACTCCGGCCATATACAGCCCGTCGAGCCACATCTGATTCGCATATTTGTCCTTATGCCAATAGCCGCCTTCGGAGGTTCTGTTCAGCGTCCGCAGCAGATTCCTGAGCTTAGCCGCAGCCTCCCGGTACTTCAGCTTGCCGGTCCGTTCATGCAGCGTGAAGAGCAGCAGCCCCGCTTGTACGGCATCCAGCTCATCCCGGGCAAAATAGAAATTGCCGTATTCATCTACCAGATCATCCACATACTGCTGGATGTATTCGATATAGCGGTCCTCTTGGACAGCCTCCCACAGCAGCTCCATCCCGCATAGAAACACGCCTTGGTGATAATGCCAGCGGTGCGCAGGCGGAAGCTCCCCCGCTTGATACGTATCCATCAAAGAATCACAGGCCTTTTGCGCCCATTCTAAAGGTGTTTGCGGCAGACTGCCTATCATTGTTATACCCCTTTCATATTTCAGAATACCCGGCCTGCCCTCAGCATCAGCCCTTCATCGAGCCCAGCATCGCGCCTTTGGCGAAATGCTTCTGCAGGAACGGATACACCATCAGAATCGGCAGCGTTGCTACCACGATAACAGCCATTTTGATCGTCTGATCCGGCGGCGGAACCGTGCCATCGAGTGTTGCACTGTGATCCATCCCGCTCGCCAGGACGACAATCTGTCTCAGCAGGACCTGAATCGGCCACTTGGCGCTGTTATCCAGATACAGAATGGCGCTCATATAAGTGTTCCAGTAGGTCACGGCGTAGAACAGGGAGATGGTCGCAATCGCCGGCAGCGACAAAGGCAATACGATTTTGAACAGAATGCCGAAGTCGTTACAACCGTCGATTTTGGCCGATTCCTCCAGCCCTTCAGGAATATTCTGAAAGAAGTTCTTCAGGATAATCATATTGAAGGCACTGATCGCCGACGGGAGAATTAATGCTGAATACGAGTCAATCAGGCCCAGCTCTTTGACCACCAGGAACGTCGGAATCATTCCGCCGTGGAACAGCATCGTGAACACCACCAGGAAGTTAAACACCCGGCGTCCGTCCAGATCCCTGCGGGAGAGACCATAAGCCATCAGCGACGTAATGAACATACTGAACAAAGTCCCTATAAGCGTTACCCCGATCGACACACCTAGGGCTCTGAAGATCGTATTCGTTGAGAAAATAAATTTGTAAGCCTCCAGGCTCCACACTTTCGGAATCAGTACAAATTTGTTAGCGGCCAGCTCAGCGCTGGTTGTGAAGGAGCCTGCTACTACATGGACAAACGGAAGCACCGTTATCAGAGCGATGAGTGCAAGCAGTGTAAAGTTGACAGCGGAGAATATTCTGCCGCTAATCGTACGGTCTTCTACCATTTCAATTCCTCCCGCGGCATTTTAATAAACGCCTTCTTCTCCTATTTTCTTGGATACCTTGTTGACGGTCATCACCATGATCAGACCCACGATCGACTTGAAGAAGCCGATGGCTGTACTATAGCTGAACTGCCCTTGCCGCAGCCCGGCGGTGTAGACATACGTATCGATAATTTCCGCAACTTCCCGGTTCATGGAATTGAGCAGCAGATAGACGTGTTCGAATCCAAGATCGAGAACGGAACCGATTTTCAGAATAAACAGGGTAATGATAACTCCGCGGATCGCCGGCAGTGTAATATGCCAGACTTGTCTGAGCCTTCCGGCTCCGTCCATACGCGAAGCTTCATAGAGCCCGGGATCGATCGCAGCGATAGAAGCCAGATAGATAATCGTTCCCCAGCCCGCTTCCCGCCAGATGACCTGAATGATGTACATCGGTCTGAACCAGCCGGGACTCAGCAGGAAATTGATTTTGGAGAATCCGAAGTAGGCCAGCAGTTCGTTGATAATCCCCCCGTCCATCGTCACCATGACGAAGGAAATCGAAACGACGATAACCCAGGACATGAAGTGAGGCAGGTAGACCAGGGTCTGGAAGAATCTTTTGAAGAAAGTGCCTCTGAGTTCATTGAGCATTAATGCGAGAATAATCGGAATCGGAAAATAAATCAGAATATTCATCCCGAACAGAATCAGGGTATTCCCCAGAATGTTCAGGAAATCGGGTTCGGTGAACAGCCGGCTGAAATGCTTCATTCCAACCCACTCGCTCCCCGAAATCCCTTGATAAGGCTTGTAATCCTGGAAGGAGATAATCAGTCCGTACATCGGCAAATATTTGAAGATAATGAAATACAGCACTCCGGGGATCAGCATCACATAGAGTAGCTTGTTTCTCCACAGCCTTTTCTTAAGCTCACTGCTGCTCTTATAGCTCTTAGGCTTTGGTTCGGGAACTACGCGGGGCTGGGCGGTAACTTCCTGCATGATTCTCTTCCTTTCTCTGTAAATTCTTCTATATTTGAAAAAAAGGCTGCCGAAGCGCTAAGCCAAGCAGCCTTCTTTCATGTGTTCAGAGCGCAGTCAGAGCTGCGGCGTTCTGCTTATTTTTTGTACGCGGCATTGTATTCTTCGATGATTTGAGCCCCGCCCCGGCTCTTCCAGCTCTCGACTTCTTTCTCGAAACCGGCTTTATCGAGCTGGCCATACATGTATTTATAAGTGGCATCCGTAATGATCTGCTGAAGCTCAACACCCTTGGACGTATAGGTTGCCGAATCCAGCGCCGCCGTAGGATCTGCGACCCCAACCTTCACATTCTCCAGCACCAGCTCTTCCGCATGAATGCGGCCCGGCAGCACGTTCAGACTCTGGTACATGCCGTTCGTTTCGTATTCGCCGATTACGCTGTCCTTGAATCCTTTGACTTCACGTTCGATCAGCTCTTTATTATCTGTTGCTTTGGCTTTGCCGTCTTCCACGGTATAGTGTGTTCCTTCAATCCCCCAGTACATCAGGTTGGAGACTTCAGGAGTCATCATGTAATCAAAGAACTTCAGAATCTTCTTCAGCTCTGCTTCATCCTTAACCGCTGATTTCGGGAACAGCACTACGTTGTTATAGCCGGGAATCATCCACTGGGCGAACTTGCCGTCAGGTCCGGCCACCATACTGTGTGTGTCCAGCACAGCATCCGGAACGTTCTTGATCAGGTCCTTGTTCAGGGAATCGATATCCTGCATGGAACCGCCGATATATAGTCCTGCTTTGCCACTGGTGAACATATTTACCGCATCCGTTTTACTGGTTGCTGCAAAGTCCTGGTTCATGTATCC
Organism: Paenibacillus phytohabitans; assembly: GCF_013141775.1. Taxonomy (GTDB): domain Bacteria; phylum Bacillota; class Bacilli; order Paenibacillales; family Paenibacillaceae; genus Paenibacillus_AQ; species Paenibacillus_AQ phytohabitans. Next base: position 95,795 of record NZ_WHOB01000088.1, read on the forward strand.
GCCGTCACGCAGGTTTTTGAAGAAATCCATAGTGTCAAAGTACTGCGGGAAGGTGAATTCCGGTGCCAGCTGGCCGTCCTTCTCCGCCCAGTTGTTCGGTGTGCCGAACCAGGAAGAGACGGTTTTGAACGCACCGTACACCAGCTCATTGCGGTCAACCACCCCGATCGTGTCTTTTACACCGTTGCCGTCAGGGTCCTGCTCCGTGAAGGCTTTAGCCATTGCGAACAGTTCCTCGGTATTGGCCGGTGCTGCGAGTCCCAGCTTATCCGCCCAGTCCTTCCGGTAGATAATCCCCTGGCGGGCCAGCGGACGGCCGATATACAGGGTATACAGCTTGCCGTCTACCTTGGTGTTATTGAGGATTTCCGGTTTCAGCTTGTTCAGGTTGGGGAATTCGCTGAGGAGCGGCCCGATCTCCCAGAACTGTCCGTCCTTGATCGCTTCCTTCATCTGCAGGAAGGTCGTCTGATTCTTCAGATAGGTAACCTGCGGCAGTGAGCCTGTGGCGAAGGAGGAGTTCAGCTTCTCTTCATAGGTATCCGCCGGGAAAAACTGATAAGTCAGCTTCGTATTCGTTAATTTCTCCACTTCCGTCTTGATCGTGTCCGGTGGAGTATCTGTCGTGTTCAGCGGGAGCATGATTTTGATCTCTGTCGGCTTCTCCGGTTCTGCTGCCGGCTCTGTAGCCGCTGCCGTGTTGGTTCCGGTGCTTGCACCTGGATCTTTGGTTGCCGCCGCCTCATTATTGTTGTTGCCGCCGCATGCGGACAGCATGCTGAGTGTCAGCAGCGAGCTGAGGAGCAGGGTGAAGGATTTTTTCGTCATTCCTTTTTGACCTCCGTTTAACTTGTATTGGTTACAAGCCTCACATTACAGTCCACGGAGGATTACGAATACAATCATTTACTCATAAAGGCGCGCTGGGGCTGGGGGTGTGGGTTAATGATTATCGTGTGATGGGGGGAGGGGGATATACATTGGGAAAACCACTTGGGAGCGGCGGCGGGCGGGACTGCGTGAGCTTTGGACTTCCGGCCGCTGTTAGGTTTGGATTTCTTGATTCGGACCGCTGCTTGCGGTAGAAATCCAAACCTAAAGGCGGACGCTATCGCTCCTACAGTTCCAAACCTCCCTCCGTCCCTTTCTGCCGCTCCACGGGTGGGCCCTTTCAATGTATATCCTTGAAAGGGGAAGCAAAGTGCATGTCCCGCCGCTTCGCTCGCGGCGGGGCTGGGATTTGAGTGCTGAGGGTAGAACCTATGGAGCTGGGAATAGATCGGCAGGGCTGGGGAGCGGCGGCGGGCGGGACTTGATTAAGAACTGGAAATAGTGTGTTAAGGACGGGGATGAAGGAGCGCCGGGGTTATGATTAGAGCTGCAGAGGGGAACGGGAGGTGAGCAAACACATTATTACTCAAAAATCCTGCACCAAATACAACATTTCCTTCAATAAACTGGCCGAATTTCAAAATTGTTGTACAGAATGCAGCATTTCTCCTCCAACTGGCGGCACAGCGGGGAAATTCTTGTATTTCGTACAACAATCCTTCGGATTACCCGGATATCTGTGAACCAAAGTTGTATTTCGTACAACAATTTTGTGGATACAGAGTGAACTTAGCTGCAATTGGCGCACTTACCACCCATTCTCACCCTCTTCAACTAACGAAACAACGCCCCTCGCCAATCAGCAACCCGAGCAACCCAAGAACTTCTTCGACTGGGCAGTTGTACAGCGGCACAATGGAGTGATGAGAATATCGTCTGCCGCTTGCGTGTTGGATTAGATTCTTCATCGCTTTTATAGTACAGAGTCGTAAACTATACGAGTATACAGTAAAATGATAGGTAATTTAGTTTTTGGAGGCGGGTATATGAAATATTATGTTGTGGATGCATTTGCGGAGAAATTATTCGAAGGTAATCCCGCGGGAGTATGTATTATGAAGGGCTGGCTTCCGGATGAGACAATGCAGCAAATTGCTGCTGAGAATAATCTCTCGGAAACAGCTTTTGCCGTCAAGGAGGGGGACCATTACCGGTTACGCTGGTTTACTCCGGCTGATGAGATTGAACTCTGTGGCCATGCTACTCTCGCAACAGCTTATGTCCTGGCTAACTTTTATGAAACTGATGCAGCAAGCTTTAAATTTCAGACGATGAGCGGTGAACTGGTTGTTCTAAGAAAAGGGGAGTATTACGAGCTGGATTTCCCCAGCAGGATGCCGGAGCCTTGGACATTAACCAGTCAAATGGTTGAAGCTCTCGGCATTCAGCCGGTAGAGACTTATTTAGGCAGAGATTTAATGTTCGTGCTGGAAAAAGAAGAAGATGTGCTTAACGCTGCTCCTGATTTCTCTAAACTGCGGCAGCTTCCCGATGGACTCGGGGTCTCGATCACGGCCAGAAGCGAAACCTATGATTTTGCTTCCCGCAGCTTTTTTCCTAAGCTGAATGTGAATGAGGACCCTGTATGCGGCTCTGCTCACTGTAATTTCATCCCCTATTGGGCAGCGCGGCTTGGTAAGGACGAATTAGTAGCCCGGCAACTCTCCAAACGCGGAGGAACATTATATTGTATAAATGACGGGGATCGTGTAAAAATAAGCGGCTCTGCAGTTTTATATGCTGTTGCTGAGCTTCAGATCGGTTAAGAAAAAACAGTTTTTCACAGTTAAGCCCCACTGCGGGCTTCTGCGGCGGGGCTGGTGATGAAACTTAAAGAGAGCATTACGGAAAGCGTAGCCTTTCAACTGCTATCCCGCACTGCTACCGGACTGCTTGAGGATTTTGGTCAATGCGCCGAGAATCTTATACTTTTCATCATTGATCCCCTGATACTTCTTAACCGATTTAGAGAGAAATTCCAAGCCGCTGTCATATTCCCCTTTAACCAGAAAATAATTGGCCAGTTCCAGCAACAGATTCGCCTGCCGGTCCAACACTAATTTCCGGGAATATCTCCCCTGGACCAGATCATTAACACTCTCTTCGATTTCCTGATTAAACTGCTGCAAGGTATCGTCAACATTAAGGTTATATTTATTGGCGGCCTTCAGAATATATAATAATCCGGTTAGTCTTTCTTCTCGCTGAGAGTCGATGTAAGCAGCATATTGCCCGATTACCGTAGAGTCCCCGCTCAGCAGCCTGGTCAAACAAACATTTGCTTTGGACCACTCTATAAACAGGTTCTTCCAATGCTCTACCTCATCTCCCTGCTCCTTTACCCAGCTCAGATCTGCATATGCATGGATGTAGGCTAAGGCCTGCTCATAATCACCATACTCATCACACACATTAGCGCGAAGCAGGTTACTGTACGCTATATAGAAAAACAAGGGTCTCCCGGGATGTTTGACCCGCTCGGATGTTCTCCGTCCTGAACTGCACTTCATATCATATTGAATTCTGGCCTTATGGCCCATTTTGGCGGCAAATTCCTCAACCTTGTCCCAGCGCTGCAAGGAACGGTATGTATTGGCAAGCTCTTTGAGTGCATCCAGCTGGTCCACTTCATCCAACCGCTCAACGAAGGGCTCGAACCGGTTAGCTATCCGCAGGTTCTTGTCTTGATCATCACTGATTGAAATCATAAATAACCTGTACTGGCATAGCGCCAGCCGTTCCGAATGCTGGAAGCGTTCGCCTTCGGCGACAATCTCATAGATTGCGGCGGCTGCCTCCATTTTCCCGGCAGTGAACAGTTCCTCCGCCGTATCAAACAACAGGGGGGCGTACATCAGGTTGTCCATAATATGGCGGGCGGTTCTCTGAATGCTGTCCAGCTTGTCCAGATCTGCACAGCGGAGCAGCAGCGGGCCAATTCTGCGCCAATCTGAAGAACCTTCGATAATATAATTATCGATATACAAGTCATAGAAGAAGCCTTCCTCCCGCCCCATCGCCCGGGTGATCCGGTCAAGCTGCTGCATCGCAATGGGCCGGTGCCCATGAACGATATTACTGAGTGTCCCGGAATGAAGCTGGGAATGCCTGGCGAATTGGGTTATCGTCAAAGCTTCTCTTTTCAAGTAATCTTCCAGTTCTGATAATATCGTGTTCATTGTCCTCAATTCATAACCACCTTTCTAACCATATTTGCGATAACTGATAATACCTTGTTCGTTATACAAAATATACCAGTTAGAAGTAGGGTGGACAAGCTTAATATGTACTTTTACCAATTATTCCTCACTAGCCCGCGCCTTAGCCTCCGCCTCCGTATATTCCTGGATGATCATACTGCCGCCGCTGGTCTGCCATTTCTCGACCTCTCCGGCGAACCCGTCCGCATCGATATTGCCCAGAATATAATTGTAGGTAGCATCTACGATAATGGCTGACAGCTCGGCGTTCTTCTCATCATAGGTAGCGGAGGTTAAACGTACTGCCGGGTCATCGACCAGGAACTGCTCATTATCCTGGCTCAGCTGGTCGGCAAGGGCCGTCAGCTGCTCCTTCTGCGCTACCTCCATAATGTTCTTGTTACCGATATCTGCAATCATCAGGGAATAGAGCGGATTCACCTCAAATACACGCAGCTGGGAGGTTTCCTCTGGAAGGATCACCTTCCCCTCCCCATCAAGCTGATAATGCCGGCCCTCGAATCCGTACACCATCAGGTTGGCTACATCCTTATCCATCGTACGGTCAAAGAACCCGAGCACCTGCTTCAGTTCCTGCTCTGTGGCAATGGCTTTTTTGGAGAAAAGATACAGGCCGTTGTACTTGGGAATCGACCATACCTTGTACCCGTCCGGCCCCTTAATCCGGTTAATCAGGGTAAGCTCCGCCTGGGGATTAATTGCCTTGGCCTCAATCGAGAGCCGCTGCACGTCTGTCATGCTCCCGATGAATATCCCTGCCGTCCCGCGGATGAACTTATCCCGCTGTACATCCTTGCTCGTCAGGGCGAAATCCTGGTTGATAATCCCCTCGTTATATAATTTGCGCATGAAATTCATCGTGTCCATGTATTCAGAGGTGGCGAATTCCGGAATAAACCGGTTGTTCTCAATCTTCCAGTTATTCGGCGTGCCGAAATAGGAGCTTAACGTCTTAAATACCCCGTACACCAGGTCATTGCGGTCTACCAGTCCGAGGGTATCGGCTTTGCCGTTCCCGTCCGGATCATTATAGGTGAACTGCTTCATCACCTCGTACAGCTCATCCAGTGTCCCCGGCGGGCTCAGGTGCAGATGCTCCAGCCAGTCCTTACGGATAATAATCCCCTGCCTGGAAGCGGGTCTTTCCGTATAGAGGCCATAAATCCCCCCGTCCACCGTGGTCTGCTTAAGGATAGAAGCATCCAGCTGGCGCAGATTCGGGAACTCCTCCAAGTACGGTCCAATCTCCCAAAAAGCGTCGGAACGGATCATATTCTTGACCGGATTATAATCGGTGAATTTCACAAATGTAACTTTGCCGAGGGCACCGGTGGTCAGCGCCGTATTCATTTTGTCCGTGTACACGCCCTCCGGCACCCAGGTAATATTCAGCTGCGTCCCGGTCAATCTCTCAATCTCGGCGATAAGATCCTTGGAAGGGGTCTGCGGGAAATGCAGCGGCGCAAGAATTGAGATGGACGGCTTCTCTCCGGCAGTATCTGAAAGGGAAGATTGCCCCTCACTGCAAGCACTTAATAAACCGAACGAGAGTAGTAGAATAGAGCAGCATATAAGAGTCACCTGCCTGCCTGCCAATCCTTTGAACATTTCATAACCTCCTAAAATCGAAATATTTATATACAATAAGGCCCTATTTATTGAATAATTTAGCATGTGTAGTGATTATTAGAGAAAATGATTATTGCGGCACCAGATGATTATTGTTATTATCCTTCGTGATGCATACACTTAAAGCAGTGATTACGACTACTCATACAAAGGTGCTGAATCTAGTGAAATCCTTAAGCTTTCTAAGTAAATTAACGATGTTCGCGTTTGCAATCAGCATCCTGCCGGTGCTGTTCATTGGTTCTTTCTCTTATTTCACATCCTCCAAAGAAATTCAAAAAAATGTTAACGAAAGCAAAATGGAACTTATTTTACAAATTACCTCAAATGTAGAACATAAGCTTACCACTGTCAACCAGACCTTGAACCAGGTAGTGAACTCATCTGTGCTGAAAAAAGCGCTCAATAATCCGCTAAATGTAACCGATTTCATTTTATATAATGACATAAGAAACGAAATCCGCAACATGCAATCTTTCGATACGAAGCTGGAGGATGTCATTCTATTAAATCAGCGGCAGAACTGGATGATCAAGAATTCCGGGCTCTACCGCCTGAATGAATACCAGAATTACGAGCAGCTCACGAACCTGATGAATATTCAAGGCACATCGTCCTGGGTGCTGAATCCCTCCTCCCTGTTCTACAGCGAAGAGAGTATTAACGTTACCGGGTGCAATTACAGCATCAGCCTGATTAAGAAGCTCCCAACCACCAAGCTCCAGAAATACGGGCTCGCTATGGCCAATATTCCCGCCTGCAGTCTCCAGGACTTCATCAACTCCGATGTGCAGCCGCTGGACAGCATTATTATGCTGGACGAATCCGGACGGATTCTGCTCCATCCTGACCGTACCCTGATCGGCCAGCCCGCCGAAGCAGGGGGATTCACGGGCTTCCAGCGGATTGCCGCAGCAGCCGAGCCCTCAGGGCAATTCAAGACCGAAATCAACAAAGAAGATTATTCCATAACCTATATGCGCTCCCAGCTTAACGGCTGGATCTACCTGTCGGTAACTTCCATTGAGAGTCTGACCCGCGAATCCGGCAAAATCGGCACCTATACGGTATTTGTCTGTACGTTCATGCTGCTGCTGTCTGTACTGCTGGCGTGGCTGGGCTCCCGGCGTATGTACACTCCGATCGAACGGCTGCTTAATCAGATGGGGCAACGCCGCCCCGGCCTGCGGGCCAGGCATACGGATGAATTCCAGCTCATCGGCGAGCAGGTGCATTCCCTGTTCCAATCCAAATCACAGCTGGAGAAAGAGGTCAGCCAGCACATCGGGCAGGTGCGGACCTTCTTCCTGATTCAGGCCTTTCAGGGCAATCTGAGGAAACGTGAGCTGCTGGAGGAACTGGAGCAATACGGGTACCGCAAGCAGGTGGAGGAATGGAAGACAATGGCTGTCATTACGCTGAGCATCGACTTCTCCGAGGAGAGCAGCTATGAGAAAAAGGATCTCAATCTGCTGTTATTCGCGGCGCATAATATGATTGAGGAATTGGTATCGGCGGATAACAGGCTGACCCCTGTGATGATGGGGCATGCCCTGGCGACCGTAATTGGCAGCAGTGACGGCAATACGGAATCTTTTCACCGTACGCTCTATGCCTTGACGGAGAAGCTGCAGCAGGAGATTAATAATTACCTGAAGCTGCAGGTCAGCATCGGGCTTAGTCTGCCGTTCCACTCTTTTGATAAAATGTCCATTGCCTACAGGGAAGGCCTGGAAGCCTTGAAGCACCGGATCACGCTCGGCAAAGGCATCATCATCCAGTACGAGAACATTAACTCCGGCAAGCATTATCTCAATCTGAACTACCCTACCCATACCGAAAATGACCTGATGGATGCCATCAAGCTGGCTGACAGCGACAAAGCGAAGGAACTGCTGCATAAGCTGTTCAAGTGTATTTTTGCGCTAGGGCTCTCACCGCAGGAATACCAGATTCCGCTGACACGGCTGCTGAACAATACGCTCATTATGATGCAGGAATCGGGGATTACGCTGAATCAGATCTATCATGCCAACGGTTCATTGTTCGAAGAGCTGACCGATCTGCATATTGTTGCGGAGATTGAAGACTGGTTCTGGACCATCGTCATCCAGCCGGTCATCGTCATCTTCCACAGCAGGCAGAATGCCCAGTATCATAACATCTCCGAGAAGCTGATCGACATCGTCCAGCATGAGTATGACAAGGATCTGACGCTGGAGGAATGTGCTTCCCGGCTGCATTATAACGCCAACTATATCAGCAGTGTGTTCCGTAAGGAGACCCAGTATTACTTCAGTGACTACCTTACAATGTACCGCTTCAAAATGGCCAAGAAATGGCTGGAGGAAACCGATATGCCGGTGAAGGATATCGCCTCACGCCTCAGATACAACAACTCGCAGAACTTCATCCGCTCGTTCCGCAAGCAGGAGGGGATGACACCCGGCCAGTACCGCGACAACTTCAGCTCGAAGCCTAAGGCTGTGCCCGATGATTATTAAGCGTAGGGTCCTCAGGCGCGGATTTGAGCTTGCGTGATTTTCTTGAGCGGATAAAGAACGTTATAAGTACGGCCAGAATCAGCAGGAGGCCGCCGCCAGCGATGGCAATATTCCGGATATCCGGCACGTATACAGCCAGACGCAGCGGCTCGGAATCCGCAAGTGAAATATGCCAGGTTAAGGTATTGCCGTCTTGTTCCGCCGCATTATTAGGTCCGTACAGATCATAGGGAATCGTTAATTTGAAATCAACGGAGAAGGTACCCATCAGCAGCCGCACAAGGGATTTAGGCACGCTTAAGCTGCCGATGCCATCAATAATTTCATCCGAATAGGCGTTCAGCTTAGGCTGGGCCACTACATCGTACCGGGTATACAGCCACCTGTTTGTCTGCCCGACCTCCGCCTCCACAATATCGAGACTACTGCCGCTGGACTGCAGCTCCTCGATCGAGGCATAGGATTTCCGAAACTGATATTCTGTAGATTTACCGCTTGCCGTTTTGTTCAGCTCAATCCCTGCGGCCGCAAGCCGCGTGGTCAGGAGCTCCTCTATTTTACCGCTGACCAGCTTCTCCGCCCGGGAATCCAGCAGCAGGCTGAAGGCCAGATCGAGAGAACCGTTCTTCTTCACCGTCATATGGGCCGTTCCCTGCGCGCAGCCCGTGAGCAGCAGCACAAGCATCATCATCATTAGCACTGTCTTAACTTTGAATCCGTTCAAGCCTCGTACTTTCAACAACTGTCCCTCCATCCGCTGCCTGTTCGCTAGAATATCTTAGAGTCAGCTTACCACAAATTCAGCTTCCATTGAATGTTACCCTCTGAACCTCCCTCTCTTTCATTCCGCCCACTCCTGGGGCATTTGCTTCATTCGTTCAGCTACCTTCGCAGCGTAGGTGTGCAGGTTGAAGTGCTGCAGCATTTTGAAATACGCCTGAAAGGTTTTCAGATTATACGGATCTTTCATACATAGTTTCTCATAATACTCCATACTCCGGTAGTAATCGCCTTGAGCGGCGAAGTACTCGGCCAGCCTGTTCAGAATTTGCATATATTTGATCGCGATGCGCTCACGTTCCCCTTCAATAAAAGACTCGTATCTGTATTCCTCCAGCAGATCCCCTCGGTACAGCTGCTCCGCCCGGATCAGCTCCTCCATATTCCCGGTCTCCAGCTTAACCTCCAGGAAGGCAGCCAGATCCAGATCTATGAGACTGGTATTCAGAGAATACAAGCCATCGACATTCTTGATATAACGCGAATTCCGGCCCGGATTGCCTCCCGGCTCCAGCGTGCTTCTGAGTACAGACAATGCCACATAGAGCTGATTCTGCGCAGAGCCGAGTGATTTATTCTGAAACAGCTCTTCGATGATGATATCCTGCGGCGTTCTTCCCTTATGGTTCACGATCAGGAAGAGCAGCAGTCTTAAGCTGGCTTTGCGCCGTACCACAATGGGCTGATCATTGAAGCTGATACTGAGCGGACCGAGCACTCCGATCTGCAGCAGCGGTGCGGCCTCCGCTTCCATTAATATTGCAGTTCCACCCCGCTGCTCCTGCTTATAGCGGTCAGCAATGAAGGGATAGCCGTTCTTCTCACAGACTTCATTCAGCTCCAGCCACTTCACATCTGCCGCCCCGGTCGCCTGCTGCTTCAGCAGCAGGGCATACTGCGCAGCGAGTACATGCGCGAACAGGAATTTGAACGAATGCAGCACCTGATAGGCGATTTCGAGGCAGGGTCCGGCTTCCTGCAGACGGCCTGCACTCACATAGGCTCTGGCCAGATAGATATTGGACAAGCCGACATCACGGTCAAATCCGAAATTCTCGGCAAGCCGGACCGTTTGCTGCGCCCATTCAATAGCCTGCGGGACATCGTGGACGAGATTGTAGAGCTTGCATCTGCTACAGAAGAGGAAGAACTGGAGTGCATCATCATTGCCCGGACTGCGCTCCAGGGCTTTCTCCAGATATTCAACAGCTTCAGGTGCCCCGTCTTCAATGAGTGTGTCTGCTATTCCGCTTAATGCATAGGGAAGGAATTGCAGATCCCCTTCCGATTCTGCCAGGAACAGGCAGCGCTGCGCACAGGCCTTAGCCTCTGCGGTCTGCCCCAGATTCAGCAGCAAATCCGCCTGAAAATTAAGGCTGAGCATGATCATCGGCGGATCCTCCACCTGTTCGAAAGTCTGCAGTGCAGCTTCCGACAGTGCCTTGGCTCGTCCGAGGTCTCCCGTCAGCTTATAGATACCGGCCAATTGCTGGCGGATCAGAGCGGCCCACATCAGCTGCTGCCGTTCATCCAGGCTGGCCAGGTTCTGCTCCAGCTGCCCGATCAGTTGATGCAGAACATACAACGGGATGCAGCGGTACAGAAAGATGGAGGATTCGATATAATGGTGGTCAAAAAATTCCTCCAGCCAGCTCTGCAGCAGCACCATGAATTCCTGAGGCTGATAGCGGACCTGAAGCACCCGCATCAGTCTGCCGGCATTCACGAAATCCCTCCCCAGGATGGAATGGGCAAAGGCCGGGAAAAATTGATGCTTCTCCTCATAGATGCCGCTCAGCTTCAAATGATCCTGATTAATCCCGCTGCGGCTGTTTTCTGTGCGGTGGCGCTCGAGCAGGAAAGAACGGAATAATTTATGATACCGGAAGGTCTGTTCATTCGGATTAACGCTGAAGGTGAACCGCTTGATCAGGAGCGCCGGGACCTCTTCATCCGCCAGGTCCAGATACTGCCGGATGACGGACGGGTCCAGCTCTCTCATGATACTGGTCTTGAGCAGAAAGGTCCGCAGCGCCGGGGTCTGCAAATTCAGCACTTCCCTGTCCATATAATCGTAAAGATGCGGAATTCTGGACAGCTTAGGCAGAATGCGGTCACGTTCCTCTACCGATTTGCCTTGGACCGCATCACGGATCAGCTCCAGGCTGGCCGGCCAGCCTTCGGTGGTATGAAGGATATATTCAATCTCCCGGGCTTCCAGCGGTGCGGATGGCATATCCAGAAAGAATGCAGTGATCTCCTCCTGTGTAAAGGCCAGCTCCGACTTGCTGATATTGAAGTAATTCCGGCGTAATTTATAGGAAGCATAAGGCAGGGACGGCAGCAGCTGTCCGATCAGAACAAAGCGGATCCCCGGCGGAGTTTCGTTAAGCAGTCTCTCCAGCAGCTCAAGGATTTCCTGAACCGGATGGATGACATGGGCATGATCGAGAATGATGTACAGCTCTTCCGGCCAATTAGAGAGCATATGCAGCAGCTCTTCCGTGCCCGCATGAATAAACTTGGGCAGACGGTGGCTGTCAAGCCGCTGCTTCAGCTGTTTGCCAAGTGCAGCCAGCAAATGAGAAATGAAGATTCCGGCGGAACTGTCGCTGTCATGCAGCTGGTACCAGACGGCCGGCAAGCCCCTGTCCAGCATATAACTGGAGAGCAAAGCCGTTTTGCCATAACCCGGTTCCGCAACCACCGTGATCAGCTTCACCTGACGGTTACGGTCCAGAAGCTCATACAGACGGGGACGGGGGATATAAAACGGACTGTCCGGTATGCTGATCCTGCTATTGTTCTCATGTATGTTCAATCAGTTTCCACCTCGCTGCATCGCATATTTTGACATCATTCCCCAGTAACCCTTCAGGTGCATAACGCAATCTATCTAACGTTAGAAAGATTGACATCATTATACCTCACTACTCTATTTATTTTTTAAAATTATGAATATTCCCCTCTTACAGAGCAATTAAAGACGCTTTCATCGGCCTTACGGATCATTTCTGTAAGATCACAGTAAGGTCAGCCTACTATCATATATCACATGTCATATATGTTGACTCAGGAAATCCAAATCTCCAGCAGAAGTACATTTCTTGTTCAATCAGGAGGGTAAAAACTTGAGAAAAGAATGGTTAAGCAAGTCTGTTATGATCATGGCCTTCACATCACTCTTGATTGGCCCGCTCGGCAACGCCTTCGCTGCCCAGGAGCCCTCAGGCAAAACGCGCAAAAGCGAATGGTCCGCAGACACGGCTCCGCAGGCAAAGGTGGTACAGATCAAGCCGTCTGCCGGCAGCTCAGCTGCCGGAGCAGAAACGAAAGCAATTCCTGCCGGAGAAGCTGCTTATGACAGCAGCACGATTATCGTGAAGTATAAGGCCGGATTCACCTCACCTTCCAGCTCCATTCTGGATTCCGGCATTCTTCAGAGCAGTATTAAGCTCTCCGGCATTCATGCAGAAGCTCTAAGCGTGCCTGCCTCTGCCGACATCGGTCCATTGATTACCGAACTGAACAAAGACCCCAATGTCCTCTATGCTGAGCCTGACTACAAGCTGTATCCGGCAGCGGCCGGCACACTTCCGGACGACACCTATTTCGACAGACAATGGGCACTGCTCAACACGGGACAGGATCCCGCAAATACAGATCAGCCCGGCTTACCCGGAATCGACATTAAGGCCACCGAAGCCTGGAACATTACGCAAGGCAGCAGCGATCTGATTGTCGCGGTCATCGATACGGGCATGGCTGCCGGTCATCCCGATCTGGCGGACAATATCTGGACCAATAAGAAGGATTATGCCGATAACGGCAAGGATGATGACAACAACGGCTATATTGACGATGTTCACGGCTGGAACTTCATCGATCAGTCGAATCAGCTCTATGATGCCGTGGATGGGGACTGGCACGGAACTGCCGTTGCCGGGATTATCGCCGCCTCCTCGAATAACGGCATCGGCGTATCGGGCATCGCCCCCAAGGTGAAGATTATGCCGCTCAAGTTCATGAAAGGCGAATACGGAACCGTGCTCGCACTGATCGAAGCCATCCAGTATGCCGAGAAGAACGGAGCCAAGATTGCCAATATCAGTGCTGAGACCTACAGCTACAGCCAGGCGCTCAAAGATGTGATTGATGCCTCCAAAATGCTCATAGTTGCCCCTTCCGGCAACTATAGCGTGAACACGGATGCTACGCCTGCTTATCCGGCTGCCTTTGACAGCCCGAACATCCTCTCCGTTACGGCAGTGGATAATACCGGAAATTTGGCCTCCATGTCCAATATCGGCGCGGAATCGGTGGACGTTGCAGCGCCTGGCGACCTGAACTGGACAACGGCACCTGTAGTCAATGCAGGTCTGGCCGCCCAGATTGACGACGGCACCTCCAAAATTATTTTTAACGGGATTGCTTTTGAGAACATCCTGGACGATGAGGATGCTGACCAGAATTACCGCCAGGAGGCTTTTGACAAAGCTATGGATTATCTGGGTGCGCCGAAGGATGACGCCTCTGCGAGAATACTGCTCGTACAGGATGACGGCTCCAATATCGAACCTTATCCAAGCACCCCGAAGCTGTCCAAGTACACGGATCTGCTTGAGGATTATACCGGATTCGACGAAGCGGTGGACATTGTGCAGACTGCTCCGAACGGCGGAGACGGCCCTTCTGCAGAGCTAATGCAGCAATATGATGTAGTCATCTGGTTCACAGGCACCGCAGCCAGGAACAATCTTAAGAATATTACGGACAACGATCAGGCCGGGCTGAAGGAGTATCTGCAGGCTGGAGGAAACCTCCTGCTTACGGGATCTCATTCCTTGAATGCAATGGAAGAATCCGACTTTACGAGCGATGTCCTGCATCTGTACTTCGTGGAGGAATATTTCTATTCGAACGTACTCGGAGTTTCCGGAACGATCTATGATGGCGTACGGTATCCGCTGGATGAAGACAAGGACAGCTACAACTGGGTCATTTCCAGAGATCCGAAGATTGCCGCCATTAACCTTGAGAATATTACAAAAGCACCGAACAGCACTTATACCTATAACTATACTCAGGGTACCTCCTACGCTGCCGCCCACGCTTCCGGTGTCGCCGCACTGGTGCTCAGCCAGGAGCCGTCGCTCAGCCCGCTCGCCGTTAAGCAGCGGATCATGAGCAGCGGCACACGCCTCAGCTCACTTACAGGCCGTATAGCCAGCGGAGCCATGATCAACGCCTATCAGGCGCTGACAGATGATGATATTCCCGGCACCCCTTACGCCGGCAGCAGCATCACTAACCGCCTGGATGAAGCTGCGGACGTAAATGATGTCTATTCCATCGAGCTCCATGCCGGTGAGAATATCAGCCTGGCCCTGACCGGTGATGCAGGAACAGACTTCGATCTGTATCTGTATTCTCCTGAAGCGGCAACCGTTCAGCTTAACGACAATATCCTGGCTTACTCGGAGAATAAAGGTACCTCTTCCGAAGCTATAGATTTCACAGTGAACGAGAGCGGAACCTACTATCTGGACGTGTATGCCTACAAGGGCAGCGGCAGCTATACGCTTGGTGTTGCCACAGATAACCTGGCAGGCAGCTATGAAGATACCAGCAGCCCGCTGATCTTCACCGGCCCTTGGGCACAGGTCAGCAGCAGCGCCTATTCCGGAACAATTGCCACACAGATTAATGCGAAGGGCAAGGTCGAGTTCGCCTTCGTAGGCAGCTATATCAGCTGGACCGGCTCCAAGAATGACAAGCAGGGCATCGCCAATGTCTATATTGACGGGATCAAGGCGGCATCCCCTTCACTGTTCAGCAAGACCTCCCTGGACAAGCAGCTAATCTATGAAAAAATCGTGCCTTACGGGCAGCACACCTTCACCATTGAATGGACGGGCAAGACCGATTCAAATGCCAAAAAGAGCGGAACCGCGTTCATCAATGTCGATGCCCTCACAGTAGCTCATCTTATTCAGGAGGACAATGCTACTACCTCTTACAGCGGTGCCTGGAAAACCAACTTCAGCCTGAAGCATTTCGGCGGAATTGCGAAATATGCAGACGGCCCTGAAGCCTATGCCCAGTTCAAATTCGAAGGCACACAGGTACAGGTACTGGCGTACACCGGACCTAACCGCGGTATAGCAGATATTCTCATTGATGATAAGCCGGTAGCTTCCGTTGACTTATACAGCGCAGTGCCGCAATTCCGGGCGGTGATCTTCGAAGCGGCAGCCTTGCCTGCGGGCAAGCATACCCTGCGTGTCGTCCACACCGGGGAGAAGAATACGGCTTCCAGCGGCACCTATATTTCGGTGGATGCCATCTCTATCCCGCAGTAAACATCTTCTATAGAAATGGGGAATCAGACATTGGCTAAATCATTCATCAAACAATCGGTTGCGCTCTTCACTTCCGTCCTTCTGCTGGCTGCTCCGCTCGGCAGTCCGGCAGGGGCAGCCGGGACATCGCCGGCTTCAGAGGCACTTGCCGGTCTGCTCAATCCGGCACAGCCGCTTATCTCTCCTGCACTGTCTGCTACTCTTACAGCAGCGGGCAGCTCGGTACAAGCTCTTACAGCCGCTCCTGCAGTTGTAGACGGGAATATTGATACTGCTTCTTCCGCCAAAATAAGTGTAATCATCCAGCTGACCGGACAGCCCGTATCCGAAGCCAAACGCTCAGCCAGCGTGTCCAGACGCTCCTTCTCCGTACAATCGGCTGAACAGTCCGTCATGTCGGAGCAGACCGTCTTCAAGAATACCGCCAGCTCCAAAGGTATTCCGCTGAAGGTTAACTACCAGTACAACACCGTACTCAACGGGATGGAGGTTACAGTCAGCGCCAATCAGATTCCGCAGCTGGCCAAGCTGGCCGGGGTCAAGTCCATCAGTCTGAACAGCACCTATTATCCTATTCCGCTGATTGATTCTCCTTCTACTGCGAACAGCCCCGGCAGCAGCTTCGAAATCGATCCGCTTGCCCAGATCGGGGCAGACACTGCCTGGCAGAGCGGTTTTACCGGCAAAGGCGTGAAGGTCGGCGTCATTGATACCGGGGTTGATTATAAGCACCCTGATTTGAAGAATGCCTATAAAGGCGGCTACGATTCCTTCTACCAGGATAATGATCCTTATGAAGAGCCTCCGGCCATCTTCGGCTTCGAAGGCACCAGCCATGGCACCCATGTAGCCGGAACCATTGTAGGGCGGGGAGAGAATCCCACCTCCGAGGTCGTCCAGAAAGGCGTTGCCTACGAGGCTGACCTCTATGCCTATAAGGTACTGGGTGCAACCGCGAAGGAAGACGGAACCTATCAGACCTCCGGTACCTCGGCCCAGGTCATCGACGGCATCGAGCATGCTGTTAAGGACGGAATGGATGTCATCAACCTGTCACTCGGCTCTGACCTGGAGAAAGGTCCGGATTCACCGGATTCCATCGCCGTGAACAATGCCGTGCTCTCCGGTGTCGTGGCCGTTATCGCGAACGGCAATGCCGGCAGTGACGGCAAATACTATTATTCCATGGGCTCGCCGGCCAGCTCGCAGCTAGCCATTTCCGTTGCTGCCGCTACAAGCACCAGCATCCACTACAGTGCCAATTTCAGCGCCCAGCTGACGGACACCGTGACAGAGGAAGTGTACTCGGTGACCGATACTGTGTACTCTGATCTTCTCGGCTGGAGCTATAACGGTGCGAATTTCAGTGATCTGCTGGGAACCGGACCGCTGGACGCTGTATATGCGGGACTTGGTGATTACAGCGACTATAACGAAACCGGAGATGTTACGGATAAGGTCGTAGTGGTTTCCCGCGGCAATCTTACATTCGTAGATAAGGTCGCTATTGCCAAGGAAAAGGGAGCAAAGGCTCTGATTATCTTCAACGGCAATTCGCTGGACGGGTCTGAAGAAGCCGATCTCTCCGTCAGTATTCCCGGACGCGATGGCCCGTTAGGCGAGATTGCCTTCCTCGGCGATGATTATGCCCATATTCCTACCTTCGACATGCCGGGCATGGAGGGACGGGCGCTGGCCCGGGAGATTCTCGCGAACCCGGACAAACCGCTGCATATCACCTTCGGCAAGGATTATCCGATGACCGTAGCGGCTGGCGACACCATCGCCGACTTCAGCTCACGCGGACCGAATTCCGATGATAATTACGGCATCAAGCCGGATATCAGTGCGCCGGGCGTGAATATCCTCTCCACCCTGCCGGAATATGCTGCGCTCTACGGTGATCAGGAGTATGCCTATTATTTCGATAAAGGAGATCCCAGCTACGATCTGGCCTATCACCGTTCCAGCGGAACCAGCATGGCCTCCCCGCATATCGCGGGTCTGGCAGCGCTTATGACACAGGCCCATCCAGACTGGACACCGCTCGATATCCGGGCTGCACTGGCCAACACGGCGGATGTGATCTCCGACACCGGCGGTACACAATACGATGTGTACTCCCAGGGTTCAGGCCGGGCTGATGTAGCCAGCGCTCTGCTTACACCGGCTGTAGTGGAAGCCCTCGATCCGATTACCATCTATGACGAGCAAATGAATGCAACCGTGATGGAGAGCGAGGCCAGCAATCTAAGCTTCGGAGCCATTCAGCCGGGTGCTGCGCCGCTATCCAAGCCGCTGCGGGTGAAGAACTTCTCCGATGATGCGGTGACCTATACTGCTTCGGTAGTGATGCATGCAAGCGTGACATCCGATCCTTCCGATCCGGTTGCCACTCCGGATGTGAGCAGCATAGAAATGACGCTTGGCGGACTAGAGGGAGATGCTACAATCACCGCCGCCCCAGGCTCCAGCACGCCCTTCACCCTTTCGGCTCAAGCGGCTGAGGGCGCAGCTCACGGAGTATATGAAGGAGAAATCCTGCTGCAGAGTCCGGGACTTCCTCCGCTTCATCTGCCATTTGTCATCCATGTGGGAACCGGCGTTGCCGATAATGACTTCGGTCTGATTGATGGTGCGCTGACGAACAAAAGAATCTCACCGGCTGCTCCGGCCGACTTGTCCGTCACGCTGGCCAATAATCACACCAACTTCATGGTTGTTGAGGTTAACGGCCTGAGCGAAGGCTACATCGGGCGGATCTCCGACTGGTATGAATTAAACGAGGAGACCCAGCAGCTGTCTACACTTCCTGCAGGACGGGTGACCTTCGAGAATCTCGACGGCAGCTATTCGGACGGAACCGTAGATGAGTATGGAAATTACGTCATCAGGCAATTGGAGCCGGGGCAATATAAGCTCGGCATATATGCAGTGCAGTATGACGAGAAATTTAATGTCGCAGATGTTCAGCTTGTAAATATGACGTTCTATGCGGTGGGAGATGACGAAGACATCACCGGACCAACCCAGCCTACGCCTGATCCGGGCAGCGGCGGAGGAACGGCTACTCCAACGCCGGTTCCTACTGCAAGCCCTGTTCCTACACCAACGCCTGCATCAGGCAATGGCGGCGGTGGCGGCGGATTGGCCGCTTCACCAACACCAGCGCCAGCGCCAACGCCAACCTCAACCCCAGCCTCAAGCCAAAGTCCGGCAACCTCTGCCGAACAGCTGGCGGCTGTAGTTGAGCCAGGGCAAACCGTTGCTGGTCTTACAGGTGCTGCTGCTCTGGAAGGAAATCAGACAGTGGTCTCCATTGACACTGCCGCGCTTCAGAAGGCACTGGATGCTGCAGCTGCAGCGGCCGTCTACAGCATAACTGCTGCGGAGAACAGCAGCGCGGGGGCCAGCCTGAAGCTGACTGCTGAGCAAGTGAAGCTGCTGCAGTCCGCACCTGCGGGCAGTTCCCTGGCCTTCACATGGAAGGGGGCATCCGTAGCCTTACCGTTGTCTGCCCTGTCAGGACTGGGCGCTAATGCCGGTCTGACCATCACGATTGCGCCATCAACGGACAGCAGAGCAATATTCACCGCCGGTTACCCGGGCGCAGCAATTCTTGGAACGCCTTATACCTTCGAAGCCGTCTCCACAGTGGCAGGCGTCTCCTCCAAGGTAACGTTCGCACCTGATCAGATCGTCCACCGGGCCTTCCTGCTGGATAAAGGTATCGATGCCACGAATGCAGGCGCACTTTATACAGAGGGAGACGCTGTGTATCCCGTGCCTGCACAGTTCAAGACCATGACGGATGGATCAACCTTAGTCAAGATCAGCCGTCCGGGCTTCTCGACTTATGCAGCAGCCACAAGGCAGATTACCTTCAAGGATACCGGTTCCTCCTGGGCGAAGAGCGAAATCCAGACCCTGGCCGGCAGGTTCATCCTGAACGGAACTTCAGCAGATACATTCTCGCCGAAGAGTCCCGTTACCCGCGCACAATTCGCCTCCATGCTCGTGACGGCCATCGGCCTGGATAAGCAGCCAGGGACGAATGCCTTCACGGATATTAAGGGAAGTGAATGGTATGCGCAGGATGTGAATGCAGCCTACAAGTCCGGCCTCGTTACCGGCTATGACGGAAGCTTCAGACCGGGCGATGAGATTACGCGTCAGGACCTCACGGTCATGCTTGCCAGAGCGCTTAAGCTGCTGGATATCAAGTTCACCAGCGGCTCAGCTAACGTACCTTATGGCGATGCTGCTTCATTCAGCAGCTATGCCAAGGACAGCATTCAGGCCGTCAGCGATGCCGGACTGATGCAGGGCGAAGCACAGCAGGGACAATTCATCTTCCACCCTGCATTGCCGGCCACCCGCGAAGCTGCGGCCAAGGTTCTGTACCAGCTGCTGAGTTTAGCAGGTTCCCTGTAGGCTCAATACAATAAAAGCCCCCAGCCACCGGTTATCCGTGGCTGGGGGCTTTTTGCGTGCATCACGCAGTTATTTTTTCAAATGATAAGGCACAGTAGTAATAATTACATTTCTGCGGTACAGCAGATGCGCGCGGATCAGCAGGCTGGATTGGTTATGCAGGATGTTATGCCAGCCCTTCTTCGGAATGAATTGCGGAACGATTACAGTAACCTGATAATTCGATTCACTTGCTTTGCGCTGGACGGTATCGATGAACTTGGTCAGCGGATGAATGATGCTGCGGTAGGGCGAATACAGCGTCACCAGCCGCACCTCGGGATGGAATTTCTTCCACTTCTCTTCGAATATGGCGTCATCCTCCCGCTCAAACGGAATGTGGACCGCAATAATCTGTTCGGCTCCCAGCGACTTGGCATACCGCAGGGAGTTCTCCACTACATGCGTAATTCCGGCCACCGGCAGAATAATGATATTCCCTTCGATCGCCAGCGGCGGTTCGCCGCAGGTGGTGATCCGCAGCTGATCAGCCACCGATTCATAATGCTTGTGGATGCGGTAGAAGAACAGGATAATCAGCGGCAGGAAGACCAGCACCGGCCAGATTTGCGGGAATTTGGTCAGGAAGAACATAATGGTAACGATGAAGCTGATGAGCGCTCCGATCGTATTGATGATCAGCTTGGGCAGCCAGCCCTCCGGCTTATGCCGGATCCATTTGACCATCATCCCGGTCTGCGAGAGCGTGAACGGAATAAATACCCCTACCGCATACAGTGGAATCAGGTGCTCAGTCCGTCCCTCAAAGGCAATGATCAGAATGATCGACAGGATACCGAGGCTGAGAATCCCGTTAGAATAACCCAGCCGGTCGCCGCGGACCGTGAACATCCGGGGAATGAATTTATCCTTGGCCAGATTCACCGCCAGCAGCGGAAACGCGGAATATCCGGTATTGGCTGCCAGAACCAGAATCAGTGCCGTGGTCCCCTGAACGAAGAAATACATGAAGTTCCGGCCGAAGACCTGCTCGGCAATATCGGAAACCACGGTAACTTCCTCACGCGGGGCAATCCCGTAATAATAAGCCAGGAAGACAATCCCTGAGAATAACAGCGCCAGCAGTATGCCCATCGCGGCAAGTGTTTTGGCTGCATTGTTCGGTGCAGGAGCCCTGAAGTTCGGTATGGCATTCGATATGGCCTCTACCCCTGTCAGCGCCGAGCTCCCCGAAGAGAACGCCCGGAGCAGCAGGAACAAGCTCACTCCAGCCACCGGTGTACCCAGTGAGGTATGCAGTTCGGCAGGCACATTGCCGGTCACAATGTTGAACAAGCCAAGACCGATCATGATAAACATGGCAAGGACGAACAGATAGACCGGATAAGCCAGGAAGGACGCCGATTCGGTGACCCCCCGCAAATTCAGCGTCGTAATCAGAAGGACGAAGATGATGGCAATAATCACATTATAAGGATGAAGACTAGGGAAAGCTGAAGTGATGGCATCTGTTCCGGCGGATACACTTACCGCCACGGTCAATATATAGTCCACAAGCAGTGAGCCGCCGGCCACGAGACCCGGATACTTGCCCAGGTTCTCTTTGGATACCACATAGGCGCCGCCACCTTGGGGATAAGCAAAAATAATCTGCCTGTAGGAAAGTATCAGCGCCAGCAGCAGCACGAGTACCCCTACAGCGATAGGAATGGAATACCAGAAGGCTGCTGCACTAATCGTAATCAGCACCAGCAGAATCTGCTCTGGACCGTAAGCAACCGAAGACAAGGCATCCGAGGATAGAATGGCAAGAGCTTTGGTTTTGTTTAATTTCTGTTCGCCCAGTTGATCCGACTTCAGCGGCCGTCCAATCAGGAATCTTTTTACCGAAGACATCATCTCAGCTCACCGACTTTTTTTAAAGTTATATTACCCTTGGCGCTCAATTATAATCTGGCCCTATAACTGGATGCAGACACTATATTTGCTGCGCCGCCTGGTTAATACCTTAATCCTTTTATAACATTCTGTATAGGTGCAGATACCATAGACATTTTCGGTTTTTAGGAATAAAATCTGCATATTTTCTCTAATAACTGCACATACTTCCGAAACTATGCTCCCCCTTCTGCCAAAACCACGGCAAAAAGACGAAGCAGGCATTCCGCTTCGTCCATTGTTGCTCAATGCGCTTTTATATTCAGCAATCAGCCGTTTTCAGCTTATAAGCGGCTTCATATTCGGAGATGATGGCATCGCCGCCGGATTTACGTCATTTTTTAACCTCCTGCTTAAATCCGCCGAGATATGTATCTGACAAACAGGCCCGCCGGAATCCTCCCGGGAGCCTTAAATGAACGCCATTCTAACCGTGACAACCTGTGAATCCGCATGGACAGCCGGTAGTAGCAGCAGTTATTTAGAGCCAATCCTCAGTAAGCAGCTTCCGCAATACCTCCACCTGATCCTTGCCGATCCGGGCAGCGATCTCCGCTTCAATATCCTGCTTAATCTCCAGCATACTCCTGCACACCTCCGCCCCCCGTGGAGTAAGCACGATATGCTTGTCCCGGCTGTTCCCCTCTACAATCGCCGTGTCCACATACCCTCCAGCCAGCAGATGGTTGATCGTTTTCTGCGTCCCCTGGCGGGAAATGCTGATCAGCCTGCTAATCTCCGAAATGGACAGCATGACATGCAGCTCAAGCATTGCAAGAATATGTGTTTCAGTCTTATTGAGCTTCTCCCCGCTCGCCATATTCACCCTGTCCCGCAGAACCTTGTGCTTCTCGCTGATTAAATCGACCAGGTTCAAACCAAGGATATACTCTTTCATCAAAATGGCCTCCAATATATACATACAATTTGGCGTAAAGTCTAATTTTATGAGCTGAGTTTAGGTAGCTAACTAAAATCCTGCACGAAATACAACATTCCCCTCACAATATCGGGTGTAATCAAGAATTGTTGTATAAAAGGCAACATTCCTCCCTTATTCAAGGCGCTAAGCCAGGAAATTCTTGTATTTCATACAACAATCCTTACGAATCTGCCATTATCCATAGGTCCAAGTTGCACTACGTACAACATTTAGGCCTGCATGTCTTTACTGGTGAACTTAAGTTCGCTCGCTTAGCCAGCCGCAGAACCACCCGGGTAACCCTTGCTGCCCATCCGCAAGTCCACTTATCCGCCCACCCGCTTGTACGCTTGTCGGCTTGTCGGCTTGCCCGCTTGCCCTTTTGTCCGCCCACCAGCCCATTCGCCCACCCGCCTGTCCGCTTGTCCGCTTATCCCCTTGCTGCCCATCCGCCTGCCCGCCCGTAATATCCAATGCTTGTTCCGCCCTTCATTAACCAGTTGCTTGTGTTAGTTATAGTCTTAAGGTGCATTGGTTCTGGATTGAATATTGTCAACTAGGTTGACAATATTCACCCCCCCTGCTACTATAAGTGAGGTTTGAAAAACTTATATTTAAGGGAGTTTGAGAAATGGGCAGCAATAAAAAAGAAGCTTTAATTTTCACCAGCCTCATGTGCTTTTTCATGGTCGTTTTCATGTCTTTTTATAATGTAATCATCTCTAACGGATTCAATAACAGACTGTTCGCCGATGTGGCGATTGGTCTGCTGCCGGCACTTGCCGTTGCCTTGTTCTGCGATATTATTATAGTCAGTAAAATCGCCAAAGGCCTGGCCTTCAAGATCGTGAAGCCTTCCGCCCCGATGATCAAGAAAGTACTGACGATCTCATGCTTCATGGTCTGCGGAATGGTCATCCTCATGTCTCTATATGGCACACTAGCACACTTCGGATTCGGGGACAACTTCTTCCGTCATTACTTCTCTGTCCTGGGACTCAACTTCATCTGCGCCTTGCCGCTGCAGCTGATTGTTGTCGGTCCGCTGACCCGTTTCCTGTTCACCCGGATGTTTCCGGCTCCGGCTGCAGCGCATAGCGCCTGACATTTGCTTGATTTAACCAGTCTGCGGGTAATAATGGATATCTTTCACAACTGGATTGAATCAGCCAATAGAAAGGATGTTGTGCCATGCTCAGCCGAAAGGATGGTATCTCTCTTCTCCTACTAGTCGTGGCTCTTGTACTGATTAACTGGTTTGGCCGTTCACTCGATGCCCGGTTCTGGACGTATTTCACTCTGTTCGCCAATTGTATTCTCGTTCAGGGTGTATTCATTACACTCACGAATGTGTTCAAGGCGAGACTGAACCGCAAAGCTTCCAAAGGACTCATTCTGTTGTCGCTCCTCACAGGTCTGATTTCATTCGTAGTTATCTTCTCTTCTGCTATGGATCTGGTGAACCAGATCTTCCTTGTCATCATCCAGATGCTGATCACTTATGCGGAGGCCCTATTGCTCCGGCGGGAATTCAGGGCAGATGAGGGCCGGAAAATCTAAGCTTGGCTGCCGCTTTCCTGTGGCGCAAATAAAGGGTGTTCCACAAGCTGTTTCCCAGCTTATAGAACACCCTTTATCAGGTTAATCCTATATATTATTTATCGGATGAATGACTGGTTGCCACGGAACTGTACACTGCCGCCGGCAGAATAGAAGGTCAGGCCCGAGCAGGTTCCTCCGGGGAAGACCAGGCTGGTGATGGCGGCCAAGCCGTCATTGGCGAATACCTCGACCGAACACGTATCCAGCAGGATACGCAGGTTCTTCAGGCTGCCAATTCCCCCGGTGCTCTGTAGATCCGGGAATATTTCCGAGAAGCCGGTCTCGCCGGACTGATCTCTAAGCAGGGTTAGCGTGCCTTCGGCAGAAGAGTAGATGAGTTCTGTATACTCGGTATCTGTATGATGAATAATAAGACCGAACTCTTCCGCTTCATTGTCCGCAAGCTCCAGCCGCAGCTCCATCGCCGAATCCTTGCTGCTGACATACTGGCGTTCACCTGGAGTCAACAGCATATCCGGCATAGCCGTGCTTTCCCCGAAATAGCGGTCCAGCTCTGCTACAGGCTGCTGACGGATCAACATGCGGCCTTCTGCTGCATCATGCAGCGTCAGTACCCGCGGAATCGTCATCGCTCCGCGCCAGCCCTGGCTTGGAATATGGTTGGCATACCGCCAGTTGCTCATCCAGCCGATGAGGATTCTCCGCCCGTCAGCAGCCGGAATGTCGGAGAAGCTGACCCCCGCGTAGTTATCCTTGCCATAGTCCAGCCAGCGGATGTCGCTGTGCTCCGGTGTGAACACGGAGCCGTCGAACTCACCGACGAAATATTGCGTCCGCGAGCCATATCTCTGCCCGCTGTCATCACCGATGCTGACCAGCAGCACCCACTTGCTGTCTCCTGTCCCTTCAACCGGGAGCTGGAACAGGTCCGGGCATTCCCATACCGCATCATGAGAGCCTGCGCCGTCGCCGAATTCGCTCTCCAGACGCCACTCCCGCAGATTCGGGGAGGAGTAGAACGTAATCGTCTGATCCGTCGCCAGCACCATAATCCATTTTCCGTGTGCTTCGGACCAGAACACCTTCGGATCACGGAAATCCGCCTTGGAAGGATGGCTCAGCACCGGGTTGCCTGCATACTTGATCCAGGTCCGGCCATTGTCATGGCTGTAGGCCAGGCTCTGTCTCTGCACGGCAGGCGACGTTTCCGTCGGCTCCAGATGACTGGTGTAGACTGCGACGATACCCGGCTTCTCCGGGAACAGTCCGCTCGTATTGTTCCAGTCTATAATTGCACTGCCGGAGAACGCATAGCCGTGATCGTCCGGATACAGCGCAATGTCCAGCTCCTCCCAGGATATCATGTCTTTGCTAACTGCATGTCCCCAGTGCATCGGCCCCCAGATAGAGGAATGCGGATGATACTGATAGAACAAGTGATATTCGCCTTCAAAATAAACCATTCCATTCGGATCATTCAGCCAATGCTGCTTGGGCGTAAAATGCAGTATAGGCCTGTATTTGGCTCTCTCCATAATTTCCACTCCATTACCACCTTTATCTGTTTATATGTTTATCATGTGCCGCAGCTATTGTAGCCTCAGCCCTTGTTCTTGAGATAGCTGTCGTATCCTCTTTGCTTAATCTCCAGCCATTTGTCCAGCCCGAGTCTGGACAGCTCTGCCTGATAATCCTTCCATTCCTCTTCCACTTTACCAGTCTTGGTCCATTCCGCACGCTTGCGGCTGACGTAAGCGAACATGTCCGTCTCGATGGCGGTCAATTCCTTCTGATCCTCCAGCGAGTAGAAGACACGCGGGAAGTTATTATCTGCCTTCATATAAGGCACCAGCTTCTCCTTCATGAGGTCCAGACGCCAAGCGGCATCATCCGGCTTGGTGGTTACTTTGCCGTAGTATTCGTCCAGGATAGCCAGCGGTCCGCCGATGCTGGTCTTCTGGCGCAATTCAACCGGAGCCGCGCCTTCCAGCGGGAGATGCTTCAGCATTTTGGCGGATTCATCGTATTCAAAAATATTCTGCTGAGTCTCATCACCATACGTTCCCCAGTTATCCTCAACCGACTGCTGCGGATCATACAACTGGTCAATCCACTTGGCGGTAAGCTCCAGATTCTTGTTCGAACCGGTAATAACCATCCGGCCGCGGTCAAATCCGAAGTTGTTCGTGCGGGCTACATTGACTTCACCGTTTGGTCCAGCCAGCGGATTTATGAGATCATATTTATCGTTGAACCCGGTAATATTGGCTTTATCCCACTGGAAGTAGAGACCGTAGCGCTCGCTCTGCCCTTTGGCCAGATACGTATTGTAGTCCTGCTCAAAAGCCTCTTCGTCGATCAGATCCAGCTGATACAGCTCATTCAGATACTTGATGCCCTCTTTATATCCGTCCTGATTAGCAGTGAAGACTACTTTGCCGTCATTGGTAACCACGGTGTGGTCGAAATTGTCCCCCAGGCCGAACGAGCCGAACAGGAAGTTCATATCCTCATTGCCGTTATTCAGCACAAAGGACAACGGAATCTCATCCTTCTGGCCGTTTCCGTTCGGATCATCATTCTTGAAGGCAACCAGCACCTTCTTAAGCTCCTCCGTCGTGGTTGGCATAGCGAGTCCCAGCTTCTTCAGCCACTCCACATTGATCCACGGCATCCCGTTGACCGAATGAATGCTCTCCTTGCCTGAACCCAGCTCTTCAATCCACGGGAAAGCATAGATATGGCCATCCTGCGCCGTCATCATTGATTTGTACTCCGGCGCGGCTGCCAGCACCTTTTGCAGATTCGGCATATACTTCTCAATCAGCTCTTCAAGCGGAACGATTGTTCCATCCTTGCCCAGAGTCAACAGATCATAATCCGAGTAGGCGGCATCAATGATTGCATCCGGCAGGTCTCCGCTGGCTACTGCCAGATTTCTTTTCTCGACAAAAGAGTCATTCGTAAAGTTGGTGAAATCGATGTGTACACCGGATTTCTCTTCCAGCCGCTTGTAGATCAGCTTCTCGTTCGGATCGGCAGGCGCCAGCGCCGAGCTCTGGGACATGAAGTGCAGCGATACCTTCTCTTTAAGCGGCAGCGTCACATTCTCCAGCTTGTAATCCTCGGAGGCCGAGGAATTGCTGTTTCCTCCGCCGCAGCCGGCAAGCACCGAAGCTGAGATTGCCAGCACGGACAGGGTTTGCAATGTTTTTTTCATATGAGATTCCCCCTATATATTATTTAATGGAGCCTACCATAGCACCCTTCTCGAAATACTTCTGGAAGAACGGATACATTACGATGAGCGGCAGACTGGAGATGACAATGGAAGAGTATTTGATCATTTCGGACAATTTCTTAAGCTCTGCCTGGGCAAGCGCATCGGCAATCATGCCGGGCTGCACCTGATTCTGAATCAGGATCGAACGGAGCACCAATTGCAGCGGGAACAGCCGGGAATCGTCCAGATAAATCATGGCATCGAAGTAAGAGTTCCACTGCCCCACGAAGGCATACAAGGCCAGCACGAAGATGATGGGCTTGGACAGCGGCAGTACAATCCGGAAGAAAATGCCCAGATCAGATGCCCCGTCGATACTGGCTGCCTGAAACAGCTCTTTGGGCAGGCCCTGGAAAAAGGTTTTGGCCAGAATAATATTGAACACGCTGATCGCTCCGGGCAGAATTACCGCCCACACCGTATTCAGCATCCCCAGATCCTTCACGACCAGATAAGTCGGGATCAGACCGCCGCCGAAGAACATCGTAATCAGGAAAAAAATCATCACCGGCCGCTTTCCGGCCAGTCCCTCAATGGACAGCGGATACGCCGCGAAGACGGAGAAGAATACCGTAGCCAGCGCGAAGGCGGCCGAGTAGAATACGGCGTTGAAGAAGCCGCGGATCATCGCGTCGTTGCTGAGAATTTTGATGTAGCCTGTTACCGTCCAGTCCGATGGCGCAATCGCCAGCCCCTTGGTAATGAGCACATTCGGTGTTAAGAAGGAGGCCAGCACGACATACACCAGCGGAAACAGAATGACCAGAATGAACAAACCGAGCAATATATAAGTGATAACAAGCAGAATCCGGTCCTTCCCGGAATATTGAATATCCATACTTACCTCCTTTTAATACAGCCCTTCCCCTTCGTTCAGCCGCTTAACGACGGTATTGACGAAGACCAGCAGGATTACGTTAATGACGGAATTGAATAATCCGATAGCGGTGGAATAGGCATAATCGCCGGCCTGCAGACCCACTTTATAGACATAGGTAGCAATGATCTCCGAGGTCGGAGTGTTGAGCGCCGTCTGCATCAGGAAGGCCTTCTCATAACCGATGGACATGATGCCGCCCGCCGCAAGGATAAACAGTACCGCCATCACCGGCCTCAGCGCAGGCAGATCAATATGGCGGATGCGCTTCAGCAGAGAGGCACCGTCAATCGTCGCCGCATCATGAAGCTGCGGATCCACACCCGCCAGCGTAGCCACATAGATAATCGAGGACCAGCCTGCGGTCTGCCAGATACCCGACAGTATATACACGGATCGGAAATAAGCGGGATCACTCATGAAGGACACCGGCTTACCTGTAAAAGTAGTAATCATCGCGTTCACCACACCGGTTGGCGACAGGAACACAAACAGCATCCCCGTGACCACCACGACCGAGATAAAGTTAGGCGCATACACGATCAGCTGGACATTCTTCTTGAGCTTCGCGCTGCGGATCAGATTCAGCATAAGCGCCAGCAGAATCGGCACCGGAAAACCAAGGATCAGCCCGTAAGCGCTTAATTTAAGCGTGTTCATTAAAATATCGTAAAAATTCGGCGATGAGAGGAAACGCTGGAAATGCTCGAACCCCACCCATGCGCTGCCCATGATGCCTCTGCGCGGGCTGAAATCCTTGAAAGCAATAATAGCGCCGTACATCGGAACGTATTTGAATATAACTGTAAGAATTACGGCCGGAGCCAAAAATAGATACAGGATATAATTCCGGCGCACGTAGCTTAACCACGACTTATGCTGTTTAAGTTCTGTACCCCTTTGTTGAACCATCGGGTTTGCCATTCTTTTTCCTCCTTACGGTGCGCCTGCTCTAATACTGCTGTGCAACAGGCCGCTGCTTGCTTGCCATCCACATGGCATTGGTCCGCCTGAATCTATCTATCCTCCTGACGGTTAGGTTACCCACCTCCGGTCTAACTATTAATTTACATTTCACAAAATGAATAGGTTTTCAAATTTACATTTGAACATGTTTCGCCTTTACAATTTATCAGAGACAATGACAACAAGTCAATACATTTTGCACAAAAAAATATTTTAAATCGTGCATTATATAGTGCAAATGTAACATTATCATCAGTTCAAGCAAGTAAAAGAGCCTTCTATTTCTTAAATGTAAAATTGATTTGTGCATTTGTAAAATTACGTTGTCAATATTGAGTAAATGCTATATATTAGGTAGCAGAGGTTACTAATAAGGGGATACAAAGGTGGAACACAGTGATGAAGAAAGCAAAGGTCACCATTCAAGACATTGCGGATGCGCTCGGCATCTCCAGAAATACGGCATCCAAGGCACTGAACGGCGCCGAGAGCATTCCTCCCGAAACCCGGGAGAAGGTAATCAACAAGGCCGTCGAGCTCAAATATAAACAATTCTCCTATCTGGAAGCAGCAAGCAGCGCCTCCGAGAATCAGGGCAATATCGCCCTCTTGACCAGCAATCTCCCCAACAGCTCCCACTTCGGTTCCCAGCTGCTCAGCGGACTGGAGAAGCGTATCAGCACCGAAGGCTATACCTTGTCCATTTATTTCGTCCGGGAGAACGACATTAACAGCATGACCCTGCCCGGCAATTTCGAGCCTGGGAATGTGGACGGCATCATATGTATTGAAATGTTCAGTAAAGAATACAGCGGGCTGATTACCGAACTAGGCATTCCAACAATCTTCATTGACTGCGCGTCCGATATTATCTATCCGGAGCTGAAGGCCGACCTGCTGCTCATGGAGAATGAGCACAGCGTGTGTTCCATGACCCGCAAGCTGATGGATCAGGGCTTGCAGAGCTTCGGTTTTGTAGGCGATTACAACCACTGCCGCAGCTTCAATGAGCGCTGGATCGGATTCAACCGGGCACTCTCCACAGCCGGTATCCCGCTGAATCCCGAATCCTGCATTGTCGGCCGGGACCGGGACTATCTGATTGAAGCGGACTGGATGGATCAGCAGCTGGACGCCCTTGGCGAATGGCCCTCCGCCTTCATCTGCGCCAATGACTTCATCGCGATCCGTGTCATGAAATCGCTTAAGAACAGAGGAATCAAGGTGCCGGAGGAGGTTGCGGTCTGCGGCTTCGACAATTCCTCGGAATCCCGGATCATCGAACCTCATCTGACGACGGTACATATTTACAGCGGTCATATGGGGATTGTCTCTGCCGAGATGCTGCTCTCCCGGATCAAAGACCCTGCCAAGCCCTATCAGGTGACGCATGTCGCCACTGACGTTGTATTCAGAGAATCCACCCCCGTTCCGAACTAATACAAACCAATTCTGCCTGGAGGTTATTTTACAATGAAAGTATATGGTACAGTCCTGTGTGTGGGCGAACTGCTCATTGATTTCTTTTGCACCGATGTTGACGTCAGCCTGACCGAAGGCCGGCATTTCTCCAAGCAGGCCGGCGGGGCACCGGCGAACGTGAGTGCAGCCATTGCCCGGCTTGGCGGCCAATCCGCCTTCCTCGGCAAAGTCGGAGCCGATCCCTTCGGCCTCTTCCTGAAGCAGACGCTGGAGGAGCAGAAGGTTGACACCTCGATGCTGCTGCTCGACACCGCGGCGCCGACCACTCTGGCCTTCGTCTCGCTCGCGGCGAATGGAGAACGCGATTTCGTATTTAACCGCGGCGCCGACCGGCTGCTGAGCCTGGAAGAGCTGGACCGGGCAGCCATCCGTGAAGCGGCCATGCTTCATTTCGGCTCGGCGACAGCCCTGCTGGCCGATCCCTTCCGCGAGGTCTATGTGACGCTCATGGATGAAGCGAAGGCGAACGGGCAATATATCTCCTTCGACCCCAACTACCGGGGTGACCTGTGGAACGGACAGCAGGAGGAATTCATCACGCTGTCCAGAGCAGGCATCTCCAAGGCCGATCTGGTAAAGGTCAGCGACGAGGAGCTGCAGATTATTACGCGTGAAATGGACCGCGATACCGCCCTTGATCTGCTGCATGAATGGGGAGCAGGAGCAGTTGCCGTTACTCTGGGCAAAGACGGCACCCTGATCTCCTCCCCGGATTCCCGTATGCTGATTCCGAGCATCTCCGTGAAGTCCATTGATTCCACCGGAGCCGGGGACGCGTTCGTCGGAGCCCTGCTCGGCCAGATCAGCCAGCTGGCACATCCGGCCGAGTTCACCCGGAGCTCAGAGCTGCAGCAGACGTTCGTGACCTTCGCCAATCAGGTAGGCGCAATCGTCTGCACCAAGGTCGGGGCCATCGCCGCGCTGCCTACGCAAGGCGAGGTCCGGGAGTTTGTGCGGCAGGCGGCGCTGTAGAGAAGCTCTCCATTGGAGGCTGACGGAGTGCGGCTGAAGCCGGCGCTGGGTATCAGGTCCGGATACCTGAGCAGTACAAAGATGCCCCATAGGCGCCCGTGATACGGGCAGCTATGGGGCATCTTTTTTGCTTTGGCGCTAAGAACCCAATCATTACCTGCTGTTTTCATCACAGACACCTTGGCCTAGTCGTAATATGATAAGCAAAATATCATACGACTGAAGGAGCAGCTTGTGCATGAACACGAAACAAGAATTCGATAATCTCATGGCATTTGCCAAGGACTTAATCAATGAGAATCTCGGCTTTTATTATGATATAAATTACGGCTACTTCCAGCCCGAGACCCACCCGATTGTAGACTTCATACGACTCATCGGCAGGAGGATTCAGAGCCAGCTGATGCTGATGCCCGCACTCTACGGTGAGATCGACCAGATGGAGCGGATCTTCTCGGACAACCTGTTTTTTGATGAGTGGGCAGAGGTTACCCTGGACGGGAAGAGCTTCCACTTCCTGATGAGACAGATTGACAACAGCAGCAGGATCATTCACCTGGCGCGCGATCTGGTCTTCCCCTCCCCCTGGATTCCCCGGAAACTGCGCGACAGTCTGATCCGCATAGGGGAAGGTACCCTGAACGGCAGCTGGAGACAGGACATCGGCCATGAAGTCACACTGTGGCTTCCAATGGGTATCTCCTTCGTGGAAGGCTCGGGACACCATTCGGTCACGGCGGGGATCATCAAGGGCGAAGGGGAACTCTACCCTACCTCGGTATATGACATCAGCCCCATCTATGATCATGTATATACCGACGGCAAGTATTATTACAGAACGCATGATCATTCCGTAATCTCCGAGGTTCATTTCGCAGAGTGTGCCGCTATCTTCGAAATCGGCCGGATTATGGCGGCGCAGAAGATTATTTTCTGAGGCTGCGCGGCACGTTACAAGGGCTGTGCTAAGCGCCATGAATTGGCTGCTTGGCACAGCCCTTTGTTTTTGTACGGGACGCCCCGCTTCCGGCAAAATTAGAGGGATTTATCCCTCTCGTTTGCTCGTCCGGCCGACTTTCGGCGGAATTAGAGGGATTTATCCCTCTCATTTGCTCGTCCCGCCCAATTTCGGCGGAATTAGAGGGATTTATCCCTCTCATTTGCTCGTCCGGCCCAACTTACGGCGGATTCAGGAGCACTTCTGCTCCTCATTTGCTCGTCCCACCCACTTTCGGCGGATTCAAGAGCACTTCTGCTCCTCATTGCTCGTCCCGCCCACTTTTGAGACTAATCTCTACGATTTTCTCCATAAGCACGAAGAGCTGCCCCTATGCAGTTTTCTCTGCACCAAGGACAGCTCTTGTAGTTTGTCTTATAGTCTTATACTATTCAGATCCCGAAGACAAGGGCAGATTCAGCAGCAGATCATTAAGGCTGTAACAGAATCCGGGCTGCTCAGTCTCAGCTGGAGCTACCGTCAGTACATACAGCTCCAGCGGCTCCAGCCCGCGCAGAGCCTCCACCTCCAGCTGGTGAATACCGGCGGACAGCTGCAGCTCGATTCTCTGCCCTTCTGCTCCACGGTGATAGGCCGGAAGCGCGTCTGCGGCACCCGGTGTATCGAGCACCGTCCGTCCGTCCAGCTTCACCCGGACCGCTCCCGGGGCTGACACCGCGAGGCAGACCTCGCGGTCCAGCGGATTACACAGCGCCGTGCGGCCGGTGTACCAGCCCTCGGTCTGTGATCCGGCAGCTTCATCCAACCGGACCCGGTTCCCGGATATCCATACCGGCTGCTCCGCCGTGCGGTCCGGACCGGAGACCAGCCAACCGTTGGCGCGAACTAAGGTGAAGGGTATCCGGAAGGCTGCCCATTCTGCACCATTATGCAGCCGGGTGAGCTTCAGCTGCATAGGATAGGTGGATTCCTGCAGATTACCTCCAGCTGTAACCACCGTCTCCCAAGTACGGCTCTCTCCCGCAGCCAGCGTCCATGCTGCCAAGCCGTTCTCCAACGCAGTCACCTTCCCCGCCGCCACGCCATTCTCACCCGCAGTCTCCTTCCCCGCCGCCACGCCATTCTCACCCGCAGTCTCCTTCCCCGCCGCCACGCCATTCTCCCACGCAGTCTCCTTCCCCGCCGCCACGCCATGCTCCCACGCAGTCTCCTTCCCCGCTGCCACGCCATGCTCCCACGCAGTCTCCTTCCCCGCCGCCACGCCATGCTCCCACGCAGTCTCCTTCCCCGCTGCCACGTCGCTCTCCCCTGCCGCCACTTTCCCCGCCGCCAAGCCGCTCTCTCCTGATGCCAAGCTCCAGTTTACCTGGTCCTGCGTTTGTTCCACAACCTTCCAGCCCTCCGGTACCTCAAGTGCCGAACGTAACGCAAGCGGCACGTTACTCTGGTTCGTCAGCGTAAATTGCAGCTGCTTGCGGCACCCGGCGCCGATGCCAGGGTCATTGCCCTCATAGCGGATCTCCAGCTTCAGCAACGCGTGCTGCTGCTGTGAGCCTTCAGGCAGATAGCGGATGTCCACGCCCGGATCACGTGTCCATAATTCTTCAATGGACTCGCTGCCTCTGGCTTCGTCCGGCGCTGCCAGCCGGGTCGGCAGATCCGGCAGCACTACGATCCGGGAACCGGCATGGGCCAGCACTCTTTTGCCCATTGCTATAGTCCGCTCTGTCAGCTCCTCCAGAGTAGCGGGATTGGGGAATCCGTTGATCGGCGGGCTGACGACCACCCGGTTGCCCACAGGATCAACCCATTTGGCCGGCAGCCCCTCCGGCCCGAGAATCATCCCGAGGATCGAGGCCAGCGTTGCGGCCGTGCAATCCGTATCATACCCGCAATTCACCGCCTTCAGAATAGCGTCCTCGAAATCTGTGCCATACAGCCAGCCGAGCAGGGTGAAGGCGATGTTTTGCGGAGCGTCTGTGAAGTTGCTGTGCCCGTGATGCTGCAGAATTAGCTCCCGTGCCGTCAGCCAATCCTTCCCCTCCCTATGCCAGCGCAGCAAATCCTTGATGGCAAGTGCAGTCCGGCAATCCGCCGGGATGAACTTCATGCCGATTGCGATCAGGGCATCGCGGTCCTGCTCATAGAAGACTGCACTCTCCAGCGCCGCGAAGAACATCTCCCCATACACGCCTTCACCGCCCGCATGATCCGTGATCGCATCCTCATAGGCATAACGCGCAGCCACCTCCGGCATTCCCGGAGCGACCATGGCCCAGATCTCCGAACGGATCGGCGAGCCCATGCAGTTATTGAAGGGGTTGTTGAAATATCCGGCCAGCGGAGGCTTGAGTCCCCGGCGCAGATTGGTTAGGGCATAGCCGTACTCATCGAACGGAAAAAAAATATGGTCCACCCATTCCTGTCCCAGCTGCTGCGCCGTAATCCCCGGCCCGTACTGCTCCAGCGCATGCAGCCAGACCAGCTGAAGATCCAGATCATCATTCTCCAGCGGGCCGTCCGGCAGCTCCGGGTAGAAGTCCAGCTGAAGCAGCTCTTTGACTCCTTCTACCGGGGCCCCCAGGGTTCCGCCGATATTTTTGCCGAGCCAGCCTCCGTATACGATCCGGTAATAATCCTGTTCATTAAGAATCCCTGCCTCGCTGCCCATCTCTCCACTCCTCATTACAGATTTATCGCTGTACCTCTTCCTCTGCCGCTGACAATAGTGACGCCAGTGCCTTGCGGTCAGGCAGCCCTTCGATATCTCCGCTGACCATCGTTACTGCCGCCCCAACCGCGCAGCCTCTCGTAACTGATTGCTCCAGGGACAACCCATCCAGTTGCCCGGACAGCACCCCTGCGGCGAAGCCGTCACCCGCACCGACGGGATCAACCACCTTGGCTACCTTCAAGCTGTCCACATACTTCGCTTCGAGCGGGTTGGAATAGTATGCTCCCCGCTCTCCGCGTTTGATGATTACTGTGCCGCAGCCTTCCTTGTGTACATAACCTGCCAGTTCGGCGCAGTCCTTGGTTCCGTATAGAAACTCTCCTTCCGCAACACCGGCCAGCACGATATCCGACTTCCTGACAATCTCCTTCAGAACAGACCGCGCTTCCTCCTCACTCCACAGCTTGCGGCGGAGATTCGGATCAAACACCACCATCACTTTAGCCTTACGCGCCACCTCAACGGCATGGAATACACTCTCCCGGCAAGACGCACTCAGCGCCGGGGTGATGCCGGTCAGGTACAGATATTTCGCTCCGGCGATATAGTCTTCATCAATATCCCCCGGCTGCAGGCGGCTGGCTGCGGAATGCGAGCGGTAATAATAAATCCGCACATCCCGTTCGTTCAGCTGTTCCTTGAACAGCAGGCCTGTCGGCGCATCCCCGTCTACAATAACCTGGCTCGTATCCACGCCCTCCCCCCGCACGGCCGCGCGGACGAGTGCGCCGAACTCATCATGGCCGAGCCGGCTGATCCATCCCGCTTGGTGGCCAAGCTTCGCCAGACCGATCAGGGTGTTGGTCTCGGCTCCGGCGATATGGGAGGAGAAGCTGCGGCTATATCGCATCTGCCCCTGCTTCTCCGGCGTAAACAGCACCATCGTTTCTCCTAAGCTCACCACGTCCATAGCGTATACTCCAATCTGAATATAGACTGACTTAAAACTCCTCTATTGAGGCGAAATTGTAACTGCGGCAAATGCTTGGACTTCCGTCCGCTGGCCGCCTCCGGATTTCTTGATGAATACCGCTCTTTGCGGCGAAAATCCGGTGACGGCCGACGCTTCCGAAGTCGGCTTGCCTGCGGATAGCTTTCATGCAGATACCAGCACTCCCACAGTTCCAATAATCCCCTTAGTTACTTCATCTTCCCGTGCAGCTCTCCATGCGGTCTCTATAGATCCTTATTGCAGTTCCAGCAGCGCGTATACCATCCGCGCCGCTTCCGCCCGGGTAGCATATCCCGTAGGGGAAGGCGTGCCGCCGAAGCCCGGGTTCACTACCAGCAGCGGATTTTTGCCCAGCACCACGGCTGCATTCTGCGTCATGGCAATCATCTGCGGAATCGTCAGGCTCTGAGCCGGGTTGAAGTTGCCGGAAGCGTCCGCCGCAGTGATCCCTTTCCATACAGCAGCGGCCAGGACAGGATACATGGCCTCGGTATCGGCAACATCACCAAACACCGCCGGTGTATCTGAATAGTCGTTCGGAATCTGGAGTGCTTTAGCCAGCATCGCTGTCATGTCGGCCTTCGTCACAAGGGCTTCCGGCATATATTGTGTTGCCGTTCCGCCGGAGACCACTCCTTTGGTGCCCAGAGCTTCAATATAAGGTTTCGCCCAATGGCCTGCACCAACATCGGTATAACTGCTCGCTGCCAGTTTCATAACAGTCATCGAATACGGCTGCAGGGTGGCGGTTGCTGCGAACTCTCCACCCGGGGTTACCGGCAGCGGATTATTCTTCGGTTCCTGTCTCCAGATGGTGTAGTCGTTGACCAGATAATCCGGCACCGGATCACCACCGTAGGACCACACCGGCATCAGCTCCTGGCCGGGAAGGGAAACTTCGATTTCCTTATCCGTTCTGTTGCTGAATACTACGGTAGTAAGCTCATTTTCATTCCCGAGTCCCCAAGCGCCGACATCATTCAGCTTAAGATCCTTCCCGTAGACATAGTTGGCTGGCGAAGCATTGTTAAGCATCCGGTAATCGCCGCTGGTCATTGCCAGATCATAATAATAGTCATTGTCCTTCAGCAGATGGCCGATCTCGCGGAAGGTATAATAAGGCGGAAGAACGACCATCCCCGTCTTGTTGCTGCTGTCGAAGCTGTCCTGTACGATACCGAAAAACTGGTTGTCAATCAGGCAGTGATAGGCGGTGACCTGCACTTTGCCGGTCTTCATGAAGTTCATGAACCGCTCCATGTAGTGCATGGAGTAGGCCGGGGTTTTGCCCAGGTGAATCCGGCCCTTCTCGGACAGGTTCGTCTCTCCTCCGAAGATCAGCCCGCTGATGCCGCCGTATTCTGTGATCCAGATTTCCTTACCCGGGAATTCCTGCGCCTGCTCCTTAATGAGCTGGTAGCGGTTCTCGTTATTCACATACAGGAAGTCCATGAAATCCGACTGGGTCATATCATCTATGCTGTGAATACCGGTATACTCATGCGGAATCACGGCGTCATAGATATCCGGATTGGCGGCAATCGTCCGGTTCCACTCCTCCCAGCGTACATAACGGTTGCCTGCGGTGTCCTCCAGATCGAGCGGATCATTCGGTTTATGCGAATCGGGGTCTTTTACAATAATCGTCTCCTGCCATTTATCCAGAATGACGATCCCCACCTGAATATCCGGGTCGATATCCTTGATCGCATGATAGACATCGCGGGCCTTGTAGACGTAATCGGTAACCGAAGGGAACTGGCCGCCGTATTTATTCAGATAGAATTCATTGCCCATCTCAATCCGCACCGGCTGATCGGACAGGCTGACAATCTCCTCTACCTCTGCCGTAATCTCTTCCACACTCTGAAAAGCCACATTCAGCACAAACGTGCTAGGCAGCTCCAGCTCATTCGGCGCACGGTAAATATCATCCAGAAAAATCCCGTCCAGCCCGTTGTTAATCCCGTTCACCGAGGTGTACTCGAAGCCTGTCGTGATATTGCTGAACCGCGGATCATTGGCATTAATGAGTGAGCCGTCATTATACAGATAATAGTTGGCCGACGTTCCGTCAGGCACGCGCAGCAGATCCACACCAATATCCTGCATCAGCGCAATATCACGCTCACTGTACCAATCATCTGTCCGCCCCAGATCATTCAGCTTCTGATAGTTGATCCCGTACAGACCGGAAGGGATGAGCTGCTTCTCCCCGTAGACGGCAAAAGTAGCACTCCCGCTTCCCGCAGCCGCCGCCGGAACCACCGTAACCGTGCTGGTAACCGTAATCTGGTTGTCAGCCGTGACCGCCTGAATCACCGCTGTTCCCGGCGCAACCGCCGTTACGGCTCTCGCTTTGGACGCGCTGCCGGTCAGCTTCGCCACCTGCTCATTGCTGCTGGTCCAGATGATGCTGTCATCATCCAGCTCCACCGCCGCCGGCTCATAGATGATCCGCAGATTCTCGGTCTCTCCCGCCTTCAGATTCATCGTTGTCTTGTAGAAGTGCATACTTGTCAGGACGGGTCCGGTGTAAGGATTGTCAGCCGCAAGAGCATACACCCGCACATTATCCAGACTCGGCTGCAGCAGATGATGGCCGAAGGTGACCGTCCGCTTGACCGCATCATACAGCCCCGTGTACTGGCCAAGCGTCTGATACTGCGAATCTGATGCTCCCTTCACCTGCACAATTGCTGAATTGCCGTCTACCAGCACCCGGAAATCATAAGCGGCACCCGCCGCAATCGTATAGTCTGCAAGCTTGGTTTCTCCGGTAACCCCTGATTTGTAGAAGGAAATCTTATTTTGCTTAATCAGCAGCGAGTCATAGTTGGCACTGTTCACATCTCCGAGATCTACCCTGGCAAAAGCACCCGCCGCCGATACATCGGGAACGCTCAGGTTGAACGTGAGCAGGAACTTCTTCCATGACTTGCCCTTGATTCTCGCCTTGGAGGTAGTGTTAATGTCCTTGGCTACGAACCTGCCGTCCAGATACTGGTAGTGCATATAGCTGCCCGCAGGTGTATCCCACTTGGCTGTTGGAGTCTGGAACAGATCCTCGAACACTACCGGCCAGGAGGAGGTCACCGTGTCAATATCCGGAATCGGCGGCTCCTGCCCTTCCTGTGAATTGACGCGGACATTATCAAGGCTTGGCTTCGCCAGATTATGCCCGAAGGTCACCGTCCGGGCGGCCGCTGTATACAGATTCCCGTATTCTCCCAGCGTCTGATACACGGTATCCGTCACGGATTTCATCTGCACAATGGCCGTATTTCCATCGACCAGCATCCGGACATCATAGCTCACCCCGGACTGGACGGGATAAGCTGTGGATAGCGTAGTTTCTCCCGTGACTCCTGATTTATAGAACGAAATTTTATTCTGTTTGATCAGCAGGGAATCATAGTTTGCACTGCCGGTATCCCCCAGATCGACTCTGGCAAAAGCACCCGCCGCCGACACATCAGGAATGACCAGGTTAAACGCCAGCATGAATTCAGACCAGGATTCACCCTTGATTCTGGCCTTGGAGCTGGAGTAGTTATCCTTGGCCGCGAACCGTCCGCCGGTAATCTCATAGTTCATATAATTGCCGGCGGGTGCATCCCAATTCGCCGACGACGGCTGGCCGAAGGTATCCTCAAAAGCCACCGGCCAAGAAGCAGCAATCTGCTCCAGATCGGGAGTCTCCGTTTCCTCGGCTAGTACCTTCGCTGTACCGAACGTCAGATTCAGACTGCTGATGAGCAAAGTGATAACCAGAAGGAAAGATAAAGTCCGCATAGATCTCTTCATTGTTAAACCTCCTCAATTCTGTTTAGATAATCTGCAGCTGCACTTCAGACTTCTTCCAAAAAGAACGTTCCGCCGCCCGTGGTCAACCGTTATCCAGCCACCTTTGCCACCCTAATACCCTAGCTACTCCAGTTACTCTGCCACTCCAACACTCCTACCACTCCAGCCGCTCTAGCCACTCTAGCCACCTAGCCACCAACCACTCCAGACACTCTAGACACTCAGCCACTCTAGCCACCTAGCCACCAACCACTCCAGACACTCTAGACACTCAGCCACTCTAGCCACCAGTTACTCCAGTTACTCCAGCTACTCTGCCACTCTGCTACTCCTGCCAATCCTCCACTCCTGCCACTCTAGCCACCTAGCCACCTAGCCACTAACCACTCCAGACACTCTAGCCACCAACCACTCCAGACACTCTAGACACTCTAGACACTCTAGCCACCAGCCACTCTAGCCACTCCAACACTCCAACACTCCTGCCACTCTAGCCACTCCTGCCACTACAGCTACCAATTCAGCCAGCCTAGTCGGCCAAATGTTGCAGTAAATACAACTCCAATGCAGAGATTCTGAAAAAATCACGGGATTGTTGTATGAAATACAACAATAGTTGCGTTAACTGGCCTAAAATAAGGAAAATGTTGTCTTTTATACAACAATTCAGAATTCGGGCCGAAATCGTGACCGGAATGTTGTATTTCGTGCAGGATTTCGCAATCAGGAATGGATGCGGACACATCTTCTCACGAATTCTCCTATCTCCACGGGGCTCAAGGTTGCGTCTTAGGGTTGCGTCTTAGAGTTATATCTTAAGCTCAGCCCATTAAGATCGAGCTTCATTCTTCGGGGCAAGGATCAGCCGTCCCCTCCTGCACAAGCACCTTCAGCCGGGCACGGTCTGTGATCACTCTGCCCGCAAGCACATCAGCTTCCTCGAATACAGCAAGCAGAATCTCCTTGTCCTTGTAACGCTCCCTGTCGTAAATGATGTAGATCCGGCCGTCCTCCGCCTGCACACCGTCCGGATACGAGACGTTCTCCCGCTCATCAAGCAGCAGGAAGCCTTCCCAGGTCTCGCCGTCATCCCGGGACAGCATGGCGCTGAGATTGTTCCGGCCCTCGAAGTTATGGTGGTTGACCAGCAGCAGATTCCCCGAGTTCAGGCGGCGGATGAAGAAGCGTGAGCAGGGTCCTTCCAGCACATCTGCCTGCGGTTTCGACCAGGTGATACCCTTGTCGGTGGAGAAGCTCTCGCCGATACCGCCATAAGTGCGGACCAGCATCCAGAGGTCCCCATTCTTTAGTTCAGTCAGCATATGCTCGTCGTAGCTTCGCTCCGGCATGTCCACATACCCGATCCTCTGGAACGTCTTCCCCTGATCTGTCGAACAGAGGACATTCGCATACATCTCAGCCGGGAAATGATTGTGGGCCGATGAGATCTGTTCACCGGTCTCCTTATCCCGGAAGCCCCATACGGCGTAAGGCAGCAGCCATTCCCCCGAAGACAGCACGGTCGGCTTGTTCATCATTACGCCGTCCGCAATCCGTCTCGGCTGACTCCACTCCGGTGCAGCCTCATCCGCGTTCCCGCTGAACATGGCCCAGACGCCGGCACGCCCGTCGTAGAATTCATAGCTCTGTGCCCAGAACAGCCAGAGCCTCCCTGCCGGGTCTAGCCACAGGCAGGGATCGAACGCGCGGACCGGGCCGGGCGGGTCCACGGCAAGCACCGGATGCGACCAGGTATCTCCGTCATCCCCGCTGGTGATCAGGACAACATAGTTATCCGGCCCTTCCGTGTCGCCGCCGCTGTACAGCGCGGCCCACAGTCTTCCGCCCGGAGTCCGTTCAATGCCGGGTATCCCCTGCCACTGGCGGCCCTCCTTGCGGTACTTCACTCCGGGGGTGGTAACGATCTCCGGCGGTGCAAGTGATAACTCCTTGTCTGCTTCCATATTTCTTACATCCTCCTAAATAAAAAGTACTTGACCCTTTTCATTCCCGGGACAGTATAGGTTGAACTTGAAAACTCTAGTTTTCATTTTCGACAACCCTGGTTGTGAAATGGTTTGATTGTACTTTGTGCAATAGAAATCATTTGAATTGTGGAAAACTTACGTTCTATTGCATTTCGTACATTTGATTATGAGAAAGTCGGGCAATAACAGCTAACATCTGAGATTCTGTTGTACAGAGTGCAATAGATTTAATTTTTAGGCTGTTTTAATGTTCATCTGTTGTACAGAGTGCAATAGAACATCCTCTCACATTACAAAAGTGAGGTCAGAGATCAGGAATAAAGAATTACAAGTTCAAGTTCACCTACATAAGTGTAGTTCCAGTTATATAGTCATACTCCCAAGCCCCAAGTTTCCAGGTTTAATCTAACGGCCCGTCTTCCCGCCTTCTGCTACCCGGCTTACATACTGCGCTGCCAATGCCGACAACTCGTCATAACGCCCGTTCCTCACCCATTCGTCCTGCACGAGCCGCGCCCCGACGCCAACCGTTGAGGCTCCGGCGGCCAGCCAATCCTGCAGATTGTGTTCGTCCACACCGCCGACAGCCATTACCGGAATATGATTCAGCGGAGCAAGCACTGACTTCATGTAGCCAAGCCCTAAGTCCCCGGCCGGAAATAGCTTCACGATATCCGCCCCGCAGCGGTAAGCCTCGGCCATCTCACTCGCTGTGGCTGCGCCGGGCACAGCCACCAGGCCGCGTTCCTTCGTTCTTGCAATCACTGCCGCCGAGGTCCCCGGCGACAGAATGAATTCCGCCCCGGCGTCTGCGGCCAGATCGACCTGTTCTGCCGTCAGCGCCGTGCCTGCGCCAATGCAGAGACTGCCGCCGAAGCGATGCTTCAGCAGGCGGATGACCGCCGGGGCGTCCTCTCCCGGAGCTGCGCCCCGCTGGTTGAACGGAATCTCCAGCAGCCGGATGCCGCCCCGGACCAGCGCTTCCGCCACCGGCAGAACGTCTTCCTTGCCGATCCCACGCAGAATAGCCACTACCCTATACTCCAGAATCTTCTCCATTACGGAAATAGAAGCCTTTGCATCCTCGTTGTTATCCGACTTATTATTTGCATTCCAACTCTTACTCGCACCTACATTCACACTCTTACTCGCATCTACATTCGCACTCGCACCCGCACCCGCCTCAGCATTCCTGCCTGCATTCGTCATAACCACTTCTCCTCCCCTGAAGCTACCTTGAATCAGCAATGCGCCCCGCCCTTGCCTATTACGGTCAAGCTGGACCGGGGCGCATCCCAGGAGACTGCTACGGAATAAGGTACCGCTAATTTGTTATCAAAACTCTCAACACCGTTGAGATTCTGTCAACAATAACGGGTACTGATCCCTAGCAGCTCCTTGCTGCATCTGTTACGGCTTCAGCGGTTTGAAGTCCGGCTTCAGATAGTTGTTCAGATCAATCGTTCCGGCTGCGGTATTTGCTTCCGCCAGCTTGTTGAAGGCATCGCCCAGCTCCTGCAGGGTCTTCTCAATGTCCGGCAGCTCCTTGCTGCTCATGAACAGCTGGTTCATCACATCATTGACGACAGCCGATTTGCTGACATCCAGCGAGCCTACCTTCAGCGGAGGATTCACTACGGAATAATCCAGCCGCGGAGCCATCGGATAATCCACGGAGCTGTCTCCGATCACGAAGCCATCC
Organism: Paenibacillus phytohabitans; assembly: GCF_013141775.1. Lineage (GTDB taxonomy): Bacteria > Bacillota > Bacilli > Paenibacillales > Paenibacillaceae > Paenibacillus_AQ > Paenibacillus_AQ phytohabitans. The sequence goes on from NZ_WHOB01000088.1 coordinate 139,760, forward strand.
ACGCCTTTGCGGTCTGTCGGCTGAATCGCTTTGTCCTGGGCGGCGAGGTTAGTGAAGGAGCCCAGACCTTTTTGGGCCAGCTCCACGAACATTTCATCCGAGATCAGGAATTCCCAGGCTTTCTTGGCTTCCTCCAGATGCTTGGAGTTCTTGTTGATGCTGAAGCCGTTGGCTGTTTCATAAGCGGGTCCTCCCTTGGCAGTGCCATCCCAAGTCGGGAAATCCGCAACAGCCCAGTCATTCTTGGCCGGGAACTGGTCATTGAAGACCCCGATATCCCAGGTAGCGGCGGACAGCATGCCGATATTGCCTTCCGCGAACTGGGCACGGATCATGTCATTGTCGTAGGTGCCGACACCAGGGAAGACACTGCCCGCCTTATTCTCATCAATCCACCATTTCACATACTTGGCGAACGGTGAGAAGTCGTATTTGCCGGTGACTGCATTCCAGCCTTCACGGCCGTTAATATCCCCGGAGACCGCTGAAGGATAAATCACATAATATCTCCAGAACGCCGTCTGCTTCACGGGCAGCCCGAGGCCGAATTTCTGTCCGCCCCCGCTGGCCGTAATCTGCTTGGCATAGTCACTCATCTCCTGCCAGGTAACCGGCGGCTTCTCCGGATCAAGTCCTGCAGCTTTGAACAGGTCCTTGTTATAGATCAGCTTGAAGGTCGTCACATTCTCAAATACCCGGTCCAGCTCCCCGTTCTTCGCGGTGGGCGGAACTGTGAGAGCGGATTCATCAAAACGTGCACGAATCTCCGGAGTAATCAGCGGATTCAGATCCAGCGGGTAGCCCGCATTCGCCAGATCAGCGGAAATATTATAGGCGATGTCCGGCAGGTTGCCCGCGTTCATGGCCAGCTTCAGCTGCTCCTCGTAGTTGTCTGCAAATACTTTATAATTGATCTCGATATGGTCCGGGTTGGTTTCATTGAATTTCTTGACCAGGCTCTCCCGCACTTCCAGATCATGCCGTGAATTCACCCATACCTCAATCGATACCTTCTCTTTGGGGGCGCTTGCATTTGTGTCCGCAGACGGGCTGGCATTCCCATTGCCATTGCCGTTATTCCCGCAGCCGGTCATCAGAACCAGGAGCGCTGCCGCCGCCGCCAGGAGTCCCTGCTTGCTCCGTTTTGTATTCATCATATTGTTCAACCCCTTAAGTTGTTTTGTATACACCCTGATTATAGAAAGGAATAAGCGCATAGCTAACCCCTCGGAATTCATATTTACTGAACAAAAGAAGGTCTTCTTTCCCGTTCCGGCTATTGATTTCCGTAATTTGTAAAAGGAAGCCGCACCTCGAAGCTTTTGCCCTCTTCCAGCAGATTGACCTGAAGTCCGAATGCCTCGCCAAAATACAGCCGGATGCGCTCATGCACATTGCGGATGCCGAAGGAGGCGGGATCGGGCTCCCTTTCGTTCAGCAGGCGCTGCACCTTGGCCAGGTCAAGCAGGCTGCCATTGTCGAATACCTCAATGCTGTAGGTATCCTCGTCTGTCCTCCTGCCCCTAATCTCAATCCGGTTCCCGCCGGCCTGACGGCTCATCCCGTGCATGATTGCATTCTCTACCAGCGGCTGCAGCGAGATTTTGACAATCCGCTGCTCCAGCAGTTCAGGCTCCATATTCACCGTGATGGCGAACTGCTCCTTGTAGCGGATCTGCTGCATGCCGATATAGCTGTTCAGATGCTTCAGCTCCTGCTCCAGGGTGACGACATCCGGGCCATCCAGTCCGGCACGGAGGAATCCCGTCAGATGATCGATCATGCCGGTCAGCTCCCGGTCTCTATGCTCCAGCGCCTTCCAGTTGATCGTATCCAGACTGTTGTACAGGAAATGCGGGTTAATCTGATACTGCAGCAGCCGCAGATGATATTCCCGCTTCAGCACCTGCTCCTCTCGGATCTCCATCAGCAGCTCGCGCATGCCGTCATATAGAATGCCGATCTCGTCCCCGCGTACCAGCGGCGGAATATGCAGATGGGCCCCGTCGCTTTTTTTGCGCACGACCAGTGAAGCCAGCCGCTCAATCGGACGGGAGAAATTGCGCGCCACCCGGCTGGACACCAGCGTGGATACCAGAAGCAAGATCCCCATCACCCCGGCGGTCCATTGGTAGACCTGATAGAGCGGCAGCAGGACATGCCTCCTCGGCACGATGCCGAGCAGGGTCCAGTTCTCCCCGACCTCACGTGCAGAATAATAGTTTCCGCCCTCGGCATAGCCATTCCTGGAACCGCCGCTGCCCGGTTCTCCGGCAGCGCGCAGCAGGGCAGCGCGGAGCCTGCTGTCCTCTTCGGCGCCCTGGAAACCCATATAGATATCGCCCTCCAGCGAATTGTCCGTGAGCAGATATTGCCGCTGTCCCGAATCCAGCGGTTCGCCGAGCAGCTCCTGAATAGAGCTGTAAGGAACCGAGATCAGCATACAGCCGTACAGCTCCCGGTGGGTAATGCTGCCGATCGGCACAATCCAGGTGAACTGGCCGGACGCGGCGGGTTCACCCGTCAGCCGGTACACCTGTTCCAGTGCCCCGGGGTCCAGGGACAGACCCTGCAGAAACTCCGGGTCAGCCTTGACCGGCAGACCGTAATGAGCCAGATAATGCTCCTGCGGGAGCCGGAAGGAGACACTGAAATCCCCGTTGATATACTTAATATTGGTCAGGAACTGCTGCAGCCGGTTCGCTACCCCGATCTGCCGCAACACGGAGTCCTCCCGGCTGTTCAGGGCCTGAACCAGCTCTTCATCATGCAGAAACAGCCGCTCCGTAGTTTCGAACTCCTGATAGAGCTGTTCGAAGGGAGCGGCTGTGCGCGATAGAATCATGTCCGAGCTTTCCTCCAGCTGCCGGGTGAACAGGCCGGAGGTCACGAGTATATTCACAGTTCCGACAATCAGAACCGGAGCCAGAGTCAGCAGCAGAATAAGCAGAAACAGCTTGTGGTGGAACCGGCGGAACGGCAGGCGCTGTCTTCTCATACCAGTGCCCCCCGGTATTCTGAGGGGGTCATGCCGTACTCTTTTTTGAACAGCTTAACGAAATGCTCCACCTTGTTGTACCCCACCTTGTAAGACACCTCGTACACCTTGAGCGCCGGGTCCTTCAGCAGCCGGATAGCCGCGCCCATACGCACCTGCAGCAGATGCGCCCGGAACGTGCTTCCGGTCTGCTGCTTGAACAATTCGCTTAGATAAACCGGGGAAATCCCCAGCTCTTCGGCCACAGTGGTCAGCTGGATATCGCCGCCATACTGGCTCTCAATCCGTTCAAGGACAACCCGGATCAGCCGGTGCGCCCCTTTGCCGTGGCGCTGATGGATCAGATGATGCAGCTCATGGGTGAAGAACTGCAGCAGATCCTTAATCTTGTGCTGCCCGGCGATGCGCATCTTCAGATCCTCCGTATCCGGCAGAACCCGGCCGCCCCCGGTCTGCACATGCTCCCGGATTGTGGTCAGCCACTCGAAGCACCAGCGCCGGGCAGCCCCCAGCTCCCACTCCAGGAAGGACAAGGCCAGCTGGTTCTGCCAGCGGACCACCTGCTCCGTTTCCCCGGCCAGCATCCACTGGATCAGCTCTGCCATCGGCTTGGTCCACTGGATATACGCCAGCTCCCGGCTGGAAGGCAGCAGGAAGCGGATCGGCTCCTCCGGATTCTCACCCATATATTCCATCATCTTTTCTGTTTCCCAGAATAGCCTGGACAGCTCCAGCGGACTGCCGCCTCCTTCCGAGATCATGATATGTACCTTCTTTTTGGTGAAGCGGTCAATACTGTCGTGCAGCTGCTGTGCAAGAGCCAGAAGCTCAGTCTCTGAACGGCTGCCTCCGGCGGTGAGCAGCCATTTGCCGAAGGACAGCCGGATCGTGCAAACGTCTTCAACAGGCTGCAGCAGCTCATGCATCACATTCTGCACAGCGAACTGCGCACTGGGATCAATGGTCACTTGTCCCTCCAGCGTCATCAGCATCAGCCGGAGCTCCCCTTGCAGCATCCATTCCAGACCTACCTGGGCGCATTCCTCCTGCCAGTCATAGCCGGGATGATTGCCGAGAATCAGCTCCTGTATATATTGTGAGCGGATCGATTCCTCATAATATTGATTGCGCCGGGCACGCTGCTGCTGCAGCTTCAGCTGGGCCAGCACATCCACCTGCTTCAGCAGCACCTGCAGCAGCTCCTCCGGTCTGGTCGGCTTCAGCAGATAATCGGTCACGCCCAGCTGAATCGCCCTCCGGGCATAATCGAATTCGCCGTAGGCGCTGAGAATAATATAACGGATATCCGGCCCCAGCACCGCCGCCTTGGCGATCATCTCAAGCCCGGTCATGTCCGGCATACGGATGTCGCTGATCACAATATCCGGGGAGAGCCGCCCGATCTGCTCCAGTGCACTCGCCCCGTCCTCGGCCACCCCGGCCACCTCAAGATCATATTCCGCCCAGGGAATCATCGTCGTGAGCCGCTCCCGGATGAAATGCTCGTCGTCTACAATCAGCACCTTGTACATAGATGTCCCCCTAATCTGTCAGCCTTTCACTGCTCCTTGCGCGAGTCCCCCTACAATCTGCCGGTTGAGCAGGATGAAGACCGTCAACACCGGAATCACCGAGATCATTGAACCGGCCAGCAGCAGATTCCACGCCGCAGCCCCGGTTCCTGAGTTGCGCAGCTCCACCACACCTACGGTCAGGGTCTTCGTATCCGGGTTCCCGATGCTCATGACCAGCGGCAGGATATAGTTGTTCCATTCAGCGATGAATTCAAGCAGGAAAAAGGTCGCGGTAATCGGTGCCATCAGCGGCAGCGTTAACCGGAAGAAGCGTGTGAAATAGCCTGCTCCATCCATAATACCAGCCTCGTCCATATCCTTGCCAAGAGATTTGACGAACCCTTCGTACAGGAATACGCTGGCTCCCAGACCATATAACGCAACGAGCGGGATGGTATAGATACTATCCGTCAAACCCCAGTCCACGGCAAGCTTAAATTTCGGATACAGCGTCATCGGTCCCAGGCTGATGAACATAACGCCGATGATCAGCATCGACAGCACTTTTTTGCCGGGAAATTCCGTTCTTGCAAACACATACCCCGCCATGGCCCCCATGAACACCGACATCCCCGCACTCACCACGGCAAAAACAACCGAGTTATAGAAGTATAACGAGAAATCCAGCTTCTTCCATACCTCAGAGTAGTTCGACCAGGTCCATTCCTTCGGCAGCAGGCTGCCCCCGGTAATCAGCTCCTGATTGGATTTAAAAGAATAGAAAAAGACATACAGCACCGGCACAAGCGTTACCAATGCCGCTACAGCCAGGAAAATATATTTCAGCGTCTGCCCGATAGGCTTCATTGCGGCTCCCCCTTATTCATGATAGTCCATTCTTTTGGTCAGCTTGAAGTAACCCACGGAGACCACTACCAGCATAAGCGCGGTGACCACGGCCACTGTTGCGCCATATCCATAGTTGCTGCCGGCTTCGCCCCCGAAGAACTGGTGGAAGATGTACAGGAACGTCAGCTCCGTAGCATTATTCGGTCCGCCGTTCGTGAGGACGAGGAAAGGACCCATGGATTTCAGCGTGCCGAGAATCGACAGGAACAGGATCATCTGCAAAATGCGGCCCATCATGGGGATCGAGATGTAGCGCATTCTTTTCCACCCGGTAGCTCCGTCCATATCCGCACTCTCGTAGACATCCTTCGGAATACTGGTCAGCCCGACCAGAAAGAACAGCATGTTGATCCCGAAGTTCTGCCAGGCATCCATCACCATCCCGCTGGCAAAAGCCGTCCACCCGCCGGACAGAAACTGAATCGGCTGATCAATCAGATGGAGCTTCAGCAGCAGCTGGTTGAGCCCGCCGTTATACGGGTTGAGCAGAATGTACATGACCAGCGCCATCGTCGAGCCCGGCAGAATATAAGGCATGACGAACATCGCCCGGAATATATTTCTCCCCCGCAGTCGGGAGTACAGGAACAACGCGAGTACGAACGCAAGCGGCAGCTCAATCAATATTTTGAGGGAGAACAGCGCCTGCTTCCAGAGCGAAGACCAGTAAATCTGATCCTCCATCAGCCGGTGCAGATTGGCCATTCCGGTGAACCGCTCCGGCATCACGCCGTCATAATAATAGAAGACATATTTCAGCGCCCAGCCAATCGGATACAGCGAGAACACGGCGAAGAAGCAGACCGGCACCAGCAGCATTAGATACGCAGGACCATACTTCCGGACGAAGCGGGAAAAAGCTCTGCGGCTCCCCGGGTGCAGCGACGCACCGGCCAGGTTGGATTCAGCGGTTAACTTGCTCATTGGCTCCCCCGCCCTTTCGGATTGTGATGTAGGGGAAAACGCGGTAATATACGCTGCAGTGACGAGAACGGATCGCCGGAATTCATGGAAATTACCCCTTTCTTTCTGTTGGTAACGCCATTATAGCACCGGGTTTTTGCACCTTCGCCCCCTTAAACTTTAGATATACTGCATAATTGCCGGGGAATTTGCAGGGTGATGTCTTGTCGGTTTCGGTGTGCTTGCGTTCCCGCAAGGAGTACTTCGGGGGATCGTTAGCTGGGGGGAAAGCTTCGGGGAGCGGAGGAGATGTACCTGCCTGAATGGATGGGTAGAGCACATTTAGTGTTGGGGATGTACGCTGGCGGGATGAGACTGGGTGCTGCAGCACAACTAGTTACTGACAGTTCTCGGAGCAACTCAGGTACGATACCAGCCGGGCGCGCCGTTGCGGACTCAGAAGCGCTTATTTCCCGCAAAAAGGGCTTTTCGCACGGCTTGCGGACTCCAGTGCAGTTATTTGCTCAGATTTCCCCCAAATTAGCCTGCTATTCAAGCGATAAGCGCACCTGAGTCCGCTGGCCCGAAGCAATGCGCCGAATCCAGGAAATAAGCGCACTGGAGTCCGCAACTTCCTCTCCTCCTCTTATCCCTCCTATCCAACCCTTCATCCGCACACGGCTCAAACGCAAAAAAGCAGCCGCATTTGATCCGCAGCTGCTTCAGAGCTCAACTTTACTCCATACTCCTTACTCTTACTCTTACTCCTTACTCTTACTCTTACTCTTACTCTTAACTCTTACTCTTACTCCCTACTCTTACTTTTACTTTTAACTCTTGCTCTTGCTCTTGCTCTTACTTTTTACTCTTACTTCTTAACTCTTACCCATACTCATACCCTTACTCCCTACTCTTACTTCTTACCCTTACTTCTTACTTCTTACTCCTTACTCTTACTCCTTACTCATACTCATACTTTTTACTCTTACTCCATACTCATACTCTTACTTCTTACTCTTGCTCCTTACTCTTACTCCCTACTCTTGCTCCTACTCTCCACTTTCCACCCCGGAGACAAAATGTTGTATAAATTACAGCTTCGAGCCAGCGAAACCCAGGTGCGTAGGCGGATTGTTGTATGAAATACAGGAATTCCCCCGCGAATCCGCTTAATAAACGGGGATTGCTGCATTTCATACAACAATTTTCGATTATGGTCGGTATGACGCGGGAAATGTTGTATTTGATGCAGGAATACACTTACATTATCTCTTTAACTCTTTAACTCTTTATCACTTTATCACTTGTCACTTGTCACTTTGTTCTGCGCCGCCCCTACCTCTCCCGGCCCAGCGCCGCCGGCCAGGACGGCAGCCGCTTCCCCTTACGTCGTAGCCCGCTTCACCAGCTGAAACTCCAGCTGCTGCTGCGCCGCTTCCGTTCCTTTGAGTCTGCCAAGGATCAGCTGAAAGGCATTCTGCGCCTGTGCGGCAATCGGATTATAGATTGAGGTAATCCCCAGTGTATGAGCCAGCTCGGTATTATCGAATCCTACAACCGCCAGCTCTTCCGGAACCTTCACACCCATCCTCCGGGCCTCGTTCAGCACCCCTGCCGCCACCAGATCATTGGCGCACAGAATGACATTCGGGTGTTCGCCCGGATTCAGCAGCAGCTCGCGGACCAGCTGTTCTCCCTGGCGGATAGAATAGATGCCGGTAGGCGACCAGTCCGGCTGAACAGGCAGGTTGTATTTGCGGACAATGTCCTGATACGCCTGCATCCGCCCGGAGGTGTTCATACTGGTCGGTCTGCCAAAAGCATTGGCAATCCGCCTATACCCCTGCTTAATCACATGCTCCAGCCCCAGCATATATCCTTCATACTGGTTCATGGCGACGCTCTGAATTTCCGGACGCTCCATCCGCTGCCAGGACACGATCGGCCCGTATTTGCCATAGGAGCTGAGGAGCTCCAGATCGTTGACACAGGTGCTGATGACCAGCGCATCAACTCTTTTCCGCCGCATATCCTCGAAGGCCTGCAGCTCTTTGGCCGGATCACCTCCGGAAGTATAAATAATCGTCTGGTAGCCGTACTGGCTGGCGGTCTCAACGAAGCTGTTCAGAAAGGGCAGCATCACTTCGTTGATCCCTTCGGTAACCATACCGATCTGCTCCGTCTGCCCTTTGGACAAGGAAATAGCATTGCCGTTCGGCACGTAATCCAGCTCTTCCATGATCTTCATGATGGTATCCCGCGTCGTCTGGCTCACATGGGGGGAATGATTCAGCACCCGCGAGACGGTGGCTTTGGAGAATCCAGACAGCTTGGCAATTTGATCAAGATTCGACATGAGGCTTCTCCTTATATAAATTGTTATCTCACAAAAAAACACTTGACATGTAACGCGTTTCAACATTTAGCATTCCATTATAGGACATATTATTAGCTTACCATATCTGAATCCATAACTATAAAAAGGCGGGATATTGCATGAGTATCAAGTTTCCTGAAGGCTTTCTGTGGGGCGGCGCTGTAGCTGCCAACCAGCTTGAAGGCGCATATAACGAGGACGGCAAAGGCTGGTCGACCCAGGACGTGGCTCCGCAAGGGATCAAAGGTCCGATTACTGAAGTTCCGACTGAAGATAATATGAAGCTGGTCGGAATCGACTTTTACCACCGGTACAAAGAGGATGTGAAGCTTTTTGCCGAAATGGGCTTCAAAGTCTTCCGTACCTCTATTGCCTGGTCACGGATTTTCCCGAACGGTGATGAGCTTGAGCCTAATGAGCAAGGCCTCAAGTTCTATGATGATCTGTTCGACGAACTGCATAAATACGGCATCGAGCCGCTTGTTACCCTCTCCCACTATGAGACGCCGCTGCATTTGTCCAAGCAGTATAACGGCTGGGTTAACCGTGATTTAGTCGGCTTCTACGAACGCTATGCCAGAACGGTATTCACCCGCTACAAGAACAAAGTGAAATATTGGCTGACCTTTAACGAGATCAACTCTATTCTGCATGAACCGTTCATGAGCGGAGGGATCTACACGCCGAAGGAAGAGCTGAGCAAGCAGGATCTGTATCAGGCTATCCATCACGAGCTGGTGGCAAGCGCCTTGGCTGTGAAGATTGGACACGAGATCAACCCGCAGGCCCAGATCGGCTGTATGATCCTTAGTATGCCGACTTACCCGCTCACTCCGAACCCGGATGATGTAATCGCAGCGATGAAGTCGGAGCATATGAATTATTTCTTCGGGGATGTTCATGCGAGAGGCGTATATCCGGGCTATATGAAGCGTTACTTCAGAGAGAACGGTATTGAAATTCACATGGAGCCTGGCGATGCCGAGATTCTGAAGCACACGGTAGACTTCATCTCCTTCAGCTACTATGTGAGCATCTGTGAGACGGGAGACGAGAATAAGCGCAACCAGACCGAAGGCAACCTGTTCAGCGGTGCAGCTAATCCGTATCTGAAGGCTTCCGAATGGGGCTGGCAGATTGACCCGCAGGGTCTGCGTTATGTGCTGAACATGTTCCATGACCGTTACCAGAAGCCGTTGTTTATCGTCGAAAATGGTCTCGGTGCCAAGGACGAGCTGATCACCGGCGAAGACGGCGTGCCGACCGTCAATGACGACTACCGGATTGGGTATTTGAATGACCACCTGGTGCAGGTGGGCGAAGCAATTGAGGACGGCGTAGATGTCATGGGCTACACCTCATGGGGCTGTATTGACCTGGTCAGCGCTTCAACCGCACAGCTCAGCAAACGTTACGGCTTCATCTATGTTGACCGCCACGACGACAATACCGGCACACTTGAGCGCTACCGCAAGAAATCCTTCCACTGGTATAAGGACGTTATTGCGTCCAATGGTGAGAGCTTGCAGCGTTAAGCTCTTCTTCCCACAAAAGGCAGCCATTCCGGCTGTCTTTTTGGTTGGAATAGGCTAACCTTATGGTAATTTCATTACGATTAGTCCATTTTCATTGTTGAGCATAATCGCCTCCGGTCCATCGTTATCTGTTTCTATCAAAAACACTGAAGATGCGTTATCATCACGCATTTTAGCTGCGGGAAGTCAGCCGCGCTCTTCATGCCCTGAAGTTAGAGAATAGGACTGAGATTCCGTTATTTGATCAAAATCGGCGAAATCACAGGTCAATCGGACTCAGAATCCCTTATATGCCCCGTCATGCCCTCTTTCGGATTCAAATGAACAAGATAACGGAATCTCAGTCCGCTTCACTCTTTGGATAAACGTTCACCTAACACCACTAACCTTACTACAGTATATTCTCGCAGTAGACGCGTCTGTTTCCAACACACATCCCCCTAATAAGTGGAAATTATACACTTGATTATATAATTTCAGTCGGTAAAATCGGATTAAGTGGATAAACGACACTTATTTCTCCTGATTTCGGCTCCTCATAGCTATTATCCGATGATTAAGTGCCTTTTTTCCAACTCTCTCTCTGAACTCGCCGGTTTCAGGATTATTAAATGACATTTTTCCACTTACTCCCTGGTGAAGGTTCTAGGAAAACTGCCCAATTGGAAACGGCTATGCCGTCCTTCAGAAGACGGGGCGCATCCCGCCGCCCCACCATCTCACCCCTCGCATAGTGGAGCCTCCTCCAGCACGCCGGAGGCAGGCCGCAGGCGGTAGGTCTTAACCTCGTATCCGTTCAGGCTGACCTCCCGGCGGATGCCGAGCGAAGGAAGGCTCACCGTGGTTGTCCCGCCAAGCCCGGTCGGCTCGAACAGGCGCAGGATATAATTCTCCCCCTGCTGCTCCTGTTTGAACGCGCTGAGCTGAATGCTGTCATCCGCCAGCATCAGCAGCGGGGCCAGCGTCTCTCCTTCCCCTGACGGGAAGAAGGATAACGCATAAGGCCGCTCGTTATGGACCAGCGCTTCGCGGTCCACCGACTGCCTGCGCTCCGTCTGCGCTCCGCCGTTCAGCCAGAAGCTGTAGCTGCGCTCCCCCTGATCCATCCGCGGCAGGAAGCGGTCCTGGGCCATAATCGGCCGGTCGCCGATCGGATGTGCGCAATATCCGGCGCTGCGCAGAAGCGACAGACGCAGCTCGCCCCGGCGGAAATCGCCGCCATGGATTCCGTTGTTGATGCAGGTCACCGCCAGGTTCTGGGCGGCATCCTCTATGGAGACCCATTTCTGCGCCACTGTCTCCCGGCCTTCCCGGTCCAGCGGCTGCACGCCGAAGGCCGTCTGGCCGAAGAAATCCCCCTGCGCAAGCACGGTAGGGATCGACAGCTTCAGCATCTTGTCCTTCTCGTTCCAGTAGACCCGCAGCTCAATCTCCACCTCGGTCCCCTGCTTCGGCAGCTTGTAAGTCTGGCAGATGGAGGAGCTGCCATAGCTCAGCACTGCTTCAATAACGGTGCGGACCTCGCCGTCCTCGACAACCCGGACGGCGGGCAGCGGCTGCTTCACACCGGAGAACAAGGCGCTGTGTTCCGCATTCATCAGCGTGAACGCACCTTCCAGCTGATCGAACCGGTCGGTATCCATCCGCCACGGGTCTTCATTGTCATTCATGACCAGTGGAGCGAAGGCTCCCTTGCGCAGAAGTGACCGGCCCCCGGCGGTATACTCATCCATCAGTCCGGTCCGGGCATTGATTACGACCCGCAGATCAGCCGTCTCGAACCGGAAGCAGCCGTCCTGCTCAGCGAGCTGCGGCAGCGGTTTGACCGGCAGCATCTCCATCCGGCAGTCGAACCGGTTCATAGAGGAAGGAGCCAGCTCAGCAGTGAAAGCCACCCGCTTCCGCCAATCCAGCGGAATATTGCTGCGTTCCTTCTCCGGCTGGCAAGGTAAACGGTCCTCACCCTGGTAGACTACAGGCATGGAGAACTCCTCATTCCAGTTCTGATCCTCCAGCATGAATTCACATTCGAATACGCCGGTTACCGCATACGGATGCGGATTGTAGATCAGAACCGGGTACTCCTTCAGCGCTGCCTTGGGCTGTCCGGCGGCCAGGGCGAAGAATGCCCGCACCTTCAGCCGGGCAACGGTCTCCAGGCCGTGGCTGATCTGGCGCAGGGAAGCCTCCTCCGCATTCTGCACAGCTGTGCCCGGCAGAATGTCATGGAACTGCGCGGTGAGCAGATCCTGCAGCGCTTCCTGCAGCCCCGCTGCGGGATAGGCGAGCAGACCCTGCAGCGCAGCGGCGGACAGCATTTTCTCCGTCATGAACAGTTCGTTCTCCAGCAACCGGTGCTGCTGCTTCATGCGGATCATCGAGGTGTAGCAGCCCACGAAACGGGGATTGAGATCGCCCGCATAGACGGGTAACTCCCCCTGCAACGCCAGTTCAGCGAAATAACGCTCCGGCGTAGAATGGACAATCTCCACATCCTCCCGCTCCTGCATCAGCTGCGCAATCTGCGCCAGGTCCACCCGTGAGGGCCCGCCGCCGTGATTGCCCACGCCCCATAACACAAGTCCAGTCTGCTGCTGCGGATGGTCCGCCAGCCACTGTTCAATCTTCCCGCGGGTTTTGCCCATGAGCGAGTTGTAGCCGCCTTCAATCTTGTGGGCCATCACCCGGCTGCCATTGTATCCCTCCCAGCTGAAGTCGCCCGCAGGCAAGCCTTCCATTTCATCCGGGCGCATGAAGATATAGGAATCGTACCCCGCTTGAGCCAGAATCTGCACCAGTCCGCGCGTATGGCCGAAGGAATCGAAGTTGATGGCAGTCGTCGGCTCTGCACCGAATTTAGCCCGGAAATACGCTTTGCCCAGCAGAATCTGGCGGACAAACGATTCACCCGAAATCATATTACAGTCAGGCTGCAGATACCATCCGCCCATGATATGCCACTTGCCCGCCTGAACCAGCCGCTGAATCCGCCTGAACAATGCCGGCTCGTACTCCTCAACCCATTGATAGAGAATAACCTCATTATGATTGAAAATATATCCTTCGTTCTCCTCGCAGAATTCCGCAGCAGCACGGAATGTGGATACGGCAGCAGCGGCTCCCTCCTCCCACTCCCACTGCCACACCGGGTCCAGATGGGCGTTGCTGAGCAAATGCAGTTTCTTCTTCATGGCTGAGTCCCCTCCATAGATCGTAGTTCTTCTACCTCTATTGTGAGGCCGGACAGCAGCGGAGTACATTTCCTATTCTCGCGATTTTTTGTCTTATTATGATATAATGAGCAACATCAACCGGAAGACAACCCACCTGGGAAGGGAAATTAATGAATGGATATTAGCCGTTACAAAAGCGAACTCCCCCCTATACTTAATAACTTATGTCAGGAGATCCGTGTTCAAGACGCCGTTATCGAATGGGTTGATATCATTTTCGAACAAATTGGTACCGCCAGTAAGTGTCCGCCCCATGCCCACACCTGGTTCGAATTCAACTATGTGCTATCCGGGCAGCTGGGCACGCGTTTTGACGGTGACGAGATCACTGTGCGTGAAGGCGAATTCTTCCTCTTCCCTCCCGGCAGGGTGCACTCTCATACCTACACCCGGGGGAACCCGCATGAAGGACTTTGCTTCCGCTGGCGGCTCCGCCGCGCGGATCCCGGACGCGCAGAAGAGGATACCCGTTCACTGTATTCGCGCCTGAAGTCGCTTCAGGAATGGAAGCCGGGGGCTTATCGTGATACTGAAGGGTTCAGTGTGATGCTGACCCACTTCCTTAAGGAAGCGGCTGCCGCAGAACCGTCAGAGCTGGGACTGCAGCTGCTGCTAATCCGGCTGCTTGAGCGTCTATGCCTGCTGCAGCAGACACTGGAGGGGCATACCGAAACCCCGGCAATCGGCTCTGAACCGCTGGTGCGTAAGGTCGAGGTTTACCTGGAGGATTTCCAGGGAGACCGGCTGAACGTGGGAGAACTAGCGGCATCGCTGCACATGAGCTATGGCCACTTATCCCGCGAGTACAAGAAGCTGACAGGGCATACGCTGGTCGGACGGATGAACAAGATCCGGCTGGAAAAAGCCCGGGAACTCCTCCTCCTCCCCGGCTCGAATATTTCGGAAGTAGCGGAACAGGCAGGCTTTGCCGACCTGAGCTACTTCAGTAAAGCTTTCAAAAAAAGCTACGGCCAGGCACCGCAAAGCTACCGTAAAGCACATTCCACGAGCTCCGGGTAGAACACATATTTGCACTGGCTTCCGACCCTGCCAATGGCAGCCGTACCATGCATAGCATCCCGTCCGCTGCCGTATAGGCCGGAACAACACCGGCAGCTCCTCTTGCTGCTCCATATAGGACGAGCAGCCACAGCCCGTCTCTTTCTGCCCTTTCCTTCCCTCTCCTCCGGAGCGTAACTGAAAGTATATATTCCAGAGGAACAAAGGTTTATAACCAGAAGCGGAAGGACCGGAGGGGAAATTTGGAACTGTAGGAGCGATAGCGTCCGCCTTTATGTTTGGATTTCTACCGCGATCAGCGGTTTAGATCAGGAAATCCAAACATAACAGCGGCCGGAAGTCCAAATGTTCACCGCAGAGACGCCGCAGCTTCCCGTTAGCACCTTAGCTTCATCGCCTATAGACATTCAGATAGCTCCTTTACCATTTTGCAACTAATTGCCAGAAAGGTTGGGATATACTAGCCACAGATGAATCATAAGGAGAGTAACTGGATGAACAAATTCATACCCGGCCTGAGCGGCCTTCTATTCTTAAGTATAATCACCTCCGGCTGCGGCACCCTGAAGGCGCCAAGCGATCTGCTTCAGGCCCCGGCACAGGGCAATGCCGATGGCACCTTAACCGGTATCGTGAAATTATATCTTCCCGCCAATTCGCATTTAACAGTGCCTGTCCATTCCGAATCCGGCAGCGCCATTCAATTGCAGGATCTCGACAAGGACGGGCAGGATGAGCTGCTGGCCTTCTATAAGACAGACCAGACCGATTATGAAATCAATACCCTCCTGCTCTCGCAAAAGGACGGGAAGTGGAGTAAACTCGCCACTCTGACCGGGGTAGGCAGCGAGCTGGATTACGTGGCATTCACCGATGTTACCGCAGATGGAGCGGAGGATCTGCTGCTTGGATATAGCGGCGGGGAAGGACTAAGTAAAGAGTTATCTGTCCACAGTCTGAAGAGCGGCAAATTATCCGAGATTCTCAAGCAGCCCTATGATCAGGTAGTGGTTGGAGATCTGACCGGGGAAGGGCAAACCGATATTGCCGTACTTCAGGGAACCTATATTACAGATACACAACCCGAGACGCACCTTCAGCTGCTCCGGCTCCAGGGCGGTACGCTGCAGACCTTGTCCGATCAGAAGCTTGACGGGAACGTAATTGGGGCCCAGTTCGCCAAGGCATCCCCTACCCGAAGTGCCTTATTCATCGATGCCGCAGTGGGTGCGCACTCCTCCTACACTTCGCTGCTTACTTGGGAAAATAGTAAATTTACTGATATACTGGCATCAGATGATTATCAGCGTACTGCGCTTGCCGGCAGCAAGGACCTTGTACTCACGCCGCTGGCACCGGCGCCTGACGGAATGCTCGGCAGCAATAACTTGGCCATCAAGGATTACCCTCTGGCCAGCACAGATATTAACGGTGACGGGATTGTCGAGATTGGCTTTCTCGTACCGCCTGCGGGCACCGAGAGTTACGCCCCTCTGGCCACTCCGTTCATCACCAAGTATTATCAATGGGATGGCGGAACCGGCCTGAAGTTCGTGGAAGAACAGTTTGACCGCTGGGGCTTCAACTTCCATATTCCTAAGGACTGGGCTGGCCGTACGATTCTGGAGACACCGGGAGAGTCACCGGCGCCATGGGAGAATATCCGCTTCAGCTACAAGAATGCCGAATCTGCCCGGCAGGCCCCGCTGCTTGAGCTTCGCCTGCTGGCCAAGAAGGACTGGGCTGCAGCAGAGACTAAGCTGAAGTCAGAGAATAGAGAATATAAGCTGCTGTATGAGCTGCAGAATACCAATGATGATACGGCGCCAACGGTGTTCGTTGCGGTCATGCCCGCTGCCGGTGCAGCAGCCAAGCTGCAGGGTGCTTCCCTTCAGGAGTATAATCAGCTGAAGCTGACCCTTGAGGAAGCAGTGCAGCTGGCCGGCACGCCGCAGAAGCCCCGGCAATAATAAGGAGGCTGTTCATGAAAGTGCTGATACTGGAAGATGAGAAGCCGATCCGGGATCTTCTGTGTGTGAATCTTAAGCGTGCAGACTTCGAGGTCGCTGAAGCTTCTACCGGTGAAGAGGCCCTGAGGATTGCCGGGGACCGGAAGGATTTTGACATTGCTATACTGGACCTGATGCTTCCAGGCATGAGCGGCTTCGAGGTATGCACCCGCCTCCGGGGACAGTTCCCCCGGCTAGGAATCATTATGCTCACAGCCAAAAGCCAGGAAGTAGACAAGGTCATGGGCCTCGAAGCCGGTGCAGACGACTACGTGGTCAAGCCGTTCAGTCCGGTTGAGCTGGTCGCGCGGGTGCGCTCCCTGTACCGCCGGATGTATCCCGGAGAAGCTCTGCCGCAGGAGAACAACCTGGAGCTTCCGCCTTTTACCCTTCTGCTGGATGAACGGAAATTACTGAAGAACGGGCAGGATATCCCGCTGACCCCGACCGAATTCATGATCGTCAAGCTGCTGTTGGAGCAGCCGAACAAGGCGATGAACCGGGACGATATTCTGACAGCCGTGTGGGGGCAGTATTTCATGGGAGACCTTAAGATTGTAGATGTGAATATCAGCCGAATCCGCCAAAAAATCGGGCAGGAGTCCTCCGGGCCGCAGTTCCTCGAAACGGTGTGGGGATTCGGCTATATATGGAGGGGCTAACTTTGCTAAAGGGAATCAGGTCCAGGCTTATCGTCTATATTACCCTTATGCTGCTCCTGATCGTCCTGCTGCTGGAGGGAGTTTTCATTGCTGCCGTCCACTACTACTATCTGGGCAGCGCGATGGAAACGTTGAATTCCCGGGCCGCTACTTCAGCGACTTTTTTCAACAAGTATCTGGAGGGTTATACCCTGAGTGAACGGGCACGTTATATTCTGGAGAATCTCTCTCCTGAAGAGAGCAGTAAGGTGGAAGTGCTGAGTCCGGCCGGGAATGTCATTATTAATTCCTTCGGCTTCTCAAGTCAGGAGAAGGTGAATACCCCTGATGTGAGAGCAGCGCTGACCAGCGGCAAAGGAAGCTTCCAGAGTCTTAAGCCGTTACAGGGTGAGCGGATCATAGCCGTCTCGATTGCACTTAAGGAATCCGGAAGTACGATTGGCGTGCTGCGTTACTCTGTTTCTGCGGAACCTTTATATGCCGTTATTATGAGAATTGTGCTGAATGCAGCTGCAGTCGGCCTGCTTGTAATTGGATTCGGGTTCGTGATGAGTCTGCTGATCGCCAAAAGAATCGTGGGTCCGATCCAGCAGCTAACCGGGGTTGCGAAGGAAATGGCCACCGGCAATTTCACCGTACGGGCGGCCAAACCATATGATGATGAGGTCGGTACGCTCGCAGTTACACTGAATTATATGTCCGAGGAAATTCTCAAAAGCGAGAAGATCAAATATGATTTCATCTCCTCTGTCACTCATGAGCTGCGCACTCCGCTTACTTCGATCAAAGGCTGGGGCGAAACGCTGCTGGTAGGTGATTTATCGGATAAACAAGAGACCCTGCAGGGTCTTGAGGTCATGACCGGGGAGACCGACAGGCTCATCGGACTGGTCGAGGATCTGCTGGACTTCTCCAAATTCCAGGCTGGTGAGATCAAGATCGTACGCCAGCCTTATGATCTCAGGGGACTGCTTGAGGATCTGCTGCTGCAGTTCAGATACCGGGGGCAGACCAAACAGATCCGCCTTTATGCCGAGCTTCCTGATCAGCCCCTGCCGGTAGACGGTGATTTCAACCGCCTGAAGCAGGTTTTTGTCAATTTGCTGGACAACGCCTTCAAATTCACTCCTGCCCAGGGAGCCATCCGCCTTACAGCAGTGTTACACGGGGAGCTCATCATCACCACCGTAGCCGACAACGGCGAAGGCATCGAGGCCGCAGACCTGGCACAGCTCGGCACCAAATTCTTCAAAGGACGGTCCCGCCAGTCCGGAAGCGGCCTGGGCCTGGCCATCTGCAAGGAGATCATAGAGCTGCATGACGGGCGGCTGCGGATCGAGAGTGAATTCACCAAGGGTACCTCCGTGATTGTGGAGCTGCCGCTTTACCGGCTGGAGCAGCATCTTCCTCCGCCGGTGTATCTGTGAGCTTGGACCTCCCCGTGCGCAGGAATGCTAGCCGGATATTCGGCCTTCATTTTCCTGCCACGGCTATCTCAATAACCGGCTGCGTCTCCATCGAGACATTCCCTGCCACAGCTCTGGAGATCATACAGGACTCCTCTGCCATATGTGCCAGCCGCTCTGCCTTCTTCAGCTGGGCCGCTGTCGCATCTGCCTGGAGCACCACCCGCGGCTTGTGCACGATCCGTTCGTACGTAAATACATTATTCGTGACATCTACCGTCGCCTCTGACTCCAGTGTCAGTTCCTGTGGTACAATATCTGAACGCTCTAGCATCGCTGCCAGCGTAATCAAATAACAGGTCGAGGCTGCCCCCAGCAGCATCTCATCAGGATTCGTTCCGGTTCCCGGACCGCCCATCTCCTGCGGAATCGAGATTACCGTGCGGAGTCCGCCTGCTTCGATATGCCCCTCACTGTTACGTCCGCCGTTCCATACTGCCTTCAGGTGAAAAGGATGCTTCATCTCTCTCAATCCTCTCTTGTTCATTTCGAATACTTATACATTCTTCTCAAGCACTCCCGCCACACCGTAGCAGGCCCTGTACAGCTTTTGGGCTAAATGCGTCCAATCCGCCGGTTCTCCAGCCGTTGATCTGCCTGTTTGTATACATGGTAGATCATCTCCGTCAGATTCACGATTCCAAGAGACCTTTCTTCCAGCACAGCGTAGGTGTTGGAACCCATATCACAATTCATACGGGCACCGTCAAAATATATCCGTTCCACCGGCGTATGCCCATGAATCACCGGCCTGCCGTTCGTTAATGTAAGCAGCTCTTCCCGCGGCTGCCGGTAGAACTCATATTCCGTCATCCACAATATCTCCCGGCTCTGCTGCTCCAGAGGCTCCACTGTACAAAGTCCGGCATGTGTATACACAAATTCTTCATCTGCATAATACAGGGGCAAGGAGTAAGCCCATTCCATATGCGCCTGCCGCTCCTTCTGATCGGAAAAAGCCCGGGCAAAGCTCTCCAGCGTGTCATGCCCGCCATGGCTCAGCCAGAGCCTGTCACCGTTTTTGATGTAATCGCCCATCATTTCTTCATGATTGCCGATGAGCGCGTGAACCTGGCCGGGATGCCGCTCCGTGAGTTCTTTAATATATTTTACTACACCTGCCGAATCTTTCCCCCGGTTAATCATATCCCCGCCAAAGACCAGCTGATCCCGTTTCAAGTCAGCCCCGGCATGCCCGAGCAGGAGCTCTAATCCCTCTTTGTCGCCATGGATATCTGTTATGAAGAATTTGCGCATGATACCCCTACTTTCTGCTGAATCCAGTCTACCTCATTAACAGGTATAATGCATGGGTCAGAGCTATTCCCCAACACAATAAGTAAGGAGATTAATATTTATATAGCTTAATTATTAATTAGATGAGCGGAGCACGGCAGACTCCTGCATTAATCCCCAAGCTGTTATAGTGCTGTTTGATGTTAATAATCGCATGCCCGCTTATGACCCGTGATACCAGATCCTCGACCGGCTTAGCGTCAACCTGTTTATGCTGAAGCAGCTGTTCGACGGTATGTTTAATTTCCTGCGGATATATATTACCAGCCACACTTGAGAGACCCTTACATCCGCCTGTGACGAAATTGTCCACCAGCTTGACATCTCCTGCAGCAAACATGATGAAATAATCCGGGTAAGTTAGCGGCAGATGACGCTGCAAATCCCCTGTTTCTTTATAGCCAACGATGTTGGGGTACCGGTTAATTAACGAATGAAGCGAGTCTGGAGTCAAATCGAACCCGGTCCGGCCGGGATTATTATACAGGGCCACCTGCTTGGTCGTATGGCTAAGCAGCTCTTCCACATAAGCAACTGCCTGCTCCTGCATGGGCCGGATATACGGAGGGAAACCGATCAGAATTACATCGATTACGGAGGTCTCCAGCGCCTTCACCAGACGTACCGCATCCCGTGTTCTTATAGCGGAAGCCCCGAAGACAAGCTCAATATCCTGAAAGCGCTGCTGGTCAAAATATTCAATGATCTGCAGTCTCTCCTCTATGCTCATGGAATGCTGTTCACCGGTACTTCCTGAGACAAGCAGTGATTCTATACCGTTCTGCTTCTGATACTCTACAATGGCCTTAAATCCGTCAACATTTAAGCTTTCATCCTCCCGGAAAGGAGTCGGTATAGCGACATTTAAATTTTTCATCGTATATTCCTTTCTATGGCGAGCCAGGGCAGCTAGGATCTGGACAGGAATTTGTCTTCCATTGCATCGAGGAGCGTGAACATCAGTTCATTGGATGCTTTTACTTTCTCAAGCTGATTCACCATCTCAGACTGCGTTTGAACATACTCCTCCCGCTTCAGCTGCTCGGCACAGTTCCCGATGATTTTCCGGATGCTGGGGTCATTAACCTCCAGATGAAACTGCAGGCCGGCTACATAATCCTCATATTCAAAACACTGATTGGCACAGCCCAAGCTGAACGCCAGCCTCTTGGCTCCGGCGGGTAGGCTGAAGGTATCTCCATGCCAGTGAAACGGTACAAACTGCTCCGGGAACGCTCTGAAGAAGGTAGACGTATTGGCATCCCCGGACAATCTCACAGGGAACCAGCCGATCTCGTTCCACTTGTTTTTATAGACTTCTCCGCCAATTTGTTCGGCAATCAGCTGGGCTCCCAGACAGATTCCAAGCGTCAGCTTGCGCGAGCGGATGGCTGCGTCAATGAAGGCTTTCTCCCCCTTCAGCCAGGGGATCATTTCCTCATCATTGACTCCCATCGGTCCGCCCATGATTACGAGCATATCAAACTCATCAATAGACGGCAGAGCCTGTGCTTCATACATTAAGGTTGTTGTAAGCACATGCCCTCTGTTCCCGGCCCAGACTGCAATTTCCTCCGGCGCTTCAAAAGGGACATGCTGCAGGCAATGAATTCTCATCTCTCCACCTCATTCAATAAATTTTCAATGACCTACACTCACACCATCTTCCTCTAATGTAAGTATGTTCTGCGTTGCCTGGTGGAGTCCTCCCTTAATAATAAACAATCCTATGTTTTTTCCTGCCCCAAAGTACAAAAAAGGTCCTGACGAATCAAGGACTGCTTGATCATCAGGACTGTCTTTCCTGTAGCAAAAGGTATGGCTTTCTTTTATTTTTCTTTTACGGCAGGTTCATAGATCAGACAGCGCAGCACCTTACTCGGATAGCGGAACTCCGCATTATATTTGCTGCCGTCTTCTAATAACACATCCACTGCTACCATCCCGCGTTTGTTGTTCACCTCAGTATCGGTCAGATAAGCTTTGACTATCTTTCTTTTCTCTCCCTGCTTGTCCTTCACGACCTGAGTAGCTCTATTGATCCAGCTGTTATCCTTGAGGATGGCAGCTGCGGCAGCTGCATCGATAGGCGTTCTTTTCAACGCCCCATTAATGGCTGTCGTATCCACTGCGATCCCGGTCTCCGGATCGATCTGCACATCATATTCCCAGAATTCCTGGCCTTGTCCGCGCAAGGTAGATGACTTGTACGGAGCGAAGTGAACCCTCCAGGTTGAACGAAAGCCATATTCCTGTTCAGGTAGTGCAACATAGGTGTCTAGCTTGGACACATCGGCATCATACAGCCTGCGCACACTTTCAGCCGCCAGCGCCTCTACTTCAGACTTGCTATGCTTCTGAGGAAGGGGAGGCGCAGTCACATATCGTTTGGATAATACATAATTCAAGCGGGAGTACCAGTCAATCAACTGCAGATGCTCTTCATCGGTCCAGGTCTTCTCTGGATAGTGGTACGTATTGGTATTCATATCCAGATACAAAGCACCTTGACCCGGCGCTAGGGGCATTGGCTTCCGGGGCCGTACGCCATCATATACATACTGATCTTGCAGAACCAGATGGCGTTTCATTTCCGGATCGGTCATTTCCCGGCCTGAAACTTTGGGATCACCCGGCTTCTCTATATAATCATAGATCTGCTGGATTTGCACCTCTGTCATCTGCTTAAGCAGATCATCATTCACGGTAGATACCGGCACAGGTGCCTCTACTTTTAACACAGGAACAGTGCTTTCTGCCAGACTTAGCCGGACATTGTCCTGCGTTGCCGTGCTGTTCTTAGCGACGACTGCAGAGTTCATCAGGCTGGGGACGAGAAATGCACTGGCTGCGAATACACCTCCAGAGACTAAGATGACAGCCACCGTAGCCGACCATTTCTTTGTTTTCAATTGTATTACCTCCATCAGATTAAGATACTAACTCTGTCTATACCTTAATCCCGGGATGTTATAGAGTAGAGGAGCAGTTGTTATGGAGTTGTAAAAAGATGCGGATGCTTGTCCCCTGACCAACGACAGATTGCAGCTCAACCCTGGCCTCATGCGCCTCGGCAATCTGCCGGCACAAGGAGAGGCCGAGGCCAGCATTGCCGTAGGTCCGCGAACGCGCCGGATCTGCGCGGTAGAACGGCTCGAACGCACGCTTACTCTGCTCTTCCGTCATGCCGGCTCCGCTGTCTTGCACTTCCAGCACCCCTTCACCGTTCTGCTCAAAGGCAAGCAGGCGGATGATGCTGCCTGGCTGGGAGGCAGGAATGGCATTCTCAATCAGATTTACCAGAAAGGATGCCAGAAGATCCGCATCCCCCCACACGGCGGGAATAGAGCTGTCCATCTGCAGCAGTAATCCGTGCTCTGCTGCCTTCTGCAGCTCGGATTGCGCTACCGCCTGGAACAGGGCTGCCACATCCACCTCTGCCTGCACCAGTGGCTGATGCCGCAGAACGGACAAATCAAGCAGCTTGAAGGCCAGATTCTTGAGCCGGACAGTCTCAGTTAAAATATAGTGACCGGCCTTGATCTGATCTTCCTGGCCAATATTCGCCGAGGTGAGAAGTTCAGCAAATCCCTGCATGCTGGTCATCGGCGTCCGCAGTTCATGGGCAAGATTATCAACCATCCGCTGTTTATCCTCGGCCATGCCTGCAAGGTCCGTCATCCGCTGTTCCACCACAGCAGCCATCCGGTTAAAGTTGAAGGCCAGCTCCCCGAATTCATCCCTGCTGTTCAGCTCCACACGGTTAGAATAGTTGCCTTCGGCAATCGTTTTGGTCGTCTCGGACAGCAGCTTGAGGGGCCTCGTCAGGTGCCGGATCAGAAGGTAAAGCAACAGCAACAGCAATGGACCGACGATCCAGTTAATCATCACGAAAAAGCGGTTAAGCTCCTGCTGCTGGGCATACAGCCCGCTGATGTCGCGCTTGTAAGTCAGCTCCAGATGCTGATAAGGAGCAGGGAGCGGCATAGCCAGCGTCATCACATGCTCATCCTCCACAGCGCTCTTCCCTGCCTGATTGGGGTAGATAAGCTGTCCGTCCTCCCGCAACTCCAGTCCTATTCCCTGTTTGCGGTAGTGTTCCCCATACGACTTAGCCACACTGACCATCAGTGCAGGGGTGAGGGTTAGGCCACGTGTCCGGATCGAATCCAGATTCTCGTATATATTGTTGGTGATCAGCAGCTGTTCACTGGCCGCACGCCTGGTTTCGCTATCCATATTCAGCTGCCAGCTTTTTTTCATCACCATTATCACACTAACATCAAGAGCGGCTATGAAAAGAACAAGGACGGCGAGCAGAATCTTATGCCAGAACCGCATGGCTAGACCTGAACTTCCAGGCGGTAGCCCAGCTTGAATACAGTTTTGATCCGTTCTTCCCAGCCGAGCTTTTTGCGCAGCTGGCGGATATGAACATCCACGGTGCGGGTGTCTCCGGCAAAGTCATAACCCCAGGCCAGCTCCAGCAGCTTTTCTCTCGAAAGGGCGATATTCCGGTTACGTATCAGTACTTCGAGCAGCTCAAATTCTCTGGTGGTCAAATCAACCGGTTGCTGATCTACCCGGACCTGCCGTTCCGGAAACCTGACTTCCACCGCATCGCAAATAAAAGCAGGGGCAGCTTGTTCATTCCTACGCAGCACAACGTTAATCCGGGCCAGCAGCTCCAGGATTTCAAACGGTTTGATTATATAATCCTCCGCACCCAGCTCGAAGCCTCTGATGCGGTCGGAGAGTGCATTTTTGGCCGTAATCAGAATGACCGGAATCCGCAAAGGAGCGATCTGCTGCATCACTTCAAACCCGTCGAGACCGGGAAGCATCACATCAAGCAGGATAAGATCCGTCCGCTCCTGTTCCAGCATTCCGCCAACCTCTGAACCGGTATACACTTTGGAATACGTGTGTCCAACCAGCTTAAGATTCATGGTTATCAAATCGCTGATCGGCTGTTCATCTTCAACTACTAATATATGAGCCATCTACTGAATATCCTCCTGATTCCTGTAATAGCAAAATGTTCCGTTAACTATTTAACCTTTATCATATCAGATTTCAGAGTGTACATGACATTTCACGGTGGACTATGGATTCTATGGTTATAAAAGTCGCGCCAAACG
>NZ_WHOB01000089.1 GCF_013141775.1 Paenibacillus phytohabitans
TTAAAATGGCACTTTCTAAATTTGTTGAATTGTTTTATTCGTTTTGAAGACTTTAGTATAAATTCAGAATTAAACACGAATGAGATCTCCAACACTTCGCTGAAACAGAGCGAATGCGCTCACGCAGAAACCTCTAAGATGAACGGTTGCCTTTGCAGGACGTATTTGGTAAGGACTTCCCTATCCCTGAAACGGTTAGTAAGACGAATTCAAACCAGAAAATCCTTGAATTTGGAAGCGTTCGTGATACAGAGGAATTTGTCGAGGATAAGTTCACAGTAGACATCCGCTATCAATCGAAGATCGATTGTTTTGTAGCTATCAGTTGCAATAGGTAAGCGTTTGATGTAATCTCCGGCTTTTCCCCTGCGCCACACCGGACGTGCCAGTTTCCCGGCATCCGGCGTTCCATCTAATGAAAGATACTTGATCATTGGTTCCCCGTTACTCTAGGTTCTGGAAAAAAAACTGACCGCTTCCAATTCGCATTTAGTGCGGTATTGGTTGATCAGGCTCTGCATGGATTCAGTTATTCCAAGCTTAGCCATGAGTCCGTCAATTGTCTGCTTGCATGTAGAATGGATTAACCGATGAACCTCCTTTTGGAGGATACGAAGATTGGAGAATTTATCGTTGCCGCCCAGATGAAGCGGTACAAAATGATGGCAGTGAACATCTGCCGCGCAAAGATACATGCCTGTAACTTCGCATTTCCCCATTTTCATGCTGTAGCGACTGATTCGGTTATCCATGTACTCTACACTTCGACTTGGGATATGGGATTTCGTTAATGAAGCAATTTCGTGTTGCAAATCTGGCCGTAGCTTTTGGTGGATTTGCTCTCTTCCTTCTGCTGTATAAAGGGTCAGCTGTTGACTGAAGCTCATGGTATTTCTTGTCTTCACATCAGCGAGAGGATATAAATACACGTTTGCCAATTTAAATGTCCTGAAGCCACGACTGTAGAATTTCTTGTACGTCGGCGGTGGGTTTTCAGGGTGTTCGTATTTCCCAATCTGCTTGAGACGATTGAACATGAAGGCACGTAGATCGTAGGCAAGACGTGAGAACTCGGGGTTGACGTGGGTTGCCCATTTGAAATAGTTATGAATCCCTAAAACAAAGCTATTGAACAGCAGTGCATTCTGTGCGGTTGGGGAAGCTCTAAGTTTCTTGATGCGCGCTTTGGCTTCTTCTTTGATCTTCCGCTTGTTTTTGGCTTTAATGCCGGTATGCGCCACTCGTTTGTTGCCCTTTTTAGTCGCACGGATGGTGAAACCGAGGAATTCAGACTCCCGTTTGCGCAGATTCACAATCTGCGATTTCTCCGGGGAGATGTCCAGTTTCAGGCGTTCCTTCAGGTACAGTTTAACGGCATGATACCACTTGTGGGCAGTTCTCCAGTCTCTGCAGAGGACTTTGAAGTCGTCCGCGTAGCGGACGATGTACCCTTCTTTCAGAGTAGATCGCTTTTTCGCGTACAGTTCTCCTGATCTCGTCTTGTATGACTCGTTCATGGGGAACAGTTCCCACTGCCCAGCAATCCATTGATCCAGATCGTTCAAGACAATATTGGATAGAAGAGGAGAGAGGATTCCGCCTTGTGGAACTCCTTTGAAAGGTACACCTTCTCCATCAATTTCTGCCTTTAGCATCTTCGAGATGCATGCTAATGTTCGCCTGTCCTGAATGCCAAGGTTCCATAGCTGCTTGATCAGCAATCCGTGATTTACATTGTCAAAGAAGCCTTGAATATCGATGTCGACAACATAGTGGAGTTGCGAATGATTCACTAGAAATTGCACTCTAGCCATTGCATGGTGAGTTGACCGCAACGGTCTGAAACCATAGCTATGGTTATAAAAGTGAGCTTCCGCGATTGGCTCAAGCACCTGCTTAAAGCACTGCTGGATGATACGGTCCAAAATACACGGAATTCCGAGAGGTCTCCATTTGCCGTTATCCTTTTCGATGTGCTTCCGTCTGACTTTGTTGGGGCGGTAGTTCTTTAGCTTGTATTGGATATCAAGGACTAGTTCGTCTTCGGACAGCTTTTGGATATCCGTAATGGTTTTCCCATCGGTTCCAGGTGTCCGCGATCCTTTATTCGATTTCATCATTCGATAGGCGAGGAGGATGTTTTCTCTGGATGTGATGATGTCGTAGAGTTGCGGGAAAACTTCCTTTTTCGAGGCACTATCGTATAACGCTGTGAATGTGTCCGTCATGCCGTAGTAATCCCAGTATCGAAGAGCTTGCACTGTGGCATTCCTCCTTGTAGAGGTGATGTTCCCACATTCCTACCCGATCGGTGCAATTCACGTTGGAGAATGATCGTTCTTTTCAGTTAGACTTGGGGCTGTTCCTCCACTCCCATTACAGGAGGTTCATCAGTCGTGCCCCTACCCTCGCAAGGATAAATGCATTTCGGCTACTGCCTTATAGCAGCCGTCTTGGGTAACAGCCCTCGTTGCGACGTCCCTTGTTTTCCAAGTCCCTTACGACCTAGCTTTCCGTTCTAAACTTAGGTGCTTCCTCTAGGCCTGTGAGCTTGATGCCGCCATTGTCCGGCATAGCGTATTTCAGAGGGAAAATTTTTACTTTACGCCACTCACCCCATCGTGTGATGGTACATAGGTTTCCTTATGCTCTAACTTTAGACCTGTACATTCGGAAGTTCGTCAGTTCTTTCCTATTACAACGTTCTCACCATATTCAGTTTTTCAGCCGCGCGGCATATCTGTTGGCATACCTTTTCCGATTTGAATGGCTCCAGCCTTCATTCTGCCGAATCTACCTGTACTTCACACCCCATGACCAGTTAGTCATGACGCATGCAGGAGTGTTGGCGAGATGGTTTCAGGATACATGGTTCCGTCATTCCCATCCTCAGTTGTAAAGTTAAGATTAATTATTTTAATCTCCTGCTTTTCACACTCGTAGGCGCTTATAGCAGAACTTGTCGTACTTTCCCGTTAGTTCAATAAAGGCAGCCGATCCCGTTTACTGACCGGCTGCCTATCGTGTTTGTGCTAAAGGGAAACGTCAGTTAAACAACAGCGGCAGTCTAAGATTATATTTATTAACTTGAGTCTTGTGAATTTCACTTGATTGGGGACTAAAAGGGCAGACCTGTAGTATCGCGACCAATCGACGTTTCAGGCAGACAGCTTGAGTTGTTTTAGAATGTCGAAAAGAGTTTTTTTCTCGAGAGCCTGCTGGTACACATAGACAATGATCTGCCCGAAGTGTTCTTCCCGAATGCGGCGCACCACATCACCAAGTGTCGAGTCGGCTTGCTTCTTCATCCACTCCTGTCGCTGAGACTCCAGAACGTTTTGTGTCAGGAACTGGATCGCCCAAAAACGTTGAATGCCTGTAAAGGAAAGCAGTTGGTATTGATCGAAGCCCAGTAGTTCTTTGAAGTAACGATACCCCGTCTCGATGATCCAGCG
Source organism: Paenibacillus phytohabitans (assembly GCF_013141775.1). GTDB lineage: Bacteria > Bacillota > Bacilli > Paenibacillales > Paenibacillaceae > Paenibacillus_AQ > Paenibacillus_AQ phytohabitans. The sequence goes on from NZ_WHOB01000089.1 coordinate 3,456, forward strand.
TACGGCGTAATATCTCTGAATCGTAACGAGATCCAAAGACAAATCCGTACACAAGAGACAAACCTATGGTTTGCTCGAAGCGGTGTATGCATTCTTCCAGGACAGCAGGAGCTTGACGTTTTCGATATCGCTAACCGGCCCTTCGTAAGGATAGATCCAGTACTTCCCCTGACCCTCCACGGTAACGGAGTGAAGGTCAGATTTTCGGATGTACTGCTCCGCAAAATCATCCAAGGGAAGCGATATCCCTGCCGGACGAATGAGGCGGTTGGTGTTTACTGCGGCAATGATATCCCTTGCAATTAAAGGCGTTGATGTCCTTTCTGCTCGTGTACCAGCTGTCCATGGGGACATAGACGCGCTCATCTTCTTGGGCTGAAAAAGCTTCAATGATTTCAAGGGCCAGGTCGTTCTTGCTTTTAAAGGGGAGTCGCTTGGCCTGGCAATAGGCCTCTTTATAGTAGGGACGATAATTCCAAGCGAAAGAACAGCCACTTGCGACCACCTGAGCCGTAACCAAGCAATGACACCAGACGGACTTACCGGCTTCATGGGAATACTGGAAGCTTAGCGCCTCCATCTTCTTCCTCGACTTGTCTTTTTTGCAGCACGTGTCATCCACGATGAGAAACACAAGCTTCTTATCCCTGCGTTTCGCCTGCTTGCCCCGAATTTGATTCATGACCTTGTCCATACGTCGGCGCTGCATGTGATTGACACACCAAGGGGAGTGATTCAAGAAATTTGTGACGTTGCTCAGATGACGATTGCCCCTAGCCGCTTGCTGAATTTGAGTAACATTCTTTCGTCCGGCACACAAAATGATGCCGTGGACGAGAGTGAACAGATGACCCCGCTGCGGCTTGGAGAATACCAGTTTTAAAGCCAAAATGAACTTGACGATGGGCAGGTAGAGGGATACCATGATGGTGGGACATCTCCTTTATCTTGGAAATTTGGCGTGGTAACCAAAATTCCTCCTATAAAGGCTCGATGTCCTTCTTTTATTTCTCTACTCGACAAAACTTCTAATTTTATAACTTTAAATCTTTTGACTCGACAGCATAGTAAAACAAATTAAAAATCAATGCCTTACGGGAGATGTAAAAAACATTTGAAAGATAGCCCTTTAGTATGTTTGAGTATCAGATGACCATGATAAATTTCGCCTTAGATTTTGCAGCAACCAGCGTTATGAGCGCTGGCCCCTCGTCTCTGTCGTTCACATGGGCAGGCGTTACTTTGAGCGCCATCGGAAGTTCGGAACCACTTGATTGTTATCAAGCGTATCGAGTTTGACTCCCCAGTTGGCATTTCCGGTGAATTCGCTTTTTCGCTTGAGTTCTTTTTTATCGTAAGCGTGAATGGCTGCGCTGTCGATAGCGACATGAGTACCGTTGATGATTCCAGCTTCTGACAGTAGGCCATGAGAGCCTCAAACAACCTCTTTACAAGGATTTTGCGAGTCAATTAGGTAAAGACTCGGTTTAACGTGGCAATCAAAGGCTCCGATCGATCCATTCGAAGTCCACACTGGTAACGGAAACGAACATCGATATGTTCACCGGTGTAAGCCGGTGAACATATCGATGTTCTCTAAGAGAACCGTGAGTAACATGCGAAGAATGTCTTGCCGATAGTATCCATCCGCTCATCTGTGTAGCAAGGGCTTAGGTTAATGCGGAATGCTCAATTAAGAAAATTAATGCAGTAATATTATTGACAAAATCTAACTAATAAATTTATAATAAACTTCTGAATTATAAAATATGGGAGAGGAGTAATTATTTTAGTATAGTTGTTTATATTTAGAATTTAGATAAAATAACGTTATTTTATTCAGAAAGAGGGGGGGATATCTGTAATTCTGTGCTAGATGAAATTGAAGTACAAAGAAAAACACATCGTAAATATCTATTCCAGGTTCTTTTTGTCATATTTTTTATAAGTGCAAACCTTGGGTGTTACCTACTCGAAAAGAGCAGAGCCCAGTCAGTAAGTCTTGATAGTTTATATCATAGACAGGTCATTCCATGGGGAGTCGAAAAAACTCATTCTCCTCAGTTCTGGTCTCAAGGCTATACAGGCAAAGGTGTCAAGATTGCCATTTTAGATACTGGCGTTAACCCATCTCATCCCGATCTTGGTAATATTCATGAAGGATTTAACGCTTTAAGTCCAAATCAAGCATCACTTGACGATAATGGGCACGGCACAATGGTAACGGGAATCATCAATGCGATACATAATAACATTGGAATTACAGGAATTGCCCCTGGTGCAGATATTTATCCCATTAAAGTTCTAGATAAGTTCGGTGAAGGTAATATTGACGCAATAGTCAAAGGAATAGATTGGTGTATAGAACATCATATTCAGTTGATCAATATGAGTTTTGCTATTCCGAATGACGATGCTGCACTTAGAGAAGCTATACAGAGAGCAAACGATGCAGGCATCATAATAATCGCTTCAGGGAGTAATTCATCAGGTGGCATTGTTGGATTTCCTGCTAGTTACGATGAGGTGATTTCTGTTACCTCAGTAGATAAACATGACGTGATAGGTGCTAAGTCCCCCAGAGGGAAGGTTGATTACTCAGCACCTGGAGTTGATATCATCTCCACCATGGCAAATGGCGGTTACAAAATGATGAGTGGAACTTCTTTTGCTGCACCTCATTTAACCGGTGTAACAGCTTTGCTACTTGAAAAATACAAGGGAATTACCAAGGATGAAGTTATTATGAAACTCTCACAGCTCTCGAGGGATCTGGGTAAACCCCAAAAAGACGATGTTTACGGTGAAGGTATAGTCATTCTCAACTAAATTAAATCTATGGAGGCAATACTTAAATGAAAATTTCTATTAAAAGTGTCATTTCTACTTTAGTTGCTTTATGTTTGATGTTCGTAGTGATAACGAACAGCGTAAGTGCGAATGACTTAACACCCACTCAAAGTTCGCAGACCGATACTACGGTCGTTAATAATGCCGGAACAGATGGTTTGGAAGGGTCTTCCGTCATTCTTGAAGATAATAAAACTGGTGAATACATTAAAAATGCAGATATCAATAATCTTACTGTTGTTGAAAATAATGACACTGCTGTAACCGTTTCCGGTGAAAAAGATGGTGTCCAAGCTTATGTAACGTATGATAGGGTTAATCAGAAAGTTACTGCCCAAATTGTAGAGAAACCACAAAATGTACTTAGATTTTCTTTTATTGAACCAATAAAGTCTGAGTATGAAATTGATATTAAAACGGCTGTCGATGGTGAGATTTCAGCAGTAGCTACTAATACGGAAACAAATGAAGTGCTAACTATTCAAGATTCAAACCCGGAAAGTGACACTGCTCAAGCACAAGCAGTTATATTGATTCCCGTTGCTGAATGGTTGGGTGCACTGATTTTGGCAACCTTAGCTACCGCTTCTATTATGTACATTGGTGAAATGGTTTATGTAAATCTTAAAGATAGTACTGTTGAAAAGGAATCTCAAAAAGATCCGTCCGGATACTACTATGCATATGTTGATAATTCAACCAATAATATTTTTGTTGGTCCAAAAGTAAACTATAATGCAGCTTTGTCGTGGTTGAGACAAGGCACATCAAATAATGTCCTTACTCCGACAAGATCTAGAGCACTAACACTGGCGACAAACTTTACAAATAAAGCTCCTATTGAACATATCAATGAATATTTAACAAAAGGAGAAGGGTACTTAAGACACTTCCATCCTTATAATCAAATGTTCGTTCAAAACAAGATGCCAAATCACATCTGGTATCTTTATTAAATAACTTAAATAATAAGATTAAATCTCTCATAGTTGAGATTTAATCTTATTATTCTTCCTAGAGTAATGTAGAATTCCTAAGAGAACGTATTTTGTATTTATTATATTGAGTGAGGATGAAGGTTATGAAGGTTGTTACTATAAAAGGGTTTGATCAGCATGATATTTATTTTCACGATTTTTTCTATGAAAACACTAGATTGTTTCCTTTTCATAATAAACGCGACTTATCCAATGATGAACATCACGCCATTGAATTTGGTTTTTATAAGGGACTTATCTTCCATGACTCCAACATGGAATCCTTTCTGCCATATTATTTTAACGAGAAAAATGTGTTTTGCTTAAGTGAAAACGGGTATAGCGAAACATTGTTTTATCTATGTTACTCCGATGGATTTAAAAATAGAAACTCACTTAAAAATGTCTCGCTTCATAAATTAAACTGTCGAACCAAGGAAAGCAGCTTAGTTTCTACACAAAATCTCAACCTTACTGGGTCAGAATTTGTAGAGGATTTCTTTAGAATACGTACATTTGTTGGCATCAATGACAAGTATGTATTTCTTTCATATACTTTAGGGCATGAAAATGAAAATCACTTTTATATAGTTGATGTTCTGACCGGTGAATGGATTCCCCTTAGATCTGATCCTCTTTTAAATGTGATGGAACAGTTTTCGGTTATGGCTTCAGGCTACATTATAATAAAAACGGGCGAGTACACAGTTGAAGAAAAACAATTCGGGTGGGCAAATAAATCAATCGATTCTATGGATGAACATTTAATTGTTATCAAAGTGGATGAGTTTATTGATTCCATTTGTAAAGGAAGATTGAACCTTAGTGAATCCGTGATAAGAACATGCTCAAATGACAGTGCGCTAATTGGTTTTATTTTGGTTGGCAATGAATTTATATTTTATACATGTCACTTTGATCATTCAGTCACTTCGATAACAAGAGTTAATCCTGAAACCAGAAACAAGGGTACAATAAGTTTTAATGGCATACACTATTTGAACCTATACATCAAGGACGGGTTTTATTCTTTAAAAAATCGGGATGAACAAAGCGTTTTGTATGCTACAAGCACAATGAAGGAAATCGCTACATTCAGTTATCCCGATCATTTCATGTGGTTGGATGGAGATTGTATATTAATTGGATCATACTTGCCTAATGGAAATACGGAGATAAAGTCAAAGAATCTTTTTACAAATAAAGAAAATATTCTTGGCGAGGGATTTTGTTTTGTAGATACCCAAAGAGATGTTGTAATAATAATTGAGCATCAGGCTAGGATGTAACCATAATGATAAAGTTATTTGCCTTCCTATTCATGCTACTCGCTCATATTGGATATTTATATTTTCCTAATTCGATCACTATTATGCTTGTTGGCAGGCTGGCTTTTCCTTTGTTTGCATGGGGGATTGCTGAAGGTTTTAAATATAGTAAAAATACAAATCAATACCTTATTAGATTATTCGCAATTGCTATCTTATCTCAATATCCATACTACTTAGTATTTCATAGTGCCTATCTGAATGTCTGTTTTACTCTATTTGCTGGCCTAATTTCTTTAAAACTCTATAAATCCACCTTAAATATGTGGTGGAAAATACCACTTATTATTCTTGTGTTTGTAGTTGCAGATGTAATGAACTTTGAATATGGAATGTATGGTATAGGGTTAATCCTTCTTTTCTACAAATTCGGAACTAAACTCTGGACTCTTCCTATCTATCTTGTAATTACACTTCTTGGAGTTTATTTCTATCACTATAACATTGTTCAACTATTTTCAGTATTAAGCATTATTGTTATCTCGATCTGTAAAAACAAAAACTTTAAAATCAACCAATATGTAAGCTATGCCTTTTATCCTCTTCAATTCATTGTTCTTTATCTCGCATCATCATACATTGGCTGAGCCTGGTGTAAATTGATATGAACAAATAAAGACCTAAATGGTTTGGTTAGCAACATTAAGCGTTTGATCATTAGGATCAGCTACACTAAGTTAGACATGAAAAATGAGGGGTAGTATGATGAACTTAAAGAATTAAAGAAGCGAAACTACAATGCCCAAGCTAGGCACACCTAAATTCAAAAAATAAATGGTTCAGCCTTACAAAAGCGGTAAGTCGAGAGCAGATATCATATGCAAGTATGAACTCACAACTTCCGCTTTAGATCGCTGGAGTAGTCAAAAGTTGATTCCCCCTTTTCTGTATTATCCGTGATTAAGCAAAAGCAACTTATCTGTAAACAAGTCGCTTATAAGATCATTCTACTGTTTGAATTACACATGTTTGATTTATTACTATTCATCGCTGCGCCTTATAAAACTCATAATATAGCTTCATCAGCGCCCGATTCTTAATTCGTGATATGTAGCTGCTGCTGCTCCCAAGATCCTTGGCAACTCCCGTAGCGTCCTCTCATCTCCACCAGTATCTAGGCCGAAGCGGTCGACGATAACTTCCTTCTCCCTCTCGTTCAAAATATCGAGATTTCAGCAGATTTTACTTTTCTCAATCTTCAGGTCTACTTCTTTAATCACATCATATATTTCCGAATCATGGATATTAATTAGCGTTTATGTAGTACAAATAAACTCGATGAAGCCCGTTTTCGCGTCATTCCAACCGGAGTCTGACCTACTCTGCTCCTATCGTTAGTATGCTGTAATTACATGCTCCTGCGAGTTTTCCTTCAAAAACCTGCCTACTTATGATACGGTTCACCGTAATTAATCTTCAACTATCCTTACCATTCGCTTAATGAAGTGCTAACCAGTCTAATATTTTATTTTTTTGAACATCAGAATCAATCATTCTTTTAATTCATCAAATATCCAATTCAAATCAACATTGATTTCTTTTCTTAGTCCCTTTAATGTCTCATCTAAAAACTTCGCTTTTCCTTGCTCAATCTCACTTAACTCCCCTGAAATATACCTAATTAATCAGCAAAACCAACCTGATTTAATTCATTCAGCAAGCGATAACCCCTACCACTATGGCTCACCTTATAAAAAAGATAGCAGCCTGAATACTTCTTCAGGCTACTATCTAGGTATACTATCATTAAATAACGGTTCCGCTGTTTTATTATTGGTTCCATTGTTTTATTTCACTGGCCACTCACAATGTCTAGGTTCTTGCTCCTAGCTTTTTAAGCGTCAAATACTTTCCACCTTCAAATAGCGACATCTCTCTGTCAATATAAAGCTATCGAAAAGACGGAGGCGAAAACGAATGAATCGAGAAGAACGGCGACAGCTCTGGCAAGCCCGCGTGACAGATTACCGGCAGAGCGAGCGGACTGAGCCTAAAAGCCTGGTCCGCCTTGCAAGAGTATACGCCCGATCAAATATTGGCTCTATAAAAGAACCCCGAAGTCCCCCAAAACGACTTCTCTTTTACCGTCCCCGCAGTTTGTTTCCTTGACCACGCTCCCAGCATCCCCGCCAAGTTCCTACCTGCAGGTCCATATCGGCTACGCTCGAATCGAAATCAACTCTGGCTTTGACCCCAACCTTCTGCGCGATTTGGTTCGAGCCCTGGAGTCCCCATGCTAAGCCTCCGTCCAGCCCTGAGGTCTATCTGACCTGCGGGGTCACCGATTTGCGTAAATCTATCGACGGCCTGGCTGCTGTCGTGCAGGAGCAATTTCAACTGAACCCGTTCTCCACGGCGCAGTTTGTCTTCTGTAACCGACAGCGCAATAAGCTCAAAATCCTGCAGTGGGATCACGCCGGCTTTTGGCTCTACTACCGCCGCCTGGAGCAAGGAACCTTCGCTTGCCGAAAGGCGAAAGTGCCTCCACACATGTGATTTCTCAGCGGGAGCTACGCTGGCTGCTGGAAGGTCTTTCCCTGCAGCAAAGACAGGCTCATTCCCCAGTGAATGCCCGGCAGGTCATTTGAATACCGTTCCAAGAGTTTAGCAGGATTTGGGGTGGAGCAGGAAGAATGTATGATTCATGACGATACCCGTGAACGACCCTACCCTGGAGAACCTCCAGCAACAAAACCAAACGAAGGACCAACATATTCGCAAGCTAGAGCAGCAGAACGCCGAGCTGCAGTGGTATGAAGAACAATTCCGCCTGGCCCAGCACCGGCGCTTTGGCGCTTCTAGTGAGAAGACTCCCCGGAACAGCTCGAGTTGAATCTGTTCAATGAAGCCGAAGTGCTGGCTTCGCCGGAGCCTGAGGTGGAAACCGAGCAGATCGCCTATGAACGGCGCAAGCCGAGTGGCAAACGTGAAGCGGATCTGTCCAAGCTGCCGGTCGAAACCGTGACCTACGAGTTGCCGGAAGGCGAGCAGATCTGCGCCTGCTGTGGCGGAGAGCTACATGAGATGAGCACTGAAACGCGTCAGGAAATTGCCATTGTCCCGGCTCAGGTTAAAGTCCTCCGGCAGGTACGGGTGGTGTATGGCTGCCGTACCTGCGAGCGTGAAGGCGAACGCACGCCCGTTGTGACGGCCCAGATGCCCCGCCCGGTCTATCCCGGTAGTTTGGCCTCCCCGTCGCTGCTTGCCCATATCTTGTACCAGAAGTACGTGAATGGGCTGCCGCTGTACCGTCAGGAACAGGATTTTACCCGGATGGGGTTCCCTTTGTCGCGCCAGACGATGGCGAACTGGATGATCTACGCTTCCGAGCAGTGGCTCTCGCCACTGTTTCGAGTGATGAAGCAGAACATGCTGCAGCAGGACATTTTGCATGCGGATGAAACGACACTGCAGGTTCTACGCGAACCCGGCAAGTCGGCGAAGTCGAAATCCTACGTCTGGCTGTACCGCACCGGAAGCAGTGGACCACCGGTGGTGCTGTATGAGTACCAGCCTTCCCTGGGCGGGGAGCATCCGCGGAATTTTCTGGCCGGATTTGAGGGAATCCTGCAAGTGGATGGCTATGCCGGGTACCATAAAGTGAAAGGCGTCCGGCTGGCCGGGTGCTGGGCGCATTCCCGGCGGGGATTTGACGAAGCGCTAAAGGCGCTCCCCCAGTCACAGCTGAAGATCGGCACGGCCGCGCAGAAAGGTCTGACCTTCTGCAACCGGCCGTATGCGGTGGAACGTGAAACGAAAGAGCTTCCCGCAGAAGAACGACAACAGGTTCGGATGGAGCGAAGCCATCAGATTCTGGAGGCCTTTTTGGGTTGGCTGCGTCAGCAGAAAGGCAAAACGTTACCCAAAAGCAAAATGGGGGAAGCGATGGGGTACTGCCTGAATCAATGGGACAAGCTGACACGATTCCTAGAGGATGGCCGGATCGAGTTAGATAACAACCGGGCGGAACGATCCATTAAAACGTTTGTGATTGGGCGAAAAAATTGGCTGTTTGCGAATACGCCGCGCGGTGCGCAGGCCAGCAGCGTCATCTATAGTGTGATGGAAACGGCGAAAGAGAATGGGCTTCATCCCTTCCACTACCTAACGTTTCTATTCGAGCAGCTGCCGTAACTGGAGAATGTGAACAGTCCTCAGGCTCTGGGACCGTTCCTTCCTTGGTCGACCGATCTCCCTCCGCGCTGCCGCGTCCTGACTTCTTAAGTTCATCCCAATTTCAGCATACATCTTATTACAAGGTGTGGGCTATTTGACGCTTGCTGTTCAACTAAACTGCCCGTTAGCTTAATGAAACTCCTGACAGTCTAATACATTATTTTCTCCGAACACTAATCTAAAAGTTTATCTCACTATGATGATTACCCAGTGATATTTTAAAGATATACACACTAAAAAAGCCCATCCAGCATTGGATGAGCTTTTTTTCACCTGTTACACTTTCGTACTACTGACTGCGCTTATTATATCTTCCAACGGTTACGACGGCCAGCAACATCCCCACAATTCCAATCCCCGTTAGCATCCCTTGCGTGAAATCCATTAGATTTCTTCCGTTTGACTGCATGATATGGCTGGCGCCAATCGATGTGGAAGAAGCCAAGAACAGCATTGCTACAGTTTGTTGTTGTTTTTTATTCATCATTTCCACCCCTTATTAAAGATTAATAACACCGATTAATTAAAATATCACCTCTGAGCGAGAGTCTATATTAATTATCGATCACAGTCACCTTGAGCCTCATTAATTTTTATGAATCTTTTTTGTTTATAAGTAGCATAGTCAAGGAGATCAGATAGCGCTTCGGGGGAAAGCATCTTTATGATTTCAATAAGCTCTTCCTCATCATTTCTTTTATCTTTCAAATGTAACTTCGCCGATTGATCTTCCTCAGATCCCTTTAGAATTAAGTCTAAACTAACCCCATATTGTTCATGTATAGACAGGACCGTTTCTACAGAAGGATTGCAATGACCTTGTTCAATATCGCTCAAAGTACCTTGTGAGATGCCAATTTGCTTAGAAAAATCAATTTGGGTTAACCCCATCCTTTTTCTTAACAACCGAATGTTATCTCCAATCTTATTCATAAATCCCCCAAAATTCTGATTCGGAAAGTGCTATTCCATATTCAACTGTTGGGCTCTTCAATCTTATGAAAAGACACTTTCCGAATTCTTGAAATCTTAAGCAACAACCACTCAAATCCCTTGATATATCAGCATTTATTTAGAATCCAGTTGTGATTTCTATGACAAATCTTCTGATTCTCTGTGACATTAGGACGTACTGTGTGTGACAACATTAAGTATTACCCACACATAACTCCCACCCCTTAGATCTTATAAGCCTTCATCGCTTTTCTAATCTCCTTAATGCTAGGACGCTTGCCGTACATCAGGACGCCGGTGCGGTAGATCTTGGCGGCGAGCCAGCCGAAGACGAAGGTTGTTGCCAGCAGGATTGCCAGCGAGACCATGATCTCCCAGAAGGCCACATGGCCAACGCCGATCCGCAGCAGCAAGCTGAGTGAAGAGGTGAATGGAACGAAGCTCGCTACCTTAACCAGCAGGGTATCCGGGTTCGAGATGCTGAACAGCGGCAGGTAGAAGCTGACGAAGCCCACCATCATCACAGGCATAACTGCCTGCCCCAGATCCTCTGTCCGGCTGACAATCGAACCCACAGCTGCATACATCAGAGCGTACAGGAAGTAACCCAGGATATACAGGATAAATCCATACACCAGAATGCTGGCATTCAGCTGTCCCAGATCCAGGTTGAAATCAGATAGGATGCCGGAATTGTGCGGCAGCATCAGGTTGACAGCGATGCTGGCAGATATAATCGCGATCTGCAGCAGGCCGACGAGGAAGATCCCGATGACCTTGCCGAACATCTGTGTTAATGGTGATGCGCTGGTGATCAGAATCTCCATGATACGCGAGCTTTTCTCCGAAGTAATCTCAGCGGCGATCATGTTGCCGGTCATCATCACCGACATGAAGAATAGCATCAGCAGGACGTAGACGACAACATAGTTAATGACCGGCTTGGCATCCCCTTCTTCTGAACCGGAGGCTGCTGCATCTGCATTCAGCTGCTCTGTGCCAATTGAAACTGGAGCGAATATCGCCGCTACCTGGCTCTCCGTCAGCTTATCGCCGACAATAAGGCCGGTGTTCACCTGCTGCAAAGCAGTTTGAAGATAACTCTGCACTTTGTCGCTGATATCCCCGTCTTTGCTGTGATACGTTACCGGCGGTACCCCCTCACTGCCCTCTGAAGCAAAGGTGAGATAACCCTCAATCTTCTCGTCCTCCAGCCCTTGCTTCAGCGCAGCATCATCTGCGGAGGTATAAACTGTGAATTCGACTTGAGCATCTGTTTCAGCCGGTGGTGTATACGCCAGAAGCAGTTCGGTAGGCCGGAAGCCCTGCTCGGCAACCACTCCGATTTGCGTAGCTTCCTTAGCACCGTCTTCTCCCTTAAACACCTTGATCAGATAAGGAACATTCATCCCGATACTCAGCAGGAGCACCAGAATTAATGTTGTAATCATGAAGGACTTGGTTCTTACCTTGTTCTTGAATGTGAAGTTGATAATGCTCCCCATCTTATTCATTAGATTCACCCACCGCTCTGATAAAGATTTGGTTTAGCGTCGGTTCCTTAATCTCGAAATGCTCTACCTCGCCCTGAGCCATGGCCAGCTGCAGAATGCGCTGTGCTGCGCCAATATCGCTGATGGACAGCAGATATCCGCGTTCCTGGCGCTCTACTGCAGTAACTCCGGCAATCTCCGCAAGCCCGTTCACTTCCCCGGCTGTACGCAGTACGACTGCTTCCCGCGGATACCCCTTCTTGATCTCACGGATATCCCCCTGAACTACGGTGTTCGAGCGGTCGAGAATCGTAATATTGCGGCATAACTCCTCCACATGCTCCATCCGGTGGGTGGAGAAAAGAATACTCGTGCCCTGATCCCGCATCTCTCTGACTGTATCCTTCAGCAGCTCCACATTCACCGGATCGAGGCCGCTGAAGGCTTCATCCAGAATCAGAATCTTCGGCTTATGGACGACGGCAGCAACGAAGCCCATCTTCTGCTGATTGCCCTTGGACAATTCTTCAATCTTCTTATTGTAATATTCCGGAACGTCGAACCGGTCCAGCCAGTAACGCAGGCTCTTATCCGCCTCACTTGCCGGCATGCCGCGAAGCCGGGCCAGATAGATAATCTGATCGCTTACTTTGACCTTCGGGTAGAGCCCCCGCTCCTCTGGAAGATAACCCATCAGATGCTGAAGCTCCGTACTATACGGCTTGCCGTTATAAAGAATCCGGCCTTCATCTGGATAGATCAGACCCAGCACCATGCGCATAGTCGTCGTTTTGCCGGCGCCGTTTGCACCCAGCAGACCGTAAATTTCGCCTTGTTCTACCTTCAGACTGATTCCGTTGACTGCTGTCTTATCCCCGTACTGCTTCACTACCTGTTCCAAATGCAAAGCTTCCATTCCTTATTCCCCTCTCTTCTGGTCAATCAGAACCGGACGATGTCCCCGGCTCCATAAGCTTAGGATTTCATCAAGCTCCAGGCTGCGGCTCTTGATAACCTTTACGCCCAAATCATGAATGCGTTTCTCATATTGATAGATTTGCTGGGTCAAAAATGAAGCCACTCCCGGCGTCTCCAGCTTAAGCTCCAGCGCCTGCGGCAGCTCTGCTGCCAGTTCCTCCAGCGCCTGTCCGCCTTCTGCCTGAACCCATATTTCACTCCAGGAGCCGAACAAGCTGTCCTTCTCGGCCATTCCCAGCAGCTGCCCCTGATGCATCAGGACAATGTAATCCGCCAGCCGCCGTACCTCTTCCACAATGTGGGTTGAGATTACGATGGTAGCCTCATGCTCATCCATGTACCGCTGGAGAGTCTCAATCATAATCTTCCAGGCAAAAGGGTCAAGGCCGGAAGACGGCTCATCCAGCAGCAGCAGCCGGGGCTTCGCAGCCAGGGCCGCGGCAATCTCGAATTTGCGGCGTTCACCCTTGGACATTTTGCCCAGCCTGGCATTCTCCGGCACCTCCAGCTTCAGGAGCAGCTCCTCGTAATAGCCTTGGTCCCAGGAAGGATACCAGTGTCGGCGGAATCCGGCAGCCTCGCGGGCTGTCCAGAGATTCTCTTCATTCTGCGAGATCTCCGGTACATAAGCGATAGTCTGGCGGAGCTGCAGCGGCAGCCCGTCACGGTAGGCTTCCTCAAACCAGCGGATCTCGCCTTCTTCTGGAAAAGTCAGCTGCAGCAGCATGTGCAGCAGCGTGCTTTTGCCGGAGCCGTTCTGGCCCACCAGCGCAGTAATGTAACCCTGCGGCAGATTAACATTAAGCGGCCCTACCGTCTTGCCCCTCCGCTTCTTGCACACATTCCGTAGTTCTATGGCTTGCTGTACCATGAGATCCCCGTCCTTCATTTCTGTTTCCCGTATTTGTCCTGCACAATTTCCTTGAACAGCTGTGTCAGCTCATCTTCACTGCAATGTACGGACAGCCCCACATCCACTGCACTCTCCAGCGCTTTGCGGATGGCATCCTGCTTATAGCCTGCCATGGTTCCGTCTCCTACATGGGAGACGAAGGTGCCCGTTCCCTGTCTTGTGCGCAGCAGCCCTTCATTCTCCAGATCCTGATAGACCCGCCGGACGGTGATCACACTGCACTTCAGGTCACCCGCAAATTCACGGATGGAAGGAAGCAGGGTGCCCTCCGTGATCGTACCAGAGATAATCAGCGATTTCAGCTGGGTTTCGATCTGATGATACAGCGGCTCTGCACTGTTCTCATTAATTTGTATGGGTATCCACATGATACGCACCTGCCTTCCACGCTCCGGCATGCCGGACTAACACTTTGCCCCGTTTCATACGAGATCACGGCTCTTCAGCCGGTGAATCGTCCACCGGGAGAACAGCTGCACCGATACAATGCCGAGCAGCAGCGAACCCCACATCAGAGGAGACAACAGCCCCCACTCCTTGGAGACAGTCACACTTGCAAGCAGCAGATTCCCTCCGGCCAGATAGACCAGTCCAGCAATACCTATGGCCAGAAACATGACGATGATCATAATCAGGAAATATGCTTTGCCGCTGAACGAGAACTCGATTAAAATGTATATTCCGGCAATGACCAGACCGCATCCAATCCAGGTAAGGGCAAATGCGAGATACGCGCTGACCGGCAGCTCGCTGCGTATATTGGCGCCGATCGTATAGATTAAACCAAAGTACAGTGTGCTGTTTAAGATAAAGGCAAACAGCGTATTCAGTTTTCTTTTGCAGAGAATGACCTCAGCAGGTACCGGCAGGGACCGCATATACACCAGCATTCGGGTATAGGTATCATCCGCCAAATACTTCATATTTCTCCGGGAGAAGGTAATGCCCAGCATAGAAATAATGGTGACCAGCAAAACATCGCTCAGCAGCCTCCCCTCACCCCGGTCCATCGCATCATCCAATACCATTCCGGCCAGTGCGGCCATATACCCCATGAATACGACGGCGAACAGCAGCGCCCACAGCAGCTTCAGCCTGTCACCGCGGAAATCGCTGCGCACGATGAACCATGCATTCTTTAATGTTGTCATAACCGTTAACCTCGCTTTGTGATTTCATCATCGGCAGTCGGCAGCAGATTCACACAGTTCAGTGTGCTTCTCTCTGTGCTTACTGTATATATCTATATACACAGTATATGACCTGTATTTTCCAGTGTCAAGGGTTCTCAACAAAAGTAATTATGCGGATTATTATAAAGCCCGGAAACACGCCTTCCCGGTTCACTGTGCTATTACGGAATAAAATGGACCCGCTGCCGCACATGCACCACAAACAAAAAGCCCATACATCCAGCCCCGCATAAGCGGAACAGCAGATGTACAGGCTTGTCTTCAATTACAGCTAACCGCCCATAATGACTTTCCAGACCGGCAGCGTATGTCCGCCCGGATAGAAGATGTAGAGCAGCACATAAACGGCAACACCCGTAATAGCGGTGACAAACCAGATCATAGCCGTCACTCTTCCCCACTTACGGTGCTTGGCATACTTGGCCTTGAAGCCCAGCGTCAGCGTAGTGATGCCGAATACAGCAGCTACGGTAGCCAGCACAATGTGGAAGATCAGGAAGACATGGTACAGCGTCGACAGATCATCCGGTCCGCCCCAGGTCGTATTCCCCACGAATATCGTTCTTGACGAGTACACCAGGAAAAAGAGAATTGCCGCCACAGCAGCTGCAATCATTGTTTTCTTGTGCGCTTCGCGTTTGCCTTGAATGATTTGTCTCCAGCCGATAGCCACCAGCACCGCGCTAATGACGATGAACGATGTACTGATCGTTGGAAACAATGTGAAAATATCCATGATTATCCCCCTCGGCACTTACCAGCCCTTATAGTTCAGACCCTCCTCCGCAAGTTCAGAGGCAGGCGCGGACAACTCCGTGTCCTCTTGTCCGTTCTCTTTTTTATACCAATGATAGAACACATAAGCAAGCATCGAGGCAAAAATAAATTCCTGAATGAACTTCATCACGATGCCGCCGACCTGCTGATCTACCTTGGGGGACAGAGATCCGAAGAAGCCGGGACCGCCAAAAGCCTGCAGCAAAGCAGCCGGACTCTGCGGTACACAGTAGCCCATGGCCATCGCCCAGGTATTGGGGTCACTATACGTAGCATACAGGGGAGAACCGGCAAAAATAATCAGCCCGCAGGCCGGTGTCAGCAGGACCATGTTCAGAAAGATGAACCCCACCTGACCGAGGCCGCCCAGCGCCCGGTATTCCGGCAGGGGATTAATCAGATTCCACCACATGAGCCCTGAAGTCAGGAATAATACGGCGTAATACAGGCGGTGAACCGCGAAATGCAGCATGACATAATCGTGAATCGCCGGGATATGGTAGAGCGAGAATAATCCGTTGAAGAGCAGTGCGGCAACGATGGGCTTAGCCAGAAAAGCAAGGCCGCGCAGCGGATTCACCCGGAGCAGCGCACGCCAGCACCAGTCAGGAATCCCCAGCATAATCAGCGGGACTGCGACAAGATAAGACAAGGCCATACTGACCATATGGAACGAAAAAAGGATATGCCCCAGCAGACTGACAGGACCGCCCTGCGCCAGATAGAGGGCCAGCATTCCGCATAAGAACAGCCCCCTCCGCCAGAAGGGGACTGCAGTACTGCCCTCAAACCGGGAGGCCAGCGGACCTATCAGCACAAAATACCCGGCAGTCAGCAGGAGCATCAGGGCCAGAAACAGCGGACTCCACAGTTCAGTAAAGCTGAAGTATTGTAATACCGGCATCATGGCAAGCCCTCCCCCCGTACAGTCTTAATCCCACCATACCCAGTAGAGCGACATTATAATGCAAGTGCCCGCGATAAAAAATCCGCCCAGCATGAAGATAATCGGCATCATATGCCCTTTGTCCTTCAGATGCATCCAGAAGCCCATTTGCAGGATTACCTGCAGCACAGCCATCACCAGCAGCAGAATAACGGCGAAGGTGGGATTTACCCCTCCGGCAGCTACTGCGGCAAAGGCGATCAGCGTCAATACAATGGAGAAGACAAAGACTACAATATGCCGCTGCGGTCCTTCCGGGCGGTGACGGTGCTTCACCGGAGAGTCCGGAGAATGCTGCTTCGTCGCCATGGCTTCATCCCACCTTTCCGAGGAGGTATACTACCGTGAAGATAAAGACCCACACCACATCAATGAAATGCCAGTACATCGCCGACACATAGATTTTCGGTGCAGTTACCACCGTCAGCCCCTTATGCATTAACTGGCCGATCAGTACTGATATCCACAGAATACCGAAGGCCACATGGGCACCGTGAAAGCCGACCAGGGTATAAAAAGCCGAGCTGAATGCACTGGTGGTCATTCCGAATTCCTCATGCCTGATGTATACGCTGAATTCGTAAATCTCCAGGACCAGGAAGCATAGTCCGAGCAGTACCGTGACCAGCAGCCAGTTCCGCAGCATGGTGACGCGGCCCCGGTGCATCGCCTGGATCGCGAAGACACTGGTCAGACTGCTGACCAGCAGAAGAAAAGTTGCCGCCGCGACCAGCGGAAGATGAAACAGCTCATTCGCAGACGGGCCTTCATTGGTCTGATTGCGCAGCGCCAGGAAGGTTGCGAAGAGGGTGCCGAAGAGCACCGCTTCCCCACCAAGGAACAGCCAGAAGGCCAGCACCTTGTTGCGTCCTTCGAGTGTTGCTTTTTCCGGTTCATGCGGGAGTGTCCCATTCGCTGCTTCAGCATGTGCTGTAGTCATATCCGCTCACCTTCCTTCCAGCTCTTCGGGTTCAATATGCCAGCCCGGATCATCGAACAGCGACCGCATCAGCATGGACCCGAAGGTTATAAGCAGTCCCAGTGCCGTAACGATATAGTTATTGAACAGAAAGCTCATTATACTGCTGCTGAACTCATCACGGCTGAACATGAAGCCCAGTCCCGCTATGAAAATCCCGACCGACATCAGGAACGGCAGGATCGTTGCCGAAGGCATATGAATCGAGCCCACCGGTTCGGACGGGGTCATCCCCTTGTGTCCGGCCATTTTTTCCTTCCAGAAGGCATCCAGGCCCCGCACCAGCGGCGTCTGCTTGAAGTTATATTCCGGTGGCGGTGAAGGGATCGTCCATTCGAGTGTCCGGCCGTCTTCCCACGGATCGTCGGCTGCATCAGCCGGCCGTCTCGAGGTCAGGAAGATATTCGTGAGGAAGATCAGCATGCCGACCCCCATCAGCATCGCACCAATAGTGCTGACCAGGTTAAGCAGATCAAACTGCTGATTCGGCAAATAGGTGAATACACGGCGCTGCATGCCCATCAGTCCCAGGAAATGCTGCACGAAGAACGTCAGGTGGAAGCCGATAATGAACGTCCAGAAGGTCCACTTGCCTAACGTCTCGCTGAGCATCCGCCCGAACATTTTCGGCCACCAGTAGTGCAGTCCGGCAAACAGCCCGAGCACCAGACCGCCGACAATAACATAGTGGAAATGCGCCACTACGAAGTAAGTATCATGGAACTGGAAGTCCGCAGGTGCAGAGGCCAGCATGACCCCCGTTACCCCGCCCATGGTGAAGGTTGGGATGAAGCCGGCTGCGAACAGATTAGGGGTGGTGAAGCGTACCTGTCCGCCCCACATGGTGAACAGCCAGTTGAAGATCTTGATCCCGGTCGGAACGGCGATCAGCATGGTGGAGACTGAGAACAACGCATTCGCTACCGGACCGAGGCCGGTGGTGAACATATGATGCGCCCAGACCATGAAGCCCAGGAAAGCAATCAGAATCGTCGCGAACACCATGGAGCTGTACCCGAACAGCCGCTTGCGCGAGAAGGTCGGAATAACCTCAGAGATGACGCCGAAGGCCGGAAGAATCAGAATGTATACTTCGGGATGGCCGAAGATCCAGAAGATATGCTGCCACAGCACCGGATTGCCGCCTCCGGCCACATTGAAGAAGTTGGCTTCCAGTATCCGGTCGAAAGTAAGCAGGACAAGGCCAACAGTAATAGCAGGGAAAGCGAATAGAATAATGGCTGAAGTAATAAAAGTGGTCCAGGCGAACATCGGCATCCGCATGAAGGACATCCCCGGTGCGCGCATCGTGATGATGGTGGCCAGGAAGTTAATGCCGCCAATCAGTGTGCCAAGGCCTGCAATCTGCAGTCCGATGGTATAAAAGTCCACCCCGTGCGTGGGGCTGTAGCCCGTGCTGGAGAGCGGGGTATATGAGGTCCAGCCCGCATCAGGCGCACCGCCCATAACCCAGCTGAGGTTGAGCAGAATACCGCCGAACAGGAAGGTCCAGAATCCGAGCGCATTGAGAAAAGGAAAGGCTACGTCACGCGCACCGATTTGCAGCGGTATGACTGCATTCATCAGTGCGAAGATGACAGGCATCACGCCAAGAAAGATCATCGTTGTGCCATGCATGGTAATCAGTTCATTGAAGGTCTGGGCATCCAGAAAGGTATTCATCGGCTTGATCAGCTGAATACGGATCAGAATTGCTTCCAGTCCGCCGATGCCGAAAAAGATGCCTCCAGCCCACAGGTAGAGAATCGCGATCTTCTTATGATCGACGGTGGTGATCCAGTCCATTAGCCCGGTATGCCGTTTAACGCTGTGGCCATGCTTCAAGGGCTGGGAGGGATGCAAGGATTGCGCTGCTTCGGCCAAGGTACGTACCCCCTTTTTCAAATATGCTGCTTCCGCTTCGGGCTATAGGCTATCCAGCTTCAGTCCAGCGTGTAACCGGCCAGAAACTCGGCAATTCCGTCAATCTCTTCATCGCTTAAGCCCAGATCCTTGGGATCCGGCATCTTGTTGCCCGGCTTCACGCTCTGGGGATCATGCAGCCACGTCTTCAGATTCTCTTCTACCGGTGCCCCGTCCACGCGTGTGTCGTCATTAAGCAGAATGCCGGCCACCGATTCGCGGGAGCCGATTCCGGTCAGATTGGGAGCCTGGGAAAGATCCTGCATACTTCCAGTCGCATGGCAGGTCAGGCACTGGGATTTGAAGGTCTCCGCGAGCGCCGGATCATCCGGCAACACGGAATCAGGAGCCTTCATCGAAGCTAACCACTCCTCAAAGGCCGTACTACTGACTGACTTCACCTTAAACTCCATGAAGCCGTGGGAAGGCCCGCACAGCTCCGCACATTTGCCGCGGTAAACGCCTTCATTCGGCGCACTGAAGCTGAAGCGGTTGACCGTTCCGTCGGGGTTGGTGTCCATTTTGCCGGAGAGTGAAGGTACCCAGAAGGAGTGCAGGACATCCTTGGTGCTTAGCTCAAAAGCGATATCCTTGCCGGCGGGAATCACCAGATCCTGTGCTGTTGTCACCCCGTAATCCGTATATTCAAACTCCCACCAGTATTGATGGCCGGTCACTTTGACCTTAATGGCATCCTTATCATCCGAATGATCATTGCCGGCAGCGAACACCGCCTTCACCGTAGGAACCGCCAGCACAACTACGAGAATAAGCGGGATGACCGTCCACAGCACTTCGAGCTTGAAGCTGCCTTCCACCTGCTTGGGAATCTCGTTCTGATCCGGCTTCCGGCGGAAACGGATCCATACATAAGCTGCAATGGAGAAGACGACCAAAAGCACCACGATCATGATTGAGATCGACAGCTTCATTAGTGCAAACGAGCTTTCCGCTGCGGGTCCCTGCGGTCTGAGTACCGACAAGTCTTCCCGCCCGCATCCGGCAAGAATGAGTCCAAGCGCTGCGGTCATGGGAAGAAGCCGCTTTCCAGCCTGCCACGTTTTCATCATTGATCTACCCCGCTTTTCCCGAATTCGTAGATTAGAGTATTTTCCTGTCAATTATAACAATCACTATTAATATAAGTTCGCCCCACTGTTTTGTCAATCGTTCACAACAATTTCACATAATCATTTTGAAAAAGAAAAAAGCTTGTCCTCACTGATTTTAAAAGCGCTTTCAAAATAAGCCGAGAACTGTTAAACTACTTTTAAAGCGTATTCATATGTATTTGTGTCTATTAATTCATTTGACTAATTATATGGACCTGTATCCCGTAAACCGGGCATACAAAAAAAACCGATTCCAGCGGCAGCAGGCTGCCCGGGCACGGTTTATGAGAATCCTCATGGATGTTATAGCGCAAAATGTTGTCATCAAAAAGCAGAAGCAGAACAATTCTATCTGTTGTTTAAGAAACGGACGAATTCATTCTTACCAGTTCATGCTCCACAACCATGGTCAGCTCTTCTTCATAGCCTCCCGTGATCCGATACTTCCGGACGTACTCCTTCACAAATTTCTTGGGATCTTTGGGCCGGAAAATGCGTGTCATTTCCCGTAGACTTTCCTTGACTTCGTTATGACCTTTACTTGCCATGATCAGTTCCCTCCCAAAACATTGAAAATGAATGCTCCGTTGTAGAGAATGCATGATGAAAAGTCCGCCGTAACCTTGAAATGCAAGTTAAGAAACCATTACACATACGTGGCTTGCATTATCCGCCTTGACTATCCTTCCGGTATTCCGGAAATCCGCCTTGCCGGTGAAGCAGGTTCGTCGTGATTTGGGCTGAGAGTAAGGATGTCTCAGAGTAAAGACACCTTGACACTTTAGTTACCCGAAGAGCCACTTGCTGAATCACTCCTTTCGGGCTTTATCGTTATATTGTATCATATTCCAGTCCAAGTTCCACCTTTCCTTGTAAAATATGCGAATGGAAATTTTTTATACTTCTTTAGCTTCCACGCTAAGTAAGCTCCTCATTTTCCGCTATAACCACTACTCCTACCTGACCTCAGCGACACGTCCCGCTCCCTGTGGCTAAAATATATTGTATGTCATCTGCCAGCTTCGGGAACCTGATATTAGTCTACCCAATGCTGCAGAAAATATTGGACATATCCCCTGTGCAGCTCATACTTTAACGTGATTCTTCATAGGCTTGAAGGGAAGAAGGTTGATTATCCGTGCCTTTCTTCTCCAAACCAAGGAGAGTGAGCCCTTTGTCCCCTTTCAGATCTTCCACCGGATTGCCCGATAATATTGCCGCCGCCTTGTGTTACTTCTTCCCGTTCATTGGTGCCATTGTGTTCCTCGCGCTGGAGAAGCGCAGCCGGTTCGTCCTGTTCCACTCGCTGCAATCCCTGATTACCTTCGGGGCGCTGATGGTAGCCCATGTACTGAGCGGCTTCATCCCTTTTCTCGGTCCTGTGGTCGCCGCCCTTCTCTCCCTGCTGGGCTTTGCCGTATGGCTGCTGATGATCTACCACGCACTGGGCGGAAGATGGTATAAGCTGCCCTGGGCAGGAGCAATTGCCGAGAGTCAGCTGCGGCAGCTGTAACCGGTAAAAAAGATTCCCTTTTGCCTGTCCTCTCCGTACAATGGAATCAGGACTTACAGGAATCTTTACAGGCTGGGGGAACAACCATGTATTTATTGATCATAAATTCCCGCTCGGGCGGCGGAGCGGGGCTGCGGACTTGGCATACCGTTGAAGCCATGCTCAAGGCGCGCGCCATTCCGCATGAAGCACTGTTCACGCAAAGCGCAGACAGCGCGGAGAATCAGGTGCTGCACGCCCTTGCCCGCCGCGAGGACTGGCGCGCCGCCATCGTTATCGGCGGCGACGGCACGATCCACAGCGTGCTGGGCGCACTGCGGCGCAGAGGGGTGCCGCTCGGCGTAATCCCCGCCGGCTCCGGCAACGACACCGCGCGGGGCTTCGGCATCCCGCTCACTCCGGAGGCAGCGCTGGATAACGCGCTGCAGGACCGCTGCCTCGAAGCTGATCTGCTCTCGGGCGCGGACGGGCTCACCCTGACCGCCGTAGCCAGCGGCTTCGATGCCCAGGTAGCTGTCAATGTGAACAACAGCCGCTACAAACGGCTGTGCAATGCCATCGGTGCCGGCCGCCTGGCTTATATCATCGGCATTCTGCATACGCTGATCACCTTCAAGTCCTGCCGGGTCAGCGTGACCTGCGACGGCAGGGAGCAGACCTTCGACCGGGCGTGGCTGGTCTCGGTCTGCAACCTGCCCAGCTACGGCGGCGGGCTGCTGATCTGCCCGCAGGCGGAGTCAGGCGACGGCCTGCTCGACGTCTGCGTCGTCCACGGGATCAGCCGCGGACAGTTGCTGCGGCTGTTCCCGACGGTGGTGAAGGGCAAGCATGTTGCGCTGCCCTACGTCACCATGCTGCGCGGACGCAGCGTAGCCGTCCACTTCGCGCAGCCGCGCCATGCCATCGGCGACGGCGAGGGCCTCGGCACCGCGCCGCTGGCCGTGCGCTGCGAGCCGGGGGCGCTGCGCGTGCTCTCGCCGCTGGCGGCGGCCGGCGCGCAGGGCGCGGCCGGGCCGTGCCACGCGAGCGGCTAGGCGGGGCGCGTGCAGCTGCGGCTGTGCGAGCCGGGGCGTAGCCGGCGGGAGGCACGGCCGGTTGAGCTAACGGCTGCGCCGGCAAAAGCGGCTGGCTGTGGTCTCAATGCTTGCAGCCGGTACCGTCCACAGTCGCAGCAGCCAACGCACCCTTTACCGCTTAAGGCTGCTTCCACCAACAACGTTTCGGCGATCTAGCCACTGTGTACCCCCTTGCGGACTGAGAGGACCTTATTCTCTCCGGCAAGGGGGTTTTTAGTTGACCTGCGGACTGAGATTCCGCTATGCCCCACAAATTGAGTGATCTGATGCCCCAAATGAACAAATAAGCGCACTGGAGTCCGCTTGGCAGCAAAAACACGCCAAATTTCCCAAATAAGCGCATTTCAGTCCGCGTAGTACATTGCACATACTTATCACCCGCCTGACCCCAGTTACTCACAAACCAACTCACTTATACCCTCCCGCTCTCGCACAACACCTGCATTACTCACACCAGCTTCTACAATGCACACTCCATTCTCTCCGTAACACCATCATCCCTTTCCCCCATCAACTCACTCTCCGTCCTGCCGTAATACCATCATCCTTTGCTCCCAACGCACTCTTCAGCCCGCCCGAACCCCAGTTACTCACAAACCAACTCACTCATACCCTCCCGCTCTCGCACAACACCTGCATTACTCACACCAGCTTCTACAATGCACACTCCATTCTCCCCGTAACACCATCATCCCTTTCCCCGATCAACTCACTCTTCGGCCCGCCGCAACTCCATCACCCCATGCTCCCATCAACTCACTCTTCTGCCCCTCAAGGCCCATGCTACTCACAAACTAGCTCGCTCATCCCTCCAGCTTCAGTCCAGCAGATTCGACTCAGTCCGCCCCCCATTACTCAGCAGGCCAAAACCAGCGCCGGGCCGAAGCTCGGGCGGCGTATGGCTGGCCGCACGCTGGATGCGTCAGCCGTGAGCGGCCCTGCTTTTACGCGGGGCTGCAGCCTGCACCCCACCCCCACCTGCAGCTTCAGCCGCGCTATCTGCGCTATCTGCGCTCCGCCTTCAAACACAAACAGGCAGGCCCACGGATAACCTCCGGGGGCCTGCCTGTTATTCACTTCTGCCGCAAAAGTCCAACCGGCAGTTCTCCTATTCCTCCACGAAGCCAACAACGCCGTCATCCAGCGAAGCGATCCGCACCAGCGACTCCACGCGGTAGCCGGCTTCCTTCAGCAGACGGTTGCCGGGCTGGAAAGCTTTTTCGATCACAATCCCAATCCCGGCAACACTGCCGCCCGCCTGTTCAACGATCCGGGCCAGCCCGAAGGCCGCTTCACCATTCGCCAGGAAATCATCGACGATCAGCACGCGCTCACCGGGTGCGATGAACTTTCGGGAGACGGTAATTTCATTGGTTTCCTTCTTCGTGAAGGAGTAGACCTTCTCCACATAAATATCTTCCGTCAGCGTCAGCGACTTCTGCTTGCGGGCAAAAATCATCGGGACCTCAAGCTCCAGCGCCGTCATAATGCCGGGGGCAATCCCCGAGGATTCGATGGTCAGCACCTTGGTGATTCCTTCCCCGGCGAAACGGCGGGTAAACTCGCGCCCTACTTCACGCATCAGGAAAGGGTCCATCTGGTGATTCAGAAAAGAATCAACCTTGAGCACACCAGGGCCGAGAACAATACCTTCGTTAATGACCTTTTGTCTCAATAACTCCATCCGTGCTCCTCCTCTATCCTCAAATGGACCCTGCTTCGCCTGCTACAGACCCGTAGGTTTCTGGGGCAGCAGGTTACCGACAATCGACTTCAGCTCGTTATCCTGCTTGCTGTTCTTCTTGCCGTTGTCAAAGCTCGTAATCCGAATCTCTGAATACTTCTCTCCAGGTCCCACAGGTTTGAACACTAACTTCTCCCTGTCCTCCAGCCGGACATTAAAATTCATGTCCTTAAACATGCCGATCAGATCCTGCTCTCCCGGGGTCTTCCCTTCGTCCAAAAACAGCAATCCGCGTAACGGCTTCACGCCTTCCGAATGCTGCACATCAAAATGAACAATACACTCCACGCTTGTCACCTCCCTAGCTTAGTACCCTCTGCATCCCAGGAGCTACTCCGCCTGTTCTTCCCCGGCTTCATCCTGGTCATGCAGTACATATTTGCTGTATATCCGGCCATAGCGTTCCCCGTACCGCTTCTGCAGCTCAGGCCCCATATCTTCTTCAAGCTCGAACAATACCATTTCCTGTGTAAAATGATTCAGCAGCAGCTCCACGAGCACCGGGTGCTCGGTAACCACCGCCTGCGCGGTTCCGTCCTCATAACGCATGCCGAGCATACACCAGGAACGGTCGATGACAAAAGAAAACTTCCGCCCCCCGCTGCGCTGTGGCTTACCGTCCAGCGGCGGCCATACCGGGTATGGCGCAGAGGCCGCGTTGCCGCCGTCAAAAGCCCACAGCAGCTTCACTCCGCGCAGCTCTGCCTGCTCCAGCTCGCTGCGCAGCAGCGAGGCTTCCTCCCGCCATACATCGACCACGATCTCCTGAGCCGCGAGATTCAGCTGGCGGATCAGCGCTCCCGTTACGTTGCGGTCACCTTCCACGTTATAGAATGAAGGGCTGACCGGGCCTCCGCGCGGCATTTCACTTTCCATATACGCCAGCGACGCCTGTACCCGGCCGGATATCATCGTCGCCAGCTCTTCAGGGTCCAGCACGCTGTAGCGGGCCGGCTCCCCTTCCCCGCAGCGTACGTAGCCTTGTTGAGTCAGGCGCTGAAGCGCCGCGTATACATTCGATCTTGATACTCCTAGCTGCTTTGCCACTTCGTAGCCCGAAGCCTGGCCCTTGGTGGCCAGCTCAACCATAATTTTGGATTCCATCTCTGTGAAACCCAAATTGCGCAGATGCAGCAGCAACTGTTCCATCTATGTTGTCCCCCTAAGCTGTCTGTCTAACCCTGTCTAAATTTGCTCCGACCCGCAGCGCGGGCACCACATTGAGCCTTTCGGCAGATCGGCGCGGCAAATCTGGCATTTCACAATATCCCGTGTACCCGATTCGCTGACGGCAGTCTCTTCTGCAGGCTCACTGGCTTTCCAGTCGCGGATCCGGCGGTCCAGCTCCAGCTGGCGCTCACGTTCACGCTCCAGTTCATCGGCCTCACGGCGGCCCCGTTCTGTATCCGGAAGAACCCGTTCATACTCTTCAGGCTCCGGTTCAACTTCAATTACCGGCAAGACGTCGGCGTACTGGACAGGCTGTTCAGGTCTCTTAGCGAGTTCCCGCTCCGCTTCTGTCAATTCTTCCTCACCGTAGTATTGATCTTCCTCATCTTCGTGCTCATGTACGGTATGTACCGTAACGGTTGGCGCCGGTTCCTTGCTCAGCACCGGTTCCTTGCGCAGTGGCAGCTCCTCAAGCTTGCGTCCGCAGTGCGGACAGAAGTTGGCATCCAGTGCTACGATCTGGCCGCAGGCGCAGAGCCGTTCATTTTTCAGTTCGGCAATTCTTGAGCGCACGCCCTCAATCTGCTCCTGAAGCTTGTTACAGCCGCGCGCCAGCTCGATCATCTGCCCCTCTGCCACCGACATATCTCTGGAACGATATCCTTCGTAGAAAAGCTTTCCCATTTTCAAAAATTCAAGTTGCATCTCATGTTCGATATCAGAAATTTGCCCGTTCAGCTTGCCTACTTCCACCGAGCTTTGCGCTTTTTCACTCACCCGGCTGGCACCGTCTTTAATGCGTTGCAGAAAATTCATTGTAGTTCCTCCTTCTCCAGAGTGAGAATAGGCTGATTCGCAGCCGCAAAATAACCCCATACATCCTTATCGCTCCGTACAGCAGTGGAAACGTGACTCTATCATACCAAAAGTCCCTGACAGATTCATTATTTGTCGTCAGGTGTTAAATACTACATGACGAACATTATCGAATAATGGAGGGATAACATTGCCTGACGATAACCATAAACGATATTTCGTATCCGTGAATCATGGCCTGATCCAGGATGTGCGTAACGACTCGAACGAATTTGAGGTTCTGCTCTCGGATGAAGAGCTTACCGTGCTCCAGGATCTTCTGAAAGGTCTGGCCGGTGAGGACGACTATGCCTTCCGGCGTGCTTTTGTCCCCTATAAATCAGCCGATCATGATGATGCTGCGGAGCAGTTTGACGATGCCACCATTCATCTCTTCCAGTATTTGCATGACCACGGCACAGACGAAACGCGCGGGCTCATTGATGAAATGAATGTTCTGCAGAGGCTCGGAAATACCGGCTACCAGGATGAAGGGTACGGCGGCGGTTCTCCGACTAACAAGTAAAAACGGCTCTGCCGCCCTAATCTGGAACGGAAAGCCCCGTCCCGACTGACAGATAGGCCTATTGTGAGCTAATACGCGGCTCCGGGAAGAATGTTTCTCTTCTGCTTCATCCGGCTTTGTTTTGCTTCCGGGGCTGTACTTCGGTTAAAATAGAATCACATAAACTGCAGCGCATTTTATGTGAACGCCGTAGTCATCCGTTCATGGTCTACAGTCACAAATAACGAATACCGGGAGAGTTTCAGTGGAAGAATACGATACACAGGTTACACTACACAAGTTGCAGGTCCATGTGAAGGATATGCAGAAGTGGCAGGTACACGAAGATTTTGCCAAGCAGGTTGAGAATTTCAAAGCTTTGCCGGCGCTTTACCGACATGCTCTGAATGAGCTTGAGAATAAAATTGATGTCATCCGTACAGAGTGGCAGGTGCGCGACGGCTTCAGTCCCATTGAGCATGTGAAGTCACGCATTAAGGAACCAAAGAGCATTGTACAGAAGATGGAACGCAAAGGCCATGATTTCACGCTGGAAAATATGGAGCAGCACATTCACGATATTGCAGGTATGCGGATCGTCTGTGCTTTTGTGAAGGATATTTACCGGCTGGTGGATCACCTGTGCGCGCGCGAGGATATCCGTGTACTGGAAATTAAGGATTACATCGCCCATCCGAAGCCTAACGGCTATCAGAGTCTGCATCTTATCGTCGCCATCCCCCTTGTGCTGCTGGAAGGAACCCGCTGGGTCAAAGCCGAAATTCAACTCCGTACACTCGCTATGGATTTCTGGGCCAGCATGGAGCATATTCTCTACTATAAATTTGACAAACAGCTGCCGCCGCATGTGGCTGAGGAATTAAAGGAGGCTGCGCGTGCCGCTGATGAACTGGATCAGAAGATGCTCCGCCTGCGCCGGGAGATCCTCGAACTGTCAGAAGCGGAAGGCAGCAGTAATGATCCCTTAGTATAAGTATATTTGTATACAATAAAGGCAGTACTTTAACGGCTAGGATGTTAAAGTACTGCCTTTATTCGCGTTGTGCGCTTACAATTTATTCAAGCCAGCCGCACGTTTGGCGGCGGCCTCTGATACCCGGCGCATCAGCAGGGCAAGTCCTTCCCGGGCCTTGGGCGTCTGCGGCAGCAGGGCGCTCCAGTCCTCTTCCGGTTCAATGACATCAGGCATTGCCGGAAATGGCCGGGCAGAGATCTCATGAAACAGCGGCCCCGGCTGATGGAGTGAGCCCTCCGCGGCCGCTTCGGCCAGCCATTCTCCCGAGGACACCGCCGGACCTTTACGTTCCAGCCGGGCCAGCTCGGACGCAAGCGTTACAGGTGCAGGCATCCCTTCTTCGATAACCCGCTCATTCTCCTGCTCCGCCCAGAGAGCAAACACCCCGGAGAGCAGCTCCTCCTTGGACAGGCCGCGCAGGGCAAAAGCCAGCAGCGGCTCCTTCGCCAGCTGCTGCTTCACCCGAAGCCGCAGCTCCCCAGCGGGCAGCAAGCCTGTGCCCTGTTCATTGGCCGCCTGTTCCAGCTCGGCATCAGCAGGCAGCACCTCAAGGGCAGCAAGTCCGCCTTCCAGGCTGCCCTGGAGCAGCTCATACAATTCACCCGGATGCGCAGAGAGCTGTAGCAGCACCTCATTCTTCCGGGCGGCCGTCCATTCCGGAATATGCAAAGTGAACACCGCGCGCTGCGCTTGTTCCTCTGCAACTGCGCCGGATTTGCCGTTCCGTCTGCCTACACCTTCCGCAGCAGCGGTTCCCAGGCTCCCGGTGGCCTTGATCTTTCCCGGCAGCACCTCCAGCTTCAACTCCAGCAGTTCACTCATGGATGTCCCCCTCTTTCTGCAAAACAGCTATCATTTACATCCAGTCCTGTCCTTGCAGCTCGATCAGCTCCTTCAGCTCATGGTTGGACATTTCGGTCAACCAATTCTCGCCGGAGCCAACTACCTGCTCGGACAGACTTTTTTTACGCTCAATCAGTTCATCGATCCGTTCCTCCAGCGTTCCCTGGCAGATCAGCTTATGCACCTGAACATTCTTGTGCTGCCCGATCCGGAATGCCCGGTCCGTAGCCTGGTTCTCCACTGCCGGGTTCCACCAGCGGTCATAATGCAGCACATGATTGGCCCTGGTCAGATTGAGGCCTACGCCCCCGGCTTTGAGGGACAGGACGAAGAATGCAGGACCTTCCCCCTCCTGAAAAGCATGCACCATCTCGTCGCGCTCACGCTTCGGAATACCGCCATGCAGGAAGAGCGGTGTCTGTCCGTACCTTCTGGCCAGCCGGCTGACGAGCAGCTCACCCATCGCCACATACTGCGTGAAGATCAGTGCGGACTCTCCAAGCTCGGAGATGCTGTCCAGCACCTCGAACATCACATCCATTTTGCCGGAAGGCTCACTGCGCAGGCTCCGGCCGTCATCCTTGCGGAACAGCTGCGGATGATCACAGATCTGCTTCAGCTTGGTCAGCGAGGACAGCACCAGCCCCCGCCGGGCCATGCCCGACCGCTCACCGATTACGCCGAGCATCTCATCCACAACGCCCTGATACAGGGCTGCCTGCGTTTCTGTTAGCGGACAATACGACTTGAGCTCAATCTTCTCGGGAAGATCCTTCGAAATATCGGGATCACTCTTCAGGCGCCGCAGCAGGAATGGCGATACGAGGCGGTGAAGCTCACGCAGCCGTTCCCCGCCTTCGCCGGATACATACCGCTGGCGGAAGGAATGATAGGTTCCGAGATACCCCGGATTCAAGAAATGAAAGATCGACCACAGCTCGCCGAGCCGGTTCTCTACCGGGGTACCGGTCATCGCAATCCGGTGCGGCGCGTTCAGCTTCATGACACTCTGCGCCTGTTTGGTGCGGTGGTTCTTAATATACTGCGCCTCATCCAGCACAACGGTTGACCAGCGCACCCCGGCCAGATCCTCACTGTCCCGGCCTGCCAGATGATACGTAGTCAGTACAATCTCATGGCTGGCGGCAAGCTCGGTGAAGCCTTCTCCGCGTACCCGCCGGCCGCCATGATGGATATGCACACTAAGCGAAGGTGCAAACCGCTGCAGTTCCCGCTGCCAGTTCCCCAGCAGTGAGGTCGGGCAGAGAATAAGCACTGGCTCCTGCTTCTCGCCCGGCGGCGCATTCAGGGCACGGTCCAGCAGGCAGGTGATCACCTGCACGGTTTTGCCAAGCCCCATATCATCGGCCAGACAGACCCCGAAGCCAAGACCGCTAAGCGCAGTAAGCCATTGATATCCCCGTTCCTGATAAGGCCGCAGGGTACCGTTCAGGTCATCCGGCACCGGACGCATGGGCAGCCCGCGCAGCACATCGCCATGCATAAGAGAGGCCAGCAAACCGGAGGTCTCCATGCCCGTGACCGACATGCCCTTCCATAGCCGTTCTTCGCCATCCTCGGCTTCCAGGCGCATCCAGTCTGCTGCCGTCATCTCTCCGCTCTCGTTGCGCTTCATATATCTCAGGACCTGACGGACCTCCTTCGGGTCCACTTCGATCCATTCGCCCCGGAAACGTACAAAAGGTACTCCCGCTTCCACCAGAGCATTCAGTTCGTCCTCGCTGATCTCCGAATCACCCAGGGAGGCCTCGATGCGGAAGGAGATCAGCTCCTCCATGCCCAGCGCTGCTTGTACAGGGCCGTCCACTCCGCCCGGCGGCGGCTGCATCTTCATTCTCATCCCGATCCGCCGCCGTCCCTCGCGGCTCCAGCGTGAAGGCATCTGCACCGTAATTCCCCGTTCACGCAGCTGCTGTACACTCTCCTTCAGGAAGAAATACAGCCGCTCCGGAAGCAGCTCTACCCCGCGCGGCGCCGGTTCGGCCAGCGCTCGCTGAATGTCCGGCGAGATCTTGGCTGCCCGCCCCAGCGCAGCAAGCAGCTGCTGCTGAATGTTACGGTAGCGCTTGCCCCACAGCGTGAATTCCCGTTCCCGGCTGCTCCAGACCGCTTCGGCCGGAATCCAGAATTCACCTTCCTCCCGGCTCTCCGCCCAGAACGTCAGCCGCCACAGCTCACTGTCGTCCGCAGGCGGCTCCAGCCGCAGGCCCAGGCTGAGCTGTCCGCTGCGTGCCTCCTCAGTCTCGAAATGCGGCACCTCGTTGCCTGCCGTCTCACTCACGGCAGCCAGAAGCTCGGTCACTTCAGCCGGAGTCCCCTGAACAGGGATATCCCGGCTGCCGGTCAGCAGACTGTTCCACCACAGTTCAGTAAGCGGCGAGTAGCCGCGGCGGTAGTTCGCTTTGAAGGGACTCAGCGCACTCTCGTTGGCCGCGACCACATTCTTGATCTCCGCTGTCATCACAGCCTGCAGGAACGAATAGAGCACGTACCCGCCTGCTTCCTCACGCGAGGACAGATCCCCCTCCTCGGCAACGTGAGTGCCGAGCGCAAGCACCGGCATGGAAGCCGCCATCTGCAGGAAGAATTCCTTATCCGCCTCTTCCCGGAAAGCCGGCGACCAGCATACCGCTGCCGCCTGCTCGCCTCCGCGGCGGCGTGAGCCCACCTTGCGCGGCGGCTGAGCGCCGGGGACAATCCCGCCCTTGCCCATCAGCTCCAGCGCAAACCGGGCAGCAGCCGACCAGTAGCGCAGTTCTCCGCCCGGCTCTATACCCTGGGCGCGGCTTGCCTGCTCATCCCAGGCAAGGAGCAGCTCGAAAGCGTCCTTGGGCGACAGGGCCAGCCCTTCGAGGGTGCGCCCCGGCATTCCGCGCCGCGCCGTCTTCCCTTCCACGGCGGCGGCGGCAGGATACTTCACTTCCGCCAGCCGCAGCGCAGCACCCGCAAAAGGACGCCAGCCGCTCCGAAATTCCAGCCGTTTAATCACACGTGTCCACGCGTCCACCTTCGGCTCAGAAGTTTCACCCGAGAAGCAAAATAATACGTCCCCTAACCATATTGCATACAGATGCTTAATCATTGATGATCTCCATTCTTTTAAGCAAACAGAAAGAGCCAGTCCGTCCCAGCGGGAAGACTGTTTCCTTCTCTGCGAGAAATATATTATGAAGCTGTACTAGCAGCAGTAACTGTACAGCCATCCCATTGTGGTTATCACTGCAACTTTTTTCTTCATCCCTTCATCTTATACGAAAAAGTCTATATTTAAAAACTTTTCTGCACGTTTTCTGCAGAAAATCTGCAGATTCTTTTGCAAATCCACCCCATTCGCAGTTCCGTCAGCATTCCGGAGGGGTCCTCAGACCCAATCGGGGCTGCTTGAAGCTTGAAGCTTGAAGTCATTTGACTTGCCTCGCCATTGGACTAAGCCCTTGGTACCTCCTACGATAATCATTAACCCAATTATCAGATATCCCACACCATCGGCACAGCAAAACCGGCAGCCGCAAGCGTCGGGCCTAACGCCACTAGGATTATTGTGTAATTAGCATGTCTTTCGGGGACTCAACTGCACTGTACAGGACTCGCAGGCAATTCAGGAAACTTAATGACATAGCGGGAACTCAATAGTACTTAGGGAACTCACTAGCACCTTCCTCATTTCCCCTCATCCCATACGCCGCAATTAAACTCTGATAGCCGTATTTAAGTATTTAAAACTAATTTTAAACACGCAACCGCTCGATCGGCGGTGGTCAGATCAAATAAATCCAAAATGTTGTATGTATTACAACTTTGATCCCATAATACGAAGGCTTCCGAAGGGAATGTTGTATGAAATGCAAGAATTATCTCCCCACGCCGCTTGAACGAGAGAAAATGCTGCATTCCTTACAACAATTTCCGATTCCGGTAGATTTCATGATAGGAATGTTGTATTTTGTGCAGGATTGTGCAAACTCATTTTCAGTCCTTACAAAGGACATCAATAGAATATTAAGTGGAATAATGTAACTTAATTCGGCTATTTTAAGTGATTTTCATCAAATAAGTGGATAAACGCTACTTAATTGCGCCCATTACTACTGGCTTGGCCCATATGCAGAAATTTAAGTGCTCTTTTTCCAACTGTTGTTTATCAGGGAGCCCTTCATCTGCCAGCAGGTGGAGAAAATCCAACTAACTCCTGTCCTATGCATCACCTGTGCCCGGCAAAACTGATTTATCCAGGCAGCACAAAGAACCGTCCTCCCCTCTATGCGAGGCGAAGCCGGCTCTTTATAGACTAAAAGGATTACTTGTTCGCCTGAATCCGCAACTCCCCGTCTGCAGCATCCGCTACCTGTACAATAATCGCACCCTTCTTGCCGTTATAAACCCAGCCCTCTTTGCCTTCATTCAGCTGTTCAAGGGTGATCTCCTCAAGGCCGTCCACCGCCGCCACGGTGAAGAATGGATAACAGAGCGCAAACCGCAGCATCTCCCGGCGCGGCTTATAATCATGTACGCCATATACCCATTGCAGCACCAAACCGCCTTCAGTCCCCGTAGCCTGCACAGCAAGCTCCGTATATTGCCCTTTTCGGTAACCGAAGCTGTGCCCGTCGTCCTCATACAGCTTGAAGGCCGCCGAGAATCCTTTGGCAGCTTCTGCTCCGTACAGATGGAAGATGACCGTCTCTTCCGTGTCCTCCAGCGCATACTGCTTCAGCGGACCTTCGGCCGTGAAGCTGCCCGCCTTCACATACATCGGCATAATATGCAGCGGTGCAGCAGCAAGAATATGACGGCCGCCTTCGTGAATCTCCCCATCCCAATAGTCAATCCAGCAGCCTTCGGGCAGGTAGACCGAGCGGTGATCTGTATCCGGGCGGTAGACGGGAGCAATCAGCACATTCTCGCCAAGCAGGAACTGATCGCACAGATTGGTCACATGCGGGTCACGCGGATATTCAAGGATAAGCGGACGGATCACAGGCAGCCCGCACATTTCCGCCTCATGAAACAGATTGTACAAATGCGGCATCCAGCGGTACCTCAGGCCGATGAATTCACGCAGAATCCCCTCCACTTCTTCCCCGAAGGACCAGGGCTCCTGACGCAGCGTTCCGATGGAGGAATGATTGCGGCAGTATGGGAAAAACACGCCCATTTGCGTCCAGCGCACCAGCAGCTGTGCAGACGTATGATGGGCGAACCCGCCGATATCCGGCCCGGAGAACGCCAGTCCCGACAGTCCCATATTGAGCACCATCGGCATCGCCATCGCCATATGCTCCCAGAAGCTGCGGTTATCCCCGGTCCATACGGCTGCATACCGCTGAATGCCCGCATAACCGGCCCTAGTCAGCACAAAAGGCCGCTCGCCCCCCATATGCTCGGCAAGTCCCTCATACGTGGCTTTGGACATCATCATCCCGTACAGATTGTGGTATTCCTCATGGGTAACCGGACGGCCGTTGTTGAAATGCATCACATCTAGATCCATCGTCTTGGTCTCATTGAAGACCGCCGGCTCGTTCATATCATTCCAGATCCCCTGGATGCCCAGGTCCGTGTAATACTTGTGCAGGTCACCCCACCACTCGGCAGTCCGGCTGTCGCTGAAATCGGGAAATGCGCTGATCCCCGGCCAGACCTCGCCGAAGAAGATATCGCCCTCCAGGCGGCGGCAGAAATGCTTCTCCAGCACACCTTGCTTATACACCTCGTATTTGGGGTCTTTTTTGACACCTGGGTCCACAATGGGCACGATCCGCACACCCAGCTCCCCGAGCTCCGAGATCATTTTCTGCGGATCAGGGAAGTTGACGGGGTCAAAGGTGAATACGCGGTACTCATCCATATAATGAATATCCAGATAAATGACGTCGCACGGAATATCCTTCTCACGGAAGGTACGGGCCAGCTGCAGCACCTCCTGCTGGTTCATATAACTGTAGCGCGACTGGTGGTAGCCGATCGCCCATTTGGGAGGAAGCGCAATCCGGCCGGTGAGCGAGGTGTATCTTTTGACCACATCCTTCATCTCAGGCCCGTTAATGAAATAAATGTCGTATTCTCCCGTAGAGCAGCCAATGGTAAAAGCAACGCCATGCGAGCGCATGTCGAAATCGCTCCGGCCCGTATTGTCCAGAAATAATCCGTAGGAGAGATCGCCGTGCATGTGAATGAGCAGCGGAATAGATTCGTAGAGTGCTTCAATCTCCGGCAAATGCGGGGCAAAAACATCGGTATTCCAGTTCGTATAACGCTCCCCGCGTTTATCGAGGAAGCTCGACTTCTCACCCAGTCCGTAAAAATGCGAATCCGGCTGCATATCATACTCCGCATGACTTGCGCCGCGCGGGTTCCAGCTGGTCAGATTCTGCTGCATAATCACCTTGCCCGAGGTATTCTCCACGCGGAGAAGAAACGATGATTTCTCGATAATCAGCCGGATGGCGCTCGTCGTGAAGATAAGCTGCTCCTCTGTCTCATCCACAGGAAACAGATGCGGGATACAGCTCTCATTCATCACCGCCTCCGATGTGGTCAGGTCAGGAACCTCACCATGGAAGACTTTCATCCGGAACATATCATCGCTCAAAAAGATAAAGACAACCCCGGCGCATTCCCCGCGGCAGATATAGACATTCTCCGACCGTTCCCAGGAAACCACGCTTCCCGGAGTGTTCCAGGTCTCCTTCATTACGAGTGGTCCCATCTTCTCGGGGCGTATCGCCTCGCTGCTCTCCATGCCTTTTGTCCCCCTTCGGCTATTGCCTGCTTGATCTTAATCGTTCCCGTATTAGCTCTTCTTCTCTACATATTACCCCGAGCTTACGGAATGCTATCCGTTAATTTCATGACTTGTTGGTCATTTTTTTGCCGGAGATAGTCTTAATTGCTGTTAAAGCGGGTATATTCTATGTAGGCCAAGGATAGGCACGTACTAATAACCTAACTTAGGGAGTGACAAGAACATGAGAAGAAGCAACCCTTATAAGTGGTGGAATCTGCTGCTGTACCTCGGCGTGCTTGCCGTCAATACGCTGTCGGTAACGCTGCCGCTTGGCGGGAACAGTACTGGAGAAATTTCAGACAGATATCATACTTACCTTACACCGGCCGGCTACGCATTCTCCATCTGGTCTCTGATCTACCTGCTGCTTGCCGGGTTCATTATTTATCAGTTCCGCAGTGATACCGGAGGCAGAGATTCCGTGCAGCGTATAGGCATATGGTTCATGCTCAGCTGTATATTTAATATGGGCTGGCTGTTCCTCTGGCATTATTTGTACATCGAGCTGTCGCTGGTTGTCATGGTGCTTATGCTGGTTTCACTGATCGTAATCTACCGCCGTACCCGCAGCATCCCGGACCCTACCTCCGGCGAGAAATGGCTGGTTAGACTGCCCTTTAGCATATATCTCGGCTGGATCTCTGTAGCTACCATCGTTAATGTCAGCATCGTGCTGGAGAAGAACAACTGGGACGGCTTCGGGCTAAGCGATTCACTCTGGGCTGTAATTATGCTCTGTGTTGGTGCAGTGCTGGCTGTTATTGTAAGCTTCCCTCACCGGGACAGCCTTTATCCGCTCGTCTTCGTCTGGGCCTTCATTGCCATTGCTATCGAACAGAAGGATACAGATAATATTTTCTTCACCGGGCTGATTGCCGCAGGACTTCTGCTGCTCTACAGCATCTGGCTGCTGCTCACCCCGCCGCGTACCCGCAGCAGATATTAACGATATCGGTGAAAAGACATAAGGCTGCCCCGCTCCTGCAAAGGGACGGGACAGCCTTTATCATTACCGGCTTACCGGAGGATTTGCTTGTCAGCTCAAATCTGACGGCAGCTGGCGTTCCAGCCAGCTCTCCATATACTCTGCCACCTCTTCCCAGCCCGGCTCGGCAATGATCCAATGGCTGCGGCCGGCAAACTCCTTGTATTCGGTCACCGCTCCCGAGTTCTGATTGTAGAAGCCGAAGTTTTTGCGCACCATCTTCGCAGGAATGATCCGGTCCACCTCTCCTGCAATCATGAGCAGCGGCCCGCGGTCGCCGTTGTTGTAATTGACCGCTGCCGGCGTCTTGGCAGAGAATGGTGCGGCGGCGGCCTGGAAGAAGATCCGTGAGGTCTCCGGCACCACATGCTCCCGGTATGCCTGCTCCTGTTCAGCTTTAGGCATATTATGAACGAAGCCGTATTTGAATTCCTTCGGGTTCATGAGGAAGGTTTTCTTCCAGGGGGTCAGGAAGATGCGGGCAATGGTCCGGGTAGTTGTCGGATAAGCCGCCGCGACGATCCCTTTGGTGCCTGCAGAATCAATGGCAATTCCGGCCAGGCCCAGATTCCGGTCCATCAGGAGCTGGGTCAGGGCTCCGCCGAAGGAATGACCGATAATAACCGGCTTCCGGGGCAGGGTGCGGATAATACGGGCATAGTGCTCAACCAGTTCACCGAGGCCGACTCCGCCCAATTGACCGGAAGGATCACTCTTCAGCTTAGCCGCCTTCGTTTCGTGATAAGGCCAGGCCGGTGCAAGCACCGGGAACCCCTGGCTGCTGAAATAGCCCATCAGTGTTTCAAAGCTCTTAGGGGTTACAAACGCACCGTGGATAAAAATAATGGTTGGTTTTGTCATTATAAACATCTCCTTTGTTTTTACCTACTAGTAGGTAGGTTGTAGATGAAAAAATATAATCTCACTTTACTTTTCTTAATCTGATTTCCCCATCTATATGTTATGCCTTACGGCTTATATCTTTGAATGAAGCTCGTTCTGCTTTACCCGTCACCCTGCCGCTCCAAGTATATGACGGGTATCTTTAACTGGACTTACTTTGCCGGGTGAATCTGATGCAGCAATCCGCTCTTGATCATCCGGAATTGCCCTACATCATTAAATGTCCGTGCAGCAAGCATTCCGCCGTGAATACCTGCCAGTATTCCATGAGCCATTTCTTCATCCGATACATCAGCAGTTGTATATTGCAGCGGCACCTTGCTCTCCTTAAGCAGCCTCGTGAACCAGTCCGTCAGCTCCTCAAAATGCGCCATGATCTCACTACGCACCTCATCCGGAAGAATCGGAATCTCTGACGCCAGCAGTGCGCAGAGACAAATATCTGTTGCCTGTGCCTCCAGGCAGTCCTCCCAATAGTTCAAATATTGTGTCAGCTTCTCCTGCGGATCACCTTCCATCCCGTCCAGCAAAGCCAGATTGGATTTAATCTGCTGCCGGTAACGGCCTACTACACTTTGCACCAGATTAGCCTTGGAAGGAAAGTGGTAGTGGATGCTTGCCTTCTGAATCCCGATCTCCCCGGCAATATCCGCATAGCTGAACGCACTGTACCCCCTCTCAAGAATAAAATGGTTGGCCACATCCATGATTTCATCGGCTCTGCTCATTTCCTTCACCTCTTGATTTCAGTATACCTACTAGTAGGTAGAATGTCAACAATATCAATAATTTTTTCTATTCCACACCATTCCGCAGCAAAAATCCCACGCACCTGCAAAGAGGTACATGGGATTCGGCCAAGCATTTCGGGTTCTATCTTCAGTAAAGCTTATTTCTTGCGTGCTACCGCTTCGATCTCAACAAGTGCATCCTTCGGCAGGCGCGCAACTTCGACTGCGCTGCGGGCCGGATAAGGCTCAGTAAAGAAAGTGGCGTATACTTCATTAACGGCTGCGAAATCATTCATATCCTTCAGATATACCGTTGTTTTGACTACATGGTCCATAGATGCGCCGGCCTCTTCAAGAATGGCCTTCACATTGCTAAGTGACTGGCGTGCCTGCTCCTGCACATTGTCCGCCAGTGCGGCCGTTTCCGGGTCCATACCAAGCTGGCCGGAGGTGTATACCCAGTTGCCGGCAATAATTGCCTGGCTGTACGGTCCGATGGCCCCCGGGGCTTTGCTTGTTGCTACCTGCTTTTTACTCATGACTCGCTCCTCCTGCTTGCTGTACGCGGCCTGCGGGCCGTTATGTACACATCATTTTATGTCTCATTGTAAGTCCTCAGGTCTGCTTATTGCAAACCCTCTGAAGTTCTAGTGCTTGCCGATCACATGAATTACTTCATTGGTATAAATATGCACACCGCCTGTATCGGCAAGGGCAATATTCCTCATCGCCCGCGCCACCTTGGCAGCGGGGATGGCCCGGTACTTCGCAGCTTTGCCGACCATAGCGAAATCCAGCCCCTTCATGATCACGGAAGCCACACGTTCCCCCAGCCTGAATTCCTCCCGGTCGCCGAGCAGCTGGGATGGCCGAAACAGATGCAGACCGTGGAATCCGGCCGCAATCAGCCCGTCCTCTACCCGGCCCTTGGTACGGGTATAGAAGTTGCGTGATTTCGCGTTCGCACCTATCGAAGACACCGCCAGGAACTGCTTCACACCAGACGCTTTGGCAATAGCCGCAGCGGCCAGCGGATACTCGAGATCCACCTTCTCAAATTGCTCCTGTGAACCCGCCTTCTTAATCGTGGTTCCCAGACAGCAGAATACCGCATACACTCCTGCGAACTGCTCCTTATATTGTCCAAGCTGATCCCAGTCGATCTGGATCTGCCGAAGCTTCGCATGCTGCAGCTTCAGCGGCCGGCGGACGAGCACGCGGACCTCATCCCAGTCACCATTCAGTAAATCCTCTGTCAGGGCACTGCCCACCAGACCCGTAGCTCCCAGTACTAACGCAATTCTTGTCACCCGGCTGCCTCCTTTATTAAGAACATTTCACTATTCATCCCGCAAAATACGCCGGCCCAGCAGCAGCGCCAAAGTGATCATCAGCGTCCCTACCACAAGCTGCATGCCGTACACCTGCGTCCATTCGGGCCAATTCTTAATCCATTCGTAGATGCGGCCGCCCAGCAGCGGACCGAAAAAGGCTGCCAGACCCGTAAGTGCCGCATACATAGCCATATACATCGGCCGTTCCTTCTTCGGCGTATCCCCGATAATGAAGTTGAAGGCCAGCTGGTTGAAGCCCCCCACGCCCATGCCAAATACAATATGCGCGGCAAACAGAACCGGCAGCATCGGCAATACGGACAGCAGGCCCCACATCAGCGAGGAGACCGCGATAATCGGCAGCGTCCAGAGCAGCAGCCGTTTGTTGCTGTACTTGGCGTTCAGATTCCCCCATACATAGAAGCTGCCCATCATGAAGATTGTCTGCGATACATTCAGCAGCGACAGCTTCTCATAATTGATATGAAGCAGCTGCAGCATCACATAGGAATACAGCGGCACGGTCAAATTCTGCAGCAGCAGCCATGCGGCCAGGAACAGCGTGGACTTCATAAACAGCTTATCGTGAAGCGGCTTCTTAAACATTGGCAGAAATTCTGTCTCTTCTGATTTCTCGAACGGAACATCAGGGTAGAAGAAGAACACAATAACATTGGAAAGCGAGAAAATCCACACGATAATATACAGGATAAGGAACCCGTGTCCGCCCGGATAACGGTCCAGAATAATGCCGCCTCCGTACATCACCAGGCTTCCAAGCGCATTCAGCAATGTATTACGGATGCCGAAATACCGGCCTCTGACCCGCGCTGGAACCAGGTCACTAATAACGGAGCTCCAGAGCACGCCGCCTGCCGTATTGGCAATGAAAGCGATTGTATACATAACTATGAAAGCGGTAACCCAATACTCTTGCGGAAAAATGAACGGCACAAGACCGGTAGATCCCCAGAGCAGTCTGTGCAGGCCGATAAAAGTAACCATAGCCCATTTACGGCTCGGCAGCTTCTGGATCAGGAAAGCTACACCAATCTGTGCCACATTCACCAGGGTGGTAAGCGCCAGAACGAATCCGATCTGGCTGGAGCTCGCCCCTAAATATAACAGAAAGCCTGTCAGGAACTGCCCTTGCAGCAGCACCTGAAATATTGTGGCTGGTATCCCCTCAAAGGTAGCGATCTGCAGATTCTTACGATGTATCGAGGCCTTGCGGACTTCCTTGGAGCGGTTCCGCAGCGGCCGGTTTCTCATGATGTTCATGGGGTGATAACACTCCTTTGATGCGGCTTTTGCTTCATTCTACTCCGCATCAATCTCCTGTCAATACACCGAAATCACAAATAAAGTTGGAGCCCGGAATCTGCCCATTCTCTGGGGTTAAAGCGGCAAATACAGGGAGAATAAGCTTCCCTGTCCTTCGCGGCTGTGCAAAGTAATGAACCCGCCAAGCAGTCTGGCCAGATCATTGCTGATTGACAAGCCCAGCCCTGTTCCGCCGTACTTGCGGCCGATGTTTGTATCCGCCTGCTCAAACGCCTCGAAGATCAGATCATGCTTCTCCGGCGGAATGCCTATCCCGGTATCCTGCACCTCAAAGGCGGCCCATTTCCGCGAGGAGAGCCCCTCTTGCCGTTCCACTACGCGGACATTCACCGATAC
This sequence comes from Paenibacillus phytohabitans, assembly GCF_013141775.1. Classification (GTDB taxonomy): domain Bacteria; phylum Bacillota; class Bacilli; order Paenibacillales; family Paenibacillaceae; genus Paenibacillus_AQ; species Paenibacillus_AQ phytohabitans. The sequence continues at coordinate 45,238 of NZ_WHOB01000089.1, forward strand.
ACCGCCTGTCATAGTGAATTTGAAGGCATTTGAGAGCAGATTGCGGAGAATTTGCTGCACCCGCTGGGGATCCGTATGGATAACCCCCGGCATGTCTGCATCCAGTGAAATATCGAAGGCCAGCTGTTTCTGTTTGGCTACCACACTGAACTGCTGAAGTAGCAGATCAGGGATCTCACTGACATTGAAGTCTTCATTAATAATATCCAGCTTCCCGGCTTCTACCTTGGACAAGTCCAGAATATCATTAATAAGCGAGAGAAGATCCTCACCCGAGCGGTGAATGATCCCGCCGTATTCTGCCAGCTCTTCCACGCTCAGTTCATCTTCGCTTTCTTCAATTAGCTGGGACAGGTTAATGATACTGTTAAGCGGTGTTCTCAGCTCATGGGACATATTGGCCAGGAACTCCGACTTGAACTGCGAGGCAAGCATCAGCTGTTTAGCCCTCTCCTCCAGCACGATTTTATTCTTATGAAGCTCCTCCGTCTGCTCTGACAAAAGCTCATTGGCTCTAACAATCTGTCCGGTGCGCATCAGATCCAGCTGGAAGTCGCGGATAATCAGCGCAAACAGCACACTGAGAGCAAAGCCTGCCGGGAATGTGACCGGCAGAATATCCGTTATGTATTCCTGCGCCGGGATGACTCCAAACACCGTAATATTCAACGCATTCACTACATTTACCACCAGGACAGCAATCAGTCCCTTTTGGATCACAGAGGCAGAAGAACGCTGCATCCAGAGGCTCAGGCCGGCGCAGACGAAGCCCAGGATAGATAAATTCAGCACGCCTACCACAGCTGCTTCGGTAACCCCGAAGGTCAACCGCGTAAGCCCGGTGCCGACCCCAATAATGATCAGGACCAGAGGCTGGGGATAAGCCAGCGTAGAAATAATAAGCGGCACAAACCGCAGGTCAAAAATCACATGCTCGTCCAGCCTGTATCCGAAAATTGTACTTACCCACCCGGCGAAGATCGCGAGCAGGACCCAGCTTACTTTTTTCACAGGTTCAGAAGCGTAGGTCACCGTATGTTTGTATATTAAGTTTGCCAGATAAGACAAGGTAATCAGCAAAGCGGTATTCACAAAAAATATTTTTACATATTCCATAGCCTCACTCCTGCAGCCAAAAATGATATAACAACGATTATTATTTATACTATCATAGAGGAATGAAATCATGAAGCCACAGTGCTATGGCATATGTATAAGAGGTGGTCTTTTTAAACGCAGTCTCCCTTGTACCTGTCCGCAGAAGAAGAGCGCAAATCAGATACGATTTGCGCTCTTCTTCTGCGGCGTGAACCAGGGCATCATTGCCTTCCAGCGCCTTTTGGGTACGGAAGCTCCGCCATTGCCGCCAAGCTGTATAACAGGTGCCTCATTCAGATCAAATTCGGCCGGTGTCCACGTCTCTGCTTCCGGCAGTATATAGTACCGGGGGTGGTAGGTGCTGATGGTATCTCCTTGTTGTGTCAGCACCCGGTTAGCATGTATCTCAATAATCCGGCCTGTAATGACGGGGGAATTATTCATAGACATCCGCCTCTCCCTGCATTTGTGATGATCTGATCTGAGGCCTGGCCATATTCTTCGTTTAGCTGCGGATCGACTGCTCCCAGTTACGGTATTCCGCCTCTGCATCATCCTTGGAATGGCCGTAACGCTCCTGCAGCTTACCTACCAGTTTATCTTTTTCGCCGTCTATTACATCGAGGTCATCATCCGTCAGTTGGCCCCATTGCTTCTTGGCTTCACCTTTGATCTGCAACCATTTACCTTTTAGCACATTGTTGTCCATTACAAGCTCATCTCCTTAGCTGTGGGTTATTGTTTGGCACAAGCTAATAATTCTCAGTGAATTATTACCCGTTGGCCCTTTGTGTGAATCCAAACCCCCGGGACAGGCCCCTATAAAGGAACGGCAGCGCAAACCGCAAATAAAGTCATAGTTTGTCACATAATAGTCTTTTAAAAAGCTGTTCATATATTTTAAAATTTGATATACTTCAGAAGTAAATTTATTTATCATTTAAGTGATTATTTTCACATGAGTATTTCCCAGCTTGTGCTAGAATGCCATCGAACAAGAAACGAGATAATTAAATTTTTTCTTATTACCTGCCGATATATGTCGTATGCCTGCTACAAAAAGGGACCTTAGACCGATTTCAAAGTGACAAATGTCATTTATAAAGTGATTTTTATCACTTCCAATTACTATTAAAATGTTTTACATTTTAATATATATATTTTAAACTATTTTCTTGGAGGTCATATCAAAATGAAAAAAGCTTCTGTAATCTTGTCGAGCGCCCTGGTACTTGGCACTTTACTCGCGGGTTGTGGTAACAACAACAATGCGGGCAACGCTGCTGCAACTAATGCACCTGCTGCTGCGACCACTGCTCCTGCTGCTGACGCAACAAATGCTCCTGCAGCTAACGCTGGAACAGAAACAGGCAAATACCAAGACGGCACCTACTACGGAACAGTTGATGTTGATGCAGAAACTGGCTGGCAGACTTTCGTTCTGCTTACTGTAGAAGGCGGCAAAATCACCAAAGCTGACTGGAATGCTTTCAATACCAAAACAGCCGGCGATCTGAAGAAAAAAGTATCTGAAGACGGCAACTACGGTTTGGTTAAAATTGGCGGTGCTCAATCCGAATGGCATGAACAAGCAGCTAAAGCTGAAGCTTTCCTGATTGAAAAACAAGATCCGGCAGCACTCGCTTTCGATGCTGAAGGACATACTGACGCTGTATCCGGCGTATCCGTACATGTTAGTGACTTCGTAGGCGCTGCTCAAGCTGCTCTTGCTGCTGGTCCAGTACAAGTGGGTCCTTACAAAGACGGCGGTTACAAAGCTGAAGGCGAAATGGATGCTGAATCCGGCTGGAAATCCACTGTAGCTGTATCCGTTGCCGGCGGTAACGTTGTAGCTGTTAATTTCAGCGGCGTGAATGCTGCAGGCGATGATAAGAAACAATATTCTGTAGACGGTAAGTATGGAATGAAAGCTGGCGGCGCTTCTGCTGAATGGCACGAAGAAATCGCTCTTGCTGAGAAATACTTCCTTGAAAATAAAGGCACAGCTCCTACCCTGGATGCTGAAGGCAAAACAGATGCAATTTCCGGCGTATCTATCCACGTTGGCGAATATTTCACACTGGCACAAAAAGCACTTGAAGGCGCGAAATAATTATTCGCTATCCTTTTGCAGCTAATCAGACGAATGAGGTGAGTTTCTCTTGAAGAAAATAGTCATTTTGGGCGGCGGCTACGGCGGCGTACTCACGGCTAAGAAACTGGCAAAGAAATTTAAGAACGACAAAGATGTAGAAATCAAACTGATCGACCGAAATCCATACCACACTCTCTTGACTGAGCTGCATGAGGTTTCTGCGAATCGCGCACCTGAGGATTCGATCAAAATTGACTTGAAGAAAATCTTTGCCGGCCTGAAAGTGGATGTTGTGCTCGACGAAATCAGCAACATTGATTTCAAGAACAAGAAGCTGAAGTCCGACAAAGCTACCTATGCTTATGATTACCTGGTAATCGGCACAGGAAGCAAACCAACCTTCTTCGGAATTCCCGGAGCTGAAGAGAATACCTTCTCCTTCTGGTCTTATGACGATGCAGTTGCCCTGAAGCGTCAAATCCGCGACATGTACACCAAAGCTGCGAAGGAAAAGAATGCGGCAGTACGCCGTTCCATGCTTACCTTCGTAATCATCGGTGCCGGCTTCACTGGCGTTGAGCTGGTTGGTGAAATGGCTGAGCAACGTGAAGAACTGTGTAAGGAATTCTTCATTGATCCTTCTGAAGTAAGATTGATTGTAGCTGATATGGCTCCGAAGATTCTGCCTATCCTTCCAGAGAAGCTGATTCAAAAAGCCGAAGCCCGTCTGCGTAAGATGAATGTAGAAATCGTTACAGGCGCCAAAATCACCGAAGTTGGCACAGGTTCTGTAGCCCTCGGCGAGAAAAACATCGTGGATGCTCAGACTATCGTCTGGACTGCCGGTGTTGAAGGCTCCGAAATCGTTGGCAGTCTTGATGTTCAGCAGCAAGGCCGCAAACGTATTGTTACGAATGAACACCTTGAAAGTGTTGACCATAAGAACGTATACGTTGTAGGGGATAACATCTTCTTCATCCCTGAAGGCGAAGAACGTCCAGTTCCACAAATGGTTGAGAATGCTGAACAAGCTGCACCTGTTATCGCGGGCAATATTACTGCCGATATCAAGGGCACGCCTAAAAAAGCTTACAAACCAGGATTCCATGGCACCATGGTTTCGATCGGCAGCCGCTACGGTGTAGCGAACGTTGGTCTTCCAGGCAAATTCTTCATGCTGACCGGCTTCATGGCTATGCTGTCCAAACATTTCATCAATATGTTCTACCTGTCCCAGGTTGTAGGCTTCAACAAAGTATGGACTTACATGATGCACGAGTTCTTCCATGTTGAGAACCGCAAGAGCTTTGTCGGCGGATACTTCTCCAAGCGCTCGCCGAACTTCTGGCTCGTTCCGCTCCGTATGCTTTTGGGTGGTATGTGGCTATATGAAGGTATAGAGAAGATCAGAAAAATCTGGGTTGATCCCAATAAGATTTTCCTGATTCCTGCAGCTCCTTATGCAGATGCTACTTCTGCAGCCAGCGTGGCTGTGGATGCCGTTAAAGACACCGTAGATGCCCAGTCTGCAGCTTCCGCAGTATCCACTGCCAAAGAAGCAGTATCGGCTTTGCCGGTTCCAGGCTTCATCTACGATATTTCTAACTGGTTCATGGATCTTATGTTCTACAACCCGGACGGTTCTTACACCTTCCTGGCTAAATGGTTCCAAATCGGCATGGTTTGTGCCGAAATCGTCTTCGGTGTTATGCTTATCGTTGGTTTGTTCACAGCTATTTCTTCCCTGGCTACTATAGGTATGGCGGTCATGATCTGGACCACCAAGATGGCAGCTACAGAAATGCTCTGGTACGTTGGGGCGGCTATTGCCTGCATCGGCGGATCCGGCAGCGTGTTCGGTCTGGATTACTATGTTCTTCCTTGGCTCAAGAAGCAGTGGAAGAGGATTCCACTCGTCCGGCGCTGGTATCTGTTTACCGACTGATCATACGGGTAACTTCTTAGTAAGTGTATAACTTAAATACAGTAGCGGCGTACGCACATGCTGCGCTGCTGCAAGCTGAATATGATGTTCTTAAGAGTAATGTGTCCCTAGGACACATTACTCTCCTTGTTTAACAAGGGGAAAGCACATATCTGCATAAAGATGTACAGAATGGTTTTGTAGGGATAATCAGGGCTGTGGTTTCTTCCGGCAAAACCGACAAGAAGGAGAGAATCTTGTGAACAAAAAACTCATTGAAGATACATTCCGGATGCTTCAGGCTGAAATGTCCCCGATCGCCGGAATTCAGTTGTATCTCTCTCCGGCAGAATGCGAGCAGTTGCTCTCGGTACTGGAACGCCATGATCTGGAATATGACCGCAAAGTCCATTTGCTAGGTATTTATACCATTCTTACCGTGGCTGCACAGCGCCATATGGAATGTGTCCCACATCATCCTGACCTGACCCGCAGCATTTTGGATGGAGATTACCTATACAGCTTTTACCTGCAGTTTGCAGTGAAATGCCGAGAGCTGGATCTGGTTGCATATTTGGCTCCCTCAATCAAAAAAATGCAAATTGGACGGTCAAATGGAGATTTCACGGAACAGGATCCGGCCCAGGGGTTTGATGAATTCCTCATTCAGGAGCGCAGACAGCGAAGCCGCACAAGCAAAGCCATTTGACAGGTGGGAACACAAAAGATGAAGCTGCACGAAGCCTTGCATATTGATCTGGATGAAATTAACCGCGAAATTAAGAATTTGGTGACCCGCGATAAGGATGTTCCCAAAAAGTCGCTGCTGGCGCAGAGTATTCTCGAACTGACCGGCTCCGGCGGCAAACGGTTACGCCCGCTGATGGTCATAGCCGGCAGCCGGTTCGGACGTAAGCCGGCCGGACGCAGAACCCTGCAATTATCCGCAGCCGCTGAATTCATCCACGCCGCCTCATTGATTCATGATGATATTATTGACGACGCCGAACTGCGGCGGGGCGAGCCTGCGCTGCATACCAAGACCGGCATCTTATCTGCTGTGCATATCGGCAATTATATGTCCGCCCGCGTCATCGAGCTGCTAAGCAAGTATTCAGGTGATAAGAACCGTTACGTTCACGATCTGTCTTCTGTGGCCACTGCCCAGTTATGTCTGGGGGAATACCAGCAAATGGAGCATGCCTTTGATTACAACCTGACACTTGAGCAATACTTGGAGAAGTCCCGTAACAAAACAGCACTGCTGATGGCTACCTGCCTGCGGGTAGGTGCACTATCCACAGAAAGCACCGAAGAAGTCGCCGATCTTCTCTATAATTTCGGCGAATCGCTCGGCATGTCATTCCAGATTCAGGATGACATCCTCGACTTCACCCAGTCGGCGGATGTGCTCGGCAAGCCCGCAGGCAGCGACCTGCGCCATGGTCAGGTTACCTTGCCTGTACTCTTCGCCCTGCAGGACCCTGAGCTTGCTCCTGTGATCCGCCAGATTGGCCCCTCTTCTTCTTCCGAAGAGGTTGCGCATGTCTTGGAGCTGGTTAAGAACAGCGACGCTCTGGCCCGCACAGAAGCTGTCAGCCAGGACTACCTGTCCCAGGCTGCAGCGATTGTGCAGCAGCTCTCCAGCTTCCCGGCGCATGCCGATCTGGACACACTGCTGCAGTACTTCGCCGGACGCGACCGGTGAGCCGAAGCGGCTGTCCGTGCAGTTGGTTAACCACGGCATGCTATATCAATTTCTAAGTAAACGAGTCCTTTGGGGCTCGTTTTTTTTGCTTTATGCGGACCCCCCCGCCTATATCCCAGTGATTTTTATGAAAATCCTGCACAGAATACAACATTTTGCTCATAAACTGGGCCTTAAAGTAAAATTGTTGTACAAACTGCAGCATTTTTTCTCCTCCGAGCCGCTTAGCGGAACAATTGTTGTATTTCATACAACAATCCGTCCGAACACCCTACTATTGATGAATCAGAGTTGTAATACGTACAACAATTATGCCCGTACAGAGGTAATCAGGTACCTTTTGGAGACCTAAACTATACAAGAACCCAATAGGTAGGATTCATTCGTGTTTGGATTCTACTGTACGGCGCGCAATAAAATTGGTAAGCCATGCTTTATTTCTACCTGTTTGATGTTGCTAAACAAGCGAACGCAGCAAAGCGAACGTGAGCGTGTTTAGCTTAGTGGTTTGCTTTTAGGTTTGCTCTTGTGGGTTGTCTCTTGTGGGTTTGCTCTTGGGGTTATCCTTGTGGACTTGCTTTTTAGGTTTGCTCTTGTGGGTTGTCCCTTGGGGGTTGTCTCTTGGGGTTGTCTCTTGGAGTTGTCTCTTGCGGTTGTCTCTTGGGGGTTGTTATTGTGGGTTGTCTCTTGGGGCAGTCTCCTGGGGGGGCTCTTGGGGTTTGCTCTTGTGGGTTGTCTCTTGGAGGTGTCTCTTGGGGGTTGTCTCACGCAGACAAAAAGAAAAGCGCGAAGCCTAAGCTTGTCGCGCTCTTTGCCGCCCGCCCCGCTGGGTAGGCTTGTTGTCTTTTTGAAGTTAATCTTGCCTAGGGAGAGGTTAGGACGGAACGGAGAGGAATTTTGGAACTGGAGAAGCGTCAGCGTTCGCCTTTAAGCTCGGATTCCTACCGCTCACAGCGGTTCTAATCAGGGAATCTGAGCTTAACAGCGATCGGAAGTCCAAATATTCCGCGCAGTGCAGCCTCCCAACCTCACTCTCGCCAGCGCATACCTAGCCCCTAGCAAACTAATTAACGTAAAAATAATCAATCAACGTACACAGCAATATCACCATACTGATCACCTGGTTCAAATTATAAGAAGCCACCTTCATCATTTTACGGTTCGAAGGCTTGATGATCTTATGCTCTGTCATGAGCAGCAGTGTAGCAATCCCGATGCCGACCAGATACATCCAGCCGAGATCACGCCAGAGATACAGGAACAGCAGCAGCATAATCATAATGAAATGCAGACCCTTGGAGATCCGCAGGGCGTTCTCCAGTCCGAAGAAGCTCGGAATGGACCATAAGCCATTTTTCCGGTCGAAATCGATGTCCTGGGTCCCGTAGATGATGTCAAAGCCGGCTATCCAGAGCATGACCACCGTTCCGATAACGAATGGAGTGAAGGCAATATTCCCAGTTACTGCAAACCAGGCACCGATCGGCGCCGAGGCAATCACGAAGCCCAGATACAGATGACTCAGGAAGGTAAAACGCTTCGTATACGAATAGCTCGAGATCAGCACGATGGCCACCGGGGACAGCAGCAGGCAGAGCAGATTCAGCATCCCGGATGCGACAATAAACAGCGCATAGTTGATGATGATGAACAGGATAACTTCCTTCTCAGCGATCAGACGCTGCGGCAGATGCCGGTGTGCGGTACGCGGATTATTACCGTCAAAGGTACGGTCCACCAGGCGGTTGAACGCATTGGCCCCGTTACGCGCGCCGATCAGAGCGATCAGCCCCCACAGCATCATATGGCCGGAAGGCCAGCCTCCCGCCGCCCATACCATCGAGATGATGGCAAAAGGCAGGGAGAAGAGCGTATGGGAGAACATAACCAGCTCGCTGAACATTTTCAATTTAAGTGCCGTATGCTTAAAAGCATTAATGATAACCATAATGTTGTGCCTCTTTCTTCAATGAATCGCTTGCTTGACCAGGGACAGCACTTCATCCAAGGCAGCAAGCATAGCATCAATATTCTCTGCGGTGACGACCAGCGGCGGCTGGAAGGCGAGAACATTGCGGCCTATGCCGTTTTTGCCGATCAGGTAGCCGCGGTCCTTCATCTCTTCAAGGACATGGTCTGTCCGCTCAGCAGCGCCCTCAGCTTCGGAGCCGGCAAGCTCGGCACCCAGCATGAATCCGGTCCCCCGCACATCGGTGATCAGCGCAGGATAACGCTCCTGAAGCCGGAGCAGGCCTTCCTTCAAACGTCCGCCCAGCTCAGCCGCACGTTCCGGCAGCCGTTCACTCTGGATATAATCCAGCACAGCCAGCGCCGTAGCCGCGGATACAGGGTTGCCCCCGAACGTTGAGGCCGAAGGCTTGTTCAGCGATGCGGCAATCTCATCTGTAGTCGAAAATGCGGCGACAGGCACTCCGTTGCCCAGTGCCTTAGCCATGCTGATGATGTCCGGTACTACGCCGAAATGCTCAATGGCAAACATAGCTCCCGTACGGCCATAGCCGGTCTGAATCTCATCGTCAATGAGCAGTACACCGTACTGTTCCAGCAGCGCTTTTACCTCGCGGAAATAAGACAGGGCTGGCATAATCATGCCGCCGTTCCCCTGAATCGGTTCAACGATCATGGCGGCGATAGTATCCCCTTTCTCGGCGAGTACACGCTTCAGGCTCTGAATCGACCGCGCAGCAGCTTCTTCCAGCGTCATCTCCGGATGATACGGACGCTCAATGAACGTCACATCTTCATCCAGGTAAGCGTCTGTCCGCCACATTTGCAGGCCGGTCACGCTCATTGTAAGATTGGTCCGGCCATGCAGGCCGGCTTCCAGGGCAATGAACCCTTTGCGTCCGGTATGCATCCGTGCCAGCAGGAGTGCCCCTTCATTCGCTTCCGAGCCGCTGTTAACGAAGAAGGTCCGGCGCAACGCGCCCGGCAGCAGACCCTCCAGACGCTCGGCCAAATCTACATTCGGCTGGGTCAGATAGACGGTCGAGGTATGCTGCAGCTGCTGCAGCTGCGCTATCGTGCGGGAGGTAATCGCCGGATTGCAGTGGCCGCAGGCGACAACCGACACCCCGGCGAAGAAATCCGTATATTCTTTGCCGTTCTCATCGTACACGTACTGCATGCTTCCGCGTACCAGTTGCGGTGCATCCCGGTAAAAATGTGCGGTGCACGGGTAGAAATACTGCTTTCTTTTGGCGGCTACCGCATCTCTTCCAATGATGTTGCTCTGTTCCATGAAGGTTCCCTCGCTTTCAGCTGCTGATGATCCAAGATGATGTCCATGATGTGAATAAGAAGATACGATTCAGGCTTATTAGATTGTGAAAAAAATAACTTATAAATGCGCCGCTTACCGTTATTATACTCGCCGCAGCGTTATTTTAAAATTGAATTATTATTAATTAAATTGCAGTGAGCCTAGTGTGTAGCCCGCGTATACCGGCTTAAGTCCGCCCAGCAGATCATCGCCCAGCTTCGGTCCGTTAAGCGCAGCCTGGTAAGCAGCAATAATCGTGCGCAGTTCATCTGTGCTGTAAGTAGCCCCTTCGATCCGGAAGCTCGCAATCCCAAGTCCGTTCATCTCATCCAGCATCGGCAGATAACACAGCTCTTTGGCGAACAGCAGGTGGCAGCGGCCATATTGGTCGCGGTAGACCGGATTCTCACCCTTGTCGGTTTTGAGTACCAGCACATCATTGCTGACAAACTGGTTGTCTTCCTCACCAATCGGCTCCATCACTTCTGTATTCTCGAACAGATCATGCTCCATATACATCAGCGCCGGCGTTCCGTGAACCACAACTTCCAGCGGCAAATCGCTGCGCGAGATGAAGGAGGCAAAGTGCTCCAACGTCATTTCCGGTGAAACTGTAAGCTTCGTAAGGCCCAGTCCGGTATACAGTCCGGCAGACAGGTGGTTGTAAACATTCAGGTTGGCATCGCCAATCATCGGGTAACCGGTCCCGCGGTAGCGGCGGATTGCTCCAAGGTTCGTAATCATCAAGCCATCAATCGGCAGCTTCTCCCCGTTCAGCAAGTGGTCATATTGATCAAAATGCAGCTCCGTCATCATCCGAGGCATTCCGAGGTACAGCTTGGTCCGGCCTTTGATGGCTCCAAGCTCCTTAATATCCTGCTTCGTAAACGGACGGTCCGGCTCAAACACATCACCCGGAATATATAAGCTCTCTACACCCATCTCCAGCACGAGGCGCGCCTGTTCCATATTATTCACCCGCACAGCCAGCTCCGGCTTCGTCTGCTTACTGCGTTTATCTTCGGCCATCCGTTCGCGCAGCTGCATTACCCGTGCTTCGGACAGCTCGCGCTCTGCAGTCGGTGTACTGAATACTTTGCCAGTGCTATAGAACTTGCCTGTACCTTCATAGCGGCGGTTGATATTCGTTAGTCCCGGTTTGCCAAAAGCATAGGCGGTGGAGAAGTCACGTTTGCGGTTCTTGTACAGCTCTTTGGAATCCACCGTACGGTCAAAGCCCAGCGGATCATCGATATAGCGGTCAATCGCATCGCCATAGCTGTTGGCCAGGTTCACCATAAATTCCTGGTCGCGCATGCGGCCTTCAATTTTGAAGGAAGTAATACCGGACTCAATCAGCTCCGGAAGATGCTCATACATGAACATATCCTTCACGGCCAGCGGGTATTCCGCAGGGAAGACATAGCCGTCACGTTTGATCCGGTAATCCCAGCGGCAAGGCTTCATGCATTTGCCCCGGTTGCTGCTCATCCCGAACACCTGGGAACTGAAATAGCAGTTCGCTCCGTGCACGGAACACATATCGCCATGGATGAAATATTCCAGCTCTACACCGCTTCTGCTTCCCAGCAGCTTCGCTGTCTGCAGATCCATCTCACGGGAGGTAACGACCCGGCTGACGCCAAGCTCCTTCAGTGCGTGAATCATCTCCAGATTATGCACATTCATCATGACCGAAGCGTGAACCGGAACGGTAAGCTCCATCTCGCGGATCAGCTCCAGCACAGCCATATCCTGAACGATCAGCGCATCCGGACGGGCGCCATCCAGAAACTTCAGATACTCTCGGGCTTCTTCCACATCTTCTTCGCTGAACAGATTATTTACAGTGACGTATACTTTTTTATCCAGCTTGTGGGAGATCGACACGGCTTCAATTATTTCCTCATGACTCAAGTTATAGCCCTTGCGCATCATTCTCATATTCAGCACCGGACCGCCGAAATACACGGCATCACACTTCGATTCAATCACAGCCTTGAAGATCTCAAACGTTCCGGCAGGTGCCAATAATTCAATCTCTTTACCATTAAAATAACGTGCCATTCTTGTTTCCTCCTAAACTTCCTACAATAATGCTACTGCAATTCCTAAGACAACGAACATAGCAACAAACAGCGTATCAGCAGCGCCCCACCTGAGGCGGTGATACCGGCTGCGCGGCGCATCCATACGGAAGCCCCGGGCTTCCATGGAATACACCAGGTCCTGGGCACGCCGGAAAGCACTGGCGATGACCGGAACCAGCAGGGAGACGAGCATCCGTGCCTTCTCTTTCAAGGGGAGCTCCTTCAGATCCGCGCCGCGCGAGGCCTGCGCCTTCAGAATAATCTGCGCTTCATCAAGAATCGTCGGGATAAAGCGCAGTGCGATGCTGATCATCAGCGTGATCCGGTCCGGTGACAGGCCGAGCTTCTTAAACGGAGCGAGCACACCTTCAAGGCCCTGGTTCAGCTTGCCGGGCGTTGTCGTAAAGGTCAGCAGTGCCGTGAAGGTCAGCAGGAAGAGCATGCGGATGACTGAGAACGCCCCCAGCCGCAGGCCCCCCTCATGCAGAGAGAAGGAGCCCAGCGACCACAGGACATCCCCTTCCTTCACGGACAAGGACTGCACAATGAAGATGAATAACATCAGATAACGCAAAGGCTTCGCAGCCTTAATGAAATATTTTAGCGGGATGCGGGTGGTTGCCATAACAATGATGGAGAATACTGCTATGAGCCCAATCTCCATCCACGAATTGGACAGCAGAATAATCACTACATAGAGCAGCATGCCCGTAATTTTGGACCGGGCATCCAGCTTATGGACCCATGAGCCCGTATCAATGCTGCGTCCCAGCAGCAGGCGTTCATTCATGGCCATTCCCCTTTTCTTCCATGCCGGCGGCGTTCTTGCGCTCTTCGAGCAGGGCGGCGATCCGTTCCGCGAGGGCCTCCGCCGTAAGGAGCGGCTTCTCGCCGGCCAGGCCGAAGCGCTGGGCGACGGCCTGCCAGTACCGGAGCGACTGCGGAACCGTCAGTCCGCAGCGCTCCAGGATCGCCGGATCAGCGGCCAGCTCCTGGCCGCTGCCCTGGAAGGCGAGTCCGCCGTCCTTAAGCAGGGCCCAGCTGTCGGCATACGGAAGCAGCTCATCCATCCGGTGCGTCACGATGATGATCGTCCGGCCCTGCTCGCGGCACAGCCGCTCCAGCAGCGCGATCAGCTCGGCGCGGCTTACCGGGTCCAGCGTCGCTGTCGGCTCATCCAGCACGACAATGTCCGGGTCCATCGCCAGCACCGAGGCGATGGCCGCTTTGCGCATCTGTCCGCCGCTCAGGCGGAACGGATTGCGCTCCAGCAGGGCAAGGTCCAGGCCCATGTCCGTCATCGCTTTGCGTGCCCGCTCCTTGGCCTCCTCCGGACTCACGCCGAAGTTAAGCGGCCCGAAGCAGAGGTCCTTCTCCACCGTATCTTCGAACATCTGCTGCTCCGGGAATTGAAAGACCAGTCCGACCCGGCGGCGCAGCGGAAGCAGCTTCGGCGACTTCTCTCCTGCAGTGATGGTTATATCAAACACCTGCACCGTACCTTCTGTCGGTTTCAGAATCCCGTTGAACAGCTGGAGCAGCGTGGACTTACCGGAGCCCGTTGCCCCGGCAATCCCGGTCAGCGACCCCTGGGCAATATTCAGATTAATCCCATGCAGCGCCGTCTGCTTCCACATACTGCGGTCAGCATACGTATAGCTTACTTGCTGAAGTTGTATGGCCATAGTGTGTCTATAAGCTCCTTTTCGCTGGCGGGTACATCCACCGTAATCCCCCGGTTCTGCAGTTCACGGGCAAGACGCCAAGGGTAGGGTTCCCGCAAATGGCATTTCTCCAGCAGGTCTTCATTACGGAACAGCTGCGCAGGCGGCACATCCGCCGCTATGCTTCCGCCATGCAGCGCAAGCACACGGTCCGAAGCCAGGATTTCATCCGGATCATGTGTAATCAGCAGTATCGTGTACGCCCCTTCTGCCTGCATGTCCCGCAGAATGCCCATAAGCTCATCACGGCTGCCTTCGTCCAACATAGAAGAGGCCTCGTCGAGGATGACGATGCCTGGCTTCATGGCGAGAATCGAAGCAAGCGCGACACGCTGCTTCTGTCCGCCCGACAGCTCTCCGGGATGCTTGGACAGCAGATGATCAATGCCCAGCTTCACGGTATAGAGATCAAGCCGCTGCTTCATCTCTTCGTAGGGCAGACACAGGCCTTCCAGGCCGAAGAGGATATCTTCCTCTACCGTCTGTCCGATAAACTGGTTATCCGGATTCTGGAACACCATCCCGATGCATTGCCGGATGTCTCCAATGGTCTCTTCCTGCAGCGTATGTCCGCAGACAGTAATCTCCCCGGCACTCTTGGGCAGCAGTGCATTCAGAAGCTTGACGAGCGTAGATTTCCCGCAGCCGTTGGGTCCTACAATGCTTACCCATTGCCCCTGCGGGATAGACACGTTTATGTCGTGGAGAATCGGATGCTCCGGATCATATCCGAACGAGACTCCCGCAAGCGTAATAACGGCCGGTTCCTCACCGGCCTCTGTATCTTTGTACGATTGATTCATGTTAGTCATCCTTCCGCAGCTAGTGGCCCGGTCCGTTCAGGAACTCTTCAAACAAGGATATCTTGGATAGCGAGTCTACGACATACCGCACGGCGAAGCCGACAGCAATCCCCGTCACAATCCCGGTAATCAGCAGAATCGGCAAGTAGTAGAAAATACTCGTTGAATTGAATACAAACGAGGCCGCAAGCAACTGGCCGGTATTATGAGCCAGCCCCCCTGCAATGCTGATTCCGATCACACTGAATTTCTTGCCGCCGAGCTTTACCAGTGCGAACATGACCACAAAGCTGAAGAGCGAGCCGAACAGGCTGAAGAGCAGACTGGACAGTGTGCCGAGCAGAAATGCGGTCAGCAGCGTCTTCAGAATGACCAGCACGAACACATCTCGTCCACGCAAAAAGTAAATACAGGTCAAAATCATAATATTGGCGAAACCCAGCTTGGCTCCGGGCATCAGCCCCATTCCCGCAAGCGGAATCTGAGCCTCTACAATACTCAGCACTACGGCAACGGCCGCGAAAATCGCAATAATAACCGTCCGCTTCAGCGCTGTAGCCGATTCGCTACTGGACATAGGCATCTACTTCATCCTCCCCCGACCCGCTTGCAATTTCAACTAATACCCGGTGCGGAAGGCATACTATGGTCTGCTTGGGCAGCGTGATAAATCCAAAGCCGAGACATACCTGATCGGGACAATCCGCATCGTACATCTCAATCCCGTAATCATGCACCTTCAAAATGTTATAGCCCCGGTCTGTGCGAATATCAATGGTTTGCTCTTCTTTGGTAAGCGTTACTGTTTTGAACAGCTTGCCGTCTACCGTTATATTGGCCGTAAGTTCTTTGCCCGGCCCACCTTTATCAGCATCATTTGACAGCCATCTCGGCACGAGAAAAGCGAGCGCAGCAATCAAAACGATAGAAATCAGCAGCACATCTGCGCGTTTCATAGAAATCTCCCTTATTTTTTAATTAAAATCCAGACTTAATAATTATAACGGTCCGCCCGCAATCCTTCAATGAATGTAGTCGTTAATTGTCGCATTTCAATGGCAGTTCACAAAATAGGCACGCAAAGCAGAAGCGGAACCCACCATAAACTGGATGGCATCCGCTTCTGCAAGAAATATAAGGATAACCGGAAGAACGCTGCATCCTTATCCTGTTTTGACGGGATAGCCTGTTTGAAGAGGTTCCGGCTTCCGTCCAAAGTAAGACAGAAACAAGCCGGCGAATTCCGGGTCCCATTGAGTGCCCCTACCCTGCTCCAGAATAGCCAGCGCCCGGTCGTGATCCATCCCTTTGCGGTACGGGCGGTTAGAGGTCATAGCATCATAGGCATCCGCTACAGCGATAATCCGGCCATGTAAAGGAATATCCGTACCGGCAAGGCCATCCGGATATCCTTTACCGTCATAACGTTCATGATGGGAACGGACGCCGCCCAGATAGGGTGCCATCTTTTCTACTGGTTCAATCTGCCGCAGAATATTCTCTCCAAGCACCGAATGGCTCTTGATCTGGTCAAACTCCTCATCGGTCAGGGCTTCTTCCTTGAACAGGATGCTGTCCCTCACCCCAATCTTGCCAATATCATGCAGCAGGGCCGTCTTGCGCAGATCGTCCAGCTGCTGCCCGGTGAGTCCGGCCAGCTGGCCGATAATGACCGAGTATTCCGCGACACGCAGGGAATGCCCTGCCGTGTAAGGATCACGGGCATCCAGCGCTACAGCCAGTGTAGTGAAGTAGCTGTCGAGCAGCTGCCGGCTCTGTTGCTCCCGGGCCTGCAGCCCCCGGACCATCATATTAAACCCCGCAACCAGCTTGGAGAATTCATCGGAGTATTCATCCTGTACCTGAATCATATTGCCGTCTTTCACATGATTCATTGCCTGATACAGCTCATTAATAGGATGCTGCACACTGTTGGTCAGCAGCCATGCTGCAATGGAGGAGAAGAGCGTGCCGATCAGCAGCACCATACTCGCCCAGGCCCAGTAACTTTGAAGCCCTACCACAACTACAGGACCTACATGACCATTCAGACGAATATGGGTAGCCATGATAAACAGAAACAGCGGAAAGGTGCCGATCAGCATGCAGCTTATCAGGAATTTGGGACGAATAGGCACAAACACATGGCCTTCCAGGGAAAAGTCGACGCCATACTGCTCCAGCGCCCGGTTCCTGAATTCTTTGATCAGCGGAATAATGGCCGTACAGGTCAGAAAAAATTCAATCAGCGCATGCATACACGCCACAAGAACAGCGCCGCACATAGCCAGAATCAGATAAAAATAAGGAATAGTAATCCAGCCGTTGTAGATCATCCAGAATGTCATCAGGACAGCCGGGAGGGACAAGCCCAGAAGGTGAGGCCCCATAATCCGCTGAACCGCGCGCTTGGGCAATTGATGTGTATGCAGATACGCCTCTTCCAGCATAGACAAAGTAAGGTTCTCCTCATACAGCGCAGTGCGTACCGGTCTGATCTGATTGATAAAAACCCCGATCTCCATGACCGCCATAATCACGAATGACAGGGCGAGCACAAGCAAGAGCCTGAAGTATTCAATGCTGCTAATCTCCAGAGAGGAGAGCAGAATCAAACTCCCTACCGCCAGCACCGCTACTGCTGAGCCGAATATATAATTCCGGATCTGATTTTTCAAAAATCTTCTGTATAATCTCATCTGTCCCATCATCCGTCCCGGCCTCAGCCCAATATCCGCTTGCATTTCTATATATCACATGTTATAATAATTTAATATTTGTTTTCGTGTATGATTATCCCCATCAAGAAGATGTCAGGCCGGTGAATTACTTGTCTTTACTATCGGCAGTTTGGACACAAAATCTTACGTTTTCTTGCAGTACTTTTCCTTTTTATGAGATTAAATTCGAACATAGCATTCCGATTCGCACTGGCGCGGCCACGGAGCCGCAAGGACAAAAGAGAGGTAGGGCTTTTGTCGTATTGGAAGGATTTCTCTCGCCACACGGCTGCTGGAAATAACAAGGAACAACGACACCCGTTTCGCTCACAAACGGCGGGGGATTCATATACCGATAAGACATGGCTGGCTGCTTCCCTGACACAGGGAAGGCCCCATGTGTGGAACATAATAAGCGCCCGATACCCGCTGTTTGCGGATATCGGGCGCGTCTACGTTCCGGGGACTTTTTTAGACCCAATCAGCCGCTGCCGGACTGTGTATGTAACGTTCCACGAAGTCGCCTACTGTGCGGATATACTCCCTTTTATCCGTATCATAGGCAAGACCATGCCCCGCTCCATGTACCACCAGCTTCTCCTTCGGACTCTTGCAGGCATCATACAGCTCATCCATCATCGCAAAAGGCACAAACTTATCCGCATCTCCATGGATAAACAGAATGGGCACCCGGGCTTTACGCACCTGATTCAGCGCTGAAGCTTCACCGAAATAATAGCCGGCCTTCATCCGCGTTACCAGGCTGGCAATCTGCACAAAGGGAAAGCCCGGCAGATGATACATCCGCCACAGCTGGTAAGTCAGCTGCGCTTTGACTGAGGTGTAGCCGCAATCAGCGACAACGGCTTTGACCTGCGGAGGAAGCTGTTCACCGGCGGTCATTAACACTGTCGATCCGCCCATAGATACGCCATGCAGCACAATTTGCGCCTCCGGCCCGGTCTCCTGCAGAATAAATCCGATCCACTGCAGATAATCACGGCGCTCCGGCCAACCGAAGCCAATGTAGTCCCCTTCGCTCTTCCCATGACCTCTGGCGTCGGGCAGCAGTACATTATATCCCAGGTTGTCATAATAGTTTTTGGCGGTTGCCCCCATGTCCTTAGCCTTGCCGGAATAACCGTGGGCGAT
This sequence comes from Paenibacillus phytohabitans, assembly GCF_013141775.1. GTDB lineage: Bacteria > Bacillota > Bacilli > Paenibacillales > Paenibacillaceae > Paenibacillus_AQ > Paenibacillus_AQ phytohabitans. Next base: position 63,835 of record NZ_WHOB01000089.1, read on the forward strand.
AATTACGGTACGGCCCGCAGCACGCTCTGAAGCCAGATAGTAGCCTTGCAGCTTCAGGCCATCTTCCGAGACCAGCTCCACTTCCCGGAAGTTCTGCCGTGCCACCCATTCCGCCCCTTCCCCCCACGAAGCTCCGGCTACCGGCGGGTCCACCTTCAGATCCGGCGTCTTGCCCAGGAATTCCTTGGGCGCCCGCTTAATAGCGACTCCATAAAAGTAAAATCCGGCAAAAGCCAAAATCCCCGCGATTACAAACAGCACTACTAGCAGGTATATACCCCACATAACGTTCACCCTTTCAGTAAGCAACCATCCCTTTGAGGAAATGTGTATTCTTGCTTTTGAATAATTTGAGCATAGTATAGCATGGTATCCGTCCAACTAAAAACACTGCCGTCAGTCTGCGCTGCCTGGTGTGTGTAAGTAGTGAGCTACGAATTGAATGCGCTCCCCGTATACAAAAAGACTGCTTCCCGGAGAATCTCTCCGGCAGCAGCCCTCATCCAAACACAGCGGCTTAATCATAATCATTTGCGCTTGTTCACTCTGGCAGTTCTTCTAAGAAGCAGGCCCAGACCGGCAAGAGCAACACCCGTAATATAGTACGGCGAAGGACTTGATTCACCCGTCTGCGGCAGGGTTTGCTCTGCAGTCACACTGCCCAGAGGAATCTCGTCATCGATAATGATTTCTTCAGGTGCCGGTCCTGCTACAGGTGAAGGTCCAGGTGCAGGAACCTCCACAACTGGCTGTAGCGCTGTTGTTGTCAGCACCGTCACAACCGGTGATGCTGCCGGCCCGAGAGGAACCGGGTCATCAATAATAGTCGTGTCAGTATCAGTCACAATAGTCCCAATCACTGTCGGAGCGGTTGATGTCGGAAATACGAAGCTTGGGACAAAGACGCTCGTGCTGGTTGCTGTCGGTGCTGTTGTCGGTACAGCGGTTGGCACTGTTGTTGGTGCCGCTGTCGGTGTTGCCGTTGGCACTGTTGTCGGCGTTGCCGTTGGTGCCGCTGTCGGTGTTGCCGTTGGTGCCGCTGTCGGCGTTGCCGTTGGCGCTGTTGTTGGCGTTGCCGTTGGTGTCGGCGTTGGCGCTGTTGTCGGCGTTGCCGTTGGCGCTGTTGTTGGCGTTGCCGTTGGTGTCGGCGTTGGCGCTGTTGTCGGCGTTGCCGTTGGTGCCACTGCCGTTGGTGCCGCTGTCGGTGTTGCTGTTGGCGTCGCTGCCGGTGTTGCCGTTGGCGTCGGCGTCGCTGTTGGCGTTGGCGTCGCTGCCGGTGTTGCTGTTGGCGTCGGCGTCGCTGCTGGCGTCGCTGTTGGCGTCGGCGTCGCTGCTGGCGTTGCTGTTGGCGTCGGCGTCGCTGCCGGTGTTGCCATTGCCGTCGGCGTCACTGCCGGCGTTGCTGTTGGCGTCGCTGCCGGAGTTGCTGTTGGCGTCGCTGCCGGAGTTGCCGTTGGCGTCGGCGTCGCTGCTGGCGTTGGCGTCGGCGTCGCTGCTGGCGTTGGCGTCGGCGTCGCTGCTGGCGTTGGCGTCGGCGTCGCTGCTGGCGTTGGCGTCGGCGTCGCTGCCGGTGTTGGCGACGGAGGATCTTGCCCCTTATAAGGAATATGGTGCGATTCCCCCGATCCTGAGAGCGAAGCTCCGATCAGATTCCCGTTGATTTGACCATTATTAAATTGAATAGAGGCATATGGAGCCAGCACAGATCCCAGAACTCCGATACCTTCGATTTGAAGACTGGTCGCTTGACTGAAGTTATATAACACTTTACTGTTCATAGCGTTATCCTTATTTCCGTTACCATTAATTCCAGTCCCCATATTCTTCATAGTTACTGAAGTACCGGAGATATTAACTATAGCTGTTGAGCCATCGGGAATCTTAATTCTCAACTCATTTGCACTAGACAGCTTGCTGCCGTCTACAGTAAATATGTTAACATCCGAATTTGTACCTTCCAAAAAGAAATTACCGGAGTTGGCAGTGGTAACCCCATTAACAGGCAGAGAAGCAAGCTGCTGAGATTTCTCACGGAGCAAACTGAACTCGGCTGCAAAGTCCACAACATTTATTTGTTGTTGTAAGCTTCCTGTTCCCCCGCGCGGGCCGCCGCTGCCGCTATAACTCCCCCCGTAGACTACATCACCCACGGTTTCTCCCTGGGAATAATACAGATTACCACCGGCGATGAGAGAGTAGGCTTCCTTCGTTTCCTCACTAGTAAGACTATGTCCCACAGAATAATTAACATTTAAATTCACGTTTCCGCCGGCAGCTAATCTACCTTCAATATCACTATGTTTAACATCAACATCTCCCAAGATGAACACATTATACTTGGATGCATTACCCGGCAAAGAGTTGCCCTCGGCTTTAACTGAGGTGCTCCCCAGTGAAATAATTCCGCCGCTTCCCACAATCAGAACTGCTATAAGTCCGAACACCGTAAGACGTTTGAATTTTTTTAATTGGAACATACAGCTCACCTCACAGTTAATATAGATATAGGCCACATTTATATAAATAAAAAAAGACCGCCGGAAAGAGGATTGCTCTCTTTACGGCAGTCGGACGATCATTGCGCTCCATCGCGCTTTAGACTCCTGGACTTTGCGTCCCGTCCTTTCGAACGGTTTGCGTTTATACAGTGAAAGATTAGGTTGTGAAATTATGTACTAAAACAAACTTTTACACTAATGTCTATGACATTCGTTACTTTGGAACTATTTTTAGTTTATCCGCTATCAAGGCTGATTGTCAATGAAATCCTTTGAAACATCTGGTAATAGATTATATCTGCTGATTCATTCCAAAGCACTGTTACAAAAGGTTTTTTAAAGAATCTATAGCTTTTTCGCCTAAATCCCGATCCTCTCAACGCCCTCGATGGCACCTACAAGAATATTTTGGAACCATGTATAAAGAACTAATTTTAATATTGCAAATTTTAATATAAACATGAGGGCCCATGATCTTAAAGACGCACCTCTTTCTCCTTAGCACATTTTCTTTTACGAGGAAACATAATAACAAATGTATATCCCATATAAAAAAGGCTGCTTTCAGGAGAACGTCTTCTCCCAAAGCAGCCTTTTCCCGATTTAGCGGTCATATCGCCAGCCTTTCGGAAAGGATCTTACGGATTGCATTTATTTACGTTTATCTGTTCTGGATCTTCTGCCGAGGAATATTCCCAATCCTGCAAGGGCTAGACCGACTAAGTAATAAGGAGCCGGACTGGACTCACCAGTCTTCGGGAGCGCGGCATCCGCAGGTACATTGCCTAACGGAATCTCTTCATCAATGATTGTCACAATCGGTGTTGGACTTGGTGTTGCACTTGGGCTTGGCGTTAGGGTTGGACTTGGTGTCACCACTAACGGCCGAGGTGTTACTGTTGCCACAGGGCCCAAAGGCAGCGGATCATCAATGATTATGGTATCTGGATTTACAATATAGCCGATTATTGGAGTCGGCGTTGGCACTACATTAATAAAGACGGGCGGTGCAGACGATGGCACTGGTGCCGGTGGTAATGTCGGTGTTGGTGTTGGTGTTGGTGTTGGTGTTGGTGTTGGTGTTGGTGTTGGTGTTGGTGTTGGTGTTGGTGTTGGTGTTGGTGTTGGTGTTGGTGTTGGTGTTGGTGTTGGTGTTGGTGTCGGTTCAGCCGTTGGCGTCGGTGTCGGTGCTGCCGTTGGCGTTGGTGTCGGCTCTACCGTTGGTGTCGGTGCTGCCGTTGGCGTTGGTGTCGGTGCTGCAGTTGGCGTTGGTGTTGGATCTACTGTTGGCGTTGGTGTCGGCTCTACTGTTGGTGTTGGTGTTGGTGTCGGCTCTGCCGTTGGCGTTGGTGTCGGTACTGCTGTCGGTGTTGGTGTTGGCTCTACCGTTGGTGTCGGTGTTGGATCTGCCGTTGGCGTTGGTGTTGGTGCCGCTGTTGGCGTTGGTGTCGGTGCTGCCGTTGGCGTTGGTGTCGGTGCTGCAGTTGGCGTTGGTGTTGGATCTACCGTTGGCGTTGGTGTCGGCTCTACTGTTGGTGTTGGTGTTGGTGTCGGCTCTGCCGTTGGCGTTGGTGTCGGTACTGCTGTCGGTGTTGGTGTCGGCTCTGCCGTTGGCGTTGGTGTCGGTACTGCTGTCGGTGTTGGTGTTGGCTCTACCGTTGGTGTCGGTGTTGGCTCTGCCGTTGGCGTTGGTGTTGGCTCTACCGTTGGTGTTGGTGTCGGCTCTGCCGTTGGCGTTGGTGTCGGTACTGCTGTCGGTGTTGGTGTTGGCTCTACCGTTGGTGATGGTGTTGGATCTGCCGTTGGCGTTGGTGTTGGTGCTGCCGTTGGTGTCGGTGTTGGCTCTGCCGTTGGCGTTGGTGTCGGCTCTACCGTTGGTGTCGGTGCTGCCGTTGGCGTTGGTGTCGGTGCTGCCGTTGGCGTTGGTGTTGGTGCCGCCGTTGGCGTTGGTGTTGGTGCTGCCGTTGGCGTTGGTGTTGGTGTCGGTGTCTGTGTTGGCTCTACCGTTGGTGTCGGTGTTGGTGCCGCCGTTGGCGTTGGCGTTGGTGTCGGTTCAGCCGTTGGCGTTGGTGTCGGCTCTATCGTTGGTGATGGTGTTGGATCTGCCGTTGGCGTCGGTGTCGGTGCTACTGTCGGCGTTGGTGTCGGTGCTGCCGTTGGCGTTGGTGTTGGCGCCGCTGTTGGCGTTGGTGTCGGTGCAGCCGTTGGCGTTGGTGTCGGTGCCGCTGTTGGCGTTGGTGTCGGTGCAGCCGTTGGCGTTGGTGTCGGTGCTGCTGTTGGTGTCGGTGTCGGTGCCGCTGTTGGCGTTGGTGTCGGTGCTGCCGTCGGCGTTGGTGTTGGTGCTGCCGTTGGTGTTGGTGTTGGTGCTGCCGTCGGTGTTGGTGTCGGTGCTGCCGTCGGTGTTGGTGTCGGTGCTGCAGTTGGCGTTGGTGTTGGATCTACCGTTGGCGTTGGTGTCGGTGTTGGTGCCGCCGTCGGCGTTGGTGTTGGTGCTGCCGTCGGCGTTGGTGTTGGTGCTGCCGTCGGTGTCGGTGTTGGTGCAGCTGTTGGCGTTGGTGTCGGCGCTGCCGTTGGTGTCGGTGTTGGTGCAGCTGTTGGCGTTGGTGTCGGCGCTGCCGTTGGTGTCGGTGTTGGCGTTGGCGTTGGTGTCGGCGCTGCCGTTGGTGTCGGTGTTGGCGTTGGTGTTGGGGTCGGCGCTACCGTTGGGGTCGGTGTTGGCGCAGCTGTTGGCGTTGGTGTTGGCGCAGCTGTTGGCGTTGGTGTCGGCGCTGCCGTTGGTGTCGGTGTTGGTGCAGCTGTTGGCGTTGGTGTCGGTGCCGCCGTTGGCGTTGGTGTCGGTGCCGCTGTTGGCGTTGGTGTCGGTGCCGCCGTTGGCGTTGGTGTTGGTTTCACTGTCGGTGTTGGTTTCACTGTCGGTGTTGGCTTCACTGTTGGTGTTGGCGTCGGAGTGCACTTAGGTGTCGGTGTCGGTTTCACTGTCGGTGTTGGCTTCACTGTCGGTGTTGGCTTCACTGTCGGTGTCGGCTTCACTGTCGGTGTCGGCTTCACTGTCGGTGTTGGCGTCGGAGTGCACTTAGGTGTCGGCGTTGGCTTCACTGTCGGCGTCGGCTTTACCGTTGGTGTCGGCGTCGGCTTCACTGTCGGCGTCGGCTTTATCGTTGGTGTTGGTGTCGGCTTCACTGTCGGTGTTGGCGTCGGAGTGCACTTAGGTGTTGGCGTTGGTTTTACCGTCGGTGTCGGTTTCACCGTTGCTGTCGGTGTTGGTGTCAGTGTTGGAGTTGGTTTCACCGTCGCCGTCGGCGTTGGCGTTGCAGTCGGTTTCACTGTTGGTGTCGGGTTTGGTGTTGCGGTTGGTGTTGGCGATGGGCTGGGTGTTGGTGTTGCGGTCGGCGTCGGAATTGGCGGCGGTCCATCTCCCTCGTATGTTCCAAGGTGCATTTCTACTCCGCCGCTAAAAGACTTGGCAATTAGCGTTCCGTAAAGCTCTGCACCGGAATAATTGACATCCGCCTTAGGCGCCAGTATCGTTCCCAAGAAGGTCGTATACGCAATATTCACCTTGGTCGCTTCGTAGAAATTGAACAACACTTGACTTGCTCTACCGTTATTCATTGCGAAGCTTGGTACATTGACCGTAGCTCCACTTATGTTAATAATTAACGTGGCATTCTGGGCAATGTTGAATTGAATATTGTTTGTATTCGCCAGCGTTGCCGCATCCAGATGAACTACGTTGAAAAGATCCGGCGCACTTATTGTAAGTGTTCCATAATTATTACCAACTTCTTTCGTAGCGGACAATGCCCCGTATGCTGCAGAACGCGAGATCAGATACTGCTTCTCAGCCGGGAAATCAATCGGGCTTCCCTGCTTCTTCGCGCCTATAATGTTCACACTAGGCTCATTGGCTTCAATGGTGTCCCCATACACAACGTTTCCGTAGATTTCTCCGCTGCCCGAATGTTTAAACTTCTTGCCGGCAACGAGTACGTCGGTGGCTGAAGAATTCCTGTAGGCCCTGGCTACCCCGTAACCTCCAGAGAGAGTAATATTCCCCCCCGCTGCAAGACGGCCTTCAATTTGATCATTGCCTTGCGTGAAATCGTCAAAGATAAAAGCATTAAAATTCCCGGCAATCCCCAAGACCGGCGTTGGATTGTAAGGCACACCAGATGTTGCCCTTACCTCCGTCCCCCAAGTGAAGGCGCTACTTACGGTCAGTACGCCCGCCAGAATAAAGGCGGCCGCTTTTCGCATTTTTCTTCTCAATAATCTACACCTCCTATTCAACTATTCTATGAAATCGCCGCAAAACTATAACAAAAAAAAAGGCCGCCACGAAGGGTTAGCTTCACGGCGGCCGGACGACCATAGCCCGGACTTAAGGGGCATCAGATTCCTGACTTTGCGTCCCGCTCTTTCGAAACGGTTTGCGTTTGTACATGATTGATATGAAATTGGAAAAGCTTATGTAATACCCAACTGAAATCTGTGATATTTGTTACTTTAGAACTAACTTCAGTTTAGATGCCGACTGGCATATTGTCAATATATTTCCAATTCATTTCACAGCTATTTTTTTGATAAAAAAATATTGATAAACCCTTTATATATAAGGGTTTATACAAGATGAGAATATAACTTCCTGACGAAAAAAGTCGATAATCCCGCTAATTCGCCGCAGTATGTTTTCCTTTTCACATAGCTATTTCTTACAATTTTAAATATTAAAATTTAGTATTTTAGTCCTATTCCTTCCCCCTTCCCCAAATTCATCTCCGCTTAAGCAAAGCTCACCATGGTAAACGTGAAGAAACGGGCGCTATCCCCTTTAAGGATACCGCCCGTTTTCCGTTCATACCGGAGAGCTCTTTTATAATAAGGGCTCTATGATATTCATATATTTTCACAAAAACTGGCGCCTAAGCAAACCCTGGCAGCAGTCTTTAATCGACAGTTCTAGGGAGTTTGCGTAGAGGGCTGAAAATCTGCACACGCAGGAATCCATTTTTAGAGCAGCTGAATCCAGCCAATCATTGACACCCAGAGCGGAACGCTAAGGAATAACCCGAATAATAAACCGCGGCGGAGATTTCCTTCATGACTCATTGCCATTCTCCTTTTAATCTGATTTATTTTTAATCTTTAATATTTCAATTTTAATATAAAATAATTTTTCTTATTTTATTGTGAATTATGTCACATTAATAGCCCTCTTTTTTAAATACTATTGATTTTTTTTGAACTTCGGGTTAAATTACGAATATATGTTCTCATTAGAGAGGTGAGATTGATGCACAGAGCTGAGAGCCAGGACAATATGCTGGTGAAATCGTATATCTTGCTGCCGCTCATTTTATCCGCCTTTGAACGCGATGCTTCCATCCTATCCGCAGAGCTGCGCACACCCGCTCCTTACCTGGAGGTTGTCCAGACAGCGGCGGGCGCAGCCATAGCCGACCTGCGGAATGTCCGCACCGAGATGAGAGCCCGTGGTCTGAAGGTCTATGCACAGCAGCAGCTGGAAGTTGGCATTGAAGCCAAATTTGTCTGCAGGGGTTATCATGAACGGATGCTGCTGCTGGATGATGTCATTACCGCCCAGTCTACTATCCGCATGCGCAGATATCTGGGTCTTGGCGCTCCGGATTCAACCGCCTTGAGATGAACAGCATTCTGGCGATGTTAATTCTCAGCGTTTCTCCCCTCATAAAAAAGAGGCCCGCCATGATCGGCAAGACCTCAGGGTACCATATTACACCGGGGGATGTTTGGTAACCCCAATATACATCCCTTACCTGAAAATAAGCTGATACCCAGATAAAGATTACATTAAAATCGTCCAATACCCAAGCGTGCCGCAGATAACCACAGCCGCTACGGGATACAGGATCTTCCGGCTTACCTGATCCTTAAACACAATAAACAAACAAAGCATACAAAGCCATGCGATAAGAAGGCTGCCCATCTCTTATGCATACGCTCCTTCCCGGCAATTCTGCCCTGGCTCCTGCAGCATACCGCCGCAGAGTCCGCTTTCCATATATATAAGAAGATTACCCGCTGAATATCCCTATCATACCCGCTGACAGCTGATCTGCATGAAATTTTTATTTATTTGGTCACAAACGGATTCACCATTCCTCCTCAAGAACGGGATATTCCCAGAAACCTAAGCGCCCCTTGGCAGGTATAGGATGAGCCAGCGCAACTCCCCCCTCCAGCTTCCAGGCGTACCGGCCTTCTGCATAATCGCCGAACACATATTCATTCCCGCCCGGCCAGCTCTGCTGCGCCTGTTGAGGCGTAACCCCACAGCAACCGGCCAGCCGGCTGGTCGCAAGGATTACTCCGGAGGGCAGATTATCCGCGGTGTAGCCGTGCCGGGCAAGCACTGATTGATACGGCTCCGTCTTGCATATGGCCTTATCTACCTGCATACCGGCATGGATGGCTAAATCCCCCCGGTAAGACGTCGGCCAGGAACGGGTCTCGATCTGTTTTTCACCCAGCGCAATTAAGGTGGCCCAAGGCTGGCGAATCGTCAGACACTTCATACAAGGCTTGCCTCCATTCCAGAAAACACATAATGTCCAGTTTTCACTCAGCTTCCCAGTTGTTCAAAAACTGTATGAGCAGCTTCATCGACCGGTAAGTAGGCCTCAATTCTTGGATATAGATGATGGCCCGCGGAAATATGAATTTGCTTGTACCGGATAGGAACCAACTTATCTGAGGCACCCATTCTGGCTAAGATCATTTTGTGCTGACCATACTCGTTACCTGTGTTGTCAGGCCGCTTATTCCAGTACTTATTGAAATCACTGTATTGCCGGAGTCTTTCGAGGCTATGCGTATACCATGGCTCCTGTCTGGAGCCGGTGTGTATTTTTTGATAAGCATGTATACCCTCCACTGCATGAGATTCCCATAATTCAAAGGATGCGGCATTGAAGGTCGAGCGGGAGCGCACAGGATAATCAGCATTGAAATGAAGATCGGCCATATTCAAGCCCTTATAGAAAGCAGAGGAAGCTGGCAGCTCAAATAACCGGCTAAACCGTTCGTTCACCGCCTTGATATTTAACATGTGGTTCACAATCATTGCCGGCAGCGGCAGGCTACTCAGGATCTGCCTCACTTCTTCCAGCGCCTGCTCCATAGCTGCGCCTTCAAGCGCCGGATAGACCGGGAGATAACCGGCAGCCAGCAGCAGAGCATTCCGTTCAACGGCTGTACACTCCAGATATTCAGCAATACAGATAATCATCCGGCGATCCGGCATGCGGTGTGAGCGTCCCATTAATAGGTTTTTATACGTAGGGCAAGCCATATCGTTAAGCTCCTGCTGAGTAAACCGTTTCAACAACGGATGGGGTTGATTAGCATAATCCAGTTGACGTGATACGCGAAGATTCTCAATTTCAGCGATTAACCCCTTCATCGTCTCATCCTGAACGTCCCTATCCTTACGTATAGTCATCAGGCTCACCGCCTTTATCCATAATGAGGTGTAGTTCTACTCTTGGTACAAGCCAATTCCTACAGTATACTCCACTATGAAAACAGGGCGCAATTTCCATTACGCATCTAATTATATTTATGGAGGAGATTCTATGAATCGTGCAATTGTTACAGACTCACCGGCTGAGGGATATTTGACCGTCAAGGAAGTCGCCGCACCGCAGCCCCAGCCCGGGGAGGCAATCGTTAGAGTGCATGCCTTCTCCCTTAACCGGGGTGAAGTTGTTGATGCAAGGAAGGTGGCTGAGGGATTCCGGCCGGGCTGGGATTTCGCCGGAACTGTTGTCCAGCAAGCCCGGAACGGCACCGGACCCAGAGAAGGAAGCCGTGTCACCGGACTTCTTCCGATGGGGGCATGGGCAGAGCGAGTAGCAGTTCCCGTTTCGTTCTTGGCAAAGATACCGGATAACGTAACCTTCGCCCAAGCCGCCATTTTGCCTGTAGCAGGCCTTTCCGCACTTTACACCCTTAGAAAGGGCGGGATGCTGCTCGGCAAGAAAATATTGATCACCGGCTCCACTGGAGGCGTGGGAATCATGGCTCATCAGTTAGCCGCACAGTCCGGGGCATTTACAGTAGGTGTAGCAAGAACAAAGGAAAAAGCCCAGGTTGCCCGGGAAGCCGGCGCTAATGAGGTTGTGGTTGGAGAAGCTGCGATATCTCAGGCAATTCCTTTCGGGCCTTATCATCTAATCGTGGATTCGGTGGGCGGTGATACACTGGCTGCATTGATGCCTCAGCTGGAACCGGGAGGGACCCTAGTCTCGATGGGACATTCAGCCTCTCCTTACTCCACACTTGATGTCAGAGGCTTAGGCGGCAGAACCTTGTACAGCTTCTTTCTTGGAGAAGAAGTTAGCCGTTACTCCGTAGCCGACGATCTCAAACTGCTGGCCGGCCTCCTCTCAACAGGCCAATTAATACCCCTCATTGAAGTGGAAGCGTCATGGGAGAAGATAGCGGAGGTATCCGAGGCGCTGCTGGAACGCAGATATTCCGGTAAGGCCGTGCTGTTAATCGAATAAAGGTTTATAAGCATAAGGTTGCTGGCGGAAATCTTCTTGCCAGCTTTTCACAGCGCGTCGCTCTATCTTGAACTAGAAACGAATGCAGTCCACAGCATCGAAAGTCCGGAACACAAGAGGAGAACATCCAAGACATATCGGAATGACGCAATACTCATACGCTGCACCACTCTCTTGGCAACGAAAGTGCCAAGCATGAGAGAGAGACCTACAATAACACCCTGTAGAATCACTTCTCTCGGAAGTGCCCCGAGCTCTTGGAAAGTCACAACCTTGCTAATATAAAGTGCAAGTGAGCTAATAGCTTCTGTTGAAAGAAATGCTCCTTTTATCAATCCATAGGAACTAAATGCCGGGACACTTAGAGGCCCTGTTGAAAGAACGATTCCAGTCAAATAGCCAATCAATCCGCCGGCGACGGAAAGCTGCCATAAGCGAATATGAATTTTTTTGGCATCGAGCCAATGTCTTAAAGGTATCATCGCGAGAAAAAAAATGCCGAGTCCAATATCGACCATATGCACTGGCAATATCAACAAAGTACGGGCACCCAACGCTGCAGCAGGTACACCTGTAATGGAATAGGCTACAAAAGCTTTCCAGTTGATTTCACGCCACCAGGCAATAACCCTTGAAATATTCGCCATGACAGCAGCAACTGCCATGATGGGTACAGCTTGTTTTGGACCAAATGTAAGGACTAGAACAGGCAATAACATGATGGATGAGCCTGTCCCTATAACACCACTTATAGCTCCTGCTACCAACCCTACTAATAATACAAATAAGTATCCGCCCAACCACAACACTCCTAAGAATCTTTATTTAATATATTCAGAAGGCCAGCCTATATTAATTTTCCAAAGATTCGCTTCCATGATCTTCGGCACACATACTTTAGTTGAGTAAAGGGAAGAAGGATGGTAGAAGGACATAAAAAACGCGGCCTCCGAAATCCCAGGAGGCCGCGCTGCATATGAATTCAAAAGATGCTGGTGAAGGGAATTGAACCCCCGGCCTACGCATTACGAGTGCGTTGCTCTACCCCTGAGCTACACCAGCTTAAAGGATAGTCTGCCTGCCAAACAAAAAATATTATAACTCTTTCAGCAGAAAACGCAACCCTTTTTGACTATTACCTCTGCCTACCCCTGCATAAGCCCCAGCCCGCGGAAATAACCAAGCGCCTCCTTCGCACTCTCCAGCGAGGACACGGCATAAGCCTCTTGCTCTACTATATAGTACAGAATCCCGCTCTTCTCTGCCGCCTCAAAGACGCTCCGGAAATCAACCTGCCCTTTCCCGAGGTCAGTCTCTTCATTATTTGCCCCGAAATCCTTAATGTGGACCAGCGGAACACGGCCGGCATAACGGGAGACATAGTCAATAGGACGTGCTCCGCCCCTGTGTACCCAGCCCAGATCGAACTCTGCAAACATATGCTCCGCAGGAATCTGTTCCAGCCATATATCGATGACTGCTTTGCCGTCTACCTCCGCAAACTCATAATCATGGTTGTGATACCCGTACTGCAGGCCTGCTGCACGGACCATCGCGGAGGCCTTCTCCAGGAATGGAATCACCGCCGTCACATCCTCCATTGAGGGGTTCTGCGGAAGCGGTGCCGAAGGGGTGATCATATATTGTAACCCAAGCTCCTTCGCATATTCAATTTCTTTGGCTAACGCCCGTTCCATATTATCCAGACTGCTGAAATCCAGGCCTACATGCGCCGAAGGTGCAGCAAGACCCAACCGGTCCAATGTACGGCGCAGTTCTCCTGCAGACACGCCGAAATAACCGGCGAATTCTACCGCCTGATATCCCATCTCCGCAACTTTGCCCAGTGTACCCAGGAAATCGCGCTCCGTCTGGTCACGCAGTGTGTACATTTGAATCCCGATCTGTTGTGAGGCTTTTGCCATGAAAGATCCGCTCCTTATAGGTTGAATCTGATTACAACTACAGATACTTTTTACTCTCCTTGCAGCTTGCGTTCCACGGATTCCAGCTTGCTGCGGCTCGTAGAAGGCTTGTCACGACGGTCATCAATCTTAAGCGAGGTGGAAACCCGCTGTGCTCCTGACGTAAACGGTGACTCATGCAGCGCTTCTACCGCAGCAAGAATCCGTGCAACCGGCCCTTCAATAATAGTCCCCATCGAAGTAAGCTCATAGGTAATCCCCTCCACGGTCTGCAGCACACGCTGCATATCGGCCACATAGCTGCTGAGACTGGTACTGCCAGTGCCAATCGGAATAACGGTCACTTCGCCAATCGCCATTATGAAATCCCTCCTGCAAGTTTGATGAGTCTGTTCTATCCTTACTCCTTAATTGTAACCCTTCAGCGCCCCTCCCACAAATACCCATAGAAACCCCCTCTCTATTACTATCTCCCCTGTAAAATTACCAGGATTAGACGCACTCTATTTATGGAGTCTTTGTGGCATCTTTTGGGACAATTTATGACTCATTTAAGGCCATATCCACAGGAAAGTTGTGGATTACCTGTGGACTAACTGTGGATCATCTGTGAGTAAACCTGCGGAACCCGCTCCCCGCGCGGATTCGCAAAAAAATGTTTACAAACACAATATATTGAGTTACTTTTATTTAACAACAACAAAATATAGTAGAAACAGGTGTTTCGCCCTCTTGCTAGGGTTGAAGCTTAATAGGGAAACACGGTGCAAATCCGCTGCGGTCCCGCCACTGTAACCGGATGTTCCAGCCGCCAGACGCCGCTGGAGCAGCATCCTAAGGCAACAAGCCACTAAGGGGCTGCGAGGCCCCTCGGGAAGGCGCCGGAGGGCATGCCGGAAGCCAGGAGACCTGCCTGTTTCTGTGGCACCGGTTAGACTCCTGCGAGGAACAGGCGAGGTGCCCGCATGCGGCCTGCACGAGCAGAGTTAGCCTTTCCGTTAATCGGGCCAGAGGCTGCCGATACCTGAGGACGATAGAGTATCGTCCTCAGGTATCGGCTTCTGCGGAAGGTACAAGAACAGGTTCCAGAACAGGACAAGCCCTGTGCCCGTTCGTATTTTCCACATAGACCACCGGCAAATGTCCGCTGTTTCGGATATTTGCAATACGCATTCGGGCATTTCCCGCCTCCCGGCTGGAGATGCCTTTTTACTGATGTCATGGAGCACACGCTTCACGCTTACGATACCGAGAGGAGAGAGCTATACAATGACGCTGCTGGAGAAACGATATAACGAAGGACAAGCTGCACAGGAAGTTCTTTTGGAAGAAGTTATTCATTTGGGACGGGATATTATCGACAGCCGGGATTTGGATCTGCTGCGCGAGAACGCCAACTTGAACGGGGAGAGCTTCTCCGGCAAGATGAGCAAATTCGGCAGTGAATATTCCAAGTGGTACGCCCGCAATTTCACGATGCCGCCACAGCTCGTGCAGGCTATTGAAGATAATGTTGTATATGTACACGACCTGGATCAATATGCCATTGGAACAACCAACTGCATCTTCATCCCGTTTGAACGGCTTCTCCGCGAAGGCTTCAATACCGGCAACGGCAGCGTCCGCCCTCCGAATTCGATTATGACGGCTATGTCGCTGGTGGCGATTATTTTCCAGTCCCAGCAGAATGCCCAGTACGGCGGCGTATCCGCCAACAAGCTGGATTACGATCTGGCGCCTTATGTCACTAAATCCTTCGCTAAGCTGTTCCGCAAAGGAATGGAATATTTCGAGGAAGGTGCAGCCGGCGAAGCACTCGGCGAGGTCACTATGACCCGCAGCGATCTGGAAGAGAAGTATCCGCGTGCCTTCCGTTTCGCCCTGAAAGAGACAGAAATTGAAACCCTTCAGGCTGCGGAGAGCATGGTACATAACCTGAATACCATGTCCAGCCGCTCAGGCGGCCAGATTCCTTTTACAAGCATCAACTACGGAACCTGCACCTCTCCGGAGGGCCAGCTGGTGATCAGCTCCCTCTTAACTGCTACTATGAACGGACTTGGCAGCGGAGAAACACCGGTGTTCCCGATTCAGATCTTCAAATGCAAACAGGGTGTCAACCAGCAGCCTGGTGATCCTAACTATGAGCTGTTCCTGAAAGCGGCAGAGTGCTCTGCACGCCGGCTGTATCCGAACTTCGCCAATCTGGATGCTCCGCTGAATATGCAGTACTACGATCCAACCGATCCGGATACTGAATTTGCTACGATGGGCTGCCGGACACGTGTTCTGGGCGACCGCTTCGGACGTAATCACTGCTCGGGCAAAGGCAACCTTTCATTCAATACGCTTAACCTTGTACGTCTTGGACTGGCTTACGGCACAGTAACCGGCCGCCGCCTTGCCGCTGACGAGGAAGGCTTCTTCGAAGATCTTAATCATTATATGGATGTTGCGCTGGACGGCCTGCTGCACCGGTTCCGCATTCAGGCCTCCCAGAAAGCCAAAGCCTCCGATTTCATGATGCGTGAAGGCGTCTGGGAAGGCGGCGAACAGCTTGCACCGGAAGACAGCGTAGGTGAACTGCTGAAGCACGGCAGCCTGTCCCTTGGTTTCATCGGTATGGCCGAGTGCATGAAGGCTATGTACGGCAAACACCATGGCGAAGATATGGAGGTCCATGCCAAGGCAGTGGCTATTGTCCGCCACATGCGTGAATACTGCGACCGCAAGAGCGAAGAGCTGGATCTGAACATTACTCTATTCGCTACGCCTGCCGAAGGTCTCTCCGGCAAATTCACCAAGATAGACCGCAAGGTTCTCGGTTCCATCCCGGGTGTAACGGACCGTGAATACTATACGAATTCATTCCACATTCCGGTCTATTACGACCTGAGCGCAGCCAAGAAGATCAGCCTGGAAGCTCCATTCCATGAATATTGCAACGCCGGAGCGATCTCTTATGTAGAGCTGAACGGCAACGCCCGCAGCAACCCTGCAGCATTCGTCAAAATCATCAAATACGCGCTGGAGCAGGACATCAGCTATTTCAGCATCAACCACCCGATCGACCGCTGCTCCGGCTGCGGCCACGAAGGTGTAATCGGCACGAATTGCCCATCCTGCGGCGCTCATGAAGACACAACGCATATCCGCCGGCTGCGCCGGGTAACCGGATATCTGACCGGCGACTATCAGACCCGCTTCAATGCCGCCAAGCAAGCCGAAGTACGGGACCGCGTTAAGCATCTATGAACATCTGCGGATATTATCCGGAGTCGATCAATGAAGGAGAGGGATTGCGGGCGGTCCTCTTCTTCAGCGGATGCCGCCACCGCTGCCCCGGATGCTTCAACCCGAAGACCTGGAACTTCAACTATGGAGAGGTCTTCACTCCGGAGCGCAGGCGCGAGATTATCACCGAGATAGCAGACAATCCGCTGCTGGACGGCTTGACGCTGGCAGGCGGGGACCCTTTTTTCTCGGCAGAGGGAGCGGCTGACTTCATCCATGAGCTCCGCACCGAGCTGCCGGGCTTCCCGGTCTGGATCTATACCGGTTATACGTACGAGGAGCTGACGGCTTCCCCCGGTTCGCCGGAATGGAATCTGCTGGCCTTGTGCCAGGTGGTCATCGACGGACGATTTGTAGAGGAACTCAAAGACACCACTCTCCCCTACCGGGGAAGCAGCAACCAGCGGATTATAGATATCCCGGCAAGCCTTGCCGGGAATACGGTTATACTTTGGGAGCCTGCGCTAAGCTTTCAAAGGGCATAAATCACGGTAAAAGCCGGGCTTACACCCAGCAAAAAGGGCACTAAACTACCGCATTCCGGTGGTTTAGCGCCCTTTTATGTTCCTCAGGAGGGTGATATCTTACGCCTACTCTCCCGACTTACGTGCCGCCTTATACGCTGTCTCATCCGCCAGTTCTTCCAGCACGCTGTTCAGCCGCAGCTTCAGCTCCTCGGCCAGCTCAACGACACCCTGGTCGTTGCGCACAGCCTGTGAGTCTACCGCGTAGACTCCGCCAAGAATATGCCGGGCGCCCAGCACAGACAGCACTGGCTTCAGCGCATAGTCGATCGCGAGCAGATGGGCCAGACTACCGCCCATGAAGAGCGGCAGCACGATTTTGCCGGCCAGCCCTTTTTGCGGAACCAGATCCAGGAAGGTCTTCAGCACTCCCGTATAGGAAGCTTTGTACACCGGACTGACGACGATCACCGCATCCGCTTCAGCCACCAGGCCATTCGCTTTGACGATGGCTTCGCTCTCAAACCTGGTATGAATCAGATCCTCCGCCGGAAGCTCCGCTATATTAATCCGTTCCACTTCAAACCCGCGTTCCCGCAGATCCCCCTCCGCATATTCGATCACCGCATTGATTCGGGATACCAGGGATGGCGTACCGTTAATTACCACTATTTTGGCCACTTCCGCACCTCTTCCGTCCGCTTTTATAAGATATGCCGGGCTGCTGTGCCGGACACAAATACTTTAAATTAGTAATAATCCTAGCAGAGTACAGGGAATATTGTCAAACCTCAAATGTGCTTGCAACCCGGCCCTTCTCTGGTTATAATAAACGGCAAACCTATATCCCGACCAGGCCAATGACCGGCATCCAACCGCGAGGCGTCTGCGACCGGAGCAGTTCTCCTGTTCCCTAAGTTTACCGGGTTTCGCCCGTTACCGCGAAGACCAAAGAGGGCCTTATTCCGCGCTTTACAGCTATTTAAACGGAATTAGGTCAACCTGGGTGGCACCGCGAGCTGACGCTCCTCGTCCCATGGATGAGGGCGTTTTTTGCATTTTTTTAACACAAAAGGAGCGATAGCGGCATGCTGGACATGAACTGGATCAGGGAGAATGAGGACATTGTACGGAAGACGGCAGAGTGGAAAAAGATAGCGTTCCCGCTTGCGGAACTGCTGGAATGGGATGACCGGCGGCGGGTTGCCCGCCGGGAAACGGAGCAGCGCCGGGCAGACCGGAACGCGCTGACCAAAGAGGTCGAGCGCCTGCTGCGCCAGGGCGACGCTGCAGGCGGCGAACAGGCGAAGGAGCAGGTGCGGGCAATCAACGCCCAGCTGACCACGCTGGAGGCGGAGTTGTTGGAGGCGGAGCGCCGCTGCGGCGAGCTGTTGCTGCTCGCGCCGAACCCCATATCGGCGGATACGCCGATCGGGCCCGATGACAGCGCGAATGTAGAGCTGCGGCGGCATGGCGCGCCGCCGGTGTTCGGCTTCAGCGCGCGGGACCATGTCGAGCTCGGAGAGCTGCACGACATCCTCGACATCCCACGCGGGGTCAAAGCCGGTGGACCCCGCAGCTATGTGCTGAAGGGGGCCGGACTGCTCCTGCATCTGGCCGTACAGCGGCTGGCGCTGGATGTGCTGATGCAGCGCGGCTTCACCGTGATGGATGTGCCGGTAATCGTCCGGCCGGAAGCGCTGGAGCGGACCGGGTTCTTCCCCGGCGGCATGGATCAGACCTATGAGCTGACGGGAGAAAAGCGCTGGCTGGCCGGCACCTCGGAGGTGTCGCTGGTCTCGCTCTACAGCGATGAGACGCTTGAGCTTGAGCAGCCGCTGCGGCTGGCCGGTATGTCGGCCTGCTTCCGCCGTGAGGTAGGCTCGGCAGGCCGCGATGTACGCGGGCTGTACCGGGTGCACCAGTTCTCGAAGATCGAACAGGTGGTGATGTGCCGGAACGATCCCGGAGAGTCGGAGCAGATGCTGCAGGAGATTCTCGGCAATGCCGAGCATATTCTCCAGCTGCTGGAGCTGCCTTACCGGGTAGTGGCCGTCTGCAGCGGCGACATGGCGATGAAGACACATAAGCAATATGACATCGAGACCTGGATGCCCAGCAGAGAGGCTTATGGGGAGACCCATTCGGCTTCGAATCTGCTTGACTTCCAGGCCCGCCGCTCAGGTATCCGCTACCGCGATGAAGACGGGCGGCTGCAGTACTGCCATACCCTGAACAACACGGCGGTAGCTACGCCGCGCATTCTGATTCCATTGCTGGAGAATCATCAGCAGGAAGATGGATCGGTCTATATTCCGCTGGCACTGCGGCCTTATATGGGCGGTGCAGATAAGCTGATGTTATAGAAACAAGTAGAAACGGCCTCGCCGTCCTTCAATGGGCAGCGGGGCCGTTTCTATTATCTTTCATACTTTACATTGCAATAACATTGAGTTTACATAGTTTTCAGGAAATTCAGCTGTATTCCTAATAATTTTCCTTAAATATTAAAATATTTTAGGAATTCTTCCTATTAATTTATGCACTATTAACAAATTTTGACGAAAAATTGCTTTGGAAACCTATTATCTCTATTATATTTAAGTGGAAATGATATTTTATGGGGAGGTATACTTACATGAAACTTTCTTCACAATGCAGGAGGCCGCTTAGTCTATTCCTTGCGGTTGCATTGCTCTTGACCGGGATATTCCCGGGATTCTCATCCGGGGTCAGCACGGCTTCAGCAGAAGCAGTACCGTTTGATGTCGGCATCACCCAAGCCCCCTCAGTCACAGCATCCCCCGCTTCAAGTTCCAAAGTAGGCATAGGTTCCACCATTACATTAAGCACTTCAGTAACAGCAAGCGTGTATTACAGCGTATACACTAACGACAGCCCTATTGCAGAAGCAGAAAACGTATGGTATGAATCCCCTATCGTGGTCGGTTCAAACTATACCACCCTTACCATAAAAGCTTATTCTTTATTACCCGATTTGGAGAAAGGTCCAACAGCTACTTTTAAATACACGGTTGCAGCTGTACTGGACAATCTGAAGATCAGCCAGATTCAAGGTGCTTCGCATACATCTCCATACCTTGACAGCCTGGTTACCAACGTCAAAGGTATTGTCACTTACATCAAGGACGCGAACAACTTCTATATCCAATCCGCAACCGCTGATATGGATAACGATATCAAAACTTCTGAAGCCATTCTCATCTACCAAAAAGGCGGTAGCAGTGCCGTTAAAGTGGGCGATGCTATAACCGTAGACGGAACTGTCAAGGAGTATGGCTTCTCCGGACAATTGACGACTACCGAAATCGCCGCCAGTAAAACTACAGTTCTCAGCATCGGCAATCCGCTTCCGGCAGCAACCCTTCTGGGTACTGGCGGACGTGTGGTACCGACTACGGTTATCGATGATGATAAGTTTGTCAAATTTGAACCTGACACGGATGCCATCGACTTCTACGAAAGTCTGGAAGGTATGCGTCTGGAGCTTACCAAACCAACCACTGTGGGCCCTGCTGTCTATTATGCTTCCAGCAGCACGTTCGAAATCCCTGTGGTTACAGTTAACGGAACAGCCAACACGACTGAAGTCACTTCTGCTGCGGGCGGCTTGGTGCTGACTGGTGCTGACTTCAATCCCCAGCGCCTGATCCTCTCCGTGAAATCTGCACCGGTGCTCACCACAGGTCAGCAGTTCACAAGCAACATTACCGGTATTATGAACTATGATTACGGCAAATTCCTGATTTCCACGGAAACGGGCACATTGCCGGATGTCTCACCCAGCAAACTGCAAAGGGAAGTGACTTCTCTCTCTTCCAATGCAGAAGGCAAATTAAATATTGCTTCCTTTAATATTGAGAACTTCTCTAAACTTAACGATCCCAAGAAGATCAAAAATGTAGCCAAGGATATCGTAAACAATCTCAAAACGCCGGACATTATCGGCCTGACCGAAGTGCAGGATAATAATGGTACGGGCACTGGTGTTACCGAGGCTAATGAGAGCTTCGAAGTACTGATTGCCGCCATTGAAGACATCGACGGCGGTGCATCCGCTTATGCCTACACCGACATCGCTCCGGTTAACAATCAGGACGGCGGCGTTCCGGAAGGCAATATCCGTTCAGGCTTCCTGTACAATACGAACCGCGTTGCACTGAAATCAGGCACATCCGGTTCTGCCACTGAATCCGTCACCTACAGCAAGACCTCCGGTCTTAGTGTGAATCCGGGACGCATCGATCCGACGAACGAAGCCTTCATTGACTCGCGCAAGCCGGTGGCTGCGGAATTTACTTTCGAAGGCAACGATGTAATCGTGATCGCCAACCATTTCAATTCCAAGAGCAGCGACAATTACCTCTTTGGCTCCGTTCAGCCTCCGGTCTTCACAACGGAAGTCCAGCGGGCCAAGATTGCCAAGATCGTCAACGGTTTCGTTGAGGATGTGCTCCAAGAGAATGCGGATGCCAATGTCGTCGTACTCGGCGATTTGAATGACTTCCAGTTCTCCAATACGCTGAATATTCTCAAAGGCAGCGCGCTTACGAATCTCGTAAATACCCTGCCGCTGAACGAACGTTACTCCTACGTATTCCAAGGCAATTCACAGACGCTGGATCATATCCTCGTCAACAATAGACTGGCGTCAGACACCACACTCGACATCGTGCATATCAACTCGGACTTTGCTGATCCGGGAGATTATCCTCCAGGCACTGAATTCCCGGCCGATATCCGGATCAGTGACCATGATCCGCTACTCGCACAAATTGACTTCGCTACCGAGGATTTCAATCTGCGGGTACTGCATACCAATGATACTCACGGTCATTTAGAGAATGTGGCGAAACGCACTTCAGCTACCAGCAGCGAACGGACAGGCAATACTGTACTGCTGGATGCAGGTGACGTCTTTTCCGGAACCTTATATTTCAATCAGTTCAAGGGCCAGGCAGATATCAAGTTCATGAATAACATCGGCTATGATGTAATGACCTTCGGTAACCATGAATTCGATATGAACAAGGAACAACCGGAAGTGCTGAAGAATTTCGTAACGGCCGCCCAGTTCCCGTTTGCCAGCTCCAATATCGACTTCACCACGAATAACAGTGAGCTTGCGGATCTCTATCATGAGATGACCGGAATACTTGAAACCGATGAGGCCAAGAGTACAGCCAAGGACGGAAACATCTATCCATCGGTCATCAAGGATGTTTACGGCGAAAAGATTGGTATCTTCGGCCTGACTACCGAGGACACGGTCGGATTATCTTCGCCAGGTGATAAGATCATTTTCAAGAATCATATAGAAAGTGCAAAGAAGACAGTTGAGGCCCTGGAGGCGCAAGGGATCAACAAGATTATCGCGGTTACCCATCTGGGTTACACCGTTGATCAGGAACTGGCCAAGGCCGTTCCGGGTATTGATATCATCGTCGGCGGACATTCACATACGAAGGTGGATAATCCTCCAACACCAATCGTCAATGTAGGCACCGGCAAGAATGTACTGATTGTGCAGACCGGTGAGTACAGCCAGTTCCTCGGTGAGCTTGACGTCACCTTCGACAAAGACGGTGAAATCAAGACTTACAAAGGCAAACTGCTGGACGTTAACCTGTTTGGTCCAGACGCTGCGGCTAGCGCACTCCTTGCTCCATACGATGCCGAATTGGCAACTGTACGGAGTACGGTTGTAGGCTACACCAATGTCGATCTCTACACTTACCGCATGATCAATGGCAAATCGACACGTGTTGTACGCAGTGAAGAAACACCCATCGGGAATATGATTGCCGACAGCATCGCGGAGAAAGTCACAGAACTCCTGCCGAGCTTCGTTTCGGCTAGCGATCGCGCCTCCATCAAGGGTGTTGTTGCTATCCAGAACGGCGGCGGCATACGTGAGGCCATCAATGTTGGTGACATTACAATGGGCGAGGTGCTGACCACCCTGCCTTTCGGTAACGGCCTTGCCGCACTTAAAGTAACCGGTGCTGAAATCATCTCCTCACTGGAGAATGCGGTCAGCGGAATCAGCTCCGACCAGGGCCGGTTCGCACACGTCTCCGGTATGCGATACACCTATGATTCGACCAAAAAGCCGGAGATTGTAGATTCATTAACCAACAAAGTAACTCAGGCTGGCGAAAGAATTGTTTCCGTTGATATCAAGCAGGCGGACGGTTCCTACTTGCCTGTTGATCCGGCAGCCTACTACATCCTGTCCACGAACTCCTTCATGGCAGGAGGCGGCGACTTCTACCGTGCGCTGGCTTCAGCCAAAGCAGACGGACGGTATTATGAGCTGGGTCTACCAGATTTTGAAGTCCTGTTAGCCTACCTGAAGAGCCATAATCCGGTGACTTCCTGCCTTGAAGGACGCATCACAGACCTGAAAGGTGCGGCACCGACTCCTACACCAACACCGGCACCGACTTCAGGTTCAGGTGGAGGTCCGGGAACAACGGTACCAACTGCAACACCATCACCTAGTCCAACAGCTACTGCCACAGCAGCAGTGCCGCCGCAGGTAACAACGATTACCGCAGCTGATCTGACTGCACAGCTCGCAGCCCTGCCTGCCGGCACCAGTGAGCTGATCATCCCGCTTACTGCTTCAGCAGGCGGTGCTCAAGTTGTACTGCCGGGCAGTGTCCTGGTTCAGCAGGCTGCTGCGAAACCAAATACAGTGCTGACTTTCACCTCTACCGGCGGAGCATCCTATTCGCTGCCGCTGAGCCTTATTAACGGAACGGCACTGGCTGCCCAGCTTGGTACCAGTGACTTTACGGTTACAGTCTCTCTGCTCCAGGCGGCTACCGCCACACTCGACAGTCTGAATAAGGCTATCGCAGCACAGGCTGGCTCCGTCACTCTGGCCGCACCGGTCATTGAATTCTTGGTTACCGCTGAGGCCGGCAATACAAGTGTGCCGCTGAACAGCTTCGGCAGCACCTACGTGAAGCGGACTATCACTGCAACGGGAGCGTTGAGTTCTCAAGGGGCAACAGCCGTATCCTATGACCCGGCTACCGGCAAGCTGTCCTTCGTACCTTCAATCTTCGCCGGCATCTCAGGCGGAAATACTGAAGTGACGATCAAACGCAACAGCAACAGCTACTATACGGTTGTGAAGTCCACCAAGACCTTCGGTGATACTACAGGGCACTGGGCGCAATCATCCATTGAGCTGCTGGCTTCCAAGCTGATTATTACCGGCACCAGCAGTACCGCCTTCTCGCCTTCGCTGTCTATCACGCGGGCAGAATTCGCGGCACTGATTACCCGCTCTCTCGGACTCGCATCCGCAAGCGGAGGAACCACCTTCAGTGATGTCAGTACAGGTGCATGGTATGCTGATGCCGTACAGACAGCAGCCGCAGCAGGTCTGATTACCGGATATACGGATGGCAGCTTCAAGCCGGGCAATCCGATCAGCCGCCAGGAAATGGCTGCGGTCCTGTCCAAAGCCATCAAGTACACCGGCAAAACCCTGACTGCCGATCCGGCAGTGCTGGCTAAATTCAGTGATGCTGCAGGCATCCCGGACTGGTCCAGAGCAGCAGTAGCAGGAATAGCTGCCGAAGGCATCATTCAGGGGACACCTGACGGCGCGTTCGCTCCGGCGAAGCT
Source organism: Paenibacillus phytohabitans (assembly GCF_013141775.1). GTDB lineage: Bacteria > Bacillota > Bacilli > Paenibacillales > Paenibacillaceae > Paenibacillus_AQ > Paenibacillus_AQ phytohabitans. The sequence goes on from NZ_WHOB01000089.1 coordinate 88,230, forward strand.
GGCTACCCGTGCGGAAGCCGCTACGATGCTGGAGAAGACCTTGAAGTCACTTCAATTCATTAACTGACCAGGCTCAAAGTTATACATTGAAAAGGCGGTACCCGCGGCGCATAATGCGCTGCAGGTGCCGCCTTTTTATACGGGTATGATTACTTCGCCAGTGATGGCACCGGATCCGGCAATGATACCGGTACCTGCACCTCCACCTCAAATTCAGGGATATACTCCTTCTCCTGGTTCCCCTCTGTGTCTATGGACAATATCCGGAAGGGCTTTACCGTAATATGATCCGTCTTATACTGGAGCGGTTCGAATAGAGCAGCAGCGATCAGCACATTGCCTCCTGTGGCATTCCAGCCGGTAGACCCGTTGATCTCCCGCAATACATGGCCCTGATCATCCACAAGGTCATAGCCCAAGAAATCCTTATGATCGACAGGCTGACCTGCAGGCCGTTCAAGCCGGGTGGTGATCCTCGTTGTAATCGGAGTAAGCTCAACAGTATCGAGTGTGAAAATCATACCGGAGCTCTGGCGGATTAACGGCTCCGCAATGATGCTGTGATAGGTCTTCTTTTGCACCGGCAGCTTAATTACAAAAGGCTCCTGGATCCCCTGTACGTCTATGGTAAGCGTAAGCTCAAAATCATCCGGGAACGCCCGCCCCCCCTGATTCTGCAAATCCGTGAATTGAATGATCCTTGAATCCGCATCCTTCCCGCGAAGCAAGAACGGGCCAAACGAACCGCCGCCGCTGCTGCCAAGCGGACCATAGGTATTAATATCCTCACCGTTGATCGACAGCTTAATATCTGTCATGAGATCACTAACATCCCCCTGCCGGAACTCCAATACATCCGTTTGGCGCCCGATCCCCAGTGATACGCGAATTCCATCGTACAGCACTTCAGGTACAATAAGCGTTAGTCCGTCATGGGTATCGCTCAGCTCAGGTTTCTGTACTGCCGCCAGCCCCTGCTGATCCGCATTCCGCAGCCCCAGATCCCCGGCTAGCCTGAAGATCGACTCCATCCCCGGAATCTGCTTAATGGACGCGGCCAGCGTCGGAGAGATAAACTCTGTCCCCGTGATCAGCAGAAACAGCAGCAGCAGCACCGCAGCCACTATGCCTGTACCCCTTCGAAGTACACTGCCTCGTCTTCTGCATAGTCCGACTGGTTCTGTCCTCGTTCCCCGCTGCTGCCCGTCCTTGTACCGGTTCATTATGCGTTCTTCCAGATCTACTTGGACCGGTGTATCACGGACCATCCGTCCGATCCGCTCCAATTCTTCTTCCTCCCAGTTAGCGTGGTTCATGAGCGATCATCCCTCCACTGTTTTGACGGCGTCCGAGTTTTTTGCGCAGCCGCTCATATTTTTTGCGGACCGCCCCGGGCTTCAAGTCCATAATCGTTCCGATTTCCTCAAAGCTATGCTCCTCCAGTGCCCTCAGCAGCAGAATTTGCCGTTCCTCCATACTCAGCTTCTCCAGCAGTTCATGAACAACCTCCGTATATCGTGAACCTTCGGCGCACTCCGCCTGCTGCTGATGGCTCCTGTAGATGGAGAGCAGCCTGAAGCCTTTGTTCCTCTGTTTAATCCGGTCCAGGCAATGGTTGCGTGCAATGGTATACAGCCAGGCCGAGAAAGAGACCTTTGCCGAGTACTGCCCCACCCGCTCCAAGGCTCTGATAAAAATCTCCTGAGCCGCATCCTCCGCCTCTTCCCGGTTACCCAGCAGGTAATAGCAGTACAGGTAGATCGGCCGCTGAAAATGTCTGATGATCCAAGTGAAGGCCTGTATATCTCCCAGCTGAACCTTCTCAACCCTTTGCTCCATGGTCAGCTCTGCCGCCTGCTCCTGTTCTGCATCTCTATTCGTCCGGCAGATTTCCGTTTCATCCACAGCTCCCCCTCCTCTATGCCTGTATAACTGTCAAAATCCTGATTTTGTGACACGCGCTCTAAAAAATCCTGGAGACTCGTGAAGTCAGCCCTTGCAAATGCAAATTTGTTCGTTTATTATAAAACTAATAATATGTTCTATATTTATAGAACTAAATCGAAAATAGTTATCATTTGTTCATTATATCGCTGCCGTAATATCACTTCTCCAGAAAGCAGGTACCCCCTATGGATTACAAGGTAACAGTCGATTTCGCGCCAATCTATGAGTGCATCTCCAGCTTAAATGCTTTTATCGGGAAGCAGAACCACAATGCTATGGACGCTGGAATCTCCTGGATTCGCGAGGTACAGACCCGGTTCGCCCCCGTTATGCTCCAGAAAATGAAAGAAGTAATGAAGCTCACCGATAACTTCAGTCTGTCTCCTTACATATGGAGCTGCCCGGAAGAGCGCACGGTCAAGAAGTTCCTGGGCTGGTTCGAAGCCCTCTCCCCGGGTGAGCTGTATGAGATTGCCGGCCGCTTCGGGCAGACTGTCCCCTCCAACCTGGCCGAGCTGCGAAGCTCTGCCGCTGAGGTCATCAGAGCTTGGGATACGGGGTATTTCAGCAGCATTGATCCGGCCATTATGGAAGGGCTGCAGCAGGAGGCTGCGGCAAGGGCGGCGCTGCTGAACGGAACGAATGATATGGAGGTGTACGAGACGGCCACAGCAGGCATGCGGCTATACCCTTCAGAAACCCTGAAGCAGGTCATTATTACACCGCAATATCATGCCCGGCCTCTCGTAACCTCCACACTCTTTGATGAATTTATGTTCACCAGCTACTCCTGTGATATTCTTCCTCCGGAAGAAGGGCGGCCCGCACCGGCTCTGCTGCGGCTTACCCGGGCGCTGTCGGATGAGACGCGGCTCTACATTCTCCGCCTGCTGACCGGCAGGCAGCTGAATTTCACTGAGATTGTGAAGGAGGTCGGCCTGTCCAAAAGCACGATCCACTACCATCTGATCGCACTGCGGGCGGCGGGTCTGGTCATTGTTCATACTACCAGCAAAAACACGTCCTACAGCCTGCGCCTTGAGGCGCTGAACGGCCTGCCCGGACGAATCGGGGAATACCTGGAGGGGTGAGTTCTATGCACAAACGCAGCTATTACGGGTTATTATCCACGATTTCCTTGAGCGCCTTCGGCGATGCCTTTGGACTGCTGGCAATGGAATGGCTTGTCTATGAGCTGACTGGCTCCAAGCTGGCTATGGGTGCACTTGCCCTCAGCTCCATGATTCCTGAGCAGGCGCTCCGCCTGCTCGGCTCCCCCTTATCCGACCGGCTGCCCCGCGTCCGGTTCATGGCCTGCCTCGCGTCGCTGCGTCTGCTGGCCCTCCTGCTGCCGCTGGGCATGGGGCTCGCCGGCCACCTGCAGCTGTGGCATTTGTTCGCTGCCGCCAGTCTCAGCGGAGCCTGCTCCGCCTTGTTCATGCCAACCGCAATGGCCGTGATTCCCGGCATCGCAAGCACCAGCAAGCTGATGCGCGCCTTCGCCATCATCGACGGCTGCAAGGGTGCCGCCGCACTTCTCGGCCCGGCCCTCGCCGGCGTGTTGACCGCAGCCAGCGGGGCCTTGCCGGCGCTCGGCATCAATGCCGTTTGTTATACGGCAGCGATAGCCACTCTGCTGCTCTTGCCCCGCATGGGTAAGCCGGCAGCAGCCCCCGCCGGCAGCTTCTCGACAGCCCTCTATCTGCGGGAGGTAGCCGAAGGCTTCTCGTTCTACCGGCAGTTCCCCGCCATGCTGACGATTATGATGATGGCCGCCGTCAGCAATCTGAGCTCCATTGCCGTATGGACCATGATGGTCCCTTATGTCCGCGAGGTGCTGCACCGGGATGCAGCAGCGGTGGGCTCGCTGTCTACGGCCTCTGCCCTCGGATACTTAGCCGGACTGGGTGTGATCTCCCTGATGGGCGAGATCACGAAGCGGCGCATCGTGATGCTCGGCAGCCTGGGCTTATCGGGTATCGTCACAATGGTGTGGGGGGGCATCCCCAGCTATTTCTTTGCCCTATTTGCGGTATTCGCCGCCGGACTGCTGGGACCTTTCTTCGGTTCCTTAAGCTCCTCCCTGCATGGACGGCTGGTTCCCGGCCACCTGCAGGGGCGGGTCAACTCGGTCCGGTTCCTGATTGGCGGGAGCCTGTCACCGCTCGGTGCCCTGGCAGGAGGAGCGGTCGCTGAGCTCTATGGGGTGCCTGCTCTTTTGCTGGCCGCAGGAATTCTTCCTGCCCTGTATGCAGGAGTGGCGCTGCGCTGGACGGGACTGAAGGCGCTGGACGGGGACTTATCCGTGCTGGAACAGAGCACGCGTCCGAAGAGTGAAGTCACCCTAACGGGCAATATAACTGTATAGACTGAACTCTGCTTTTTATTATTATGCGCTAGGCTGCGGTCGAAACTGCGTGAGATGTTTGGACTCCCGGCGGGCGGGCACTTTAATTTCGTGTGGACTAGAAGTAAAATGTTGTACTTTCTGCAGAATTTTCGCACAGAAGGGGCCTTCCGGGGCGCATTGTTGTACTTTTTGCAGGATTTTTGCCGATTTCATGCTGGTCAGAGCTAGATTGTTGCACTTTCTGCAAGATTATTGCAGATTCGCTGCCCACCAGAAACATATTGTTGTAATTTGTACAGCAATTCATCAGTCTGGACGGAGCCACAGGCAGCGCAGCGCAACCAGCTGCTGCTTCACCTGCGAAGCCGCAGGAAGCGGCCGGCACAACACGTCAAACAGGGCGATGCCGTCATGCACATCGCCCTGTTTCTCTTAAGAAGTTCGTGCTGCAGAATCAGGATTCCATCCCGTCCTCAGTGGTCTCATAATGACTGGTATCGCCGTGAAGCACAATCTCGGGCACACCGTCCGTGATATCGATTCTGCACAGACAGGTAGGATAGATGTAGGGCAGATCCCAGAGCTTGTTCATGGCTCTATCCTCGAAATAAGCCATAAGCACCTTAATCACCACCGTATGCGTCACAATGAGCACCGAGCCGCCTTCGTGGAGGTCTGCGATCTCCCGCAGCTTGCCCAGCGCACGCTCCTGCACCGCTGCAAAGGTCTCACTGCCCTCTACACTGAACTGCTCCGGGTCGCTCCAGAAGAACTGATGCTGCTCCGGATACTGAAGCTGCAGCTCTGCGGTATCACGGCCTTCCCAGACTCCCATGCCGATCTCCTTGAATTCATCGCAGGCCGTAAGCGGCAAGTCCCGCTCTCCCATGATAATCTCCGCCGTCCGCAGCGCCCGGGGACTAGAGCTCGCGTACACCGCGTCCAGCTCCACCTGCTCCATGCTCCTGCTTAGCCATTCTGCCTGCCGGACGCCCAGCGGCGTAAGCTCTGAATCCTGATGGCCCTGCATCCGCTTCTGCACATTCCATTCGGTCTGCCCGTGCCGGGTAATGTACACCGTTGTTGTAGTCATGAAACTCTGCTCCTCTCAAGACGATAGCTCTCTTGCTCTATCCATAATCAATTACGCCTCTGCACCTCTTACGTACGCTTGCGTTCCAGCCACTTCACCGCGTAATCCACAATCTCCCGCTGCGGAATCAGCTGTGCCGCCGATGCGGCCACCAGGCCGCTGGCAGCAAGCCTGGTCTCCCGGCCAAAGTCCGCGCCCAACTCCGCGAAATCATCCGAGTTCCAGTTGTAATCACTGAATTCCATCCATTGTCTGACTCCGTCCACCATCATCGGCGCTGCAGCCATGACTTCCTGTTTCCCGGCATAGTCTGCCCGGTATTCCGCCAGATGCAGTGAGGTATTATTAAGATTGTCTACGCCAAGCAGCAGCACGCTTCCTCCCAGCTCATAGATCCGGGCCAGCGGAGAATGCTCACCGAAGGCGTACTCCAGGCTATGCCCGTCGATTATGACATCCCGGTGTTTCCCCCAAGCGGCAAAAGAGTCGATCGGATGGCTGCTGCGCCGGACGCCCTGCTGCTTGCGGAAGCAGTCGGGAATCACGCCCATCCCTCTAAGCGGAGTCAGGTCCGGGTCATATGCAGGCATATGCTCCCGGATGCCGGGCCACCAGGCCTCCGGCACCGGCGGTTTGCTCCAGCCTGACGGATCGGTCAGATCCGAGGATTGCGTAGGCATAACGAGCGTCCCTTCTTCACCCAGCACCTTCTCCAGCGCCAGGATAACGGCAACCGGACCACCGGCCACCCACTGTCCCAGTGATTTAAAGGAAGAATGCAGCAGCAGGGTCATTCCTTCATGCACGCCCAGCTTACGGAAGTCGGCGGCAAGTGTATCTACGGTAATCAGTGTTCCTTGTACTTCTTCCATTCCATTGCCTCCAGCCTCTAGCCATCCGTTGTTCATATCTTAAAATTCCTTATCCTCCGTCTGCCCCGAATAACGCTCCATCAGCTGCTTCGCCCGGTATTCACCGGGAGAGATACCCTCCAGCTCCTTAAAGACACGCGCGAATTGCTTGCTGTTCTCAAAACCTACAGCCTCAGAGACCCCGGCCAGCTTGACGGAATGATCAGCCAGCAGCTCCTTGGCGTGGCGGATGCGGACTTTTTTGAGATACAGCACAAAGCTCTCCCCGGTGTACGCCTTGAAGGCTTCACTGAAATATGAATAATTGAGCGAGACATAATTGCTGACCATCGCCATATTCAGCGGACGGGCATAATTCGCTTCGATATACGCCAGCGCTTCTTCCATATCCGCATGCTCGGTATGCGCAGATCTTATACCTATAATATAATCGTTCACGCTAAGGAGCAAATGCTCCAGTGCCCGGTAATAGTCATGGAAATTGCTGAAATTATACAAGTTGCCGACCGCGCGGTACAGCTTCAGCACTTCCACCGAAGCCTCTCCATGCACACGGAACACTTCATCCAGCACCCGTTCATTAATACTCCGCCCTACATTCTCCAGGTAATCCAAATCCAGATGCAGCAAATGGTCCGTCTGAAAAATAACACCAAGCAGCGTCTTAATCTCCTTCTCCCGCTCGGTTCCCAGCATATTAAGCAGCTTGCGCAGCTCCTCCTCCGGGGAAGGGAAGCTCAGGCGCCCGGCGCGGATATCCTTATAGTCGACAAAACTGGCCTGCGGGGACAAAAAAGTATACTGCAGCGCCCGGTACGCCTCCATGTAACAGGCACGGAACTGCTCCGGACTCCGGCTCTCACTGCTGATGCCGATGAGCAGCCGCTTAAGTTCTTTGGCATCAGCCTTACCGGCCAGCTCCAGGAAGCTCTCCACATTCCCCACAAGTACAAGCTTCCCGTCCCAATCGGTCAGAATCTCCGTGAATTTATGCTCCAGCGGTCCGATCAGCCGCTCCAGCACGCCCTGGACCTCTCCGTGATTCATCCGCGCGCCGTCCCGGTGATAATAATTGACTACGCCTACTGTAAAAGGAATCTGCAGCGTCGACAGCTCCTCCAGCTGTGCCGCCGATGCTTCTGTCTCCCGCTGCATCAAAAGCCCCCGCAGGCGGGCAACCCGCAGCTCGCGGCGGTAGCCTTCCGCCTCCTGCTTCTGCCGCAGGCTGCTCGACTGGCGGTCCATTCCCTCCTTGCCGATCCGTTCGAGAATCTCGAACAGCTCCTCGCGGCGGATCGGCTTCAGCAGATAATCCTTCACGCGGTAGCGGATCGCGCTTTTGGCATATTCGAAATCATCATGGCCGCTTAAGATAATGACAGCAGGCGGCTCCTCCTTGCCTGCTTCCACCGACAACCGTTCCAGCAGCGTGATCCCGTCCATAATCGGCATCCGGATATCCGTAATAATGACATCCTTCCGCTCCTGCTTGTACAGCTCCAGCGCTTCCGCACCGTTGCCCGCCATCGTGATGCTGTAGACAGACGGATATTCCCGTTCGATCATCGCCTTCAGACCTTGACGGATCATTTTTTCATCATCCACGATCAGCAGATTGGTCATAGCTAGTTATCCCCCGTCAATAGAACTTTGGGCAGTGACATGAACACAGTTGTCCATTTCCCTGCTTCACTCTGCACTTCCAGCCCGTAGGCTTCACCGTAGAACAGCTGCAGACGCTGATGCACATTGCGCAGTCCGACGCCTCCCGACTTATACCCGCCGCTGCTGGTTCCCGAAGGGTCAGCCCCCGGTTCCTCCTTGGCATAAATCGCCTCATGCAGCTGGGTCAGCTGCTGCGGTGTCAGCCCGAGGCCATTATCGCGCAGCGAGATGAAGATATCCCCCTCGGCCTCCGTAATATCGATCCGCACAACACGGTCCGTGAGCTCTATCCCGTCCGCATTCCAGGCATGCTTCACACTGTTCTCAACAATCGGCTGCAGCGACATTTTGAGCACCTCCACTTCCAGATAAGCGCTGTCAATATTAAGCTCCAGCCCAATGGTATGCTCGAATCTTATATTCATAACCTCTATATAGTTCTGAATATGGCGGATCTCGTCTTTCAGCTTCACGTATTCACCCGTCCATTTGAAATTATAGCGCATCATGCCGCCAAGCCGGGTAAGCGCATCCGAGATCGTCCGCTGATTCTCAATCTCCGCCAGCATTTTGATATTCTCCAGTGTATTGTAGAGGAAGTGGGCATCAATCTGATTATGCAGCGTCCGCAGCTCAGCTTCCTTCGACAGCGCCTGTTTATGGACAGCCTGAGCCACCAGCGTATTAATTGTGTTCATCAGCTTGGAGAAATGATGGGCAAGCTCGCCGACCTCGCCGCCTCCGCTGACGCGGATACTTCCATATGGCTCTCCCCGGCGGACTCTCTTCATCGTTTCGGTCAGCCGGCGGAGATTCTTCAGGATGAATGCATTCAGCACGTAAGCAATGGCAGTGACCAGGAAGATGAAGCCGATATTAACCCCGATAATCAGATTACGGGTACGCGAAATATCCATCATTACACCTTTCATCGAGACCACAGTAACCAGAGAAGCATTGATCTGCTCCAGCGGCGCCTGAATCAGCATGAAGGAATTCCCGTTCTCCTTATAATCCATCACCCATTTACCGGTCTTCACGAATTCTGCCAGCCGGTCTTTAATTGCCGCAGTCAGCCCCTTATTATTCTCCAGAAAAGAGTTGTCTGTCCTGGTGAACAGGTTCAGCTCATCATCCGCAAGAATCATCTGGGATTCATTATCCTGCACCGAGGTATACGTCTTAGGTGTGAATTTACTCAGCAGCATATCTACCTGAACCATCCCGATGTGATTGCCCGCCGGAATGCTGATCTCCCGCAGCACCGATACCTTCGGTTGCCCCTGCTCTGTTTCCCCCGAGAAGCGCTTCATCAGATCGATATCCGAGTTCTGAAAGGACCACAGATTCCGTAATCCTTCCAGCTCCAATGCCTTCTGAAACCAGGGCTCCATGGAGACCCGGGACTCACGGAAAATAACCGGCCACATCTCATATACATTTTTACTGCTGGAATACAGGTACAAATGCTCAATATTCGGATTATTGAACTGGATCTGGCTGAGGTTCATGAAGCTGGTTGTGTTGTAATCAATCAGCTCTCCGAGTGTAGGATCACTTTCGCTGATCAGATACTCCCGGGTGATTTTATCACTATACGCCATCTGGAGCGCCCGCTCCATCGCCTCAATCTGATTGAGTACATGCAGCTTCTCCATCTGCAGCAGATAGTCGTTTTTCTCGATCGCATCCTGCATATACGTATTGTTAATGGCCTTGTACGAATAGAAGGACACCAGCAGACTGGGTCCCAGAATAATAAAGATATAAGCCACAACCAGCCGGCTTTGCAGTGATCTCCGTCCGAGCCAATAACGGAAGGAATTCCATAATGCTCCTGTTCGTTTGCGCATATTCACCTCTCCGTTAATGGCTGGAGCCTTGTAGATCCCGTTACTAGAAAATAACCCAAAAGCCCGCGGTTAGCGGGCAATTGGGTCTTATATTGGAGACTACATTCCGAGTTTTTTCTTGTTCTCATCATATTTAGTCTGGCGGTATGCATCGAAGGTCGCTTGACCTTCCTTCTCTTTTTTAGTGAGATATTCAGACCAGATCTTATCGAATTCCGCATCGGATTCAGCCATCAGCAGCTTCGGCATGGTTTTGCCGCGCAGCTGTTTCAGCTTGGTCGCGATGATGCCTTCCGGCGAGTTACCGCTAGGATCAATCAGCTGGAATTCCGAAGTATTAATAGATTTCCCGCGGGTCCAGTCTTCCAGTTGTTTGAACGGCTCAACGGATTTTGGTGCCCATTGGTCAGTAATATTCGTATTTTGCATCATCCAGAAGGTGAACGAAGAGCCGTATTGCTTATCAAAGGCTGCACGGTCCGAGTTCATCAGCTTAAGGGCTTCAGGAAGGAATTGGTCCTTGCCCTCAATTGTATCATAGCTGACCCCTTTTTCGCCCAGGAAAAGATCCTTTTGGCCTTCTTCACTGTTCAGGTAGCTGAGGAATTTAATGGCGCGTGCTTTATCCTTAACATCCTTGGAGATCAGGGTAACGGTCCAGCCGGAGATCCCAGGGCCATTCAGTGTAGGCTGATCCAGTTTGGTGTTGGCTGGTCCATCTACAGCAATGTAGACCATATCAGGATTCTTCTGGAAAATAGTTCCTTGCTGGGAAGCAAAGTCTGTACGTTGATACAGCATTGCGAAGTAGCGTCCCTGTACGATCTTTTCTTCCATTTGTGCCCGTTTGTCAATGAAGATATCTTTTGCAAGCAATCCGTCCTGGTTAGCCTGGCGGAGTGTTTTCATCCAGCGTACATATTCAGGATCGGTTTCACGGTCATATACCTTGCCGTCTTTTTCCCAAGGAATCGCCAGGAAGTTCTGAATGTAGCCTTCCAGCGAGTCATTGCCGTTCTCAGTGAACTCATGCAGACCCAGCGGAATCAGCGGCTGGCCGTTCACTTCAGGGAATTTCTCCTGTGCTGTCTTCAGCGCAGCGAGGAAGCCTTCAGGGGTACGCATATCCGGACTGCCGATGGCTTCATAAATATCCTTGCGGACTGCGAACGTCTGGTTCGATACATAGGTATCGCCATATTTTTCATAGTCGGCAGGAGAAGAGGAAGAGTTAGGATAGCCGTATACATTGCCGTCCGGCTGAGTGTACCAGCCAAGCTTATCTTTATCGGAAACTTTGTAGAAGTACGGGTCGTATTCATCAGCCAGCTTGTTCAGCGGAAGCACCAATTCGCCTTCTACCATTTTTTTGATGGCATCTTCCCAGTAGCCGAGGGTGATGAAGTCAGGCAGCTTGCCGGAAGCAATCAGCGTGTTCAGCTTCTCATTCTCATTCCCTGCAGGCACGATAAAGTTAACGTTAACGCCGGTCTTCTTCGAAACATATTGCGAAGTTGGATCTACGCCCCATTTGTTGGCAAACCAGGCAAAGTTCAGATACCAGTCGAAGGTGATTGGTGAAGTGTCGCTCATCCAGCCTGGCTCATCGCCTGTTGCTGCCGGAGCTGTCGTTTCTGTTGCATTGGTTGCCGGTGCCTCTGTAGCTTCAGCCGGCTTCTCCGTTGCTGTATTTCCGTTTGCGGCATTATTATTGCTTGAACAACCCGCTGCAGAGAATGTCAGCATTAGTCCCAAGAGCAGCAGGACCATTTTCTTTGGCTTATGTTTCATGCCCATGCTTGTTTACCCCTTTTCTAGAAAATAGTAATTATAAGCTCAACCCCGCTGCCCGCAAGACAATGGGCTCCGGAGGAGTTACCCTGTGGTTCGCAGATGCTCAGCCTTTGATGGAGCCGATCATCATGCCTTTAACGAAATAGCGCTGCAGGAACGGATAGACGAACACGATTGGCAGCGTTGTGACAACCATGGTTGCCAGCTTGATGGACTGTGAGGTTACCGACCTTGTAGCCGCGCTGCCCTGGACAGCAACCATCATCGTATTGGAGCTGGACTGGGCCACGACCCGGAACAGATAGGTCTGAATCGGCTGCAGGTCCACATTGTTCACATAGATGATGCCGGCAAAATAATCATTCCATTGATACACGCCGTGGAACAGCGCGATGGTGGCAATAACCGGCATGGAGACCGGAAGCACGATCCGCAGTAAGATGGACCAGTCATTGGCTCCGTCAATCCGCGCCGCTTCTTCCAGACCATCTGGGATCTCCCGGAAGAAGGTCATGAAGATAATAAGATCGAAGAAGCTGAACATGACAGGAATGATAAAGACCATAAAGTTATCCAGTAAATGCAGATCACGCATCAGCAGGAAGGTTGGGATCAGGCCGCCGTTAAAGAACAATGTAATGGTGCCGATCAGAATGTAGAGCTTGCCGCCAACCAGATCCTTGCGGGACAAGGCATAAGCTACCATCGCTGTAAAGAATACATGCAGAGCCACACCAAGGACTGTCTTGAGTACGGTAACCCCCATCGCCAGCATAATCCCCGGACTTGCAAATACTGCATCGAAGTTCTTCAGTGTGAACATCCGCGGCCACCAGTAGATCCCGCCCAGCATGGCGTCATTGCCGTCATTGAAAGCGTTGACAAGCACATACCAGATCGGATACAGCGTCAGGAAGCAGACGCAGAGCATAACCAGATTATTGACGATATCGAAAATCGCTTCGCCTTTGGTTTTACGTTTAAGAGCAAACATATATAGGTCCTCCTTGTCCTAGAACAGCGACGTGTCGTTGATTTTTTTGGATACCTGATTGGCAATCAGCAGCAGAATCAGTGCAATGACCGCTTTGACCAGGGTGACCGCCGCAGAATAGGAGAAGCGGTTGGAGACAATACCTGTCTGATAGATATAGTAATCAATTACATTGGATGTACTGTCGTTAAGTGAATTCCGCAGCACCAGAATCTGGTCGAAGTTCGAGTTCAGTACACCGCTGACTGCCAGGACGAACAGGATGCTGATCGTGGCCCGGATGGCCGGCAGAGTGACAAACCACATTTTCTGGAAACGTCCTGCGCCGTCAATCGTTGCTGCCTCATACATTTCCGGAGACACGCCGGCAATCGCCGCGAGGTAGATAATCGCTGACCAGCCAAGCTCCTTCCAAATGTCGGAGGTGATGATTATCGTCCAGAAGTAACTCGGTTCAGCCAGGTAAGTGATCGGCTTGTCAATCAGATTGAGGGCAAGCAGAATATTATTGATAATCCCTATATCCGCGAGCCAGGTGGCCAGAATGCCGCCAAGCACAACCCAGGAGAGGAAATGCGGCAGATAGGAGATCGTCTGAATCGTCTTCTTGAATCTGATGGAACGGACCTCATTGAGGAACAGGGCGAATATGATCGGCAGCGGGAACCCGATAAGCAGCTTGATCAAGCTGATCCCCAGCGTGTTGCGGATAACATTCGGCAGATCCTCATCTGCGAACAGTTCCCTGAAATGCTCCAGGCCCACCCAAGGGGCTTCGGCGATCGACTTGACGATATTATATTCCTTGAAAGAAATAATCAAGCCGTAGATCGGGATGTAGTTGAATATGATCATCCACACTACACCAAGCAGTGCCATGGTCTGCAGATGACGCTGGGCTACAAATTTCCTCCAGAGCGTATTTTTGCGAACTGAACCGGTTTCGATTGACGCCGGAATGAGCGGCCCCATTACCGGATTTGGTTTGGTGCTTTGTTTGTTCTCCATCGTATGGACCTCCAAAATCCCCAACTTTAATGTGTGAAGCGTTTTCATCTCTATGTATTTATTGTATGCGTTTTAGTATTTGGGCGTAAGGTCCCAGATTTCGTATTTGGGGGCTCATTTTTCGGCTTGGCTCAAAAACTCAACCGCCATCGGAGATCGGCTGCCGGAAGCGCAGAACTTCCGGCAGCTATTGTCTCCTCCCGCTCCAATCCCCTTCCGCGCTTGCATGGGTAAGTGCTACTCTGCCCGTTTGGGACAAATTCAAAGCTGCCTGTCCCTCGGGGCTGCTCGTTTTGCCTACTTTTAGTGGAATGAGGAGCACTTCTGCTCCTCATTTCAACATATCGCCTACTTCTGGCGGATTTAGAGGGATTTATCCCTTTGATTTGCTCGTTCCCTTCCGCCCACTTCCGGCGGATTTAGAGGGATTTATCCCTCTAATTTGCTCATTCCGCCTACTTCCGGCGGAATCAGAGGGCTTAAGAGCTTCTGCTCCTCATTCCCCGTACCGCCGACAACTGGCGGATTCAAGAGTATCCACCACTAATCCACCTAACCCCGGGCAATCAAAAGGAGGCCCACCGGGCCTCCTTCCTGTACCTTTATTAACTTGAATGAATATATAGATTGAACTTGTATTTTTGCTAATATGGGATTGCCGTGACTCCAAAGAATATTTGGCCCTCCGGCCGCTGTAGTCTACAGATTCCTTGAATTCAACCCGCTGTTTCGCGGTGGAAATCCGCCTGATTATTCCATTACCGCACGGATGGCGGCAATCTCTCCGCGCCGCAATGCCTCGGCATCCCCGCCCCGCAGCAGACCGCCGGCAATCACGCGCTCTTCTCCGCTCCGGAATGCCAGCGTCAGATTCTGAATGACCGCCTTGCTGCCGCCGAAGGTATCGGCATGACGCGGATTATAATACGTCACTTCTGTACTGCCCAGCAGGGTGAAGGACAGGTTACCCTGCTCATCGAACAGCCAGCCGGGAAGTGCCGGATTCAGCTGCAGCGTTAACTCGCCGTCTTCCACAGAGAACAGCCGGCTGCCGGCCATCATCGTTCTCCACATGCTCAGGAACTCCGCCGTTGAGCCGCTCAGCCGGGCAACAAACCCCCTGCCATGCGTTGCAGGATCGGGATTGCCGCCTGTTGAGATGAACGAGGAATTCTCCAGTGTACTGCGACCGTAGACCTCAGGGTCAAGGAACGGAATCAGCGAGGTTTTCAGCTCGCTGTAGAATTCGTCGTACAGCCCCGCCTTCAGCAGCTCAAGCAAATATTTGTACGACATGTGCAGGAAGTTGGACTCCCGCTCCTGCCAGCCCGGTGTGAAGGCCCGGATGCGGCCGATCTCATGCGATTCTTCTTCCAGCGACACTGAAGTCCGGTACATCGATGTAACCGGATCAAAGAGCCCGCTCTGTTTCACTTTGCTGTAGATTCCCTTGGCGGTTTCCTTGCTGTCCAGCGTTTTGAGCCAGCGGGCAGGACCTTCCAGGAAATACGGCAGGGCAGTAGCTTCGAACTCTTCGACCAGAGCCTTCGGCAGCCCGTAGCCGCTGATGACCGGCTCTCCGGCTTCATCCGTTACAGGCTGGAACCGTGTTGCCTCGAAGCGGAAATAGGTCGGAACCAGTCCGCCGCCAATTCCTACCGCACGCTCAATCCCCTTATCCACCTTACGCAGCCATTTGCCCAGTGCCCCGCGGATGACCGCAAGGGAAATTTCGGCGGTCTCGCCTGTAATTCCGAAGCGGATCTCTGCCCGGTAAGCCTCGCGCGCTGAAGCCACGCGGTCCCAATACGGGAATTGGGCCAGTGAACCGTCAAGCACTTCAGTTACAGCACGGTTCACCTGCTCAAGCAGCGAAGCCATCTCTAACGGAAGCGCTACTGTTGAAGGAATATTCGCGCCGCTCTCCAGAGCATCCAGCATGAACACAAGCATCCGCTTGAGTTCAAAGGTCTCGCTCATTCCGGAGCCGACCAGTCCCGGCAGTCCGTTCATAGCATCATTCCAGCCCGGCTTGTTGCCTTCCATCTCTACCCCCATCCCGTAAGGATCAAGCGTGGCAAATTTGTTCATGGCAAGCGACAGCATCTTCACAAACAGGCTGGTCCGGTAGATCTCCCCGTGCCCGCCTTGTGTGCGCAGCCACTGGGTATCGCTGGCCTTGCGCTTCAGCTTGTGCAGCTTCTCTTCATCCTCCAGCAGCGCCCCGAATTGCCGCACCTGCCCGCTGCTGATTACATATTTCTCGCTGCGCGGCAGCACATAAGCCGGGCTGTCATAGAACGTATAAGTCTCGTCCCCGAACAGCAGCGCCTCCTGCCGTTCCGGATAAATATCCAGATAACCTTCCACCAGATCAAGATTGTAGGTCCAGTGATCGGACCAGAAGCCTTCTCCGAAGGCGGCTTCAATGTTCTGCTGCGACAGGGCAAGCACACCGCTGAGGAATTCCTGCTCACTGATGTTCAAAGCAATATTGTGATCCGCAATGTAGTTAATCAGGCTTCCTGGTGTGAAGCGTCCGGCCAGCAGCCGCTCAAATCCGGCATGATGCTCCGCAAGCGCCCCGGCAACCCATGCTTTAAGCTTCTCTCCCTCACCCGGCAGAATTTCAAAGCTGGTACCCTGCACGCTAAGCGGATTATAGCCGTCTGCCTGGATCAGACTGTAGAACATTTTGATGTTGAAGCTGCCCACCTGTGGGTGGAAGAACACATCGCTGCGCCGGTTCTGGTTCATATCACGGAAGTTCCCGTTGCCCTGCGAATAGTATTCAGGCGCCAGCGAGAAGAAGTTGTAATCCCGTTCCATATCGCCATGCTTGCGCGAGTATAGATGTACAACGAAGCCGTCACCGCCGTTATCAAAAATAAACGGATAGCCCCCGCGCAGGAAGTTATCGAGGTAAGACTGGCGGCAATAAGCATCGAACAGCGGCGAGGAGGTATGCGTAGCAATATCCGCCGTTAAATCCTCGGTCAAACTGGCTGCTTCCAGTGCCTTGGCAGCAAAATAATCTTCCCGGCAGAGCTCAGCCGCCCGATGATTGATTCTGGCAATATCATTTACATGTCCAATGATCGTATTCAGCTTCAGCGAAGCTCCCGGTGCAAGTGTTCTGGATACGCCGCTGAAGCCGCACGGCACCTTGTTGGCCGGATATTGGGCCTGTGCAAGCAGCTCCGCCAGCGGAAGCTTCGCGAAGCGGTCCGGATACGTCAGCGAAGTATTGCCGCCGAAGATTACTTCATAATCTACGACCGGATACAGCTGTTCTCCTTCCGTTGTGGAGGAGAGATAGAAGTGCCCGCTCTCAATCAGGCTCATTTCCGCATCGTCATTCGTGCTGGAGCGCAGCTTGTAGAACGGAATTCCGTTCTCCAGGTTATACACATCCATCCAGCTGCGCAGCAGGTTCCCCATCTCTTTGTAGCCCCCGTTCGCTACGCCGAAGGGAAGAACCTCCGGAAGACCGTCCAGCAGCTCCAGCTCCAGCTCTGTCCCGCTGATATTCTCGATCTCCACCTGCCGGATCAGCGCGGCATAATCGTCACCCGGCAGGTTGAAGTAGTGGACTGTCGTCTTCAGCCCATGTCCTGCATGTGACTCCTCAATGGTCAGTCCGTTCGGCAGGATCGTCATGATCCGCTTGGCCGCAGGATCAGGGCGTGCCGACTGGAACGGCTCATAGACTTCTGCTGTACCCTTCAGCTTGATGAAGGTGCGGAATCCGGTGGAAGCTACATTCTTATACGAAATATTGGCCGGAGAGAACTCCATAATCGGCGAATTTTTGTCCCGTATTCCGAAGCTGCTGATTCCTTGCCCCCGGTTCACGTAGAACGTCCACATCGGGATCCCCTTCAATCCGGCCAGTCCGGGCAGGAAGCTGGCGAACGGTTTGCCTTCGTGGAACTGCTCTATGACAAATTTACCTGAATCGAAATAATAATTACTCATAGTTACTCCTCCTAAAAATATCAGTGTACGCTTACGAGGCTTCGCTTCAGCTATTGAGCTGTAAGCCTCGGCATTAGGCTGAACTCTCTGTATGATTGCAAATCCTGGGTGATTGTACTTTATGCATTAGAATTTGTGTTATTGCACCCCCGAGCAGCCTTCTGTTGTATTTCATACAATAGATTTCAGGATTTTCGCCTAAAAATGCCTCTTCCGCAGGATTCTAATGCACATAGTGCAATTGATCGCTAGTTTCGGCGGAGATAGGAGCAATCTAGTGTACAAAGTGCAACAGACGGCTAGGGAGGGGCTTGAACTCACTCCGAATCAAACTTTAGCTTACAGCTTCTAACGAGTTTTTCTAACTACTTAACTCCCAGCTTCCGCGCATCTAGCCTACTTACCTGCAAAATCCCACCCTCCACCTCCATACTCCAAGCTTCCCGCATGAGTCAACTCTGCCCGCTCTGCGCTTCCTTTCTTCCCCGTCGCAAGCTTAACCTTGCGAAATCAGATGTGTGGCAATGGAATGTGCAGGCAATGTGCACTCAGCGATTTCACCGCCGAAGCCAAGCGTCAGGGAGCGTTCTGCTTCGCTTTCGTTCATCAATACAACAGCGATGCTGCCGTCCGGATTGAGGAACGCCGCTGACAGCACGCCTTCCGCAGCCGACTGCAGCCCGATCCGCACAGCACCCGGTGCAATGAATTTGCTGAAATGCCCGATATAATAATACGAGCTGTTATAGTGGACCTCGTCCGTAGCCGTATCCGCAATCACCGGAGCATCGCAGAGATTCCCCACGTGGTTCGGTCCGCCCGTCTCATCCAGCACCAGATTCCAGTCCAGATAGCCCTCTGTCCAGGCATTCAGATCGCCGATCATATTCCGGCCGTAGCGCTCACCCGTGAACCATTCCCCCAGACGCACGCCGCCTTCCTGGCAGCCTTCGGTGAAGAGCACATGCTTATCCGGGAAAAGCTCATGCACCTTCTCCACCTTGTCGAACTCCTCGCCGCCGTACCAGTGGATTCCGGTTCCCCATACGTACTGCGCTGCTTCCGGATCGGACAGAATCGGAGTCACACGCTCGATCATAATATCGCGGTTATGGTCCCAGATGACGATATTCACATCGTCCATTCCGGCTTCGCGCATTACCGGGCCGAGGTGGTTTTTGACGAAATCGCGCTCTTCCTCGGCACTATATACACAAGAGTCCCATACTTGCACTGCTGCCGGCTCGTTCTGCACGGATACTGCCCAGACCGGAATTCCCTCCTTGCGGTAAGCCTCGATGAATTTGGTATAATAGCGCGCCCAGACTGCAGCATATTCCGGCTTCAGCGAACCGCCGTTATTCATCTCCCCGTTCGTTTTCATCCAGGCCGGCGGGCTCCAAGGTGAAGCCAGCATCGTGAAGGGTCCGCCTTTGACCTCCATAGCATCCTTAATGAGCGGCAGGACCCACTGGTGATCATGCGAAATATCGAAGGTCGCAAGCTCCGTATCCTCATCCTGCACATAGGTATAGTTGCCGAGCGCGAAGTCACAGCTATGAATATGCACGCGGCCCATAGTGTAATTCAGCCCATCCACCGGGTGAAAATAACGCCGGATGACCTCTGCCCGTTTCTCCGGACTCATCCGGGATAAGGTATACGCAGCCGCTTCAGTGAAAGCGCCGCCAAAACCAATGATTGTTTGAAACTCCTGCTCCGGCTGCAGCAGTATATCTGCTGTTGTACCAGGGGTTGCTGCTTTGAACTGAATACCTTCTTTGGAACTCAGACGATCCTCTGTGTCTTTGGCGGTTACTACGGTTTGAACGGTTGTCATGTTGATTCACTCCTTCATCATTTGAACTCGAAATAAAAACGAAAAAATCGAAACCGGTTTCGATTTTGCTGAAAAAAAATGCATTCCGGTTGAACGCACTTTTATCTCTTCCCCGGCGGGGCACAGGAATCCCTGACGATGATCTCTACAGGCAGAACCAGCGCCTCCTGATTTGTACGCGGGCCGTTCATCGAAGCCAGCAAAAGCTCCGCCGCCCGGGTACCCAGCAGCTCCGTGTTCTGGCGGACGGTGGTCAGTGCAGGGGTAACATATCCCGCAAGCTCAATATCATCATAACCCATGACTGAAATATCCTCCGGTACAGACAGGCCCTGATCCTTGGCAGCCATCACGGCACCCAGTGCAAGCAAGTCACCTGAAGCAAACACAGCCGTCGGCCGTTCCGGCAGCTCAAGCAAAGACTTCATTGCGCCGTAGCCGTTCTCCAGAGAGTAGAATGCTCCCTCGGCAACATATTCGTCCGGTACCTCAAGCCCCTGCTGCTCCATTGCCGCTCTGTACCCCAGCTCCCGCTGTTTCCCCGGATAGGTGTTCTCTCCGCCGGAAATATGGGCAATTCTGCTGTGTCCGAGCGATACCAGATATTCCACTGCCTGCAGCGCACCGGTCATATTATCCGAGCAGACCGTATGCGACAACGCCGTTTCGAAATCGAGAATCACTGTAGGGATATCACTCTCCAGAAGCTCCCGGAAATACGGGTCTTCATAATCAGAGAGGAACACTACAACCCCATCGACTCCGCGAATCCGGCAGTTCTCCAGATATCCGCTCTGCTTACCGCCGACATCCTTCGAGATAAACATGAGGGCGTAACCCTTGGCTACGGCAACCTGCTTGAAGCTCTCAATAACCGCACTGAAGAAAGGATGGCGGATACCCGCTCCCGTATTCTCCACAAACAGCACACCGATCGTCCAGGATTTCTTGGTCGTCAGTGTACGCGCATGCGCATTAGGAAGATATCCCATTTCCTGGGCGGTACGCAGTATTTCCTGCCGCGTCTTCTCCCGCACGTCAGAGTAGTTATTGAACGCCTTGGATACCGTGGTTGGTGAATAGCCGGTTCTTTTGGCAATATCGTATATGGTAGTCACTTCCGGTTCACTCCCGCGGCCCAAATGAAAGCCCTTTTATGTTCACTGTCATTCTAACTTCTTTCAGAACGGCCGTCCAGCATAAAATATCTCTGTACCGCAGGCAGCAGCGTAACGATCTGAACCAGCATGCCCAGAGACATGTAGAAAACATGAACAATACTGACTGTATCCATCATATACGTCTGCACCATAATCCAGATAATCTGCCCAAAGCCGATATAAAGCGAGAAGCTCCATGCTGCATGCAGCGCCTTAAACGGGGTCAGCGCATAGGCCCAAGACCACTGAGGCTGATTGAAAAGACCATAGAGCACCATTAGCGGCAGCAGCCCAAAAATGACCAGCAGCAGAATGCCGGGAATTGCATAACTGTCAAACGGAGATCTCTCCAGTACGGACGCCGGCATTCCAATCATTTCACCACTGGGATCGGCGAGCAGGACCAGCCCTCCGGCGACAGCTCCAAGGCCTAAGAATGCCTGAAGCACAAACAGCAGTCTTACGGCCCCGGGCTTTTTTTCACTAACGGTCATTCAGCTTCCCCCTATCTGGTTCATAATTATTGTATTCCAATACAAGCCTCATCATCGATTTACGGCCTTACTTTGCGAGTTTACGGGTTTTTCCTCAAGACTGCGAAGAAGGATGTCACAGCCCTGGAGATTTGCGGCTTTTGGCGCATGCTGTGTGAATACCTGTGCTTTACGCTATACTATTATCAAATCAATGAAATCACATAGCGGTATAACGTAAATAAGTTTCTATTTCAAAATACAGAAGGGATTGGACAGTTGCGGCTGAGGGCCGTCCTGCCAAGTATACTTATGACTGAAACTATTCTTCCTCCATCCAAACAATGTGCCTATTGCCATCAGCTTAAGCCGCTCTCCGAATTCCGCAGACGGACAGGCAAGCGCTCCAAGGGAATCTCCCGGCGCGGAGCCTGCCGGGAATGCCGCAAGCTACGCGAAGCAGGGGCTGCGGCTGCGCCGCCGCGTGCAAGCGCGGCACCCGCACTGCCGGAGCGTCCGACCGGCACGGGGACTGCCAAGCGGGATAAGACACTGGTCTCGATCTCTGCAGCGGGCTCCGGAGCTGCCAAACCGCCTGCTGCCATGGGCCGTCAGCCTTCCTTGCCCGAACGTGCCAAGGAAGGCCGCGGCAGCGCGGGTACCTCCGGCCTCAAGGGCAAGGCCCGTCCGCGCAGTGCTGAAACGGGACGCACGATCCCCCAGCAGCGCGGACCGAAGCCCGATCCGCAGGATGCCTCTGCGCTCATCCCTTCAGGCAAGGGTATGATTCTGATGCGCGGCCACAGCGACAAAGGCCGGCGCTGGCATCAGGAGATCGATCTTGCGCTTGCGGTAACGCTTGTCCGGGAGCATGCCGCAGTTGTCGTGAACCGCCGTACAATCCGCCGCTTATACAGCAATAAGGATTTCCGCGCCTATATTCTGACCCGGGACCAGTATATCTGCTATTTCTGCGGCTTATACGGGGATACCATTGACCATCTGCTGCCCCGTGCCAAGGGCGGGCAC
Organism: Paenibacillus phytohabitans; assembly: GCF_013141775.1. Lineage (GTDB taxonomy): Bacteria > Bacillota > Bacilli > Paenibacillales > Paenibacillaceae > Paenibacillus_AQ > Paenibacillus_AQ phytohabitans. Next base: position 110,286 of record NZ_WHOB01000089.1, read on the forward strand.
ACTACGCCGGACAACTGTGTCTGCGCCTGCAATTTATGTAATCAGACCAAGGCCGACCAGTATGTAGAGGAATTCATGGGCCGTTAAGCAGGCTCATGATCCTGTATGCAAATCAAAAAGCGCCTCTTACCCCGGCGGCTGCCCAAGGGACACAGCCGCCCCGGCTCGCGGCGCTTCTTCATTCTTCTGTATATTGCTTAGCCTGTAATGTTCTTGACCCGTCCCACCTGTCCGTCAGTCAGCCGCACTTTGATTCCGTGCGGATGGCGGGGCGAATTGGTCAGGATGTCTTTAACCGCGCCATGTGTGAGTTTGCCGGTCGCCTGATCCTGCTTCAGTACAATATCAACCTGAAGTCCGGGGCGGATATCCGCTCTAACTTGCCCGTTCATGTTCTTCTCCCCTTTCCGGAAGTATCTTATATTCTTGTATATAATCAATTTACTATGATCAATAAGGATGATGACAGCTATGGCCTTTGGCATTAACAGAGCAGAACTAGCCCGCTGGAAACAAGCGGTCTCCGCTGGTGAAATCGCGTTCCTTACGCATTACTGGCTGGACAAGCGGTTTCCTGACATCACCACAGTGACCAAGGTCGGGTGCAGTGATCTCCCCCGCCTGAGGGAGTGGTGCAGGAAGAACGGTCTTCCGCCGCAATATATTCATAACCGCCAGCCGTTTCCCCACTTCGACCTGATGGGACCGAAGCAGGAGGAAATCCTCCGGCGTGAGGGGCTGTGGGATCAGCTTGAACGGTTCCGTATGCTATAGCCCCGCAAATAGCCCCGCCCGAAAGCACCCGCAGATTATTTCTTGTTCCGTAAATCTTTCATAATCTTGCGGCCGGTTGGTGTCTGGGCCAGTCCGCCCCCTGCCGTCTCGCGGTGCTTCTCGGGCATAGCGGAGCCTACCTCCAGCATGACCTTGATTACTTCATCGGACGGAATCACACTGCGGACACCGGCCAGTGCCATATCGGCCGCAGCAAGCGCCGTGACGGCACCGAAGCCGTTACGGACAATACATGGAATCTCCACAAGTCCGCCTACCGGATCACAGATCAGTCCCAGTGTATTCTTGAGTGCCAGTCCTACGGCATGCACGGCTTGCGCCGGTGTGCCGCCGCGCATTTCAGTCAAGGCCCCTGCCGCCATCCCGATGGCTGAGCCGACCTCGGCCTGACAGCCGCCTTCCGCTCCCGATACAAAAGAATTGTTGGCAATAACATACCCGATGGCTCCAGCCGCGAACAGGCCGGTAACCATATAGTCATCGTCCCAGCCGAAGCGCTCCTGACAGCTCAGGAACACCCCGGGAATGATTCCGCAGGAGCCTGCGGTCGGCGTAGCGATAATCCGTCCCATGGAAGCATTCACTTCCGAAACCGCAAGAGCATACGCCATGGCCTGGCCGGCAGGACCGCCAAGGCAAGGTTCATCCGCTGCATTGTAAGCAGCCACACGCTGGGCGTCAAGTCCTGTCAGACCGCTGCGTGAGGTGGTGTCTTCATGCATGCCGCGGTGCACCGCTTCCTTCATAACGCCGTAATACTGGCTCATGGTAGCGAACTCCTGCTCCTTGGAACGCCCCGACTCCGCGCTCTGCTCCTCAAGCATCAGAGCGCCGATTCCCAGACCCCGCTCTTCACATAATACAGCCAGCTGGCTGAGTGTTTGAAAATTCATGATGTAATGTCCTTTCCTTTCTGCACATGTGCCTGTTCATTCAAATCGACGACTTTCACGGACTTCACAGCCGGCAGCGCCCGCAAATTACGCAGCAGCTCCGGTGTAGCGGCTTCATCCAGCTCCAGCACCGTCAAGGCTGCTCCGCTGCGGTTCTTGCGGTCCAGCGACATATGTCCAATATTGCACTGGCCCTGCCGCATTACATCCGTAACGCTGGCAAGTACGCCCAGATAGTCCATATGATTAATCAGCACGGTTGGATACATGCCGGTAAGCTTCACGCCGAACCCGTCAATATCAACAATTTCGATATTGCCGCCGCCGATCGAAATCCCGGTAAGCGTCAGCTCTGTGCCGCTCTCGCTGCCGGTAAGCCGCAAGCGGACCGTATTGGGATGGGGGAACAAGCCCGTTCCCTGACCGAAGGAAATCTCCATTCCGGCTTCGGCCGCAAGCTCTATGGAATCCGGCAGCCGGTGGTCATCGGTGGTAAAGTCCAGCAGACCTCCGGCAATAGCCCGGTCTGTTCCATGTCCCTGATACGTGGCCGCAAAAGAACCGAAGAACGTGACTTCTGCCGTACGCGGCATTTCACCAAGCACCTGGCGTGCCGCTCTGCCGATCCGCGCCGCCCCCGCTGTATGCGAACTGGAAGGTCCGACCATCGCCGGACCGATAATTGAGAATACATCTTTAAACCGCATCGCTCAGGTCTCCCGCTATTAAAATTCGACATTGCACATAGAATAGTGCAAGTCATTTGTAAAGCTCCTATATATTATACTGCGTCCGCACAAAAGCTACACTATTACATTGTTTGTGACCTATCAGCTGTTCCGCGAGAACAGCACAAGGCCATCCCGCTCCTGCCAGCCGGTGCCTGACCAGAAGCTGCGGCCCAGAGCGTTATGCCCGATGACCATCAGATGGCATTTACTGATGCCTTCCTCCCGCAGTCTCTCCAGGCAGCGCGTGACCATCTCACGCCCGGCACCCTTACCCCGGCTGCTGCTGCTGACAGCCACATGATACATATATCCTCTACGCCCGTCATGTCCGCACACCGCTGTACCCGCAAGTGTACCGTCCTCATCCACACACACCTGGCTGATTCCCGGATTACGCTCCAGATAACGGATAATTTCCCCGCGCGAGTCCGCTTCACTAAGACCCATCCCGTCCGTATTCTTCCATAATTGATAAGCTGCCTCGTAATCATCGGCTGTCATTGGTCTGTATAGCATTAGTTATTCTCTCCATTTCTAAGTTTTTAGTATGTAAAGTTAAGACCGTCTTAAGGATCACCCAGAAGAGGACTGCGGCGCACGCTTTTCTGGGCGCATGCATACCAATATACGGAGAGCCAACAGGCAAGGAGGAGTATCGCCCGATGAATCCCGTTTACCCCTATTACGGAGAAAAGACGGTATGCCGCGTGCAGCCTATCGCCTTCCCCCCACAGCACCAGGACCGCCAGCCGGGTCTGGAGAGTCTGATGAATCCGCGTCCGATTAGCGAGAATCCCGAGAGCAGCAGCGGCAGGCTCAAAGGAAAGGTTGCCCTGATTACCGGCGGAGACAGCGGCATTGGAAGAGCAGCCGCCATCGCTTTTGCCAAAGAAGGAGCAGATATTGCCATCGCTTACTTGGACGAAGCTTCTGATGCCGCAGCCACGCAGCACCGGATAGAAGAGCTTGGACGCCGCTGCCTGCGGATTGAGACGGATCTGCGCTATAAAGAGTGCTGCTTCGAAGCGGTGGAGCACACCGTGCGGACCTTCGGCAAGCTGGACATTCTGGTGAATAACCACGGCGTCCAATATCCGCAGAAGAGCATTCTGGATATCACAGAGGAGCAGCTGTACCAGACCTACCGCACCAATATCTTCCCTTTCTTCTTCCTGACCCAGGCCGCACTCCCGCATCTGCACAAAGGAAGCTGCATTATTAACACCGCCTCCATTACCGCTTACCAGGGCAACAAGGAGCTCATTGACTATTCCTCCACCAAAGGCGCCGTTGTCTCCTTCACCCGCTCCCTGGCTCTTTCACTGGCGGACAGCGGCATCCGTGTCAACAGTGTGGCTCCCGGTCCGGTATGGACACCGCTGATTCCTTCCAGCTATTCCGCTGAAGAGGTCAGTGTATTCGGCACAGACACCCCATTCAAGCGGGCGGCACAGCCCTATGAGCTGGCAGGAGCCTATGTCTATCTGGCCAGCCCTGATGCTTCCTATGTAACAGGCACCTGTATTCATGTTAACGGAGGGGACATGGTTACAAGCTGATTCATGCTCCGGATTCGTCCGGTCATTCCGGCCGTGCTCTTCACCCACCCCGAAAGGATGTTAAGCGATGACCACACATAAGGATTATGATCTGCCTTCTGTCCGCCTGACTGCGGGCATGTACGCACTGACCAAGCTGTCGGCCGCCGGACTGACCTTTATTCTCGTTTCCCTGTTTATGCTCGGCCATGGATACGAAGGCGGAGTGCCGGATGGCTGGCCGGTATCGGTGCCGTATGCCATTTACGCTTACGGCTTACCGGCAGCGATACTTGCCGATGCCCTGCTGCGCATGTTCCGGTCCACTTCGCTCAGTCCGGCCCTGGTGTTATACGCCGTAGCCGGGTTTGGAGCCGGCCTGTGGCTGGCTTCTGAGCAGGGCGGTGACGCAATGACCAGCGGTCTTGCCGGACTTGTAGTGCTGCTGTTGTTCCGGTTCGCCCAGATTGCCGGTGAACGCTTCCCGCTCCTGCTTCCCTTCTTCGCCTTGTTTATCCCGCTGCTCTGCCTGGTCTTGTTCTGATACAGTGCCGCCGCTGGCAGAGCCGTAATACTAAATCATTCAGGGCAGAGCAGTGCTACCCTTAGACTAGCATGGGCGCAGCAGAAGCGGCAGAATCACGGGTATGTTGTATATCTAATGAGCCGCAGCAGCTCCGGAGTTACGATTCACAGCGCCTCAATAATATCCCCGGCGATCAAGGCCGCCGGGTTATCCCGTTTCCGGGCGGCACGTTCTCCGGCCAGCCCGTGGAGATAGACCCCAAAGGCTGCCGCTTGTGCAGCATCCAGGCCCTGGGCCAGCAGGCCGGAGATGATTCCGGTCAGCACATCACCCGCGCCACCGGTTCCCATACCCGGATGACCCGTGATGTTCACATAAGCCTGTCCTTCGGGCGTTGCTATGACTGTATGGGCTCCCTTGAGCACCAGGATTACGCCATGCGCTGCGGCATAAGACAGCGCCAGTCCGATCCGGTCACGCTGCACCTGGGCTGTAGAAGTCCCTGCCAGCCGGGCCATCTCCCCGGGATGCGGGGTCAGAATTACCGGATGGCGGCGGCTCCAGGACCCGTAATCGGCATCCGCCAGTATATTCAGTGCATCCGCATCGATAATCAGGGGAGAATCCGTCTCCTCCCAAAGCCTGCGGAGCCAATCCGTATCTCCTTCGAACCGGCCAAGACCGGGTCCGACAGCCATACAATCGCGGCTTCCGCTTAGCTGCAGCACTTCAGCCGCCGTACCGGCATTCCATTCCCCGTCGCCGCCGGATACCGGGGCCAGCATCAGCTCGGGTGCGCAGCCGATCACATAGGGCAGCAGTTTATCCGGCAGCGCCCACGTCACCAGCCCGCAGCCGGCGCGCAGCGCAGCGCGGGCGCACAGCAGGCCGGCGCCGCTCATGCGCAGGCTTCCTGCGGCCAGCAGGACATGCCCGTAAGTGCCCTTGTGGCCTTCGGGCGAACGGCGGCGCGACACGTCGACCTGCAGACGTGTCCGCAGCACTTCCGGCGTCAGCAGGCTGACCGGGACGCCGCTCTCACGCGCCAGGGCAGCGGGGATGCCGATGGAGCGGACCACCACCTGCCCGGCTGCTCCGGCGCCGGGATACTGCAGCAGCCCGCGTTTGAGGAACGCGAGGCAGACGGTCACCGACGCATGAATGCAGGGCTCATGCGTCTCGCCCGTGTCCGCGTCCAGACCGCTGGGGATGTCCGCGGACACAATAAGCCTGCCGCTGGCGTTCGCAGCGGCAATCAGCTCCGCATAGGCACCGCGCGGGGCTCCCGCGCTGCCTGTGCCGAGCAGCGCATCTATGATGCCGCTGCATGCGGCAAGGTCCACAGCATCCCTGCCGTAGACTACGGCAGGGATGCCCATGGCTGCAGCGGCATCCCGCTGCAGCGCGGCTTCGCCGGCCAGCGACTCCGGCGCGGCCGCGTACACCAGCGTGACGGCGATGCCGGCCTCACGCAGGTGCCTGGCGGCGGCGAGCCCGTCGCCGCCGTTGTTGCCTTTGCCGGCGAGGACGAGCCAGTGCTCGCCGCCGGCAGCGGTAAGCGTCAGCGCCGGGTCGGCGCTGACCGAGAAGCCCGGCGGCTGGATCGCCGGCCCGCCGGCCGCATAGCTCTGCGTTCCTCCGCCCATGGCTCCTGCCCCGTAGCTCTGCATTCCTCCGCCCACGCCGCCCACGGCTCCTGCCCCGTAGCTTCGCCCCGCTGCGTCTGCGCTCCCTATGCCGCCCACCGCGCCCGCTCCATAGCTCTGCATTCCTCCGCCCACTCCGCCCACGCCCACGGCTCCTGCCCCGTAGCTTCGCCCCTCTGCGTCTGCGCTCCCTGTGCCGCCCACCGCGCCCGCTCCATAGCTCTGCGTTCCGCCGCCCGCGCCACCCAGGGCTCCTGCCCCGTAGCTTCGCCCCGCTGCGTCTGCGCTCCCTGTGCCGCCGCCCGCGCCTGCCCCGCGCCGCCGGCACAATGCGATGACCTCCTCGGCAATCGCCCGCCCGGCGTTCTCCATCAGTGCAATGGCCGGAATTCCCAGCCGCTCAATCGTCTCGCGGTCGAATGCCCGCATCTCCTCCGCAGTTACCACATCCATAGCCAAGCCCCCCTTTAGTTGCTTCGATTGTACCCAGTACTATAGAATCAAGCAAATTGCAGGCTTTGACGCATCCCCATCCGGCTAAGGTGCCCGGAATGACAGCAAAAAGCCCTCCTGAGCGTTCAAGAGGACGGGCTTTAAGCTTACGAAGCCTGTATTCTAGGCCGCTTTATTTCCTGACAAGCTTAAACTGTAGCTATTAATACCCCACAGTAAAACGGGTCTTGCTGAAATTGCCTTCCTCCAGCTCATCGATAACCGCTACCGCGAAATCCTGGATGCTGATGCTGCTCCGCCCGTTCTCGTCCACAATCAGCCGGTCCAGACCAATCCGGAACTGGCCGGTCCGGCGTCCGGCGATAATGGCAGCAGGCGGACTCAGGTACGTGTAATCCAGCTCTGACCCTCTGTAGATTTCATAGGCATTGGCGTGAGCCGACGCAAGCGGACGGAAGTTCTCCGGGAAATCAGCCGTGTCCATCAGCCACTCCCCCGTTTCCGTCTTCAGGCTGCCTGCCCCGCCAATAACGATCAGGCGCTGGAGCCCGGCCGCACGCATCCCTGTCAGCAGGGAATCCGCCGCCTGCAGCAGATCATTCTCATGCCCCGGCGCCGGTCCAAATGCGCTGATAACCTCTTCATGTCCGTGCAGAACTGCCGTTACCGTGGCCGGGTCCAGCAGGTCGGCTGCAACAACCTTAAGCCGGTCATGCTGAATACTGAAGGCTTCCGGTTTGCGGACGGCAGCGGTAACCTCATGTTTTCTTTTTAACGCTTCTTCTACAATCGCACTTCCGATCTTACCCGATGCACCAAATACTACGATATCCATTCTCTTGTTGCCTCACTTTCGTATTTGTTTGCAGCTCTGATCCTCTATTCATCATTAACGCCGCAGGAACATCCCCTGAGAATCCGGCAGGACCGGTGCGAATCCATATTGGGCATACAGCCTGGAGGCTTCCCCGTCAGCAATGAGACTAATATACGCCTTGTCCGGCACGGTATCCAGAAACCTGCGGATTTCCCGCATAATGATTTTCCCCAGACCCTGCCCCTGAAAGGAAGGCTTCACGGCAATATCAGTCACCTGAAAAAAACAGCCCCCGTCCCCGATTACCCGTCCCATTCCAACCAATATATCTCCTTCATACAAGGTTACAGCAAACGCGGAGCGGGGCAGCCCGATTCCGGCTCCCTCCACACTCATGGGACTAAGCCCGGCTTCCAGCCGCAGGGCCAGGTATTGCTCCACTGTGGGCAGCTCATGCCGGATATCCGGCTGCAATGTCTTGTCCATACATTATCCCCTCTTGTCATGATTATCCGCCTGCACGCGGACACTCCTGTTAACCTGTTACCAATATATATGACTGCAAGGTTTCGAGGCAAGGCAGCGCCTATCTTATCCGGAAAAATGAAACGTCCCGCCTCCCCCCGGCGTACAATTACTCAGAAATACAAACGGTTCTGCATCTGTTGCCGGCACAGGGTTATTCTTAGCCCGTATCCTTGGGTAAACTGTGGAATAGGATCTTTATAAGACTACTTGGAAGGCTGGTGGAGTTATTATGTCTCCGATAGGGAAATTATTCAAATGGGGAACTTTCGCTTATGAGGCTTTTCTGGCACTGCCGTTCATCGGCGGGGCATTTGTCGTAGCCAATGCCTGGGTACCGCTGGGGGTTGCTTTTCTGCTCCATGCCGTAGCTGTAATTATTCTGCTGAGAGAACGCGGTTCTATCATCGGTAACGCAGTTGGTATCGTCACTTCAGTGGTCGGTTTAATACCTTTTGTCGGCTGGATTATGCATGCCATCACTGCCCTCATACTCCTGGTGGAGGGAATCAGCGGATCACGGCGCAACACACGCTACTAAAGTAAGGCTTACACTAATTGTCCCGGCATACAAAAGGGGTACCTCATTCAGCCTTTTCCAGGCTTGTGAGATCCCCCTTTTTTCTGTTCACGGAGATGTATAATCATTTATCAGTGCACTACAGATTGCTATCCTCGTCCCGCAGAACGGGAATCGGTCCGCCGGCTTCCGGTTTCTCCACTATAACGTGCATTTGCTGTGCTGTTCTCGAAACGTTTGCGCTCTGTGCGCTCCATCTGTACGATTTGACCTTCATGCACTACAATATGCAATGAGCCGAACTCCATATCGTCGAGAAGTTCCGTTATCCGCGCAAGCCATACCTCATCCACTTTCAGTGGTTTAGCCATTCTCCAGCCTCCCTTTCCCCGGACAGGGGAGTATCTCCGCCTAAATCCCGTTATTCCGTAATTACCACCTTGTATACTATGAATTAACTTAGCACGGACCCCAAGGACTGTCAATGAGCATTTTTACGTAAAAGCAGGCTCTTGACGATCATCGTCACCAGGGCCAGCAGGAGCAACAGGGAGGCAACGGCGAAGGATGCCGAAAATTGATATTCGTTATACAGAATCTCGACATGAAGCGGCAGGGTATTCGTCTCTCCCCGGATATGCCCGGATACCACGGATACCGCGCCGAACTCCCCCATCGCCCGTGCATTACAGAGAATAATGCCGTACAGCAGACCCCACTTGATATTAGGCAGCGTCACGCGCCAGAAAATCTGCCAGCCGTGCGCACCGAGCGTAATGGCCGCTTCCTCCTCCTGTGTGCCCTGCTCCTCCATCAGCGGAATCAGCTCGCGCGCCACAAAAGGGAAGGTGATAAACAGCGTAGCCAGCACAATACCCGGCAAAGCGAAAACAATCTTGATATCGTGGTTGCTCAGCCAAGGACCGAACCAGCCATGCGAGCCGAATACCAGAATAAAGATCAACCCGCCAATTACCGGCGATACGGCAAATGGCAGATCGATCAGCGTAATCAGAAAGCCCTTGCCGCGAAAACGGAACTTGGTCACTGCCCACGCCGCCGTTACACCAAAGATCGTATTCAGCGGAACGGTAATGGCCGCGACCAGCAGGGTCAGCTTCAGCGCCGAGGCGGCATCCGGATCGGTCAGCGCAGCCCAGTAGACATCCAGCCCCCGCTTCAGCGACTCCACCAGCACGATAATCAGCGGCAGGGCAATCAGCCAGAGCAATACAAGTCCGGCAAGGGAAATGAGTACCCATTTCACCGCTTTGGATTCAGTCGTCCGGGGGGACGACACGCTTTTTCGCGGCGCGGGGACATGTAAGGGAACCGTACCGGCCATATTTATTCCTCCTAAAGTTTTGTTAGCTTAGGCATCCTGAATCCTTAACGCGAGCTCTTCCGCGCCCAGTGCTGGAGGCTGTTGATGACCAGCAGCATCAGGAAGGAGATCAGCAGCAGCAGCAGCGCCACCGCCGTTGCTCCGGCATAATCGAACTGCTCCAGCTTGGACATGATGAGCAGCGGAGCAATCTCCGTACGCATCGGCATATTGCCGGAGATAAATACAACGGAGCCGTATTCGCCGATGCCCCGGGCAAAGGCCAATGCAAAGCCCGTAAGCAGCGGCGGGAACAGCTCCGGCATAACAATCCGCACGAAGGTCCGCCAGCGTCCCGCTCCCAGCGTGGCCGCTGCCTCTTCCATATCCCTGTCCAGATCCTCCAGCACGGGCTGAACCGTGCGGACCACAAAGGGAATGCCGATAAACATCAGCGCCAGCGTAATGCCAAGCGGCGTGAAGGCTACCCGGAGGCCCAGCGGCTCCAGCAGGGAGCCGATCCAGCCGTTCTGGGAATAAAGTGCGGTCAGTGACACACCCGCCACAGCTGTAGGGAGTGCGAACGGCAGATCGATCAGGGCGTCGAATAGCCTTTTGCCCGGAAATTCATAGCGTACCAGCACCCAGGCCAGCAGCAGCCCCAGAACAGCATCGATCAGGGCTGCTGCTGCCGCTGTACTCAGACTGACCCGATAGGAGGCCAGGACACGGGCATCCGTAGCCACATCCCAGAACTTAGCCCAGCTGAGTCCCGTCGAATTGAAGAGCAGCGCTGACAGCGGCAGCAGAACGACAAGACTCAGATACAATACGCTGAACCCCATCGTAATTCCGAAACCCGGCAGAAGCCTGCGCCGTGACACAGCCCCCGCAGCAGCTTTAGTGGTGACATTCATTTGCCCATTCATCCTTTCCTGCCTTCGGCTCGTTGGCCGATCAGCAACCGGGCGGGACCCCGCCTGCAAAATTCGCCTTACCTGTTCTGCTCAGCTCCATCCCGGAACTTGCTATCAGCTGCCCGGCACGTAGATTTTGTCGAAGATTCCTCCATCATTAAAGTGCTTCTCCTGGGTTTCCTTCCAGGTTCCGAATTTGTCCGCCAGTGTGAACAGCTTGATCTCAGGGAATTGGTCCTTGTACTGTTCCTTCACACTTTCCAGAGTCGGGCGGTAATAGTTCTCGGCGGCGATTTTCTGGCCTTCCTCGGTGTACAGGTATTTCAGATAAGCATCTGCGACCTCACGGGTGCCTCTCTTGTCGACAACTTTATCCACCACGGCTACCGGCGGCTCGGCCAGAATGCTCTCCGACGGATTTACAATCTCGAATTTATCCGGACCCAGCTCCTTGATCGACAGGTAGGCTTCATTCTCCCAGGCGATCAGCACGTCACCGATTCCGCGTTCAACGAAGGTAGTTGTGGAGCCGCGCGCCCCGGTGTCCAGTACGGGTACATTTTTGAACAGCTTCTGTACGAACTCCTGAGCCTTGGCTTCATCGTTATTATTCTGGTCAAGCGCATATCCCCAGGCTGCCAGGTAGTTCCAGCGCGCACCGCCGGAAGTCTTTGGGTTCGGAGTGATCACTTCTACATCGTCCTTGAGCAGATCCGGCCAGTCCTTGATGCCTTTCGGGTTGCCTTTACGCACAAGGAATACGATGGTGGAAGTATACGGGGAGCTGTTATGCTCATATTTACTCTGCCAGTCCGCGCCGATAAGACCTGTTTCCTGCAGTGCATCAATGTCATATCCGAGCGCCAGCGTAACTACATCTGCTTCCAGACCGTCGAGTACAGCCCGGCTCTGCTTGCCTGATCCGCCATGCGATTGCTTGATCGTAACCTTCTGGCCTGTCTCCTGCTCCCAGTAAGCGGCGAATGCCTTGTTATAATTCTCATATAGTTCACGTGTAGGGTCGTAGGACACATTCAGCAGCTCGACCGGATCTTTGGCTGGAGCCTTTGTTGCCTCCGGTGTAGCCGCCGTATTCGCAGCCGCCTCTATTGCTGCCGGAGCTTCTGTTGCCGCGCCTGCACTGTTCCCTCCATTGTTGTTGCCGCAAGCAGTAAGCCCTGCCGTCAATAATAGTGTGAAACCGGCGATAAGCCCCTTCTTGATCCCTTTCTTCATCACAAACCACTCCCCCATAATGTTCTTGTAATTGCATTATCATTGTGAATTTCTTGTTGGTCGGATTTCCGTCAAAAAAAGACGCAGGAAAGCCCACTTGTGGCTGGTCAAACCGGTCCTATGGACGCGTATCTGCGAGCCTGAAGCAGGCGTTCCTCCGTCTGTACGGTAAGAACTTATTTGATTATTCCTACCCATTTAGTAGGTTATACAGACATAATACTGAAAGCCCTGCGCGCTGTCAAACCTTTTTTTCAATTTGGATGAAAGATAGCTCTATTCCGCCCGGCGGCAGCAAGTGGTGGCCGTTCCTGTAAGACCCACTTGTTATTGATGTCTTAAAGTAATATTATTGCTACATCTTATAGGTCAAATTACTAGATATAAGTTGAATTACTAGAGATGAGTTCTGCCGGATTTCTGCAGCCTCTATTTGCCACAAATTGTCGGGGGAAACTATCATGGGAATGGATTTGGAGTATGTACCCGCACCGCAGGGACCACGCCTGCATAGGCGCATACTCAGAGAAATGGGAAGACGCATCTTAGAAACGTACCGGTACGATACAGCATTATGGAGGATTGCGCTCTGCGGTCCTTGGATTCTATGTATTCTGGCTTTTACTATAGCCGTTATGGGCATCCCTACAGGGCTTGGGAGCGCAGCGGATATTATACTGGCTGCCGGCGCGGGAACCCTTGTAATGGCGCTGGCCGGCAACCTGCTGGCTGTACTGCTCTCCTTAACCGGACTGCGCATTCCGCGGCTGTTCATGGGCTCTTGGCTCAGTGCACTGAGCGCCGTGCTGCTTATTCTGTATTACGCCGATCTGGAGCTTGAGGCTGCAGCAGCCATCGCTGGTATCACAGCTTTGGCCGGGGGACTGGGAGGTCTTGCAGCCGGTCTGCTGCGGACGCGGAGAACCCTCACCGGCGGGCTTCTGGCAGCGGTTCTTGTCCTGACCCCCTTGGCACTGGCCTATGGGACGGGAAGCAGCCCTGCCCCCTCCCCATCGGTTAAGACATTGGCTGCGGATGGAGAGGTTCTTCCTGCGGCGGCGGCTGATCCCGGACAGCCGGGGGACTATACGTTCCACAGCTTCACCTATGGGAGCGGCCAGGACCTGCACCGTACAGAGTATGGCGCGGATGCCGCGCTCCTCTCTGCTTCTGTGGATGCTACGGAATACATCAAATCATGGCCTGCGCTGCGTACCTTATTCTGGGGATTCGATCCCGGAGCGCTTCCTCTAAATGCCCGGGTCTGGATGCCTGACGGGGACGGGCCTTATCCGCTCGTGCTTATGGTGCATGGCAACCATATGATGGAGGATTATTCCGAGGGCGGATACGCTTATCTCGGGGAACTGCTGGCCAGCCGGGGATTTATCGCCGTCTCGCTGGATGAGAACTTCCTGAATTATTCTGCGTGGTCCGGCATTCCGGATAATGACTTCCAGGTGCGGACCTGGATGATTCTGAAGCATCTGCAGCAGATCGCAAGCTTCGCGGAGCAATCCGGTACACCCTTCTATCAGAAGGTCGATTATGACCAGACTGCATTGCTGGGCCATAGCCGCGGCGGTCAGGCTGTAGCCATGGCTGCGGATGCCTCGCGCTGGTTCACCGGTGATCCGGCACTGGCGGCAACGAAGCAGTTCAACATCACTTCCGTTATTGCGCTGGCTCCTACGGATAAAGCCATTGACAGCAAACAGGCCAGTCTGGTGGATGTGAACTATCTGACGCTGCAGGGCGCCCGTGACGGCGATGTGCATGACTTCTACGGGGACCGGCAGTATATGCGTACTTCCTACACCGGCAGCACTCCGGCTTTCAAAAGCTCGCTCTACATTGCCGATGCCAATCACAGCCAGTTCAATACAGACTGGGGGCTGTTTGACCAGGCGCTGCCGACGGGGCTGTTCCTGAAACGTACAGATATAATGGATGGTGATGAGCAGCGGCAGATTGCCAAGGTCTATGTCTCCGCCTTTCTGGAGACTACGCTGCACGGGAAGACGGAATATCAGCAATTGTTCCGTGATTACCGCAGCGGTGCGCAGTGGCTGCCGGATACCGCCTATTATAACCGGTTCCAGAGCGGGACTTACCTTACGGTAGCGAACTACGAGGAAGACCGCAAAAGAAATACGGTGAAGGGCGGCACTGCCACAGCTGAAGGCCTCACCTGGAGCGAAGAAGCGGCCAAGGACCGCGAGTCCAAGAACAAACCTTCATACGGTATTCTGCTGGAGCGCGGCAGCACCGCTCAGAACCAGGCTGGAGCTGGTGATGCGGATGCTGGTGCGGATGCGGTTGAGGCCTCCTACAAGATTAAGCTTAGTGAATCACTCACCCGTAATCTTGCCGGTTCCGCCGCAGAGGGCTTAGCCTTCTCCTTGGCTAACCGTAATTCCGACGCTGATGACGCAGAGGATGCGGCTGCACCCTCTGCGGCCGCTCTCTCCCCCGATGTGGAGGTGGAGCTGACCGACAGCAATGAGGTCACGGCACGGCTGCCCCTGGATGAGGTAATGGAGATTCTGCCATTGCCCCAGACCGAATTCACGATCAGCCCATGGCTGGAGGAGCGGATCAGCGACGGCAAGTTCGGCGACCGCTCGGAAGCCGTCTTCCAGACCTACGAGCTGCCCTTTGAGCTGTTCCTTGAAGAGGAGCCAGCGCTTGATCCGGACAAGCTGACCGAAATCACCTTCTACCTGCAAGGGGAAGATGACAAGATTATGCTGGATGACATCGGCTTCTATGAGCGGGATGACCAGCTGCAGGGGATGCAGTAAAGAGCCTACTCAGACGATAAAATTACTGTTCCGTGTCCCTTGTGCCACAAGGGTATATAATGAGCCCAAACGAAGAACGTCCCAGACTGCCAGCGGGCAGAGGGACGTTCTTTTGGCGTGAACCCGGAAAAGGGAAATCCTTATGCTTATTCTTATTCTTAAGCCCGCTTTCTATAGATAAGTCCATTGGCTTAAATGTTGTATGAATTACAACTTAGATCCACAGATGGCGGCGTAATCAGCTCTATCAAACAGCCACTACACAGACCGGAGACGGAACCTCCAGTTCATTACCCGTAGGAATCAGCCGGCCGCTCTCGCTGTCGATCCTGAAGGATACGATGTTGCCGCTGTTCTGGTTAGCGGCGAGCAGCATGCCGCTGATAATGGCGAAATTCCGCGGTGTCCGGCCGCCGGAGATAACCCAATCCTCCGCTTCCAGCAGACCTGTCGCATTATCAATATGGAACAGGGCGATGCTGTCATGTCCCCGGTTCGATACATACAGGTATCTTCCGCATGGGGAGACGTGAATATCCGCCGCTGTATCATCACTTCCGGCCGTGTAATGCTCAGGAAGCGAGCTGACATTCTGCAGGATCTTGAGGTTGCCCTGCTGCTCGTCATCCGCAAAAACGGTAACCGTATTATTCAATTCATTCACCAGATAGATCCATTGCCGTGAAGGATGTACAGCCAGATGGCGCGGCCCGGAGCCCGGCGGCAGATCCACTTCGCGGTGGGTGACCAGCTTGCCCTCCTCCACGCGGTAGAACACAATCTGATCCAGTCCGAGATCGCAGACCAGCACATGATCCCCGGTTTTATCGGGAATAACGGAATGCGGATGAGGCGCATCCTGACGGTCTGCACGGATTCCTGAACCTTCATGCTTAACCTGGGAGGACATGTCCTGCAGCGAGCCGTCACTGTTCAGCGGGAATACATTTACATTCCCTCCCGTATAATTAGATACGAATATGTAATCTCCTTGCGGAGCCACGGAAACATAACACGGCGCACCGCCTCCGGTAGCTCTGCTGCCCAGCGGGCGCAGCGCTTTGCTGCCGGATTCAATGGCGTAGGCGTGCACCTGGCCTTCATCCTGTTCACTTACCGCATATAATACGGTTCCTGCTGCATTTACAGCCAGATAGGAGGGATTCTCAATTCCGCGGGTGCCGCCCATAATTCTCATTTCGCCCGTTTCCTTATCCAGCGCCCCCAACAGGATGGCTTCTTCCTTCTCACTACTATAGGTTCCGATATAGAACAACACTTCATTAGGCTGGTGCATGGCAACGGCTCCTTTATTGTATAGTGTACAAATATATAACCTGCACAGCGGTGTTTTCACTCAGCTGATCTCCGCAAAATTTACTATAACATGTTTATGTACCCAAGACATTACCAGGCTTAAACAGCATAAATATGGATACAATAGAATACTAATTCTAAGTGTGCAAGCAATATTTGACACTTGGTTTAAACGTCTTGCAGAAGGTTAATAGTAACCATCGAAGATAACAAACACAAAGGAGCTGAAGAATAATGAGTTTATTATGGATGTTGATTGTTGGTGGCGTGATTGGTTGGCTGGCTGGCCTGATTATGGGCAGAGATATTCCGGGTGGCATTATCGGCAACATTATCGCCGGTATTCTGGGTTCATGGCTCGGCGGCATGCTGCTGGGAAGCTGGGGACCTAAGATCAGCGACTACTATGTCTTCCCTTCATTGATTGGTGCCGTAGTTCTGATCTTCATCGTCAGCCTGATCCTGCGTTCGGTTGGCGGACGTAGCCGTTCTTAAGCCCTATGGCAGCATTCCTAGCTGAAGCTGCTGAAATACACTTATCAAGCAAACCCGCCAGGGTTAACCCTGGCGGGTTTGCTGTGTGGACCATTCAGGGGCCGCCTTCACCACGGCCGGTGATCCATTCTGAATTGGATCTTTTTTCTGCTATAATGAAGAAATAAGTGACCCAAATCACAGAGAGGAAAGTGAATCATGGGCAATATCAACCCCTCACTTCTGCATGTGGGCTCCACGCTGGGAGCCGTGTTCATGGCGCTGATGGTTATTTTTATCCGCCTGAAGGCTAGTGCCCGTCCGGTAACCGTCCGTAAAATATGGATTCCGCCGCTTGGCATGTCCACCGGATTCGCCATGTTTGTAGTCCCGGAAGTCAGATTTCCCTGGTGGTGGGCTGTCGCAGCTTTCCTGGTCGGCTGGTTTATCTTCGCCTATCCGCTAATGCGCAGCACCCGGTTCGAGGAACGGGAAGGACAGATTTATGCCCAGCGCTCCAAGAGCTTCGCCTTCATTCTGCTTGGACTGCTGCTGATCCGCACCCTTCTCCATGAGTTTATCAATCAATATGTATCCGTCCCGCAATCCGGCGGATTATTCTTTATTCTGGCCTTTGGCATGATTCTCCACTGGAGAGTGTTCATGTATAAGCACTACACCCGGATGCTGCCTGCAGAGGCCCCAATACCACAGACCAGAGGGTAAGCAGGATACATACATCCTGGACAGCAGGGTGGAAACGGCTTTGCCGCCTTGTTCAAAGAGCGGTCACGTTTCAGCGGGAAGTATAAGGATGATTCGCGGAATGACACTTATGCATCCTTATATCCACAAACAGGGGGTGTCCCAAACAGCCATGATCATGACTGCTTGGGACATCCCCTTTCATATTTAATAGGCGCCGGGCTTTCTGTATGGTTCTTAACAGCCCGGATCACATAATAATTATAGCAGTGAAGCAGTATAAGGCTGGACCGCCATATTTCTAACCTCCAATGTCAATTGTGTCGAAAAACGGGCAGGCGACGCATGACTTTTTCAACTTCATGTCAGGTAACTTCCGATAAGATCAGTTAGAATAAAAGCATACTTCTAGAGAGTGGGGACAAGGCAATTGAAAAGTAAATCGAGAAAAGTGGCAATCGTCGGCTCTGGTATGGTAGGTTCCAGCTGCGCCTACTCCATGGTTAATCAGGCCATCTGCGATGAGATCATGATGATCGACCGCACCTACGACCGTGCCATGGCACAAGCGCTTGACCTCTCGCACTGCATGGATTTCACCGGAACACGCACTAAGGTGTACGCAGGCACCTCCAGCGATTGCGCCGGGATGGATGTCGTCATTCTGACGGCAGGCGCCAATCCCAAACCAGGGCAGACCCGGCTGGATGTGCTGGATGCCGCCGCTGTTATTACCAGGGAGATTGTTACCGAAATTATGGCTGGAGGTTTCGACGGTATTTTTGTCGTAGCCGCGAACCCCGTTGATATTGTCACCTATATGGTATGGAAAATATCCGGCCTGCCGCGGCACCGGATCATCGGCACCGGCACCTCGATTGATTCTTCCCGCCTGAAGACGCTGCTGTCCGAGGTATTCACCATCGACCCGCGCAGCGTTAACGGTTACGCACTCGGCGAGCACGGGGAATCCCAGTTCGTGGCCTGGTCCCATGTAACGATCGGCGGCAAGCCGCTTCTGCAGATCATGGAACAGCACCGCGAGCGTTTCAGCAGCCTGGACCTTGAGGATATCGCCCGCAAGACGAAAGATGCCGGCTGGGAGATCTTCACCCGCAAAGGCTCCACGCATTTCGGGATCGGCAGCGCACTGGCCTACATCACGCGCTCCATTCTGAATGATGAGCACAAAATCATCGCCGTTTCGGCGATTCTGGACGGCGAGTACGGGCAAAGCGGCGTCTGCGCAGGTGCACCGGCCATTATTGGCAGCGGCGGTATCCAGGAACTGCTGGAGCTGAACCTCAGCGATGCTGAAATGGCGAAATTCGCAGCCTCATGCAGCATTATCCGCGGCGGAATTGAGAGTCTGCAGCTGGAAGAAAAGCTGTAAGCCTGACCTTGCATCTGCGGATTGATTCATTAAACAGCAAACACCCCTCTGCTTCAAACACGGTAACCCGTGCGGCAGAGGGGGTGTTTTTTTATTGCAACCAGCCCTTAATGGAACTTCTCAATCTCGCTCCGCAATTCGGACATCAGCCCATTCAGGGATTCAGCCGAGGTTACAACCTTACCCATCAGATTCCGCTGTTCAGTTGAAGCCTCTGCAACCATCTCGGCACTTTCCGCAGAATCCCTTGCAATGATCAGCATATCAGAGATGGAAGCCGTAATCTCTTCCGTCCCGGCCGACATTTGCTCGTTGATGGCAGATACATCCTGAATCTGCAAGGAAACCTCGCGGATGGAAGAACGGATATGGTTGAACGATTCGCCCACATTTTTCATTTTCCCCATACCGTCACCGATTTCAACTACGCTCTTCTCCATAGAGACCGCAGCATTCTTGGTGGATTCTTGAATCTGGCGGATCAGTTCAACAATGTTCACGATGGCTCCATTGGTGCGCTCAGCCAGCTTCTTCACTTCGTTCGCTACAACCCCGAAGCCGCGCCCGTGCTCGCCTGCTCTGGCCGCTTCAATAGAAGCATTAAGTGATAACAGCCCAGTCTGATTGGAGATTTCCGAGATCACATCCACGATCTGTCCAATTTGCTCTGATTGACCGGTCAGGTTGTTGATCAGCTCTGAAGTCTTCCCCGCAGTAGTGCTAATTACTGTCATCTGCTCAAGTGTAGCCTGGATCTCCAGATAACCGTTCTCTACCTCGGTACTGACCGTTTCCGCCTGATCTGATACACTGACCGAGGATTCGGCAATTCTTTGCAGCCCGATGGCCATCTCCTCCGTGGCTCTGGCCGACTGCTCCGAACCTCTGAACTGCTCTTCCATCCCCCGCGCCACTTCCTGGACCACGGTCTCGATCTCCGCCGAAGTATTGGAGGTCTGACTGGCATAGTTCAGCACACCCTCTGCAGAGACCGCTACCTGAGCGACTGTGGCATCGATTTTGCCGACAATTCCGGCCAGGCTTGCAATCATATCATTGATGCTCTGGCTCATCTGGCCAATCTCATCTCCGGAACGCACTGCCACCCGATCACTCAGATGACCTTCTGCCACCCGTCTCATTACACCGGAGATCGCTACTATCGGCTTCACAATCAAGCGGGTAAGATAAAGCGAGATTCCGATAACAACCAGCATAACTATAACAACGAATATCAGGGAGATGGTCTGTGCCGAAGTTACTTTGGCTGTAATCTCACTCTTTGGAACGCTGATCAGCAGCTTCCAGTCTGTACTGGGGATCGTACGGAAATAGGTGATGACCTGCTTACCGTCTTCGCCCTTGTAGGTCTCCGAACCCTTGTCGTTTGCCAGTATATTCTTGTAGGCTTCCTTCATTTCCGGCGTTCCGGCATAGTCCGCAATGTTCTTCCCGATCCGCTCCGGATCCGAAGAGGTATAATAATTCCCTTGTCCTGAAATCACATATCCATAACCGGTTTCGGCTACATGGATGTTCTTGCTCATCTCCGTCAGAATATCAGGTGTTACCGAGAAGGCGATGCCTCCGGCGAATTGATTGTTTTTGTCCACTGCCGGAACGAAGACCGGAATAATATTTTTATTCAGCTGCTCCAAAAAAGACATATCGGCTACAGCCGGTGCATGGCTCGTCTTGGCTTCCTGGAAATAGGCCTCACCGCTGACATCGGCGGTAAGATTAAGGGAATTCGACAATACCCCTTCCTTATTAATGACACTGTAGCCTTCGGACTGCCTGTCGCTGTCTTCCAGCACCTTGACTACCGGGAATATAGTGCCCGGCTGTGCGGTGTCGAATTCAGGATGCATGGCCATCAGTTCCTGTACCGCAGACGTTTTGGAGTTTATCCATTCATCGATCCGTGTAGTATTCATCTCCAGGATACTCTCTGCCAGCTCCTCACTGTCCGCCCGGGTCACGCCCCCAAAGTATTGCATGAAAAAGAGGGTCGCTCCCAGCAGAGGTACAATGGCAACTGCTAAAATGACCAACGACCACTTTTTCTGCAGAGAACCAGATTTTCCATTGTTTGCATTCATTTTCATTTTTGACCACAAGCCTGCCTTCTTCACCGAATGTCCCCCCAGAAAACCGTTGTAATCTTCCATATGCTGTAAATATATAATGATATATCGGCATAAATAGACAAAAAACATTATACATCCAATAAAAAATAAGCCTCAGGACCCAATATTTAGGATCATGACGGCTTACTTTTTCATAATTATTTCATAATTTATAAATCAGAATCCGGCAAAAGTAGTGAATTTATAAATATGGCAGCTGAGCATTATCCTGATTTCGGAGGCTGCAATGCACGCATACTGTTGAGCACGGCAAGCACGGTTACCCCGACATCGGAGAATACGGCCTCCCACATGGTGGCAATTCCGAACGCTCCCAGCAGCAGGAAGACGGCCTTGACCCCCAGCGCAAAAATAATATTCTGCCACACAATGGTCCGCGTGCGCTTAGCAATGCCGATAGCGGCGGCAATCTTCGAGGGTTCATCCGTCATGATTACAATATCTGCCGCTTCAATAGCTGCATCGGAGCCAAGTCCGCCCATGGCGATCCCGACATCGGCTCTAGCCAGCACCGGAGTATCATTAATCCCGTCTCCGACAAAAATAATCTTCTCCTTCGGTCCCTTCTCCCGCTCCAGCCGTTCAATCGCTTCCACCTTATCTCCGGGCAGCAGCTCCGCATGAATCTCCTGAATGCCCAGCTGTCTGCCGACGGACTCGGCTACAGATGCAGCATCGCCGGTCAGCATGACGGTCTTGCGGATTCCCAGCGCGTTCAGCTCCTGGATGGCCCGCTGTGCATCCTCTTTCACTTCATCGGCAATAACGATATAACCGGCATACTGCTTATCGACAGCAATATGAACCACAGTGCCGCTCTGCTGCGGGATCTGGCTTGCAATCCCCTCCCGTTCCATCAGCCGTGCATTCCCGGCCAGGACCGCCTTGCCTTCGACTGTTACAGCAATACCGTGGCCGGAAATTTCATTATAGTCCGTGACGGCTTCTCCAGGGATGACCTCTCCGTAAGCGGAGCGGATCGATTCGGCAATCGGATGACTGGAATGGCTCTCGGCATAAGCAGCAATCCGCAGCAATTCCTGCGGGGTGAATCCTTCCGCCGGATAATTCCCGGTCACGCTGAATTGCCCTTTGGTTAAGGTTCCCGTCTTATCAAATACAACAACCTTCACATCATTTAATGCTTCCAGGAAATTGCTGCCCTTGACCAGAATACCGTTCCGCGAAGCGGCCCCGATACCGCCGAAGAATCCGAGCGGGATCGATACCACAAGCGCACAGGGACAAGAAATAACAAGAAAGACGAGCGCACGGTAGATCCAGTCCGAGAACGTGGCTCCGCTGAGTACCAGCGGCGGAACCACCGCCAGCAGCAGCGCTGTTATCACTACTACCGGCGTATAGGCACGGGCGAATTTCGTGATGAAGTTCTCTGTCTTCGCTTTATTATTGGTCGCATTCTGCACCAGCTCCAGAATCTGCGAGACTGCTGATTCGCCGAAATCCTTGGTCACCTCAATGGTAACCACACCATTGCGGTTAATGAATCCGCTCAGCACCTGGCTGCCCGGCTGGGTTGACCGGGGCACGGATTCACCGGTCAGCGCCGAGGTATCCATCATCGCGCTGCCTTCCAGAATGATGCCATCCAGCGGTACCTTCTCGCCCGGCTTAACCACGATGCTGTCTCCAACTGCTACCTCTTCCGGCGAGACCTTGCGCAGATTACGGCCTTCCTTCAAGTAGGCAAATTCCGGCCGGATATCCATCAGCGCTGTAATCGAACGGCGTGAACGGTTCACCGCCATCCCCTGGAACAGCTCACCTACCTGATAGAAGAGCATAACCGCAACGCCTTCCGGATACTCTCCGATGGCAAAAGCCCCGATGGTCGCCAGCGCCATCAGGAAATTCTCATCAAACACCTGGCCGCGGATAATATTCCGCGCGGCAGACCAGACTACCTCACCGCCGACGATAAGATACGCTGCCAGGAAGATTAACAGTTCCGCGATTCCACTGACCGGGAGGAACATCCCGGCAGCAGCCAGAACGGCTCCGCCGGCCAAACGCAGCAGGATTCTGCGCGTACCGCCTTCCCCGTGCTCATGGCTGTGGCCGTGACTGTGGTCATGACCGTCCTCAGCGGCAGAGGTATGACTATGGGTATCCTCTGCAGCCGCATGGGCATGACCGTGTGTGTCAGCATGGGCATGCGGCTCTCCGCCCGGATGGTCATGCTCCTGACCCTGAGTAGCTACGCGGCGTGCCTGGCCTGGGCTGCCAGCAGCCAGCGGCTTCTTGACCGCCCGCGAAGCGGTGACTTCACGCAGCTTCACATGCGGTTCAAGTGCAGTGACAGTATGCTGCGCCTGTTCAGCTACTTCTTCTGCAGCAGAAGCAGCGGTCTCCAGCGTCATGGTCTTCATCGCAAAGTTCACGGAACAGGAAGATACCCCTTCGATCTTCTTGACCTTATTCTCAATCTTCATGGCGCAATTCGCGCAGTCCAGACCCTCGAGTACCCATTTACGCTTCACATTACCTTGTACCGTATTCAAATGACTCATCTCCCTTGGTAAAACCTATATATGAGTATTTGTTCATATGTTAACTTACACATATTATATTCCCCTGAATCTTGCAGTGTCAATGCACTCCGCGCATAGTTTTTGGCTTTTTCATGAAAAATAACCATTAAAACAACGTTAAATAAAACTTATATAGCTTGAACTGGAGAAGGTGCGGTATACCGGTAATTGAAGCGACAGGGATTTTTGCGACAACTAGCAACGAAAATAAACTTGCTGCAAACCCTTGTAAATTACCTTCAGCCGTCATAATATTAACATATGAGCAATCATTCATATGTTAACTGAAAAGAGGTTTTACCCATGAATCATTCTAAAAATTCCGTCACGACAACGCAGAATGGGGCACCTGATGGTAAGGATGCGGGGCATTCCCATTCGAATTCGCACTCACACTCACACTCACACTCTCATTCTCATGCACCGAATAATAAGAAAGGCCTGCTGATCGCCTTAATTATTACCGGCGGCATTATGTTTCTCGAATTCTTCGGCGGCCTTGTCACCGGCAGTTTGGCCCTGTTATCTGACTCCGGGCATATGCTCAGCGATACCGCCTCGCTGGCACTGAGTCTGGTTGCGATGATAATTGCCGCGAAGCCGCCGTCATCGAAGAACTCCTACGGGTTCTTCCGGTTTGAGATTATGGCAGCCTTGTTCAACGGGGTGACGCTGTTTGTTATCGCCGGCTTTATTATGTGGGAGGCGTACCAGCGCTTCTTCTCGCCTCCGGCTGTTGCCAGCGGAACCATGATGGTGATTGCCGCTGTCGGACTGCTGGCCAATCTCATCAGCGCCTGGTCGCTGATGCGCAAGAGCGAAGCTAAAGACAACATCAATATCCGGAGCGCTTATCTGCATATTATGGGCGATGCCCTCGGCTCCGTCGGCGCCCTGATTGCCGGCCTTATCATGAATCTGTTCTCCTGGTACGTCGCAGATCCAATCATCAGCGTGCTGGTTGCCCTTCTCATCCTGCGCAGCGCCTGGGGCGTTATCAGACAGGCCTTTCATATTCTTATGGAAGGTACTCCGCTCACGGTGAATATACGTGATGTGCAGGAAACATTGCTGGGAATCGAAGGGGTCACAGATGTGCATGACCTGCATATCTGGACGATTAGCTCCGGACTGGATGCACTCAGCGGCCATCTGCTGATCGGGGATCATACTGACCACCAGCAGGTGCTGCAGCAGGCACTTAAGGTTGTGGAAGACAAATTCGGCATTCACCACACTACCCTGCAGATTGAGAATTCTTCCTTGAAGCATAGGGAGCTTCCTGTGTAATTGGGAGGCTTTTGCCGGACAAGGCATAATTGTTGTACATATTGCAACTTGGTTTCATAGATACCAGGGTGTAGGGGAGGAATGTTGTATGAAATGCAAGAATATTCCTGCTAAGCCGCCTGGAAGAGGAAGAATCCTGCATTATGTACAACAATTTTCAATTAGTGCCGTTTTACTGAGCGGAATGTTGTATTTCGTACAGGATTTTAGCTCGAACCAGTTAATTCATTCACCCCGTAATACAAAAAGGGAATGTCCCCGAGCAGCCTATTCGCAGCTGCCGGGACATTCCCTTGTTCATGTTCAGAGCTATCTATTCATGCCGGATATGCTCATGGGTCTGCAGGAAGATCTGCTCCACATGTGCATCATTCAGCGAGTAAAATACAGTCTTGCCTTCCTTGCGGCGTTTCACAATCCGCAGATTGCGCAAGTAACGGAGCTGGTGGGAAACAGCGGACTGTCCCATATCCAGGATCGACGACAAGTCATGCACACATAACTCTTGTTGGGATAAAGCATAAATGAGCCGTACTCTGGTCGGATCGCCGAGTGCCTTGAACATCTCCGCCATCTTGTCTGTAGTCCCGCGGTCAGGCAGGATCAATGCCATAGATTCCGGTTCCAGCTCGGAACCATTGCATGTGTTGTCGCATTCTTCAAGTGCCGCTGGCTCCATGCTCTCGCCCTCCTCCATATGCTTATCCGGCTACACCGGCCGTTAATAGTTACTTCTACGATTAATTATAGAAAAAACTGCGGTCAATGTCCATGGAGAGAAATGTAGAACAGGAGAGACAGCACATAACTGGTATAAGCAGATGCAAACTATAAGTTAGAAATATCAGCATAATCACACTCACAAATATTATATCCTACTCCGCAATAACCCGGCCTTTATACCGCTTTACGCCAAAAGAAGAACAACCCCGCTCCCAGAAATAACGCCAGGCTCCCGGACACTACAATCATCAGGCTCTCCACAGGCAGGTTGAAAGCGCCGAACCGGTCCTCCCCGAAAGGCGACATGGCAAGCATCGGCTGCACCCATGGATAATACGGCCCGTATGTTGCTGAGTTCGCGATCAGGATATTGGGGATGGTGAAGCATACATTTAGCGCAAGAGGAGCGCCAAAGCTGCTCCAGCCCTGGGATACGGCCAGCTGCAGCGCTGCCAGCGGCAGGCAGGCGAACCAGCCGCCGAACAGGCTGGTCAGCAGCAGTTCCCAGGGAATCGCTCCTTCTGCACCGCGGTACAATCCCATGCCCAGCAGAGCTGCAAGAAACAGCAGCTGCACAGCAGCCAGGAGCGCCATAACCATTGTATATTTGGCCAGGTATACCGAGGTTCGTCTAACCGGCAAGGCAAGCAGCAGCTTCCAGCCGCCGTCACTATGCTCATTGCGGCAGATCAGAGCCGCAAAGATGCCCGAGAGCACCGGAAGGAATAACATGGCGTGAATAACCGACATGGCACTGAGCAACACCTGCCAGGTGAATACCCCGTCCGGCTGCCGGTCTGCGACAGCCCCGACGGCCAATGCGATCAGCGGGCTGATTAGCACCAGCAGCCAGACCCAGGACCCCGACATCTTCAGCCGCTCCGCAGACATAATTCGCAAGAATGGTCTCATCTCAGGCCACATCCTTTCGGGCGAAATGCAGGGCTCCCGGCAGCAGCACTATGACTCCAAGGAGCAGGCCTGCCCCGCTGAATAACCAGGGATTCTCAGCATTCCAGGCCAGGGAAGGCCAGGATAACGGAATCCACTCGGAGAGGAATACCGAGAACAGGCTGAGCAGCGACAATGTCATGCCCAGAGATACGGGAAGCGTCTGGTTACGGCTGGACAAGGACAGCCACAGCTGCAGCACAATGACAGGCATAGCCGCTGCGTAAGAAGCAAATCCTATCCGCAGGACATCCGCATAAGGAATGGGCTGCGTACTGAATCCGAGCAGCAGACCCAGGAAGACGGTCCCTGCCGACAGCAGGAGACAGGACACCACAAGCAGCAGCAGGCAGATCAGCAGCTTGGACATGAACACAGCCGTGCGCGAGACAGGCAACGCCAGCAGCTGCTTCCACGAACTCGTCTGATGCTCGATATTTGCAATCAGCGAGCAGACCAGTGTCCCGCCGAGGTACAAGGCTACCGGTACGAAATCGGACACATTGCGAAGCAGGCCTCCCCACAAATCCGCCTGGTATTGATTCCGCAGATAATCATAGCGGAGCCCGAAATTCACTCCCTGCATGGCAATCAGACCGACCGGTCCGAGGAACACCAGGAACCATAAGCCTTTGCCGCGGATCTTGAGCCAGTCCGCCGACAGTGCACGCCACATCATGATTGCCCTCCCCCAACTACCTGCAGGAAGAATTCCTCCAGCGATTGTCTGTGCTCTTCCACTCTGTAGACCGCATGGCCGTCCTCGACCAGCTCTTTGACCAGGAGCGATACTCTGGCATCACTCATCCGGGGCAGGATCAGCCTTCCCTCCTGCAGCTCACCGCCGCACCCGCGCCGCAGTGCAGTCACCAGCGCAGCTTCCGGCTCTGATACCGCCAGGCTCAGATTGCCTGCCGCCTGCTCCTGCAGATGGGCAATCGTATCCTGATAGACCATCTGCCCCTCACGGATAATGCCGACGGTTCCGGCCATTTGCTCGATTTCGCTCAGCAGATGGCTGGATACCAGAACCGTAATTCCCTGCTCTTCCGGCAGCCGCTTAATCAGTGAGCGGATTTCCTGAATGCCCGACGGGTCCAGCCCGTTGGTCGGTTCATCCAGAATCAGCAGCTCCGGGCTGCCGAGCAGCGCAGCGGCAATGCCCAGCCGCTGCTTCATGCCCAGCGAGAAGCCTTTGACCGGCCGCTTCTCTTCCCCGGTAAGCGAGACAATATCCAGCACCTCGGCAATGCGCGGCTTCGGCACATCCAGAATCCGGCGGATTGCCTCCAGGTTGTCCAGGGCACTCAGATGCCCGTAATAGGAAGGGGACTCCACCAGAGAGCCTACTTTGCGCAGGATTTGCAGCTTGTTCCGGCGCAGCTCCCGGCCAAAAATTTCGATACTGCCGGAGGTCGGCTTAATCAGACCCAGCAGCATACGGATCGTTGTTGTTTTGCCGGCGCCGTTCGGACCGAGGAATCCATAGATTTCCCCTTGTCTGATATTTAGATTCAGTTCCTTCACGGCCGCACGGCCACGGTATTCCTTAAGCAGAGCTCTTGTTTCTATTACTGTATCCTTCATTCTCTTCACCTCGGTATTCAGCATAACGTCCCAAGGTTAAAAGCGCGGAAGCAGCAAGTTTAAATTTTGTTTAAATTTTCCGGTCCGGCATTTTGTTCAAATTATCCGGTCCGGCAGCCGCTTCCAGATTGTAATCCCGGTGCCCTGCCCCGTACTCTCCATACTCCATTCCAGCTCCATCCGCTTGAGCAGCAGATCAACAATGGACAGGCCAAGGCCCGCCCCTTTGGAATCGGTACTCCCGTCCAGGCCGCCGCCATGGTCCAAGATTACAAGAACACGGTTACCGCCGCGGATCTCTGTAAAAATGCCTACATATAAACCGCTGCGCGCATGACGCAGAATATTCTGGAACAGATTATCAAGCACCCTGCGGAACCAGCTGACATCAACATCCCAGTAGAGCGGCGCTGCCTCCAGATCAATCTCAATCTGATACCCCTCCTTCTCCCAGAGCGGGTACCAGGCCGCCGCGCTCTCCCGCAGCAGTCTTAGCACATCCTTCTGCTCCAGCTTGAGCGTCATCCGCCCGCTGTTCAGCAGATTATAGGCCAGCAGATTGTCAATCAGCCCTCCGAGACTCTCGATCCGCTGATCCATCAGCTCAAGGGATTCCTGGCCGCGCGCCGATAAATCCTCCTTGCCCAGCACATGCAGATGGCTGCGGATCACGGTGAGCGGGGTTCGCAGATCATGTGACAGGTCGGCAACCAGGCGCTTGCGCAGGCCCTCTTCTTCCGTCTCTCTGGAGCGGCTGGCGGCAAGCTCTGTCACCATCGTATTGAATGCCTCCTCAAGCCGCCCGATTTCATCAGGTTTGCCCGGAATAACCGCCTTAGGAAGACCCTCCCGTCCGGTAAAAACCATAGCGGTCTGCAGCCGCAGCAGCCTTCTGCGGATCATAATGAAGAAGAACCAGGAGCTGCCGATGAAGACTATGAAGAATATCATCATGACTACCATATACCACGTATTCAGACCCTGGGCGTATTTCACATTCGTGATTACTTCCGGAATCTGCATGACCATGAAGCCCTCGCCCGCTGCAGCCTGATCCCCCACAAAAGCAACAATTGCCAGCGGTTTAAGCGCTGCGCTATCCTTCATGAAGGACACCGTGTCGGCGGCTGTCCAATAAGAGGGAACCTCCCTGGCGGCATGGCCGCCCTCCAGCAGCGGGGGACCTGAGGGTACCGTGATCAGTTGCGTTCTGCCCTCATTATCTACCCAGAATATTCGGGCCAGATGGTAGGTTTCGCTCAAAGCCCGGAGACGCTCAGTGATCCCCTCCGGCGGCTGTCCAAGCAGCTTCCGCGCTTCCTCATGCCATATAATTTCCAGCTTATCGACGCTTGAATACAGCGCATATTCCTCGGGGGGATCTTCACGGGTGAATCCGCCAAAGGTGCTGTACAGAACAATAGTAAGGGGGACAACAACGGGAATAAACAACAGCGCAGCAATAATAATAAGCAGATACCGGAAGAGCAGGGAACGGCGCAGAAATTGGAAACGCCCCGCCCTCTTCATCCTCTCACCCGGTAACCGATACCCCTGACCGTCTCAATAATCTCCGGCGCAGCCGGATCAAGCTCCAGCTTCTCACGCAGATACCGGATATGTACCATAAGTGTCTTGTCGCCTTCGATATAGCTTTCGCCCCAGACGGCTTCGTAAATCTGCTCCTTGGTCAGAATCTGGCCAAGATGGCGCAGCAGATAAGAGAAGATCTGGAACTGCTTGCCGGTAAGCATAATCTCCCGTCCGCTTGCGGCTTCCGTAACCACACTGCTGCCCGGACTAACCACCAGATGCTTAAGAATCAAGGGAGCAGGGGCAGCCGTGCCGCTTCTTCTTAACAGAACTTCAATCCTGGCTGCCAGCTCATCGGGATGAAACGGCTTGGTTAAATAATCATCCGCGAATTCCAGCCCCTGGAGCTTATCGTCAATGGAGGTACGCGCCGAGAGCATCAGGATCGGCAGCTCCGGGTATACCCGCTTCAGCCGCTGGCCGACGGTGAACCCGTCCAGTCCCGGAAGCATCACATCCAGTATCACCAGCTGGCAGCCCTCAGCCGCTTCCAGCGCGCCTTCTCCGCTCTCCAGCCAGCGGACAGCATACTCCCGTTCCCGCAGATCCGCAGATACTGCGTTGCCAATCTCACGGTCATCTTCTACATATAGTACTGTAACACCCACGCAGAACCTCTCCCCTCTCTCCTTCAAATAACATAACAATCCCCGGAAGCAGGCAGCCTTCAAGACTGCGCTCCGGGGAGAATGGATCTTGCTGATTCAGGCACTGAATCCGAAATGTGCCGGCGGCTTCTCTTCCGGCTTCCCGAAGAGATACCCCTGCCCCAGATCCATGCCGAGGTCACGGCAGAAGAGAAACTCCTCCCGGCGCTCGATTCCCTCGGCGAGCACCTTTGCACCGAAATCCCCGGCCCGGGAGATAATATCCCGCAGAACGTTCTGCTTGTCCTTATTCTGATCGCAGAAGCTGATCAAATCACGGTCGATTTTGACATAATCGGGCTGCAGGCTGGACATCACTTCTACAGTCGAATACCCCGCACCGACATCATCCAGCGCAACCAGCATACCCTGCTGGCGGTATTCGGCAAAAATGGCGCGGAGATGCGGCATATCGTTTATTTTTTCCGTTTCCACCACTTCAAATACATAATCCTCCGGATTCTGATCCAGCCGCTGAATCGTCTCGAACGTATGCGTGAGACAATACTTGGGATTATAAATAGAGGAGGGCAGGAAGTTAATGAACCGCTTGATGCCCTTCGGCAGCATTCTTGTACTTGTCTCAATGGCTGAAATCCTGGCCGCGCGGTCAAGAAAGGAATGGAAGCCCGTACGCCGGGCAATCTCAAACAGCTCATACGGCTGAAAATGATTCCCTTGCGGCAGCGGCCGCAGCAGCAGTTCAAAGCCAATAATCTCTTCGGAGAAATTCACAATCGGCTGCATGTGGCTGCAGAAATCATGGCTCATAATAATCGAAACCAGATTCTCGCTGGAAAAGCGGACCTTCAGCTGATCCAGAGTCAGCCAGCGCTCCAGAGTAATGCGGGCTCCTCTGCCCTTAATGCATAAGGACAAGGAGATCTGCTGCTGCTGCTCGAATACCTCCAGCTGTCCTAACAGCTCCAGCAACTCTTCTTTGCAGCGGTACGGAATGATACAGGTCCTGCTTGTTCCGAATACTTCATATCCTGCATTCCTTACCGCAGCGGCAAGCGGAACAGAATAGGGGCGCAGCTTCAGCTCCCCTTCATCTTCAATCGGGTCTATGTCAGCGCAGTCAACACAATTCACGGCAATCGCCTCCGCCTCAGGATGTCAAAATACTGAGGCAAGTATAGCATGATTCCCCATGTTCGATCTATTATTTACGGACATGCACAAGTGGAAACGGCTTTGCCGTCCTTTTGTAAGGACGGTACCGTTTCAGCGAGAAATAGAAGGATAAGTTATCGTGTGAAACCTGTAACTTCTTATATTTGCACAACGCGGCAAGGCCCTTCCCGAACCCTAAGGCTCAGGAAAGGCCTGATCATAAACATTACCTCTATTATTATAAAGGACTGGGGCCCTTCAGTACCGCCGCTTACTTACTTGGATACCGCAGCAGCCCCCTGCCATACTCCGTGTTCCTTATTTTTGCCCATATATTCAATCCGTGTCGGGGAGAGCTCCAGGATTACATAATCGGGATCATCCGGTCCCTTGAACCATTGCTCCAAGGAAGTGTTCCATACTTTCGAACGCAAACCCTCATCTTTGGTGACAGCTACGGTAGCCTCAATCTCCAGCACATCCTTGCCGCCGCCCTGCTCGTAACCCAGCAGCAGACAAGCATTCGGATTATCCTTAAGCTCCTCTACCTTATGGGTCTTGCGGTTCGTAGCCAGATAAATGTTCAATCCGTCATGAAATACCGCCATATAACGCACCTTAGGTTTGTTGCCGGCTTCTATCGTGCCGAAGGACCCGAACTTGTTGTCATCCAGCACCTGTATGATCGTTTTCTCCAGCTCTTTGTTATCCATTGACGAGAAAGCTCCTTTCGAATTCATGTGAATATAAGTTTATATATTCACATCCGCAGTTTGGATTTATTATAAAAACTGTGCTTATTATAGTGTACCCGTTCGGTTCATAATGAATCCCGGACTATGTTCATAAATTCACCCAGAAGGAGTCTCTCCCCTTGAAAAAATTAATCTGGATCGGTTGTCTCTCCTATTTCGTCATCGGCCTTGCCCATGTGGTGCTGGGCTCTATTCTGCCTGTGCTGCTCCAGCATTATGACCGCAGCTACAGTGCCGGAGGCGAGCTGATCTTCAGCCAGTTCGGCGGCTTCCTCGCCGGTGTGCTAGTCTCGCCGCTGCTGAACCGCCGCTTCGGCAAACGCGGCGGCATCCTGATCGCCACCGGGCTGCTGGTCTGCGCCGAAACGGCCTACGCCTTCCTCCCGCCCTGGGGCTGGATGTACGTGATCGCGATAGCTGCAGGCTTCGGCTTCGGCATGATCGAAGCCGTCATCGGCACGATTATTATCGCCGCGATTACCGAAGGAACGGCAATTGCCATGAGCCGGCTGGAGGTGCTATTCGGTGTAGGCGCGCTGCTCATGCCGCTGGCCGCAAGTCCGCTGATTGCCGCCGGCAGCTGGAGGCTGGCTTTCCTGATCGTTGCCGCCTTTTCTCTGGTTTCGCTGCTCTTCTGGGCGAAGAGCAGCTTCGGTCCGCTCCAGCGTGTGCTGGATGAGCGGCCGTCACGCCCTGCCGCTGCCGCGGCCTCCGCAGATGCAGCAGCAAGTGCAACAGTACCCGCCGCCGGCAAATCCGGACGCCTGCCCTACAAGGGTAAACAGTGGGTACTGCTTGGCCTGTTCATCGTCTTCTTCTTTCTCTATGTAGGTACCGAGATGAGTCTGGTCAATTTCATGCCGGCGATCTTCATCGCCAAGCTTGGCATGAGCGAAGCTGCGGCAGCGCTGACGGTTACCTTCTTCTGGCTGGCTATGTCGGCGGGAAGACTATTCGCCGGTGTGGTTGCCGAGCGGATTTCCTACCGCATCTATGTGCTCATCAGCTGCTTCGCCGCTTTGCTGCTGCTGGTTATTTTCCCGTTCGCAGAGCACCGGATTGCCGCATTCGCTGTCATTCTGCTGCTCGGGCTGTTCATGTCCGGCATCTTCTCCATCGCCCTAGTCTTCGCAAGCAAGCTGCTGCCCGGTGCGGAGGAATCCACGCCAAGCATCATGATCGCCTCGGGCGGAATCGGCGGCGCGGTGCTGCCGCTGCTGACCGGCTGGTCCATGGACCATATGCAGGTGGCCCAGACATCGGGGCTTCTGGCCGCTTTTGCCGCCGTATTATTCCTGCTTAGCGTGGCCGCCTGGAAAATCGGGTAATATAATAAGCAAGTTCAATATCCTGTGAATAAGGACGGAACCCCTATATGGCTGAGCTGCACTCCGAGAGACCCGAACCCACACTGCATACTGCATTACTGCAATTCATTTTCCCCTTCTCCATCAAGGCCGGGCAGGACAAAGAGCTGATCGGGCGTCTGCAGCAGGGCGGGTTTACGCGTTTTTTTCTTGATAACAAGGATCTTGAGCATGCTTATTACGGGGAGGGCTACTGCGTGTCCCATGAGAAAATGGAGCGCAGCTACCTGCCGTTCGCCGCTCATGTCCTCTTTCCGCGTGAGAAGGATGCTGATTCCTTCCGCCGCTTTTCCCGGGTGAACAATCTGCAGTGCCAGCTTGAAATGCCGTTTCAATCCGTGAATTTCCGCGTGCTGTCCACGGATGTGTTCCTGTGCCCGTTTGAGCTGGGCTTCCTGACTGTACGAGTAGCCATAGAGGAGGAGCACCTCACCTACAGCACTGCGCTGGAATTCGCTGACCGCTTCCGTACGCTGGAGGATGTGTCTTATCAGGATAAACAGACTTATATCCATTGTCATAAGAAGTCTTTCGGTCAAGTGGAGGATTTCGTGTTCAAGAATCTGGTTGCCGGGCTGGAGCCGTTTCTCGACCCTGCGGAGATCGATGGCGCGTATTTTGAGACCTTGCCTTTTTTCGTGGATGAACGGATGCTGGTGCAGGCTTTCTATGGCTTCAACCGCGTGGAAGAAATAGATGAGATCAGTGTCGAGCTGCGCTACCGTGCCTCCCAGCTGGATGGGCTGAATATGGAGGGTAAACCCTATACCAGTGCCAGCGATCCTGAATATATCGAACAATATACCTCTGAACATTGCTACAGCCGCTGGGGGCCGGACACCTATTATATGACTAATGAGCAGACCTTCTGCTGCCTAAGCCGGGCCGAATCTGACATCGCCACCCAGCTGATTAACCAGATGTACGGGGAGTATTATTACGGGCTGCTGCTGAGTATTTTTCATAAAATCGTGCTGCTGAAGCTGGCCAATCTGCATTCCCGGCTGCGCATCAACCACGATTATGACGAGATCGAGAATCTGATCTTCCTGATTAATAAGTTCTCGGCCAAATTCTACTTTCTGGAGCTGATTTCGCAGTCGCAGGGACGGGAGATCTTCTTCCAGCTGCGCAAGGTTTACGGCAATGACGCCCTGTTCGATGAAGTGAAGATGACCTTGAATGACCTGTTCCAGTATCAGGATAAATTCCAGGCCAAACGCCGGGATACGCTGCTGATGGTTCTGACTGTATTTACGGTAATAAGCGGGATTTACGGGATGAATCAGGTCATTGAGGACTTGAAGGCACCGATCGATTGGAGCAAAATGCTGGAGTACTCTGCGTTTGAGTACCTGGCGCTGTTCCTCACCTTCTCCGGGATCGCAGTCAGCCTGGGCCTGACGCTGAGGGAGGCGTGGAACGGAATACGCAGCCGCCGTAAGAAGCGGTTCTATGATAAGGATTGAGGGGCTGCCGGTGACGGCGGCTTTTTTTATTATTCACTTCACAATTCTTCTGAGTGATCTTGCCGCCGGCATGCGTAGTAATACATATACGACTTCTTAGTAGGTTACTCATGAAAAGAAATGCCGGAGGTTCCTATGACGCGTAATGATCATGACAGCCTGGACTGGCCCGGCCGGTTCAGAACTAAAGATAAGCAAGCTCTCGCGGATGCCATCGACTTCTACGGACCCGATGTGCACAGACTGGTCCAGCGTATTCTGGCCGGCTGCGGGAGTGCAGAAGATGCCGAGGAATGTGTCAGCGATGTGTTTCTCGCGGCCTGGAACAATATCGGACGTTACGACCCGTCACGCGCTTCCTTCCGCACCTGGATATTCCTGCTCGCAAAATACAAGGCGCTGGATCTGAGGCGTAAATTGCAGCCGGGACTTGGCAGGACGCTGAACGAAGCAACACTGAACATGCAGAGCGGGACCAACACCGAACGGGAATTTCTACAACGTGAGGCAACGGGGGAATTGCTCCGCTATATCGGGCAGCTCCGTGAACCGGACCGCAGCCTGTTTCTGCGCAGGTATTACCTATACGAGAGTCTGGATGAACTGGCTGCGGCCTTTGGCTTCAGTAAAAAAGCTGTCGAGAGCCGTCTGTACCGCTGCCGGACAATGCTGAAGCAGGCTATACATCTGACTGGCGAAGATGGAAAGGGGGAACTCGGGTCATGGTAAAGGATATGAACAGCGGCGAGAAAAGCATATTTGATCAGCTCGATCTTCTGGAATTCAGCGAGGCTGAACTTGCACTGGACGGATTACTGTCGGAGCCTGAGTCCAGCCCGGTACCCGGGTCTAAAGAAGAGATTGCTTCGCTTGAGCGGATCAAGAGCCGTACCCTCGACCTTATTCAGACTGAACCGGCGCCTGAACTGCCTGCTGCTGTCCGCAAGCCGCGGCGGCGGGCAGCTATTGGAGCGGCGGCGGCCGCGATCCTTATGGCCGCAGGCCTGCTGGCGTTCTCCCCTGACGCCCAGGCAGGTCTAAAGCAAGCCCTTAGCTTCCTGCCCGGCTTCGGCACTGTTCTGGAGAGCAGCCCGGGCAGTCAGCTTTATGTTCTGGAGAAGCCCTACACTGCTTCCATAGGCAAGGGAAAGCTGACAGTCAATGCCGTACTTCTGCAGGAGAACAGCGGGACCATTACGCTGCGGGGACAGCAGACTCCCGTCATTACTGAATTTCAGGCAGACATCGGAGGGGACCGTTATACCTTTACTTCCAATATGCGGTCTTCTGCATCCGGAGACTGGTATGCAAGCTTCAGCACTGCACTTCCCGGAAATTTGGAGCTTGAAACCGCTGAACCGGTGACTCTGTATATCCATGGAGCAGCAGTCGGGCCACTGGTGCTTCAAGCACCGGTGACCGCCGATGATCTGCAGCATTTAGGCGCAAGCGATGTGCACCAGGAAGTGCGGATTACGGCTTTTCCGGTTCGTCTGGATGACGGACTTGTCCGCGTTGAATTAGTTCCGGCCCTTCCAGATTCGTTCTCCGCCGTCCATTCTTATTCACTGGAGCCGCTGGTATCCTGGAATGGCCTGTATGTCGAGAATGCAGAGGGAGTCAAAGCGAAGGTTGAACCTCCTTCAACCATGGTCTACCCGTCGGAGTTCTCGTTCCGGGAATTGGCATCAGCTGAAGAACAGTCTTACAGGGTCGTCATCCCTTACATCGAAATAGCGGAACGGAAGGCACTCTCCCGGGAGGTCGTTCTGCCGCTGCCCGCCAGCGGGGAGAGTGCGCCTCTCCACATTACCGCTGAGATCGCCGGTTACCCGGTAGAATTCACCCGCATTGAGCGCAGCAGCGGGACGGCTGTCAGCGTTGATGTGGATATGAATTTTGATCCCGAAGCGGCAAAGTCACTGACGCATTTCTTCATCCGCTACCCGGGTTCTGGGGACAAATATTCATACGGCTGGCAGGATACCGAGACATTCCCAAGAATCTTGAAGACTCTTCTTCTGGATGCAGAGCCCGGCGCGGATACGCTGCGTTTTAGAATGTCGGAGCCTCAATTCCTGCTCAAAGGCCCCTGGATTCTGCCGCTAAAGCTCGAAGATTAGGACGGGGAGACTGGACAACCGCAAGAGCGGCGTCTATAATACACCGTAAGAACATAGCAATACCCGTGAACTTCATAGAACCAGGGGTGCTGGAATTGGCCGGCTGAGATTGTATCCCACAAGATACTGACCCTTATACCTGATCTGGATAATGCCAGCGTAGGAATCTTCATTCAACCCCGAGCCCCTTCATGGGCCTGAAGTTGAACTCACCTTGCGCAAGTAACTGGCGTCCCGGTCTCCGGGGCGCTTTTTGGTATGGGTTACTCTGAATTTTGGAAGACTAGGGATTGCTGGAAGGAGAGAGAAGAGAAATGGGAGTCAAAAAAGTATTACCGCTGCTGCTCAGCTCTATGCTTGTACTCGTGATGGCCGGATGCGGCAACGGGAACGTCAACCCGGGCGGCAATGCCGGAGGCAGCACCCCTGCCGCCGGGAACAGCACCGCTGCACCTGAAGCAACCGCAGCCGCCAGTACCACCGACGCGCCTAAAGAATTGACCCCGGTTAAGATTGCGCTGGACTGGACGCCGAACACGAATCACACCGGCCTGTATACCGCCAAGGAGCTGGGATATTACGCGGAGGAAGGTCTTGACGTGGAGATCGTGCAGCCGGGTGCTGCCGGATCTGACACCATGGTTACTTCCGGTGAAGCCCAGTTTGGTATCAGTGCACAGGAGGCGCTCACCCTGGCCCGTCTGCAGGATGTGCCGCTCGTATCCATCGCCGCTATCATTCAGCATAATACCTCCGGCTTTGCCGCTCCGAAGGACCGCAATATTAAGACGCCGAAAGACTTTGAAGGCAAAACCTATGGAGGCTGGGGCTCTCCTGCGGAAGAAGCAGCCATGAAAGCCATCATGGACCCCGATGGCGGAGATGTCTCCAAAGTGAAATTGGTGAATATCGGCGAAGCTGACTTCTTCACTGCGGTGAAACGCGATATCGACTTTGCCTGGATCTTCTACGCCTGGACCGGGATCGAAGCCGAGCTGCGCGGCGAGCCGCTGGATATGCTGTACCTGAAGGATTACGCGCCGCAGCTGGATTACTACACACCGGTGCTCACAACCAGTGAGAAGGAAATTGCCGAGCATCCGGAAGTGGTGAAGGCTTTCCTCAAAGCTACGTCGAAAGGTTACCAATACGCGATCGACCATCCGGAAGAAGCGGCCACGGTGCTGTCTGATGCCGTGCCTGATCTGGATCCCGAGCTGGTGCTGGCCAGCCAGAAATGGCTCAGCCCGAAATACAAGGACGATGCCGCCCGCTGGGGTGAGCAGAAGCTAGAAATCTGGCAGAATTATGCCGAGTGGATGTACGGCCTGAAGCTGCTGGACAAACCGCTGGATGCCGCAAGTACATTTACGAATGAATTTTTGCCGGAAGGCCAGTAAACACCGAGTGGAGTAGTAATGACACTAACTCACATGAGAGGAATGAATAATAAATGGCTAATACACTGCTTAGCATTCAGGTAATTCCCAAGACTCCAAACAATGAGGATTCGATCCCTTACGTGGACACTGCGATTGAGGTAATTCAGAAGTCGGGGGTCAAGCATCAGGTGAATCCGCTTGATACCACCATGGAAGGCGAGCTCACGGAGCTGCTGGAAGTTGTACGTCAGATGCATGAGGCACTGATTGCCTCCGGCAGCCCGAGCGTGATCTCCCAGATCAAGATCGCCCATAATCCCAGCGGCATTAGCATGGACAAGCTGACGGAGAAATACCGGCCGTGAGAAGCACCTGGAGACAAATCTGGCCGCCCCTTGTGGCGGTCATCTTTTTTCTGGGCGCATGGCAAATTGCGGTATCGGTGTTCCATATCCCGGCCTGGCAGCTGCCGAGCCCGTCCGATATCGCGCGTGAATCACGCGGCAATGCCTCCGGGATCTGGGCGCATACGGCCGCAACGCTGCGGCTGACCCTGATCGGCTTCCCTGTCGGCACCGGCATCGGCCTCATTGTGGCTCTGCTGCTTCATCTGCTGCCCTGGCTCAAAAGAGCGCTCTATCCGCTGCTGATCCTCAGCCAGAATGTGCCCTCCATTGCCCTTGGACCGCTGCTGATTATCTGGTTCGGCTTCGGTCTGCTGCCCAAAATCGTCCTGATCACCCTCGTCTGCTTCTTCCCGGTTGCCGTAGCGGCCATGGGCGGGCTGGCGCAAAGCGACAGGGTAATGTTGAACTATATGAAAATGGCCGGTGCAAGCAACTGGCAGATCTTCACCAAGCTGGAGCTTCCCGGCTCCCTGCCCTCCCTGTTCTCAGGGCTCAAAATCTCCGCGACCTATGCCGTAATGGGCGCAGTGGTTGCCGAGTGGATTGGCGCGGACAAAGGGATCGGCTATTATATGCTGCTGCAAAAGGCCTCTTACCGCACGGACCGGATGTTCGTGGCCATTGTCATTATTGTGCTGCTGAGTCTGGTGCTGTTCGCACTGATTGCCCTGCTGGAGAAATGGCTCGTGCGCTGGAAACCTCGCAAGGAAGCTTAACACGCACAGGGTAACAATACACGCTATACTGAGCACGTTTGAGATAAAGCCTTAAGTACAAAAATTCTATATAGAAGGAGCTGACCGAAGTGTCTCCACTCACGAATACCGTACAGCTCAAGAAGGACGTCCCCGGCAGCAGCCTTGACGAGGCCAGAAGCACACCGCCTGCGCTTGAAGTCAGCAGCGTCTCCAAATCGTTCACGCACCGCCGCCGGGAGACGCATGTGCTGGACCAGGTGTCGCTGACGGTAGAGCCGCAGGAATTCGTCTCGATTGTCGGTCCTTCCGGCTGCGGCAAAAGCACCCTGTTCCACATTATCGGCGGCCTGACGCTGCCGGATGCCGGAACCGTCAGCATGGACGGCGTCCCGGTTACCGGGCAGCGCGGCAAGATCAGCTATATGCCGCAGCAGCCAGCTCTGTTCCCGTGGCGGAGCACCCTGGACAACGTCCTGCTCGGCGCCGAGCTGCAGGGCGCACCGCAAGCGGAGGCCCGCGAAGCCGCGCGCCACTGGCTGGCCAAGGTCGGCCTGGGCGGATTCGAGCGCGCTTATCCGCATATGCTGTCCGGCGGCATGCAGCAGCGGGCCGCCTTCCTGCGGGCCATGCTCGCTCCGCAGGAGCTGATGCTGCTCGACGAGCCGTTCAGCGCGCTCGATGCGCTGACGCGCGAGCAGATGCAGCGCTGGCTGCTGGAGCTGTGGGAGGAGAATCGCCGCTCCGTGCTGTTCATCACCCACAACATCGAAGAAGCGCTGCTGCTCTCCAGCCGCATCTATGTCTTCTCCGGACGTCCCGGCTCCGTCCTGCACACCGTCGATGTGCCGTTCCCGCGTCCGCGCCGCGATGAAATCACCGATGCGCCGGAGTTCCTGCAGCTCAAGCGCCAGCTCTCGCTGTGGATGCGCGAGGAGCAGGCCAAGAGCCTTTGACGTGAGTCGGCGCTATTCGGCCCATGTATGCTGAACCTAGCTATTCACATTTCCCGGAATTCCGGAGAAATCCTGCACTAAATACAACATTCCCCTCCTTATCCCGGCCCCTGATCCAAGATTGTTGTACAAAAGGCAGCATTTCTCCTTCTCCAAGCGGCTTAGCGGGAGAATTGCTGTATTTCGTACAACAATTCTCCCAAACACCCTATTATAGGGGTATGAGAGTTGCATTACGTACAACATATTGCCTATTCAGTGTGAGCTTAAGAAGCTCAATTGTCCCAGTGATTGTATTTGGTGCAACAGAATTCCCAATATTCTGAGATAAATCCCATTCTGCTGTATTTCGTACAACAGATTTCTGAATATTCGTCCAAAAACTCCATCTTTGCAGATTTCTGCTGTACAAAGTACAACAGATTCAATT
This sequence comes from Paenibacillus phytohabitans, assembly GCF_013141775.1. Lineage (GTDB taxonomy): Bacteria > Bacillota > Bacilli > Paenibacillales > Paenibacillaceae > Paenibacillus_AQ > Paenibacillus_AQ phytohabitans. The sequence goes on from NZ_WHOB01000089.1 coordinate 151,093, forward strand.
TCCCGGCAGATTTCGGGATCAGCTGTTATTCCTACATCCAGCCCTTCTCCTCAGCCAGCCGCACCGCCGGATCGCCAAGCGGCAGGAAGGACACTGACTTACTCACGATTCTGGCCTTAATCTCCTCCGGGCTGCCGTCTGCCACAAGGGCCCCGCGGCTGAACAGCAGAATCCGGTCTGCGGTGTCCTCCGCATCCCTGGCATCTTTGGGCGGAAGCCCGAACACCTGTACACTTCCTTCTGTGGGCTCAAGCAGCCCCAGAAGCATGGATAAGGTAGTTGTTTTACCTGCTCCGTTAGGCCCGAGCACTGCTGTAATGGAACCCCGTTTAATGGTGAAGCTGACGCCGTCTACCGCTTTTTTATCATGAAAGCTTCTGCTGACATTCTTCATTTCGATCACATGATCCATTCTGTATCCCTCCGTATCCATATGCCCTCCGGCTATATTTCTATAGTACAGGAGGCCGAAAGTGAACATCAGTATGGACTGTCATTCGTTCAAGGTGACAACTGTCACCCTGATAAATAACTTTTTGAGGAAATTATTGATTTTTATGGAGTATTGAATTAAGATAATCCTGCAATAAAAGTAAGCGATTACATTTATGCATAATCGAGAGGAGTTAAATGTATGTTCAAAAGAATTGGACTGGCAGCGCTGATCGCCACGCTGCTTGCGGGTAGCGGAGGCCTCGTACCGCAACCGGTTTCGGCTGCAGGGGAAACGGCAGAGGTATGGATAACCACCTCAGATCCGAATACGGAGCCGGCTGTCGGACTAAGCGCCGGCGCCCGCTTGACCCGCATCGGGGATAAGAGCTTCAGCTCCGCCACCGGAAGCAGCGATTATACAATTACTATTAACGAAGGCACCACCTATCAGCAAATGGACGGATTCGGCGTTTCCCTGACCGACTCCTCCGCCTGGCTGCTCAATTACAAGCTGAATGCCGCCAAGCGGGCTGAGGTGATGGAGAAGCTGTTTGGCAACACCGGTATTGGCTTGAGTGTGCTGCGGCAGCCGATGGGCAGCTCGGACTTCACCTGGTCGGCCTACACGTATGATGACACGGCCGGCGACACCTCACTCGGCCAGTTCACGATTAGCCGTGATCTGCCTTATATCGTTCCCATGGTCAAAGCGGCGATTGCCAAGAACCCCGGTATCAAGGTGTTTGCTTCACCGTGGAGCGCTCCGGCCTGGATGAAGTATTCCGGCACCCTGAACGGCGGCAAGCTCAAAGCTGAGTACTATCAGACCTACGCCGACTATTTCAAAAAATACATTCAGGCCTATCAGGCCCAGGGGATTCCCATTTATGCCGTCACCGTACAGAACGAGCCTATGTATGAAACCGGAGCGTACCCCTCGATGGGCATGAACGAGCAGGATGAGACCGGCTTCATCGGAGACTACCTGGGCCCAACCTTGCAGAATGCCGGGATTAATACCAAGATCATTGCTTTTGACCATAATTATCTGAACTGGAGCTTCCCGAATACGGTCGTTCAGAATCTGAAAAACTCCGGCAAAGCAAGCTATATCGCCGGCAGCGCCTTCCATCACTACGACAGCGGCGACGGCTCGCAGATGACCTCCATGCATAATGCCCATCCCGATAAAGACATCTGGTTCACAGAGGGCGGGTTCGGCACCTGGAATGATCCGCAGAACGGCACAAGCCAGGGCTTCGACAACATGATCACTGAATTCATCAATATTACACGTAACTGGTCCAAATCGGTTATTCTCTGGAACGCCGCACTTGATCAGAAGGACGGTCCTGCCCTGCTGTCCGCCTACAATACCAACCGGGGCATGGTCACCATTCAGAACTCCGACAATTCAAACAGTAATCCGGAGAACAATGTCACTTATACCAAGCAGTATTATCTGCTGGGCCACTTCAGCAAATTTGTCGTTCCGGGTGCTTACCGCATCCAGACCAATACCAGCAACGACCTGAAGAATGTGGCGTTCAAGAATCCCGATGGCTCCAAGGTAGTTGTCGCTTATAATCCGCAGACCTCGACCAAGAACGTCAAGATACAATGGGGCAGCCAGTCGTTTATCGTAAATGTGCCCGCCAAGTCAGTGATGACATATAAGTGGTACGGCAATCCGTCATAAAGAGGGTTGAATCCTGTAAGCAGCAAAAAGCCTTCGCCCTTTCTTTAAGGGGAAGGCTTCTTGCTGCTATCCATATAGCTTCAGTTACACACTTTAACCTGTTATCTCTGCATGAACCCTTTGCCCAGCAGGAACTCCTTCATATGCATTCTTGACGGCTGGGCCTGCCGCTTCGCCATGATCTCCGACCACGAGGCCTCACTCTGGCCGCCGGTCCGCTCGCGCATATAATCGCGTGAGATCCCGTCATACACCCCGGCCTGCTGTATTGCTGCTTCGGCATTATAGCCGTTATGATGCAGCACAGCCTGCAGTGGCAGACGCGGCCGCACTCCATTCACGGCGGCGGGATAACCAAGGCACATGCCGAATACCGGATAGACCAGCTCCGGCAAGCCCAACAGCTCTGACAGAGCAGCAATATTATTGCGGACGCCGCCGATATATACGATGCCAAGACCGAGCGATTCGGCGGCAACCGCAGCATTCTGCGCGGCGAGCGCAACATCGACGGTGGCAACGATCAGATTCTCGGTACTGTCCTCATAGGATGGCGCCCCCTGCAGATGGGGAGCCGCCGCCTCACGCAGCCGGTACAGGTCAGCACACCAGACCAGGAAGACCGGGCACTGCTCGATATACGCCTGATTACCGGATAAGGCGGACAGCTGCGCTTTAAGTGCAGGCTCCGTTACGGCAATTACACTATAAGCCTGCACATTGCTGGAGGTCGAGGCCATCTGGCCCGCCCCGATAATGGCAGCGAGCAGCTCGTCACTGACCGGCTTGTCCTGAAACTGGCGGACGGAGGTATGACGGTTCAACAGCTCAAGAGTTTCATTCACAGGTTTCACAGTAGGTTCGCCTCTCTTTTCACAGTTATATAGGAATATTATGAACACAATTTAGTATCCAGACAACAGGAGGGCCTTCGCGCTACCATCCGCCCCCCCGCTTCACCTCCTGGACTATGCCCCTGATCCCCTCATCAATCTGGTCCAGCCCGGCGCGGGAAATACTGATGCGTATGAACTTGTCCCGGTTCCGGTAATCCGATAAATAGAATCCATTACCGGATACGATGCAGATCTTCCGCTCTCCCAGCCGCTTGACCAGCCGTTCCAGATTCACGGTTACCGGCAATTTGAATTGCATGTAGACGCCGGAGCTCTCCGCAGATGCTTCAATTAAACCTTCCGTATTGTGCCGCCGGAGCGCCTCATACACCGCCTGGATTCTTTTGGCGTACATCGCTTTTATTTTGTGCCTGTGGTGCTCATACATGCCGTTCTTAATGTATACCTCAAGCGCTGCCTGGGATAACAGGGAGGTGTCCGTGTATCCTTTATAGGCGCGGAACGTCTCCAGCAACGGCTCCGGCAGCACAACCGCCCCCAGCCTGAGGCCGGGGAAGATGATTTTGGAGAAGCTTTTCAAATAAATCACATGTGAAGTCTGGTCATACGCGTATACAGGATCAAATTGCCGTCCGGCACCCAGATCAGCCATGTAATCATCCTCAACGATATACACATCGTATTTGCCGGCCAGTCTGGCAATAGCCTGCCGCTCTGCTGTGCTGTAAGATGTCCCGAGCGGATTATGATACCTGGGCATGGTATAGAACAATTTAAACCTGCCGCTTGCGAACCGCTCCTCCAGCTCCCGCAGGTTAATGCCGGCTGCGGAGCGGCCGATTCCGCTGACAGGCAGTCCCTCCGCCTCCAAATACCGCAGATAAATATCATACCCCGGCTGTTCAACGAGGATCTCCGTCCTGCCGCTGGGAAACGGCATTCTGGCCAGAATCTCCAGTGCCTGCTGGATTCCCGAAGTAATGATAATCCGCTCTGCCTTGGCAAAAACCTGATACTCCGCCAGATGAGACACCAGCGTGCGGCGCAGCGAATCCAGTCCCTGCGCATCCCCGTAAGTGAACAGGTTGTATTTGTACTGGTCAATCGCCTTGTTAAGGCAATGCTGGAAATCCAGATACGGAAATACGTTCAGATCCGGCGATGCCGAAGCGAAATCAATTGTTCCGCTGCCCCCGGCTGGTCCGGCTTCCTCCGTCTTCTCCACCATATAATAGCCGCTCTGCGGAATCGAATAGATCAGATGTGTTCGCTCCAGCTCCCCATAGGCCCGCAGAATGGTGCTGACACTGCAGCCGTAGAATGCTGCGGCACTGCGCACGGAAGGCAGCTTTTCCCCAGGACGGTACTGTCCTTCCTTCATCCGCTTCTCTATCTCCGATACAACCGAATGATACTTTTTCACCCTGCCCCGCCTCCCATCGTCTTCATTCCACGGCCTGCTGTTCATGATACCTCTATTATCCTTCAATTATTATACAGGAAACAACCAACTGTACCGGTACAGTAGCGGAAAGGCGGTATTGTTCTGCTGCAGAATTCCCTTTAATTTTAAAGTAACAGATAAGATGTTTACAGCATCCAGTCTTACTCACACAAAGGAGATGTACCTATGCAGCAGCAAGGACTCAAGCTGGCTTATAGCTTTGCCGTACTCAATGCGGTCATTATCGGATTCTCATTCCTGTTCACCAAAGTGGCTCTCGGCCATGCCGGACCGCTCGATACACTAACCTACCGTTTCGCTGCTTCCTTTATTGTAATGTCGGTCCCGGTCGCCTTCGGCTGGGTCAAAATCTCCTACCGCGGCAAGCCGGTTGGCCGGGCACTGCTGCTGGCAGCGATGTATCCGCTGGGATTCTTTACCCTTCAGGTATTCGGACTCCAGCATGCCACCTCTGCCGAGGGCGGAATTCTCTATTCGTTCACTCCGGTCGTGACGATGATCATCGCTTCTATTTTTTTGAAGGAGAAGACGACTCTGCTGCAAAAGCTGTGCATTTTCCTGTCGGTATTTGGCGTTGTGTTTATCTTCGTCATGAAGGGAAGCAGTATTCAGCTGTCCAATATGACCGGGATTGTGCTGTTGTTCCTGACTTGTCTCGCGTTTGCCGGATACAGCGTGCTGGCCCGGTCACTCTCCAGGCATTTCAGCCCCGCTGAACTCAGCTACCTCATGATGGGGATCGGCTTCGCAACCTTCCTGATCATTTCACTCACCGGACATGCAGCCAGCGGAACCTTCAGCGAATTCCTAAGCCCGCTCACGAGCGGCACCTTTATCCTGTCTGCTGTATATTTGGGAGTCATAGCCTCGCTGGTCACTACCCTGACTTCAACTTATATCTTGTCCAAAATCGAAGCTTCGCTCATGAGCGTGTTCACCAATCTCTCAACCATCGTCTCCATTGCAGCCGGGGCGTTCTTCCTGGGGGAAGACATTACAGTGTACCACTGGATCGGATCTCTTCTGATCATAGCCGGGGTAATCGGCACCAACCGGCTCGGCCGGAACAAGCCTGGCGTGCAGGTTGCCGGCTGGAGCGAGTCTGTGTAAGCAGGTAGTGCGCTGTTCCACATTGCTCTATTCAGACTACTTCTAGGGAGGCACATTGTATTCGATTTTTCGCATACATTGGGTCCGGTTGCCCTTCGCCAGCTTTCGGCGGAATCAAGGGCACTAATGCCCCTCATTTCTTCCTTTGGCCCGCCTTCAGCGGAATCAAGGGCACTAGTGCCCCTCATTTCCTCCTTCGGCCCGCTTTCGGCGGAATCAAGGGCACTAATGCCCCTCATTTCCTCCTTTGGCCCGCTTTCGGCGGAATCAAGGGCACTAGTGCCCCTCATTTCCTCCCTTGTTCCGCTTTCGGCGGCGACACAAAGAACCGTCGGCATTAACGCTCCGGCGGTTCTTCGGTTATCCGCACACAAGTCCGGATCGCTCCGTCTGCAGCAGAAGCAGTGAACATTACAGCTTGACCCGCTGCAGCCGCAGCGCGTTCAGCACAACGGATACAGAGCTGAAGGCCATTGCTGCACCGGCCAGCCACGGAGCCAGGAAGCCCAGCGCGGCAACCGGTATGCCGATCGTATTGTAGGCAAGCGCCCAGAACAAATTCTGCTTGATATTGCGCATCGTCTTGCGGCTCATCAGAATGGCATCCGGAATGCTCATCAGATCGCCGCGCATGAGCGTAATATCCGCCGCCTCCATCGCCACATCCGTGCCGGTGCCGATGGCCATACCGGTGTCTGCCGTTGCCAGTGCCGGCGCATCGTTGATGCCATCGCCTACCATGGCAACCTTGACTCCGCCGCTCTGCAGCCTGCGGATCTCTGCTGCCTTGCCTTCCGGCAGCACCTCTGCCAGCACCGTGCGGATGCCCGCTTGTTCAGCAATGGCCTGAGCTGTAATCTTGTTGTCCCCGGTAATCATAACGACCTCGATGCCCATCTCGTGCAGTCTGGATACCGCCGCGCGAGAGGTTTCCTTAATCGTATCCGCCACCGCTACGACACCGGCAATCGCGCCATCAACAGCTACCAGCATCGCTGTTTTGCCTTCATGCTCAAGCCGGGTCATAATTGCTGTCCACGGCCCGATATCAAGGCCGCTCTCCTCCATCATCCGCCGTGTGCCCACGCTTACCTTCTGGCCGGCCACTACGGCAGATACGCCGCGGCCCGGCACAGCCTCGAACTGCCCGGCAGGCGGAAGCTCAATGCTTCTGCTCTGCGCGCCCGCTACAATGGCATCAGCCAGCGGATGCTCCGAGAGCTTCTCCGCTGCCGCTGTAATCGACAGCAGCCGGTTCTCGGCAAGCACCTTGCCCTGTGCTACAATGCCGGTACTGGTTACAATGTCGGTCAGCACCGGCTTGCCGTTGGTCACGGTTCCGGTCTTATCCACTACAACAACCTTAATGCCCTGTGCAGCTTCCAGATGCTCCCCGCCCTTGAACAGGATGCCGAACTCGGCTGCCCGGCCGGACCCCGCCATTATGGAAGTCGGTGTCGCCAGTCCCAGTGCACACGGGCAGGCGATTACGAGCACCGCGATGGCTTTCTCCAGCGCATCGGCGAACTGCCCGGGTGCGCCCCAGATATACCATATTACAAAGGTTACAGCTGCAATCCCCACCACAATCGGTACAAAGATCCCGGAAATCACATCGGCGATCCGCTGAATCGGCGCCTTCGAGCCCTGCGCCTCTTCCACCACTCGAATAATCTGCGCCAGCGCCGTATCCCGGCCGACCTTGCGGGCCTTGATCCGCAGCACACCGTTTTTGTTCAGCGTGGCTCCTATAACCGCATCACCCGGCTTCTTCTCCACCGGCATACTCTCGCCAGTCAGCATAGATTCATCGACGGAGGACAGCCCCTCGACCACTTCACCGTCTACAGGCACCTTGGTTCCCGGCTTCACCAGCACGAGATCTCCGATAACGACATCCTCTACGGGAATGCTCAGCTCAACCCCGTCACGCAGCACCAGCGCGGTCTTGGCCTGCAGCCCCATCAGGCTGCGTATCGCGTCTGAGGAACGCCCTTTGGCCAATGCCTCGAACCATTTGCCTACAAGAATCAGCGTAATCAGAATCGCGCTTGTCTCGTAATACATATCCACGGTATGGTTCATCCCGCTCATCTTCAGGGAATCAATCGTCAGGTACAGGCTGTAGAAATAGGCTGCCGAGGTGCCCAGCACCACCAGCACATCCATATTGGCACTGCCGTTCTTCAGTGCTTTGTAGGCACTGACATAGAAATGCCAGCCGATCAGAAACTGCACGGGAGTCGCCAGCACCAGCTGGAACCAGGGATTCATCAGCAGCTCCGGTGTCCAGATCCAGGAAGTGAATGAGAAATGGCCCGCCATGGCCCAGAGCAGCGGCAGCGACAATATAGCAGAAATGATCCACTTGTTCCGTTTGTGCGTGATTTCCTCCCCGCGCTGGCTGGCGATATCCTTACGGTCCTGCTTCAGCGCTGCCTTGTAGCCGATACTGCTCACCTTATCCATAATCTCGGCTGTACTGATATTGCCCGGCGAATATTCCACATGTGCTGTCTCCAGCGCCAGATTCACATTCACTGCGGCAATCCCGGGCATCCGTCCCAGCACCTTCTCAATTCTGGCCGAGCATGCGGCACAGGTCATGCCCGTAATATCGAAATCCGCCGATTCCTTCAGCGTATCATAGCCGAGCGAACGGATCTTCTCCTCAATCTGCGGCACGCCAGCGACCTTCGGATCAAATCCCACCGTCGCCTGCTCCAGCGCCAGATTGACATTCGCCCGGGATACCCCCTCCATGCGGGACAATCCCTTCTCGATCCGCGCCGCACAAGCGGAGCAGGTCATCCCGGTAATCTGCAGCGTAGCCTGCTGCTGGACCGGTTCTGCACTCTTTTCCATGATTCACGCACCTCCTTATACCCCCAAGGGGTATATTTATCTTTAAAAGAAAAGGCATTGGCGCCCGGCCCTATTGCTCTAGGGTTCCCGGCTCCAAGCCCTTACATTACAATCCTTCACTTAAACTACGTCGTAGCCCTGATCCTCGATAGCTGCCTTGATTGCATCCAGGCTTATAGTGTTCTCGTCAAATTCAACCGCTACCGTCTTCGCCGGAAGATCTACCTTCGCCGCAGCCCCAACGCCGCTTACAGCTTTCTCTACAGCACTTACACAGTGACCACAAGACATTCCTTCTACATTCAATGTTACGTTCGACATTTGATTACCCTCCTAATGGTTTGAATAGCATACGCCTCCTGATCAGCCTCGAAAGCATACGCTTAATTTGGTTAGCATCCGCTTAATTGCCAGCGAATGCTTGGTTTGACGGCTCCCCGCATTGCCTGCAGAGTTTGATCTTGAGAAAAAATAATCCCAGATGAAAGTAACGGAGGGGAATTTTGAAACTGTAGGAGCGAATGCGTACGCCTTTGTCCACGGATTTCTACCGCAAATAGCGGTTTAAATCAAAGAAATCCGGGGACAACAGCGGCCGAAAGTTCAAACATTCACCGCAGTTACGCCCGCCATCCTTGCATGAATTTAAGAGTTCTGCTTATCCAGGCCCCAACCTCTATTTCATCAGCTTATTCACCGTAATCAGCAGCTCATCGATAACCTCATGCTCGCCGGCTTCGATCCGTTCGATAATGCAGCTCTTCATATGGCCTTCAAGCAGCAGCTTGCCGACACTGTTCAGCGCCGCCTGTACCGCCGCCAGCTGATTAAGCACATCATCACAGTAGGTATCCCGTTCAATCATGCCTTTGACGCCGCGGATCTGTCCCTCTATCCGGTTAAGCCGGGTGGTCAGTCCACTCTTGAATTCCGGGGAATGATGGCTCTTGCGGACACCGGATGCAGAAGAATGGCAATCCTCGCCGCAGTCATGCCCGGCATGCTCCTTCTCATTTGTTGACACAGGAATCAGCCTCCTCAAGTATCAATATAATATACCCCCCATGGGTATGTCAAGGCTTCACCGCAGCTTTCCCCCTTTGTCCTGTAATCCATGCGGATTTGTCATGATTTAGCAGGAGAATCCTGGTGTAAACGCGAATCTCCTAGAATAAAACATCTACAACTACGCGAATGGAGGAGGAGCAGTGCTCAAATCAATCATCAGCCAGATGCATCGCCGCAGGAGCTATTTGTACTCCTTTATCATATGCCTCGCCGGGCTGGGCTTGTTCATTTATCAAACGGAACCGCAAATTCTTCAACTCTCCACATCCGATTGGGGCTGGGTTACCGCCATGTCAGGCGCGGCCGTCCTGCTCACCGTCTTCACCTTCCAGCTGCCTCCGCAGGGGAACGGGCTGTCACTGGATTCTTCCATCTATCTGGCCTGTATCTTTATCTTCGGCGCCCCATCCGCTCTCCTGGTTCTTCTGCTCTGCTCCATCGTACTGCTATTCATCGAATGGGGAAGCACTCCACTCTGGAAGCATCTCAATAATTTCGCCGTGTACTGTATCATGATCACTTCCGCAGCCTTTATCTTCTCGTGGTTCGGGGGCCGGCAGGGACCGCTTCTCAGCAGCCATCTGGCAGCATACCTCAGCGCTATGGCCATTTATTTCATCCTGAACCTGCTGCTTGTCGGCTTCTTCTACTACATAATTTTCCGTGAGAATCTCTACAATACACTCAAAGCAATGCTGACAGACGCCGTACTGGCCTATCTGTGCACGCTGGTGCTCTCCCTGGTGCTGACCGTTCTGCTCTTTTATAACGGAATTACAGGTCTGGCCTTATTCCTGGGCCTCAGTGTACTGATCTCCTATTCCTTCAAACGGCTGTTCAGCATGTACCGTGACATCGAAGAACGGGCCAACCGCGATCAGCGTACCGGACTGTTTAACCACAGCTATTTCGAAGCGGCGCTCGAAGAGGAAATGCGCAGATCGCAGGCAGGCGGCAGCGCACTCTCCCTGGCCATGATTGATATTGATGATTTCAAGAAATATAATGATCACTTCGGCCATCTTAAGGGGGACGGGCTGATCGTTTTTCTGGCTGACCTGCTGAAGAAGGAAACCGGGTCCACCGATATTATTGTCTCCAGATATGGCGGTGAAGAATTCACCCTGCTGATGCCGGGCTACGATGCCGTAACGGCCAAGCAATTTATCGAAAAGCTGCGCAAAACGCTCAACAATTCTATGTTTGAAGGCAGCGAGATCTTCCCGCAGGGCTGTCTGGCCTTCTCCGCAGGCGTAGCCGGGTACCGGCCGGATGTCCACTTCAAGTCAGAGCTGGTCGACCATGCCGATCAGGCGTTGTACTATGCCAAAAAACAAGGCAAGAACATGGTCCACGTCTACGGTAACCAGTCTCTCTTGGAGCGTGACATCGATTTCAGCCAGGATGTGCGCGATATTGAGCAGCAGCTTAATCTTTTTATGTACAAGGATCTGGAGACCTTCAAGCATTCCAAACGCGTATTCCGCTATGCCATGGACATCAGCGAGCTGCTGGCGCTGGACAATCTCTCCAAACGGCAGTTCACGCTCGGCGCACTGATCCACGATATCGGCAAGCTGGAGATTCCCTGGGGCATACTTAACAAGAAGGATAAGCTCGCGCCGGAGGAATGGGAGATGGTCAAATGGCACGTCACCTGGGGCAAAGAGATGGCACTTACCAACAATAAATACAAGGATCTTGCCCCTTATATCGAGCTGCATCACGAACGGTATGACGGCAAAGGATATCCTTACGGCTTCAAGGGAGAAGAGATTCCCCGGCTATGCAGGATGCTGACCATTATCGACTCATTCGATGCCATGACGACGGAGCGTCCGTACCAGCCGACCAAATCATTCGCGGAAGCGATTGTGGAGTTGCGGGCCTGCGCGGGAAGCCAGTTTGACCCGGATCTGACCGAGCTGTTCATCAGGTACATAGAAGCCCGTGAGCTGCGTTCAAGCGATGCTGCCATGTAGGAAGAAGCGTGCAACCGCGCTGCGAATAAGGTTCCGCCCGTCAGGGAATACCATACATAGAAGTCCTGCCGTTCTTGTTGTACAAGGGCGGCTTATTTGCGTCCACAATTTACTTTAATTTTGAAAAAAAGATTGCCACCCTATTCAAATTTGAATATAATAAGATTTCATCTTGAATAATGAACGTAAAGGAGTTTGTAAATGCATACTAAAGAAAGCAATCTTAAGCTCGTCGTTGCCGGACTGCTGCTCGGCATTCTGATGTCCGCGATGGATAATACGATTGTGGCCTCAGCTATGGGCACCATCGTCTCAGATCTAGGGGGACTCGATAAAATCGTCTGGGTAACCTCCGCTTATATGGTCATGGTTATGGCCGGAACCCCCATCTTCGGCAAATTGTCCGATATGTACGGGCGCAAGCGCTTCTTCATCTTCGGACTCATCGTGTTCCTGATCGGCTCCGCCCTGTGCGGTACGGCGGCGAGCATCACACAGCTCAGTATCTACCGGGCGATTCAAGGGGTTGGCGGCGGTGCGCTGATGCCGATTGCCTTCACGATTGTATTTGATATTTTCCCGCCGCAAAAAAGAGGCAAGCTCACCGGATTATTCGGTGCTGTCTTCGGGATCTCCAGCGTAATCGGGCCTTTGCTGGGCGCTTATATCACTGATTTCGTCGGCTGGAACTGGATTTTCTATATTAATGTGCCGATTGGTATCGTCTCCTTCTTCCTGATTATGACGTCCTACAAGGAATCCGTCTCCCATGCCAAACAGCGGATTGACTGGGGCGGCGCCTTCACGCTGGTGGCAGGAATTATCTGCCTGATGTTCGCGCTTGAGCTTGGCGGCAATCAGTATGCCTGGGATTCAGCAACGATTCTCGGACTGTTCGCCGGCTTCGCCGTATTCCTGATTGCCTTCATCTTCATTGAGCAGAATGCGGCAGAGCCGGTCATCTCGTTCAACATGTTCCGGGGGCGCCTGTTTGCCACCAGCAGTCTGCTCGGCTTGTTCTACGGCTCGGCGTTTATCGTAGCTACGGTATACATTCCGATCTATGTCCAGGGGGTATACGGCGGCTCCGCCACCAACTCCGGTCTGATCCTGATGCCGATGATGATCGGTACAGTCATCGGAAGCCAAGCCGGCGGTCTGCTCACCACCAAGACGAGCTTCCGCAACATTATGCTGCTGTCTGCAGTGTGTTTCGTTGCCGGAATCTTCTCACTCAGCACACTGACACCGGATACTTCCCGTCTGCTGCTGAATGCGTTCATGGCACTGACCGGTTTCGGGGTCGGGTTCTCCTTCTCCGTACTCAGCATGTCATCCATTCACCATTTCGATATGCGCCAGCGCGGTTCAGCTACCTCCACCAGCACCTTCCTGCGCTCGCTCGGGATGACGCTGGGGATTACCATCTTCGGTATTATCCAGCGCAACAGCTTCACTTCAGAGCTTAGCACGGCCTTCGGAGACGGTGGCCAGGCCTCTTCCTTCGGTGATCCGCGTTCTGCTCTGACCCCTGAGGCCCGTGCACAGATTCCGGCACCGGTACTGGAGAAGATTACGAATTCACTGTCTACATCGATCGCTCATACCTTCATGTGGGCTATCGTCCCTGCGGTGCTTGCCGTTGTCTTTGTTCTGCTGATGCCCAAAGACCGTCTGGCTATTCAGCCTAAGGAATCCCAGCCTGCTCCAGCTTCCGGGCAGAGGTAAGCATCATGTCCATGAAGCTGCTGATTCTGGGGCTGCTGCTGGAACGGGATATGCATCCTTATGAGATTACACTGGTCATGAAGGAACGCACGATGGACCAGTTCATTAAGCTGCAGATGGGCTCCTTGTATTATGCAGTCGACAAGCTGGCCGAGGGCAGCCATATTGAAGCTGTAGAGGTTATCCGCAGCACGGACCGGCCGGATAAAACGATCTACCGGATTACCGATAAAGGCAAGGAATTGATGGAACAGCTCATTCTGCAGCAGATCAAGAAAAGCGATCAGCTGCATCATCCGCTGTACATGGCCCTGGCCCTCTCCCGCTACATTGATCAGGAGAAGGTGGAACGGCTGCTGGAGGAACGTATCCGCGAGACAGAGCACCAGGTGAACTTCGCTTATCAGGTGTATGAGGAGCATATCTCCATAGTTCCCCGTTCGGCACTGCATCTGATGTACGGCCGGTACGAGCACTGTCTGACCGAGCTGAAATGGCTGAAGCGGCTCCATGAGGATGTTGTGGCCCGCAGGATGAGTGACAAAGGCAGCCCGATTATTCCTTAATAAGTATAGAATTTCAGGAGGATTGTTCCGCCGCCGTTACAGGCAGGCCGGGGCAGTCCTCCATTTCATTTCCAAAGCCTGTTCACACAGGAACCTGCGGTTTATCACAGGTTCCTGTGTTTAATTAGCCCGAATTGTGTTTATTAGGGAGCAAACTGCCGGCAAGGCTCAGGAGAATTCTCTAGCACATTCCCCATCCTTGCCCGGCAAATATTCCGAAAGGGAAGTGAACTTAAGATGAGCCATAGTGACGATAAGAAGCCGATAAGAGACGAACGCGACCACCCTGAGCAATACCCGACCGACAAGCCAAGCTTATTTGACCTTGATGACAGGGAACAGAATGTAGATCCGATTCCGGTCGAGGATCTGACACTCGAGAAGCAGGAGGAGAAGGATAAGGAAGGCACGAAACACCGCTCCTCCAGCGACAAAAAATACCATACCGGATTCTAAAGGTGTACACTTAATCTTAGAGCATTCAAAAGCTATAGCTTATGGAGGGATACAATTGCTGAAAGCGTTGCCACTTAACAAACGCGGAATTCCTGCCAGCCGCATTGCGCTGGGCTGTATGGGGCTTGGCGGCGGCTGGGACCATGAACCGGTTACAGCGGAGAACATAAAGCAGGGGCATGAGGCGCTGGATGCGGCGCTGTCGATCGGCATCAATTTTTTTGACCATGCGGATATCTATACCCGGGGCAAGGCGGAGAAGGTGTTCGGACAGATCTTCAGGGAGCGTCCGGGTCTGCGTGATGAGATCATCCTGCAGTCGAAATGCGGCATCAGGCTGATGGAGCCGGGGGATATCACCAATATGTTCGACTTCTCCAAGGAGCATATTCTGTCCAGTGTAGACGGAACACTCTCCCGGCTGGGCACAGAGTATATTGATATTCTGCTGCTGCACCGCCCCGACCCGCTGATGGACCCCGAGGAAGTCGCCGAAGCACTGCGCCAGCTTAAGGCAGCCGGCAAGGTGCGCCACTTCGGTGTCTCCAATATGAGTGCTGCCCAGATCAAACTGCTGGTGACCTATTGTGACGAGCCCTTCATCGTCAATCAGCTGCATATGAGCCTGGCCAAAATCAGCTGGGTCGATGCCGTACTCAGCGTGAACCGGGAACAGTGGAAAGACCTCACGTTTCCTGAGGGTACAATAGAGTATTGCCGCGCGGGGAACATCCAGCTTCAGGCCTGGGGCCCGTTGGCCCAGGGGCTGTTCAGCGGACGGCCGCTTGAAGGACAGCCGGAGAACGTGGTGAATACAGCGGCCAGAGTACAGGCGCTTGCCGATGAGAAGAATACAACACCTGAGGCCATCGTCCTGGCCTGGCTGATGACGCATCCTGCAGCCATCCAGCCTGTAATCGGCACCGTCAATCCGCTGCGCATCGCAGCCTGCGGAGGAGCGGATAAGATTGAGCTCTCCCGCAAGGAATGGTACGAGCTGTACGTCAGCTCACGCGGAGAGAAGCTTCCTTAAGGAGCGGGCTTCACTACAAAAGGAAAAGGTTATGCCATCCGTATTTGTTGTGCGGATAGCATAACCTTTTTTCGTTCTCAATAAAGAACATTTGTGAAAAACAGCGATATATTAAGATAATTAAAGATAATCAGATGCATTCGTGCTTTATTGCGAACAATTCGCTGAAATTGACATTTTTCTTTTCCCGGGTGCGCAGTGTATGATTTCATTACGAGAACGTTCTTAATAAAGAACGAATATAACGAATACCAAACAGTAAGCCATGAGAGGGGGCCTACCTTTGTACCCCAGATCCGCCAAACGGCGTAAAAAGAATTACACGAAACTCGGTCTTCGGATCCTGCAATCCGGTGTGGCTGTATCTGTCCTTATAATGTATACATCCAATCAGATTGGCAGTACTTACGGAGAGTATAACACTTCCCAGGAACAGAACACCTCTATCGGGCTCTGCTCCGTATTTCCGGGTCAGATTGAACAGCTGCTGTCGGAGTTCAGCGGACATGTCCGCACAATTATCGAACTGAAATCTTCTCTTGGCAGCCACAATACGAGCGGGAACTATAACACTCCCCCAATCTCTGAAGAACTGTCAGCGGAGGAACTGGATCAGGTCTCCAGTGAGATCTCGGAACAAATCCGGCTGGCAAGCGATACAGTTAGCGCACTGGATACACAGCTGAGCTTCAATGCAGGTATCTGGCAGCAAATTCTGCAGGAAATTGGCAGTGCAGCAGCCATTCTGCATCAACTCGGAGGATATATGGTGAATCTCGAACCCAATTGCCTGGAAATCCGTGACGCCCGGTTCTTCGAACAGCTGCAGGAAGGTCTCCACCAAAGCGGGGTGCTGTCGGAATCCCTGACGGATACATTAACGGGTATTGTGCATTATCTGAATACGATTCATGATTTCGGCGGCTCGCTGCCGACCGGCAATCCTGACCGGGTGCTTCTCCGGCGTGAAAGCTTCGGCTTCCCTGCCGAGGAACCGATTTTCTCATTCATGGCCAGAGCCTACAATGACAATGCAGACCCCAATGTATCTCCCGCCTTACAGTCAAGCTATGATCAGTTAAGTGCAGAATTAACAGCCTCCAGAGAGAACCTATCGTCCACAATCACCACGCTGCAGGAACAGCAGGTACACATTGCTGAGGCGAAGGCGGCGCTGGAGGAGAAAGCCAAGGCTGAAGAAGCGGAACGGCTGGCGCTTGAGAAGCAGAAACAGGAGAACGATCAAACCAAGAATAATCCGCCCGCAGCGGAGATTCCTGGAGAAGATAAGACCATCGAAGAACCTGCTATAGAAGCTCCTGAGGGAGAAAAGCCGGCTCCTGCACCCTCACCGGATGCAGTGGTTACCGCTCCGCCTGCCACACCGGCACCGGAAGCCAATCTTCCGGAGGCGACTCCAGCGGCAGACTCACCTGGGGAGCTCCCGGATAGCATTACAGATACCGCGCAGCCTACAGCTACAGCTACAGCTACAGCTACAGTTACACCTACAGCTACACCTGCTCCACAATCGGATACCAGCAAAGGCGGGGAATAATATGCGCATTAAAAAGATAGTCAGCACCACATTGTCCACACTGATATTTATGATTTTTCTGGTGCTGGTAACCGCAGTAGTCATCTCCAAAGCCTCCGGAGGCGAACCTTCCTTCTTCGGCTATCAGATCAAGACGGTGTTATCCGGTTCCATGGAGCCGGGCATCCAGACCGGATCTATTGTAGCGATTAAGCCGGGCGGGGATATGACCCGTTTTCAAAAAGGCGATGTGATTACATTCATGAATCCCGATAACCTCCTGATTACACACCGTGTGGTCGATGCTTCAATAAACAGTGCCATAGGCGATGCCAGCTATACCACCAAAGGGGACAATAACGATGCAGCCGATACCTCAGCGGTCAGCTCAACAAATGTGGTAGGCCAATATACCGGCGTCACCGTCCCTTATGTAGGATATGCCATGAATTTTGCGGTCTCCAAAGCCGGAAGCGTAATGCTGATGATTATCCCCGGGCTGCTCCTGCTCCTCTACGCACTGTATTCCTCCTGGAAAGCCGTAGCGGCACTGGAGAAGAAGAATGCAGGGCCAGCGGTGACCGGCGGACCGGATACCCTTCCAGACATTGTGCAATAAACCGATTGTCCTCTCCCGTTTACGAAACGCGGAGCAACAATAAATTTTACCCGAAGACAGGTAAAGACCAAAAAGAACGATGAGAGAGGGATGAACAAATGAACGTTAAAAAAACATTAGGTCTCGGCGTTGTATCGGCAGCACTCGGATTAACCCTGGTCGGCGGAGGAACCTTCGCGTACTTCAGCAGTACCTCCACCACTTCAGCTTCTTTTAACAACGGTACTTTATTACTTAATTCGGACCCCTCCGTTATTGTCAATCTCAGCAATCTTAAGCCGGGGGATACGATTCTAAGAGATTTTAAATTGAAAAATGACGGAACGCTCAATATTCCCAAAGTTGTTCTGCGCACCTCATCTGTCATTACAGATGCCCTGGGGGATAACGGCGCCCATAATCTCAAAGACGATATTATTGTGACCTTCCTTGTTAACAAGGATAAGGTAACATCACCTGTCCTGGTCATTTCACTGGCCGACCTTGAGCAGCAAAGTCCGGATCTTGTAGCCAAGGGAATTCTCGGCGGGATCTTTGGTGTAGAGAACGGGGGCATCAAAGCAGGCACTTCAGATAACCTGAGCGTACAGTTTGCCTTCAAGGAAACCTTCCAGCCGCAAAACTACTATCAAGGCGATACGCTGGCCCTGACCCTGAACTTCGAAGCCAACCAGGAAAAAGGCGCCCTCAAATAATCTATCTGTATATGCATTCCTGATCACCGATCTTAAAAAAACATAATATACTCGAGGAGGAAATTAATTATGGGTATCAAAAAAACACTGGGTCTTGGCGTAGCATCGGCAGCACTGGGATTGTCTTTAATCGGAGGGGGCACCTTCGCTTACTTCAGCTCCACAGCAACCAGCACGGCAACCTTCGCGGCAGGCACACTGAAGCTCGGCTCTTCCTTCAATACCCCTGTTGCCCTGACCAACCTGAAACCGGGTGATTACACCGTACGCACGTTCACCTTGTCCAATGACGGCACCCTGGATATCAAACTCCTAACGCTGGCCACCAGCTACACTATAACTGATGCGAAGGGCGATAATGCCGGCCAGGATCTTGGAGATCACTTCAAAATCAAACTTCTCGACAGCTCTTACACCAGCGGTCCGCTTGCCGGCCATGTGCTGTCCGAGATCTCCCTGAAGGACCTGAAGAACACTTCCAGCTATGATCTCGTAACGGCGGGTGTACTGCCGGGAGGCATCGCCGCTACCCAAACCAAAACCTTCAAGATTGCTTTCGAATTCGTTGACAATACCCAGGATCAGAATATCTTCCAGGGTGACGGCTTGGCGCTGAACTGGACATTCAATGCTACGCAAGGTTTGGGAGAAGCCAAATAAGGCCATCAAACTATATACACAAAACGGCATATCCTCCCTCATCCGGGCTGGATATGCCGTTTTGTCTCTCCCCGCCAGCTTCTGGCAGGAACAAGGGTTTTTGTCCGTTTTGCGAATTTTTGTTATACTGATAACAAAAAGTACGGAGGGCGTTGTAATCGTGTCAGATAACATGGGAAGCCGCATCCATAGGCTCCGTCTGGAGAAGGGTTATTCTTTATCCGAGCTTGCGGATAAGGCTGACGTGGCGAAATCATACTTAAGTAATGTCGAACGGAATATCCAATCCAACCCCTCCATTCAATTTATCGAAAAAATTGCCGATGCACTTCAAGTATCGATTCACGTATTACTGTATGGCGGAATTGCAGAGACTGCAGAACCGGCTCTCGATGGAGAATGGTTCAGGCTGGTACAGGATGCGATGGCCTCTGGTATAAGCAAACGTGAATTCAAGGAATTTCTCGATTATCAGAAATGGCGGCTGGAGCAAAAGGATAACTGAAATACCCCCCACAAAGTGAGGCAGCAGCTTCGATGATTACTCAGGTACTTTGCGGGGACCCCGAAACAACATGTAAATCCCAACAGAACAAGGCACAGCGTGTACACCGCTGTGCCCTGTTCTGTATGTATCCGTACAATGCTGAATGCCCTACATCGCCTGGAGTGCTTTTTCAGTAAAAAAACGCCGAATCTCGTCTGCCTGGATGCCAGCCTGCTTAGCAGACATTAGCAAATGCACCCATTCTAAATCCAGATCAACTGCCTGCAGTTCGTCATTCCCCTGGTTGGACTTATCCAAGAAATCTCCTCCTAGAATTTTCGCGTCCCCAGGCAGTCCGGCCATCATAGTATTTCTACTTTAGATCCGAGACTTTGTGCCCCTGTCTTTCGGCAGGTTTACCCTTTACTGGACCCTTTACATGAAAGGATCTGGAAAGAATCGATGAAACCGTTCTCCGCAATAACATTATACAAGATCTTACATGAAAAGTGTGTCGTTTTCTGGAATTTTTTTATGTTAAATCGTGAGGACCCTTAGCTAAAATTGCCAATGGCTTGTATAAATAATTCCAATTCATCTTCAATCGGTCCAAATTAGTTTAAATATACTAATAGATATTTATCCCGTAACACAATATAGAAGTAATTACCCATTTCCATGATTTACAACCACCTAATTCCTTAATTTTTTATGGATTTTAACGATATTTTATCCCTCCGGCTTCACCCGGAAAATTTATGATTGTTCCGTATGAATTCCCTGCTGAATCATACCGTTTTGCGAACGGATTGCACGAAAGTATGAATTGATTACCCTGCCGGAAAGTAGCACAATAGGATGAGAATGAAACCGCAAACATCGCAGCTCCGCTAAGCGGTGTTCCTAATATACCGCATGTGGAGTTTATCCGTTAGGAGGACCTACTCATGGCCGTCAAAGAGCCCTATAACGAATCTGTCTGGAGCAAGTATTACGGTCCCAATCTGGGCTACATTCAGGAGAAATACGAGCAGTTTGTCAAGGATCCCACTTCCGTAGAGCATCATTACCGCGACCTGTTCACAGTATCCGGTCCGCCTCCCCTGGCTCCGGATGCCGTCAAGACGCCTCCCCCCGCCATCTCAGGAGATACAGAGTGGCTCAAGAAAGCCGTTAAAGCTTCCAAGCTAATGGCTAACATCCGAATATACGGCCATATGGCTGCCGATATCGATCCGCTGGAGCGGAGCACCAACCCGATGGCGAAATGGCTGGAGATCGAGACCTATGAGCTGACGCGCGAAGATCTGAATGCCCTGCCGGCTTCACTGATCTGGGAGAATGCCCCCGAGGGTGTGCATACCGCTATGGATGCCGTTCACAGAATGCGCCAGGCCTACACACAGACCATCGCCTATGAATTCGGGCATGTGCATGACGAGCGTGAGCTGCGCTGGCTCAACAGCCAGGCGGAATCCACAACGTCGCCTGCTCCACTGAATAATGCGGAACGCAAAGAGCTGCTGAAACGCCTGATCCAGGTAGAGCAGTTCGAGACCTTCCTGCACAAGACCTTCGTCGGCCAGAAGCGCTTCAGCCTGGAGGGCAATGATGCCCTCGTGCCTATGCTGGATGAAATTGTCCGCGCTGCCGCACATGACGGCGCAGAGCATATCCTGATGGGTATGGCCCACCGCGGAAGACTTAATGTGCTTGCCCACATCCTGGGCAAACCTTATGATATTATTTTCTCGGAATTCCATCATTCGCCGAACAAGGAGCTCTTCCCGTCCGAAGGCTCCATGGGTGTCACCTATGGCTGGAGCGGTGATGTGAAATACCATCTAGGCGCTGACCGGGCCGTCCGTGAAGGCGAAACCGTGCGTACCCGCATCACGCTTGCGAACAACCCGAGCCATCTCGAGTTCGTGAATCCGGTCGTTGAAGGCTTCACGCGTGCAGCCCAGGAGGAACGGGGTACCCCCGGCCTGCCTAAGCTGAATACGAACAAAGCCATGGCCGTGCTTATGCATGGCGATGCCGCCTTCCCTGGTGAAGGCATTGTTGCGGAAACACTTAATATCGGCAAATTGACAGGTTATCAGAATGGCGGCACTGTGCATATTATCGTCAATAACCGGATCGGCTTCACCACCGAAAGTGAAGATTCCCGTTCCACGCATTATGCAAGTGATCTGGCGAAGGGCTATGAGATCCCGGTAGTGCATGTCAATGCCGATGACCCCGAAGCCTGTATTGCAGCCGTCCGTATGGCCAGCGCTTACCGCCATTTGTTCAAGAAGGATTTCCTGATTGATCTGATCGGGTACCGCCGCCACGGCCATAATGAGATGGATGATCCGGAAACCACCCAGCCGGTGGTTTATGGCAAGGTCCGCAACCACCCTACCGTCTACCGCGTTTATGCGGAACGCCTGCAGCGCGAGAAGGTTGTTACAGCCGATGAGGTGAAGAACATGATTGCCGAAGCCGAGAATGTGCTGCAGCAGGCCTTCGAGCAGATGAAGGAAGGGAAACAGAAGAACGCCGAGTCCAAGACTTCGGTCGTTCTGGATACGGGAACACCGGTGCACCGCCCTACAGCGGTTCCGCTGGCCAGCCTCCAGGAGATTAACCGTGAGCTGCTGAGCGTACCGGCCGGCTTCACAGTCTATCCGAAGCTGGAGCGGATTCTGCAGCGGCGCAAGGATGCGCTGAATGACGGCGAGCGGGTAGACTGGGCGCTGGCTGAGACCCTGGCCTTCGCTACCATTCTGAAGGACGGCACGCCGATCCGCCTCAGCGGACAGGATTCACAGCGCGGCACCTTCGCTCACCGCCACCTTGTCCTGCATGACAGTGAGAGCGGGGAGCTCTTCTCTCCTCTTCACCAGCTTAAGGATTCCCGCGCCTCCTTCGGCGTCTACAACAGCCCGCTGTCAGAAGCCTCTGTACTCGGCTATGAATACGGCTATAATGTGTTCGCACCGGAGACCTTCGTGCTCTGGGAAGCGCAATACGGCGATTTCGCCAATGCCGCCCAGGTCATTATCGACCAGTTCATCTCCGCCGGACGCGCCAAGTGGACACAGCGCAGCAATCTTGCGATTCTGCTGCCGCATGGATATGAAGGCCAGGGACCGGAACACTCCAGCGGCAGGCTGGAACGTTATCTGCAGCTCTCCGCCGAGGAGAACTGGACCGTAGCGAACCTGACCTGCGCGGCCCAATATTTCCATCTGCTGCGCCGTCAGGCTGCACTCTGCGGACAGCCCGATGCCCGGCCGCTGGTAATCATGGCACCGAAGAGCCTGATCCGCAATCCGCGCAGCACCTCGGCCGGTGCTGATCTCGCCTCCGGCAGCTTCCAGCCGGTGCTTCCGGAACCGCTGCTCGGCAGCAAGCCCGAAGAGGTCAAGCGCCTGGTGGTATGCAGCGGCAAGGTCGCCATCGACCTGCAGACAGAGCTGGAGGCCGCCCGCGGACAGGACTTCTCCTGGCTGCATATTCTCCGCCTGGAGCAGTTGTACCCGTTCCCGGAACGCGAGCTTGGCGCACATCTCAGTTCGTTCCGTTCCCTGCAGGAAATCATCTGGGTGCAGGAGGAACCGAAGAATATGGGCGGCTGGAGCTACGCCGAACCCCGGCTGCGCGCCATTGCCCCGCAGAATGTTACCGTCCAGTATATCGGCCGTCCGGAGCGCTCCAGCCCGGCCAGCGGTTACGCGGATGTGCACAGCTTCGAGCAGCGGCGCATCGTTAGAGAAGCCCTGAAACTAAACGCTCAAGTACAAGCACCTGTACCGTCTTCCTGACAGCAGCAAGGCGGTCTCTCGATAACGTAAACTACTATATTTGGGGAGGTAACGGCCTGTGTCCGAAATTAAAGTACCCGATTTGGGCGAATCCATTTCCGAAGGAACGATCTACAAATGGCTGGTTAAAGAGGGCGACACTGTCGGCCAGGGCGATGTGCTCGCGGAGCTTGAGACCGACAAGGTCAACCTGGAGATCAGTGCGGAGGAGGATGGTGTCATCTCCTCCATCCTGCGCCAGGCGGGCGAGAACGTTGCCGTTGGCGAAGCTATCGGCATTATCGGCAGCGCCGACGGTGCGGCAGTAGCCGGAGGCGGAGGCAAGCCGGAAGCGACGAGCGCAGCGGCGGGCGGCAGCGCCTCTGACGGCGGTAAGCCGGAAGCGGCAAGTGCTCCTGCCGCCTCCGAAGGTGCGGTGGCAGGGACTGCGGCCCTGGCTTCGCCGGGGGCGCGCAAGCTGGCCCGGGAGCGGGGCATCGACCTCGGCGAGGTCAGTGCCCGCGACCCCATCGGCCGGATCGGCCAGGCCGATGTGAACGGCCATGGCGCAGCCGTGCCGGAGGCCGCTGCGCCTGCGGCGGCGCGGCCGGAGCCGGTGAAGCCGCCCGCGCCGGCGGGCAAGGCGCCGCACGCGGAGGACGGCAAAGCGACCGAGCGCAAGCGCATGTCGCGCAGACGGCTGACGATTGCCAGCCGCCTGGTCGAAGCGCAGCAGACGGCTGCCATGCTGACCACCTTCAACGAGGTGGACATGACCGCTATTCTCGACATCCGCAAACGCCGCAAGGATGCCTTCAAAGAGAAGCATGAGGTCGGACTCGGCTTCATGTCCTTCTTCACCAAAGCCGTGATCGGTGCACTCAAGGCTTATCCGCTGCTGAATGCCGAGATCGACGGCGAGGATCTCCTGCTGAAGAAATACTATGACATCGGCATTGCCGTAGCTGCCAAAGAAGGCCTGGTCGTGCCGGTCGTCCGCGATGCCGACCGGCTCAGCTTCCCGGAAATCGAGCGCAAGATCGGCGAGCTCGCCTCCAAAGCGCGCGCCAACACGCTCAGTCTGCCGGAGCTGCAGGGCGGTACCTTCACGATCACCAACGGTGGTGTATTCGGTTCTCTGCTGTCTACGCCGATCCTCAATACGCCGCAGGTCGGCATCCTCGGCATGCATAAGATCCAGCTTCGTCCGATCGCCTTGGATGAAGAGCGGACAGCTAACCGTCCGATGATGTATGTCGCCTTATCGTACGATCACCGGATTGTGGACGGTTCAGAGGCGGTAGGCTTCCTCGTCAAGGTCAAGGAATTACTGGAAGACCCTGAAGCGCTGCTGTTGGAGGGCTAAGCCCTCCTCCCGCGGCATCCTTCATTCCTCATACGTGTGAACACCAAAGGCATCCATAGAGCGTATTCGCTCTATGGATGCCTTTTTGGATTCCTTTTTGAATACCTTTTAATACCTAAATTGAATTCAATCTATTCACTTAAGCTGCTGGCTGCTCAACGATGAATATTTGGACTTCCGGCTGCTGTTTAAGCAAGAGTTGCCCGATTCATCCTTTGCACATGGAGTGCTTATTACAATCCTGCACAGAATACAACATTTCCCTCAATAACACGGCCTAAATCTATAATTGTTGCACAAAATGCAGCAATTCCCTCGTTCCAGGCCGATTAACGAAGCTATTGTTGTATTTCATACAACAATCCTCCTGAACAGCCGGTATTTATGAACCAATGTTGCAGTACGTACAACATTTATGCCTGTATAGACTGAACTTAACAAAATCACTCCCCAGAACCGCCGCCTACAGCCCGCCCCGGATCAATTCACCCGCCAAATCCAGCAGCTGTTCCTTGGTCAGCTTCCGGTCACCGTAGGTGGTGACAATATAATACGCATCCTGCTGCTCACTGTACCAGTTCAGGTAATGGTAGCTTATATCCGGCCGCACCTCTGGCTTGTTGGCGTGATTGTATACGATCTCACGGCCCTCTACCTCCAGCTTCTCTGCGGCCACCTCCGGCCTTAGCATGACCTGCACATTACCCCCATGCAGCAGGGTAGCCCCTATTTCGATGACCGCCCCTTCTCTGGTATACTTGCCGCCAATAGAAGCCGCTTCGGTCCACGGGATCGCCTTCATGAACAGATTGCGGCCGGTATCCTGCTTCGCCTCAGCCAACAGTTCGTCAAGAGTCTGACGGTAGAGCGGATTTCCATCGCGTTCCGCGGCTAAAGGTGAACCGGGGTGTATCGTGCCATACTTAAATTCATAACCTCCGGCTTCCTTGGGCAATACAGGCGTCTTCAATTTGTTCATCTCTCCCAGAAAAGCCGGGTAATCGGTCAGACGCAGCTCCTTGCTTGTAAACTGCAGTGCCGGCTCCGCTCCTTCCGGAAGTTTTTCTCCTCTATTGAAATAAGCGATCAGTTCCCCGGGTTTGGCAAAGTCCATCAGCTTCCACAAATATTCGTAATACGGAGCAGCCGCTCCCGGATTGGGGTTTTCTGCTCGATGCTGCACCTTCACCTCGCCTGCCTTATTCCGGATCTGAATATACTCCGAGGCAGCGTAGGCTGTTACTGTGATCAGCAGCAGCATAACCAGCATCCCTGTGAACGCAGCCGTTTTACCGGCGAATCTGATCCCGCGCGGACTCCGCTTCTGTTCAGTCCCCCGCACACGGGCCATAACTCTATCAGTAACCTCAATCACGGATAGCTGCTCTTCACGGACTGCAGCGTCTCTTATATCTTGGTACTCATTGCCGATTCCTGCCCGTTCCATGATATCCCCTCCTCCGCTTGCATCGTTTCCCGCACTTTTCGTTTGATCCGCTCCATCCTTTTATGCAGCGCATTAGGCGTAATGTTGAGAATTGCGCTGATCTCCAGAAAGGTCTGCTCTTCAAATACCCGCAGAACAAGCAAATTCCGTTCCTCCAGCGATAACCGTCCAAGTGCAGCCTCCAGCGCCGGACTGTATAGCCGCTCTTCCAGCGTCTGCTCCGGACCGGCCGCTGCCGCCGTATCGGGACGGAACACCCGCAGGAAGTGCCCCTGCATCCGCCGCCGGCGCAGCAGGTTCAGACAATGATTGCCGGCAATCCGGTACAGCCATGCCGAGAAGCTAACCGTAGGCTTGTACCCTCTGATAGATTGATAGGCTTTGACCAGCACATCCTGCACAGCATCCTCGGCATCCTGCCTGTTCCCCAGCATCCGGCAGCAATACCGGTAAACCGGCTGCTGAAAAGCATCCACAATGAACGCAAAGGATTCCTGCTCCCCTTGTTGAACCCTGATAATGACCGCCTCTACCTGCCGCATATCCGGCATATTCTCCTGTGACGTTGCCCTCACCTCCTGGCTTGTATATCTTTATAACACCTGACTTCTGCAAAAAGTGCCTACCGGCACAACTTTATTCGAGTAAAAACGGTTGTACGGGCTTCATCCTATGTAGTCTTTCAATCCAATATAATATAACTTTAGCAGATTTATCGAAGGCTGATTTATGCACCTTCCACCTCTCATCCGGCCCCCTCCGGACTCTTACCCCTCTCCACAGAAAAAAAAGAGACCTCCCCCTCCGCTCACGCGGAAGTATGGACATCTCTTCTCCGAAACCAGTCTCTTGGTCTTCAGCACTCTTTTTTACAGCACTCTTTTTTACAGCACACTTTCTCTACAACACTCGCTGCCCGTCATTCTCTTACTTTACAGCACTCTTGGTCTGCCATTCTCTTTCTCTACGACACTCTTTGTCTCTGTTTCTTTCAAGCCAACATCAATCTCTATATGGTTAAGCCGTATGCCGTGAAGGCTTCAGGCTCATTCCCTTTACTTTTGCCTGCCCTGCTACCGGAGGCTTCAGGGAAACCGCCAGGATGCAGGCCAGGATACACAGCAGACCAATTACGATGAACGTAGGCTTGAACCCGCCCAGGAATGCGGCGATGAACGAGCCGGACAACGCACCGATGCCGAAGCCCTGATAGACAACGCCATAGTTCTTGCTGTGGTTCTTCAGGCCGAAGAAGTCGCTGACAATCGCCGGGAACACGGTAATATTACCTCCGAAGCAGAAGGCGATCGCCGCCACACAGGTGAAGAATATACCGTAGCTGAGGGTGGCGTAGCTGAGAGTAAACATCGCTACCGCCGTAACAGCCAGCGTTACACTAATCAGCTTCAAGCGGCTCATGCGGTCGGATAATGCACCCAGAATCAGGCGCCCGGCCGTATTGAAGATCGCGATCATCGCTACAGCATTCGCTGCTGCCGCAACATCCAGTCCGGCCAGCTGCACACCGATATCCTTCACGATGCCGATCAGATAGAGGCCGCTCATACAGGCGGTGAAGAAGATCACGAACAGCAGGTAAGCTTCCTTCGTGCGGAGCATTTCTTTAACAGTGTAGTCTTTCGGCGCGATAACAGCTCCAGCGGCTGTCTTCATGCGATTCCCGGCAGCCATAGCCGCCGATGCGGGGGCCGCCACCGGCGCTTCCCGGACCAGCATTGAGCCGATTACGATCATAATCATCACCATGAAGCCCCAGTACAGAAAAGCATTCGACACGCCCGCCGACTCAATCAGGCTGCCGTTGATATATTTGAAGATCAGACTACCCGTACCGTAAGCACCTACGGATACTCCGGAGATCAGTCCCTTGTTCTTCGGGAACCACTTAATTAAGTTGGATAGTGAAGTAATATACGCTGTTCCGTCCGCGTACCCGACAACTACGCCGGCCAGCAGGTAGAACATCGGGAGGGAGCTGGCCTGCGAACTTAGAATCAGACCAAGCCCCAGCATAATCCCGGCAGCAGCGGTCAGTCTGCGGAGGCCGAACCGGTCCTGCAGTTTCCCCGCGAATAGTGTCGCGAAGGCCAGGGCAAAGCTGGTGATGGAAAAAGTTATCGAAACAGAGCTGAGCTCCCAGCCGAATTTGCTGACAAGATGGGCATTGAACAAGCTCCAGGTGTAGATTGTACCGAGTCCCATTTGCATAATCACTGTACCTAGCACGATGAGCCACCGCTTGCTGCCTGGCGTAGTCGTAGTCATGGGTGATTCCCTCTTTCTCTCTAATATCGCTTCCAAAGTCGCTTCAAGGCTTGCTTTGCCTCTTCATTGTAGCGAAAAGATGCTGACTTAAGAGAAATCCGGAATGAGATGACGCAAACGGGGAATGAACTGCCGCTAGAGGCGCATGATCTGCCTGAATTCCTTCACCTTGCCGCGGCTGACCGGCACTTCGAAGTCCAAATCACGCAGCCGGAGCAGATAGGTGTTGTTGAACCAGGGGATGATTTCCTTGATCTTGGACAGATTGACGAGA
Source organism: Paenibacillus phytohabitans (assembly GCF_013141775.1). Lineage (GTDB taxonomy): Bacteria > Bacillota > Bacilli > Paenibacillales > Paenibacillaceae > Paenibacillus_AQ > Paenibacillus_AQ phytohabitans. The sequence goes on from NZ_WHOB01000089.1 coordinate 179,522, forward strand.
TACGAACGGTGGCAGCGGAAGAACTGCTCCTGCGGCAGGCGGCTATGGAATTCGCTGATGCTTAAGGCCATGCTGTACTCCTCATCTTTGGTAATGACGCTCGTTGTTTTCTCCTGCGCCGAAGCATAGTAGATCTCGTCCGTATCGACGACGATGATCTTTTCATTTTTCCACAGATTGACCTTACCGCTGCTGAGCTTGACCGGCTCTTCTTCCCCCTGGCGGCTCCCGGCCGCAATGGCCCCCTCCAGCTTCTGCAGCATCGCTTTGATCCGCGTCTCGCTGTAAGGCTTCAGGATATAGTCGAACGCTTCGATCTCGAACGCCTCGGCGGCATGCTCCTTATAGGCTGTGATGAACACAATATAGGGCTTGACCGCGAAACGGCTAATATTATGGGCCAGCAGCACGCCGTCAACCGATGGAATATTGATATCCAGAAAAATCACATCCACCGTATCCGTCTGCAGATACTTCAGCGCATCCAGCCCGTCTTCGAACTCGGCGGCAATCTTGAAACTGCTGTGTGCCTGTATCAGAAAAGCAAGCTCCTGCCTCGCCAGCACTTCATCCTCGACAATTATCGCTCTCATCGCTGCTCCTTTATCACATCAAAGTAAATTTCCGTACCCTTGGCAAGCCGGTGGATCGTCAGACCCGTGCCATAGATCAGCTTCACCCGCTGGTGCACGTTGTACAGTCCGATTTTGTTACCTTCCATGCTGCCGCTGTAGACCTTGGCAATCGTCTCTTCACTAATTCCCGCTCCGGTGTCGGCAATTCTTACCCTTACGCTGTCCCCGTGGTCTTTGACTGAAATATCCACAGTACCATTGCCCTTCTCCTTCAAAATCCCATGGACAATCGCGTTCTCCACCAGTGGCTGAATAATCAGACTCGGAATACGCACCGCCACCTCATCAATATCGTACAGAACGGTCAGGCGGCTGCCGAAGCGGGCCTTCTCAATCTCCACATAATGCTGGACCTGCTGCAGCTCCCGGCGGATATCAATGGACTCATCGGTCAGCTCCAGATTATATCTCATATACCCCGACAGGTTGACGATCAGCTCGCGCGCCTTGTCCGGATCGATCCGGATCGAGGAGATAATGGCATTCAGCGCATTGAACAGAAAATGGGGGTTGATGCTCGTCTGCAGCGCCTTCAGTTCAGCTTTGTTGGCCATCTCCTTGATTCCCTCCACCCGCGAAACCTCCATTAGTGTAGAGATGATCTGCGACAGCCCGACTGCCATTGCCTGCAGGGAATAGGTGATTTTATGCGCATTGGTGTAGTAAATCTTGAGCGCCCCCGTCACTTCACCCTTCTCCTTCAGCGGAATAATGATCAGCGAGCGGATGCCCCGGTTCATGTACTCGGTATCGTCATCGCGGATGGTAATCTCGCCGCTCTTCAGCGTCTGCTTGGTCTCTTCACTGATAATCTCATTGGCCTCGGCATAATACTCTTCACCGACACCGACATAGGCCAGAATGAACCGTGTATCGGTAATCGCCACCGCATCCGCTCCGATATCCTCCTGGATAATCCCGCAGATGGTACGCAGCGACTCTGGATTAATATTGCGGAAATACGGAAGCGTCTTGTTGGCAATATCCAGCGCAAGCTTGGACTGCTTAGCCGCAATCCGTTCCTTCTCCCCTTCGACACTCTGCACGAGCGTAATAATCAGCCCGACACTGATCTGACCGATAATCATCGGAAAAGCAATCTTCGACACAATATCCACACCCAGCGAATAAGGGTCCGCCATAATCAGAATCAGCGCCATCGTCAGCGCCTCACAGGCCATCCCGGCCGCGATACCGGCGATCCAGCGTCGTTCAGGTGAGGTGCGCCGGTAGATGATCCCCGATACAAGCCCTGCTGTGATGCTTGTAATCAGACACGGAAGCGAGGTGACCCCGCCGATATCAATCAGGAAACGGTGCACCCCCGAGATGATCCCGGTAATCAGCCCGACCCAGGGGCCGAAGAGAATCCCGCCAGCCATAATGGCGATAATCCGCACATTGACCAGCGACCCTTCCACATTAATCCCGCTGTAGGTTCCGAAGATGGCGAACAGGCTGAAGATCACCGTTACAATCGCCAGCTCCTGAGGCGCATATACCCCTTTGGCAAAAATCTCTTTAAAGCGCGGCAGCCGGGTCAGTACGAACAGACACATCAGCAGCAGCGCTGCCCGCTCAAACAATTGCAGCAGAATACTCAGGTTATGTTGCACATTCACGCCCCCATCGGACAATCTATCGGTCCATTATAAAGCCTTATTTTTCAGAAAAAAAGGCCCTCTGCGCAGCATACACTTTCCGCTCCATCCGGGCTATAATGGATTATTGTCTTCATTTCAGCAGAGAAAGAAGCGATTATACAATGATAATAACCAGTGAAGCAGACATTCTCCGGCAGGTGATGGGAGATGCCTGGATGATGGATATTCTGAAGGCTGCCGGAACTTTGCAATTACCGGACTGGTGGGTCTGCGCCGGATTTGTGCGGTCGAAGATCTGGGATGTGCAGCATGGTTTTACGGAGAGGACACCCCTCGCGGATATTGATGTGATCTATTATGACCCCGGCGACCTGCGGGAGGAAGTGGAGAAATCCTGGGAAGCCCAGCTGAAGCGCCGGTATCCCGGAATCCCCTGGTCAGTCAAGAATCAGGCCAGGATGCATACCGTCAATAACCTGCCGCCCTATTACTCGTCCACAGACGGCATGTCCAAATTCCCCGAGACGGCAACGGCGCTTGGACTCTCCCTGGACGGAAATGGGGAAATAATTCTGGCCGCCCCTCATGGAATTTCGGATGTCATTCAGCTGGTATTGCGGCCCTCGCCTTACTTCGCCGCCCATCCGCATTTGCTGCCTATTTATGAGAAGCGGATTGCAGGCAAGAACTGGCAGAGCATCTGGAGCGGGCTGCGCAGCCTCCCGGCTGACGCTACCTAGTCCGGGCCGAGACCCGGTACAACCCGCAAAGAGCAGCAGGTACTCCCTGACCGGGGCAGCCTGCTGCTCTTTTTTACAAGACAATGTTATCTGCTTCGTACAGTTATTCTTCCTCAGCAATCCCGCCGAAACACTCTAGTTTACACCGCCAGATCTATCCCCACCACACCTACAATCTCTCCGCGGCCATCCTTAATCGCTCTGGAGAGCGTAATGCAGGAACGTTTGGTAATCGCCGAAACATACGGCTGCGAGACGTACTGGCCTTCATTCATGGCCCCGTTCCACCAGTCACGGCGTTTGGCATTCAGGAGTCCTGCCGCAGGCTCGGAGTAAATGAACGTGCCATCCGTCCGGTTGGACCAGATCGCCTGCACATCCGGAACCTTACGGATACAGGAAGCAAGGACGCTGCTGTGACTGTCCGCATCCGGTGAATACAGCTCCTGCTTAGCTGAGAGCTCCTCCAGCAATACCTGCATTTCCTGCAGCCGTCCCTCGTACCCGCTCATCTCAATCACCCCGCGCCCCGCAATTGCATTCACTGATTGCTGCAGGGATTGCGACTCCATGAGCAGGCTGGCGCTGATATTATTCAGCTGGCCGATCTGGGACCGCTGCCGGGTGACCTGCTCCAGCGTCAGGTCCACACCTGCGATGGTCTCGTTGACAATACCCACTGCACCGCTAAGTTCGGCTGTCACCTCATCAATCAGCCTGCTCTGCCGCGCAGCCGCAGCGACCGATTCACTTACCGCCGCCCCCACCTCTTCTATTCTGTCCGAGATATCGCGAGACGCCGCTTCACGGTTGCTACTTCATTCACACCGTGCTCAACTGCCGACTGCTCTTTCGTAACCGACTCCAGCACCTGCCGCACTCCGTTATTGATATCGAGCAGCACCTCCGTGGAGCGCTCTACCGAACTCCGGCTCTGGTCGGCTAACTGCCTGATCCGGCTTGCTACTACCGCGAAGCCCCGACCCTGCTCACCCGCCCGCGCAGCTTCAATAGAAGCGTTGAGCGCCAGCAGCGAGGTTTCGTTGACAATACCGACAATCAGCGAGTTAATCTCCTCCACCATGGCAATATGGCCGCTAAGCGTCGTGAATTTGTTCAGCATGTCTCCGCTCTGCTCCTGCAGCTCCTCCATGACCTCATCTGTATTCTTCAGTGAATCCACCATTTCAACCATTCCTGAGCGAGTCGTCTGCATGGTCGCCCCCAGCTTCCCGGTCAGTTCCTCTATATGCTGCGTCACTGCCGCTACTCCGCCCATGGTGGCAAAAGCACCCTCAATATTGGCCTTAGCCTCATTACTGCGCGTCTGCAAATCCACTTCGTATGCATGTGAATAGTCTGCAGTCTGCTGAAGCCCTTCCGTGTGGCGGCTAATTTCTTCGAGCGCCCCATGCAGCCGGTCCGAGGTGACAACAATCTCATTGCCCAGCAGCTCCACCTTGCCCCGGGATTCCGCCAGCTGCCGGTCCTTGAGGACTCCGCCGTAATAGCTGTCCAGCGCAAGTCCGCCGAGCGCCGCCATTAGCAGCAGATAGATAACCTTATGTATCCAGTACATATCAACCCATAAGCTGTACACACCTACAAGCAGCAGTAAAACAACGACTAGAACGGCCTTCCCCCGGCGAATACCCATCTTCAACGTTCACTCCACTCTATCATGTTATGTATTCTAACATTATATCAGCAGAGTAAAATTAAGGAAACCATTTCTATGCCTATCCTCCACTTACGGCGTTCCGCTCCACTCTGCCCCGCGCCTGCCACAACAAGTGGATAAATGTATCTTAATTTGCTCGTTTCTTACGAATGAACGGAAGCAAGTGGATTAACAGCACCTATTTATGTTAGTTTTCGCTACTTTGGCTGAATTGGGGTAATTTAAGTGTTCTTTTTCCAACTATTGGTTTGGCAGCGCCTTTTCGCTCATCAGCAAGTGGAGGAAATCCATCTATTTCTGCTCCCACTACCTTTTCAAGCTGATTAGCTCCAATTTTCCCGCTCCCGCATATCCTCCAGACTCAACAAACCGGTAAAACAGTTGAAACCGAGGAGTATTGGTTGGGTTGGGTTGGGTTGGGTTGGGCGCCCGAAGAGGTTCAGACTCCAACATATAACCTCCCAAAAAAAGGACAGCCGTGTACACCGCAGCTTCTGCGTGTAAGGCTGTCCTTCCGGTATTCACCCGGGCGGTTCTATAGAACTGCCGGTTGCATGTTGCCCTCTTGTTTAATCTTAGCCATCATTCCCCGGGCGATCCATACTCCGGCCGCTCCGGCCTGTGCAAGGCCGCGGGTAATGCCTGCACCGTCACCGCCGCAGTAGAGCCCGGAGATCTCGGTCTCGAATTGCTCTGTCAGCTTAGGCCGGGCAGAATAGAACTTCGCCTCAACTCCGTAGAACAGCGTATGCTCGGAGGCAATACCCGGTGTAACCTTCTCCAGTGCCTCGACCATTTCAATCAGGCTCTTCATCGTGATGTACGGCAGGACCAGACCCAGATCGCCAGGCACCGCTTCCTTCAGCGTGGGCTCAAGGAACCCTTCCTTGATCCGTGTCTCCGTGGAACGGCGGCCGCGCAGGATATCGCCGTACTTCTGCACGATCACACCGCCGCTGGACAGATCATTGGCCCGCTTACAGATTTCCCGGGCATATTCATTCGGTTTATCGAACGGCTCGGTGAAGGTATGGGAGACCAGGAGGGCAAAGTTGGTATTCTTGGAGCCAAGCGCCGGGTCCTTGTAGGAGTGTCCGTTCGCTGCCATCACTCCGCTGTGGTTCTCCACGACAACATGTCCTGAAGGGTTGCTGCAGAAGGTGCGGACCCGTGTCCCCACAGATGTATTGAAGACGAATTTTCCCTCATAGAGATGCTCGTTAATCTCACGCATTACCACATCAGAGGTTTCCACGCGCACCCCAACATCCACCTGGTTGTTGTACATTTTGAGCCGGCGTTTCTTCAGCACCGCAGTCAGCCAGGCAGATCCGTCACGTCCCGGAGCAATCATTACCTGATCCGCCTCATGGCTCTCACCGTTCTTCAAGGTAATGCCCGTAATGCGAAGTGCACCGTTCTCCTTGACGGTAACAATATCTTCTACCTCTGTCTTGTACAGCATATCAATGCGCGTCTTCAAATATTCGTATATGGATTTCAGGATTTCCAGGTTCTGTTCTGTTCCCAGATGGCGGACCTGCGCACGCAGCAGCTTAAGCCCAGCCGCGTACCCCCGCTGCTCAATCCCGCGGATGCTCTCGGTAGTCGGATCGGTAATAACCGGCGTGGCCCCGTGCTCCAGGTTGATGCCGTCAACATATTCAATCAGCTCCATCACCCTGGAAGGAGGCAGATAATCGGTCATCCAGCCGCCGAACTCGGTCGTGATGTTGAATTTGCCGTCACTATACGCACCCGCACCGCCAAAGCCTGCAGTAATCGAACAGGCCGGCAGACACCCGGCGAATTCCTTACGGCCCGAAGCCGGAGGGCAGAGCTTGATTTTCTCCTCGAGAATCGGGCAATTCCGTCGGTAGATATCATGGCCCTTGTCCACCAGCAGGATCTTCAGTTCCGGCGCTTTAAGTGTCAATTCATAGCAGGCGAATATTCCGGCCGGACCGGCTCCAACAACAATCACATCATATTTACTCATAGGTTCTCTGTTCCTCCCAGGATGAAACGGCTGCCCCTGCAGTGGATAAGGGCTGCTCTGTTTCTGCGATAAATATAAATTCACTTACGCAAACAGCACAAAAATCCCGACCTCTTCATAGGTATGCAAAATGCACCCTATTCGTAGCCAGGAATTTACGGTCCCCTGTAGAAACCCCCAAACCTTATCATTGAGGATATACGAACAGCTTAGCTCATTATTGTGAGCCAATTGGAATTCTACAGAAATTATGCGAATGTGTCAAGGATATATCGCATTAATAATTCGTGTTTGCATCATTATATCAGCATGATTAGCTATATATACCTAGTGTTAATCACCAAAACACGAACAATGATCACAGTATCGGATTAGGGAGGAAAAACGGGATAATTGTCGAATATATAAGTATATTGCCACTGGAAAAGAGGAACATCTTATGCACATCCCACCGCCAACTCCTCGCCAAATGTACTGGAACCGTGTCCTCCTCAATACCTTTTGGATGGTCCTGTTTGTTTATCTGGCAAGCCAGCTATTTGTTGCCCTATCCATGTGGGGCCACCGGCCTGAGCTCTCAGGCGGGCAATATTTCATTAACCACATATTGATCCCCGACTCCATACTGCTCGTCTTGCTTCTGATTCTCGAGGTTGTACATAAATGGAAACCGCTGATGTCCGAGTTCTCAATTATTGTCGCAAGCCATCTGTACGGCATTCTGATGATCATGAATCTGAGCACGGAGTTTCATGTGAAGCCGCTGATTATGCTGCTTCCGCTGCTGGTATCCATGATCTATCTGAAGGACAATTATCTGAAGGCTTCCTCAATTATTTGCCTGATCTATATCATTATGCTGTTCCTCAACACAGCCACCTATGACTATACCCTGCGCATCCAGAACATTATTATCACCCTTATCTTTGCAGGAACTTCTCTAGCCGGGTTCGGCGTCATTGCACGGGGACGGGATCTAATGCAGTCACTGGAGAATTCGGTGAAGTCGGAGCAGGATCTGCGCATTCAGAATATTATTATGGACAGGCTGTCCAAGATTGACCCCTTGACCGACTTGTACAATCACAAGACCTTTCATGAATATCTGGGCTGGCTGATTGAGCATCAGCAGAACAATCCTTTTCCCCTGCAGCTGGCGGTTCTCGATATCGACAATTTCAAAAAAGTAAATGACCAGTATGGCCACTGGGTTGGCGATATTGTACTGAAGCAAGTAGCTGCAGTCATGCTGCAGCATATCGGATCGGATGACTTCGCCGCCCGGTACGGGGGTGAAGAGTTCGTTATCATTCTGACGGCCAAGCCGCTGGAGGATTCCGTGCGGATTATGGACAAGATCCTAACCGGAATTGCCGGCCTGCCCATTAATGAAATGGAGAATAAATCGGTTACGGTCAGCATCGGCATGCATGATTATGATGGAACGGATTCGAAGAGCTCCACTTTTCAGCAGGCAGACGATGCCCTGTATGAAGCCAAAAAAACAGGCAAGAACAAAATCGTCATCTTCTAGCTGCAAATACATTTTTTATAGTTCAAAAAAAGCGGGTCCGCAGGCATATTATCCATGCCCGGAACCCGCTTTTACTATGTAATCTATAAGCTCTAATTCAGATGTTCTACTTCATAACGCTTCTGCGGCACGAGCAGGTCAATTACTTTGCGCTGCGGCACCGGCCGGCTGATCAGGTAGCCCTGAACCTTGTCGCAATTCGATTCCTTGAGGAAGGCCAGCTGGCTGGCATCCTCCACGCCCTCGGCTACAACATCCAGGCCCATCTTATGCCCCAGAATAATGATCGTCTGAACGAAGGACTCACTAAAGGCTTTATCCGCAAGGGAATCAATGAAAATTTTGTCCATTTTGAGTGTCGAGATCGGCAGCTGCTGAAGATAGCTTAAGGAGGAATACCCCGTCCCGAAATCATCCAGCGCAATCCGGATGCCGCGTGATTTCAGGAATTCCAGCTTGCTGACGGTGCTCTCGAACGATTCCATGAATATGGATTCCGTAATCTCCAGCTCCAGACTGCTTGGCGCAAGGCCGCTCTCCTCCAGACTATCCAGCACAATCTCCACGAAATCATCCTGCAGCAGCTGAATAATGGAGATATTCACTGATATTTTATAAGAGATTCCGGTAAGCTGGTGGATGCTGTTCATGAATTTGCAGGCTTCCCGCAGCACCCATTCCCCGATATAAATAATCAGCCTGGAATCCTCGGCAATCTTGATGAAGGAGAGCGGAGAGACAAAACCAAGTACCGGACTGTTCCAGCGGATCAAAGCCTCGAATCCCGAGATCAGTCCCGTCTCAATCTGCACCTGCGGCTGATAATGCAGCTCAAATTCATTATTGTTCATGGCACTCCGCAGATGCTTCTCAATGTTCATCCGTTCATTAAATGCCGTATGCATCGATTTGTCATAAACCACATACGTGCTTTTTCCTTCTTCTTTGGCCCGGTACATCGCTACATCAGCATTCTTCAGAATCTCCTCCGTCGTCTCCCCGTCTTCCGGGTAGAAGGAGATCCCGATGCTGCAGGAGACGTACAGGTTGCTCTCGCCGATGAGGAAGGATTTGCGGAAGGAGCGCATAATGTCCTCGGCCAGATTCAGCACATCCACGCGGCTCTCAATGTCTTTGAGGAACACTACAAATTCGTCGCCGCCAAGCCGGGAGAGCATATCCCCTTCCCGGACTACCGACTGCAGGCGCTCGCTGGCCTTGCGGATCAGAATGTCGCCGGATTTATGTCCTAGCGTATCGTTAATATACTTGAAGTTGTCTGTGTCTACGAACAGCAGCGCTGCTCTCCCCCCCGGCCGGCGGAAATAATTCTCCATCGTCTCCAGCAGACAGATCCGGTTCGGCAGATTGCTGAGCGAATCCACATAAGCCAGGCGGTGCATGTTCTTCTGATTCTCCAGCAGCATCTCATATTGCCCTACAAGCTCCTGCTGCGTAGCCGTAAGCTGCTCATAGGTCGCTTCAAGCTCCTGATAGCTGTTGTTCAGATTGAACTCCGCCTGCTTCCGCTTACTGATATCAATCAGCGAGCCAAGGAACAGTACGATTTGGTCTCTTGGGTCCACAATCGCCTTCCCCCTAACCTCAAACCAGACGTAGACGCCATCCTTGGTCTTCATCCGGTACTCGGTTTCGTAGATCGGAGTCAGCCCGGTAAGATGCTCCTGTCTGGCTTTGCGTGCAGATTCCTGATCATCCGGATGAATGATGCTGAGCACGCCGCCTTCGAAGGAATTAATCTCTTCCTCGGTGTAGCCCATGACCTCATACCAGCGGTCCGAGAGCTTGTAGAAGCCGCTATCCCAGTCGAGCTCCCACATATAGGCACCTGAGCCTTCGGAGGCCAGACGGAAACGCCGTTCACTGACGCCCAGCCGGTTGAACTGGTCCTGCAGCTCAACTTCAGTTGCCGCAAGCTCCTCATAGGTAGATTCCAGTTCCTCGTAACTCAGCTGCAGCTTAAGTTCGTTCTGTTTGCGTTCATCGATATCAAGCCCGACCAGGACAAATATATCCTCTGCCTGATTATCCATCCCCTTGATCAGGGTAGTGCGGATGGAGAAATAATGCGCACCCGGAGAATGCTCCGGAAGCTTCAGCTCCACATTAGTCACATAATCGAGATAGACCGCTTTGGTAAGGAGATCCCGGAGCACTGCCGCTCCGCCCTCAAGACCAGGCAGGTCATCGATACTCACGCCGAGCACGTCCTTCTCTGAAAGCCCGGTCATTTTCTCGGCATATTGATTGAAGCGCACGCTCCGCTTGTCTCCATGAACCGCCCATATGATCATCCCGGTATTCTCGATCACATCCTCGAAGAATTCCTGTTCAGAGTGAATTGTCCGGCGCAGACGGCGGATATAGATCCGGAGCAGCACAGCGCCGAATACCAGCAGGATAGCCCCTATGGCCACTCCTGATATGATTCTGTTACGGATCATCGACTGATGATAATCCGAGTGAGCGAAGAAATATTGCTGATACAGCTCTTCGAATGCCCCGGAGCGTTCCAGCCGCTCAAGTCTGGCATTTACATAAGACACCAGCTCCGGCTTGGTCTTGCTGATGCCATAAGCGACATCCTGAGGATACAGATTGTTCATTTTGCGGACAATCGTTCCGGTCAGCCCCTGTTCAACAATCAGGTAATCCACAACCCCCTGATTCTCGAACAGCAGATCAATCTCGCCTTTGCGCAGGGCCTCCACTGCTTCAGGTACGGTTGCATATTCTATGTATTGTGAGGATGAGATTCCCACCTTATTCTGCAGAACAGTTTCCGAATACTGTCCCTTGCCTACACCGATTTTGTAATTTTTCAACGTGCCCATCTTCACTTCTTCACTAAGCTCCTGGCGGGAATAGACGGAAATATAGCTCCTCAGCACAGGTCTGGAGAACAAGGTATCCTGCTTTCTCTCCTCGGTTACGGCCATGAGGCCGGTCGTGTCGATCTTGCCCTCGGTCAGCAGCCTGTATGTACTCTCCCATTCCCCGGTGCTGTATAGAATAAGATAATCCTGTTTCTCAAAAATCATACTCGTCAGATCAATATCAAAGCCTGTTAGATATCCGTTCTGTATGTACTTGTAAGGGGGATATTCCAGTTCTGCCTGGTATTTAATATCCTGTCTTTCGGCGTGAGCGGCAGCGGGGGGTGTAATCATGAGCACGATGCCAATTAGAAGCAAGAGTTTACACCGCTTCATCGCAATTCTCCTTTGTCCCATAAAAATCGGCTAAACGCATTTATTATGAAGCTGTATTCGACAAAAAATGGTAAGGTTCCTGCTAGTTCCACTTCAATTCTGATAAAATGTGCAAATTCTGCAGAATCGTTTATTTATTGTCGAAGAAGTATGCGGAGGCGACTTTGCCGGCCTTTTAAAGGACGGTACTGTTTCAGCGGGATATAGAGGAAGGAATAGTGGGTGGCACCTATAACTTCTTATATTTTAAAATAAGAAACTTTATATTTGTATTGCTTTTTGGAAGCAAAATGTGGATAATAGCAATAACGGTTGATAATGATTATCATTATTGAATATCTAGTATTCATTACTTGACTATATCTGAGTTAAAAGGAGACTGAACACCCATGAACGCAGCCACCACCCGGACCGCATTACAGGTTGACGATTACCTGGATCTGCTCAATCTTGCTGTAAAAGTCGGAGATATGAAATGGCAAAAAGAGATCAAGTCCAGATTGCAGTATATCCTCTGTCTGCAAACCCGGTAGATTATTCCGCGCACAACAGCTAAGCCTCCCTGTCTATGGCAAGGACGCCATTGCTGTTAGTTATAGAAGAATGTATACGGCCGCATTTCCTTAACGGGAATGCGGCTTTTTTTGTGGTATACGGGGGCTAATTCCGGGACGGCTGCATCTGAGGTCTCCGGAATGTTTAATGATATAATGATTAGCATAATATAACGAATAACAGCCCATAGATCGGAGTGTGCAGACTTGAGAAAAATCCTCGCCTTGGTCTTACTATTATCCTTGCTCCAGATCCCCGGCGTCTATGCTGCGGATATTCCTGTACAGCAGGGAGTTGTTACTGATGAAGCCGGCTTACTTACTGCCCAGGAAGCGGAAGCTATCACCCGGATGGCCGCAACGGACCGCTATACTCTCCATATTCTTACAATAGACTCTCTTGACGGCGCGTACCCTGCCAGTTATGCAGATGAGGTATACGATACCTGGAACTTGAAGACCCGGGATATCCTGCTTCTGATCGCTTACGGAGACCAGCAGACGGAGATTAACTTCGATAATCCGGAGCTGCAGAACTCGCTCAATGCCTGGTCGCAGAACCTTGGAGGAGCTTCGGGAAGCGCGGCAATCACTAAGCTGCTGGAGACTTACTTCAATCCTTATGCCAGAGACGGTGATTTCGCCTCAGGAATCAGCTCTGTCATTAAGGAGCTTCAAGCCATAGGCAGCGGACCGGGCAGTGCTGCCGGTGGTACTGCTGGAGGTGGTACTGCGGGTAGCGGATCAGGCGGCAGCGGCGGGACAGCCGGAAGCAGCGGATCGGGGGCGGCCGAGACCGGCAGCGGCGGACTCTCCTTCTTATCGCTCGCCGCTATTGCTGCGGGTGCCGCCTTACTGGTGCTCCTGCTGTACGTGCTGATTACAGGAATGCGCCGCCGCAGCGGGCTTGCCAGGCAGCAGGAACAATTGTCTGACCTGCTGGTACGTGCGAATCGCGCCCTCGAATCCCTTCAGCCCTTCCAGGGAATCGTGCAGGGCAAGACCGGAGAACTGGTCGAGGGTATATCAAAGCGCCTGACCTCGCAGCTGGTCGAGATCTCAGCGCTGCAGACCACCGGGCAAGGTGCCCTGCCGCCCTTCTACCGCCTGTCCGCCCTCAAAGCTGCAACAGAACAGCTTCAGCAGACGGAAGGCAATTTCCGCACCTCGCTTGAAGAGGAAGAGAAGAATATCGCTGTCATCAGCGAAGCCGACCGGAACGTCAAGCAGCGGATCACCGAATTGAAGCAGGATGCGCCAGAGCTTGACGGACAATTGCAGCAGGCGGCCCAAGCGACCGGCTATCCGCTGCAGGAAATCGCCGAGGACCTGCAGGAGCTGGCCGCAGAAACCGCCAAAGCTGACCAGCTGGAGCTGTTTGACCCGATTGCCGCACAGGATATTACCGAAGAGGCGCAGGAGCGCCAGGAGCAGATTGAGCGGGACCTGCAGGATGTAGATGCTTTTGACGATAAGCTGAAGGCATTCCCCGGGGTTCTGGCCGCTGCCCGCAGCCGCATTGCCGGGCTGATTGAGCAGAACTCCCTGCACAATATGAAGGTTAAGCCCTATGACAGTCTGGAGCAGGCTTCCGCTGCCGCCGGGTCCCTTGAGGCGCCGCTGCGCAGCGGCGACATGGATGAGGTGCGGCGGATCGGTGCGGCGCTGGACGCGCTGCTGGCTGAAGCCGTTGCCATGACGGAGCGCCAGGCCATGATCCGGCAGAGCAACCGTGCAGATCTGGAGACGGTGCGCAGCAAGTGGGGCAGCTTGACCCAGCGGCGCAATGAGCTGCAGGGCAAGCTCACCGAGGCGGGGAACCAGTTCGTCCGCCAGCATCTGGACAGTCTGGAGCAGACGCTTGAGGAGACCGGCGCCGCACTGCGGCAAGGCGCAGGCGAAGTGCCGCAGATTGAGACCTGGACCAGCGATGCACGGGGTGAATATGAGAATGCGCGTAACGGACTTGACCGGCTGCTAACGCTGCAGGACGAGACTGAGGGCAAATTCAGCAGTATCGACAGCAGTCTGAGCTCTCTGTACGAACGTCTGGACAGCCTGAGAAGGCTGTTCGCGGAAGGGCAGAGCCGGGTCGATGCGGCACAGAATCTGCTGCATAGCAGAGGTATTGCTGCACAGAGCCGCTTCCAGCTGTCCCTGCTGCCGGAGTATGCCGAGCTGGAGCAGCGCCTGTCCGCCCGTCCATACAATCTGGATGAACTGGAGAGTACAGGACGTTCTTATGCCTCGCAGATTTCCAGCTTCGTGGAGGAAGCGAACCGGCTTGTCCGCCAGAAGGAAGAGGCAGAGCGGGCGGCCCGCCTGGCAATGATGCGGGAACAGCAGCGCAGAGAACAGGCCCGCAAGCGGATGTCCTCCGGGCCGCCCTCCTCGGGCGGATTCGGCGGCGGACGTTCCTCCGGCGGCTCCTCCTGGGGCGGCGGAGGCCGGTCGTCGGGCGGCTCTTCCTGGGGCGGAGGCAAGTCCGGCAGGAACTCTTCCGGCGGCTCCAAGTGGTAGACGGCGGATTGCCGGGAGCGGCATAGACATATCTAATACGGCTTCAGCCAGTGTTTATGGCTGAAGCCGTATTTTTCTGAAGAACCTGTATAAGTAAGTCCCGGGGTGGCTGATGCTGAGAATGTAAGATGTGTTATACAGGCTCCTGCAGCTGCATATGGGCAATGAACTCCATGAATACAGGGGATAGCCGCTGCTCCTTGCGGTAGATAAGCTGAATATAGAACGGCTCCAGCTGCCCGGCCAGGGGAATTCCGGTTAACACGCCGGTACGCAGCTCCTCTTCTACCGCATACCGCGGCAGAAAGGCCGTCCCCCAGCTGTGCTTCACCGCCTGCTTGATCCCCTCGAGATTCCCAAACTCCATATCCACACGCGCAGTTATACCGGATTCCCTGAGCACATGCAGCAGCTGCTTCCGGTAAGTGCAGGTACTCTCTGTCAGCACCAGCGGTTCCCCCTCCAGATGCTCCGGGGTAACCGCCTTTTCGGCTGCCAAGGGATGCTCCGGATGGGTGATCACATACAGCTGCTCCTCCCGCAGCGGCAGAGTGACCAGTTCCCCCGACGCATACGGAACATCGAAGATCAGACCGAAATGGGCGGTTTTATCTTTGACTGCGGCGATGATATCTTCTTCAGAGCCGGGCTGTACCCGCAGCTGCATTCCGGTATGCTGCTCCCGGTACCGGTGCAGCCGGTGAGGCAGATAATATGCGGCCAGCGTCTCAATGGCTCCAATATTCAGCACTCCCTGATCACCGCCGGAGATTATCCCTTTGGCTTCCGCACTCAGCGCCAGCATCTGCCGGGCATACGGGAGCAGATTGCTGCCGGCGAAGGTTGGAATCATCCCCCTGCCCGAACGCTCCAGCAGAATAGCTCCGTACAGCTCCTCCAGCTTGGCGATCTGCGCCGTCACACTCGATTGTGCGTATCCCAGCACTTCTGCCGCCCGGGTATAACTTCCATGGTCTGCCACTGTACAAAAGGTCCGCAAATAGGTTAATTCCATACACAGCTCTCCTGAATTATCAATATATTCGATATTTAGTATCACAGACTATAGATAACTCCAATTATAGTTCCCCTATATAATAAAACCAACCCGTTTAACCAAGGAGGACTCCGCAATGAAACTACAGGCGAAATCTCAAGTACTGGCTGCTCCGGCAGCGGCCTCCGCAGATGCGTTACGCTATTTCACGGCCAAAGCAGCATTCGAGACCGATGTGGCCGATGTGGCTTACGATCTGCGTGAAGGGATCACCGGCTTTCAGCTGGTCGATGTCCGCGATGCCCGTTCATATGAAGAGGCTCACCTGCCGGGAGCCCTCTCCCTGCCCTCCGGGCGGATAAACCACACTTCTCCGGAGCTGCCCACAGATGATGTACTCATTCTGTATTGCTGGGGACCCGCGTGCAATGGAGCCAGTAAAGCTGCAGCCAGACTGGCTGCCCAGGGCTACCTCGTTAAGGAGATGCTGGGCGGTATCGAGTATTGGCGCAAGGAAGGGGGCAGACTGGAGGGCAACCTGCAGGAGGAAGCGCCGCTGTACTATAGCATGCCTGCCGGATCACAATAGTGCGGAGCCTTTCCCCTAAGCGGATATTTCCGTGAGAGACGCAGCTTTTTATCATTTTATGAAATTAAGAAAATCAGCAGCAAAGAAGGCCCATAGGAGACAAGTCTCCTATGGGCCTTCTGCAGCAATCACTCCATCATTTCTTCGTGAAGATTAGTTTATCGAGGTTGCCCACATAATTCAGACTCGAAGTAGTCGAGCCCTTCAGTGAGACATACAGATGCTGCTTGCCGGTCAGTGTCTGACTGAGCAGAGCGCCTGCAGTCTTGTAGTTCCCCCAGGCTCCGCCTGTATTGGGCAGACTGACCGTACCGATCACGGTACCGTCTTTGCCGCCCAGCCGGATCTCAGCTGTGATGTCAGCCGGGGCACGATTGGTCGGCGCATCGTACTGGATGGACACGTAGTTCTTGCCCGGTACGCCGAAATCAACATTCTCAAAGGAGAACCAGGCTCCGGTAAATGTATTAGCCACTACAGTTCCGCCGTTGTTGCCCTCAGTTTTGAGCGGATTGCTGTTGAAGGTATTTTTGGCATCAGACCACACGGTCTTGTTCTCAAATTCCACAAGAACATCCGGTTCAGCTGCGGCCAGAGAGAAGGACGCATTGTCAAAATTACCGATATACTTGAAGGTTGAATCCGTTGTGCCCCTAAACACCAGGTAGATGTCCTGCATGCCGGTCAGATTCTTACTCAGCGCGCCGGACACAGTCTTGTACGTCCCCCAGGCATTTGCAGTCGGCGGTGCTGACAGAGTGCCTGCAAGCTCACCGTCCACTCCGCCCAGACGGACTTCAACGGATGAATCTGCGGCCGTATTCGTTGAATTGCCTGTATACTCCAGCGACCACTGATTCACGCCCGTGCTGCCGAAGTTCATTCCCTTGTATGCCAGCCAGGCTCCGCTAAAGGTATTGGCAACCTGCTTGCCGCTGGTACCGTTCTCGGTCTTCAGCGGACCGCCGTTGGCCGGATTATTATCCGTGGACCAGGCATCATAGCTCTCCAGCTCCAGCTTGGTGTAGTCGGTCCGGATCGCCTGGTAGTCCCACATGAACTTGTCCAGATTGGCGATATACGGACGATTGCTGTCTGTACTGCCCTTCAGCACGAAGAACAGGCTCTGCTTGCCGGTCAGTGTACGATTCAGGATTGCTGCCGCCGCCTTATATTGCGTCCACCCTGCACCGGTATTCTTAAGCTCCACATTGCCGAGAAGCTCGCCGTCTACAGCCCCAAGCCGCAGCTCAAGCACCGCATCCGCCGGTGTACGGTCAGAGTTTGCATTATACTCGACCGTAATCCGGTTTGTCCCTTTGGTTCCGAAATCGATATCCGCAAAGGATAGCCACGCGCCGGTAAAGGTATTGGCAACCACCGAACCGTTATTGCCGTCTTCAGTTTTCAGCTTATTGTTGTTGAACGTATTGACCGCATCCGACCAGGCCGTGCGGTTCTCAAATTCTACCGTCCCCGTATCCACTACCGGTGGCTGCGGTTCTTCCGCCGGGTCAGGTATAACCGGAGGCTTCACCGGTACCGGCAGCGGTTCAGGCAACGGAACTTCCCCGCCCGGCTGCTCTCCTCCCGGTTCGCCTGGTTCACTTGGTTCACCAGGGTTCTGCGGTGCCGGCTCCGGCTGCGATTCAATAGGATCAGCCAGCCACAATGAGTCGTAGATGTTGCCGTTATAGCTGTCCACCAGGTAGACATTCACCTGATACCTACTGGCGTTCACACTGAAGTTCTGCGTCAGCTCGAAGCCGCCGGACTGGACCGGTACGGCACTGGACAGCAGTGCCTGCTCTCCGCCGTCCATCAGCTGAATTACAGCAACCGCCGAGTCTACATAATCTCCTTTGAGAGTTCCTGATACCTCTACGGTCATATTGCCTGTGCGCTTCACGTCTGCCTTCAGATCGTACACATCCCATAGGATGTCCGAGGTGTACGGGACATTAGAAACCAAGGCATCGCCTGTCATGACATTCCGGTCTTCATTTGCTTGGATGCGTACTTGTACAGCACCCACCGCAAAAGCCTGCGGTCCGACCGTTTGCGGATTCGCTGCAGCCGTCTTCCAGCTCACACCGCCGTTGGTACTGTATTCATAGTCGGCCGGGCTTGTGAAGCCCTGTACCGCCGTCCAGCCGAAGGTATTGGCCGTATCGTCCACCAGCGGAGCTGTTGGCGCGTCAGGCTTCATCATTTGCTT
Source organism: Paenibacillus phytohabitans (assembly GCF_013141775.1). Classification (GTDB taxonomy): domain Bacteria; phylum Bacillota; class Bacilli; order Paenibacillales; family Paenibacillaceae; genus Paenibacillus_AQ; species Paenibacillus_AQ phytohabitans. The sequence continues at coordinate 197,826 of NZ_WHOB01000089.1, forward strand.
GACTGTCTCCAGACTGAGATCAAATGCAATATCTGAGCTGCTGAAGTTTACCTGATGCACTTCTGCGGCAAGCACGTTGATGCCTTCCTGCAGATAATCCGGATTGATCTCATAACGGTTCCAGTCACGTTCGTCGCCGACTGTAGCATTGGCATTGGTATCATAAGCCGCAGCCCCGTCCGGCATGTTCGTCCGGATAATCTCATGTCCGTTCAGATAGACGATGGCGCCGTCATCACGGATCAGACCGGCATCCAGCTCCAGTATGTCCTGCAGCTCAGATGCATTGAATGTTGTGCGGAAGTAGGACGTCGTATATTTCTTGCTTGCATCCGGGCCGTAGCCGATCACGGTTCTGGCATATCCCTTGTTGTCGTAGCCAAGCGGTGCCTGCCCGGAGGACCAGCTGCTGTCATTGAAGCCCGCTAATGTCCAGCCACTCGCCGGGGCTTTGCCCTTATCATAATATTTCCACTCTGAACCTTCGCTGATCAATGAATTCCGGGAGAGTGTGTTCTCAATGTCAGCATCATAATCTGCTGTAGGAGGTGCCGATTTGGCCGAAGCTCCCCAAGCATAATTAGGCGTATCTCCCATATCAAATTCCAGCGTGCCCCCGTTCATCAGATCATCATAGCCGATCCAGGCCTGATCAAACGATTGACCGTTCAGGGTGGCGGATTGGATGAACCGGTTGGCGGAGGAGACATTGTCCGCTTTAATAGTAAAGGTCTTGCCATTATCCAGATGGAGGGTCAGCTCCGAGAAAACAGGTGAGCCGATCAGGAAATTGGCGTCTCCCGGATTGCCGGGAAAAAGGCCCATTGCGCTGTATACATACCAGGAGGACATTCCCCCGGCATCGTCGTCCATAGAAGGCAGATAACCTTCAGGATCAGCACGGTAGACCCGCGATTGGATCGGGAAAGCATACGGCCCGTGGTTGTGGTATTTCTGAGTAACCACCTCAGTAGTATATTCTCTGGCATAATATTGGGTCAGATAAGGATAACCCAGGTAGTTGAACAGATAGGGTACATCGATGTCCGGCTCATTGATAGCCATGTACTCATTCCGGGCAAAGAAATCCTGCAGCTGCTTCGCCATTTCTGTCTTGCCGCCCATCAGCTTGGCCAGACCATTGATGTCCTGTGTAGCGGACCAGCGGTATGTCCAAAGATTGCCCTGATAGGCATACTTGTCCACTGCGGTTACATCCCCCTTGGCTACCGTTGTACCATTCGGGGTAAAGAATCCGGTCTTAACACCGTTCTCGTCGACCTGATTCTCATTCCACAGACTCTGATAGGAGAGTGCGAGCTTCTTATATTTCTCATATGTGCTCTTATCGCCCAGCAGCGCAGCAAGCTTCATCGGAAAATAGGCACTTTTCGCCTTCTCCAGCTTGCCGGAAATTTCGCCGTCCGAGATCGAGAAGTTGTCCGCATCGACTGCCATTCCTTTTAGCGCCGTGTACACGTCATAGTCCGTGAAGCCTTTCGCATAGGCATCGAGAATAACGGCACCGTTGAATTCATTGCGCACCGTCGGGCTTGGCCAATAACCGTCCCCCCATTGCGTGTAGGTCCCTCTGGTCTTGTAAAGGTCAACCAGCGACTTCACCATGTTGTTATACTTCTGCGGCTCCAGCACAGAGAACAGGGAGTATTTGCGGAAATCATCCCAGGTCGTCCAGCCGTTATAGTATTCAAAATCCTCACCAAGCCCGGAAGCTTGGCGTACCGTATTCTCATCCCTGCCCGCCTTGAACGTTCCGGCTGAGCTGGTTACGTTCTTCGGATGCAGGTACGTATGGTACATTTGCGTATAAAATACTTGCTTATTCTCTTCATCTTCATCCTTGATTTCCACTTTGCCCAGAACATCGCTCCAGGTGCTGCGGATCTTGGCATGCTGGGCGTCAAAATCCCAGTCAGCAATATCCTGCTTCACCTCGGCTCTGGCCTGTTCCACACTTACCGCCGACAGACCGACCTTAGCCTGGATCACTTTGCCGCCATTCGTATCGAAATTAACCCAGACTCCGCTGTTCGCCCCGGTACGGACTGCTTCCGTTCCGGTTGTATCGCCCTGCCAGGAGGTGTAGGAATCGAAATCATGGTCAAACTGGATGGAATAATAGAGCTTATAATACCCGTTGCCGCATACGTTCTTGGATTGGATCATGCCCGTAATTTCATTGCTGCCTTCCACCTTCAGGTTGGCATCAAGCATTCCGGCATAGGAATTGGAGAGATCCACGAGTACAGAACCCGTCTTCGCGGATGCCGGGAATGTATAGCGCTGGAAGCCGACATTGTCCGATGCCGTCAATTCTACGCCGATTCCTGATGCCAGCGTAACACCGTAGTACCCGGCAGAAGCCTGCTCACTGCTTTTATCGTACAGCTGCTTATATTCATTCACATTCTTCGTGAACGAACGCGTCTCAGGCATCATCAGGATGTTGCCGCCTGCCCCACTGCAGCCTACACCGCTGAAACGTACCTGCGAGAAGCCTTTCAGGTATTTATCCTGATAATAATAGCCGCTGAACGCCCCGCCGTCGCTGTCAGGTCCCAGGGAGACGAGTCCGAACGGCGTCGACGGTCCCGGATTCGTCTGACCGTTATCTCCCAGGGTGTTGATAAGCGGATCAACATAATCCACCGGGTCCAGATTTACTGCAGGATAGGCCGGATATTTCCCGGCATCTACCCCATATACCTGCAGCTCATACAGCCGGACAGTATCGCCGCTCGCTGCAGCTTTGCTTACATAGAACCGGAGATAGCGGGCTGTCACCGGCTGGGGCAGATACCGGTCAACGACCGTCTGCACATTGCCCTGCACGACATCCACATCGCTCCAGCTCTGGCCGTCCTCGCTCTTCTGCAGCCGGAAATTCTGTGTATTCCAGAACGGGCTGTTCGAGCTCTCATTGATACCGGCGTTGTAAACCGTCCAATGGTTAATCGTGTAATCCTTACCAAGGTCGAGCTTCATCCATTTGATCTTGGCGGTTGTATTATCGCACCACTTCGTGTCGTTCTTGCCGTCTACAGCAAATTGCGGCCGTTCATTCACATTGCATTGACCTGAGGCCGTAACTTGTGCATTCAGTGCAACATTCTTCGCCGGGACTACTTCTATACCGGCTTCCGCGGCGGATACCGTAACCGTAAAGGCAGTCACTGAATCCAGCAAGCCAAGCAGCACCAGAACCGACATCAGAATGGAGAACAGTTGTTTACGCATGAGATTCCAATCCCTCGCTTTCATCTTATAGTGAAGAGCCGGTCTGAACCAGACGGCCTACCATTACAGCCACCTCAGCGCGGGTGACCTGCTTCTTCGGCTGGAATGCGGTGCCGTCTCCCTGCATTAGCCCGCTTGCTCCCGCCTCGGCCACACTGGCCGCCGCCCAAGAGGCAATTTCCCGCGCATCAGTATAAGCCTTACCTGCCTGGACGCCTGCCCCAAGCTTGAAGTACCTCGAAGCGTTAACCAGTGCTACCGCCGCTTCCTCGCGGGTAATGCGTTCACTTGGCCGGAAAGCTCCGTCGTAGCCGTTCATGATATCCATCGCTGCGGCTTCCGCCGCCTGCTTAGCGTAATAAGCATTTGAAGGCACATCAGCGAACGGTGCTGCCGCAACTTCAGCCGGCACATTTCCCGTACGCTCTACAGCCCGCATCAGCAGGGCGGCGAACTCAGCGCGGGTGATGCCGCGGGCCGGTTCATAATGCGCAGCGTCCACACCGTTCACCAGATGTTTGGCGGCAAGAGATTTCACGGCTGCCTCAGCCCAGTGTCCGGTCATATCCGCGAAATTCTTGTCATAGACAAGCAGTGCATATGCAGAGAAATGGGTTGCCTTGAAGGCTACCGTTCCAGCCGTCAACGTGCCAGGTACATATTCAGCACTGTTGCCGTCCACGTAATAAATGCCCGCTAGTTCCGTCTTCATCGAGGTAATCTGCTCCGGTGTCAGCCTGAGGCTAACCTCTGCCGGCTGAGCCAGCTGATGGATCTCAGTAACATTGCTGCCGTTTACCATCTGAATGACCAGCGACAGTAATACGCCAGTCGAAGCATAAGCGGCATCACTGCGGACAGACCCGCCAACCAGCGACTGGGCTTCCTTGTTCCAGCTGGCATTCAGGACTATCCGCAACCGGGTCTGATTATCATCCGAGGTCTTCATTGCACCTGCGGGAAAAGATATCGTTCTTACTCCATCCGTCAGTACAAGTCCTGTATTCCCTGCATTAAGCAGATTAAGCGATTGCTGCGGGAGCTCCAGTGCCACTCCAGCTTCTCCTGCCGTGGCCGGAAGCTCAATTGTGATCTGGCCAGCAGCTTGCTGCATAGCCTGCGCCAGCGTATCTGCACCAATCAGATAACTTCCTTTAATCAGCTCTGGCTTGATCCGGGCATTAGAAGCTTCTCCGGCTCCGGCTGGTATTGGGCTGGCCGCTGATGAAGCAGGGCTGCCCGTTCTAACGGGCTGTGACGTACCCGGATTACTCGGAGTTCCGGAATCCGGCGCCGGTGTCGGTGTCGGTGTTGGAGTTGCAGTCGGCACCGCGCTTGGGGTTGCTGTTGGAGCTGCAGTCGGTGTTCCGGGGCCCGGATTATCCTCCCCCTGAATGGTGAATTCTTGCGTCAATGCAGCTCCGCCGGAACCGGCAACGACGTTATAGCTTCCGGATGGAGCCAATAGCTGGCTTGCCGGAATTGATAACCGCTGTGCATATGCTCCGTCTACAGCCTTCAAGACATCAATATAGAACACCGTGCCGGCCGGGCTGACGATTTTGACTACGACCTGGTCACCCGGCCCAGCTGTCGTTCCAGACAACGTGATGCTGCCGCCGCGCTCAGCCGCCTTTCCGCTCAAATGGAGCGTGAAGGAGTTTGCAGCGAAGACTGCAGCAGGAGAATACAGGAACAATAAGACCATAATGGCCGCTACAACTTTTTTCACCTTCGGATTCCTCTCTTTCCTGATCACTGAAGTTCTACCGGCTTCGCAAGCTGTCCAGGCACTTCCAGGTTGTTGTTGAACTGGTCAAATACAAATACCTTGACCCGGTAGTGTTCACCTTTCACATTGTAGTACTGGGACATCGTCAGATGGCTGCTCGTAAGCGGGATAGCGTTAATCAGCAGCGGAGTATCTCCGTCCATCAGTTCGAAGACAACATAAGCGCTGCCGGTATACTCCGCGAGACGATCCAGTGAGACCTCTACCTGAAGCTGATTATCGCGCTTAAGCACACCCTTTATCTCGTACGTATCGGTATGATCATTTGGCGTGAACGGCTTATCCGAGAGCAGTGCTGTTCCTGCTGGCGTACCGGCTGCCATATCACCTTTGATGCGCACCTGCACCATGCCTGCTGCGTAGCTGCCGTCATGAATCGGCTGCGGGTTCACCGTGACTGGCTGCCAGGTTTCGCCTCCGTCCAAGCTATATTCATAGTCAGCTGCTTCAAGGTAGCCAGGTACGAGTGTCCAGCCGAAGGTGTTGCGCGCATCGTCAATGACCGGAGCGGTCGGTGCCGCCGGATGCTCACCGCCGGAGAACACGGTAGCTTCCGAGGAATTGTCCCGCTTGTCTACGGCTTTGACTACAAACTCATAATCCACTGCCGGATTAGTTCCCGTTACCTTATATTCATACTGGCTCCGCGCTTCTTCCACGGGTACATAAACACTCCAGTTCGTCCCGAGTTTACCGTTCTTCTCATAAATCCGGAAGCCTCTGACGGCATCAGCGTCACTCTTGTCGGCTGGTCTTACCCAGGTAAGTACGGCCGCCTTGTCCTCTGTCCTACTGGCTGCTAGCCCCTCCACCGGTTCGGGCTTGCTGTCATCGCGGACAATTGTGTACGTATCGAATGGAGCTGCATCGCCCGATTTGTACGAATTGATAGTGAAGCTGTCTTCCGTCATCGTGATGCCGGAGTAGATCGGTACTTTAGGCTGCTGATATACATTGGCATAATACGGATTTACACCCTTTTGGATATCGTAATATTTCGTACCGGCGGAATTATTGATCATGTACAGCGTACCGTCAGGGTTCAGCGGATTGCCGTCGCCGTTTTTTTGAATATCCGTTACCGCTTTGTCCTCATACATCTGGTACGAGCGCATGAAGGTATGGTCATGACCCTGCAGTACCACATCGATACCCAGCTCATCGAACACCGGAACCATCTTCTCTCTCAGCGCCAGAATATCACTGTCCAGTGCATGGTTCCCGAGCGAATAGACCGCCTTGTGGAAAGCAACCACTTTCCATTTCTTGTCCGTTACAGCTACCTCACGCTTCAGCCAATCAACCTGCTGTTCGAAGGAATTACGCTGCCGCTCGTCCCAGCCCATGTCCATCGTGTTCAGCACCATGATATGGGCATCGCCGTAGTCGTAGGAATAGACACTGCCTGGAGGAAGCGGATCATCGATTGAATCATTCGGATAGTTGAAATGATAATAATAGTTATCGTTATACGGCCCTTCATGATTGCCGACAGCCGCCATAAGCGGAAGCTTCATCAGCATGTTCTGCGGCTTGCCGAAATAGTCCAGCCACTGTGACTCCAGCGATCCGGCATCGACCTGATCCCCGGTCATTACCAGGAACTTGGCATCCGGATAATCATCCAGCCCGTTCTTCAGTGTTTTGGCCCATACCTCATAGTCGTTGGTATTTGCACCTTGGGAGTCAGTCATATAGAGGAAGTTGTATGCCTTTTCGTTCTCCCCCTCAGTCGTGAAGCTGCCAGCGGCGCTCCAGTTTCCGTCACTGCCCACACGGTATTTATAAGCAGTTCCGGGAACAAGTCCGGTAGCAATCGCTTTATGGCTGATAAAAGCGCCTGTTGTCGAGTTTGTAATTTTCAGATTAAGCGCCCGGGTGTCAGCAGGATCTCCAACAAAGCGCTGCTTCACTGGGGAGTCAAAGTCCTGGTCTGCCGGCACGATCTCTACAATGCTGTCCATAATCCCCGCTGGTGCGCTGTCGGGTCTTTCATAGCTTGTATACCAGGCGAAGGACCGGTTGGTCTTCGCTTCATTCTGGAAGGACATTGCAATCGCAATCGGTGAGTAATCCACGGCCTCTGACATATTATCAGGACTATAAACGAAACTGCCCGCAGATGTACCGTCTGTAAACTTCAGTCCTGCCTGCCCGTCATAGGAGATATTCACAATCTGCCCAGGCTTCACGATGGAGCCAAGTGCCAGTGTAAGCTGATCTGGAGCACTGCCTTGAACCGCATTCAGGAGCGGGATCACAGCTGTGTCCGTCTTGACTGTGAGATGGCTGGCCAACTCGGACGAAACCGGCTGCAGATCACCCGTGAGCTGCAGTGCTACACTGGTACCGCCAGAATCTACGCTGCCGTAGACAGGGCCATTGTAATCAACCGGAAGGTAAAGGGCAGAGGCAGGTACAATCTGCTTCGTTATCCCCGGACCCGACCAGCGCAGATACAGGTTCGATCCGCCGAAATCCTCGAAATATTCTACTTTAAAGTTGTGCTTCACTCCGCCTTGCAGTGTAATCGGAGTGCTGGTCTGTTCCACATCCCAGTCGTTAGTCCAGTGGTCGATCACAAGCTGGTCGTCCAGCCACATCCGGAAACCATTGTCGCCGATCATATAGAAGGTATAGTCGCCGGACTCCGGCGCCATGATCTGGCCTGTCCAGCGGATATTTGCATCATCCGAACGTCCGGTCCATGTCTGGAGAACGGGGTCCAGATTGCTGAAGTTAATCTGGGAATCAATTCGTGTGGACTTATAATCACCGAACTCAAAGGTCTCGGTACCGGTGTAATATTGACCAAGTAATCCGTGGTCTTTCGAGGCGGATACCCCTGCAGAAGCGTTGAGTTCGAGGGAGAAAAACGTATCGGAGCTGCCGCCCCTGTCCTGATGTACCTCGGCGGCAATTACATTTGTGCCCTTCAGTAACAGAGCCGGATCGATATTGAAGTTATTATCGAGCCGCTCGTCGCCGATGGCCGAAGAAGCATAAGTATTATAGAGAATCGTACCCGTCGGCAGGTTCGTGCGGTAGACTTCCTGACCGTTCAGATACACAACTGCGCCGTCATCCCGGACCAGCGTAGCCGCGAGCTTAAGGATAGCTGCCGGGTCGTCAATCTGAAATTCCTTGCGGTAATACGATGTTGTATATTTTTGGCTTGAATCCGTGCCGTAACCGATCCAGGTGTTCAGATCCAGCCCTTTGCCGCTGCCGGCATAGCCGAGCGGGGCTTGTCCCTGCTTCCAGCTGCTGTCATCGAAATAGACATCCTGCCAGACCGTAGCCTGATCAGAACCGTCATCCAGATACACCCATCCACTGTCCTTGGCGATCAATGCTCCCTCTGCAGCAGCAGCTGACATGGGAGCATCCTCACCGGCAACAAGAGATATTTCTCCGTCTGCACCGCTGGCGGCAGGCTCTGCAGCAGATGCCGATCCTGAGTTATCCGTTCCCTCAGCCGGATTAGCACCTGTGTCTGCAGGCTCTGCACTGGCCGGTAGTAACGGCACATAACCAGCGGTGAACAATGAAGCCGTCAGCAATGCAGCTGCAAGCATTCGGCTTAGCAGCTTAAACCTCTTCTTCACTTCTTTTCCCCCCAAATGAAAGTTATGATCATTTGGAAATGATACGTTTACCGGGCGAACTGTTCAATGCATGCTTGGTAAAGCCAGGATGAATTTTATGTAAAATTTGAAGAAAAGTATTTGGAAATTAATTCATTATAATATATAATTATTCACGTTTTTCCAAATCACCTCTCTTACCCGCTACTGCCAAATAACCTGTGTCCCTTATAAGTAGCCGACGAAGCAGGGTTAGTTGTAATTCCGGCATTCTAAAAGGAAATGTAATCGGGAGGTTAAAACAGCTATGAAATTTACTATGAATTCCAGCAGGAACAAACAGCTTGTGTGTATATTTATCTCAACAAAAAGCAGAAAAGCGTTCCTCCATAACCGGAGAAACGCTTTTTGGTTTATTTGGCAGCCGCTTTAATGAGACTCCTCATCCAGAAACGGCTTATTCACATAGTAATACATCACGCCCATCAGCACCCCGCCGCCAATGAGATTCCCGAGCGTAACCGGGACAAGATTATGCACAACGCCTCCCCATGATATGGTGCCGGGGTGATCCAGCACGAGGGCAATTGCGAAGGTACACATGTTGGCAATACTGTGCTCATAGCCGGAGATGAAGAAACAGAAGACGAATAGAACCATGGCGAACATTTTGGCTCCGTCGCTTTTCATCGACATCGGGACGAAGAAGGCCAGACAGACGAGCCAGTTACAGAGAATAGCCCGGAAGAACAGCTGCAGCGCCGGGGCTTCCATCTTGTGAGCCACCACATTCAGCAGAAACCCGTTCACAGAGGAATCATAGAATAATCCGGTCAGAAAAATCAGCAGGGCGAACGCCGTAGCCCCAAGGATATTACCGATGTAGCTCACTACCCACATCCGCACTACCTCAGTCCATGCCATCTTGCGTCTCAAGGCCGCGTAGGTGTAATAGAAGGTATCTCCGGTAAATAAATCTCCCCCGCCGTAAGAAATGAGGATGATGGCTGCGCCGAACGTAATCGCAGCCATCGGATAGGTCATCGGCGATTGTTCCATATAGAAGAAGTTGCCGGTCTTAAACGCTACGATAACGCCGAATCCGATAAACATGCTGGCGAGCATGGCTCTGGCAATATACCGCAATATGCTTTGCCGGAAGATCTTCTGTTTCTTCAGTGCCAGCTTCTCAACCTGCAGCAGTGCCTCGTTCTCCATTTGACCTCCGTCTTAGCTTCGTATTTTCAGTGATTGTAGAGGCTGCTGTACAGCCTCCGGGTTATTATACCCAATAAACCGCTGGAAATTGCTTGAACCACAGAGCGTCAATATTTATGGAGCCTGCACACTATCCGAACCTGCCTTACAGGCCTCTATCATCCGGGTCATTCAGCCTGGCAATAGCTTCCGCTTTCTCACTGCTGGCTACGACGATAAGCACAACTATCAAACATCCCAGAATCATCCGCTTATCCCCTCTTTCTCCACAGGTCGCCTTAGTGACAACTTATGTGGGAAAGGGAGGTATTATGAATGAGAAAGATCCTTCGGAAGGGTTAGTCTGAAATACCGCCTTTGTAGTAGTACAGCACATTATAATTGTTGTCGTAGAAAAGAATGATATATTCCTGGTCACCGGTTTCAAGAAATGAATATCGATCGTTCTCGTTTAAAAAATTCCGGTACTTCGCCGCATGTTCCACTGTAAACCCTGCGTCTCCTCCAAGCTGGGTTTTGGATGCCACAGAATAATATGCAAAACCCAGTTCCGGATTATTGCGTATCTTTGAAACATCTATCACTATATTTCTCTCTTCCCCATCATTTATGCTGCTAATTTTCACACCTTCCGTTAATTCAGTAACCGAGGCATCAAGAAGCGGAGTATTTGTAGTAAATTGAACTTTGTGTGTGTTGTAAGCAACCGCTGCCTTATTTTTATCGTAAAATACCAGCGTAACGTACTTCTCCACCGGAAGTTCAGGGCTAGTAAGCCCATAGCCGCCCGAGCTAAGCGGATAACTATTATCCGGCCACCGGTTGCTCAGATCATTCTCTGTAATAGGCTGATCTGTAAGATAGGCGTTAAAGGACACAGCCTTATCCCTCACCGCCCGAGGCAAGAAGGGAAATGTGACACCCAGATATGTTCCGTTCACCATATTCGGAAATTCTAAGTCTCTGACTACTCCCCCGACCTGCGGGAGCGCAGATAACGGCCCGCCGGAATGAAGTTCAGTTATTCTGGATTCAGCCTGCTCCAGTTTTGCAAGGTAAGAAGCATCCAGCTGGTGCCGCTGGCTCTCCGTTAAAGCTTCAAAAGCCCATCTTGCTTTCTCCACGCTATATTCATCTTCAAGGGTAATTGCATCTACTTCCGGCATTCCAGACATCCTTGAACTGGCCAGAGTCAGGAGTTGCTGCTCCGTAAACATAGCCTGGCCCTGATAATAGCCGAGCACATTGTAGCTCTTGTCATAAAAGATAATCAAATATTGCTCATCGTCCCAGTCGTTAGATACATTTATAGTGAACTGTCTGGTGCTGCGCAAATATGCCATTTCCTTATTTAACAGCCGCGTTTCGGGACCAAACTTCGCTAATTCTCCGCGCTCCTGGGACTGTAAATTCAAGGTATAATAAGCAGCCGATTGCGGGTCTTGATTCACATATCCGCTGATGTCAATTTCAGCATCGCCACCAGTGTCGCTCTTCCGGATCACAACACCCTCTGTGATTTGAGGAATAGGACTGCTCCACACAGCTCTAACTGCCGGGAAGCTCACTGGCTCGCTATAGTATGCAGTTATTCTCCCTTGCTTATCATAGAGAACGATATTCAAAAAATCTCCCTCCTGCGGCTGACCAAGATCCACCGCTCTGCTGGCAAGATCATTCTTGTAATAATCGCCCTGTTTAATCAAATCCCCCAGTTTGATAGGATTGCTAGTAATTGAAAGAGTAAAGTTTACAGATGTGTAGCGGAGTAAACTCGGCATCTTCTGCAGATCTATAACAATTGGGATACTATTTAGATAATGACTTTCGCCTGTAGTAACCGCATTAAAATAAGGATAACCCAGACTGCCCAAGGGGCGCAGATTACCGATTGCAGCAACAGAATCGTTCAGCTTGTCCTGCAGCTCCGTGCTGACCTTCATTTTCTGAACGTCTGACAGAATATCAAATTTACTCAAAGCAGCAGCTACCGCATCCTCATCAGCTAAAGTTACGTCTGCAGCATCCGGCAAGGCTTGAATACGGGCAACTGCCAACTCGTACGCCTTCTGCTCCGATCTTTTCCAATCTCCTGCGTAATAGGCTAGCGCCTGAAGATTGCTATCATAGAACACAACATAATAAGTCTTGTCTGAACTGTATTCAAAGTACACAGTTCCACTGTCCTGACGATACAAATAATTCTGGCCTGCCAGGATATCGTTGATCACATTAACATCGCTTGGCTCTGTGAGTGTTTCTTGAGGATTAATCGAGTAATAGACGGCTTGATTTCCGGCTTGCTCCAATGCCTCAGAAACATCTATCCGGATATCATAGACATCTGCTCCAACAGAGACTTTGGATACAGTCACTCCGTCATTCAGCTCTGAGAAGCGGTCTGATTTCGTAACCGTCATCAGCTTCATTTCGGTCTTTTGTCTGAAATACCCTATCAGCTGATTATGGGTATCATAAAAGATCTGCGTAATATAGGGATCGGTGATCCCCTCTATTTGAAAGGCATAAATAGGAAAGTTAATAGTTTCATAGAGAGAGTCAAAATATTCAGGATAGAACTCCCCCGACAGCAACTGTTCAACCGGAACAGCGCCGTTTGAAATATACTGTTCAAAATGGTCTACTTTGGATGCTAATTCATCCGGAACCAGTCTGAAATCGATCGTCAAATTGACGGAATTAGCCATAAGGATATCCTCGTTAACAGCAATCTTCACTCCGTCTACAAACGGAATAGCTAATGGAGTTGCTGTCGCTGCCGGTGTGGCAGTGGCCGCAGGAGTATCAGTCGGAGCCGGAGTAGGCGTTGCCGGAGATTCACCACCACCTCCACTGCCGCTTCCTCCACCCCCGACTGCAGCAGTAGTTGCAGTTGATTTAGGAGTGGAAGTAGGACTAGCTGACGGGGACGGTGTTGCAGCTGGTGACGGCGCCGCTACTGTACCACCCGCCGGCTGCGCTGTCGCAGCTGCATCTATCAGTGACAATGATTCAGCACGGGTCAAGGCTTTGGCCGGTCCAAATGTTCCATCCGGGTACCCCTTAAGCACTCCTGCTGTAACTGCCGCGGCAACACTCCCCTTTCCCCATGAGGCAATCTGACTTGCATCGCTGAATATGTTCAATGCCTCCATATTACCTGCGTCCAACTTCAGCAGCTTGCTGATAATAACTGCCGCTTCCTGGCGGTTAATCGGAGCGTTAGGACGCATTTCACTGTTATAGCCCTGAATGTAACCCGCCGCTACTGCTTTTGATACTTCAACATAAGCCCAGTTTGTGGATGGTACATCGGAGAAATGCACCACGCCCTGTTCCGTGAAATGGTATGCGCGGTTCACCAGTGTCATAAACTCCGCTCTGGTTATGGTTTGATTGGGCTTCACTGACCCATCCTCAAACCCTTTAAGCAAGCCGCTGTCCAGCCATCTCTCAATCGTTTGCTCAGCCCAATGTCCTTCGTAATCCTTTGTACTTGCCGTCTGAGCTGCCGCTATCCCCATTGAACCGAGAAGCATGCTAACTCCTAGTATACCTGCCAACATTCCTTGTAACTTCCTGCCCATCCGTCTTTTCCCCCTGAATGTAAGAGTAAACCCATCTCATGATATATCACCGGAATATAATAGTAAATTAGAATATGCACATCAAAAAAAGCCCGCTGATCCCCATCAGCAGGCTTATTGCAATCCTTCGTATGTGCTTACGGGCCGCAGATCAAATCATCAGTTCAAAAAGCTGCTCAGCCCATTCTCCGCCTGCTTCAAAGCCTGCGGCTGCGAGCCCTCATTAAGCCCGAGCCGGTTGTTCAGCTGGGTGTTGATGGTCGTCATTTTGGACGTATAATCCTGGCAGCTCTCGATAATCCGCCGGTTGGACTGCTCCGAGGTATCCAGGGCACTGAGCAGATCGCCTATTGCCTGATTCACAGCTTCGAGTGACATGGACGGCTTGGAGAGCAGCTCCGTGGTCTTCTCGGTAGTTGTACGCAGCAACCGTGCGTTCTCCTTGAACTGATCCTCGATCGTCTTGTTGGTGGCTTCCACAGCGTTAATGACATTCTCCTGATCAGCCAGGGACATGGCAATCATCGCCGACACGGTGATCAGGTTAGAAGTCTTATCAATCGCGTTGTTTACGGAATCGATCAGCTTATCATTATTGTCATTGATGATATCCGTTGCCGCAATCGCCTGATTGTAGAGCAGAATCATTTCGGTCATGGACTGAATCCGTACCATTACCTTGCGCAGTCCCCGTTCCAGATACGCCTTGCGGAATTCGTTCTCCGGCTTGGCGATTTCTACCTCGAACAGCTCCTTCAGCTTGTTGCCGAAGGCAATTTTGGTCTGCAGGTTATAAATCTCCTCCATCGAGGTGCGCTTCAGCTGGCGCATGTTGACGATGCTCTCTTCCAGCGTATCGCGGCCGTCGCGCAGACCGGTAATGATGGCATCAATATTGGTGCGGACGGACTGATATTTGTAGACATAATTTTTGAGCGGACTCTTGCGCAGCATTTTGCCGAAAAAGCTGACATTCTTGCTCTGCTGCAGCGTCTCGCACTCATTACGCAGCTTCATAATCATATTCGGCACTTCCACCCGTTTGCCGCTCATCAGGTCATTGACCGGACGATCCAGCAGCTTAAGGGTTTGTCCCGCTTTTTCCTGCGTCTTCACGCCAAGCTTGCCGATATCATCCATCAGGGAATCCAGGGCTACCGTATCGGTCTTGGACACCTTCTCAATTAACTGGGAAGCTTCCTCCACTACCTTCTGTTCATCTTCTTTTCTCAGCTCGATCAACTGCGTGGACATGGTTTTCCTCCTCCTATAGTTCGGAACTGCTGTAACGCTGATGAATCAGTTCCGCCTTGGTCTGAAGTTCCATCAGGTCTTTATGTTCGATCGTAGACGCAATATCGGATATTTTGGTATCGACATCACGCAGACCGTTCAGCAGCATTCTCCGGTTTCTCGTCTTGGCTTCGCCGCCCAGCCTCAGGAACGGATTGATCACACCGTTGAGATCCTTCAGCACCAGTCTGCGGACGGTGTGGTTGATCTCGCCGTTGCCAAGTTCCTGCAGCAGAGGAATCACACGCTGCAGTCTGGCGAACAGCGCCAGTGACTTCTCGACGATCTCATTGTCCAGCGTATCCTTCTGCCCTTCAGATATAATCATATCCTCCAGAATGCTAAGATACTCCACTACCGGAGCGAATTCCGCTCCGATGGTAATCTCCCCTCTGGTCTCAGCTCCCGCTTTGACCGCAGAAGCCTGTCCCGCAGCCGGGAGTGGGCCTGCGGCCGGGGCGCTGCCAGCCGGGGACTGAAGCGCCCCTGCTGAAGCTGCAGGGACCGCTGCCGGCTCTTGCCCGGCGGGAATAACCTCCACCGGGAGATTCACTCTTGTGCGCCTGAAGCCCGGCACTGCAAGGGCGGCCCCGGCAACCGGAAGCAGCAGCGAGATCAGCTCGGGCAGGAACCCGCTGGTCAATACAGCCACAACATAGCCGGCCCCGGCGTATACCAGTACTTTGAATTTAGCTTGCATTCCTTCTCACCTCTTATGAGCGTGAATGCTCCACACTCAATTCACGGAATCCGTAACCACGGATTCTCCGTTTATTTTCATGATCAGCGGCTGTTCAACATGGCTTGCCAAGACATTGTGCGCGAATTCTACAGGCTGAACTTCGCCGCCCAGAGCGCTTTTGACTGCCAGATAAGGGAAGTTAATCCCAGACAGACACGAGATATGCAGGCCCCCGGACATCCGCGGATTAATCTCAAGCAGCTTGGGTACATCGCCGCTGTATTTCATCTGGACATTGAAATTATAAGGAATCCGGTAGGTCTCGGCCACCCTGCGGGCAACCTCTTCCAGCTCCGGAATATGCTCCATCAGCCGCAGCCGTCCGCCCGCCTTACGGCGCGGGACAGCGGCAAGCAGATTGCCATGCGCATCTGCCAGACAATCAATACTATATTCATATCCCTCCAGCAGCTCCATAACCATCAGATTAGGAAAACTCTCCGCTCCGGAAAGAATGCGATAAGCATCCTCGAAGGAAATCAACGGCGTTACATGTCCAAACAGCTCTTCCAGCGGGCTGCGGTTATTATCTATAATCCGGAATCCGAGACCGCCCTCTGTTTCGGTCGGCTTGAAGCAGACCTTATGTCCCTTGGAGACGAGTTCTTCATAGGCTTCCTTGAACTGCTCTGCATTACTTGCGACATGATAATCTGGAATCGTCATGATTCCGTTAGACTTCACACTTTCGTAGAACTTGCCTTTATCCATAATCATTTCCAGCAGATCCTGATCGCGGCAGACCAGCACCTTCGTCCCGATGGCATCGAACAAGGACACATGCCGGGCGATATCCAGCATATGCAGCCGCGGAATGAAAATATCAATCTCATTGCGGCGGCAGAAATCAACGCAGAACTGCACGTATTCGATTCCCGTAAGCTCAGGCTCGGCCCCCGCAACATCAGCGCCCTGCAGCGACATATGGCGGATATCCGGGTGGGTGGCGAATATTTGAACCGGGATGCCGTCTTCATTGTTCCGGATGAGATTCATGTAATGAAAAGCCACGGAAAACCAGCGATTGAAATAAATATTTACCTTTTTCATTGTGGCCCAACTCCCAATGCTGTCAAATTATTATAAATCGTTTGAACATACTGCATAATCTCATCCCCGGCAAATACACCCGATTGCTTCGTGAAAGGATACTCTAAGTTTACTAGACCCGCCTGCTGCTCGGCAAATATTTCTCCGTGACAGGGGGCAATGGCATAGTCTGCAGCCGCCAGCAGGCTCTTGTCCAGCAGGGAATCGCCTGAAGCGACCATCGGCTCTGAGCGGACGGTACGGCGGACATGAAGGATCGCGTCACTTTTGTTCACGGCCTCCGGCACAATGTAGAGCTTGCGCCCCTGCAGCGATACCTTCCAGCCCAGTCCATCCAGCCGCTCAGCCATGCGGGTAATCTCATCCAGCGGCAGAGAATCACGGTGTACTACGAAGGTGTAGAACAGCTCGTCGCAATACCGCTCGCTGGTAATCCATTCTGCCCGTACTACAGAGCGGACAATCCTGCCGGCTTCCTCAGCCGGCACGGACCCGCGTTCCACCAGCCGCCCGACAGCCGCCCGCCATTCATGGTCCACTACCCCGTTCACGAGAATGTTGCCTCCATTACTGGTAACGGCATAATCCGGAATAATGGTCTCCTGGAACAGGTTAATCCGCCGGTACTGTGCGATAGTGCGCGTAGTCACCGGCATGAAGACGATCTTCGCCGCAAGCTCTTTCAGCATATCCAGAGCCTGCTGCGATATATACGAGACCGTTCTGCCGTCAATCACTTCGGCCGGCACCAGCCCGGAGGCATCCCCGGGAACTCCGATGGCATTCAGAGAGTAGATCAGCGTACGGTCCAGATCACTGGCGTAGATCATTCACTCTCCCCTTTCAGCGGCTTAATGATCCCGCAGCAGGAATACGTAAGTCCGGGGAATACCTCTACTGGTACACCGCGGTCTTCGGCCAGCAGCAGAATATGCCGCAGGTTGGGATTGTCCAGCCGATCAACGAGGATTCTCCAGGGCACTCTGCGCAGCAGCACACGCGTGGTCTCGCCAACCCCCGGCTTCACCAGATTGATATTATCAATGCCGAAGGTCTCCTGAATACTGCGGATATCAGCCAGCCCCTGCCAGGTAATCTCCGGAGGATCCGCCTGCATCTCTTCAGCAAGCTTCAGCCCCTCCGCAGCCACCTCACGGAAATAAGGAGTCACAGCTTCCACGAATACATTAGACAGATCACTATCCAGCCATTCCTTGTAGAACTTGGCCCCGTGGAACTCCTCCGGTCCGATCAGATCGTCGCGGAGCACGGTACGGCTCATCAATCCGGATACCGTAGAATTCAGGCAAGCGCTTGGGATCAGGTAATCCTCCCTTGTGCCGAAGGTTCCCGAACAGTATCCGGGATCGGCAAGCACCGCCAGATCATCATTCAGGGTAATCCCATATTTGCTGTACATGCTCTCGCAGGCCTCGATCAGCACCTGGCGGATAGCCCCTTTGCCGGTCCAGCCGTCAATGAACTGCAGCTCTGCATCGCTTCCGTGCTGCTGCAGCATATATAGCACAGCGTTCTCATCGATACCTTTACCCCGGATAATCGAAATACTGTAATGCGGCAGATCCGCTTCATAGCGCTCCAGAATATACCTTTTGATCAGCACGCCTATCGGGGTACCTGCTCTGGCCAGTGAGACCAGCACCGTATTCGCCGTTCCCCGCTGAGCCACAATCATCTCAGATACAGCAGCTACAGCAAGCGCCACCTTCCTCGCGGTATGCTGCAATGTCTCATGGAACAATTCGATATACTGCTCCGTCGGCTGGTATTCTACAGGGAGCATCTCTGAGTAATGCACGCCCGACTGGATAGCTTCCTCCCGTTCGGCTGTTCCCCGCTCCAGGGATACATCGCTGAGGTCCTTGAGCAGAAAAGTAACATCTGAAGCAGGGTAGCTACCCAGCGGAACCGGAGGGGATATTCTTCTGTTCATTATCTCTTCCATTTCGATTCCCTTCATATCCGCGAGCCTCCAGTTTCAGGTTCAGAGGCCAGTATAATAAGATGCACCTTATTGCCTGCCAGCCTCTGCAAAATATCCGTCATCGGTTCAATCCGCTGCCGCGGCACATCCCGCTCAAGCAGCACAAAGATATCATCATACTGGCCGGGATCCACATTATAGATGAAATTGGTGATCTCTGTGTCGCCTGCGGACGGATACGCTGCTGCACTGTGCACACCGTAATCCGCACGGCGCTGCGGATGGATCGGACTGCGGGTAGAGGATTGATAGGACACACCCTCACCCATCTCCGCGGCAATCCGCATCGGCAGATACATGAACTCACCTACGCCCATCACCAAAGTGCGGGAGCCTTCCCGTAAGTCACGGAGCTTCCCGGCCACCCGGCTGACCCCTTCGTCAATCCGCCGGTTATCTGCAGAATCCAGACCAAAACGGCCGCTGTATTTCAGATAGGGGGAGAGGTTCACAATGCCTAGCGCATCCGCAGAGGTCACCTGCAGCCGCTCTAATCCATCCTGCACATATGTGGTAACGAGCTCCGCCAACGCTGCGGGCTCTTCGCCGCTTCCGGGCTGCGGCTTCAGCAGAGGGGTTCCAGTCACCTCAATGCTGCCCTGCAGCAAAGATAAGGCGGTAATTCTAATTCCCAGCTCCTGCTCCAGATCACGGTAAGCCTGAATATTCGCGGTGCTCCGCCAATCCAGAATTGAAGCCACTACATACTCCCGGCGCGGGAATTTGGACTGGACATCACGAATGGTATTGATCGCCGTATTGCCGGTCGTAATCTCATCATCCACCAGCACGATCGGCTCCGTTCCCGACAACAGCTTAGGATTCAGGGCATAACAGAGATGATCTACAGCATGGGAATGCTCCTCTTCGAAGGTGACTACGGATTCCAGTTCAGGAATATTCTCACGGGTCGTATGAATATATGAGGCTCCGCCGGCAAACATGTTGTACATGCTGTGGCCCAGGGCGGTAGCGGTTTCGGCAAAGCCGATAAATAAGGCAGGCTGAGGCAGCACCAGACGTGCAGCAAGCAGATCATGATAGGCCTCTTCCGCGAATTCAGGATGAATCAGGCCATGAACCGCCTGGCTCATCAGCTTGTCCATGATTTCCCGTTCAGCGCTATCCGCACTCATCTCTAAGTACAGGAGAAGGGCAAGTGCCGCTCCGCTAAGCAGAGGGGTATAGGGACCTACAGGAATATGTTTGCCAAGCACTTTGCTGACGAATAGAAAAGAGCGTTTCTTGTTGATGCGGGCGGCCATGGAGAACAAGGCTTCCACGGGCATATGAAAGGGGTTGGAGGTTTCCGTTACCGTAACCTGCAGATTCTCGACGATATTAAACGTGTGTGTATTCGTTCTCGGGTAGTAATCCGACAAAATGCTGTTGTTCATGTAACACCCCGTATATTTGAGATCGTAGTAAAATACGTCTAGCCCAGTTCAAATGTGGCTTAATTTCATTCATCTTGTTGTAATATTCGCTCTTGAACACTCCGCGGCTGCCATCATTGCTCTCCACAATACTTAAGGCGTCCACATATTCTTCATGCATTACTGTATACATCGCCTGCACGGGTCTGAGATGGGAAGGATGAATGATCGTTTTGCCCACAATACCGTTTTCCTTGTCCAAAATCACTTCACGAATCAGACCATCCATCGAGCTGGAAATGTATTTATTCCGCATCTCACGGCCATGTTTGCCATAGGTATCTTCAAAAGGAGTCTCGCGAAGCTGAGGACGCAGAACCCGGTGTCCTTTGCTCGCGAAGTATTCCCATACGGGTCCTGAGATGACATACCCTTCTTCCACACGGCCAAATATATTAATAATATCCGACATGCAGTCGCGGATCGGCGTCAGATCATAGATGCTGATATCGGGACTGCGCCGCAGTCCGAACAGGCTGGAGAAATCCGTTGCTCCAATTCTGACATTGAGCACATATTCGCGGTATTGCCCCAGCAGATCACGGATGGCCAGCAGGCTGTCCAGCCGGCTCTCCCGGTAGATGATCGGAGCATTCTCCAGAATCGGCATTCCGTACAGCACAGGGGCAGAATAGGTACGTGTATTATTGTAGTCGGCAATGGCCTCAAAGAACTCCACACCGTTCAGGACAGAAAACTTAGGAAATACAAAGCCGGTCAGCATCGTTATTAATGAACCCAGCCGGAAAATCAGATCCCGCAGCTGCTCCGGATTGCGTACACGGATGAACAGCAGCGGCAGACTGCCTCTGGGCTCCGGATCATTCTCGGCGTAAGCGGACAGGAAGGCAAGATGCCGTACAACGGATTCTTCAGCATAATCCACCTCGCCATCCCCTATGGCATCCTCCAGATCTATAATTACCGTAACGAGCCCCGAGGCTCTCAGCTTAATAATATCTTCGGCAACACTGGACCTTGTAGCAGGCATATAAAGGGCAGCTCCGACGGCGTAAGCCAGTAAATCCTTGCTGGTTGTATGATCAAATGAAACCGGCGGAACATGAAATAATGAAGTTTCCTGTTCTTGCGTAAGGTAATCGAAATATCTCAAGGCCTTTCCCCCTTAATGATGTGCCAAGCACAAAACGAATAGCCTCTCCATATAGAGACAAGCAGAACCGGCTATGCCGTCCTCTCGGGGACGGCATCCGGCTTTCTCAAATACAAGCAAAGGCCATGCTATAACATATAACGATTACCCGGAAGCACGCCGGAGTCCACCCTTCCCGTGAACTCCCCGGCTTCCTGTACAGCTATGAAGCTAAATCTATTCATCAGGGGAATCAGGCTTTGCGGTTCGCCTCTTTTTTGCGTTTACTGGCGCTGTACACAATGGTACCCACAAACACTGCAATCAGAACCGTGAAGAAGATCACATGCGGCATCTCATACCCGAACGCACCAGCAAGCATTTTACCGGCAATAAGTGCAATGAGCAGGAATGCTGACTGTTCCAGTTCAGGGTATTTAGCAATCAGCTTGAGGAATACCTGTGCCACGCCGCGCATCATCAGCACGCCGAGGATCCCCCCCAGGAATAGCACCCAGACTTGATTACTAAGACCGAATGCAGCAACTACACTGTCAATACTGAAGGCAATATCCATTAATTCAACCAGGAGCACCGTCCTCCAGAAAGAGGTGCCTTTGTTCTTCGTCTCCCCTTCTTCTCCGCCACCCTTAAACAGACCTTTATAGGCAATGTAGAAGAGGTACAGAGCACCAAGAGCCTTAACCTCCCAGAATCCAATCAGGAAGGTACCCAGACCAATCGCCAGGAATCTGAATAAATAAGCCCCGAGTATCCCGTAAAACAGTGCCTTACGCTGCTGCTCTTTCGGTAAATGCTTAACCATTACCGCCAGCACGAGCGCGTTATCTGCGGAGAGCAGGCCCTCCAGCAGAACCAGACTCCCGATAATCCCCCAGCTGACAGGATCGGAGAGCGTCGCTACAACATCACTCCATGAGAAGAAATGCCCATAATTCTCACTGATACTCCTAAAAAAATCACTGAACCAGTCCATTCCACTTGCGCCTCCGGTAAAATAAAATTATTTGCTGCCTGCTACCCAGCGAAGCCCCCAGCCATAGGCCTCATCCATCTCCTTATGACCGCTGAAATATTGCACAAGCCGTTCAATACTGAAGGTCTCGTTGCCTACATTCCGGATCAGCGCGATGGCGCACATGCCCTTACGGTTGTTATGCTCGTCCAGATTAACGACAATATCCGGTCCTCCATCCTGCTTCAGGGTAACCACCCCATCCGCCTCGGACCAATTGGTAACTCCCTTGTAAATAAAAGAAAACACTAAAATTCTTTCGATTTGTGCAACCTTACTTCCGTTTATACGCAGATTCTCGCCGGATGTTACGGAGCCTGTCCGGTCATCCCCATCCAGCATGATGTACGGCGGCTGCTGCAGGTTGCCGAACGCATTGCCCAGCGCCTGCACAACTCCCTTGCTGCCGTTCTTCAGTTCATACAGGCAGGCAAGATCCAGATCCACGCCGCCCTTGTTACGGCTGAACAGTCCCCCCCCCTGCTTCTGATTCCAGTTCAGGTTGATGACGAGCTCACCGAGACCGGAGGCTGATTTCTTCAGGTTGATGGAATCGCCCTTCTTCTTCAGCTCAATCTTCTTCAGATTGAGATTCAGCGGCGGTGCGGGAGCTTCCTCCTGCTTCGGCGCAGGCACAGGCGGAGGCGGAATCACTATAGCAGGTCTGGCTTGCTCCACCTTCGGTGGTGGCACCTGAAGCGGCGTGCGTTCCGGCGGTGCCGCCGTCTTCACAGGCTGTGGTGCCGCCGCCGGAGCAGGCTCATCCTCCACTTCTATGCCATAGTTGCCGCACAGCGCTTTGAGTCCGCCGGAGAAGCCTGCAACGATCGCACTGAATTTCCATTCTTCGCCGTATCTATATAATTCTCCTACCACAACAGCTGTTTCCACAGAGAAATGATTTCCCAGGTTACACCGCAGAATTTCCGCCCCTGTCGCCTGATCCAGGATCCGGCACTGGGCCTCGCTCATCTGTCCGAACATTTGCTTGCGGTTCTCGCCATCATACAGGGTAAGGGTAAAGGCTATCTTCGCGATACCTGCAGGAATCTTGTCCAGTCCCACCTCGAACTGCTTAAGTCCTCCCGAAGCTGCACCCGGCACATCCTTATATCTGATATAAGGCGTAGACGGGTTATTATAAAAGATCAGATCATCGTCACTATTTACTTTGCCTTGCGCCCCAAGCAGGAACGCAGAGGCGTCAATATCCATGGAAGATGGAGCTTTCCACCCGATCTCTACAATGATATTGCGGATTCCCGGGTTTCCTTTGGTCAGGTCTGCTTTCTGCCCTTTAACTACTTCAGTACTCATTCTTACGCCACCTTTATAAATGGATAAGAGTGCAACTTATACACTTTTGTCTATAAAAAGGGCAGGATCGATGATGATCCCGCCTTTGAAGCTTTATTGTGCATCCAGTCCATAATTCTTGCATAGAGCGCTGAGCCCGCCGGCAAACCCGCTGCCGATCGCCTGGAACTTCCAATCCGCCCCATGGCGGTAGAATTCACAGAAGACAACGGCTGTCTCGGTGGAGAAATCCTCACCCAGGTCAAACCGCAGAATCTCGCGGTCGCTGGAAGCATCTACAACACGAACAAATGCGTTCGATACCTGTCCGAAGTTCTGCACCCGTGTCTCATAATCATAGATCGTCACTGTAATCCCAATGCGCTGAATATTCGCCGGCACCAGGCTGAAATCTACAAGAATCTGCTCATCGTCCCCGTCGCCTTCACCTGTACGGTTATCGCCTGTATGGGTTACAGAGCCTGTCCCGCCGCTTGGGTTGTTATAGAATACAAAGTCGTCTTCGCCTTTGGCTTTGCCGTCCTCATGCAGCAGAAATGCTGAAGCATCCAGGTCGAAATCCTTGCCGCCGCTATACTTGTTTGTATCCCAGCCAAGTCCTACAACTACCTTCGTCAGGCCCGGATTGGTCTTGGTAAGATCAATCCGCTGTCCTTTGGAAAGACTGATCGTCACTGGCAAAAACCTTCTTTCCTCAAAGATTTAATTCCCGGAGTCATCAGGGTCTTATTGCAGACCGTAATCACGGGTCAGTCCGGAGAGGCCGTCTTTGTAGCCGCTGCCGATGGCATTGAATTTCCACTCTGCACCATTGCGGTACAATTCACCGACTACAACGCCGGTTTCAACGGAGAAATCTTCACCCAGGTCAAAACGGATCAATTCTTCACTGTTCGCATCATTCACGATACGCACATAAGAACGGGAGACTTGTCCAAAGTTCTGGCTTCTGGCTTCCGCTTCGTAGATTGTAATGGTGAACGCAATTTTATCAACATCCGCAGGAACATTGAGCAAATCAACTTGAACCTGCTCATCGTCTCCGTCGCCTTCACCTGTGCGGTTGTCGCCGGTGTGAACAACGGAAGCGTTCTCGTTCTGCTTATTGTTGAAGAAGATGAAGTTTGTTTCTTTATCCACTTTGCCGTTAGCATTGGTCAGGAACACAGACACGTCGAGGTCGAAGTCCTTACCGCCATCGTATTTATTCGTATCCCATCCGAGGCCGACTGTAATTTTGGACAAGCCCGGATTAGTTTTGGTCAAATCGATTTTTTGTCCCTTGGATAAGTTAATAGCCATGAATAGAACCCTCTTTTCTCAAATTGGAATTAGATATAACGTTCAGCCAGTTGATTGATATGTGCTGCGTGCGCGCCTTCACCGATAGCAGCGAATTTCCACTCTTCGCCATGGCGGTACAGCTCGCCGCAGATCAGTGCCGTGAAGCCTGTGTAATTGTCCGTCAGATTAAACTTGATCAGCTCGCCGTTCCCGGCCGCGTTGATAATCCGGATATACGCCGATTTGATCATTCCGAAATCCTGCTTGCGGTTCACCGCATCGTAGATGTTAACCACAACCAGAACCTTATGGACATCGGCAGGAATCGCCTTCAGATTCACCATGATCTGCTCGTCGTCGCCGTCTCCTTCACCCGTCAGGTTATCTCCCGAGTGAACTACAGAGTTGTTCGTATTCTGTTTGTTGTGAAAGCAGACGAGGTTCAGCTTATTGGTCAGCTTGCCATTCTCATTCAGCAGCAGAGCGGAAGCATCACAGTCCACATTCGCCTGTTTCTTGACACCAAAGAAGCCTCTTGCCGGTTCGGCAGGGTCCCAGCCCAGTCCTACGATAACGTTAGACAGTCCGGCATTCCCTTTAGTTAAATCGATCTTCTGACCTTTTACCAGATTGATTCCAGCCAACTTTACGTACCTCCGTTTCCAGTAGTAATCACTGCCTGTAAGTCCTTCTTGCGGGTGTTATATCAGTGATACGATGGAGAAACGCCTAAGTTTCATCCAATTGCGGATGCCCTCCGGCCTGTATTACAGGCTGAATTCGCTTGGGCTCAGTCCGAGCACACTGCAGATATTCCGGACAACCGCTTTCTCATGCTCATCGAAGTCGCCGTCAGCCGCACCGATCGCGGAGCATACGCCCACAATGACACGTCCGATCTCCGGTTTGCCGCTGAATTTCGCGATCGATTTGAGCGCTTCCTGCTTGCCGATTTCCGGCGAGAACTCGAAGTTGCTCACATAGAAGTTGAACTGGTTGATGACATCTCTCATGTCAAATACCTTCAATTCATTGCTGAGGTTCATATATCCGGCCATTTTGTTCTTCTCGGATTCCTCAATCTTGCCGTCAGCCGCAGCAACCAGTGCGCAGCCTGCAACTACCGCGTTCATAAAGTCTTTATTTTTAAACTTCTTAACTTGTTCTGTCAGTCCGGTTTTTGTCGTATTTAGCCAATTTTTAAATGTGCTCATCGTATTCTCCTTCTATCATTCTGAATTATGACCAGTAGAAAGGGCTGTGCCGTACTATAAGCACCATATCCGCTTCTGCCGGAAATATAAGGATAAATTATTATGCGTAGCCCATAAATCCTTATACTTTAAAAAAAGATATCCCCGAGCCTCCTCCCCGCCATTCCGGGCAGATATTCAACCGATGGTCCCATTGCCTAATTCTTACTCTTCTAATATAACCGATTAAATAACAATATTCTACTTTGACAGATTCTCACAGTACCTTGGACAGGAATTCCCGGGTGCGCTCATGTGACGGATTTCCGAACAACTGCTCGGGTACCCCCTGCTCCACTACAATGCCCTGTTCCATGAAAAGGACACGGTCTCCCACTTCACGGGCAAAGCCCATCTCATGCGTTACCACGACCATAGTCATTCCTTCACTGGCCAAATCCTTCATGACCGCCAGCACCTCGCCCACCATTTCGGGGTCCAGTGCAGAAGTCGGTTCATCAAACAGCATGATCTTCGGCTCCATCGCCAGCGCGCGCGCAATCGCCACACGCTGGGCTTGACCGCCCGAGAGCGAGGCTGGATACATCTCCGCCTTCTCGCTCAGTCCCACCTTTTGCAGCAGCTCCAGCGCTTTTTGACGGGCTTTGTCAGCCGGCCATTTACGGACCTGCATCGGGGCCAGCATAATGTTCTCGATTACTTTTTTGTGCGGGAACAGATTGAACTGCTGAAAGACCATGCCTACTTCGGTACGGATATCGTTAATCCTTGTGCTTTTGGCCATCAAGGAAGTGCCTTCAATTATAATATCGCCTTCCTGCGGCTGCTCCAGCAGATTGAGGCAGCGCAGAAAGGTCGATTTGCCTGAACCCGAAGGTCCGATGACCACCACAACCTCCCGGCTGTGAATGTCGACGCTGATATCGGTCAGTACCTTATGGGCACCGAAGGATTTATGAAGATGCTTCACTGAGATAATAGGCTCCATATAGGGTTACACCTTCCGTTCGATATAATTAAGCAGCTTGCTGAGGGAGTAGGTCAGAATGAAATAGATCAGTGCAGCGGTCAGATAAGGCTCCCAGATCCGCAGATATTGGCCTTTCATGGTATTGCTCCAGTACATAATCTCCGGTGCGGCAATCAGCGCCAGCAGCGAAGAATCCTTGACGAGGACGATGAATTCATTCCCGAACGCCGGAACCATCCGTTTGATGGCCTGAGGAAGTATAATGAAGCGCATCGCCTGGAGTTTGGTCATCCCGAGTGACAGGGCGGCTTCCCGTTGTCCGGGGTCAATTGACTGGATGCCGGCACGGAAAATTTCAGCGGAATACGCTGCGGAATTGAGCGAGAGCGCCACAAATGCGCTCATCAGCGCATAGGTTTTACCATAGAACAACGGAATGAGTCCGAAATGGACGATCAGAATCTGGACGTACAGCGGTGTTCCGCGGAAGATGTTGATATACGCATGAAACGGCCAGCGGAAATACCATCTGGGCGCCATTTTGCCGAACCCGATAACCAGTCCCAGGATGGACCCGCACAGGATCGAAACCAGCGATACACCTATGGTGAACAGGGTCCCCTTAAGTAAAACCGGTAAATAATGAACGATGATGTCAAATCTGAAATCCATAGAACTCTTCCCTTCTCTTCTGCTTATATCTTTCTCTATGTTTCTCTTGTGTTTCAAAAAAAGAAGCATGCGCAATAGCAATCATTACGCATGCTTAATTGTTACTCCGCTTACTCTGCGCTCAAAAGTGTGGCCGTATCCGGCTCATCGCCGAACCATTCTTTGTAGATTTCCGCATATTTGCCGTTCTCGATGATCTTCTTGATCGCCGGGTCCAGCTTGGCTTTCCATTCACTGCCCTTAGGATAGAGGATACCGTAATATTCGGAACCGAAGTTCTCCTTGTCGATGATACCGGTCAGCTTCTCATTCGGATTATTCTTGATGTATTCGTTCACGATGGCGATATCCGCAACCACCGCATCCGCTCCGCCGCCGTTCAGCTCCATCAGGGCTACCGCATTGCTGTCATAACGCTTCAGATTGCCGTTGTCGATCCCCATAATGCCGCTCATGAGATCATCCGCAGTTGTTGCTGCCTGAACGGCAACTTTCTTATCTTTCAAATCAAGAGCAGACTTAATATCGCTGCCTTCTTTAACCATGATCATGTTCGTGGATTCGAAATAAGGAATGGAGTAGTCATAGGTTTCCTTGCGTTCATCTGTAATGGATACCGAAGATAGCCCCGCCTGATATTCAGTGCCTTGCTGAACACTGGTCAGCATCGTATCCCAGCCTGTGTTGGTCACGGTGTAATCAATACCCGCTTCCTCCATAACCGCCTTAATGAAATCAATGTCAAAACCCTTGATAGTGTCTGTATCCATATACTCCATAGGTGCATAACTGGCATCGCTGGCGAACTTGATGCTCTCTCCGGCCGCATTGCCGCTGCCTGCGTTATTATCCGAACCACAGCCGACCATTGCCAGGACCAGGAATGCCACCATACCTGACATTGCCCATTTTTTTCTGATTCCCATGCTCCAATCCCCCTACTTATTTATAAAATAACTTAAAGAGATTTTATCAGATTAAAGCGGTGGTGACAATTAACTTTTCCTGCATATGTTATATAACATGACATAATATCGATGTATTGTAACATTTACAGCCGCCTAATCTTAGAATTCAGGTCTATCTTCATATAAAAAGCAGCCAGGAGGCTGTCCGGAGAGCGATATCCCCGGCAGCGTCCTGGCTGCATGCTATCATAACTGTTATTCAATTCATTCATTTCCAATCAGAACGTCAGGTCCCCGTCATATGAAGCAATCAGCCGGTACAGCTCCGGACGGCGGTCGCGGAAGATCCCCCATTCGATCCGGCCAACCTCAAGCGCATCAAGGTCAAATTCACTGACCAGTACACCCTGCTCATCGCGCCCGGCTTCGGCAATCTTGTTGCCCTGCGGGCCGGCAATGAACGAAGAGCCGTAGAAGTTAATGCTGGAGTCCTCGTCAATCTCCTCACCGATCCGGTTGGAGGCGACGACAGGAATCAGGTTAGCGGCCGCATGACCCAGCATGCAGGTCTGCCAGTGATCCTTGGAGTCGATCGAGCCGTCCTGCGGCTCCGAGCCGATAGCCGTAGGGTAGAACAGAATCTCCGCCCCCATCAGACTCATTACCCGCGCTGCTTCCGGATACCATTGATCCCAGCAGACGCCGACGCCGATTTTGGCATAACGGGTATTCCACACCTTGAAGCCGGTATCGCCCGGGTTGAAGTAGAACTTCTCTTCATAGCCGGGGCCGTCAGGAATATGGCTCTTGCGGTATTTGCCCATCACCGTTCCATCGGCATCAATCACGGCCAGCGAGTTATAACGCGCGTAGTTCTTTTTCTCATAAAAGCTGATCGGCAGCACCACTTCGAGTTCTTTGGCTACCGCCTTGAAATGGTTCACAGCCTTGTTGTGCTCAAGCTCGGTGGCATAGGCGTAGTAATCGGATTTCTCCTTCTGGCAGAAATACGGTGTCTCAAACAGCTCCTGCAGCAGAATAATCTGTGCGCCCTGGGCTGCCGCTTCCCTGACCAGTGTCTCGGCCTTGCGGATATTCTCATCAATGTCGCCGGAACAGCTCATTTGTGTTGCGGCTACTTTTACTTTTCTCACGGTTGTTCCTCCCATTATGAACTTTAAATTCCCATCCGGGCGAAGTGTAACTGCGGTGAATATTTGGATTTCCGGCCGCTTTCGCTCCTTCCAGTCCCAAAATTCCCCTCGTTACTTTTGCCCTTTATGTTGTCAGTAAGTTCAACTTCAAGTTACAGCTTAGTTCACAGCAGGCATCTGTTGGGTGGTGCAGTGCACGTTCCCGCCTTCACCAATTACGGCCATTCCGTTCACTGTGCGGATTCTGCGGTCCGGGAACAGCCCGGCAAGCGTCACTTCGGCAAGCTTGTCTGTCTCTGCCGCCGTACCGCCGAATACCGGCAGGATAATCCCGCCGTTCACGAAATAGAAATTCAGATAGCTTAGGGTCAACCGGCTGTCTTCATAATCCACACGGGGCGGCTGCTGAATGCGGATAATCTCCAGCTTCCGGCCCTTGGCATCGGTAGCCTGCTCCAGAATACGCAGGTTCTCCTCCGAAATAGCATAGTTCTCATCCTGCGGGTCCCCGCAGACCTGGATGATCACCTTGCCCGGCGCAGCGAAGCAGGCGATGTTATCGACATGACCGTCCGTCTCGTCTCCGCTGAGGCCGCGCTTCAGCCAGATGATCGACTCAGTTCCCGTATATTGCTTCACTAAGCCGGCAATCTCTTCCCGGTCCAGCTCAGGATTGCGGTTCGTGTTCAGCAGGCATTCTTCGGTAGTCAGCAGTGTGCCTTCGCCGTCGGTATGAATTGACCCGCCCTCCATGACAAGCGGTGCATCATAGCTGCTGATCTCCAGCTGCTCCAGAATTTGCGGAGCTACCTTATCGT
Organism: Paenibacillus phytohabitans; assembly: GCF_013141775.1. Taxonomy (GTDB): domain Bacteria; phylum Bacillota; class Bacilli; order Paenibacillales; family Paenibacillaceae; genus Paenibacillus_AQ; species Paenibacillus_AQ phytohabitans. The sequence continues at coordinate 228,260 of NZ_WHOB01000089.1, forward strand.
CAAGATCCCATGGCGAATATTTGCCGCCCCAGGCATTGAACTTCCAGTTCACACCGGCAAGCTTGCCTTCAGCATTCACCACAAAGGTCGGTCCGTTATCGCGCAGCCAGGCATCATTGTGCTTGATAGGCAGCAGCGTCACATTAGCTCCAAGTCCGAGCTGTTCTACCGTCTCCATATCATCAGGGTTCACAATCACCGTTACCGGCTCGAACTCGGCAATGGCTCTGATAATCTCGGCATAACCCGCACTTACCGCCGCATGGTTGTCCGGATATACCATAGAGTCCTGCACCGGCCAGGAGATGAAGGTCCGTTCATGCCGGGCCCATTCCGCCGGCATTGTATAGTTTAAATCTTTGGGATACGTCATTTAGTTACCTCTGCCATTTATATTTGAAGCTGCCCTGTTAGCCGCAAGCTCCTCACCCATCATACAATAATATGCCTGTGTGCTCAATTGCCGGACCGCAATAATCCCCCTGGAAATATCCAGAGGGATTAGCGTTATGCTGCTATTTTACAGCGTAATATGCTTAATGACATTGCCCGCGAAATCCTTGATGCTGAATTCACCATTGTCCAGGATTCCGTAAGAATTGGGATTGTTCTCTTTGGGCAGGGAGATCGATCCGGGGTTAAGCACAACAATACCCTCCTTCACATCCGCCACCGGCAGATGCGTATGTCCCTGGATGAACACATCCTGCGGGGACAGCGCCGGCAAGTTATCGATGCTGAATCCATGCCCGTGCGTAGCGTAAATCTTCCGGCCCTCATGGAGAATCATTACGTAGTCGCCCATCATCGGGAACTGCAGCAGCATCTGGTCTACTTCAGCATCACAGTTACCTCTCACGGCAACCAGCGATTTACCGTAAGCATTCAGCCTGTCAGCAACCCCTTGGGGATTATAACCCTCCGGCAGCGGATTTCTCGGCCCGTGATACAGGAAGTCTCCCAGAACAACCAGTGTGTGCGGCTGCTCCTCCTCCGCCTTGGCCAATGCCTGCTCCAGCCAGTGCAGCGACCCGTGAATATCGGAAATAAACATCAGTTTCATCTTTGTTCTTCCTCTCCGTTATATAGCTTTAGCTTAATGATGTCCGGGTAGAGCCTCAGTTCCACTCAGAGCTTCAGTCTCTTCTATGGTGATATGGTGAATTTTTTGAAATCCCAGCCTCTGCTGCCACAGGAATTTTGGACTCCCCACTGTTAGTGGTGGATTCCTGCACGAAATACAACATTCTCCTCACAATATCGGGCGTAATCGGAAATTGTTGTACTAAATACAGCAACTCTCCTTCTCCAGGCGGGTTTGCGGGACAATTGCTGTATTTCATACAACAATCCTCCCAAACACCCCGGTATCGCCCAATTAAAGTTGCAATACGTACAACAATTATGCCTATGCAATATGAACTTAAGAATCTCCGGTTCTGGTTCTGCCAGCAACGAATCAAACAGGAGGAATGGGGTAATTCCATGCATCCATTGTAAACGCCCCCGCCCGGTTAACGCAAAGCAAGACGCCCCGGCGGGGCGCCCTGCTGTTAACTCCGCTTACTCGTATATCTAAAAGCTCCTCATGGCAGGTTGGACGAGCCCATCAGGAAGCGGTCCACTTCACGGGCGGCCTGACGGCCCTCGTTAATGGCCCAGACCACAAGACTCTGGCCGCGCCGCATGTCGCCGGCGGTGAAGACACCCGCAACACTTGTTGCCTGTGTGCCAAATTCAGCCTTAACGTTGGAACGCTCATCGCGTTCTACTCCAAGCTGTCCAAGTACCGTTTCCTCCGGTCCGGTGAAGCCCAGCGCCAGCAGCACCAGCTGCGCCTGGATAACCTCTTCACTGCCCGGCACTTCAACCGGTACCATCCGGCCGTCCTCCGTACGCTTCCATTCAATGCGCACGGTGTGCAGCTCCTGCACATGTCCGTTCTCGTCGCCGGCGAAGCGCTTGGTGTTCACAAGATAGCGGCGCGGATCTTCTTCATATAGGGATGCCGCCTCCTGCTGCCCGTAGTCCACCTTCAGCACCTTCGGCCACTCCGGCCAAGGATTGCCCGGCTGGCGGGTTAGCGGTGACTGCGGCATAATCTCGAGCTGGATAACGCTTCGACAACCATGGCGGATAGAGGTAGCTACACAGTCTGTACCTGTATCGCCACCGCCGATAACAACAACATCCTTGCCCTCCGCTGACAGATATTCGCCGTCAGCCAGCCCGGAATCCAGCAGGCTCTTAGTATTCAGGGTCAGGAACTCCATCGCCTGATGGATGCCCCGCAGCTCCCGGCCTTCCAGCGGAAGCTCCCGCGCCTTGGTAGATCCGCCGCAGAGAACTACGGCATCATGCTCCTCCTGCAGCTGGGCTGCAGGGATATCCCGGCCGATCTCGGTCCGGGTTACGAAGGTAATCCCTTCCGCTGTCAGCAGATCCACCCGGCGTTGAACCTTCTTCTTATCCAGCTTCATGTTCGGAATGCCGTAGGTCAGCAGACCGCCGATCCGGTCAGCCCGCTCATATACCGTCACCGTGTGTCCCGCCTTGTTAAGCTGCGCTGCACACGCAAGCCCCGCTGGTCCGGAACCAATGACCGCAACCTTCTTGCCCGTACGGGTAAGCGGCGGCTCAGGTACAATCCAGCCTTCGGCAAAACCTCTATCTACAATCGACTTCTCAATGGATTTAATCGTTACCGGATCGCCGTTCTTCCCGACGGTACAAGCCCCTTCACATGGCGAAGGACAGACGCGCCCTGTAAATTCAGGGAAGTTATTGGTCTTATGCAGCCGTTTCAGCGCCACCTGCCAGTTGCCGCGGTATACCATGTCATTCCATTCCGGAATCAGGTTATGCAGCGGGCAGCCGCTGGCCATTCCGCTCAGCAGACGTCCTACATGACAGAACGGTGTTCCGCAATCCATGCAGCGGGCACCTTGCTCCCGCAGCTGGTCTTCCTCCAGCGGCACCGAAAACTCATTCCAATTCTTAATCCGTTCCAAAGGCTCGCACTCCGCAGGCGTACGCCGCTGATATTCTAAAAATCCGGTTGCTTTACCCATTCCTGTCTCCTCCGAGTCTCTCTGATTGGCCGCCGAAACTATAAAAAGCGGCATTCATGCCCACATTTGGCTCCAAAAAGAAACCTACTCTTCTGTCGCCAGCCGTTATTCTGTCACTGTAAAGCAGCGAAGCAAGAGGCTGCGCCGGGGTAAGAAACCGCCCCGGTACAGGCCCTTGCACAGTTTGATTAAGGGGAATAAATGCCTTCATATTATCATCTATCCGCTAAGCGCGAACATGAGCAATGTCACCTTTTACAGCAAACGGCACAGACCCGGAACTCAGGCTGCATCTTTCCCCTTGAGAATATTGTAGGCGGAGCTGAATACCCCGAACAGAATCCCTGTTACAGGAAACACGATCCAGTTGATGTGCCACTGATCGTACACAAACCCGCTGACCAGAAAGACGCAGGTAACCAGCGGCCAGACGATGGAGGCTACTGCACCGATGACCCGGTCCTCTTCCTTCTTTTCTTTACTGAAATCCCCGGTCTTCAGCAGCATCTGATACGCTCCCCTGATGTTCCCGTAATAGACAAAGAGGAATACAGCTACAGCTACAATAGCCAGAAGCACTACTACCCCATACGATGCGCTCTCTTCACCGAAAGCCGAGGCTACAAAAATAGCGATTGGCGACAAGACGATCAAGCAGACTCCCGTAATGAGCGATAGCATATACGTTGCGGCAAAACCGGACTGCCTCTGCTGAATATCCGCTTTCAGATGGTAAGGCAGATGAAACCCGGACTCCAAATATTTATACTTTTCCATTTGCATGCCGCTGTAAATAAACATCGCAATAGCCGGGACCAGCAGAACTAACAGAAAGCCTAACCCGATCATGCTCATCGCATCCTCCGAAAAGACAGAGCTCATGAACCCGTTCTCCCCAAGACTCGCAATCAGAATGAGCAGGCCGGCGCCCACCATAAGCAGCCCTGTGCCCAGACCTATAAGCAGCCCTGATCTCCTTTTGGCAGCAATGAATTCCTCCGTCTCCATTTCAGTAAGCATCGGAACCAGCTCTTCCTTACGGACCTCCCCGATGCCCAGCTCGCTGATCAGCTCATCAATATTGCCGAATTCGGAAATGACGATACCTACCGCCTCGTTCTCCGACTTCCCGTCATCCTTCAGCTCGTGATACTTCTCCTCCATGTTGCCAAGCAGCTCCTGCTTCAGCTTATGCATCTGTTCCGTTCTGGGCAGAGAAGCGAACATATTGTTCAGATAACCTACGATTGTATCCAAGTTCATCACAGCTCCTTTATGAATTTGTTGATGACTTCTTGCGTGACTTGCCATTCCTCGCATTTGGCGCGGTAATAGGCCAGGCCCTGCGGGGTGATACGGTAATAAGTACGTCTTTTCCCAAAAGTCTCATCCAGATAAAATGAATCGATATATCCGTTCTTCTCCAGCCGGGTGAATGCGGAATAGAGCGTAGTTTCCTTCATAATGTATTTCTCTTCCGAAAGCCTCCGTATATTCTTGGAAATCTCATAGCCATAAGACTCCCCGTCCAGAAGCATGTAGAGGATCATCGTATCGTTGTATCCCCGGATAACGTCACTGCTGATCAATTGCCTGCCTCCTATACTTCATCTGTCGTAGTAATTAGGTTCATTGTAGCATAATTACTACGACAGATGAAGTAGTTTTTATCCCGGGAAAATTTTAAATTAAAAAGCAAAGGAACACGCTTCCTTACAGCATGTTCCTTTGCTCCCGAAAGATTCGCTTAACATGAATACGAAGTTAAGATCCCGGCTTCTGTTCAATGTATTTAATGTTTCTTGCCACTTCCAGAAAAACCGGAAGCACCTTCTCCTTATTTCTATTGAAATATAGAAAGTACAGCAGCATGTCCGGTGTATTGTCATGCTTTAATACAAAACCGTCTACCCGCGTACCTCCTCCGCCATCACCTGCGCTGCCAATGTATTCCTCATACTGCATTAGGTCCTTGTCTTGAAAAAGGATCTCCCCGCCAAATTTAAGCGATTCATGTGGATTGTCAGGGTGTACCAGACGATCCACCTCACTCATGGCAATGAACTCTGACTTGTTAAGTCCAATCTCAGAGCCGTCTTCATAAACGAATTCCTGCATAGTGTCCGGTATATAGAATCCGTAGGGATGCAAGTCAATTTCCACAAATGCTGACGGATATTCTTGTCCCTGAATAGTAAGTTTCTTCTCACCACCGGTATAGGTTAAGTTCTTAATCAGCTTGGTCTTGGGAATCGTTGTTACCAGGGGCTGTACGATTCCCACCTGCTGCCCGGTTGCCTCAGAGACTTCTGCCGGAGGGGTTTGTTCAGTGGTAGCAATAGGTGCGGAAGAAGCTAATGTTTCGGTCCGGGCGGGCTGTCCGGAGCTGGAACAACTGATCAGGGCGGCGAGTGACAGCATGCTGCATATTCTGAAGAGTATACGCATAGAGTTACCTCCTTTGGCCTTTATCTAGTTCAATAATACCATCACTTTGCCTTTTATTGTAAATAATTTACAAGAAAAACCCAGGCATAACAACCTGGGTCTTGTCTGAATTAATTAACTGTGTCTACATGGAAATGATCAGCATGATCAGCACGGATATAGATTTTACTAGAGGTCAAACCATGGTTGGTATAGTAAATAACTCTGCTGACATTAGTATTAGCTATGCAAATTTCCAAAAACTTTTTTGCCTCGGCAGCAGTCAAACCTGCATTTCTTATATCAACTTCCCGCCCGCTTTGATGGGTACTGTGCTCAGGTGTATCCGCTCCGTCCATCAGACTTCCGTCATTCACTTCTATTAATTTACTATAAGTGGAATAAAAGGCATAGCCGATACTGTATAAGGTATCCCGGCAGCTGCTCGTGCACCATGCGTGGTCCAGCTTATACGTTGCATCATTGGCCAATCCAGCTACCGTGTCATTATAGTTTATATAGCCAGACGTTGACTTGAAAATCCGGACCCACCCCCTTGGTGAAACTCCGATAGATGCATGCATCGCATTGCGGGAACCTGCACCATAGCTCCCATCTGCCGTCAAGCCAGAGTTACTCTGGAATACCATAAGATTTGCAGTTGTCGCTGCATCGAATGCATTGCTGGTATTTCCTTCAAGAGAAGGGGTACTTGTCCATAAATAAGATGGGGTAATGCTCCGGTACTGCCTCAGGTTCGCTTTGAGAACAGCTATCTGAGCATGCGTACTTCCCTGACTGTACACCCCTAAAAAATTAGTTCCATATATCGAATTTGAGTTTGCCGTGCCTACAGCTGCAACATTATTGTGTCCTGCCGCCATATCGGATCATTCCTTCCTCATTGTTAACGCCGGGATTAAGATCATGGATTCCCGGATCCCATGTCTTAATTATCGTTACATCATACAAAGTGAAAGGAAAAGCTCAAAAAACAACCACTTGTGAATTTTTTCATAATCACATGGCTCCCGCCCGAAAACCAGGGTTCACTAGTTTCACGGAGGATTCTACCCAAAAATCTGGGGACTGGGCGTATAAAGTTGTCACTATATTAATGTTTCACATTCTATAACCTATGAGCTGAACTCAAAAGCTTTGCAATTCATTCCACAATCTACCACTCTTCAGTTTAGCTTATGTAATAAAACCAATATTTTAGGAGGGACAGCCATGGATCCAATTGAAAGGGAAGACATGCTACTATTTTTTCAAGAATATAGACAAAAAAATCCTATTTTATTTAAGGACAAGGTCATTCAGTCTTTTTTTGAGTCAGAATTCCACCGAATTCTACTTGTGAGACAACTCAAAGGTAACGAACGGTCCGGGAAACAGCTCGAGGCAGCTTTCAGAGGACATTATTTCGAATTCCGCTTTGCTAAATTTATGAACTCTATTATAAAATTCCATGCTATAGACCAGATCCGCAGGAATCAAAAATATAGGAGACGCAATCTGTTAATCTTTGACCAAGCAGTTTCTGATGAAGGAGAACAAACTTTGGGGGATTTGTTAATGAGCAAAAAGCATACCCTTCCCTCAGAACACTCCATAAAAAAGTCATTAGGCTTCCAGGATTCCATTAACAACGAGAAATTAGCAGAGTTATATTCGATGCTCACTAGTAATCAGCAAAGTATAACAACACTTCGTTATGTTATGGGTTATCAGGACAACGAGATCGCTAAAATTCTTGGAATCAGCCCCCAAGCTGTCGGCAGCACCCGCAATAAGGCATTGAATACTCTCCGGCTCGGTTTACAAGTCCAATGAAATCAAACAGAGAAGACCCGCTGTTGAACATGGTTGCACAGGCACAAGCAGGAGATCTGGAGGCACTGCATCAGATTATTATCCGATTTAAACCGGTTATTCAGAAGGTTAGCCTTACGGCTTCTATTAATGAACAAGATGATTTAGAGCAGGACCTCACTGAAATGTTAATTAAAAAAATTTTGAATTACCCGCTAAATTCCGCTCCAGATTATTCCTCTTTCTGCAATAGGTTATATAAGGCTGCGAACTAACTTAGTATTATTGTCATTCATTTCAATAAAGTTAAACTCAAATAAGGCCAGGGCATCCCAAGGGAAGCTCCTGCGCCTTATCCGGTTTATTTGTAAAACAATTCACTTACAGCACGGCCAGTACAACCATCCCAATGCCTCTGGCCGTTAAAATTCCGTTGTCCAGCTGTCCCGCATGCTCCCCGCCGAACAGAACCGTCCATTCCCCCAGCATGGGCAGCTCAAGAACGGCTCCATCCGGATTGGCATTGTACAGGACGTAGAGATGCTGTGCGGAATCTCCCCCGGCATGATCTCTTAGCGAGAAGGCAACCGAATGCGCCGGAGACTCCTCGAAGACCAGATGGTCACGGATTTCATCGGCAGTCCGCAGCCGGAAGGCGGGACGTGCCGCGCGCAGCGCAATCAGCCGCTTCATGTAATCTACAGATTCCGCATGGGCGGCGCAGCGTTCCCAGTCCAGCCAGTTGTACTCCACTGGCGATTTATAGCTGTTCTCGATCCCGTCCTTGGTCCGCCTGAACTCCTGCCCGGCATGGATGAAGGGAATCCCCTGGCTGGTCAGGATCATCGCTGAGGCCAAGTGGTGCATGGCGCGGCGCTGTTCATCCGTTATCCCTACGGTGGACAGCAGAAGCTTATCCCATAACGTGTGGTTGTCATGGCACTCCACATAGTTAACACTTTGCTGGGGCTCCTGGGCGTATTGCCCGAGGCCCGGCCCGTAGTAGATCCCTCCGGCAATCCCGGCCTTCACATTCCGTTCAAAGCCGCTACCGCCGCTAATGAAGCCTTTCTGGTCATGCAGAAAAATATTGCCTTTGACCGCATCGCGGTAACCGTCATTGAAATGTCCGATGCCCGGCAGCTCATTCGCATGGCGCTGGTTGGCGCGGAGATCCTCTGCCAGCTCCGTATCCATCACCCAGCCCTCCCCTATAGTCATCAGGGAAGGATCAAGCTCATCGAGCCGGCGGCGGATTTCTGTCATGGTGCCAATATCAAGCAAGCCCATCAGATCGAAGCGGAAGCCGTCGATATGATATTCCTCCGCCCAGTAGACTACCGACTCCACGATGAAACGTGACATCATCTTCCGTTCTGAAGCGGTGTCGTTACCGCAGCCGGAGCCGTTGGACAGCCGGCCGTCCTCTTTATAGCGCAGATAATAGCCGGGAACCAGCTTGGTAAAATTCACGCGGAACCCGTCATAGACATGATTGTAGACAACATCCATAATGACACGCAGGCCGCGGTCATGCAGCGCCTGTATCATAGTCTTCAGCTCCTTGATTCGCAGGCCCGGCACATACGGGTCTGTAGCATAGGAGCCTTCAGGCACATTATAGTTTTTGGGATCATATCCCCAGTTATAATGCGGCTGATCCAGCCGGGTCTCATCCACGCTCTCCGTAGAATAATCGTAGACAGGGAGCAGCTGCACATGAGTCACCCCAAGGGCGGCAATATGGTCAAGGCCTGTCGGAATCCCTTCAGGGCCGCGAGTACCGGCTTCTGCCAGGCCTAAATATTGTCCTTTATGCGTAATCCCGCTGGCGGGATGCATTGACAGGTCGCGCAGATGAAGCTCATAGATCACCGCATCAACCGGATCATCCAGCGGCGGCTGCTCCTGCGTCCAATGCTCAGGATCTGTCTTACGCATATCAAGAATTACACCTCTGTCACCATTCACACCGACAGCACGGGCGTAGGGATCTGCTGCTTCATTCCACAAATCGCCCAGCCGCACACGGTAAGTGTAGAATTTCCCGTTCAGATCACCGGGAACGGTGATTCTCCAGGTTCCCCGGACATCCCGGATCATAGGAATATGCTGTCCGGCTGCCTCCTGCCATGATTCATAGAGCACAAGCTCTGCCTCCTGGGCGGTAGGCGCCCATAAACAGAACGCCGAGCCGGTCACCGAATAGCTCAAGCCAAGATCGCTCCCGTCGTAGCTGAACAGTTCATCAAATTCCCGGTCAAACACGGATATACCGCTGGTAGCCGCCGGATCGCCATAATAGATGGGCTCCTTCATTTCCTTTTGTACGGACAAGGCCCCCGCCTCCTTTACCCTTTATTAAAATATACGTCTGCATATACCGGGAGTTACACTAAATCCATTCTTCATAAATGGAATTTTATCCTAGTCTTACGTTTTGTGCAAACGTTTGTATTATGCAGTACCGGAAGGCCGGACCTCTCTGCTGTCCCGTCATGCACTCCAGCCGGCAGGTTAGCCCTTCCTTATGCGGTTAAGGCGCCTCTGAGGATTCCGCTATGTTAAGTGCCACCATTGTAAGGATGGCCTGATTCGCTGGATATGAAATGCGCCGCTCGCGGCCGGGAATATACCCGCGGCCCGGATGCCGCACCCCATTATCATGGACAATCAGGGTACATGTGCCATCAGCGTTATCCTCATAACCGATTCCAAGCACCCAATGATAATCATAGACATAACTCCCCCGCCAGCGGAGGCTGAACCATTTATCAAATTTAAGCGCCACAGGCCGCGAGGCATCGATCTCGGCTTTGTATCTTGAGATATCATTAAATACGGATACCGTAAGCAGCCTGGAGCTATCCTTCCCGCGCGGAGCAGCATGGCTGATATAGGCCCGGAGACCTTTGGCGAAGCTGCGCACACTCATTCCCCAAGGTGTTCCGCCATGATGAGTGTATATGTAATTGATATGTGCTGCCTTGGAATCAAAATGACTGGCCCCCGGAATAAACAGCCTGCCCATACGCGTGTGCCAATATTCCATAAGCGCGGCCATAGTTGCCGGACCGCAGGCTGAGGCGGGAGAGGCTACTCCCGCTTCCCACTGCGTATACGGTTCCGCCTTCAACTGCCGGCTGGACGGCTGTCCGCTCATAGGGATACCCTATTCCGGCAATGCTGCAATACGCGTTCAATATCTGTGGTCAGGTACGGCTTGCTGACAAAGTCATCCATACCGACCGAGAAGCAGCGTTCCCTGTCCTCATCCCTGGCATAGGCTGTCACTGCCGTGATATAAGGCTGATGATCCGGAGGAGCCTGCTGGCGGATTCTGGCCGTTGCCGTCAGGCCGCTCATCACCGGCATTTGCACATCCATAAATACAAGATCATACGGCTTGCGGAGCACAGCCTGCAGTGCCCCGCTGCCGTTGTCTACGAGGTCAGCAGTATATCCTCTTGTGCGGAGCATGGTCAGCAGCAGCTTCTGATTGACCGGATGATCCTCCGCGACCAGAATGCGCATAGGTCCGAATTTGGCAGCAGTTAGCCCCCCTTGCGCAGGAAGCAGTTCCCTGCCGTCAGCCTCATGCTCAAGGCCGCTTCCGGCTGATCCCCCTTGATCCGCCGGGGGAACCGGTACAGATACATGCTGATCGGAGTCAGCAGAATCGGCTGATTCCGCCCACCCTCCATCGGGATCGATATCAATATCTATAGGCAGTGTGAAGTAGAAATCCGAGCCTTCTCCTTCAACGCTCTCCACGGTGATCGCTCCGCCCATCAGCTCAACCAGCCGTTTGCAGATCGCGAGCCCCAGTCCGGTCCCCCCGTATTTGCGGTTGATGGACGGATGAAGCTGGGAGAAGGACTGGAACAACAGCGGCTGTTTCTCCGGCGGAATTCCGATTCCTGTATCCAGCACACTGAATTTCAATATCAGCTTCCTGCGGTCCCGGCAGTATTCCGTACCGAGATGGATAGAGACTTGGCCCTTCTCCGTGAATTTGACCGCATTGCTGACGAGGTTCACCAGTACCTGGCGCAGGCGGGCGGCATCGCCCATAATCAGCTCCGGCACATCAGGAGCCCTATGGCAGGAGAGTTCAATGCCCTTCTCCCGTGCTTTGGGGGCGAACAGCTCCGTTACGCTTTCAAGCAGTCCTTCCAGGCTGACCGGCTCATGAGTAAGCGTCATTTTACCGGCTTCTATTTTGCTGAAATCCAGAATTTCATTAAGAATATATAACAGGGACGCGCTGCTGTCGCTAATGATCTCAGCATAACCGCGCTGCTCCTCATCAAGCTCCGTCTCTGTGAGCAGATCTGTCATTCCCATAATTCCATTCATCGGTGTCCGCAGTTCATGGCTCATGATGGCGAGGAACTCCGATTTGGCCTGGTCTGCTTTCTCTGCCAGTTCCTTCGCTCTAATAATCTCCTTCTCATCGGTAATGTCACGGAAGACAACGACCGCTCCCTTGCGCTCGCCCTTGTCAAACAGAGGGGTAACCTGATATTCGGCCAGAAAGCTGGAGCCGTCCTTGCGCCACAGCACCGCATCCTTGCTCTGATGAGATTCCCCTGCCCGCACCGCCCGCATCAGCGGCGATTCCTCCGGCCGGTAATGAATGCCGTCCAGCGCCGTCTGTTGAAGGTGATCCAGGTAAGGATGGCCCGTGATCTCTCCATATTCAAAGCCCAGCATCTGTGCCCCGGCGGGATTAATAAAGGTTACTTTCCCCTCGGTATCCAGACCGAATATTCCTTCGGAGACCGCATTCAGGATCAGAGTGTAGTCATTGCCCAGCTTCTCAATCTGCTCGGTGTAACGGATACGGTCCGTAATGTCGCGCGATATTCCATATACACCCACAACCTGCTTGTCCACAATAATAGGAATATTGATCGTGTTAATCTCCACCAGACGGCCATCCTTATGAATCAGCGTAAGGTCATAGCTCTGGGGAATACCTTGAGTAGCCAGAGTGAAATGATGCATCGTCTTCCCGATGTCCTTGTCCGCCACGAGCGGTCCGAAGTAATTACCCAGCAATTCGTCCAGCGAGTATCCGCTAAGCTCCTCCAGATAGGGATTGGCCGTGAGATATTCACCCTGCAGATTCATGGAATATACCGCGGAAGGATTATACTCGAACAACGATTTATAGCGCTGCTCGCTCTCCTGCAGCTTCGAGTCGAACTCTTTGCGTTCTGTAATATTCCGGCCGACGGCAATAATCTCCACCGCTTGACCCTGCTCATCAAAAATATAACGGCTGTTCGTCTCAAACCAGATGTAGCTGCCGTTCTTATGACGATAGCGGTAGGAAACCGGCCGGATAAACCCGGAGATCTCGCTTTCAGCCATAATCGCTCTCATCATCTCCAGATCATCCGGATGCAAATAATGATAAGCGCTGGTACCAATCATCTCTTCAGGCTCATAACCTAGCAGTGATTGGCTGGCCGGTGAGCAGTACAGGAAGATGCTGTCCTTGATGGCGTGGCGGGAAATCAGATCGAGTGAATTCTCCGACATCAGGCGGTAATTGCGTTCACTCTCCCGCAGCAGCCGCTCCATCTGCATCCGCTCGGTAATATCCTGCATCATGCCGATCAGCTGAACCGGCTGGCCGCCCGGTCCGAAGGTTACATCCCACTGGATGTGTACAGCCAGGATATCTCCATTCGGCAGAATCAGCCGGTAAGACGTGTCCCCGGACTCGCCCTTGATTACAGCACGCTCTACAGCAGCCTGCAGGAGAGAGAAATCCTCCGGATGAACCAGAGCCATGAAAGCTTCGTAATCCACATTGTCATTCCCGACAGCATTCTGCAGAATACGCCGCACCTCTTCCGAGAATAACAGCTTCCCCTTGGTCAAATCCCAGCCCCACGAGCCAATTCTGGCTACCCTCTGGGCGATGGCGAGCGCTTCCTCGCTCTGCTTACGCCGGGTCACATTACGCCCGATTCCCATAATTCGTGTAATTTCGCCGTTCTCGTCCCGGATTTCATGAAAAGACATCTCAAACCATAAATAATGCCCTTCCTTGTGACGCAGCCGGCGGCTGTAAGTATCATTCTTCAACAGGCCGTTGGAGCTGCTAATCCCGTCAAAATCATCCGGATGATAGAATTCTGCCCGGTTTCTCCCGATCATCTCCTCCGGCAGATATCCAATCTGCGGGAAGGAGGAGGGGGAAATAAAGCTTAAGGTCCCATCCGGCAGCGAGAAGGAAATCATACTCTGATCATCTTTTATAAATAAGTTGTACAGATCGCGGCTGTCTACTGTCAGCTGGTCAGCTATCTTGCGGTCCGTAACATCCTGTGCATATACAATAATATTCCGGTCCATCCGGCCTGCTTCTGCCGGAACAAACGTAAGGGATAGCCAGAACGGCCGCCCGCCGCTGCCCGGGAAACGCAGCTCTTTCACAAGGGGCTGCCCGTTGGTCTGCAACAGCTCCTTCATGATTTCGGGTAAAGAGAATCCCCGCTGCTCTTCCGGCCGGACCCGGCCTGTCCCGGATAAAGCGCCCGCGAGAAACTCCGGTTCACTGCAGCCAAGCATCGTGCAAAAAGCAGGGTTAACCATGACCCAGCGGTCTCCTTCAGAAGACAGCACAGCCATCCCCACTGGAGACATCAGGAATGCTTGATCCAGAATGGTACTATTCTCTGCCAAGTTATCCATTAAACAAGGCCTCCTTCATCTCGAGCCGGCGCTTCTGCAGACTCTCTGTTGTCTTCGCTTGTCCTTCTATATCTCACAGTATACGATAAGAGCAGCAGGGAATGAAACGTGCAGCCCCCATTGGATCAGGAAAATTTAAATTGTAAATATTGACTATTCCAGAAATGCGTCCTATATTAAAAGGTAATTATATAACCGTGACTCATTACGCTGGAAGCACCCGTAATAGAGGCCTATTGGCCTTTACTGCGGGTGCTTTTTTTGCGTGTATTACCGGGAAACGGAAACAAGAGGAGGAATATTAATGATGAATCTGTGCAGGAGCGCTGCCATAACGCTGCTCTCCCTGCTGATTGCCCTGGCCACTCTGGCCGGGTCTGCTTCTGCATCTCCGACTGTAATAACCGCATCGGTTCGGGCGTCTTTTGATCTTACTGCGGCAGCGGCAGAGAGTACTGTCCGCGTCCGGCTGAAGAGCCAGTACAGCGAACTATCCCTCCTGTCAGCCCAATATGACAGCCGGGAGGTACAGATTAGAGCGCTTCATGATCAGAATGCAGAGTCGCTGATTGTTGTCCGCGAGGCTATCAAGAATATAGACCAGGCTTCCGTAGCCCGGCTTACCGCAGCTGTCAGCAGCGCCAAGGAACGCTACCAGCCGCTGTTCGATCAATACAGTGTGCTCAACAAACGGATTTCCCTGCTCAAAGGGCTGAAGGACAAGACGCTGAATTCCGTACTGAAGGCCCAGTCCGAGGCCATGAAGCTCCTTGTACAGCTGGCCCGACAGGAGATACGCGACAAGGAAGCCCTGCTCAAGGCTGCCAAGGATACACGCACCAAGCGGGTTGCCGCTGCCCGCAAGATTCTGGCCGGAATGGACAACGCGCAAATTTCAATGAAATCCCAGAAGAGTGCAGCCTCCGCATTGAACAAACGGCTTACCGCAGACTGGAGCGATTTCAAAGCTGCGGTCCGCAAGCAGAACTCCGTCCTGGCCGGCCAATCCCTATCCTCAATGGTCTCCGGCTACCGGCAAATTGCAGCCAGCAAGCTGAAGATTATTGAGCTGGAGCAGAAGATCGCAGCCATTATTACCGCTACCCATAAGCAAATCGGCACTTGAACCTCTATCTGTCCTGTATCTTCCAACCGTAAGGGCGCATATGGTAGTTAAAGAAGACCATCATCATGCGGCGGGAGGAGGCATTCACTATGCGTATCTGCATCATTGCACCCGAACAGTTCCCGGTTCCAGGGGATGGCTCTGTAGAGATCTGCATCTGGAATATTGCCCGGCGGCTTGCCCGAAGGCACAAAGTAACTATAGTGAGCCGGAGATCACCGGGACTCCCGGACACGGACGAAATAGAGCAGGTCAGGTTCATCCGCCTTCCATCCGGCACCCCTGCCCGGTACCGCAGCTCGGTTCTCGGATATCTGGAAGCGGCGGAACCCTTTGAACTGATTCAGATCGATAACCGGCCGCTGCTGCTGGCCGCTGTCAAACGGCGGCACCCCGGCACTCCGGTGCTGCTGTTCCTGCATTCCCTGACCTTCGTGCCGCCGGAATCCAGAATCGCCCGCAGTCTCGCCCTGGCGGACGCTGTCGCGGCTAACAGCCGCTCCCTGCAGCAGCGGCTCGCGCGGCGGTTCCCCGGCATCCCGGGCAAGCTCCGCGTTGTTCCGCTGGGGGCTGACCTGTCCCGCTTCGTCCCCGTGCCGGCGCAGGAGAAGGCACGCCTGCGCGCGCTGTACGGCCTGGCTCCCGGCTTCACCGTCTTGTTCGTGGGCCGGGTAATCCCGCGCAAGGGAGTGCCTGTGCTGATCCGGGCCATGCACCGGCTGAACAGGCATATGCCCGCCCGGCTAGTGATCGCCGGAGACGGCAAGCCGGCTTATCTCCGGCAGCTTAAGGTACTCGCGCGCCGGCTGGGTGTGCGCGTGTCTTTCCTGGGGAATATCCCGCATGAGGATATTCACAGCCTGTATCAGGCCGCAGACTGCTTCATCTGCCCTTCCCAGCGGCATGAATCCTTCGGCCTCGTGAATGTGGAGGCCATGGCCACGGGACTTCCGGTGATCGCCTCGCGAAACGGCGGAATCCGGGAGATTATTGATTCCGGCCATAACGGCTATCTGGTGGGGAGATACCGGGACCCTGCTCCTTTCGCCAAGCGAATGCTGATGATCGGCCGCAATCCTGTGCTCGCGGCAAGGATCGGGATGCAGGGGCGTAGCGATGCACTGCAGTTGTTCGAATGGCAGCACACTGTAGAGCTGCTGGAGAATCTCTACCTGAAGCTGGTACCGCAATAACCGGAGGAGACGGGTCCGTGCACCTCCTCCGGGATGCGATACAGCAGCCCCTTTGACACTCCCCGGCAATGCGACATTGTGTCATACGAATTTTGTGATCCTTCTCGCAGGATACGGCTGCAGTTAATATTATACTCATATTGTAAGCGTTGCCATTAAGCAAATGCACTGCACAGTAAGCCAACAAGACATTGGCAACCCCCTACAACACAATATTCGCTGTAGAAAGGGTGCATCGTTATGTTAATGATCAAAGCTATAGTACGACCGGAGAAAGCGGATGAGGTCATGGCTGAATTACTGCTTGCCGGCTTCCCCTCCATCAGCAAAATGGACCTGCTCGGACGCGGTAAGCAAAAGGGAATCCAGGTCGGAACCAACCATTACAATCAAATTTCCAAGAAGCTTCTGATGATCGTAATCCAGGATGATGAGAAGGATGACGTCATCAGCATTATTATGCGCACAGCAAGAACCGGTGAGCATGGCTCATTCGGCGACGGCAAAATTTTTGTCCTGCCCGTACAGGAGGTCTTCACCATCAGCAACGGTAAAAACCAGCTGTAAGCTTCCCGCTCTTCCTTATAATCTGCTTTCCTGTAGCGCATATGAAAGAGGCAGCAAAACGTTCCGCCGGTCTCCGTCTTCACGGACGGTCCGGGAACGCCTTGCTGCCTCTGCCTGTTCTTGCTCATGCTACTGTCAGATCATCTGGATAACTGTAAGCACCAGCCCTACAACAAAACCGCACACAGCTCCATTAACGCGAATCCACTGCAGATCCTTGCCCACCTTCTCCTCCAGCATGTTCACGAGCGAGGCGTCATCCATTTGATCAAGGTTCTCCTTGACCAGCTGGCCGATCCGGTAATGATTAGATTCCACGAAGGCGATCAGCGTGCCGCGGATCCGCTCCTCGGAAGCCTGAATCCATTCCTGCTCCTTGCCGATCCGCCGGACCAGCATAGCATACAGCCAGAACAGCTTGCGGCCGCCGCGTACCCGGTCTTCCTCAAGCAGCGCAACCGCCTTGACGCGCAGTCCTTCCAGCTGCTGCTGCACGAAAGCCGTAGCAGCCTCCCCTTGCAGCTCATTCAGCGCCCAATCCTTCAGCGAGGAGATCCGCTCCTCATTGCTCAACAGCTGGAACAGAGCGACACGGATCTCACGGATGACTTCCTCACGGTACTGGCTGTCCTCTTCCTTGAAATCACGGATAGTGGACTGCACCATGCCCTGCAGCATTTCACCCAGCATATCGGCATCAACGAATCCGACAAAAGCCTGAAACGCCATCCCCTTCAGCCCGCCAAGCTTCACCTCAGCCAGCTTCTCGCTGGCGATCTTGCCCAGCATCGCACGGGTTTCCGGACGCCCGCTCCAGGAGGAGATCCCTTCCAGCGCATAATCAAGAGCGGCAATATCCTTGCCGTCATTCATCAGGCTGGTAGCGATTTTATCGGCGGCAACGCCAAGCTCAGCTTCACGCAGATAGCCTGCTGCTGCAGATTGAAGATACGGAACCGCCTGCTCTACCGGAAGCCGCAGTACGAATTCTTTAATCTGCTCCAGCATTTCCGTTCTTGCTTTCTTTCTGGAGAAGAACCGTGTCAGCATGCCGGCTCCCAGAGAGATGATGTTGATTTTGCGCAGCTTGTTCTCAATGCTTTCCTTGTTCAGCAGTTCATTCTCCATCGCGGAGATTAGAGACTGTATAAGCTTATCCCGATTCTTCAGCAGCAGCGAAGTATGCGGAATTCTAAGCCCCAGAGGATGGCGGAACAACGCGGTCACTGCAAACCAGTCGGCAATCCCTCCGACAAGCCCGGCCTCGAAGCCCCCTCTCAGCAGAATAACAGCCAGGTTCTCCGGCAGAAATAAGGTGAACAGGAAACCGCATGCCATGATGGCAAGAGATATGGTAGCTAAATTTCTGGATTTCATGTGTTTATTATCCCCCTTACATAACGACCCCAAGCCATCTTTTGCCCGAAAAAATTGCTTTGCAGACAACAGCAGACATTCCCGTTACAAGATTGCAGGTCTACATTCAATTGTACCACGAGAAGACTCTTTTCTGAAAATCCGGCAAGAAACGCAGCTTAAATATACGCACCCCGGACTATATATGGATGAAAATGTGATTTTTATATTTCAGAGAAATAATGATAAGATACAGAAAGATGAGTTATCGTGTGAAATTTAGAGCCCTTGAAGGGGCACTTACAACTATAGATGGAATAGGAGAACTGCAACATGCTAATTGCACTGGATATGGACGGAACACTGCTGAACGAGGATGGTGAGATTAGCAGGGAGAACAAGGAAGCCATACTGCACGCACAGCGCCTGGGGCATACCGTGATCATAGCCACCGGACGTTCTTACATGGATGCGGAGCGCCAGCTTCGGCTGGCAGATCTGGAGTGTCCTGTAGTGAGTCTGAACGGCGCTGTTATCACACTGCCTGACGGAACGCTGGCCGCGAGTACACCGCTGAACAAGGAGGATATCATCCCCGCGCTGCGCTGGATGAACGAGATTCCTGAATTGTACTATGAGGTATACACAGAGGATAACGTATATGTAGAGCTTGATAAGCGGGTACGTCTGGAGAAGCTGTCGGCACTGAAGGAAGATGAGGTTCCCGAAGAGGTGGGCTGGCTGCTTAAGGCGATGATCGACCAGCAGTTTCAGCAGGCGGCTGTAACCTATGTGGAGAGTATGGAGGACATCTGGAGCAAAGAGGAGAATCTGATCTACAAGACACTCGCCTTCTCGCTAAACCGCGAACTGCTGAAGGAAGCCTCTACACGGTTCGCTGCGATTCACGGGCTGATTATTACGGCATCGCATGTCAACAATATTGAAATTAATCATAAAGATGCTAATAAAGGCAACGGCGTGAAGCTGATGGCGGAGCATTACGGCATCCCGGCAGCGCAAATCGCAGTTATGGGTGACAGCTATAATGATCTGCCGATGTTCGAGATCGCCGGCTACCGGATTGCAATGGAGAATGCCGCACCCATCCTCAAAGAAACCGCCGATTTCATTACGCTAAGCAACTCGGAGCATGGTGTTGCTGCGGGTCTGCGGCATCTTTTGGATAAGCAGTAACTCCGTCTTCATAGCAAAGAAAAAACAGCCCTCACAGGAAGGCTGCTCTTCTTCAGCGGCGGCCGGCTCCAGAGCGATGAAGACAGCAGACAGATATTGCACCCAGGTTTAATGCGAGAAATATGATGACAGTTAACCGCTGGGCGGTAGTCAAAGCCAACAGAACGGGAATAAACACGACATCCCTCCAATTCTCACCTTTTATTTGTGAATCTATCCAATCAGCTAATCCTTTGCGGATAGCTATACTGATTAAGCAAATGATCCAGGGCAACGGATTGTTCAACTACTTTGGGATGTGTCAAAATGCCGTATCTCTGCTGCGTCTGGTACAACTTCTGTCTGGCTTTCTCTACCTGCAGCAAAAATGTACGATCATTGGTCTGCATGACACTTCCTCCTTTGTTCAATATATTAATCTCAGCTGTCAAAAATTGGACCTTAAGATAAATGGCGTGAACTATTCTTACATAACCCGCCTCAAGCTGCACTCTGCCCAGCATGAACCCCCGGCAGCTTCAGCTGCAAGGTGAATTAGGAGGAATCTCAGATGAACCTGTACCCGGGGATTGCCCGGCTATATGAGAACCGGCTGCTGCGTACCGAGCTGGAATGTGAGCAATTTGATCTTGCGCTGGAAGGCCTGGCTGGTGATACGGAGGATGCCGTGATTCATCAGATCTTCAAGGTATTCGATGATGATACGGAACAGGAGGAGGTCATGTTCAGCCTCGTCCATTTCGTGGAGAGCGTTCAAATGGAGATGTACCTGACCCAGCTGCTCGAGTCACTGCCGGACATGATGGAGCATGCGCGCAACTGGGCCATTGTGCTGAATACAAGAATCCTGAATGACGATAATTACCGCAAAGATTACGCAGAGATCGCCGCTCTCATGCCGGTGAAGGTCAAGAGATGCCTGGCTTTTCTGCTGGAGGAAATTAAGGAAGACAATCCCCGGCTGTTCGAGCGCAAGGCTAATTACATTCTCGCTAAACTGAAGTAACTAATCTATCCATACTTCGCAGCCCCGCTAAGCAGAATGCCCAAAGCTATTGCCGGACCCTCCTGAAGAATATCCAGAATCACATGTCTTGGTTCCAGTCCCTTAAGCCCTTGATGGGCTCGTTCTGCCTATTATCCCGCTCCTCTTATTCACTAGACTTCCATGCAGGGGAACGGGCAAAATGGTATATTGTATACTGGTCAAAATGTTGTACATATTGCAACTTAGATTTATAGATACCAGGAAATTCGAAGAATTGTTGCATGAAATACAGCAATTGTCTGGATTATCCGCTTAAATGAGGTGGAATCCTGCATTTCCTACAACAATTTTGGGATTAGGCGAATTTTTAGGAGGGGAATGTTGTATTTCGTGCAGGACTTAGAGCTGGTGAAGTGATAGTCTACGCCTGAAAGTTCCCCCACCGGTAAACCCGCAGTATAACTTGCAGATAAGCTTATATAGAACAAACGAAGGTGAATCTAATGAACAAGCTTTTATTTCATAATATACCGCTGGGCGCTACCGGCGAGAAAATCCCCCAGGCGAAGGTTGCCTCCGCCCGGACGAGCAGGGAGACCGTGAAGCCCGGAGACAGCGACGCGGCTTACTTCCGCAGGCTGGAGGAAGGCGGCATTCTGCTCAATCCTCCGCAAATCTCAGCGGTGCGGCATCATCTCGGGCCGCTGCTGACGCTGGCGGGAGCAGGCTCCGGCAAAACCTCGGTGCTGATCTGCAGAACCGGGTATTTGCTGTCTGTGCGCGGCATCGCCCCGGGCCGGCTGCTGCTGCTCACGTTCTCCAGCAAGGCAGCGGCAGAGATGCGAGAGCGGATTGCGCTGCTGCCGGGTGTGGATGCGGGCGATGCCGCCCGCCTGCAGGCCCGCACGTTCCACTCGTTCTTCCTTTATTTCCTGCGCCGGCAGGGACTGCGGCAGGATATATTCCATGAAACCCGGCGCCAGCACATTCTGCTGAAGCAGATCATGCGTCAGCTCGGGCTGCCGAAGGATGCTTATCCCCCAGAGAATCTGCTCACCCTGCTCTCCTCCTGCAAGATGAATATGGGCTTGCCGGAGGATATGCCGGAAACGACGGAAGCCGAGAAGGAAATGAAGGCCATTCTCGCCCTGTACGAGCAGTGGAAGACCGATAATTTCAAAATCGATTTCGACGACGTGCTGCTGATCGCCTACCGGATGCTCCGGGAGCAGCCGGCGCTGCTGCTGGAGCTGCAGCAGAAATACCAATATGTAATGGTCGACGAATTCCAGGATACGAATGCGCTGCAATATGAGCTGGTCAAAATGATCGCCCATCCACAGGACAATCTGATGGTGGTCGGAGATGATGATCAGACCATCTATTCCTTCAACGGGGCGCGCAGCGAGTTCATCCTGGAGTTCGAGAAGCTGTATCCCAATGCCAAGGTGATCACCCTCGATATCAATTACCGCTCAGGCCCGGCCATTATCGGGCTGGGCAACGGGATTATCCGCCACAATTCACGCCGCCGGGCCAAGACGCTGCAAGCCGCCAAAAGCAGCGGCAATCCGCCCCGCTATCTGCGTCCGCAGACGGCGGATGAAGAAGCCGAGCAGATTGTAGAGCATATCGAGCGTGAGATCGGCAGCGGAGCAAGAGAATACCGCGATTATGCGCTGTTATACCGCGCCACCAGCAGTAACCGGGCAATCCTGGAGCTGCTGCTGATGCGCGATATCCCTTATGTAGACTACGGCGAAGGCCAGCTGCTCTACGAGCATTGGCTGATCTCCCCTGTGCTGGATCATCTGCGCCTGTCTGTTAACCGCCGGAACTTCGCCGCGATGGAGAATATTCTGCCGACCCTCTACATGAGCCGGGAAAAAGGGATGGAGCATATCCGCCGCATGGAGGCCGTGCAGGCGAAGCAGGGCCCGCTGATTCACCTCCTGTCCATGCCGGGCATGGAGGATTTCAAAGGTACCAAGCTGCGCGAGCGGCTGGATCTGATCCGCGGGCTGAGCGGGCTGACACCGGTGCAGGCCATCCGCCAGATCCGCACTGTTTTCTATGACTATTTCATCGAAGCCAATGAGCGGCATCAGGCTACCCTGCACCGGGAGACGCTTAAGGAAATGCTCGATGAGCTGGAGGCATCCGCAGAGCGGTTCGGCACGATTCCGCTGTTCCTCGAATTCATAGATAATGTAACCGAGCGCAACGAGCAGAGCCGCCAGCCGGGGCTTAAAGAGCAAGGCAACCGGATTGCCCTGATGACTATCCATAAATCCAAAGGACTGGAGTTCCCCGTTGTCTTCCTTATCGGGGCTTCCGAGGGCATTCTGCCGCATAGCTCCGCATTGGAGGAGGGCCGGCTGAAGGACCGCAAGCCGGCGAAGGCAAGCGTTACTGTGGTCAGCAGTGCCGCCGCCAGAGCCGCAGCTGAGGCAGGAATAGCTGCACTCGAAGAGGAACGCAGACTCGCCTATGTAGCTGTTACCCGGGCCCGCGAGGAGCTGTTCATCAGCTCGCCCGCAAGGCACCGGGGCAAAAAGGCAGAGGTCTCGCGCTTCATGCTCTCCGCCTTCCGCATTGCTGCACCGCCTCAGGCAGCTGCACCGGCCGCCGGAAACAGAAGCAATGTAGTGCGCAGCAGCTATTCGTCCGGGTCCTCCGCAGCCAGAATGCATACAGTTCCCGTCTGGAGCTGTACCGGCAAGTCCTGCCCGGGCTGGACCCGGATGAAGGCGGGCGGAGCCGAGGATCACCTTGCCTCGAAGCCCTGTCCGCTCTGCAAATCCGCCATGCAAAAGAGCACCCGGGAAGTCCCTGTATAACGGACGCACGGCCTCCTGCACACAACCATCAGCCCCATTCAGCAGCTAACCGGCGCTGAATGGGGCTGATGTTGTTATTCCCGGGTTTATCTTGCCCGCACCTGGAATTGGGGCAGATAATCGGCATTCTGCTCAAGAATATCGGCCAGAACCTCCTTGGCGATCCGCTCGTCTCCTACCAGCGGGTGGATCGTCAGCGCCTGCAGCGCAGAGGCATAATCCCCTTTCACCGCCGCTTCAATCGTCAGCTCTTCATAAGCCTTCACCACCTGCAGCAGACCTCTGATCTGGGGAGGGAGCGGCTTGCTCGGGGCAAGCGCATGCGGCCCGTCGGATTTGATAACACAGTTGATCTCAATGGAGACATCGCCCGGAAGATCAGGGATGATCCCCTGATTACGCACATTGACCGTCTGAATGTCGCCGGTATCATTATAGATGGACTTCATCAATTGAACAGCCGCTTCCGAATAGTAGGCACCGCCGCGTTTCTCCAACTGAGCCGGCTTACTGTTCACTTCGGGCTGCTTATAGATCTCGAACAGCTCGGCTTCTACTTCTTTCACCTCATCGGCACGGGTCTTTCCGGTCTCTTGATAATGCCCGGAGATCTCCCGGTACATCTCTTCCTTCATATAATAATAACGGTGGTAGGGGCAAGGAAGTGCTCCCACGGACTGAATGAATTCGGAATCCCATTCCAGATCGGGTATATTGGCCATCGAAGTCCCTTTGGCTCCGGACAGCTTGTTCAGGAAATCCTCCGTCACGTCCTCTCCTTCAATCAGCACCCGGGTCGTCCAGTTGAGGTGATTGATTCCGACAATCTCAATGAACATATCCGATTGCGGAACCCCGTAGAGCTCAGCGATCTGCATCTTCGTGCTTATCGGGAGATTGCACAGCCCGACAGATTTGACACGGGAATGCTTCGAGACGGCTTCCGTAATAATACCGGCCGGGTTGGTGAAGTTGATCATGAACGCGCCCGGGGCCAGTTCCTCAATATCCCGGCAAATGTCCAGAATTACCGGAATGGTGCGAAGTGCCTTGGCGAATCCGCCCGCGCCTGTTGTCTCCTGGCCGATTAAATGATGGGCCAGCGGTATCTTCTCATCTCTTGAGCGGGCATCAAGCATGCCCACACGGATCTGCGTAGCGACAAAATCCGCACCGCGAATCGCTTCGCGCCGGTCCAGCGTCGTATGAAGCTTGATAGGTTTGCCGCTTGCATCAATCATACGCTGTGCCAGTTCGCCTATGATTCTCAGTTTGTCCGCTCCGGCCTCGATATCTGCCAGATACAGCTCAGCAACCGGGAATTCATCATAATACCGGATCAGGCCCTCTACAAGCTCCGGTGTATAGGAGGAGCCTCCTCCGATTACTGCGATTTTCAAGTGGTTCTTCTTCATTTGCGATTCCCTCCGTCTCTCTTGAAATTCTCTATTATTGCCGGGGTTACGGGCAGGCCAAGCCGGTCCATGGCAAGCATCACTGCACCGAATACAGGCGGCAGCTCCGGGATTACAAGTGTGCAAAGGGGATGCTCCGCCTTCACCTCTTGAAGCAGCGCATCCAGCAGCAACGGGTTTCTGCCGGATTGAAGGATACTCCCGGTAAGGATGACCGGCACCGCTTCCTCTTCAAAGCCGCCCAGTTTGCGGATCACAGCCGATGCAGAAATCCCCAGCTCTCTGCCCATATCTGCAAGCAGCTGGCGGGAGAGCCAGTCGCCCGAATCTGCCGATTCGTGAACAATCAGCGACAGCTCCAGCGGCGCCGCAGTGATCTCGTCATCGAGATACCGGTTCAGCATCTCCCCGAAGCTTGTAAACCCAAGCCTCAGAGGTATCCGCTCGACCAGATCACTGTAGGGTTCCCTGCCTTCCCAGCAACGCACCGCCCTGCCGAGTGCCTGTGCAGCGAGATAAAAGCCGCCGGCCCGGTCACCGAACAAAGTGTCAAATCCGCCTACCTGCACCGTTTGCCCGAGCCGGTTGCGGCCCGCCGCGTTCGTATTGCTTCCACAGACAAGCACCACTCCCGTGTTATCCCGGCTCCCGACACGGAGTCCCTCCAGCGTATCGCAGACCATATTCCAGCTCCGCAAGTCCAATTGCCTGCTGATTTCCGGAGAAAGCCTGTCCATATCAATACTGCGATCAGCACCCGCAAGACCGAACTGTACAAAATCCAGCTGATCCATGGCAATTCCTGCCTGCGCAAGCGCGCCAAACAGCGCTCCGCGAATATTGAGCACAGCCGCCTGGACTCCAATGATTTGATGGTTGCCGCAGCCTGTCACTGCGGATCCCAGCACGTTGCCGTAATGATCAGCTATAATGGCAATGGTTTTGCTTCCGCCGCCGTCTACACCCGCGAAGTACATAGCTTTCACTCCTGATTGGTATATTGAGTTTATTTATAGTAACATTTTTAAATATTGTTCCTACAAATATATTTCCTTTTTCATGCGTCCTTATAGTCAGAAAACTCCCTTACAGAAAAATACAATAGATAAATCTCTTTACCAGGCATAGAGTGAACAAAGTTTTGATTCCAATTTCAGGAACTACATAATCCCGGAACCCCGGATTCTCCTCTTTTCTATTAGGTTTCTCCTGCTCTTTTTCCGTGATATAATATAACAAATTGGCATCGGAGGAAACTTGTAATGACAAAGAGAACAAATAACACTTTATATTTCAATATTAAAGAACAACTGCTCAAACAGATTCAATCCGGGTTCTATGCCGTCGGAGAGAAACTTCCTACCGAAGCCGCATTATGCGAGATGTTCTCCGCCAGCCGGACTACAATCCGCCTCGCGCTCAGCGAGCTTGAGGTTCAGGATATTCTTGAGCGGCATCAGGGCAAGGGCACCTTCGTCAAACGCAAGGAGCTCCAGCTTAACCAGAAACGCAGCTTCACAGAAGATGTGCTGATGAGCGGCAAAGAGCCGACCAGTAAAATCATCGAAGCCAAAGTGATGCCTGCGGAAATACCGCTTAATGAATTCCTTAATATTTCGGTGAAAGCTCCCGTGAACCAGCTTTTGCGGATCCGCTACGCGGATAATGAACCCCTTCTATATGAAACTACTTATATTGCCTGGGATCTTGCCCCGGGGCTCATCAATGAATATAAAGACGGCTCCCTCTTCTCCTTCCTGGAATCAGAATACAGCCTGAAGGCTTACCGCTCTGTCGAGCAGCTGAAGCCTGTACTGGCGGACAAGCTGGCCAGCAGATTGCTTGGCGTCAAAGAAGGCTCCCCTTGTCTGCAAGTACGAACTTTTACGTATCTGGCCGACGGCTCCCCGCTGGAATACAGCTTCGGCGTATTCCGGGGTGATTTCCCCAGCTATACTATCGAGCGGCAATTTGGATAACAGAAGGTTAGAACAAAATTAGAGCTGAGAGCATGCGGAGCACCCCTCATGGGGCGCTCCGGCTCCGTTGCCTTCAATTCATTAAGCCCTGCTACTCTTTGATGATTTCAAAATAACGCCCCAGCCAGTATGGCAATGTGAAAACCGACCCCGCTTCAATGCTGCCTGAACGGTAGTTATACCCGGGATTGGCGCCTGTTGTCTGGCTGTCATTCTCAAACGGATTCGAGTTATGCTTAATGATGCGCCGCTCATCCGGTGCAAGCGCGTAGTTCGTCTGCTTGTAATCGTCGCGGTCACCCGGTTCAATATAGAGCACATCCTGACGGTCCCATTGCACCGGGAATTCAATCTGGAATTCAGGGAAACGGTACAGGAACCGGACAGCAGATTGCAGATCGACATCGGTTTTATCCGGATGCGCAAGCTGGTAGAGGAAGGTGTAGAACGGATTCTCCTCCCGAACCTCATTGGAATACCACTGATCATAGGCTGCTACAATCTGTGAATGTCTGCCTGCATCCTGCTCAAGGGTGACAAGCACGAATACCGGGAACCAGCCCAGCTCTTCATCCGAGTAATTGATATACTGGGTCCAGTCATTATGAATCGTCGCATTGGTATTCGTGCCATCCCCTGCATTCTCCATGGTTACGGCCTGGTTATCGTTCTCGCTGTAAGCGTTGGTAGCCTGACGCACAAGTCTCCGCTCAATATAATCAAGTGCCATATCCATATAGCCCTGACCGTTGATATACGGTTCTTCCTTGCTGTAGCTGCCGGCAAAAGCCTGCTCATAGGCCAGCTCATATTTCGCCGAATCGGCCGGATAGCTCTCTGCGACAATATAGCTCGCCGACTTCAGCGCAGCCATGACCTGCAGTGCGTTGAGCGGACCGTCTTCGTAGCCGTAGGACAGCGCATCGTCTCCGTTCTCGTCAACACCAATCTTGGACTGCCACTGTACCTGCTGCTCCATAACGCCAAGGCTGTCGTTGAAATATTTGGCGAACCATCTGGACCACTGTGTTGATTTGCCGGTAGCATCCTCAATGTAATAATGGTCATCCTTCAAGATCAGCTCTGTCATGCGGTGCGTTGTTTCTTCAATGAGGGATTTCAGCTCAAGAAGTTCAGGATCGGTGCTGTCACCGACCAGATATTTATAAGCTGTGTAGAACATGGCGTAGTGCCCATCCACTTCATCTGCGGAGGTATCTGCCTTATACACAATCTGATTCATGTCAATATGGCCGTCCACAATGGCGCTATCCGGGAACAAATCATTGAAGAATTCCGGAATCTGCTCATAGACGGGAGCCGTCAGCTGAAACAGCGGCTTATTATTCTCACCCGTTGTTTTGTCTTCCTTCGCATCATTGTTGTTAGTGGCGGCCGTAATGACAGGCAGCACCTGATATACCGCATCTGTTGCGGTAGTTCCTACCCGTGTCTTAATATCAATTCCCAGCTTCTGTCCTTCTGGACGTGTCAGGTTGAGCTCATCAATCGCAGCTTGACTAAGCCCAAGTCCGTTGTAGTTGAGCACATCCGTGCCTCCGCTTGGGAACAGCGTGGAGCCTTTTTTGTTCTCTGCGTCCTTGGTTACCCTAACCATGGAATAGCCAATCGGCTCTGTCCCGTCGTCACGCTGCATGCTTGGAATAATCCCATTAGGGTTAATCATGTCCGGCCCGACGAAGTTCTGGAACCAGAACCCGTTCGTAGACTGGTAGCCATACACTGAATTGCCCACTGTAGCCGCAGTGGCTTCGCTGGTCAGCATATAGGAACGTGCCGGGAACCCGTTTCCGCGTCCGGATACATAATCAAGCAGCAGCACAGCCTTGGTTGCTCTAAGCGCTGCCGCTCTGGCATCGGCGATTTCTGCCTGCTCTCCAGAGGCCGGACTGGTCCCGTACTGCTCCTGCAGCGCTTTATAGCGGAATACCTCACCCATTGCATACATCGCGGTCCATAAGCCATCATTATCGCTGGTGGTAGGCGTTGATGTGAACAGTCCGGTCGCAGAGTTGTAATTGACCGCGTCCAGCGTGCCGTCTGTCTCCGTAAAGTTAAATCCTGCGCCATGAACCATGCCGCGCCGGTCAAGAATTGACTCCACGAGATCCTCATAGATAAAAGATTTGTCATGCAGCGTCTTCTCCGGCATCGCGATGTGAGTGACACCGCTTGCCGTCCGGACCCAAATGCCGTTCTCCCCGTCGCTGGCAAGACCCGTCACATGATCATCCCCGCCATACAGATACCTTGGTCCAGCCATATACTGAACAATGTCCTTGGTATCGCTTGCGCCGAAATCAACCCGCTGCAGGCCGGTCTCCGTTCCAATCCAGTAGACGCCCCCGTCCAGAACAACACTGGTTACATCGCCGATCACCGACAGCGGCAGAAATTTGAGTGCAGCAGTATCGGTAACCCATTCGATGCCACCCGGGATGGACACCGATCCGGTTTTGTAATAGGTCATTTCTTTGGTCTGCACGGCTTCCAGCTGAACAGGAGAGTAGCTCGCACCAGGCAGCTTGTCTGCGAATACAGGTGCCGCCGGCAGGACAGACAACGTCAAGGCAAGCAGGGCACCCGTAATCTTCAGGCCATTCTTCTTCATCATGTACATGGTAAACTCCCCTTTCCTTATTGGTAGATATGCGATACGCCGGTTTGTGTTATAACCAGTACGCCCGTACTTCCATCCGATAGCAGCAGAAGTACTTTATCATCGTACAATTCCTTGCCTTGTGCAGAATAACTGGTCATTTCATTCGTTTTGAGATTGATTTTTGTTACTCCGCTGTTTGTTCCGATCCACAAATAAGTACGGGTTTTGTCCAGAATGGATGTGTTAACCCCCCGCAGGGAAGCGAATAGAGATGGTTTGACATTAAATTCATAGTTAACAAAGGTTATTGCATTCACAAGGTTCGGCATGGTCACATCCGGATTGGCTATCGAAGGAGTGTATGAAGGGTCCTGGAGGAAGGTCAGGTATTGCTTGGCCAAGCCTTCTGCTCCCGTCGAGCTGAACGAGCTTAAGGCTTCGGCATAGGAATACCGCTCGGGAGTTTTGGGTGTTGGTGTTGCTGTTGGCGTTGGTGTTGGTGTCGGCGTTGGCGTCGGTGTCGGTGTCGGCTTCGGTGTTGGTGTTGGTGTCGGTGTTGGTGTCGGTGTTGGTGTCGGTGTTGGTGTTGGTGTCGGTGTTGGTGTCGGTGTCGGTGTCGGTGTTGAAGTCGGTGTTGGTGTCGGACTTCCCGTATCCGGGCTAGGGCTTGGAGCAGGAGTGGATGTTGAGCTTCCCGTGCCGCCGCTTGAACCCGTTCCTCCCAAGTTGCCGGCTGTCGAAGCGATCAGATTGCCTGAAGCATCATAATCTTGTCCGCCTATGCTTACCTTTGAAGCATTAACCGTCAGCTTGTCCGGCTTGACAGAGAACGACACGCCTTCTACATTGACTACCGCTTCTATGATTGCCCCTTCGCCAGTTACGGCAGCTGCACTGCCTAAAGTCATTTTCCTGACGGTTGCGCCCTTGTTCAATTTAATAGCTGAGCCGCCTGCTTTGGATGAGACATTAAAGCTGCCAACCTGGCCGCTTTCCAGCGTGAACCCTGTCTTTGCAACCACATTCAGCTCATTTACATCCCCTGACAGGGAAACAGCATCTGAAGCTCCCGTAAACACATTAACGATATTTACTGCCTGCCCGGATTCATTAACAATCTGGGCACCGGAGGTCACATCAATCTCCGTAGCTGTTGTCTTTCCCTTCAGCAGAACCCTTACAGGAGCGGCGGGCTTGCTGACTACAATCCGGTTCACTTTACTGTCCGTTAGGGTGATGCTGTGTATACCGCCGCCGTTTATGTAAACGACGCCTCCAAAAGTCGTGTTGACCAGACTCAGATTACCTTCGCCAACACCAGGCGTGATATATAAATTCCCCGAGAAGTTCAGATCGGACAGGGTGCCTCCAGCCGTATTAACAATCAGATTTCTGCCGGATATTCCTGAATGATCCCCGCCGTCGGCAATCAGGAGGCCCATGGCGTTATTAATCATCTTCACAGCCTCGGCCCGCGTCAGTGCTTTTTTGGGCTGGAACAAGCCTTGCGGTGTGCCCTCCACATAACCGGCTTCCTTCATAGCATATACGGCTTCCTTGGACCAGCCGGCAATCACAGCATCATCTGTAAATGGGGAGATGGCATTCCCGGAAGCTGCAACATTGAATACTCTGCTGAGAATAAGGGCCGCCTGCTCACGGGTCAGAACCTCAAGCGGGCCGATCTTGCCTTCTCCGCTACCAATAAGGGCACCAGCTGCAACTGCTTTGCTGATTTCAGTGGCATACCATGCCGTCCGGGGGACATCGGTAAAGCTCTGGGCACTTTCTTCACTGAAATTAAAGATCCGGTTAATCAGGGCTGCGAATTCTGTTTTTCTGATTCCGTCATTCGGCAGAACAAGACCATCCTCGTTGCCTTTGAGCAACCCCATTTCCTTCCACGAGGCAATTTCCTCTGCGGCCCATACAGGAATCTTCTCTGTTGTTTCTGCAGATGCTGCGGACACGCCGGTAAACGCCACGGATGACACCACGGCGAATACTCCAAGCGTCTGCTTCCATTTGAACTTCATATGCGTTCCTCCTAAAGTTTAGATTGCGTCTGCTTCACCCGAAAACCCTCTTACACACCCCGGTTTGGATCTTACTTCTAATGGCGCTCCTGACTTTCGAACCTTCTTACCCGAAACAAATCTTCAGGGGTTACATCCTTTTCAGGTTATCTTATTGATTAATCCGTTCCTATTATGTCACCTCCATGTCATATCATTAATGTTATTGTAGTAACATTTACCCACATTCTATTTTTAATCATAACAAATTGTCAACACATTTCTTTAACAGGCATATATTTCTCCTTCCTTTTCCACATACTCCCATAACATCGTAAAATTCCATATAAATTCAACGTTGTTTGCGCTTACATAAAATCGGTGACTGAAAATATTTATTCGTCCTTTCCGGAACAAAATGAATTTTATAAGTTTTTTTGCATGAAAAACAATTGACAGGGGCCTTGGTATAATTAATAATGAAAACTATATTGTTACTACAAATTCCCTTTAACGTCTCAATTTCACTTGCCGCCCAGCATCACCTCACTCAACCACGTCATGTAAAGTTACATATCGAGACGAAAGTTCGAGGAAAAGGCAGAAACCAAGGTTAAACAGCTTCTTTTAACGTCACATTATTTACCACCCCAACTTGAAAGGGAGGAACTGCCGCTAACCACTCTGCCTGCGGGCAATCCCTACGGTCAACCAATATAACCCCATTCCATATTAAGGGAGCGATTAACTAATGAAAAAGTGGATGATTGCATTGATCTCAACGATGCTGGTTACCGCCATAACGGGCTGCTCTTCTGCAGATCCAAATAACAGCTCAGCAAATAACGGCAGCTCTGATGCCAAACCGGAAACACTCCGAATTGCCATGGGTTCACCGGGAGAAGGGCTGATTAAGGTCTGGGAAACCATCGGCAAAGAGTTCGAGGAACAGCATCAGGGCATCAAAGTTGAATTCAGCTATCAGGACGATGACACCTATCAAACGATCGGACTGCCGAATCTGCTTAACGGTAAAAACGCTCCCGATCTTTACTTCGAATGGGCCGGGCAGCGCCTGCAGACCAGAGTAACAGACGGTTATGCCGCGGATATTACAGAGCAGCTTCAAAGCTCGGGGCTGAAGGATATGTTCGCCGAAGGCACCTTCAATGGCATGGTAATTGACGGCAAGACCTATATGATTCCCACTGCGGGCGATGTGACGAACGTTATCTTTTACAATAAAGCGGTGTTCAATGATCTGGGGCTGCAGCCTCCAACCACCTGGGAGGAGTTCCTTCAGGTATGCGATACGATCAAGCAGGCGGGCATCACTCCACTCGTGATCGGCAACTCCGATCTGTGGACGGCAGGCAACTGGGTGGCCCATATCATTTCCCGTGTCGTGGGGGAGGACGCCTACAGCGAGGCTATGCAGCTGAAGCAGCCGTTCAATACCCCGGATTTTGTCAAAGCCTACGGTTATGTACAGGAGCTATGGGACAAAGGATATATTAACGAGAATGTAACTGCCTCCAGTGACAGTGAAGCGGATATGCTGTTCCTGAACGGCAGCGGTGCCATGCATCCGATCGGCAGCTGGCTGGCCCCGACCGCAGTGGAAGAAACACCGGATCTTGAGCTTGGCTACTTCAATACTCCTGCCATACCGGACGGGAAGGGCAATCAGGACAGTGTGATCGGCGTGCTGAATGGAATGGTCGTCAATAAAAATTCCAGGCTGATCGATGAGGCCATTGAATTCATGAAGCTCTACAGCTCTGCCGAATCCTCCAAGAAGCTCACTGACGCCGGCGCCGTGCCGATTACCAAGGACGGAATTGACAAGGAGACCATGCTTCCGCTCTCACTTGATTTGAATGATCTGATGGAGAATGCGCCAGTGCTGGTGTCCCCGCCTGATACCGGCTATTCCATCGAGGTAGCCAATGCGCTTAACATGGCCACCTCCGAGGTCATTGGAGGCGCCAAATCACCTGAAGACGCCCTCGCCGAACTGGAGACAACCATCGCCCCTCTGAAGTAACGATGAGCACATCCGCAAGACGGCTTCCTCCAGAAATAGAAGCTCTAATGTGCACCCTGTGCTAATATTCAAATTCTGAAGTGGAGGTGGACCCATTGTCCGGCAAAAGCAATAAACTCTCTCCCTACCTGTTCATCTCGCCAGCCCTTCTGCTGTTTGCCTTTGTTGTGCTTATTCCGGTCCTCATGACATTCGTATTCAGCTTCTACGACTGGAACGGGATCGGCCAGATGAAATTCACCGGCTTTGACAATTACATCCGGGCTTTTCAAGACCGCATCTACATTAATTCCTATGGACACACACTGATTTATATTGTAGCTACGGTCGTTGTTGAAGTCCTTGTCGGACTGGGACTCGCAGGCTTAATCACGATGGGCCGCAAGGGCAGCGGAATATTCCGGCTGGCATTCTTCGTGCCCGTCATGCTGCCGATGATTGTCGTCTCCTACTTATGGAAATTTGTCTACAATTCTGATTTCGGTCTCATCAATATCCTGCTGGAGAAGATCGGCCTGGAGAGCTGGACCCGCGTCTGGCTAGGCAACCCTGATACCGCACTTTACGCCATCTGTATCGTATCCGGCTGGGTCTACGCAGGGTTCTATATGACCATCTTTTATTCCGGAATCCAGCGCATTTCCAAAGAAGTCTATGAATCCGCCTATCTGGATGGCGCCGGGGAAGGACAGATATTCTTCAAGATCAAAGTGCCGATGATCCGCAATCTGGTAGAGACCGGTGTCATGCTGTGTGTGCTTACCGGCTTCCAGTCCTTCGATCTGTTCTATGTAATGACCAACGGCGGGCCGTATAATTCGACCGAAATCGTTACGACCTATCTTGTAAAAGTAGTCTTTACCCACATGAGCATCGGCTACGGGTCTGCGCTTGCCGTCATAATGACAATCGTAATCGCCGTCATCGGGCTTATTGCCGGCAGACTGAATAAGAAAGACTCCGGTGTGCTGGAGTATTAGAATACCCCCACAAAGCGGGGCTTTGGCGTAGATAGATGACTCAGGTACTTTGCGGGGACCCCGAAACATGTAAACTCTGATAGTATGAGAAAGCGAGGTGTTCTCCTTGACGACCACAGTCCTAGATATCAAGAAAGACGCTTACAGCGGAGGGGAGGCGGCAAACCGCAGACCGTTCTCACATATTCTGTATTATCTGTTCATGATCTTCATTTCCTGCTTCTATTTCTATCCGATCCTCTGGCTTATTCTCTCCTCTTTCCGTGAGAACCGTGAGATCTTCTCCGCCCCGTTCGCGCTGCCGGAACAGGTTAATCTGCAGAACTGGTCCAAGGCGTGGACTGTCGGCAATATGAGTACTTATGCCAGCAACAGCGTAATCGTCACCTCAGCTACCGTTGCAGGCATTCTGCTATTTTCCAGCCTCGCAGCCTTTGCCTTCAGTAAGCTGCGCTTCCGCGGCAGCGGCTTCCTGATGCTGATGTTCGTATTCGGACTGTTCATGCCGCTGCAATCCTTTTTCATTGCCCAGAGCTATATTTTTGAGCAGCTGAATTTGAAGGATTCCTATATGGGGTTAATTCTTCCTTATATAGGTACAGGACTTCCGCTGGCTATCTTTCTGCTCAAGGCGTACTTGGACTCCGTACCAAAAGAACTGCTGGAAGCTGCCCGCATGGACGGCTGTAATGACTGGGTGATGTACAGCAGAATTATCCTTCCGCTGCTTGTTCCAAACATGGCTACCGTGGGGATCTTCTCGGCGCTGAATGCATGGAATGAGCTGCTGCTGGCCATGCTGTACATCCAGAATGATGCACTGAAGACCATCCCGGTCGGCCTGCTGGCCTTCTCCAGCCGATATATGACCGACTATAAGCTGCTTTTCTCCGCACTGGCGATTATTACGCTCCCGATGATTGTCGTATACCTCTTCTTCCACCGCTATATCGTTGCCGGCCTGACAGAGGGAGCACTGAAGTAGCTGCTTCCCGGCAATATGCCTGTTAGAACAACAAATAGCCCCTTCCAGCAGACGTAGCCGGAATCATGACATTATCATGAGTTTCCAAGTACGCTCTGCCCGAAGGGGCTATATTCGTCAATCCTCTATTTAAGCCGGAGTAGCTGCTACTGCCGGTTCTTCAGCTTCTTCATGCACAGTCTTGATCTGAATCATTACTGTACTTGGATCAGTCAGCACTTCAATACCATCCTGGAAAATCAGATCAGATACAAGTAATTGGTCACCGATAGCAAGGCCGCTGATATCCACTTCCATGGAAGTCGGCAGATCGCCCGGCATACAGCGGACTTCTACTTCATAGATTTCTACCTGCAGAACGCCGCCTTCTTTGACCCCTGCAGCTTCGCCTGCAAAATGAATCGTAACTTTACTGTCCATGCTGATGCTCATGTTCACATGCTGAAAATCAATATGCAGCACTTTACCGGACATAGACTGCTTCTGAATGCTCTGAACTACCACCGGAACGGTTGTACCATCAGACAATTTCGCTTGCAGGATTGCACGCGGATTGGTTCTCAGCATTTCCAGCAGTTCCTTCTCACTCACTTCAAGACTAAGAGTATCTTTACCAATTCCGTACAGTACTGCCGGGATGCGGCCTTGCTTTCTTGCCACATTCAGGTTGGACTTTGTGTCAGACGTACGATTGCTTAGTTGAATAAATTTACTCATTGCTTAATTCCCGCTCTCTTCGACCATAAATTCTTGTCATCTTAAGTTTAACATGACCATAGAATCTAGTCAAACCTGCAGATATCAGACTTCATATTCAATAAAAGGGTCGGGGATCTCAATTCTGTAGGCTTCCGCATCGCTGACGCCTACAGACAGTACCGCCCGGCCGTCCTTACCGCGCACCAGCCCGCCGCTGAAGATGACATCCTGCAGCTCGGGGCGTTTGCCCGGGCCGATGGGGAAATCGCTTCTGGCAGCGATGATCTTGATCGGGGTAGTTTCGAAGGTGCCGGGATTAAGCGAGAAGACCATGGCGTAATAATGTTTCTTCCCCATACGGTCGAAGCAGGCGATATGCCCGAGCACACCAATATGGCCGTTGCTCAGCAGAGTGGCCTCATTGGCTCCACCCCACTCCTCCTGCACGAACTGGTTATGCAGAATCTCCGCTTCCAGGAAGGTCTGTTCATTCAGCTCATCCAGTGAATCAATAATGGTGAAGCCAATCTGTCCTCTGCCGCCCCGGTCTCCCTGCGGTCTGGTCAATACGCCGATTCTTCCATCCTGAAGCTCGATCAGCCGGATATCCTTCATCGTGCCCGGCCCCGAGGAGAAATGGCGCATGGAATCAATCCGGTACCCCCGGTAGAACTGCGTAATCCACGAGATGATTCTGGATGGATCATCTCCGGCTGTAATTACTTCAACGCCGCCGACAATCAGCTCACCCTTAATCCGGGTGACGCAAGGGTCCTGCAGATTATAGGTATGGGTATGCGCCCGGGGAATCCAGACGCCATCTTCTCCGGATGTAAAAAAGA
This sequence comes from Paenibacillus phytohabitans, assembly GCF_013141775.1. Classification (GTDB taxonomy): domain Bacteria; phylum Bacillota; class Bacilli; order Paenibacillales; family Paenibacillaceae; genus Paenibacillus_AQ; species Paenibacillus_AQ phytohabitans. The sequence goes on from NZ_WHOB01000089.1 coordinate 265,136, forward strand.
AGACTTGAGAGAACTCACTATCCCGTTCCTCAACTCTTCCTAAGATGACTTCCTCCCCGTCATGCTGAAACGGAGCCGTTATATTGTATACATCACGTCCGCCCACACCGGAGAAGACCAGCTTCTCCACGTGTACGGTACGGAGATTGGCATAAAAGGTATCCAGCAGTTCGTTACAGGTTGCTGTCTTGGCCGGGCTCCTTGTCATTGCCTTCCTCCTCATATTCATGTGCCTTATCTATTGCCCAATCGTTCTCATCTGATTCCATCCGGATCAATTCTCCGGGCTGAATATTGAAGTAAGTACACAGCTTCAGCAGCAGATCCCGGGGGTACTGCACCATCTCGTCTTTGTACATCCGCCGGACGGAATCGAAATGGTAATTAATGTCTTTCGCTAGCTTGCGGATCGATAATTTCGGGTCATGCTTCTCCATAACCTCACTCAATTTGCTGCGTATGACTGGCATCCATACACCTCCTACATCACTATATCTGGAGATTTCAGGGGAGTCAATAAATTGACAAGATTAAATGGTCATGTTATAGTTGGAACAGGAAATAATTTGCAGATCACAAATTTTATACCACTTATCCCCGGAAAATAAAGTCCTCTTTATTTTCTTTTTTTATACCCAAAAATCACGGCAATCAATAGGGAGGCTTTACGTATGACCCATAGCAACCGTAATAAGAATATCGTTTTCCTGTCCACCAGCCTGCCGAGAGAATGCGGAATTGCCACCTTCACCCAGGATCTGCTTGATGAGTTCACGAAGCTCCAGGGCTTCAACAAGCCGCGTGTCATCGCCATGAACAACAACGGAAATTACCGGTACACAGACCAGGTCATACGGGAAATTAACCAGCATCAGCTATCTGATTATATAGATGCCGCAGAAGAAATCAACCAGTCAGATACCGATCTGCTTGTCATTCAGCATGAATTCGGCATCTACGGCGGAGAAAGCGGCGAATATCTGCTGCAGTTCACTGAGCGGCTTCATGTGCCTTATGTGGCGATTTTCCATACTGTATTAACCAACCCTTCGCCGAAACAGCATGAGATTATCACCCGCATAGCTGCAGGAAGCGTAAAGGTTGTCACAATGGCCCAATCCACAGTAGATGATCTCATCTCTGTCTATCATATTAACGCCGCCAAAATTGCTTTTATTCACCACGGTGTGCCTTTTGTCAAAACTTCTACCCGCGCGGAGCTAAAGGCCCAGTATAAGTTCGGGGAACGCAAAATCCTCTCTACCTTCGGTTTCCTGAGTCCCGGCAAAGGTATTGAATATGCTATTGAAGCTATGAGCGGAGTAGTGAAGCAGCATCCGGATGCGCTCTACATCATCTGGGGTAAGACCCATCCGGTCGTCAAACAGGAGACAGGTGAAGTATACCGTGAAAAGCTGACCAGTCTTGTGCATGAATTAGGCCTGGTCAATAATGTGCTGTTCGTCGACAAGCTGCTGACCCAGGAAGAGGTCATTGAGTCCCTGGTGATGTCGGATATTTATATGACCCCTTATCTGGGCAAGGATCAGGCAGTCAGCGGCACACTCGCTTATGGAGTAGGCTATGGCAGAGTAATTATCTCTACGCCTTACCGCTACGCTCAAGAGATGCTGGCCGATGGCCGTGGCCTGCTGGCGGAATTCCGTGACTCGGCTTCGCTGGAAGCCTGTATCCTGGAGCTGCTGGATGATCCGGCCAAAGTTGAGGACATGGAGCAGCGGACACAGGCGCTTGGCAGTACGATGATGTGGAGTGAGGTTGCGAAAACCTATGCCGCCATCTTTCAGGACAAAATAGCCCTCTCCAAACCGGCTGGCCGGAGTGTGATTTGATGCAGACATCTGCGGTATTGCAGTTCAAAACCGGTTATATGCGCCAGATCACTGATGATACGGGGATTTTCCAGCATACGAAGTTCGGCGTGCCCGATCGTGCCAAAGGCTACACCACTGATGACAATGCGCGGGCTTTGATCGCAGCCGTGTTAATGTATAACAACAGCAGGGATACAACTGCACTCGATCTGATCCATACGTACCTCTCGTTCATCCATCATGCACAGAATGAAGAAGGGAACTTCCGGAATTTCATGGATTACAACCGTTCCTTCCTGGAGGAGCGCGGCTCCGAGGATTGCCAGGGACGCACACTCTGGGCGCTGGGCTTCATGCTCTCCTACTCTTCCATTCTGCCGGATAATCTGCTGAATACCTGCCGGTATCTGATCAACCAGGCGCTGCCGCATATCAGAGGCCTTCGCTCTCCACGGGCCTTAGGCTACGCCGTTATCGGCCTGAGCTATTTACTTGAGACTCCCGGAGCACTCACCTATTCCTTCCCATATCCCCATACACCAAATACAGAAGAGGAACTGGCCTTCCTGCCGGAAGCCTTCATTAAAGAGCTTATCGAATCCGTCACTATCCGGCTGCATGACCAGTATAACCTTACCAAAGGGGAAGACTGGAACTGGTATGAAGACAGCCTGACGTACGGGAACTCCATGCTGCCTTGGGCACTGCTTAAGGCTTTCACGATTACCGGCAATCCGGCGCTTCGTGTAACAGCCAAAGAAAGTCTCGATTTCCTGATCTCCCGGACCTTCGCACCGGAAGGCTATTACAGACCTATCGGCAGCCACGGCTGGCTGCTGCGCGGCGGTACGCCTGCACTCTATGACGAACAGCCGATTGAAGCCTGTGAAATGCTGCTCGCCTGCCGGGAGGCTGCCGTAGTGCTGCAGGACCCGTCTTATCTGCAGCAGGCTGAACTATGCTATGCCTGGTATACAGGGAACAACTCCCTGCAGCTCTCCCTGATCGATCCCCAGACCGGGGCTTGCTACGACGGGATTCACAGCTCGGGGCTGAACCTCAATCAGGGATCGGAGAGCATCATCTCCTTCTCGATTGCCCATCTGGTGACTCATCATGGATAAATTCGCAACTATACTCGCAGGCGGAGGCGGCACCCGCTTCTGGCCGCTGTCCAGACAGGAAATCCCTAAGCAGCTGCTGAACATCAGCGGCAACGATATTATGCTGAACGATACGATTGAACGCTTCAAGGGCATCATCCCGCAGGAGAATACCGTCATTGTAACGAACCGTACCCAGGCGGTGCTGCTGGAGAGTATTATGCACAGCAGTGTGCAGAAGAGCAATATTCTGATCGAGCCTGTGGCCCGGAATACCTCAGCAAGCATCCTGTTCGCCGCCTTCTCCATCCAGCAGATGAGTGAAGGGGATTCCTTAATGGTTGTCCTGCCTTCCGATCACTACATTACCGATGAGCCGCAGTTCCGGCTTACGCTGGACGAAGCCTGCACCGTCGCGATGGAGAGTGACGCCATTGTCACGATCGGGATCAAACCTACCTTCCCTTCCACCGGCTACGGCTACATCGCTTATGACAAAGAGCCGATCGCAGTCAATCCGGTTGCCGTATACGATGTAGCTGAATTCGTGGAGAAGCCGGATTTCAAAAAGGCACAGGGATATCTGGCCTCAGGCAATTATCTCTGGAACAGCGGGATTTTCATCTGGAAGACCTCGGTCATTATCGATAACTTCAAGCGGTATCTGCCGCGGCTATATAATACGATGCTGCCGATCAGTGAAGCGCTCGGTACAGATCAGGAGCAGGAGACGATTAACCGGATCTATCCGCTGCTGCAGAATATCTCGATTGACTACGGCATCCTCGAACGTTCTGATGAGGTAGTGGTACTGTCCGGCCAGTTCGGCTGGAATGATATCGGCAGCTGGGATGCGCTTGGTGCCATCTTCCCGCCTGATGATGACGGCAACATTATCAAGGCCAATCATGTCGGCATCGATACCCGCAACTCCATTATCTATGGCAACGGGCGGCTGATTACCACCATTGGCGTAGACGGCTTCATCATCGCTGACACCGGGGATGCGGTCATGATCTGCCCCAAGGATAAAGCCCAGTCAGTCAAAGACATTGTCGATCTGCTCAAGGAGAAAGGCATGCTGGAATATGTATAGGCTATGACGATTATGTAATAACAAAGGGAGCACTGCTATTACAGCAATGCTCCCTTTGTTAAAATATAAGAATTTTATTTCTCGCTGAAACGAATGCCGTCCTATCAAGGACGGCATAGCCGTTTCTGCTTGTGTTCTTATGGTTCTCCTATGCTGAGTCAGTCCTCAGGTCCAGGCCCACAGGAACCCGTCGCGGTCCCAGGCAATCCGGCCGCCGTGCAGCTTGCGGAACGCCTTCTTCACTTCTTTGGACAGCGATGCATTTCCATTCTCATTCACAAAGACAAATTGTTCGCCGAAATTCGCCTTCACATATTCAATCGCTGCGGTCTGGTGCAGGGTTCCAATAAATTTGATTTCCTTGACCATCCATTCCGCCACTTCCTGTGCGGTTACTTCCATGGGGTAGTGCTCCTTCCTGCTTATCCTGCTTGTAGATTTCCCCATTATAGCATGAATACAACGGCTTCCAATGAATCAGTTCCTGAAACAATCCGGAGTTTATTAGAAACATAATAGAGAGAGCAGCGTCTATATATGGAAACTTATTCTATTTAATTCCAACAAAACAGAAAGGAGATTAATGATGAATCTGTATAAAAGAATATGGCCGGCTTGTCTGCTGCTCCTTCTCCTGCTGCAAAGCTTCACCTCAGCCGCCTCAGCCGCTTCCCCTGTCCCGGCAGCCGCGCCAGCCCGTCCGATTACCGCCAATATCAACGGAAGCTTTATCACCACAGACAGCAGCCCCTTTATTGAGTCTGGCAGAATCAAAATATCGGTCCGGACGCTCGCCTCACTCGGACTGACTTATTCCTGGGATACAGCAACCCGCACCGCTACAATCACTAATCCGGCCAAGGATACATTCCGTTTGATCCAGGGACAGCTGACAGCCTACAAAAACGGCCAGCCTGTCCAGTTGGATAGTGAGGCAGGTAATTATAACGGCCGGATGATGGTTCCGGCCCGCTTCGTCAGTGAAGCCTTCGGATATAGTGTGTACTATGAGCGAACGCGCAGCATCCTCTTCATTACCAGCAAGGATTATGTTCCGGATACCGCTGCTCTGCTCTCCAGTGACTTGGCAGCAGCCCGCCTCGCAGCCATCTCCCTCCCCATTCAATACAACTTCACGCCTGTTTCCGCAGCGGAGAGCGGGCAATCACGGAATTATACGTACAGATTTGCCGCAAATGATGCTACTCGCTATGTCTATGAGAACGCGCTTGTCTCAACCGTCGTTGAGATTAAGGACGGAGCTGCCCATGCCGTCTGGCAATACGGCACGAATGGAATCCCCGGCTATGATCTGTACACTACAATGGGAGGACAGCAGCCCGGATATATGGCTGAGATGTCTCATGATCATTTCCGCTATTTTGGCGGAGGCTACCGGGCTTCCTACCAGACAGCAGCGGATGGCTCCTATCAGTCCTTTCCTTATTTTACCAGGAACTATGGAGAGGTCATCCAGCCTATCCCTGAATAACTGAGTAGAACCAGACGAAACCACTGTCCATGATTGATGGGCAGTGGTTTGTGTACTGTAAGTCGCCTTAGTGTTATTGCCAAGCCGGGTAAGTCCAGCCTCTACCTTCTCCGCGCAGCCACATTGACCACACCATAGCGGTAGAGCACCTTCTTGCCGAACCAGCCGAACAGCCTGTCGGTGAAGAAGCCCATGAAGCCCAGGCAGAACAGCCCGACGAATATCCAGTCCGTACGGAAGAACAGCCGCGAATTCCAGATCAGATAACCGATACCTTCGTTGGAAGCAATCATTTCTGCCCCGATAATAGCCATATAGGAAGTTCCCATTGCCAGCCGTACACCGGTGAAGATATATGGAATCGTAGCCGGCACAATCACGTGCAGCAGAATCTGCCATTCATTTGCCCCCATGCTGCGGGCCGAGCGGACCTTATCCTCCTCCACCGACATTACACCGGTCAAGGTGTTCAGCACAACGATGAAGAAGGTGGCGTACATAATCAGGGCAATCTTCGACTGCTCCCCGATGCCGAACCAGACCAGAAAAAGTGTGATGAAGGCAATCGGCGGGATAAAGCGGATGAAATTCAAGAAAGGCTCGGCAAATATACGGATGACGTTTACTTTTCCGATGATCAGCCCTGCCGGAATAGCCAGCAGACTGCCGAGTACCCAGCCGACAAGCACGCGGTAAAAGCTGATACCGATATACTGCATCAAGGTGCCGTCTTGGACCAGTTCCCGCCCTCCCTTAAGCGTGGCCCATGGCCCGGGGATGACATCCGGACCATACACCCATGCGCCCAGCTGCCAGATGCAGAGTGCGGCAATCCATAGCAGGGAGACCGAGACCCATTTTTTCTCCACCCATTTCAACATGTACTGCCCTCCGATCCTATTCTTCAAAATGGCTCTGAATTTGGTTATACAGCGAGTAGAACTCCGGCGAGGCCACATCCCGCGGAAACGGCAGCGCATTGTCGTATATATTGGTGATATTGGAGGAAGGCCCCACGGACATGATGCCGATGCGCTCACCCAGCAGCAGTGCTTCCTGAATATCGTGCGTTACGAAAATAACGGTCTTATGCGTCTCACGCCATATTTGCACCAGCTCCTTCTGCATTGTCCGCCGGGTCATGGCATCCAGCGCGCCAAAGGGCTCATCCATCAGCAGAATCGCCGGATCATTCGCCAGTACCCGGGCCAGCTGTACCCGCTGCTTCATCCCTCCCGACAATTCCTTCGGGAATTTATCCTCATGCCCGTTCAGCCCGACTAGCGTGATATACCGGTCTGATATCGTCCGGCGCTCTGCCTTGGCCGTCTTCTTCATCCGCAGTCCGAACTCTACATTCTCCCGCACCGTGAGCCAGGGGAACAGGGAAGAGTCTGCCTGCTGGAACACAACCGCCCGGTCCCGGCCCGGCTTATCCACCTCGACGTTGTCCACCCGCAGATTGCCGCCAGATTTGGAGACAAAGCCTGCGATCATGTTGAGCAGCGTTGATTTGCCGCAGCCGCTCGGGCCTAGCAGGACGAAGAATTCGCCGCCTTTGATCACCAGGCTCACATCTTTGATAATATAATGAACGTCCCCGGCCGCAGGCTCGCTGTAGCTCTTGCGCAGCTGCTCGATATGGATGGCATGCTGTTTGGCAGGTAAAGACATGAGGCACCTCCAGAAAGTTAAGTTATTTCGTGTAAGCTAAGCTACTTGGCAAAAGTCACTTTATCCGGCAAAGCCTGCTTCAGAGGGTCCAGACTGAGCTTGCTGTCCAGATCAAAATCCTGTTCAATGATGCCAGTATCGACCATATACTTCTTCTGTCCGGCAAGACTGTCATAGGCAGCCTGGGTAAAGCCCACCTTCCACGGATTCGTCGGCAAGTCCTTCAGCGTTGCTTCCTTCGGCTGCTTCAGTTGCTTGAACATCAGCTCGGCCACTTCCTCCGGATGCTCCTGGGCATAAGCCGCAGCCTCGTCCACCGCCGCCAGGAATTCGCCAATTCCCTCAGGATTCGCTTGCACAAAGGCATTCCCGGCGACAATACCCATTCCGAGGCGCACCGGAGTCTTAGACATATCCGTCAGCTCATGTACACCCTCAAGCGCAGCCAGCTTATCCGTCAGCGCTGAACCGCTGAACCAGGCAGCATCCACATCGCCCTGCTTCAGTGCAATGAAGGCTTCGTCGAACGCACCCTGTCCTGTCAGCTTCACGTCGCTTAGCGCAATGCTCTGCTCCTTCAGGTATTCATCCCACAGATACGGCAGAAACGTACCGCGCATGAAGCTTAGGTTCTTGCCTTTCAGATCCGCAGCAGACTTGATCTCGTCCCTTACGTACAGCTTCCATACCGCCGCTGCCTGATCCGTAGCCTGGCCGGCGGAAGCAATGATCGAATACTCGCCTTTGGAGACGGCATTGAGCACCGGGAAATCAGCACCGAAGGCCACGTCTACCTGCTTGATGAAGAGCGCATTTACTCCCTCAGCCGGAGTGCCAAAGTTGATGATTTCTGCATCGATGCCGTGGTTGGTGAAGATGCCTTTATCCACTGCTACCCGGAAGGTAGGATTCGTATTGATGTCGGCAATTCTAATCTTCAGGGTCTTCTGCTGGCCGCTGGCCGTTCCTGTGGAAGCCGCCGCGTCTCCCTTGGAGCTGCAGCCGGACAGAACCAGTACCAGAGATAAGGATAAGAGCAGGAAGGCTGAGCCGTACCATGATTTTTTCAAAACTACGCACCTCTTCGTCTATAAATTTCTATAGCTTATCTTATTATCTAACTGGTTCTCCGGACGCTGCCTTCTTCCGCAGTAGCCACGCAAGCGGCCCCCTCTGTAAACGGAAGTGTGGTCGCTACACTCACTACCGAAGCCGATCCCTTCGGCGCAGCTCCCGGCACTCTGAAGCTGGTCACATCGATGGGCTCGATGGCAATCTCCTGCGGCTTCGCCAGCTGCGGCACCCAGGCATAGGGTACACGGTAGGAACGGTAGACCATATTCGTATTGCGGCGGTCGGTGTACGGGGAGATATACTCCCAGACCAGCTCATGCTCCGCCGTCACCTCGAACAAGCGCCCGTTCGAACCCTCGGTAATCAGCGTGTTGCCGTTCGGGAGCCGCTGCGCCGAGCTGATATACGGACTGTAGAACTTATAGGAATCAGTCGGAACGGAGAAGCCGGCCTCCGCCGAGGTATACTGCCACTCGATATCCAGTGTCACCGGATTAATCTCCAGCACACGGGAATGGTCACGCAGCGCATTCTTCTGTCCAAAAGGTGAAGAGGGATTCGGCAGCCCGTATCCGCCCCAGCCGCCGTTATCGAATACGAGCAGATTGCCTTCGCCCGGCAGTCCCTTCGGAATGATGTGGGCGTGATGCTGGCCGATAATCCAGTCGATATGCTTCACTTCAGGCAGAGAGTAGTCCGGTCCCAGCCGCCAGACGATAGCCCCGCTGCGCTTGTCGGTGATGGCGATAATATTCGCCTCGCGCGCATCCCAGATAATATTGTCCGGGTGGAAACGCTCGTCCCCGTTATCATAGAATTTGTTCGGCCCTACGTAGGAAGCGGAGTTGATATGCAGCCAGTCGCCTACACCGCCGCCCAGATCTCCGAAGGAGCGGGTGTTGGGATCGCGAAAGAGAACATTGCGCGCTGCCTGATCAAATCCGAGCTCCGCGAAATGATCGCTGGCCGCCCATTCCCAGGTCACATTGCCTTCCCAGTCCACTTCAATGATCGTGTCATCCAGCAGCTGCTTATCGGAAATCTCAGGATTGTGCAGATTCTTATGCGCTAAGATCAGCGTTGTCCCGCTGTTAGCTGAAGGTTCAAGCCCGGGAGCATAGTATCCGACCGGATTGCCCTCCCGCTGATAGTCGTGATGCTGGCGGGCGTACCACAGCGGCTCATACCCCGGGTCCTCGATATGCTCGTAGCTGTTGTATCTCCAGACCACATTACCGTCCCAGTCGACCTGAACCAGATCGACATTATCCTGAATGCCGAATTTGGGATCTCTTCTGCCCGTGCTGCCCAGGACGTAGCCGCCGGGGAGGATTTTGGCAGGAAAGCCGATCAGCCCTTGCCACAGATGCACTTCCTTGCCGCTCATATCGATCAGCACGACTCCCTCGTCGCCAGCCTGAAATACAGTGTAGCCGCTCCATGCCTTGGACGGGTTATATACCGTCGCCCCTGTCGGATAAATTGTTGAATGTCCCATGATCATCTCTCCTTAAAGTTTTGTTAGCGGAAGCTTCATTTTCAATAGCTGAGATAGTTCTTCTTCACCTCTGCACGCGGCTTCTGTTCAGGCTCTTGAGGTATGGGAAGTTCAGCATTTTGCTGTGCCAGCTTCAACAGCGTATCCGAGAACCCTTCCAGATTGCCGATGATCCGTTCATAGAAGCGGCTCTGCTGCTCAAGCTCCTCATCCGTAAAGCCCTCGAACAGAAGCGTAATACATCGGGCACCGATGTTGCCGTTGCGCTCCACCATCTCCCGGCCCTTGGCCGTAATATCAAGCAGCACGGTTCTGCGGTCATCTTCCTTGCGTCTGCGCACCGTATATCCGCCTGCCTCCAGCTTGTCACTCAGCGCCGTTATAGCGCCCGAAGTGAAATCGAGCTGCTCTGCCAGATCACCCAGCCGCTGCTCACCATCGCGGATAATCTTTTGCAGAATCAGCATGCCGGGCAAGGAAATCCCCTCCACGCTTACGCGGTCACGTTCCTTGACGAATCTGCGCACCATTTTGCGGAACAGGTGGTCTGCCTCCTCCAGCCGCTCCCACGGGTTATCTTCCATGCTATCTCTCCTCTGCTGTCCATCCAAAGGAACCCAAAAAGGCCCCCGGAAAATCCCCTGTACGGGAATATTTGCGGGAGCCTTTGGTGGTCCAATCAGCTCAAATATGATGGTCGTATTTATTATTTCACTGTTCATTTAATTAGTAGTGAAGGATTGCTGTAATCATATACCCCTTAAACCCACCTGTCAAGTATGAATATATTCGATAAATGTTAAAAGAACTGCGGGGTGCTCTTACGGCAGTGGAGAGCTCATAGTACTGTAGGCGTATTATTGTTGCATTATTTGCAACTTTGGTTCATGGATAGCTGCCTGTTCGGGAGGATTGTTGTATGAAATACAAGAATTATCTTGATCATCTGCTTGGAAGCGAAGGAGATGCTGCATTTCCTGCAACAATTTTGGATTTTGGCCGATTTTAGGGGGGGGAATGTTGTATTTGATGCAGGATTTTTAGTCGCTTAGCTTACCCGGCAAAAAGCGAAAATGATCGGTGTTGTCAGCCGGAAAACCTCCGGCTGACCTTCTTGTGCGAAGATTCCAAGTGCTGGCGCCAAGCTGCTGATCCGGAGCATTAAGACAAACTCACCACATAGGTGAGGAACTGATAGACGTTGTCCTTCAGCACAGTTGCTGTAGCCAGAAGCTTCTTGCCCGAGGGGCTCCAGTGCAGCTGGTCAGACACGCGGATATCATTCAGCACAGGCGTCTGTTCTCCGGTCTCCACCTCGGTAATGAACAGGTCTTCCTGGTCATCAGCAGAACCTGCTGCAGTGACTGCATAGGCCAGCTTGCTGCCGTCCGGCGACCAGCTGGTACCGAAGATCTGCTGGCCTGCAGCAAGCTGGGACTGTTCATTGCCTTCACTGTCACAGAGCTTCAGCACCATCTCGCCCGGACCCTTCCGTTCGACAATTGCGAGCGTGCTCCCGTCCGGTGACGGAACAACCCACATCACATTCTTGCTCAACACCTTGGTCTGTTTCGTATCCGTATCATAAGCGCTAAGCTGGCTGTCTTCACCCGTGACATATAGAATCCGGCTGCCGCTCTGCATGACCTCATGTACATAAGGGATGCCGGTCTTCAGCACTGTCTCCTGCTTGCCGATCACATCCGCGCTCATGATATTGCCTTCCATATCCGGATAAATCACATGATCGTTATCCGCCCATCTTCCTTCTTCGCTTCTGAACTCCGCATCGCTCATTTTCACCGAAACGCCTGTGGCCAGATCCATAATATAGCCAAGTCCAGTAGCTTCATACAGCTCTTTGTAGAATACATGCGTCTTGTCCGGAGACATTTGCGGTGAACCATAATTCAGCTCCCCCTCCTGCAGCGGAGTCTCATCACCCGTGGAGAGTGTATGCAGATAGAGATTCAGCGGATATCTTTCCTGGCCTTCGATCACCTGCGCAGGGAGATTACGGTTTTCTTTGGTCACAACCATGACGTCCTCGCTGACAAAATCCGTGCCCCGCACACCCTCCACCTTATCGATCCCTTCCAGCCTCAACTGGGTATAGACGGATTCGCTAATGTTATCGAGGACCGTAATTTTGCGGCCGGATTTCTCCACCACCTGCCTTGTTTCAGTATTCTCCGCAGCGCAGCCTGTCAAGGACAGCAGAACCGCACCACATAGCAGAATTGCCCGCACCTTGCCCCGTCTTCTATTGTTCTCAGCATTCATTAGGCTTCCCTCCAGCTTGTGTTACTCCCAGCATACCGGATGCTTATTTCCAAACCGCATATAGAATGTTTCCAAGTTGTAAACGTAGCCCCTTCAGGACACTAATGGAAAAGACAGCTCAAACGCTGCGCCCTCGCCTGAGCTTTCCAGCAGTGCTATGGTTCCGTTCTGCTTCTCCACCAGGTTACGGACCAGCGAGAGTCCAAGTCCCGTGCCTCCCGAGGCTCTCGAACGGTCACGGTTAACCGTATAGAACGGCTCGAAGATCTTGTCCCGCGACTCTTCAGGAATGCCGATACCGGAATCACGGATTGTAATCCATACCCGCCCGTCCCTAACCTCGCTCCGCAGATGAATGCTTCCCTGCGGAACATTATATTTGATCGCATTGTCGAGCAGATTGATGAAGATATGCATGAAGCTCTCTTTATCGATCCAGATATGCGCCGGCTTGACGTCAAGCGATACCGTAAGGCCATAACGCTCGGCCTTGCCTTTCATCCGGCCGCATATATCCCGCAGCATGCCCTCGACCTCCAGCAGCTCTGCCTGGGATTCGAAATCATATTTCTCCAGCGCGGTCAGCTGAAGCACCTTCTCCACCATCTCATACAGCCGGTCTGTCTCCTTGGCAATGCTGAGCTTGGCATCATGCAGCAGCTCGGGGTCATCGTCATACATGTTCAGCAGATCAACATACGCCTTGATTGAAGTCAGCGGTGTCTTGAACTCATGGCTGATATTCCCGATGTACTGCTTCTGCTGCTGCTCCAGCGCCTGCAGCTTCTCCACCGCGAGCTGCAGCTTGCGCCGCTCCTCATCCTTCGCGGCAATGCTGCTCTCGATCTCCCGGCTCATGAAGTAGATGCCTTCGGCCAGCTCACCGAGTTCATCCTTGCTCTTCACAGGCGGAGCCGAGATGTAATCGGCACGGCGGATATCCTCCGCTGATTTCTTCAGGCGCCCGATCGCTGCCGCAGCGCGGTTGAAGTACAGGTACCCGATGATGAAGCTGAGCACCAGCACCGCGCCCCCTGTCGTCAGGAACAGATTCAGCAGCGTCTGCTGGAAGCTCCGGGCGTCCTGCAGCGAGTACTGCAGCTGCACCACACCCATCTGCTCCTCCGGCCCCTGCAGAGGAGCCAGATACAGCAGCTTGTCGCCTTCACTCTGATAGGCGACTTTATTATTCAGCGCGTAGTCCAGCGCCGCGCTGACATCCGGCCTGCCTGGCCCCGGCTCACCCTGAGCCGAGGTTCCCACCTGCTGACCCTGGCTGTCGTACAGGGTCACCTCCAGGCCGGTGTACCCGGCCAGCTCGGCGGCCAGCGCCCGGCCCCGCTGCTGCATGAAGGCCTGCGGCGTGAGGCGCACGCCGGTATAGTAAGTCTGCTTCACGCGCAGATTAACGGTTGTGACATGCTGGGCCAGATAGATCTCCGTCTGACCCTGCTGATTCCGCTCCACCCCTCGCAGCACGAAATAGCTCAGCACGCTGAGCGCAAGAATGAGCAGCAGAGCCAGGAACAGGCTGAACTTCAGCTTGATGCTGACTCTCATGGGTAGCTCCCCGCAGGCACAGCCTTATAGCCGACGCCATAGACCGTCTGCAGGATATTCTGGTAGGGCTCGCCCAGTTTTTTGCGAAGCCGCTGAATATGGATATCCACCGTACGCGTTCCCCCGGCGTAGTCCATATCCCACACCTGCTCCAGCAGCTCCTCGCGCATATACACCCGCTGCGGGTGGGAGAGCAGCAGCAGCAGCAGATCGAATTCCTTCGGAGTCAGCTCAAGGCTCTCCTCCCCAAGCTCGGCGCTGCGCCGGTCGGGATGCACCCGCAGAATGCCGTATTCGATCAGCTCGCTCTTCACCTCGGCCGTATTCTTCTCCAGCCTGCGCAGCAGTGCCTTGACCCGGGCCAGCAGCTCGCGGATCTCGAACGGCTTGGTCATATAATCGTCTGCACCAAGCTCCAGGCCGACAATTTTATCGACAATATCATTTTTGACGGTCAGCAGAATAATTCCGATATCATCACGTTTCTCAAGCTTGCGGCACACATCATACCCGCTCAGCTTCGGCATCATTACATCCAGCACCAGCACGTTCGGGTGGAAGGTGTTCGTCTTGCTCAGCGCTTCCTCCCCGTCACCGGCGGTATCGACCTCATAGCCTTCACGCCGCAGCGCATAGGCAATCGCACTCACAATGGCCGGTTCATCATCGACGACCAGTATTTTTTTCATAGGAGGTTCATCCTTCCGTTTGCACTTGCTTTGGTAAGGGTAAGTATATTGCTGTGTGCCTACAAGAATAACGCAAATGGAGAAGCCGGATCAAGGAAATGCAGGCTTCGCCGGTATTTACTACTAGAATCACCGTCCGGGCCTGCTGGCAAACACCGGTTAGGCAAATGCTTTTAGAACGAACCAGGGCTTCCTAAACATTTAGGTTATCTTTAAGAAGACTTAAGCTTCATTTCAGTATTGACGGGTAAACTGTATTTAGCTGAAGTTCACTAGCCGCCGCAAACCACTAACCCTGAACGATATAACCAATCATGAAAAGAGGATAACAGACATGAACATAAAACGAATGAATATTAAGCGGGTAATGATTGTCGGAACGATGGTTGTAGCCATGTCCTTCGGAGGAACTGCCTGGGGCAAGCCAGCATTACATACCCTTCCCGTTGCCAAATGGTCCACATCTGACGTGGCCGATACCGATGAGCTGCTGGACGCCCTGAACCTGAGCCAATCCTCCGATGAAGAGCTGTACGACGCCCTATATGACGGCAAATCCCTGCGCACCATTGCAGAAGAGAACGGCGGGAATATCAATAATGTGATCAACCTGCAGGTCAAACAGCTGACCCAGCAGCTGGAAGCAAGACTGGCGGGCGGAAGCATCAATCAGCAGCAGTACACCGCACAGAAAGCTGAACTTAGAGAGATCGTGACGCAGAGTGTGCTGACTTCATTTGGCTGAGTGAATCCGGCAGGCTGAATCACGTAAATTCAATACCGTTTATTTGAAAAAGGCTGTCTCACCTGCAGAATTACTGCGGTGGGGCAGCTTTTTTGTGTGTAGTACCCCTACGGGCTGGTAAGTGTGCGTTCGCCGCACTCTTATTGTTACTGCCTGGTGAAAATAGAGTACTATGTAGGCTCTACGTAAGATTGGGGCGTGAATCCCGATTTCATCCGCTTTCCGGGGCGGCGACAGGCAGCTTTTTATATAATCCTGCACATAATACAACATTTCCTTCATCCTATCGGCCCAAATCCAAAATTGTTGTACAAAAGGCAGGATTTCACCTTTCTCAAGCGACTTAGCAGGATTATTGTTGTATTTCATACAACAATCCACCCGAAAACCTGGCTAACTATGAATCAAAGTTGCAAAACGTACAACATTCAAGTCTGCAGTGCTCCTAAGAAGTTATCATTCTACAAGTTCACCGTAATCCTTGTAACTCACTTCAATTTTTTCCGACTGCGCAGTTCAGAAATTCTGTCACTCGCTTTTGTTACAGCCCGTTCCGCTAATTCTCGAAGGTCGAGCTTCATTTCGTTCCCATTCCTCCTTAAAGTGCGTAATCGGAATGAGCATTTCTGCACTTGACCGCTTCAAGCAAACTTACCGACACCGTAAAGAGCACGTCATCACAGCAGCGCTCCTAATATTAATGCTTTAACGCCCTTCATTCCTTTCACAGCGCCGACCATTCATAAGAGTTAAGGTTAAAATATTTACTGAACTCAGCAACTATAGACTTTGCATGTTCTTCTGAGGTTGCCTCAAATATAGTAATACCTCTTAGATTGCACCTGCGAATATCCGCGAGTCCGCTAAATTTCTGTGCATTTACGCCAATTTCACGCAGACTCAGACAATTTTGAAAGACGGATAAGTCACCAACCGGATAGTTAAACTCCTCCAGCTTGCGCAATTCTCCCAGAGCAGCCATGTCCGATTCATCTGTCGCCCGACGGTCTGTTCTAAAAATGGTAAGATTCTTCAAGTCCTTCATAAAGGTAAATCCGGATATTTCCACTTTTTTGAGTTCCAGCTTTTTTAGCTGTTTAAGGTTCGAGATATAGCTCAAATCACCAGCCTCTAATTCTTCTAAGCTTAATTCAGTCAAGTTTACTAACGCTCCTATTGTTTTGCTATTGATGGAGTCCATTCGAAATAATCTGAGGGATTTTAATTTTTTTAGATCCTTTAGTTTATGTACATCCTTTAATGAAAGTCTTGCTAGTGTCAATTCCCTTAAATCCTCCAAGTAAACTAAGTGCTCCAAATCAGACTCCGTGAACGAGGACCCTCCTATTACAAGTTCTGTTAATCCAGGCAACTGTTTGAGTACATCGTAATTGGCAATGTTGCCGGTATGTATAATAAGTTCTTTGAGATTAGGCATGCGGGTTAAAAGACCCAGCGGCACTACTCCGTGTTTTTCCGCAAGCTCAAATCCGATAAAGACCCTTTTCTGTTTGATTAACATTTCTGTAGAGATACAACCTTCTTCAAGCTTATCTTCAAAATACTCTGCCCAGAATCCGCTAACCGGAGTGAGGCAGTTTTGTTTGTTCTGCATGTTGGTCAGCTTCGGCAAATCGTCAAACAAATGTCCCCGCTTCCGGTGAACATAGATCACTTCCTCCATGTCCGTAGGGTTTAAATCACCCGTTCTGAGTTCTGATACAATAGATTCTATGAACTGCCCGAAACTCTCGGCAATAACATAGGAGATATTCGTATTACGGTCTAAGGAAATAATCTGGCTATAGCTCCCTTTTGCTCCGGGTTCCAAATCCATTATTAATAATGAGTTTCCGCCATCTTCAGCAAAAGGAATCCAGCCCTTTTTATATCCTCCTTCCTTCACTGCATCAAGCTTCCCGGAAATAATGTCATACGGTAGATCCTGTCGCCATTTCCAAGTACCCGTTACCGACTGTAGGGTTATCCAGCGAAACCCAGCCATGACGCCCATGACCTGCTCTCCCTCTCCGTTATGCTTCATATAGAGTTTCCTGAACTCATAAGGAAATTGGAAGCCGATCAGGCTCTCTGCCGCGATTATTTCTGCTTCCACCACTGGCGGGTTCAGCAGCTCCTCGACATCCGGTATATACATTTTTAAAGCCTCAACCAGGCTGCACTCGTCTTTTTCATTAAATAACGGCATATAGTAGCCCCATTTCTATGTATTAGGCTCTTCAACAGAACAAATATATTGCATCTCTAAAAAGATACTCCATTCTTTTTAGAAGGGAGGCGACAGCAGCAGCATTCGGCCCTCCAGTCGCCTGTCACGGCCGAAAATACTGCCTAACCGTACCCCTGCCCTTTTGGCCCTCTTCCATTCCCCCAGCCTCTTCCGCCTCTACTCGGACCTCCACCTCCGCAAAAGCCCCGTTCACCAGCGTAAGCTGCGGCGACAGATGGCCGCAGTCGATATCATACACAACCGGCAGACCCAGCTCGCTGGCCAGCTCCTGATAGACATCCTCCACGGTGTAATTCTCCATAGGACGGTTAGCTGCGCTCCGGCCGAACATCAGGCCGCTGCAATGGTCGAACCAGCCGGCCAGCTTCATCTGCAGCAGGGATCTGCGCAGATCCGTCACCGACAGCTCGCAGTTCTCCAAGTACCACAGGATAGGCTCATTCTGAATGTAATGCTGCTGGAAATACCGCACATCCCCATACGGCGTGCCGATGAGATGCCGGATTACGTCAATGCAGCCGCCGAGCAGCCGGCCCTGCATAGTTACGTTCTGATTACCTACAGTCTTCCAGTTGGTGATTTCGGTAAGATTGAACACATGGGGTGAAGGCTCCCCGCCTCCCCATTCCAGCTGGTACTGCTGTGAGGAATGCTGAAGTACCGATTCCCCGCTTGCTGTAGACAGCACGGATTCCCACATAGCTGTCACCGGGTCTGTCTCTTTTCCACGTAAATCAATAAAATTGGTGCCGTGAGCAGTGGCGATGCCCGTCCGGAGAGTAACAGCCAGCAGCAGCACACTGATATCAGAGTAGCCGAGAATCCATTTAACCTTCATGTGATCGAAATCCACCTGCTCCAGAATCTCGATCAGCAGCTCGCCGCCCCAAGGAGGGATCACGAGCCCGATGCTGTCATCGGCCATCATGGCATTGAATTCAGCCGCACGCACACTTGCCGGTGCAGACTTGGCCTTATCCTGCGTCCACGCCGTTGCTCCGCATACTACGCCATAACCCTGCTCCTGCAACCGGCTGCAGGCTAGCTCAAGCAGTTCGCGCAGTTCCTCCCCTACTCCTGATGAGGGTGCTGTTACACCTATAACTGCTCCTGGCTCTAACACCGGATATTTGATCATCTTGCGCTTCCTCCTTCATTCTAATAAAAAAGGATACCCAAACCATGAGCAGTTTGAATATCACCTATTTTGAAACTCTCGTATATGTTTGTGTATGTCACTTATCTATTGGATCGTATATTTTTTATCGTTGCTTCACCTTGTATCCTTATCCCTTAGGTTCCCGGCTTATCACGGCTAATCTCCAGAATATCCAGGAAGAAGACGAAGATCGGAATGCCGAGAATCAGTCCCCATACGCCGATATAATGCTCGGAGAACAGCAGCACGATGAAGGTGTAGAACATTGGAAGGTTCATTTTGGAGGACATCAGCTTTGGGTTGAGGAAGTAACCTTCCATGACATGCAGCACGGCGATCATAGCCAGTATGTAGATCGTCATCACCAGTCCGCCGGTATTGTAGCCGATGATGCATAGCGGAATAAGCGAAATGACAAAGCCGACCACTGGAATCAGGCTGAGCATGAAGATCATAATGGCGAGCGCAAAGAGATACGGGAAGGGTTCGAAAAAGAAGCCCATGATCCATAACCCGACAACCGTGAACAAAGTATTGAACAGCGCAATCAGGATCTGGGCTTCAATGACTTTACCGAAGGAGGCTATGAATTTCCTGCCGAAATACTCAAGCTCTACATAGAACCAGGAGATCTTGCTGTCTCTCAGGCGGGAGGTGAAGTTGACAATTCTGTTCTTCTCCAGGATGAAGACAAGGCTCAGAATCGTTGACAGGACGAACGTAGTTCCCCAGTCACTGATTTTGAACACGTATTCAATGCCTTGATTCAAATAGCTCTGGTAGTTCAATTCCTTAACCATGCTGAATAAATACTGCATAATCTCGTTCTGTGGGATGTCGTCAGAGGTTAGTGTTCCGAGAAACGCGGTTAATTGCTTAATCTGCGAGAAGACCTTGGGCAGATATTTGACAAGGGCCAGTACGATCATAGTGATGAGCGCTAAGTACAAAATAATAATGATTACCTTGCTGTTCACCTTGACATATTTGCCGATTCTTTTGCTCAAAAGCACCTGAAAGCTGTTCATTACATAAGCAATCAGGAACGTCAGCAGCACCAGATTCAGCATGTCTCTAATACTGTACAGCAGCAGTCCAATCAGTGCCAGAATTAAAAAGCGACGGACTGTTAAATTTGCAAAGTAACGCTTGAATACATCCATTGTTTCCTTGTTCCTCTCCATTCGCAGGCGATTAGGACCTTTAGTTATAGTGTACCGTAACGAAAACAATTATAGCAACTTCGGCAGAGTCAAAAATACGCGAAAAAACAAACTTTATGTCATCTTGCCAGAACATCGGCTGCTTTATGCTATAATGTGTGCGAAATCGTGAAGGTAGAAGCAATTTAATTCCAAATCAATGGAGGCTGTATCCCTTATGGGCAAAATCATCTGTATCACCGGAGCATCATCCGGCATCGGCCTGGCGTCCGCGCTGAAGTTTGCACAGGAAGGCTGGACGGTCTACGCCGGCACCCGCCATCTGGAGCGCGATCAGGAATTGTACCGCAATGTGGACAATCTGCAGTTCGTAGAACTGGAGGTTACACAGCCGGACAGCATTCAGCGGGTTATCGACCAGATTGACCAGGAGCACGGTACGCTGGATGTACTGTTCTGCAATGCCGGGTTCGGCTATCTCCGTGCACTTGGACAGGCTCCGTTCACTGATATCGAGCGCATATTCGACACTAATGTGTACGGGGTTATGCATACGATCCGGGCAGCACTGCCCCTGCTGCGTAAGACCGGCTACGGCCATATTGTGGCTACCTCCAGTGTCGGCGGGCTCATTGGACAACCGATGAACGAGATCTACTGCGCCAGCAAATTCGCGTTGGAGGGACTGCTGGAGAGCCTGGCTACCTATTACAAGCCGCAATTCAATATCGACATTACCCTGCTTGAGCCGGGCGCCATCGCTACAGAGTTCAATAAGACTGTCCTTGGGCATGTAGCAGACACCGGCGGCATCCTCGAAGATGAGTACAAGCCCATTCTCGATGCCTACACAGGGACCTTCCTGAAACGGAATGTAGAACCGCAGACTGCAGAGTCCGTAGCAGACGTTATGTGGGATCTGGTCCAGCTGGAGACCAAGCCGCTGCGCCTGCGTACCTCCGAACGGGCCGAAGAATTCGTCTCCCGCAAGGTCAGTACGGACCCTACCGGACTTGACGGTGTACTTCATATTCGCAAAATCCAGCTGGATATGTAACTGCAGCGTCAGTCTTCCGCTTCTCCGGCCAGCTCCTTCGCGATCAGCTCCTGATTGCTGCGGTGGAAGTTGGACATATTGCGCGGGAACGCACAGCCTTCGATCAGAGCATCAACCGTTTCCTGGCTGCCCGAAGCTACAGCCGTACGCATATTAAGGATGTACTCCAGGCTCTCGTCCCTGCGCCGCTCCAGTTCTACGCTGCTGTCCGTTGCCGCCCCGTGTCCGGGGACCAGCAGCGTGAACGGGTGCCGCGCCAATATCTGCTCCAGCTTGCCGAGCGTTGCTTCGTAAGCCAGACTGCTATCGTAGATATAGGGGAACTCCACGTCAGACAAGTAGTCTCCGGCAATGAACAGCCCTGCAGACTCCACTATAGTAAATAGCCCATCATCCGTATGGCCCGGCGCAGCATATCCCGTCAGCTTCAAATCCCCGAATACCAGCGTCTGCCCATCCTGCTCCATCACATGATCCACCAGCGGATACGTGATTTCATAGTCTCTCCTGAGATAATAACCATCTTCAAATACCCGGATCTGTTCAAGAATATCTTCGCGTTCCCCGGCGCTTTTGTCCGCGAATGCCCTGCTTGCGATGACTTCAGCATCCCTGAAGGCCCCATATCCGATAATATGATCGAAATCAGAATGAGTGAATAACAGGAGCAGCTTCCTCGCGCCAAGAATGTTGTCTACATACCGCCGGATTTCCTCCACCTCACGAGGCAGCCAGCAGGGGTCGGTTACCAGCACACAATCGTCCGTCTCCATAACAAGTGAATTCGTCATGTACAGATCACTTTGGAACAGAGTTACAGGGCCACGCTTCCATCTAAACATCAAATACCTCCCAAGGGTCGATACACCCGCTTTATAGTTTACGATTCTTATCCTACGACTATTCTACATCTAGTGTTTCGGAAGGCAGGAACATTACAATTTGGGTTTGGCTTATACAGTAAGAAGCTCTGTCCTCATAAGAGGCAGAGTTTCTTGGGCAAGACGGCGGCGGTACAACTTCTGCAGTCGCAAAGAAGTTTCTTATGTTCCTAAATGTTTGGTTACGTTCATCGAGAATATCCGCAATATAACTTGGAAATCTCGCTTTCGCGCATACGATAAATTTAAATTTAGGTGTAATGCATTATTTCTTCGTACTGTGCAACAATCATTATGACTCTCGATGAACGAGGTTCATTCAGCTAACGGGCAGAATACTTCCAATATGTGTTAATATATAACTGAAATTGATTAATGGGTTGAGCAGGGGAGAATTATATGAAATTTTACATAGCGTCTAGTCTCAAAAATGTAGAAAGTGTTCGGCAACTCGCAGTGAGTTTGAAAGCTCAAGGTTTTCAACATACATACGACTGGACAACTCATTCAAACATAGACTCAATATCAAAACTCCGTAACATAGGACAAGAAGAAGTAGCAGGGGTTATGGATGCAGATGTTGTAATTGTCCTGTTTCCAGCAGGGAAAGGGAGTCATGTTGAGTTAGGAATTGCACTGGGGGCTGGCAAGAAAATTTATTTGTATTCCTCAACAAATGAACTGAATGAACTCGGAAACACCTGTACGTTTTATCATGTTGATTCAGTTGAACAGCAGATTGGCTCATTAGGTGATTTGATAAACTCTGTCTGCCTTAAATACCAAAGTCATTAAGCTATCGGGATACGTTAGTTAAGTCATGTCACTCATGGTGCACTGTATACGTCAACCATCCATCACAAACGGTTTGATCAAAACTTCTCTTTATATTCTTTGAATTCAAATTCCCGGTTTCCCGATCAACAGCGACAGACCAGTATCTTTTATGAAATTCCCCAGAGTTTCTGTATTCCTCATGCAAAAAGCCCTCCGGCACAAAGCCGAAGGGCTAATTCTTAACATACATATTATTATGCAGCTTCTTTCTGCTGCTCAGCTCCGCTGTTACCGCTGGATCGGCTCGATCCGGTAAGTGGCGTTTCCGCCATCTGCCGCTGATCCGCCGCCGGTAATCTGCCAGCCGAAGGATAATACATCCTCCAGCCGTTGCTTCTGTGATTCCGATAACACGGCTTCGACTGCTTCGCGGCCTTCCTCCAGCTCCAGCTTCGGCTCGATGCGGAGCGCAACGGCAATCCAGCTGCGGATGCCGCGGATCGTGTTGTATTTGATCTGGTAGCCTTCGGTTACGGCTGACCGAAACAGCTCCGGCTGTTCACCAGCCAGCGTAGACAGCTGCCCGTAATCGAACTCATATTCACTCTCGTCGGCAGGCAGATCGCCTTCGGCAACCCGCCGCAGCAGTTCTTCATCGGACCAGCCGAGAGAGCGCAGCGATTCCACCAGCAGGGCGTCCCATTGCGATAACTTTACCTTACTCAGCGTATCAGTCATTGTATATCCTCCCTTGTTTATATAAATATAAATGCATACCTTTACCTGAATTCAGTCCGTAAAATCTCCAGCCACGTAATGCCCCGGGCTGACTTCCCGCAGCACAGCGGCTTCCTCATCCCCGCGCGTTACCGAGTAGGCATCCAGCCGGATTCGCTGGCTGGCCTTCAGCGGGTCTGTCTCCAGAATGGAAGACAGCAGCGCCTTGGTATACGGATGCTGCGGATTGTCATACAGCTCATCGCTCTCCGCAACCTCAACGAGGCGGCCGCCGTACATGACACCAATCCGGTCAGAGATATGCCGGACCATCGACAGGTCATGAGCGATGAACAGATAGGTCAGTCCGAATTCGGACTGCAGATCCTCCAGCATATTGACGACCTGGGCCTGCACAGAGACATCCAGCGCCGAGATCGGCTCGTCGCAGACGACGAACTCCGGCCGGACCGACAGCGCCCGGGCGATGGAGATCCGCTGGCGTTGCCCGCCGCTGAACTCATGCGGGAAGCGGTAGAGATGCTCTCTTTTGAGACCAACCTTCTCCAGCAGCTCCGCTACGGCTTCCTTGCGTTCTTCACCTGGGTAGAGTCCATGGATACGCATCGGCTCACTGATCAATTCCAGCACATTCAGGCTGGGGTTCAGTGAAGAGTACGGGTCCTGAAAAATCGACTGAATCCGTCTGCGGAACGGCTTCAGCCCTTTCTCGCCCAGCTTGCCCAGCGGCTGCCCGTCATAGAATACCTCGCCGTCCGTGTAATCGTACAGGCGGAGCAGACAGCGGCCAACCGTTGACTTGCCGCTCCCGGATTCACCCACCAGTCCGAAGGTCTCGCCCTGGCGGATCTGGAAGCTGACGCCGTCCACGGCCTTAAGCACAGCCGTATCGCGCCCGCGTATATCCTTGCCCTTGGAGAAATGCTTCTTGAGATTGTTCACATCTACGAGCACTTTGCTCTCACTCACCGGAATCCCTCCCCACTGTAACTGCCGCCTGCTGCTCTGCACCTTCAGCCAGCCAGCACATCGAGCGGTGGCCAGGTGCAAGCTCTACTACCGGCGGACGTTCACTGCAGCGGGCAAAAGCATGCGGGCAGCGGTCCATAAACGGACAGCCGGGCGGCGGATTCAGCAGATCCGGCGGTGTGCCTTCAATCGGAATCAGCCGCTCGCGCGATCCCCCGCCGCGCTTCGGAATGGAACGCAGCAGGCCCTGGGTGTACGGGTGCTGAGGACGATAGAAGATGTCCTCCACCGTGCCCTCCTCCATAACAAGCCCGCCGTACATCACAATAACCCGAGTACAGACCTGAGCCACGACACCAAGGTCATGGGTGATCAGCGCTACCGCTGTATCCGACCGTTCTTTCAGCTCCTTGAACAGATCCAGAATCTGCGCCTGAATTGTCGCATCCAGCGCCGTGGTCGGCTCATCGGCAATCAGCAGCTCCGGCTGGCAGGAGAGCGCCATCGCGATCATCACCCGCTGGCGCATGCCTCCGCTGAATTCATGCGGATACTGCTTCAGGCGCTGCTCCGGATCACGTATGCCAACCTGGCGGAGGATTTCCGCCGCCTCGGCATACGCCTCCGCTTTATTCAATCCGCGGTGTCTGCGGATAACTTCGGTTAATTGCTGGCCTATTCTTTTGACCGGATTCAGCGAGGTCATCGGGTCCTGAAAGACCATCGCGATCCGGTTCCCGCGCAGGGTCCGCCACTGCTTCTCCGTGAGTCCCTTCAGACTCTCGCCGCGAAACTCCAGCTTACCGGCAGTCATGCGGCCCGGCGGCGTGATCAGGGACATGACCGCCTTGGCGGTAACGCTTTTGCCGCTGCCGGATTCTCCGACAATCCCTACCGTTTCACCGGCATCTATATGGAAGCTAACGCCGCGGACGGCCTGATTCTCGCCGTCCCGGGTCGCAAATGAAACCTGCAAATTCTCAACAGTCAGCAGCCGTTCAGTCATGATGTTCCACTCTCCTATCTCCGGATCAGCTTTGGTTCAAAGCCGACCCGCAAAATATCACCCAGCACATTGAAGCTCAGAACGGTCAGCAGGATCATCAGTCCCGGGAACAGCGCCAGATAAGGCGCCTCTGCAATATACCCCTGCGCGCTGTTCAGCATGCTGCCCCAGGTGGCGTTCGGCGGCTGAACCCCGAAGCCGAGGAAGCTCAGCGACGATTCCATCATAATGGCCGACGCAATATTATTCGTCGCGCCGACGATAATCACCGGCACCAGTCCCGGAAGGATATGCCGCCAGATCATGCCGAAGGAGCTTTGGCCGGAAGCCTTGGCATACAGCACATATTCGCGTTCCTTGATCGTAAGGGTCTCCGCGCGCACAACGCGGGCCACGTTCATCCACATTAACAAGGCAATAATAATGATTAGATTGCCGATGCTCGGCTTCAAATAGACGCTGAGCAGCAGCAGGATCAGGAAGGACGGAATGGACATGATAATATCCAGCATCCGCATCAGCAGATTATCCAGCCAGCCGCCAAAATATCCGCTGATCACTCCAACCATTACACCCACAAAA
This sequence comes from Paenibacillus phytohabitans, assembly GCF_013141775.1. GTDB lineage: Bacteria > Bacillota > Bacilli > Paenibacillales > Paenibacillaceae > Paenibacillus_AQ > Paenibacillus_AQ phytohabitans. Next base: position 290,768 of record NZ_WHOB01000089.1, read on the forward strand.
GTAGCCACGACCATGGAGGCGAAACCGACGAGCAGCGAGACACGGCCGCCATATAGCGCTCTGGACAGATAATCGCGTCCATAGTCATCGGTTCCGAACAGATGTCCGGCGCCGGGCTTGGTGAGGCGGGCCATGGCATCCATGGCATTCGGATCATATCCGGACAGGAAGGCAAAGATGGCCCCCAGCGTAAAGATAGCCAATACAGCAAGAGCAGCGACACCCAGACCGTTCGTAAACAGCTCTGACTGTAGATTTTTCCATTTACTGCGATTCATGAGGTCACCCCTTTAATTTAATTCGCGGATCGACAAAGCTGTAGAGAATGTCCGCCACCATATTACCGAGAATCAGCATTAAGGAAGAAAATAAGGTGATCCCCATAATGACGGGATAATCCATCCCCTTAACCGCCGTCATCCCCAGCGACCCGATGCCCGGCCACGAGAATACCGTCTCGGTGACAATAGCACCGGCCACCAGATCCCCCATCGACATGCCCAGCAGGGTAATGACCGGCAGCAGCACATGCTTCAGGACGTGACGGAACAGGATTGTCGATTTCTTCGAGCCAAAAGCATACTGGATCTGCACATATTCCTCTTTCAATTGTCCAATCGTGCTGGAGCGGATATAACGCACATATCCGGCCAGGAAACCGAAGGCCAGCACCGAGCAGGGCAAGATCCCGTGCTTCAGCACATCCAGCGGCGATTCCACACCAATCGTGCGCATCCCCATACTCGGCAGCAGATGCAGCTTGATCGCGAACAGATACATCAGCAGGATCGCCAGCCAGAATAACGGAATGGAAATCCCCACATAGGAAATAAAGTTAATCAGCTTGTCTACCCAGCGGTTGCGGTTCGCACCGGCCACGAGGCCTAGCGGAATCGCCAGAATAACCGCCAGCGCAATGGCGCTGCCCATCAGACCGGCTGTAGCCGGCAGACGTTCCAGAATCTGTCCCAGCACCGGCTGGTGATTGATCAGGGAATATCCGAAGTTGCCCTGCACCATTTCCTTGATCCAGATGAAATATTGAATATAGGCGGGCTTATCCAGCCCCAGATTATGGCGGATACGCTCAATATCATCGGCATGCATATTGGGCGTAACGAAAGATAGCACCGGATCACCCGGAGCCAGCTTAATCATTGTGAAACACACTACGGATACAAAAAACAGCATCGGCAGTGTTTGCAGCAACCTTCGGACGATGAGTTGTCTCATACGCAGCTTCTCCCAGCTCTTGACAGGCAAAAAATAAGCTGGAGAACCCAGCTTATTTTTTTGCCGTGCTTTATTTTTTGGGGCAGATTATTTCTGGTAGATCTTGGACAGGTCTTCGAAGATAACGACCGGCTTCAATACAGCTTCATCAATGCCGCCGTAGTTCTTCGATACAGCTACAACTGTTTTAGTATAAGCGATCGGGTAGATCGGTGCATCTTCAGCGACAAGCTCCTGCGCTTTCTTGTAGATCTCTGCGCGTTTTGCCGGATCAGCTTCGCCTGCACCGTCATTCATCAGCTTATCAACTTCGCTGTTCGAATAATGCGAGTAGTTGGAAGAGCTGCCCGATGTGAACAGAATACGGTAAGCATCGGGATCATATCCCATGATATAACCGGTCAATGCCAGTTCGTAGTCGGTAGATTTCAGATCAATGAACTTCTGCACCCAGGCCGAGGAATCCATGTTCTGCAGTTCAACTTCTACGCCCACAGCCTTCAGCTTCTGCTGAACGTACAGCGAAATTGCTTCCTGTGCCTTGTTACCGCTCTGTACAATGTAACGAAGCTTCAGGTTGCTCTCTCCGGCAGACGCCAGCAATTCCTTAGCCTTAGCGGCATCATTATCAAAACTAGTTACTTCATTCGTGAAATACAGCGCGTCCGGAGTCAGGAATGACTTGGCCGGGTCAGCATATTCACTGGAAGTGTACGCTGTCTGGATCAGCTCATCGCGGCTGAGGGCCAGGGACAGCGCTTGACGGACTTCTTTTTTGGCGAGGGCGCCGGTATCACTGTTCGCATTGAACATCAGATAAGCCAGACGGCCTTCACTGTAAGGCAGAATTTCGAAATTGTTCGTTGCCTGAATGGTGGCTACATCCTTAGGATCAAGATACTGCACGTTGATCTCGCCGTTCTGCAGGGCAAGGTTCGCAGCATTGGTATCCTTGGCAATCCGGTAAGTTACAGAATCCAGATGCGGCTTGCCGCCGAAGTAGTTATCGAAGCGTTCCAGTGTCAGATACTCACCGGCTTTGTATTCTTTGAATTTGAAGGGACCGGAACCTACCGGAGCAGCGTTCTTGGTGCTCTTCTCAATGTCGGTTTCATTCTCAAAAATATGCTTTGGAATCGGGAATACCTGTACCAGTGTCGCTTCAAAAGCCGGGCTGACCTGCGGAAGCTGGAATTCAACGGTCAGATCATCCACTTTCACCGCTTTGATGGCTTGGTCGCCGATCAGGAAGTTGGCTCTCAGGAAGCTGTTCTGCTTCTCGTCGAGAATGCTGTCGATGGTGAACACGATATCATCCGCCGTCAGCTTCTCTCCATCATGCCAGGTAAGTCCATCCTTAAGCTTCAGTGTGTAAGTAAGATTATCCTCCGAAGGTGTCAGGCTCTCTGCCAGGTAGAAGGTCTTCTCCCCGTTATTCACCTGGAACAGCGGAGCATACAGTGCCTGGTCAATCGTCAAGCTTACACGGTCACCTGCATAGTTTGGATTAAGTACAACCGGATCAGATGCGACCCCTATAATCAAGCTTCCGCCATCCTTCGGTTCGCTGGCAGCAGGCTGCTGCGTTTCCGCCGGTGTCTGGCTGGCACCCGTATTTGTCGATGCCGCGTTATTTCCATTAGAGCATGCACTAATCATTAGTGTTAACAAAACTAGAATGACAACCCCTGATATCCCTTTACGCATTATCTCTCTCCTCCATGTCTATGAGCAATCTCACTCGTTGTGAAAGTTATTATATATCGGAATAGTCGGGATTACAATGTATTAATTTTCCACCTGTGAAAGTTTGAACAACCGCCCGCTGTTACCCCTGAGGATTGCCGTTATCCCATACGCTGATCTCCTGCATGACATCCCCGCGCCGCAAAGCATCCACATGCTCCATTCCTTCTATTACTCTGCCGAACACTGTGTGCCAGCCGTCAAGGTAATCAAAAGTATCGTAGCAGATAAAAAACTGGCAGGAGCCGGTACCCGGCCCGAAATGGGCCATGGATAACGCCCCGCGCACATGCTTATGGGGATTGCCCTGTGTCTCGCAGGGGATCTTGTCCGTGCCGCCTCTGCCAGTGCCGTCCGGACAGCCTCCCTGGGCGACAAAGCCACGGACAACGCGCTGAAAAGTCAGACCGTTGTAGAAGCCGCTGTTCGCGAGCTTTTCAAAATTGGCTACGGTTCCGGGGGCCTCCTGGTCAAATAATTCGAGCCGGATCTCTTGTCCATGTTCCAGTCTTATTCGAGCCAGCTTCATAAGGTCTCCTCCGCCTCTCCGGCTGCAGTGCCTGCGGGAACGCCGATATGAGCCACGGTCTTGGCCGCTTGCTCAGGTGCATAGATCTCCTGTACATCCTCGTCCAGCAACGGCCGGAGTTCTCCATCCGCAGTATGCACAAAAACCTCGGCGCGCGGATTCATCGCCAGGAGCAGGTTGATTAATTGCTGTACTTTTAACGGTGACTTGTCCATCCTCTCACTCCTGTCCTGCAGTCTGCAGAATGTCTATTCCTGTCTATGCGGTATTGTACAACAGCTCTCAGGCAGACACCAATCCATATATTCCCTTTCGGGTCTCTATTTTTTGAAAAACCGGGATTAGTCCCGTACTTCTCTAAATATATTGAATACATATAATTCATATCATCTATTTGCGAATCCAAGGGGATGTTCTATTAATGTTGACCTTATCCTGGAGTGGCCTGCTATGAATGAGACCCGAACCCGGGTTCTGCTGGGCAGCCCGATCCATCAAAAACCGGCAATTCTCGAGCAGTTTCTGAACTCTCTGCTGCGTCTGAACCTAACCAATATTGAGCTGCATTTCTATCTGATTGATGACAACCCGGACGAAGCTTCGAGTCAGCTGCTCCAGCAGTTCACCCAGAGCGGCAGAACGGTCTTCCTGCAGTCTTCAGGGTTTCATGATGCTTATATCCGCGATGATACGACCCATTTCTGGAACTCCAATCTGGTCTGGAAGGTGGCCGGGTTCAAGAACCTGATGATCCAGCGGGCCGAAGCCTTCGGTTATGATTATCTGTTCCTGATCGACTCCGATCTGATTCTTCATCCGGATACGCTGCTGCATCTGATCAGTACGGGCAAGGACATTATCTCCGAGGTTTTCTGGACCCAATGGCAACCTGGCACTCTGCTGCAGCCGCAGGTCTGGATGCATGACGAATACAACCAGTGGGAGGTGCTCCCGGGAGAGCAGCTCTCACACGAAGAGATCAACCGCCGCTTCCACGCTTTCCTGATGAAGATGCAGCAGCCGGGAATCTATGAAGTCGGCGGGCTCGGCGCCTGCACCCTGATCAGCAGCCGGGCCATCGCTTCCGGTGCCAGCTACGACCGGGTTCACAACATCTCCTACTGGGGAGAAGACCGCCATTTCTGCATCCGTGCAGCGGCGCTTGGCATTCCGCTGTATGTCGACACCCACTACCCGGCGCTGCATCTCTACAGGGACAGCGACCTGCTGAAGGTGCCGGAGTTCATCCGGCAGACTTCAGGCGCGGAGGCTGGAGCGGGGCCGGAGTCGCCGGAAGCGCCGGGGGCGGGGCGGGGTGATGCGGAGACTGCGCGGGAATGGCGGAGTGAAGCGGAGCTAGAGCGGGATCGACAGCTCGTAGCGGGCGCTCAGGCCAGCGGCGAGGAAACCGCTGCGCGCGAGGTTGCGCCTTCGGACAGCGGCGGCGCGGCGGACGGTTTAGACATGCAGAGCGCTGCCGATGCAGCGCCCGTGGATAAAAGAGCGCTAGATGCGAGCGCGGAGTGGGATGCGCTGTGGACCGAGGCGGAGGCCCGGCAGCGCTTGTCCAAGGAGCCGCTGCCAGAGGGCGGCGGCGAAATCCCGCTGCCGGGCGCCGGACTGGCGGCGGGCGCTGATGCGGCAGACGGTGCAGATGCAGCAGGGCGGGGCGCTGAGCATGGAGCGGTGACCGGCTTCTCCGGAGCGGCTGCTGATTCAGCAGCTGCCCGGCGGCCCAAACTGACGCTTACGATGATCGTCAAGAATGAGGGCTCGCGGTTTCTGCGGCAGGTTCTGCAGGAGCACCGCAAATATATTGATGAAGCCGTCATTATCGATGACGGCAGCACGGATGACACGGCGGATATCTGCCGGGAGGTTCTTCAGGGCATTCCGCTGCATCTGATACGCAACAACGTCTCCAGATTCAGCAATGAATCCGAGCTGCGCAAGCAGCAGTGGGAGGCGGTCCTTCAGACGAATCCGGAGTGGATTCTGAGTCTGGATGCGGATGAGATTTTTGAAGCCGGATTCCCGGAAGAAGTGGATGGCTTGCTGCGTACGGACAATTGTGACTTGTTCTGCTTCCGGCTCTACGATTTCTGGGATGACACTCATTACCGCGAAGATATGTACTGGCGGTCCCATCAGAGCTACCGGCCGTTCCTGCTCCGCTACCGGGAGGACTTCACTTATCTCTGGAACGATCTGCCGCAGCATTGCGGGCGGCTGCCGGAGAATATTTTCGAGCTGTCCCATCAGTTAAGCAATCTGCGGCTGAAGCATCTCGGCTGGTCGAAGCCGGAATACCGGCTGGAGAAATATCTGCGCTATATGCTGCTGGACCCGGACGGCCAATATGGCTGGAAGGAACAATACCTGTCTATCCTCGACCAGCATCCCCATCTGATGCCCTGGAGCGAGTAGGCGGCGGGGAGAGTAGAGCTTCTATATAAACCACACTTAGGATTTAGGCCAAACAAGTAATCAATAACCGCTTAACCGCTGCTGAGGCAGTGCTCCCGCCAAGCGTCTAATTGGGCTTTGAAGTTTATTCTCTATGGGGCAGGTATACAGGTAACAAGTATAAATGTTGTATATATTACAACTCGGATTCATAAATAACCGAGTATGCGGGAGGATTGTTGTATGAAATACAATAATCCTTTGAGTTAGCCGCTTGCAGAAGATGAAATGCTGTATTTCCTGCAACAATTCTCGATATGGGCCGATTTATTGAAGAAAATGTTGTATTTTCTGCAGGATTTGAGTCGAATATAAAAAGAAAAGCGCTCCAGCCTTAAGGCGGAACGCTTTTTTCTTCGCGGATTGCAGCTGCAGCCCTACGGAGGCATCGGCCGGGTCAGTTCACATTTTAGAGCGAGCCAACCGTCTTCGCAGATTCCGGTTTCACTATAGTAACAGTCAGCTCACCGTCGGCTTCGTCAACCGTCATCACTGAGCCTTCCTCCGCTTCTCCGGCGATCAGCGCACGCGCCACCCGGGTCTCCAGGCTGCGCTGGATGAACCGCTTGAGCGGTCTTGCGCCGTACACGGAATCAAAGCCTTCCTCAGCAATGAAGCGGACGGCCTTATCGCTCAGCGTAAGACCGATGCCCCGCTCTGCCAGGCGCAGACGGAGACCGTTCACCAGCTTAACCACGATCTGCTGGGTTTCGCCCAGCGTCAGCGGTTTGAACATCACGATATCGTCCACCCGGTTAAGGAACTCTGGGCGGAAATGGCCGCTCAGCTCCTTCATCACCCGGTCCTTAACCGCTTCGGTCAGCTCACCGTTGTCATCGGTGCCCTGAATCAGATGCGGCGAGCCGATATTGGAGGTCATAATGATGATGGTGTTCTTGAAATCGACCATCCGGCCCTGCGAGTCGGTCAGCCGCCCGTCATCCAGCAGCTGCAGGAGAATGTTGAACACATCGGGATGGGCCTTCTCCACCTCGTCCAGCAGCACAACAGTGTACGGCTGGCGGCGCACCGCTTCGGTCAGCTGGCCGCCTTCTTCATAGCCGACATATCCCGGGGGAGCACCCACGAGGCGGGAGACACTGTGCTTCTCCATATACTCGGACATGTCAATACGGATCATGCCGTCCTCGCGGTCAAACAGCGAGATGGCCAGCGCTTTGGCCAGCTCGGTCTTGCCGACACCGGTCGGCCCCAGGAACAGGAACGAACCGATGGGGCGGTTCGGGTCCTTGATGCCTGCTCTTGCCCGGAGCACAGCATCCGCCACCAGCCGGACGGCCTCATCCTGGCCGACTACCCGTTCATGCAGCGTATCTTCGAGCCGCAGCAGCTTATCCCGCTCGCCTTCCACGAGGCGGCTGACCGGAACGCCGGTCCAGCGCGAGACGATATCGGCGATCTCCTCTTCCGTCACGGCCTCACGCAGCAGCCGGGTCTCCTGATCCTGCTGTGCGGCTTCCTCTGCGGCCTTCAGCTGCCGTTCCAGATCAGGAATTATGCCGTAGCTCAGCTCGGCAGACTTGTTCAGATCATAAATCTCCTGCGCATCGACCAGGTCCTTGCGCGCCTGCTCTAACCGCTTCTTCAGCTCGCGTATGCCCTGAATCGCCGACTTTTCCTTCTCCCAGCGGACGGTCATGCCCAGATGCTTCTCCTTGAGGTCGGCCAGCTCCCGCTGCAGAATCTCCAGACGGCGCGCGCTGGCATCGTCGGTTTCTTTTTTGAGTGCGGCTTCTTCAATCTCCATCTGCATCAGGCGGCGGGTCACCTCATCCATCTCACCGGGCATGGAATCAATCTCCGTGCGGATCATCGCGCAGGCTTCATCCACCAGGTCAATCGCCTTATCCGGCAGGAACCGGTCCGTAATATAGCGGTTCGACAGGACACCGGCCGCGACGAGCGCGCTGTCATGGATCTTGACTCCGTGATGCACCTCGAAACGTTCCTTGAGACCGCGCAGAATGGAGATGGTATCCTCGACATCCGGCTCGCTGACCAGCACCTGCTGGAAGCGGCGTTCCAGCGCCGGGTCCTTCTCGATATATTTGCGGTACTCATCCAGCGTCGTCGCCCCGATACAATGCAGCTCACCCCGGGCCAGCATCGGCTTCAGCATGTTGCCCGCGTCCATGGCCCCTTCGGTCTTACCGGCACCGACAATCGTATGCAGCTCATCAATGAACAGGATAATCCGGCCGTCACTCTCGCGGATTTCCTTCAGTACGGCCTGCAGCCGCTCTTCGAATTCCCCGCGGTATTTCGCTCCGGCAATCAGTGCGCTCATATCCAGCGAGAAAATCGTCTTGTCCTTCAGCCCCTCCGGCACATCCCGGCGGACAATCCGGTGGGCCAGCCCTTCCACAATCGCTGTTTTCCCCACACCGGGTTCGCCGATCAGTACGGGGTTGTTTTTGGTTTTGCGGGAGAGGATACGGATGACCCGGCGGATCTCCGCATCCCGTCCGATCACGGGATCAACCTTGCCCGCCCGCACCTCGGCCACCAGATCACGGCCGTATTTCTCCAGCACCTCATAGGTGGCCTCCGGCTCCCGGCTCGTCACCCGCTGGTGTCCGCGGATCTCGGCCAGCACCCCGAGCAGCTTCTCCCGGGTAACGCCCCGGCCCGTGAACAGCCCGCGCAGCTCGCGGTTCCCGCTGCCCGAATCCGAGACCATCGCCAGCACGGCATGCTCCACGGCCACGAACTCGTCCTGCATCTTGGCCGCTTCCTTCTCGGCCTGCTCCAGCATGGCGATCAGCGCAGGCGAGGCATACCGCCGCATCGTGCCCGCTCCGCCTCCGCTTACGCTGGGCTTCCGCTGAAGCAGCACCTCCGTACCCTGCAGCAGCTCGGCTGCAGGAATATTCATCTTCTGCAGCAGCCGCGGCAGCAGGCCTTCATGCTGCTGAAGCAGTGCCTTCAGCAGATGAAGATTATCAATCTCCTGATGTCCGCTGGCCGCAGCCAGGGACTGGGCCTCTGCGACGGCTTCCTGCAGCTTCTGTGTAAGCTTGTTGAAATCCATAAGATCATCGCCTTTCCGTAAAATTATGCCGCTGCAGCCCCAGCTGCAGCATTCCATATGTCAGTCAGCCGGATAACCGGCGTTATATATTAATCATTACCCCGTTGTCGCTCTGCGCCGCTGTGCACCGCCGGGAGTCTGCCGTTTGGCTCCGGCCTGGAAGCTGCCGGAATCGGCCAATTGGCGGTACAGCTTCTTCTCCGCTTCTGAGGTTTCCGGCGGAATGACGATCTCCATCCGGAACAGGATATCACCATTCGTACCGTTAGGACGCTTAAGCCCCTTGCCGGAGAGGCGCAGCGTTCTGCCGGACGCCATACCTGCAGGAATTTTCAATTTCACCTGGCTGCCATCCGGCAGGGCCACCTTGGCTTCCCCGCCAAGTACAGCCTGCCAGGGGGCAATCTCTACCGTGCCGAGTAAATCCCCGCCGCCGTCCGGTTCATAGATGTCATGGGGCAGGAGATGCAGCGAGATCAACAGGTCGCCTCCCTGTCCCGCCCCGCTTCCGCCGCCGGGAACCCGGATCACCGTCCCTTCGGACGAGCGTGCCGGAATCTGCACACTCAGGTCTTTGCCTGCAGCCTGAACGCTGATATTTCCGCCTTTGTATGCCTGCTCCAGCGTAATCTCAAGCTGGGCCTGCATCGTGCTGAACTCATCCGCCCAAGGGCTTCCCCCTTGGCGGACACCGCCGCTGCCGGAGAAGAAATCGAAGCCGGCGCGGTCCGCTGCCCCCCGGCTGCCGAAGAACATCCCGAACAGGTCCTCTTCGGGAATACTGCTGCCGGAAGCAGTGCCGCTGCTCCAGCCTGCGCCAAAAGGCGAATCCCAAGACGCGGAGGAGGCTGCCCCGCCGCTCTGCGGACCCCTTGCCCCAGCGTAGCCGGCCCCGTAGCGCAGCTCCTCATCATAGATTTTCCGCTTCTCTTCATCACCCAGCACCTCGTACGCTTCGGCCGCTTCCTTGAATCTGGCTTCTGCCTCCGGGGCTTTGTTGACATCGGGATGCCACTTCTTAGCCAGCTTCTGATAAGCTTTTTTGATCTCCTGCTTCGAGGCCTGCCTGCCGACGCCCAGAGTCTCGTAATAATTTGCCGCCACTGGTACCTCCTCCTTTCGTATATTGGGAACCTTATTCTATAGGTTATAGCATTCCGCCCTGTAACAAGCCTATTCCCGGTGCCGATGATTATTCACCAAGTCCGTTTCTCCGGGAAAAGACGCATTATAGCCGGTATCCCCACTACAATGCGCCCTGTATGATCATGCTATATGAAAAGCCCGGCGAAACCACTCTGCCGCAGGGAACCGGATAGGCCGGCGGCAGAAGCCGCTTAGCCCGGGAACCCCGCTGAACCCGGCTGCTTCAGCCAGACTTGGAAGTCCTTCATTCTCAGGCTTCCTCCCAATCATCCTCAGTGTTCCCGCTCTCCGCTTCCCCCGGAGAACCGCTCACGCTGGAAGCTGCGCCTGCCGCTTACTGAAGCTGCTCATCTGAAGAATTTCCGCCATCCTGAATTTCAATCCGTTTGCCCTGCGACTTCTGCCGTTTCGGCACTTCCAGGCTCAGCATCCCGTCTTTGAGTGAAGCGCGGATACCTTCCTCCGCAATATCCTGAACATAGAAGCGGCGCACATATTCACCATACCGCCGTTCCCGGCGCACGGTCTGATGTTCCTTGTTCTCCTCGCTGTTCTCTTCTTTGCGTACTGCCTTGATCGTCAAATAAGGGCTGGTATAATCGATGTCGATTTCTTCTTTTTTGAAGCCCGGAAGCTCGGCCTCAATCAGATACGCCCCTTCACTCTCGCGGATGTCTGTCCGGAAGGACAGCGTGGAGCTTGTCAGCGGTGCAAAGAAATCATCATTAAACACTTCGTTAAGCGACTTAGCCAGCACACCAAAAGCATCATCTCTGCGTTTACCAAAAGGAACCAAATCAAACATTATCCATTCTCCTCTCATTTGACTTTGAATTTGTTGTTGGTTTGACTTTGACTTTATTTGATCTATGGCTTTATTATAGTCGCCGGCCGCCCGGATGACAAAACTCATATAAGCCGAAAATCCGGTAAAATCCGGCGTTTCGGCTTATTTTTTAGTATAAATTTTAACATTATTAATAATTTGACCTTATTTGACTTTAACTCTTTAATTCACATGATTTCTATCCGCACCCTCACGGACATAGTAAATATAAAGAACTAACACCTAAAATATAACAAGTAAATTAAAGGAACTAGTGGGAATTGTCGATATAAACGTCATAGTAAAAATCCCGCAGCCAATGCGGATATGATGAGGTGATGAAGTGGCAAAAGCAGGACTGGGCATTATCTTCTTCGTCATAGGTTTTATTCTACATAGAACTTATGCAGCAGATCCTAACGTTATTATTTCTATTGTGATTGGAGGGCTTGGAGGAATTATCGGGTGGGCGACCGGCGGATTAATTAGGCCATTGCACGTCAAGAAAGCTAAACCAGCTGATGATGAGGCCGCCGCTGCTTCCGAAGTGGTCCTGGAATCCTCAGACCAGCCCGCAGATGAATCAGAGCCTTCCGGCTCCGGAGGCTGGTTAGGACTTTTCGCAATAGGCATTGTGCTCTCACTCTTCGCAGGTGTGCGAATGCTTTATGGTAATTTCTCATTATTCGGCTCTGAAGGCCTTAAGCTTCTTAGCGACCCTGACAGCAGCTACTACGTCGCTTCAATGCTTCCTAGTCTTGTGATAGAAACGGTATTAGTATGTATTCAGGTCGTAATGATCCTGTTCATTCTGTACCTGGGTCTCAAACATAAAAAGTTATTCAAATACATATCTATATCTTTCATCGTATATAACATCTTACTTAATACCATAGATACCTTCATGTTCAGCCAGGTACAGACTACTCTTTCCGGTCTCATACCGGACGATACCTCTTATACGGATATCTTCCGGTCCTTCATTTATGCTGTGATCTGGATCCCCTATTTCCTGCGGTCAAAGAGAGTCAAGAATACGTTTATTTGTTAATATTTTTGTACATAGTCTCTTCAATTCTTCCGGACCTGCGTTATTGTTGAATCAGCTTTCGCAGGTCCGGTCTACCCTCCCTATTTCACATACAGCTCACGGTATTCGCTATCCAGCATGCCCATCATAATCACATCATGGTACTCATGGTTATAATAGAGCGTCTGGCGCCGTACACCCTCACGGACAAAACCGATTGATTCATACACATGCGCAGCGCGGGCATTATAGCTATAGACCTCCAGCTCAATCCGGTGCAGATTCAGAATGCCGAAGCCGTAGTCCAGCATCAGCAGCAGCGCTTCCCGTCCATACCCTTGTCCCTGATGCCGCTCATCCCCAATAGCAATCCGCAGATTTGCACTGCGGTTGTCAGGGTCTATATCCTGAATGGCGATATCGCCGATCACCTCATCAGTCTCCCTAAGGGCGATAAGCAGCAGCACCGTACTGTCGTCCCCTGATTTGCGCGCGATATAATTCTCTATCTGCTCTTTGGTGATATGCTTTTTCGTGCCTGTAAGTCTGCGGACTTCCGTGCCGTAGAACATATGGTAATACAATTCGGCGTCTTCCCCGTTAAGCGGGCGCAGATATACCTTTTTTCCTGTTAAAAGCGCTGAATGTCTGGTCACTCCCGTCATCTCCCGACTGTTGTTATAGCTCTTATGGTAATGTAGATCTGCATACTATAAAATATACAAAAACGTCTAATTTCAAAGGACAGATTCGAAGGTGTATGATGCTGCTTGTCCCTAATCTGAATGAGCACAGCGAGATTCCTTACTATATACAGCTCTATGATTATTTTGCAAAAGAGATTATCGGCGGCGCTCTCCCCAGTGGTACACGCCTGCCTTCCATCCGCCGCCTGGCGGCATTATGCGGTATCAGCGCCACTCCTGTCGAGCTCGCCTACCAGCAGCTGCTTGCCGAGGGCTTCATCGCCAGCAAACCGCGCAGCGGTTACACCATCCTGCCAGTCCATAGGAATGGCGGCCCTGCAGAAGCCGAGGAGCGGCCACGTCCGGCTGTCCGTCCTATTACTCCCCGCGATTCGCGGCAATACGCATATGATTTCCACATGTCACGGAATGATTTCTCTTTATTCCCGCATAAAATATGGCGCAGCCTCTACCAGGAACAGCTCGCGAATCCGGACCTGCTCCAGTATGGTGATCCGCAGGGGGAGCCGGCGCTCCGCGGGAGCATTGCCGCCCATCTGCGGCGGTTCCGTGGGCTGCGCTGTACAGAGAAGCAAATTGTGGTCGGCGGCGACCAGTATACGCTGTGCTCTTTGTTATACCTAATGCTTAAAGAACGGGTGACGCGGCTCGGAATAGAAGACCCGGGGTATCACCTGCTGCCCGCAGCATTCAAACGCGGCGGTTATGAGATTATGCCCATTCCGCTGGAGGAAGACGGGCTGGTGATAGAGAAGCTGTACCGAAGCGGGGCTGACGCCGTATACATCTCCCCTTCCCATCAGTTTCCCAGAGGGATGGCGATGCCGGTAGCCAAACGCTTCGCCTTGCTGGATTGGGCCCGGTCAGCGGGCGGCTATATCATTGAAGATGATTATGACGGGGAGTTCCGCTATCATGGACGGCCCATTCCTGCGCTTCAGGGACTTGAAGCGGACAGTCCGGTAATCTATATGTGCAGCTTCGCGCAATCTGTAACTCCTGCCCTGTGCATTCACTATATGGTTCTGCCGGAGGAGCTGCTGCCGCTCTATCACAGCCTGAGAAGCGAGCTGTATCTGGAGCACTCGGCTTCTCGGCTGCATCAGATTGCGCTGCATTATTTTATGGAAAGAGGGTACTTCGAGAAACATCTGCGCAGGATGCGGCTGCTCTATCAGCGCAAGCATGACCTGCTTCTGCGCTCGGTCCAGCGCTATTTCGGCGATGCAGCAGCCGTCAGCGGACGGGATGCCGGATTTCATCTTCTCCTGACCCTGAAACCGCCCGCAGCGGGCAGTGCACGAGAGCTTGCCGCAGCAGCGGAAGCTGAAGGTATCCGTGTTACGCCTATGTCGTATACGTGGTGGGATAAGCCGGACTGCGATGAACCGGAATTCATTCTGGGCTTCGGCGGGATTGCCGAGGATCTGATTGATGAGGGAATCCGCAGGCTGGCGGAGGTGTGGCTGGGATAGCTTTTTAACGATGCATAACTGCTTACCTCTACTTATATTGCGCCAGCATTCCCGCCAGCGTCCGCTTCACCTCCGCCACCAGCTCCGGCGGCTCCTGTACCGTGGCCTCATTGCAGAGGCCAATCACAAAACGCGCGAAGAAGCCCAGATCGCTCTGCTGGATATCCCCTTCCAGCCAGCCCGTGCCATCCCCGCGGATATGCAGCAGGGGTGAGGACCACACCTCGGCTTCGCAGGCCTGAACACCTCCGCTCCCCAGTTCAACGAACAGCCGGATAAGGCTTTTATCACCCTGCTCAGTTTGACTGCTGTAATCATCCTTATTGCCCAAATGGACATGCTTCAGATCAAGCGCTTCCGGCCCGGACTCGTCGTATCCGGCAGACTGAATCCGGTCGCAGCGGAATACACGGATATCGCCGCGCAGGAAGCAATAGGCCGGGCAATACCACAAGCCATTATGGGCGTAGATGCCCACTGGCTGAATCCATCTCTCCTTACGCTGCCCCTTCGATTCATAATCAATCAGCAGCACCTTTTGACCGGTGGCCGCTTCCAGCAACAGGGACAGATAGGGGAACTCCGCCTGTCTCGCCGGGGTCAGGAAATCAATCCGGTTCTTCATCTCGTCAATCCGGTCACGGACATCGCCGGACATATAGTTATAGAATTTATGCAGGGCAGCTAATGATTCCTCCTTGAAGGGGAGATACTTGTAGTGGCGCAGGGCATGGCTGGCGAAAAAAATCGCCACCGCCTCCTCCTCCGTGAACGCGATCGGCGGCAGTATTCTTTCGTTCAGCACCTGATAGCCTCCATGCGGCCCCACTTCAGAATAGAGCGGAACGCCTAACTCCCCCAGCTCCTGCAAATCCCTGAGGATGGTCCGGGAGGATACATTGAATTCGTCGGCCAGCTCTTTGACGGTGAATTTCCGCTTGCGGTTGACCGTCATCATCAGGTCCAGCAGCCTTTTGGATTTAGACATCAGCTTCACTCCATTTATTATTATATTCATGACAATACCTGTCACTATTATAGATTACACTATAATCAAAGCCGGTTAGTACAGGCAAATCAAATTCTAAGGAGCGATTTAGACATGACCCTGCAAGTAAATCCTTTTATTCTGGTGGACGGTACAGCAAGTGAGGCGATTGCCTTTTATCAGGAGGCGCTTGGTGCTACGCTGCTCTTCAAGCAAACTGTGGGCGAAGGCCCGCAGAACCCTGACTCCCCGATGACCGAACAGGAAAAAGCGCGTATAGCCCATTCCGTCCTGCTGGTGGGTGAAACCAAGTTTTTCGTCGCAGATCAGGAGGTTGGCCAGCCTTTGAGCCATGGCAATGGCATCACCATCTGTATCACAGCGGATACTGCGGAGGAAGCGCAGCAGCTGTATGACTCGCTCAAGGCAGGCGGAACGGTTGATATTGAGCTGGCTCCGGCTTATTTCAGCCCCGCCTTTGGCATGGTTACCGATAAGTACGGTGTATGCTTCCAGATCTTCACAAAGAGGGCGCAATAAAGCTCAAGCTGGCGTGAAGCTCTCAGGCCGTAAAACCCTCAGGCGTATGATTCAAAAAAAGCACTGTCTCCCGGATCATCCGGTGAGACAGTGCTTTTGGCCGTCACGGCTCCACACCTGCCCGCACTAATATAATGCCCGCCACAGATAAAATGTGGCGTATGCCTCCCAGCCCTGCCAGGGCTGGGCCAGGACGAGCAGCTCCGCAGGCGTCGGCTTGCGGTCCATACCGGTGAGGAACTTGATCACGTTCTGCAGACCGACATCGCCCACAGGGAACGAAGAGCTGTCCCGCAGGCAGCGCATCCGGACATACTGCGAGGTCCACGGGCTGATCCCGCGGATCTGCAGCAGCCGCTGCTCGGCGGCGGCCGGGGACGGGAGCGCCAGCAACTCTTCACGGCTCAGCTGCCCGCTTGCGATCAGCGAGGCTACCGTGAGGATCGTCTGCGCTTTGCTGCGGGTCAGCTGCAGGGCGCATAATTCTTCGATCTGCACCTCCGAGAAGACCTCCGGTCCGGGGAACCGGTAGTAGGTTTGCCCTCCCCACTCCAGAGATTCTCCATACACTTCGGTCAGGCGCTGCTTCAGCCTGTAGGCAAAAGCCAGATTCACCTGCTGGCCCAGAATCGCCCAGCATAACGCCTCAAACAGATCCGGGATGCCGATAATCCGCAGTCCCCGGTGCTGGCTGACCAGCGGCTGGAGCAGCGGATCTGCTTCCGCCAGCCGGTAGAACGGGGTAAGATCACGGTCCAGATCGAACCACTCTACAATATAACGGGCCAGCCATTCCTGCTCCAGGACGCCGGGGACAGCGCCGTGCAGGCGGGTTACGCTCAGCCTGTTGCCTTCAGGCACACTTAACCGGATTAGGACCGGGCCGTCCTCCAGCTTGAACATCCGGGTCACTCCCGAGTCATCCGTCTGGAACAGGCATTCCAGCGGCGAACGGTTCATGTACTCCAGACAGGCGTCCAGGTTGAAATCCTCCGGCAGCGGCAGCTCAAAAAGCAAATCGTTCATGGCCCGCCGCCTTCACATTTAGAATTCCCTCCAGCTGAAGCAGCTCCTGCTTGAGCTGCAATCCGCCCCGGTAACCGGTTAAGGTGCCGTTCGCACCGATCACCCGGTGGCAGGGCACAATGACCGGCAGCGGATTCTGTCCGTTGGCCGTGCCGACAGCACGCACTGCCAGCGGTCTGCCAATCCGCACAGCCAATTCCTTATAGGTAGCAACCTCTCCATGCGGGATCGTAAGCAGCCCCCGCCATACCTCCTGCTGAAACGGAGTGCCCCATAAATCAAGCGCAAGACTGTTGAAATCGACCGTATCTCCATCAAAATAACGGCGCAGCAGCTCTATAACCCCAAGCTGCTCAAACCTTCCGTCCCCCTCCAGGAATTCATATTCCGGAGCATACATCTTCAGCCAGGCGGCCGGCAGCTGCCCTTCATCCTGCGGATAGGACACGCGGATAAGTCCCTTGCTGCTGGCCCATAGGGTCCACTCCCGATTCCCGAGATTCAGGGTATGGTGATATATCATGTTCCGGTTCGGACTCTGGTTTATATTCATATTCATCCTAATTTCCTCCCTCATTATGCTTACTGCGATACTCCGTTGGGGACAGACCGGATTTCTTGACGAACCAGGCTGCGAAGTGGGACGCGCTGCGGAATCCAACTGCCTTGCCTACATCGGCAATGCCTGTATCGGTCTCCGCCAGCAGCCTGCGGGTTTCGCCCGTGCGCAGTTCATCCAGTCTGGCAGCAGGCGACTGGCCGGTTACCCGCTTGTAGGTCCGCTGCAGATGGAACGGGCTGACCTTCAGCTGCTCCGCCATCGACTGCAGTGTCAGCTTGCTCCCGAACTGCCCATCCATAATGGCATCCGCCTGCGACGCCAGCACGGCATCCGGCCGGAGGGTGCCGCCTTCTTCGGGGCGGCATCTTTTGCAGGGCCGGAATCCCTCGCGGACAGCCTCCTGCAGGGAGCCGTAGAATACCACATTGGCTGCCTTCGGCGTTCTTGCCCGGCAGGAAGGCCGGCAGACAATACGTGTCGTCAGCACCGCTGTATAGTAAACACCGTCATAGGTCGGCTCACGCCGCACCACCGAATCGTAAATACGCTCAAATAATTGCGGCTCCATCCTGAATCACCTCTTACCGCCAGTATAAACGATTCGTTTTGGCTTATGCAGCATATTGGAATAGGAGAGCAAGATTACGACAGTGTGCAGGGGCAGCTGCAGATGCAGATGTACCTGTAGATGCACGTTTGCTGGCCTGCTGAAGTTACAGTGTTAAACACTTCGATTAGATAGTGATTAGTGTATCTCTCCCTGCGGACTGAGATTCCGCTAATTCTCACAATCCGGGCTTTTTCCGCGCCACGCGGACTGTAAAGACCTTATTCCCTGCTGTAAGGGGTAATTTGAGGGGGAATACGGAAAATAAAGGATCTGTAGTCCGCGACAGCTGCCAGACTGATGATTTCAGCAAAATAACGGAACTGTAGTCCGCAAGCGGAGAAATGCCCTGGCTTTTGTTCGCGGCGTGTCCAATCTGCAGCCCTCAATGTACAATTTGGTTGAAATACCCCTTATTCTATGCAATAATCACTGGCGGTAAATAGAATTAAATTCCATTGAAATGTATAAGCTACGTCTCAATTTAATAGGAGGACTCAGAGGCTAATGAACCTATCAGATATCCGCTACGAACGCTTCAGTAACAAGGACTACTCTACCGCCAGAGAATTATTAAGCCAGGATGCGGAGGCTGGCGCAGACCTTCTCCAGGTGCTTGATGAAGAACCAGAAACGTTTATTTGCGTTTTTATTAAGGATACGCTTGTTGCACTGGCTCAAATGGAAGCGCCTACACATCAGTCGCATTTACAAGTATTCGTCGGTCCCCGGTATCGCGGACAAGGAATCGGCACGGCGATGGTGCAGGCTGCCGAGACACAGTTGCAGGCAGGCGGAACCCGCGCGGTCAGCACTTCTTTTCGTTCCGGGGCTCCAGCAACTCCCGGATTTGCCCGTAAGCTCGGTTTCGCTCCATATTACTCACTAGTTTATATGCAGCGGACCAGCGGGTTCTTTTCTCAGGAAGAGGTTCCCGTAAGGCTGTATACAGATGAGGACTTTCTCCCTGCCCACTCGCTCTATGCGACTGCATTTCATGAAATGCGCGTCCGTGTCGGCTGCTTCCCGGATTCCGTGGTTGCCCAGCCTAATGAGGGCAGACGAAACGCCTGGAAAGCGGACGCGGAAGACCGGTTTGTCTACGAATTCAATGGGGAAATCGCCGCTTACAGCCACCTTCACGGGAATGAAATCAGCAGTGTCAGCGTACGTTCTGACCTTCAGGGACGCGGGATCGGACGAGAGTTTGTGAAGTACCTATGCAATGAAATCTATCAGCGCGGCCATGCAGCCGTCATCCTGTGCTGTGTCGCTGGGAATGATGCCCGGCAGCTGTATGACAGCCTCGGGTTTCAGGAAACGCATATTATGGAATATATGAGAAAAACGCTGGGAAGCGTGTAAAAGGTCTGCACCAATTAAGAGTCTACAAAAGCATTCTGCAACGAAGTTCTAGAGACCAGCTGCGGTACTAAACCCTCCGGAGGTCTGGTCGCTTGGCTAAATAAATGACCACAAGTTGTAATCCACAATCCAACAAAGAACGGAGCGGTAAACAGTATGAGTAACCTGGGATCACGGAATATCAGTGTGGTAACGTTGTTCGTTGAGGATCTGCCGGACACCATGGCATTCTATCAGGAGGTTTTTGGTCTTGATGAGGTGTACGCGGACGAGAATTCGGCCGTCTACGATTTCGGCAATATGAGCATCAATCTGCTGCAAATCTCTGAAGCTCCCGGGCTGATTGAGCCCGCTGCCGTTGCCGGCCGCGCCTCCGGATCACGGTTTCAATTCACAATCCGCGTGGAGGATGTGGATGCGGTATGCACAGAATTAACTGCACGCGGCGTAAGCCTGCTGAACGGACCCATGAACCGGCCTTGGGGCATCCGCACAGCCAGCTTCGCAGACCCGGCAGGACATATTTGGGAGGTTGCTCAGGAGCTGGTATAAGCTGAGGCTACGGATGGACAAATCAAAGCATTCCCGGTCAGGAACAGCTCTGCCGGTTTCTCTACAATGAAATTGAAAGGAGAGGTGAGGATTTGGAAACGATCCGATTGCTGCAGCAGGCGATTGATTATGTGGAGCAGAACTTGAATTCCGCCATAGGAGTTGAGGATATCGCCGGAGCAGCGATGACTTCGAAATACCATTTTCAGCGCATGTTCCATGCCTTAACGGGCTTTACCGTTACTGAATATGTACGCAACAGGCGGCTTACCTTGGCGGCGGAAGAGCTGGCCGGAACGGACGGCAAGGTGATCGATATCGCGCTTAAGTATGGTTATGAGACACCGGAATCCTTCGCCAAAGCGTTCCAAAGAATGCATGGGGTAACCCCTCAAATGGCAAGAAAAAAGAATGTGAAGCTCAAGTCGTTCCCCCGAATCTCCTTTCAAATTCAGATCAAAGGAGAAACCGAAATGAATTACCGGATGGTGGAAGAGAAAGGTTGCCGCGTCATTGGAAAAGAGGTGATCGTTCACAAGGATGCTTACACAGAAATACCTGCATTCACGGAGAAAATCTGGAAGGACGGGACGCATGACCGGATTAACGAATTAGCCGGAAGACCCGCAGGTTCGCTGCTGTTCGGCTATTATTACGACTTCAGCGAGGACGGAAGCAAACGTTATCTGATGGGAATCGAACTGCCGGAAGGACAAGAGGTCCCACAGGAGCTTGATACCCTGACTGTACCTGATCAGACCTATGCCGTATTCGATAGCCGTGATACTTTTCCGGATGACGCGGAGATAGGACTGGCAATTCTGAATGTGTGGCGGAGAATCTATTCCGAATGGTTCCCTTCGGCAGGCTTTGAGCAAGTGGAAGGACCGTGCATGGAGAAATACTACTGGACCGATGACAGCCATGAAGAATCGATCTGCGAGGTGTGGATTCCGGTGGCTAAGAAATCACTGGGTTGTGAGTAAGTGGAAAAACGTATCTTAATTTAGTCATTTTAGCGGGTCCGCGGCAAATAAATGGATAAACGGCATTTAATTTCGTGCATTTCCTCAGCTTTGGGGTATATGAAGAAATTTAAGTGCTTTTTTTCCAACTGTTGTTTTAATTGGCACTCTTCGTTAATCAGCAAGTGGAGAAAATCCAACTATTTCCGGATGATTCAATGTTCGCCCGTTCCCGTCTATACTTTAAAAAGACCCTCCGGAAACAGCCATGCGGCGGTTTTCAGAGGGTCTTGTCAATGTGATTGCTGCGGCTTACGCATGCAGAAACTCCAATATATCTAATTATCGTTGTTATCCGATGTTATTATACCGCTGCTTCCTGAATCTTTGCATCTATAGGACCCTCTGCTGCCGGCGGGTTCTTTTTCTTCATATAGTCGGAATAGTAGGCGGTTATGATTGGAACAAGAATGGACGTTACGATAACCGAGGCGGCTACCAGCGCCGTGGCTGTCTGGGCTGCGGGCAGGAACTCCGGCTTCATATTCGCCACCAGCATAGGGTTGGCGACAGCAGCTCCGGCAGTACTGGAGGCAGCAAGTCCGGCAGTGCCGTTACCGCGGCCGATGAATTTGTCGGCCAGGATCAGCGGAACACCTGTAATAATGATAACCACTACACCAAGCAGAATGCCGAGCAGGCCAGTGTCAACGATAACGCCAAGGTCAATCGAGCTGCCCAGTGCGAAGCCGAAGAACGGGATAAGGGTCTGGGTGGCTTTGCCGAAATAAGCACGCAGGTCATGATCCAGGTTACCCAGGATGAAGCCGATCAGGAATGGAAGCACAGCGCCGATGAAGAGATGCGGTTCGAATACGGCAACACCGGTGCTGCCCAGAATAAGCATCGTTACGAGCGGGCCGGATTCAAGTGACATCAGCACGAATGCTCCGGATTCTTCTTTGGTACCATACTGCTGCATGATGGAAGCGTACAGGCCGCCGTTGGTCATATCCATGGCGGAGATGATGGCGAGGACTGATAATCCGGCGAAGAAGCCGGTTTGCACACCGCCCTCAGGCAGGAACTGGATCGCGATCATAGCTACAACCCACGCTACAGCAATCTTGGTTAATACAAGCGTACCCGATTTGCGGAGTACCGTTCCGGTTGCTCTTACATCAATCGCTGCGCCCATACAGAAGAACCATACGGCCAGAATCGGCACGGTTCCTGTCATCAGGCCTTTGGTGAAGCCTCCGAAATATTCGCCTGCATCAGGAAAAGCGGTGTGAATGATCGCTCCCAGGAACAGTGGAACCAGCATCATTCCGCCGGGAATCCGATCTAATGTCTTTTTGATTTTCATATGATTACCATACCTCTCTTACTCATATTGAGTTTATATAATATTGAATATCATGCTTATTTTTCCTTATGAAGGCGCAGCAAACCAGCCCCAGCAAATTCCCCGTTCACTGCAATCCTGCTAGTCAGCAAGCGGGTTTCCTGAGATCACTTTGCCTGATGGCGCTTTCACATTTCGTACAGGCTACCTGCGGCTTAGTCCGAGCTCCGGGATCATTTTGGCGAATAAATCATCGCTTTCCTTAAGCTGTTTCGAGAAGGCTTTGCCGTCCTTCACCAGCAGTCCAAGTCCGTTCGACTTCATATATTCGCGGAAAGCCCTGTCCTCGGTCCCTTTGATAAATGCCCCGGCCAACACTTCCGCAATGGCATCCGGCGTATCCTTCGGCACAGCAAGTCCTCTCCATGTACTGGTGAAGTTCACATGTATTCCGGTCTGCTCTTCCAGAGTCGGCACATCCGGCAGCGCCTCTGAGCGTTTATCGGCGTTAACCGCCAGTGTCCGCAGCTTGCCTTCATCTACATACTTCTTCACCTCGGCGGGACTGACCGGCACCGCGTCCACGAATCCGTCCATCAAAGCGGAAACGGCTGGCCCTGCACCTTCAAAAGGAATATGTGCAAACTTCACACCTGTCTCCCGTTCCAAGGTTACGGCGGCCAAATGCCAAATGCTCCCCGTTCCTGCGTTTCCCATTTTGAGTTCCTCTGGATGCGCTTTCGCAAAGTCGAGAAATTCATTAACGTCTTGCCATGGCGCGTCCTGTCTTACGGTAATGGCGGAAGGATCAAAATTCGTCTGTGCGATGGGTTTGAACTTCTCATAGGTAATCGGCAATAGTCCCAGATGGGGAAGAATCGTCAGCTCGGCCGGCAAAAAAGTGACGGTATAGCCATCGCCCTTGGCGCCCGCGCCTTCCATCAGTCCTACTGAACCTCCGCCGCCCGTCCGGTTGACCACAATAATCGGCTGGCCCAGCACCTTCTCTGTCGCTTTGGCGAGTGCTCTTGCCGTGGTATCTGTTCCTCCGCCTGCCGCATAGGGCACGATCAGTGTAATCGGCCGCCCGGGAAAATCGGTGCTGGCATTCTTCTGCTCCGCATCGCCCGTCAGTTGAATGAAGGTTCTAAGGATTAGCAGAACTGCGAGTACTGATGCTGCCCAGATTCCTATTTTGGTTGTCCGCTTCAAAACCATCCCTCTTCTCTATTAACAGTAATCGGGCAGCCTGCTGGATCTTACGCTGGCCCTGCGCCCGCTGCTTCACCCCCCGAATTCTCTGAGCATCAGCCGCCCTTCCGGGAAGCTGTGAAAGTTTTCTCAAATAGAACTTTATCGCATTCGGGGGTGTTCCTTCAATCGTATAATCTTATTCTGAATCCTCAGAAACGCCGGAATGGCGCGGTTTTGGCCGATCTGCATACTCTTTGGAAGATTTGCTGTTCTCCCGGAACTTGCCCGGAGTCGTTGATTTAATCTTGCGGAATACACGGATGAAGCTGTTCTCATTCTGGTAACCGACCTGCAGCGCAATATCGGCGATCCGCAGGGTGCTGTCCTGCAGCAATTCACAGGCTTTATCAATTCTGAGGTTGGTCAGATAGTCATACACGGTTGTTCCGGTCTCTTCCTTGAAGATCGTACTCACCGAGGACACCCCCATATTCACATGGGAGGCGATATCCTGAAGTCCGATATTAAACTGCAGATTCTCTTCCATATACTTGATGAGATTCTGTACAAGCAGGAACTCCTTCGATTGCCGGTGTGCTCCGAACGCACCGGCCATATGAACAGCAATGCTGCATAGCATGTCCTCAATCTCATGAAGCTCCATCGTCGACACCTGATGCCAGGTGTAGTCAGCCAGCTCGGCAGGCAGCGGGTATCCCCCGGCCGCCGTTATATGCAGAATTTCCTCCAGCAGGTCATCGACGGTGCGGAATACTTTTTGCGGCTGAATTCCTTTCTTGCGGGTCTCAGCCGACCATCTGCGGATCCACTCCTGCGCAGCCTGGGCGTCGGAAGACTTCAGGGCACTCAGCATTTCCTGCTTCCAGGCTTCATCAGCCGCCCCGCTGCTCTCTTCATATTTGTTCTCCGCATGTGAATACACACGGACATGGGCATAACCTTCATATAACCGGTAGGATAGAGCCAGCTGCGCCTCTGAATAGGAACGCGGCACCTGGGCAATCGCCCCGGCCTGCTCTCCGATACCAATGGATACCGATATATTAAGCACTTCAAGAATAAGGTCGGCCAGCTTACGCGCATCTGTATATAACGGCTTCTCTTCGCGGCTCTTCGCCTGCAGCAGGATGACCAGACTGTCCTTCTGCGGTGCCGCGATAACAGTCCGCCATGAAGCTTCGAAGTACTCGTGTACAATGTTAATCATTGCGTACTTGAGCAGCAGCTGATCTTCTTCTATGAACCCCGCCGCCCATTGGGTATGCCGGTCTATGGACAAGGCGAGCGTCTCGAACGGACCTTGCGTCCAGCCGGTAAAATAATGTTCAAATTTCGTCTGCGTCTCCTGGGTGCCGATACTTCGCGTAATCAGGTCCTGCACGAACTTGGAACGCAGCTCCGGCAGGCTCCAGTCCGCAACCAGCGATTTGCTCTGGAAGTCACCGACCAGCTTGCCGATAACCGGCTCCAGATCATACAGACCGCCTTGCCCGGCCGCCTTCTGTTCGGGAAGCAGCAGCTTGTTAATCCGCTTGAGCGGCCGGAAGGCCGCAAAATTATAATAATAAATAGCGGATAGACCTACGGCGATCGAGATCAGGGACAGCATCAGCATCATATTGCGCGCGATCTTCACATTTTTCAGCAGCTGCTCCATCGGTACCAGCGAAATCAGCCGCCAGCCGGTCACATTCGAGAAGGTCTGGTTGGCCATATAGGCCTGGCCGCCGATCCGGACATGGGCAAACGGGCTGACATCAATATCCTTCAGTACATTCTGCATGTCCGCCAGCGGGAACGGAAGGTTCAGCTTGGGATAGATCAGCTCCCCTTCCAGGTTGTACACCAGCTGATAGTTCGAGAGATGGGTATACATTTTGGAGAAAAGCATATCGTAATCGAGATCGATCAGCACCGCGCCGGTCACTTCCCCATTCTCTACAACCGGCCGGGCCAAAGACAGCAGCTCTGTTTCACTGAGACGTGAGTCGGTGCCGGTGTACAGCCTTCTTTTGATCAGAAGCGGCTTCTCCTTAATCTCCCCGATCCAGGACTCCCAGGCATGCTCCGGCGCATGCTCCCAGGATGATACGTAGCCGTAGCCGCTCGAGAGGACGGAATGATCCTTGAACTTGATCACGCTGATGGCATGCACATCCGGCTCTGTCGCCAGCGTCTTGAGATATTCCTGCGGCTCTGCGGCAATGCCGGCATTGTCCCCGGTAGCGGCTTCTATATATTTCAGTACAGCCGGGTGAAAAGATAAATCGACCGCTTTGTTATCGGATTCGCGGAAGGCCCGGTTCGTCACATCTACGTTAATCTGCAGCAATTCGACATTCGGTGTATTAAGCTCGGTATCCAGTGCGTTGCGGTACTCTCTATAGGAGAATAACCCGATCAAAGTGATCAGAAGTGATACTCCTGCCGTCAGCATCAGAATCAGCCGGTTTTGTTTGTTGTTCAACAGATATTTCAATTTAAATCGCAGCATTGCCTTAGCTTCATCCTTCCAGCGTTCTCTCTTGGTCCAGACCTTAGAGTAGCATGTTCACCTATACTTCAATATGGAGCATGTCATACCCTTTAAGATTTTAAGCATTTACGGATAAAATACACAGAAATGATATAATGAAAGGAATGATTCAATCCGAAACGGCGCTGCCGTCCTGTTTGCAGGGGCAGTACTGTTTCAACACCAATCTGCTACAGGAGAACGATAGCGATGCAGCCAAATTATGCCATGGATGATGCCGGATGGGATAACCTTATCTCGGATGTGGCCCGGATTTTTGATGATCTGACCCTTAAACGGGGGTTTCAATATTATAAACAAAAACGCGTGCATGCCTTCCAGATGAGGACGGACAGGAAAATCATGTCCATCGTTGAAGGCCGGGAAGATTATATGGTTACCGCCCAGCTGGAGCATCTGCTGGAGAGCCGCTGCGACTGTCCGGTATCCGGCCCGTGCAAGCATATGGCCGCTGTGCTGATGTACTACGCGGAGCTTCAGGGCAAACCTGTACATTCGATCGCCAATGCCAAGGCACTTGTGGACATTCCCAAGATCCCTTCTGCCCCTGCTCAAGGAGTTCCGGGACGGCGCGGGGAACAGCTGAAGAAGCTGGAGGCGCTTATTCCAGAGGCCACTGTGCAGCAGTGGCGTGAATATATGGCACTCCTCATAGAGCCCCTGGCCCATACCGTGCGAAATCCGCAGTATGCCGACCGGGCGCTGGCCGCCATTTCCGGGGTCCGCCCCAAGCTATCTCCCGCTGCCGGCCAGCTGTTCAAGCTTCATACCCATCTCTGTGTGCTGGAAAGCTTAATTAAGCCTGGAGGACAGCCGCTGGCGGCGAACCTCTCCTCACTTGGTTATTCTGTCGGCTACTATACTTCAATTGCGATTTCCGAGCTGCAAAAGCATATCACGGACATGATGAAGAAAGGCCTGCCGCTGGCGGAGGCCCCTGAAGAATGGCCCAGAGTATACGATACAATCGCCTATCTGCGGGGCGAGATGCTGACGGAAGCCCGCGACCGTTCGCGGGATCAGCCCTACTTCTCTTACTGCTATACCCTGCTGTGGACCAATTGGATTACGCCGAATCTAAGCGGACCGGAGCTGTATGCCGAAGAGCTGGAGCATCTGCGGACGGCCGGACAAGCTCTGGGGGCTGCAGCCTCACGCCATGCCCTGCTGCTGGCTGAGAGCCGGATGAATTATTCTCTGCATGATGATGCTGCCGCTATGGAACAGCTGCGCGCAGCAGCCGAGCGGCCCGGACTGCACCCGGAGGAGCTGATAAGCTTCCTGCCCCCGCTGGCCGAAGCCCGGCAGTGGACACGCCTCACGGCATGGCTGGCAGAGATCGGCCCGCTGCTGAGCAGCCGGCTGTACAATCTGCAGGAGTACGCCGGGTACTGGGATGAAGCGGTTCGTCATCTGCCCGAAGCCGAGCCCCGGATGTGGGATACACTGGCCGGTATGCTGCCGCTGTCGCGCGAGATCTATGAAGAGCAGCTGCTGACCTACGGCAAATGGCAGGAATGGATGGATATGCAGTTATCGGCCGGGCGTCAGCCTGCCGACTTCCGGGTCAGCGACCTGCAGCCGGTGGAGAAGAATGCACCGGAGCTGCTCCTGCCGTTCTATCATCAGGCTGTAGAACGATTCGTGCTGGACAAAAACCGGCACAGCTACAAAGCAGCGGTGAAGCTGCTGAAACGTCTGTCCAAGCTGTACAAGAAGCTGAAACGCGAAGCACGATGGGAGGAATTCCTCGAAGCCTTCACGGACCGGCACAGCCGGCTGCGCGCTCTTCAGGAGGAACTGCGGAAAGGAAAACTGATTCCATGAACACAATGATGCGCAATATTACGGTCCAGCTCGCCTTAAGCCAGTATGGCGACGCGCTGATCTACGGTGTAGATGACCGGGATGACTATGTACCCGGCGTCCAGTTGAAGCAGATGCTGTTCGCCTGGCATGAAGAATCCTTCTATGGAACGGAGCTTACTACTTCGAAGGCGGATGAGGTCGAGCTCGTGGTGCTTCCTGCCGAGCAGGTGATTCCGTTCTTCGCCAGCCTGCGGCTGCTCCGGCATGTCGGCTGGAGCTGGCAGGGCGATGCCCAGCTCTTGAAGCGGCTGGCCCCGCTGCTGGCAGAAATGCTGGATAACAAGCAGTATGCGCCCAGCTTCTCCGCCTTCCGGGAAGGCCAGCTCAGCTGGGCCTGGGAGGAGAAGGCACTGGCGGAAGCCGCCGAAGGCAACTGGGACGATGCGGCGGCGCTGCATAGTCTTGAGGGACGCAGCGGGTTCGCCGAAGGCCTGCGGGCCGCCTTCTCTGCGGCGGTCTTCCAGCGCTATTACGGCACCGATGCGGAAGCCGGTGACCTGCGCAGTGAGTTCCCGCTGCTGTTCAGCGCGAGCCCGAGCAGTGCGGCCGGGATGGACGAAGACAGCTGGCTGATGTCCATCGGCTGGAAGGCAGACACCGCGCCGTTCCGGCCGGTGCTGCAGCTGCTTGAACCAGACGAAGAGCTGCCGCACTGGCGGCTCCAGCTGCTCCTGCAGGACAAGCGCGACGAGTCCGCGCTTGTGCCGCTGCGGCTCACCGGGGACGGCGAGCCGCATGGCGCGCTGCCCGCATCGTGGACAGAGCATGTCCACGAGCGCGCGGCCGGGTGGCTGTCACGGCTGCGTGACAGCCTTCCCGAGCACATCGGGCGCGGCGCCGATGTGCTGGCTGAACCGCTTAGCGATGCTATCGCGTGGCGGTTCCTCACGGCCGACAGCCGGCTCCTGCTGGAGGCCGGCTGGCAGGTGCTGCTGCCGGCGTGGTGGGAAGCCGCCAGCCGCAGGAAGCCGCGCCTGCGCGCGAAGATCAGCTCCGGCACCGCCGAGGGCCGCGGGCAGTCGCTGTTCGGCCTCGATGCGCTCGTCGACTTCGACTGGCGCATCTCCATCGGCGACGCAGACCTGTCCGAGGCGGAGTTCGCCGACCTCGTCGCGCGCGGGGAACGCCTCGTCCAGTTCCGCGGCAAGTGGATACCGCTGGACCCAGCGCTGCTGGCGCAGATTCAGCGGGCCATGGCCGGGATGGACAAGTCGCAGGGCTTGTCCTTCCAGGATGTACTGCAGCTGCACCTGCTGAATAGCGGTGCAGACGCAGACGCGGAGGAGGCCGAAGCGCAGCGCGCCGAGGAAGAAGCAGCCCGCGTCCGGCTGGAGGTCGAGCTGAACGAGCATCTGGTCGGAATCATCGGCCAGCTCGGACAGCGCAGCCAGTGGCCGAAGCCGGAGGTTCCGGCCGGCCTCCATGCCGAGCTTCGCAGCTACCAGCATGAAGGCTATGCCTGGCTGGTATTCCTGCGCCGCTTCGGCCTCGGCGCCTGTCTGGCCGATGATATGGGGCTCGGCAAGACGGTGCAGCTGATCTCCTACCTGCTCCACTTGAAGGAGCAGGAGGCGGAAGCGGAAGCTACCGGTGCACCGGTAGCCCGGCGGCAGACAGAGCCGGCCGGCTGGCCCTCGCTGATCATCTGCCCGACCTCCGTGCTCGGCAACTGGCAGAAGGAGCTGCAGCGTTTCGCCCCTTCCCTGAACGTGATGCTTCATTATGGAAGCAGACGGCTGGATGCCGGATATTTCTACGGTGCTGCTTCGCAGGCCGATGTGGTCCTCACTTCCTACGCTACCGCTGCGCTGGACCAGGAGCTGCTGAAGCAGTTCACCTGGGCGGCCGTATGCCTTGATGAAGCGCAGAATATCAAGAACGCCGGAACGAAGCAATCAGCCGCAGTGCGCAGCTTCCCGGCCCTGCACCGGATTGCCCTGACGGGGACACCGATTGAGAATAGGCTGTCCGAGCTGTGGTCGATCTATGATTTCATCACACCGGGTTATCTCGGCACTCCGAAAGGATTCCAGGACCGGTTCGCTAACGCCATTGAGAAAGAGCGGAATGCCGAAAAAACCGCAGACTTGCAGCGGCTGGTCAAGCCGTTCATGCTGCGCCGCAAGAAGAAGGACCCGGCCATTCAGCTCGATCTTCCGGATAAGAATGAAATGAAAACCTACATTAATCTGACAGCAGAGCAAGCGGCGCTCTACGACCAGAACGTGAACAGCCTGCTCGAAAGGATGCAGAAGCTGGAGGGCATTGAACGCAAGGGTGCCATTCTGGCCGCCTTGACCAGCCTTAAGCAGCTGTGCGACCATCCAATGTTGCTGACCAAAGAGGCGCTGCCCGAGCCGGAGGCCGGAGGCGTTCTGGACACCAGCGCCTTGATTGAACGGTCTGCGAAGCTGGAACGGCTGCTGGCGATGGTCCGCGAGCTGCGCGAAGAGAATGAGCGCTGCCTGATCTTCACCCAGTACGTCGGCATGGGCAAGATGCTGCAGGCTGTGCTCCAGCAGGAGCTGCAGGAACCGGTGCTGTATCTGAACGGCAGCACCCCGAAGAGCACCCGTGACCGCATGATTGAGCGGTTCCAGACCCCTGCACTGCCTGCCGGTGAAGCCGCAGCCGATGCCGCCTCCGGGTACCAGCCGTCCGATCAGCCGAATGTATTTATCCTCTCGCTCAAAGCGGGCGGTGTCGGCCTCAATCTGACCGCCGCCAATCATGTCTTCCACTTCGACCGCTGGTGGAATCCGGCGGTGGAGAACCAGGCCACTGACCGTGCCTACCGCATGGGCCAGACCCGGGACGTGCAGGTGCATAAGTTCATCTCGCTCGGCACGCTGGAGGAGAAGATTGACGAGATGCTGGAGAGCAAGCAGCAGCTCAGCGACGATGTGATCTCCGGCTCCGAGGGCTGGATCACCGAGCTGTCTACGGACGCGCTGAAGGATCTGTTCACGCTGCGGAGGGAATGGGTCGGTTAACGGAGTTCACCACTGCTCTGACATTCTAAAGGTTGCAGCCAGATTGTCCTCCCCGGCCAGGGAGCTGACCACCAGCGTGATTGGCTCCTGCTGCATATCGTAGAGCAGCTGCTGATTTACCAGATTCACGGCAACATTCTGGTACGCACCGGATATGCCGGAGCCGATTCCTTGAGTGATGACCCTTCCGCCAGTGACTGCAGTACATGTATAGTTCACTTGCAGCGCCGTTTCAGTTACAGGAATAGCTGTAGTCGGCGTAGGATAGTTCACAAAGGCTCCGTTTACGCTTCCGCCGGCGATCACTTTATAGCGGATGGGGGTAGAGGCCAGAATCTCCAGTCCATCCGCTTTGATCTCGGCAGTCACCGCTTCAGGAATGGTCACTGCGGCACTTCTCCGGAAGCTGATCGCTGCGAAATCGCTATCAGTAACGGTGATATTGTCACGGAATTCCGAAGTGATCCGGCTTACGGCAATCGGCAGCATAGGAACGGGAATCCAGACCCCGCTGCTGTCAATCAGGAACACACGGACACGGACCTGCTCCTGAGAGTACACTACATTGAATTGGAAAAACGTCTGTGTCACATTATAGGTTTTGGTTACGACTTCCCTGTAATTCAACTCGAACAGCTCCTGGGCGAACAGCGTCGCCGGACTTACATCATTATTCAGCCCGGTTAAATAGACCACTCCTCTGGAGGTTCCATTGTTCACTACCTTTACGACAGCTTGACTGATAGGCCCTGCTCCCAAGGTAGGGTTCTTTGTTAACATGTTGGTTGTCAATACAGGCACAGCTCATCACCCTCCTATTAAAGCTATTTCATATATCATATGCCGAGCAGATTGGAAGTTTCTGGTTTATTGACGGCGGGGGACACTCCACAGCCCTCAGACGCTTCCGTAACTGGGCGGAGTTGCCATTTTATATCCGCTGTGCTAAAATCAACTTAACTTTTTTAGAACGGAGGGCTCAGTGTGATAGACTATATCCGGATTCGTAACTTACGCGGCTAATTACAGCTTCATAGCGCGAAAGCTCTGCCTTGTGCAGAGGACTCAGGATAGGTCTATCCATTTTTAGAGGCAGCCCATAGCTTGAACTTGTACGCGGGACAACAGGATAATTTATAGCGTGAAGTCTATAATATCCCTTGTATCTGAACGGAGAACCGAGGTTGCTCCGCCCGGCCCGCGCATGCCTTTAGGAATTGCATCCCCATAGAGAATATACTGAACCGCAGCCCATGCCTGGCTGGAATAGAGAACTATTCCTCCCTGACGCTGCCGGTTCTTGGCTTCATATTATCTACGGGAGTGCCATAGCTGTAGAACTGTTATTGGTGTAACGGCTCTACAGGACCCTATTCTGTTGATCCTCACAATCCTTTTAGCACAGGCAGACTGCCTGTGCTTTTTTATGTCCAAATTTAACAATGGAGGTTGAACTATATATGGAATCCGTACAACAAAAAGCAGTCATCGTCGGTGTACAGCTGCAGAATGACAATAACTTCGATTACGCTATGGAGGAGCTGCGCAATCTGGCAGCCGCCTGCGATATCGAGGTCGTGGCTGAGCTCAGCCAAAAGTCCAGCCGGGTGAACCCCTCGCATTATATCGGAACCGGCAAAATCCAGGAGCTGGCGCTGCTGATGGAGCAGCATGATGCGCCCATCGTTATCTTTAATGATGAGCTGTCGCCGTCCCAGATCCGTAATCTGGAATCAACGCTTGACCATGAGGTCATTGACCGGACGATTCTGATTCTGAACATCTTCGCGCAGCGGGCCAAAACCAAGGAAGCCCAGCTGCAGGTGGAAGTGGCACAGCTCCAGTACATGCTTCCCCGCCTGACGGGCTTGCGCGAATCTCTGGGCAGACAAGGCGGCGGAGGCGGAACCGGCCTGAAGAACAGAGGGGCCGGGGAGACGAAGCTGGAGCTGGACCGCAGAAGAATCGAGGAGCGTATCTCCGTCCTCCAGACAGAGCTGCAAGCACAGGTCTCAAGGCGCCAGATTCAGCGTAAGCAGCGCCACAAGAATGAGGTGCCTGTCGTTTGTCTCGTGGGCTACACCAACACCGGCAAGTCGAGCTTAATGAATACGCTGGTGGAGACCTATCATCCCGGCTCAGGCAAAGGGGTCTTCGCCAAGGATATGCTGTTCGCCACTCTCGAAACATCGGTGCGCAGTATCGATCTGCCCGATCACAAAACCTTCCTGCTCACAGATACCGTCGGGTTCGTCAGCCAGCTGCCCCATCATCTGGTCAAGGCCTTCCGCTCGACACTGGAAGAGGTCACGGAAGCGGATCTGCTGATCCATGTGGTCGACATTTCCGATCCGCAGCATGAGCAGCATATGGCTGTAACGGATGAGACCCTGAAGGCGCTGGGCGCTGACGGCATTCCCACCCTGTATGCCTACAACAAAGCCGATCTGACGGACCAGCCTTATCCGCAGGTCCAGGAGAATTCTGTAACGCTCTCTGCGCTGAAGAACCGCGGAATTACCGAGCTTACGGCGCTGATCCGCAGCCGGATCTTTACCGATTATATTCAGTGTGAGATTCTGGTCCCGTTCGACCGGGGCAGCATTGTTTCTTACTTCAATGAGCACGCCGATGTGCAGTCCGTCAGCTATGAAGAGCAGGGCACACGTCTTAAGCTGGAGTGCCGGGCCGCCGATTATGAGCGGTTCCGGGGTGATTTTGTAGAGCTTTCGCAGTAAAAGTTCTTTATGAAACAGGAGCAGGTCCCGGTACTCTTACCGGGGCCTGCTCCTGTTGTTGTATATGGAAGCACCGGAAGCAGTGAAGGCTTCCGGCAGTAAACTCCTTAAAGACCCGCGGACAGCCGATCTGTCCGCCTTATTTTGCCGGACCGGGATTTAATTGAAGCAAGAACCCTCCGTCCCTTCCGCTGCTGTTCACCCGCAGCCCCCTGCCGTCATCCGTCATCTCCAGGACCGGTTCAGCATATACCTCATCTTCCTCCTCCGGCTGTACCTCCAGTGAGAATACCAGCGCCGCCTGCTGTAAAGAGGTGAAATCAATGCTTCTGCTCGGGCCTGTATAGAGAATCATATCGATATTTATGCTGTCTTCCGCATTATGAATTTCCCACGCCCAGCTGCGCACCGCACCTGCATGCCCGCTGAATGCCGCGAACCAGGTCGTCAGGTTAAACGCAGTCCCCCCAATGATGATGCCCGCCCCTTCTTCCGTAGGTCCGGCGATGATCCCATCCAGGCACCCGCCAATCTCCAGCCGCAGCCGCAGATCTGCGGCCTCAATGATGCCGCCGGTCCGGTCGAGATTCGGATGAGTATCGCCGCCGTCCGTAATGAAATCTACACCGAACAGCAAATGTCCTGCTTCCTGCAGCGATTTGAAGCGTGCTGAGCAGTAATCATAGCCGTCATGCAGGCAGCGGAGCCGGATATAGGCCGGCTGGCCATGATTGTCCGCATAGACCACCAGCGGCCGTCTTTGATTCCACAGATCACTATGTGTGAAGGAACCGATACTAAACTGCGGAGTCATATAAGTGACCGCCCATTTGCCGCCGTCCATTTGCCCCTCCCCTTTCCCTTCGCCTTCCAAGAGCTGCCTTACTTCCTTCGTCTCAGGAGACGTGAAGCCAGCCAGATAAGCAGGCGGGCAGTGGATGCCGCTCCTATACCATTCTTCCTCGTAGGGCAGCTCCTTCCAGGGGAAGAACTTCACCGCTCCTCCCGTCGCCATTTGCAGAAAAGCCTTGCTCTGCTCATTCAGCAGCGCCCCGTAACTGCGGGAATGCGGCCCGGACCACTGGGCCGTGGCCGGGTGATAATAGCCCGCGACCGTCTTCCAGGTCAGATCAAGCAGTTCTCCGGTCAGTGCTTTGACCGTGCTGTCCGTGGTCTCGGACTGAAGCTTCGACAGCTCCAGAATGGCAATGTAGGTATAGACCGGACTGTTGTATTCCTTAAAAGCCCCATGCTCCATGGTATGGGCATACAGCTTCCGAAGCCGCTCCAGACCGTATGCCGCATAATCCTCGCGTCCTAATTGCTCGCCGGCAATTCTCGTAACAAAAGCTCCGATAATCGCAATATTGGTATAGTCCGGACCCACATTCCGCCTGATAATCGCCTCGCAGGCATAATCAATGGAATGAATCATGTCTTCCCGCAGGCCGTCCGGGAAGCGGTAGCCGTGGCGCGCGATCGCCTGAACCAGCCGGCTGCCGCAGAAATCAGCCCAGTTCCAGTCCGGAGGCGCCATCTGGTGCAGCGGCTCCTCATAGAACCAGGACCAGATCCCGAAGGTAGCATGGCTCCGGTCGGTATCCTGCAGGGAGATCACCTGCCGGATGATATCGAATGCCCGCTGTTCATAACGGGCCAGCTCCGTATCAAGCAGTCCGAGTGCATAGGAGAGTGAATCTCTGGTGGAATGGATGAACTCCGCCTGGTTCAGGGTCGTATGATAACCCGGGCTGCTGAACGGGGAACGCAGCATGCAGATGCCCGGATCATAACGGGACTCCAGTCCGGCCATTCTTTGAATCAGCAGCTGCAGATGGTTCATCTCTTTATTTACAGGCTCTGCGGTTTCCTTCACGGTCTTCTTCCTCCCTTACCTTCAGAGTTCAGCGGAACCGTCTGCTGCGGGTGCTGCAGGTGCGGGTGATTCAGCGCCTCTGTCAACAGCTGCATCACCAGTCCCTGACCGTACAGCGCCGGATACCTCTCAATGGCGTTGTAAGCTTCTATTGAAGGCATTACCGGGGTGCCTCCCGAGACTCCCTGCACCTCACCGTCTTCACGGATAAGCGGCAGGATTCCTTCAAGCGCCTTCCCGGCATTCTCCAGAAAAGAGTCATCCAGCAGGCCGCCCTTAACCGCCTTGAGGAAACCGCAGGCGATACCGGCGCTGGCTGACGTCTCCTGGTAATAATCCGGCCTGTCGAGCACAGTATGCCAAAGTCCATTCTCTCCCTGAACCTGCCGCAGGGCGGAAGCGAGCGTACGGTAGCGGCTGCTGAGCTCTTCCGGAACGGCAACTACGCGACTGGTCTCTGCCACAATCCCGGGAACGGCCAGCGTAATCCATGCGTTGGCCCGGGCCCAGCGGGCAGCCGACATATGGCTGCCGTCCCGGCAGTTCCAGCCGTGGAACAGCAGCCCCGTTGCCGGGTCCTGCAGCAGGCGCAGATGCAGCAGGGTCTGCTGCAGGGCGGCCTCTGCAAGCCCGCGGTCGCCGGTCAGCCCGGCAAGCCGTGCCAGGAACAGCACGGCCATATACACCGTATCCGCCCACACCTGCTCCGGGAAGTCTACAGCCTCCGTCACGGTATGCTCCAGCGCTCCTTCCCGGGTTCGCGGCGCAGTCTCCAGCATCCAGGCAGCAATTTCCTGAGCCTTGCTCAGAAACCAGGTGTCCCCGGTCAGCCGGTACAGTCCAGGAAACAGCGCATATGGAGCCAGGGAGTTGATGACCCGAACCCCCTCTGCCTTACGCTTATTCCGGTTCACCCAGAGCAGCAGATAATCAATTACCTTGTCTGCGCCGGTGGCAGTTCCGTATTCCATCAAGGAGATTACACCAACACCGGGTACCCAGTCCCAGTGATGAATATCCATCCCCCAATTGCCCTGATGCCGGACGGAAATCATATATTCGAAGATAAGATCCAGCTTCTTTTCTAACTCCTGCTTTGTACTCAAAACGTCCGAAGCCTCCTTGAACCGTGATAATCCCCCTCGAAATCTGCTTTGACCGGAGAGTTGCCCTGAAACGGAATTTCGCCAAACAGCGCTTTGACCGTAAGCTCTACCGTATCCTCATGCAGCGA
Source organism: Paenibacillus phytohabitans (assembly GCF_013141775.1). Taxonomy (GTDB): domain Bacteria; phylum Bacillota; class Bacilli; order Paenibacillales; family Paenibacillaceae; genus Paenibacillus_AQ; species Paenibacillus_AQ phytohabitans. The sequence goes on from NZ_WHOB01000089.1 coordinate 327,392, forward strand.
ATAAGCATTCACCAGCGTATCCAGGAATGGAATATCCTGCAGCAGATACGGCGACGCAAACGAAATGCCGACCGGCTTGATCGTCTCCGCATGCTGCATCGCCCAGATGGCTTTGGCCGCCTCGCCTACCGGACGGGCCGTATTCATCATGCCGTGCAGCGGCAGGAAAAAGGGGGCAAAAGCAGCGTCCCAGGCCACCCCGGACAGCTCCCATTGCCGCAGTGTAGTCAGCGGTTCGAATTCATCGAGAATATCAACCTGCAGCCCTCTTGCCTTAAGCTGTTCAACGAAAAGATTCATCCGCTCGTATCTGCGCCCCTCCGTCACCTTGTTCAGCATGATCACCAGCACCCGGCGGACCGTCTGCGGATTCAGGGGCAGCTGGCCGGTCCGGTTGCGGACCAGCGTAATGCAGCGCCCGGCAAGCGCCCGGCTTAATTGTCTAACCTGCCGGTCCAGCTCGGGCGGCAGCTTATCCTCCAGCAGCGGCAATGCCAGCCCGTCTTCTCCAGCAGCGCCGGTAAACTGCATCCCAAGCCGGGCCTTCATCTCCAGAATCCGCCGGACGCTGGCCTTCAGCCGTTCCCGGCTTACCCGCCCGTCCGCCACCGCCTGCTCCATCACCGCGAAATATCTCACGCCCGGCCAGAGCAGCACATCCGTGCCGCAATTGAAACAATCGATCATGCGCTTCTCATAATCTCCCCAGGCCAGGAACCCGCCCATATCCAGCGCATCCGACAGCACCACCCCATCGAAGCCCATTCGTTCCCGCAGCAGCTCCGTAGTGATGCGCTCCGATACGGTTGCAGGCACCGGCTTCACGGCAGCATCCCCGTCTTCGATCCAGGGAAGGGCAATATGGCCGGTCATATAGGACATCACGCCCTGATCGATGATTCTCTGAGCCACATGCCCATAAGTGGAGAACCATTCCTCTTCAGATAAGCTGTTAATCGTAGTAATGATATGCTGATCCCTGTAATCCACCCCGTCTCCGGGAAAATGCTTGGCGCAAGCCGCGATGCCATAATCCTGCATCCCGCGCATGACCGCCGTAGACAGACGTGCCGCCCGCCCGGCATCATCCCCGAGACAGCGGGTAGTAATGACAGGATTCATCCAGTTCAGCAGAAGATCAACCCCCGGTGCCAGCGCCCAGGTGAATCCGGCTGCCCGGCCTTCCATCGCTGTATATTTACCGTATTCATAAGCCAGCGCTTCATCGTCGGCTGCGGCAAGGGCGAGAAGGGGCGGGAAGGCTGTGAGGCTTTTGACTGCAGAGCCGGCCCCGAATTCCAGATCACCGGAGAACAGCAGCGGGAACTTGCTGATTCTCTGCAGCATCACGGTCCAATCCCGGTAATCCTCGGCTTTACCCTTAGCCTTCTGAATGACCTCTCCGCCAATAAAGAAGCTGCCCACCGGATATTGTGCCAGATACCCGCGAAGAGCGGCCTCGTCATCCCCCTTGAACGGCAGTCTGCCTGCATGATCCTGCATCGTCTGCCCGATGAGCTCCCGCAAGCTCATAGCCTCCAGCGTGCGCTCTACCCAGTCCTGCTCTTCCTTGCTTAGCGGCCTCTGCATAGTCCCGATTCCTCCCGGTAATTTCTATTCCAAGTGTAACGAAAAGCCGGACCGCTCTAAATAAAGCCAACTATAATATAAGTTCAAAATTCTATAATCCCCCCACAAAACGGGGTCTTGGCTTCGGTGATTACTCCGACTTTCGGCCGGGACCTTAAATAAAATCTTATACAAAAACAAATATACAAAAACAAAATCACCCTAACGGGTGATTCATGCTGGAGGGTATGCGGGGTATGCGGGGTATGCGGGGTATGCGGGGTATGTGACCTGTACAGCTAATGCAGATATTAGGGCCACCACACAATGCTCCACTGACACTACTTCCGAAGCAGCCTCCGTTGTAATCAATAGTACTAATGCTCCTTATTCCCTCCTGCTGCCCACTTTCGGCAGATTCAGGGGCACTTCTGCTCCTCATTTACTCCTACTACCCACTTTCGGCGCATTCAGGGGCACTAGTGCTCCTCATTTACTCCTACTACCCACTTTGGGCGGGTTCAGGGGCACTAGTGCCCCTCATTTACTCCTGCTGCCCACTTTTGGCGGATTCAGGGGCACTAGCTAGTGCCCCTCATTTACTCATTTGACCCTCAGCCGGTGTAATCAAGGGCACTAATGCTCCTCATTTCCTCCTGCTGCCCACTTTTAGCGTATTCAGGGGCA
>NZ_WHOB01000090.1 GCF_013141775.1 Paenibacillus phytohabitans
TTAAAGAAAAAACAGGCTTACAAATTTGCCCGAAAGCAAATCTGTAAGCCTGTTTATGATGATACCGGCGAGAGGACTCGAACCTCCACGGTTTCCCTCTCGATTTTGAGTCGAGCGCGTCTGCCATTCCGCCACGCCGGCAAATTATAAGTACATATCCCTTAAGGACACTTTGATTATTCAAGAAGTAAATATGGCGCGCCCTGAGAGATTCGAACTCCCGACCTTTTGATTCGTAGTCAAACGCTCTATCCAGCTGAGCTAAGGGCGCAAAATATGGAGCGGACGACGGGAATCGAACCCGCGACCCTCGCCTTGGCAAGGCGATGCTCTACCGCTGAGCCACGTCCGCACACGGTATGTATTCATTATGTTACTTAAATAAAAATGGCGGAACCGACGGGATTCGAACCCGCGATCTCCTGCGTGACAGGCAGGCATGTTAGGCCAACTACACCACGGTTCCAAAACAATTGCGGGGGCAGGATTTGAACCTGCGGCCTTCGGGTTATGAGCCCGACGAGCTACCGGGCTGCTCCACCCCGCGTCAGTAATAAATGTATTCACTTCTATATTGCAAGTCTCCATGGTGGAGGCTGAGGGGTTCGAACCCCCGACCCTCTGCTTGTAAGGCAGATGCTCTCCCAGCTGAGCTAAGCCTCCATCGAAGAAGCAACTTAATGATCATAACACATTCTCATGAGATATACAATCATTATTTATTTCAACCTTAGAGATTGAAGAAGATTATGGTGACTCGTATGGGATACTCTTCACTCCGTTACGAGATTGCGAAGTATTCCTTCCGAAGCCTATCCTCCAACGAACCCAGGGAGTTCTCATCCCATGATTCAAAGAAGATTATGGTGACTCGTATGGGATTCGAACCCATGTTACCTCCGTGAAAGGGAGGTGTCTTAACCCCTTGACCAACGAGCCATATCAACAAACAATCTTTCGACAACAAAAAGTATTATATCAAATATATGATTATAGTGCAATAGTAAACACAATAATTATTAAAATCTATTATCCTTCCACTTCAACACTATTCTGAACCGCCATTGCAGATCTTCCTTTTCTATTTCCCGGTCTCCAGCAGAGACATAATAATTCCAGCTACCTCTGGAATGGATATCTGCTCAGTGTCCACATAACACTCAAAGACCTTGTTCTCCAGCCCTGTAAGACATCTCTCCATCTGTACAGCAGCCCAGGATCTCCTGCCTTCACCACGGCCCTTCAGTCTGCTATACAGGGTCTCAGGGGAAGCAGTCAACGTGAAATGACGAACCACTATCCCTTCGCTTCTTAGTCTGCCCACAATCTGCATAAAGTAGTCTGGATCTACTAGGGTCATAGGTACAATAATCGTTCCACTATACTCTGAATCTATGTATTTAAGCATTGAATACGTAAGCTCACGCCAGAGCGGATGGCTCCGAAAATCGTTTTTTGACATGCCTCCTGGAAGGTTATCACGGATATAATAGCCGGCATTCTCCGGATCGAATACATAAGAATGTGGAATACTCCGGTGGAGCTCAATCGCCGTTTGCGTTTTTCCTGAACCAAAGGTTCCATTCAGCCAAATAATCACATACGCACCTCCCCGATACATACACCAATTATAATCCATATACAAATAGACTATATAAACCATACTTTAGATTACAACTAAATTAGTAACCGATTACTGCTTATGTGATACGTAATTTATTAAATTACCCACACCTGATTCGTCGCTTTCAGATTTGATATTCTTAAGTTACCACTGTACAGGCTTAAATGTTGTACGTATTTTGCATGAAATACAAGAATTGCCCGCTAATGTCACCTGTAGGAAGAGAAATGCTGCTTTTCATACAACATTTTTGGATTATAGCCGAGATTATGAGGAGAATGTTGTATTATGAGCAGGAATTTTAAATGCATTCCGTTTCTTCGCCTCAGGCAGCGGGCTAAAATCGTGAAATTCATGTGTTAACTGTACAACAAAAAACCACCGTTGAATATCAACAGTGGTCTTAAG
>NZ_WHOB01000091.1 GCF_013141775.1 Paenibacillus phytohabitans
TTAGCTCTTCACCGCATCTCAGCGGCGACCTTTATAATATATCATAGTGTTTCGTTGTTTGGCAAGCTTTTTTTTGAAAAAGTTATTTTTCATTATTTCCTGCCTGCAGCACCCTTTTAAACATTCAAAAGGAGCGCGAGATATAATGTATCATGCCGGCTCCCTTTTAGTCAAGCTATTAGGTTAATTTTATTTGTTCCGGTCTTATAGCCTTTAGAATTCAATGTTTGAACTGTGAGGAACGTCCTCCCCACGCGTACTTGGACAACTCCTTCTGTGGGGCAAAACGTGCATACATACGGAATACGGTTTTATATCGATTGGCAATAGCGTGTCTGATATTCTGATCTAAACGCTGATCGCTCAAATCCAGAAGCATTTCATCCAGCTCTTTGCGCAAAACATAGTCCAGCTCCTTGCATTCCTTCTCATTGAACAACATCCCGAGCATATGCTTGGCCTCCTTCATGAAATTCATAGCTATCAACAACCATCAAATGCCATGTCCTCTACTGTAGAAAATAGACCATTCGATGTGGGAAGCTCCTATTGTACTGCTTACACTAGATTAACCGGAGCATTGGATCTATAACCATAATTATAAAAAATTCCATCATGGCATCGTTATATCCAAATTCCGACTATAGGGCCAATTTATTTGGCTTTTAATGTTATGCTCAATTCCCATAAATTTTATGATAAAAGTGAAAATGTAATTGTACTCTCAATGATTGCGGCAACGAACAGCAGAATAACAATCCATACCGAAGCGGTAAAAGTCTGCCGCATGAACGCCCGCCAATGGTCCGCTTCCCTCTCATTCCTCTTTCCCGCCCTAAACAGGGCAGACAACGCTTTGCCTCCGAACTGCAGACCAAAGGCACAGGCAATTATGATTGCCGGAATCTCGATAATCCCGTGCGGAAGCAATCCTTTTACAATCAGGGTGAACAGGTCCTGTCTCTGTATTGCGGATAGATGAATCAGATAACCAATGACCGCACCGTTAATCAGCAGGAAGAACACCGGTAATATTCCAAACAGTGCCCCTAGAAATATAATGACTACGCTTTTGATGCTGTTGTTCAGAAAGATAAATACAAAAAAGCTCCATTGCGGATTAGAGGATTCTCTGAGGCTCCCGCTGATTTCGCTGATTCCTTTCAATTGCTCATTCAACAGCTGCTGCAGACTTCCCGTACCGATCCAGCCAATTACTCCGCCGGCTATGAATAACAAGGCTGCTGTCAGCAGCGCTTTGCGGATCGTTCCCAGATCTTTGATAAACGTATTAAAAGATAACATGTGTACCTCCTGAAATGATATCGCTCTTTAAAAGCATTTGCTGCGGTTTTATATCTGCGGTCATAAGCGTCCTGTACGAGCATACATTTAGAACAAACAAGCATTTCGCATGGGAGAGGAGCGCTGACATTATGAATTCTTTTTATGTATTCAGCGGCAAAAAGATAAAACGGTTCATTTATATCTTTGCTGCTGCGCTTCTTACCGCCGGCGTCGTCTATGTCGAGAGGGGTAATATTACTGTTTTCTCTGAAGCAGCCCCTTCCGCCATTTACAGCGTGCCGACGGAAAAGAAGCTGATCGCCTTAACCTTTGATATTAGCTGGGGGGAGAAGAGACCGGAACCGATCCTGAAGGTGCTGGAAGACAAAAAGGTGGATAAGGCTACCTTCTTTCTATCCTCCCCTTGGAGTAAGACCCATCCAGAGATTGTCACCAGCATCAAAGACGCCGGATACGAGATTGGCAGCCACGGCCACAAGCATGTGAACTACAGTACACTGAGCAATGAAGAAATCCGTACGCAAATTACTACAGCCCATACGGTCTTGACCGAATTAACAGGTACACAGCCTAACCTCATCAGAATGCCTAACGGCGATTTTGACAAAAGAGTACTGCAGGTTGCCTCCGACCTTGGTTATAAGGTCATTCAATGGGATACAGATTCGCTGGACTGGAAGAACATCGGTGTGGATAATATCGTGAACCGTGTGACGAGCAAGGCCCATCCCGGAGATATCGTACTGCTGCATGCCAGTGACTCCTGTAAGCAGACTCATGAGGCATTGCCGCAAATCATTGATAAGCTGCGCAGCCAAGGATATGAATTCGTTACTGTCTCTGAATTAATCAGCCAAAGCAGTGCAGACGGCAAAGAAGTCCGCGACTCTGCTTGGCTGGATAATGGCTTGGAAGACGCTGCCGGGATGTAGTCCAGTCCAGTCTATTCCCAACGCAGCCGCTGCAGGGGATAGTTATCTATTAGTGCCGCGGAGAAATAAGCTCGGAAATATCCGGAGTAGGTGTATTTAGTTTCGGGTAGCTCAGGTCAAGCCCCTCCAGCGTTTTCACCACAATGGCCAGCGCCAGGTAATTGCGGTACCACCGGTGATTCGCCGGAATCCAGTACCACGGGGCTTTCTCTATGCTGCTTTGCTCAAAAACATCTTCATAGGCCTTTTGATAATCGTCCCAGTATTCACGCTCCTGCAGATCACTGGCGTCGAACTTCCAATGTTTCGCCGGATCATGAAGCCGCTCCTGGATCTTCTCCAGCTGCTTCTCCTTGGAGATATGCAGAAAGAGCTTGATTACCGTTGTCCCCTCTTCCGCCAGCATTTCCTCAAACTGGCGGATGTAGCGGAAACGCCGCTTGGCATCCTCTTTCTTCAGACTGCCGTGCACACGCGGTACCAGTACATCCTCATAATGCGAACGGTTGAACGCAGCGATATAGCCTTTGGGCGGTGTCTTCATATGGACTCTCCACAGGAAATCGTGTGCCTCCTCCTCAAGAGAGGGCTTCTTGAAGCTGGTGACGATGAACCCCTGCGGATTAATGCCGGAGAAAATATGCTTAACGGTTCCATCCTTTCCGCTCGAATCCATTCCTTGAAGTATAACCAGCAGGGAATGCTTCTTCTGTGCAAAAAGGATATCCTGAAGCTCAGCCAGCCGTTTCTTCAGCTTCTCCATTTTGGCTTCCGCTTCTTCTTTGGATTTGAATTCACCGCGTTCATTGGGATCGAGGTCCTTCAGGTGTGTTTCACTTGTGTCTTTTATCATATAACGCTTGATGTTCATATATTCCCTCCTCCACTCTGTTCTTTAAGATTAACCTCATCAACTTGATTTTAACCGTTCTGTATAAGCAATGCCAAAACCCCGCCACCCTGAGTGTATTCAGGTGAGCGGGGTTTTGGTTTATGGATTTTTAAATTGAGGCCGGTTTCAAAATCCGGTGCAGCATCAAAATCTGGAACGCATTGCAAGCGACCAGCGGAACCAGAATAAAAATGGTGGCGCTGTCTACGCCGATCCGGAGTACACCGATAATCTCAACAATGGTGATGGCGGTCATAAAGAAAAAGGTTGGAATCCAAGCCGAAGCGTTGGTACCCCGCATTTTGAACCAGGAAACAATAATTGCGGTAAGCAGAATCCCCAGACCCAAAATCAGGTCAGATGCAACACTCCGGTCCCCGCTCACAAAGGTACGCAGGAAAACCAGTTCAAGCAGCGCGAGCACTGCCAGCACCAGTTGTATGTACCGCCATGCCTTGCGCGGGAACACGCCGGTGCCCATGTAATTAAGAATCAGATAAGCGAAGAACCCAAGCTGTGCATATACACTGACGAGCACTCCGTAACCAAAAAGGATCAGGGAGTAAAGTAAAAGGTCGGCGGTGCTCTTGAAATCGATTCCGCCATTGACTGTCTGCAGGGCAAGACCGGCAATCACGGCCCCTCCTGCTCCGATCAAAAGCGTGGTCCAGAATAAATAAAACCATTTTCTTAAGTTCAGCGCTTTCACCTCCCCGTGTCAGATTTATTTTACCAAGGTTACCGTCAAAAAACCATTACACTCCAACATAAATGTGTGTCCCAGCGGCATACTACAGTCAGTAACTCTATAAAGGAGGGCAGCGCCAATGAAATGGAGGACTTTGTGGTCTGGAGGCTTGGCACTCGGCTTGGTTATGGCCTTAACGGCCTGCGGAGGCGAACAGAGCAGCAGTTCTTCTTCCGGACAGGGCGGATATAAGGAAATGAAGACGATGGTTGTAGATATATTGAAAAGCGATGAGGGGAAGAAGGCGGTTGAGGAGGCCCTTTCTACTCCCAGCTCGGGTGAAAGCAGCACAAGCGGGCTGAGCATGAAAATGATGCCGATGCAAACAACCGAGCAGATCCGGATCGCGGTTAAAGACACCATCACAGCTCCTGAGTACCAGAAGGAAATCGAAAAGATCATGACGGACCCGCAGTTTGCCGGGGAGTTCGCCAAAGCGATTAATACGCAGAGCAAGGAATTGCATCTTCAATTAATCAAGGACCCAACGTATCAAAAGTCTGTCGAAGAAATTATGAAATCGCCTGAAATGATGAAAATGTTCCTCGACCTTACTAAGACTTCCGATTACCGCAAGCAGTCCATGACCATTATGCAGGAGGCCATGCAGAATCCGCTCTTCCGGATGGAGGTACTCGACCTGCTCAAAACTGTAGTACAGGAAGAGCTGCAGCCTAAGGTACAGAAAAAGGATGCCGAAAAAGGCGGCGGGGGCGGCGGCGAGGAACAGGAAAGCGGGGGCGACAGTCAGAAACAGGAAGGCGGAGATGATTCCGGCTCCTAAAACAACATATACTTTTTTTTCAAAAAAGGCCTTGCCCCATATGGGACAGGCCTTTTTGTGTGCAAATAAATTTCTCAGAGCTTACTCTTCGTACTTGGCGATCAGCTTGTCTGCAATTTCTGCAAATAACCCTCCGGTTGGCGTATCCGCCTTATACACTGACGGTGAGAAATCAGGCTCAGAGATATGGTTGTCCGGTGCACCGAGCGGCACCTGGGCCAGCAGCTCTGTATGCAGTGTTTCGGCCAGACGGGCACCGCCGCCGCGTCCGAAGATATAATCCTTTTTGCCGCAGGAGGAACATTCATAATAGGCCATATTCTCGATGACCCCAAGAATCTCATGATCCGTCTGCAGAGCCATAGAGCCCGCTCTGGCAGCCACAAAGGCCGCCGTAGCATGAGGGGTGGTTACAATAATCTCCTTGCTGTGCGGCAGCATCTGGTGCACGTCAAGCGCCACATCGCCCGTTCCCGGAGGCAGATCCAGCAGCAGATAATCCAGTTCACCCCAGCCTACATCGCTGAAGAACTGGCGCAGCATTTTGCCAAGCATCGGCCCTCTCCAGATGACCGGACTATTCTCACGGATAAAGAAGCCCATCGACATGACCTTCACTCCGAATCGTTCCACCGGAATGATGATGCCCTCTTCCACGACTGGTCCCTCTTCAATGCCCATCATATCCGGGATACTGAAGCCATAAATGTCGGCATCGATCAGACCGACCTTTTTACCTTTTCTGGCTAGTGCTACGGCCAGGTTCACCGTCACCGTAGACTTTCCCACTCCGCCCTTGCCGCTGGCGATCGCGATGAAGTTCACACCCGAATTCTCGTTGATCAGCTCATGCCCCTCAAGGCCCGCTGCATGGCCTTTCAGCTTCTCGCCTTGTTCTGATTCCTGCTCGTCCTCTGAACTCTCTCCACGGAGTATAGCGCGTTCATAATCGGTGGCATCACGCAGACGGATATGAATATTATCCGCTCCGCCCTCAGTAAGCAAATCGCGAACCTGCTGCTCCAGCTCCATACGCTGCTTCTCCTCGGAGTCAAGACACACGACAGATAGCGAGATCCGGTCTTCTTTAATCATGATATCGCGGATCAGCTGTAATTCGACAAGGCTTTTTCCGGATTCCGGGTCTGTGAGCGGCTGCAAAAGTTCCTGAATTTGTTCCCTAGTCAGCATGGAAAGCACCTCTGTTCCTTCCCGGACGGGTAAGCTCCGGTATTTTCGTCTATTATAGCATTACCCTCCGGCGGAAGAGTAGTCCCACCCTATGGCTGCTCAGAGGTATACCGCAGGATCCCCCGGTAGATACTGGTTGCCACCTTCCGTTGATACACATCGTCTCCAAGCAGAACGGATTCCTCAGGATGGGATAGGAACCCTACCTCAACTAAGACAGCCGGCATCTTTAATACTTTTAACAAATAAATAGTGTTCGCAGTCTTGGCCACACGGTCTGTATTCTCAAGGGTAGCCTTCAGCTCATCCTGTACCAATCCGGCCAACGCCTTGTTGCCCTCATTGCTTGGATAATAGAAGGTTTGGGCTCCGCTCCAGCGGTTCGAAGGAATACTGTTCATATGTACGCTGATAAACAGATCGGCGCCCTTCTCCTCGATACTTCTGACCCGCTGCTTCAGATCCTCCGTCTTGCGTCTGGCATACCCTTTGGTGCTGTCCTGGGCCAGATCATAATCCCCTTCCCGGGTCATTACTACAATAGCTCCCGCCTGCTGCAGATAATCGCGTAAATAGAGGGACACTGATAAGTTGATATCCTTCTCAATCAGCCCCTCCCGGCTCACCGCGCCGCCATCCGGACCCCCGTGGCCCGCATCAATGGCAATTACCTTGCCGGAAAGCGGCAGACTCCAATAATTGATCGTCTTGGCAGTCGGCATATCATAAGCAATGATACCGATCATCACAGCGAGTAATGCAGCGCCCAGGATGCTTTTTTTGATGCTGCTCCAAGAGATCCAGACCGAGACTTTATGCTGCTGTCGGCCAGACATAACAAAGACCCCCTCGTCCCGATAGATTCTACTCATCTATATGGGACAAGAGGGCCAAATAGTACTGGCTGTTTAAGCTTGGACCGAAACTTCCGGAGACATGCCTTCAATCAGAATCTGCGCCACTTCGGGGCGCGTGAATTCAGGAGGCGGACATTGTCCGTCGCGAAGAAGTGCCCGTACCTTAGTTCCGGAGAGCGTCAAATGCTGATCACCCGGATGCGGGCAGGTTTTGCTGGAGGCCATGTTGCCGCATTTCACACAGAAGAAGCTATGCTCGAAGAATAATGGCGTAATGCCAAGTTCCTCGGCGGTAAAGTTCGCAAAGATCTCCTGCGCTTCGTAAGTGCCGTAGTAGTCACCCACACCGGCATGATCACGACCGACAATAAAATGTGTGCAGCCGTAATTCTTGCGCACCATCGCATGGAATATGGCTTCACGCGGTCCGGCATAACGCATTGCCGCCGGGAATACACCCAGGAATGTGCGGTTCTCCGGATAATAATTCTCCAAGAGCGCAAGATAACTCTTCATCCGCACATTGGCCGGCACATCGTCAGACTTGGTTTCACCCACAAGCGGATTCAGGAACAGAGCGTCTACAACCTCCATAGCGCACTTCTGGATGTACTCATGAGCGCGGTGTACCGGATTGCGTGTCTGGAAGCCCACAACGGTTCTCCAGCCTTTATCCGCGAAGATCTGACGGGTCTCGGCAGGGTCGAAATAGAACTCACCGAATTTCTCAGGCTGCGGCCGGTTCAGTACAGTTATAGGACCACCTACATAAGTTGCCGGACGGGCGAGCAGTTTGCTTACGCCAGGATGCTCTGAATCGGTTGTCTTGAACACATTCTGCGCTTCCAGCTGCTGATCCACTTCGTAGATGCTTTCAATATCAAGCAGTCCGTAGACTACACCGTCTTCTTCACCAATCAGCGACACTCTGTCACCCACTGCAAGGGATGCCGCCTGCTTGTCATCTACAGCGAGTGTGATAGGAATGCTCCATACGGTTCCATCTGCAAGTCGCATGCTTGTGACCACAGAATGGTAGTCCGCTTCATTCAAGAAACCCGTGAGCGGCGAAAATGCACCTACACCAATCAAATCCAAATCAGATAAAGTCCATGTATTGAGAGCAATTGATTTATTGGCTGAGGCTTGCTGCAACAGTTGTTCTCTCTCCGCACCCTCTGCTATACGCTGAACCAGCGCTCCTCCATGAGGAAGTATTGAAGTCATCCTTGTTCTCTCCTCCTGTGTGCAATGCTAGTGTGTTATTTGTGCAATCCACATTCTGTTTTGTCTGATCCGGACCATCTTCCGGCACGCGGATCTTCACCAGGCATAACCGCCCGGGTGCATTGCTCACAGCCGATACTAGGGAAGTTACGGTCATGAAGCGGGTTATAGACCACATCATTCTCGCGGATATAATTCCATACATCCTCTGTGGTCCAGTTCGCAATCGGATTAAACTTTACAAGGCCAAATTTGTTATCATACTCTACCTTTTTGGAGTTGGCGCGGGTTGGCGCCTGGTCACGGCGGATTCCGGTAATCCAAGCGTCGTATTGTGAAAGAATACGCGTGAGCGGCTCAACCTTACGGATGGCGCAGCATTGATTCGGGTCAGTGTTCCAAAGTGCCTCACCATACTGCAGTGCCTGCTCTTCTACTGTAATCTGTGGCGATACACGGACGAACTCCATTCCGTACTTGTCGGCCATAATATCTCTTGTCTCATAGGTTTCCTTGAAATGATAATCGGTGTCGAGATAGAACACATCTGTCGACGGGCTGACCTTCTGGATCATATCCACTAGTACTACATCTTCGGCACCAAAACTGCAGGCAAACGTTATATTAGGAAAAGTCTCTACCGCCCAGCGGATAATCTCTTCGGGAGTGGCATTCTCCAATTCTTCAGCTTTAACTTTGATTAAATCCTCTTTCTCGAGCAGATTCATCTAATCTTCCTCCATCCGGATGTAGCCAAGATCGAATCCTCTGAGAGGCTAATCCCGACTAATTCTATATGGTATAGTATATCCGTTTCAGTGGCGAAGTCAATGGGTTTTGTTCATTTTGGAATAAAGTATTCAGGGAATTAATATTTTGATGATAAAAACATAAAAAGCTCGCGGCCATAACGGCTGAGAGCTTGAATTCCTTTAGAACAAGGGAATAGATATTATCTAATTGTTAGTTACTGCTTGTGTAAACATTTCAAAATGTTGTTCTTCAGTGTACTCATTTGTTATGCGGCCCTCTGAGGTATAAGAAAGCTCATTATGACGAGTATATAGCAACAAGTTATCTTGAACCTTTGTATAAAATAATTCAAGGTTATTTATGTTTTTAATCTGCATCTCATTACCGTATTCAACTTCAGCTTTGCTTATAGATAAGGTTAATACTTTCTTTCCCTCATAGGGACCATAAATTAGTGAAACATTAGATTCGGTATTTACATTTTTAATAAGTTTTCCTTTCTCGTCAGTATACGTAATCACGACAGTATTCCGAAGTCCCTCTTTCGTCTCTTTATCAATATTGACAAAGATCGACTCTACTTCCAATCCAGGAATGGCTGGTACTTTTGCAGTATCTATATATTCTTTTATAGTGTCATTAGTTTTTGTGAAATTTTGTTGATTTGAAGAGCACCCTATTATCGTAATCAGTAATAAAATCCGGTTTTCATGGTTCCTCCTTTATTTAAACAGCTATCAGGATCGTATTGTAGGGTATCGATAAAATACCACTATTTTACAGAATTCACAAAGTGTAAACAACTCTTAATGTTTCGAGAACTGTGGAGCAGGACGAGCGGCTCTGAGGCATGTTTCTTACGTTCAGACAGGGCATAGCTGCGCTCGATCAGTGTCACCGTAGATGCTGCAAGTACTGGATGCAGCCCATTAAGCCGGGACAAGGATTTAAGTTGTACCTGATCAAGCGTCAGCATCGCGCTTCGCCTCCTCTTTAACGGCCGGAAAGATCATAAACAGATCCTGCCGCCGGGTATACATGAGTACGGTCAGGATTACCAGCCCCAGCGTTGTTCCAGTCTGTGCAATATCCCAGCCTTGGGATTTCAGTGCGGCATACACAGCGGAATCCCCAGATGCGATTGAGAAACGAATCCAGAACGCCACGGCCATCTTGACCGTATATGCTCCCAGGAAGAAGAACGCCGCAAGCATGAATAAGCTCACCACCCTGGCGCGGAGTCTTTTCCGAAAGTATAGAAAAAGTGCAGCCATAAGCAGCAGCGCACAAATAAATGATATAAGATAAGCAATCAACAGCAAGATATCAATGCCCCCCATGATTAACACCCCGATCGTATATTAGAAATTCAGCAAAACCGTTGTTCCGGATCTCCTCTTGTATGTCCTTCGAAGTATCCTTGTACCTGGCAATCGCAAATGATACCCTGCGGGATGCCCGCGCCAGCTCCTGCTCTCTCTCTTTATGCTGGGGCGATAAACGTTTCATCCATCGTCTAAACACGGTTATCCTCCCCTGTCCTCATCATTGCCGGGATTGTTACTTGCGGCATGGTCTATTTTGAGCCCCTGCAGTACTTGGAGTGTCGGTGCCATAAAGTCTGACCGCTCTTTGTCGAGGATACTTTGCAGCCGGTCCCGGTCCTCCTCGGCACGATCCAGCAGCTCACGCGGCACCCATTTTCCGCGCCGGATATCTGTCACAAAACCGAATACGACAAAGACCAGTACCAGTGCCAAAATGTAAGCAAGTCCATATTTATCTGTGAGCGGCAGCAGCTTTTCCAAAATTAATACATTGTTGCTATCCATTCCCCCGCTCCTCTCTCTGATATAAAGCCCCCGAAGGGGCTTCGGAGGCAAAATAAAAACGCCATTATAGGCGCTAGCGATATCTATTCAACAGGCAATGGGTCCGATCTCATCCGGTTCAGAAGCGGCCCAGCTAAATACTGGTTAAGCATTGTCGGCCAGGAGTGCCTGAACCTCATCTCGGATCACGAGGGGTACCTGCTCAATTGTTTTGAGTCCCTTACGGATCAGGCTTGCATATACTTGCGGCATTATACGTCACCCCCTATCAGCGGTAATACTAGCTCGTACAGTTCAACCAGGGCAAGCTGTGCGCCTGTGGCCTCATCTTGGGCAAACTCTAATTGCTCGTACGTGTCCGTCAATGCTATCCGCGTTTGTACCAGCTCCTCGCGGACCTGCTCGATTTCCGTCAGCTCCGGTGGCTTATTGGCTTCGTACTTCTGGTAAGCTTCCCAGGCTGCTTCCAGTTCGGCTTTTGTGGGCTGTGGTTCGTCTAAATTCCAGACTGCGATATACGGGCCACGCTCTACCAGGTCGTAATCTTCGCCCTCTAAGAGCAGATTATAGTCGATGCTGTAACGGTAATGTACGCCTTCAACTGGTTCTTCGCCTTCTTCTGGTGGCTTAATCTCATAACGGACACGGCCTTTTTCTTCTGCTCCCGGGCGCAGGATAGGTTCCAGGCCGTTGTCCCAAACTTCAAAGTCTTTTAACGCATCGACTTTGGGAAAAATAAATTTTATTGCTGCCGGTATATTCATTTGTAATTCCTCCTTTATGCAACTCTGATAACTTCAAGCCTAGTTATATCATTTCCTCCTGTAAGCGTGAGAGCATTAGTGGTGTGTACTTGAATAGCGAAGTAATCCCCCGCTGGCAGGTAGAGTTGAATATCCCCCGATAGCATAATGTGCATACTTGTGGAACCAGCATTCTTTACGTCCATTGTGTACCCTGCAGATCCGTTTTGAAGAACTCTTAGTTGGCATTGAATCGTGGCAGGTACGTATGCCACCAATCCAGACGCCTTGACTTTGTACCATCCTGTTTGGGGAGAAGTGAACACCCCCGTAGTTCCGTTATACCCGTTCAATTGATTAGTAGACACACCAGCGTATTTTATTGATGTGTAGGCGCCTGCAGTTAGTGCTTGATCTGCATTCGCTGACGCCCAGACAGCCGCTCTTGAAAATTGTGTATTATCTCCCCAAGGGTTAATGACACCCGCGCCCATTGATATATTTGATCCATTAGATGTGAATGAAACCCCCGACAAGGTATTTCCGTCCCCGCCGATTTTAGATGATTCCATTGCATAGTAGGCGTTTGAGTTAGCACTCCCCGTACACCATGTCATGTAAACATTCGCGGCACTTCGAGAAATCAACGCCGCCCATTTATTAGATATCACGCATGATGCAAGAACAGCAGAACCACCATAGATAACGAAACCAGCATTTGAAGTATCCGCCGCAGTTGCTGAACAAGTATTAAAATATGTCCAAGAACAATAACTAAATTCAAAAGAATTGGCATTATTTGTTGTGCTCGTGAGTGCGGTAAGCGTAACAGGCAAAGTATTTGAAGCTCCTAACGCTTTTACGATGTTTACGGTAGCAGTTCCCGTAATCGCAAAACTCCCTTTTCCAAAAAAACCTTTAATTACAATCGACTCAGCATAAGTCCCCATCGCAACATTGATATTCACATCATGGTTAATTGCTTTAGGGAGCGAGTCAATAGCTTTTTGAATCGTCTTAAACGCCCCGCCCGCCGTATTAGCTAAACCGTCATTCGAGTCATTACCATCCGTCCGCACATAGTAAGTAACATCCGCCGTGGTCTGCTGCGGTGTAGTGGTTAGATTAGCCTTAGTATTCAGCTGCCCCTGAATCCCCGCTGTCACGCCGTCCAGGTAACCAAACTCTGCATTGGATACAACACCTGTCCCGATCTTGGAAGCATCAATAGCTGCTGCGGTATTAACGTCAGCATTAACAATCGCCCCAGCGGTGATTGTAGCTGTCCCCGCTCCTGCAGCCATCGTGATATCTCCGGAGATAGCCGGGAGACGCGCGGCGGCAAGCGTTCCGCTCGACAAGTCCGCAGCGGATCGTGTAGGCAAGTCCGCCAAGGAGGCCCCTGTTTTGCTGAGCTTGGTCCAGGCAATGGCTGCCGAGGCATTTACATCCGCATCCACAATTACACCGGCTGCAATCGCAGTCACACCGTCCCCTGTACTGGTTACATCACCAATGTGATTAGGGTGCGTGTATACCGTGGCATTCGTGCCATTGATGGTGATTACTCCGTTTGATGCTGAATTGGCTACAACAGTAGCCCCGGCTGCAATGCTATCTAATTTGGCTTTATCCGCAGCCGACTCCAGTCCAGCAGTTGTTGTGGTCGCTACAGCGGTTGAGGCTTTAGCATTCCAGGTTGATTTTTCAGTATCCGTGACGAATCTATTCGAAGCATCTTGCACAATGATGCCCGGTGGATGTGTGGCTGGGTGAGTATAGTTATTGGCTCCCACTGCCACTCCATCCAGTTTCGCCTTATCGGCAGCCGATTGAAATCCGGCCAATGTAGTTGTGGCCACTGCGTGCGCCGTACCTCCAGCACCAATATGGGCGGTTAAATTTGCCTGAACGGCATTAGCCTTACCTGTAGCATCTGTCGCAGCCGCTGCCTGAGCAGCGGCCGCTTTTGTGGTTGCGTCAGCTGCCGCTGCGGTCTTGGCAGCATCCGCCTTGTCCTGTGCCCCCGCCGGTGTCTCCTTAGCGTTCCATGCCGTCCGCTCCGCCGCCGTAAGATGCCGCGTGGCGTCATCCGCATGCGCCTTAGCCGCTTCCAGCGTTGTGGCCGGCGCAGTCCGCCAAGAAGACTTGCCTGTGATAGATTTGATCATATTGGCCAGCCAGCCCAGCAGGGTTGTAATAGTGCCGGTATCTCCTGTCGGGGCTATAGTATCAGATATTGTCCGGTTGCCTATAACCGTGTCTGATGCCGAGCCAGCTCCACCAGCTCCCGCAGTAATTCCCGAGAGTTTGTTTTTCTCGGTCGTGGTGTAGTCATTGGCGGACAGCCCCTTGCCGGATACCTTATCAACCTTAGCAGCGTCAACAGCGTCCAACTCGGACTTTTTCGCGAATACAAGTGATTCATCAATCATCGCCTTAATATTTGCCGCCGTCCCAACGACAACAACGCAGTCAAAGGCCTTCTCAATGATATCCGTTCCGCCGCCGGGCGCGATATAATCCGCTGTCACTCCCGCATTGGCATACGCGTAGAGGATCTCTCCGCCATCCGGATCTTGGGCGAATACCCCAACCTCCCGGAAATAAAAGCCTGTGGTGATATCGGCGTTGGACAGAGTCGTGCCGATAATCACTTTGTTAGGCGGTTGCATCTGAAGACGGGCAATAGGCAAGCTTTTCTTAAGAGATATCAGCGCATTCAGTGCGGGTACGGATTGTCCGCTAAGCGATCCGTCGCCAATGGCGATCCTAGTATAATTGAGCTGCGTTCCCGCCTGTGCTTTTCCTTGCAGCGCCAATCCTTTATTGGTTAATGTCATGCCTCCAAATACTGCCACATGTTTCACTCCCTAAATCGTAATGTGTTCCCCGAAATGTAAAAAGCCGCCGAAGTAAAAGGGCAGCTGCTCAGCTTGTGAAATTGTGACGCTGTCCAGCACAGCTGACAAACGCTTGACTGCATCGACTGCGGCAATGAACTCCTGCGCCCGCTCCGAAGTCACATCGGCATTGTTGGTGACTACCCGGAAATGATGCGGCTCCCCGCCATACTGCCACCATTCTTCCACTGCCCCTTGGCCAAACAAGATCGCAATCAGGTCCTCTACCGCTCCGGCCGTACCTTTATGCCTGTGAAATGGTATGGCATTTTTGATTAGCAACCGTTTTTGATCCAAAGGCAGATCCGGATCATAATAGGGCGGCTTGAACTGCCAGGCCAGTTCATCTGCTTCTGCATTTGTCCACTCTGCTGACCGCCCGAACAGCTCCAGGCCGGCAATCATACTGCTTGTCTCTTGCAGCTGTATATCCAGCGCAACAGCAGCCGCAGCCATCGCAGGATCATTGCGGATGGGAAGCGGCAGCAGATCAAACAGACTTACGGTCTGAATATTAATCATCTGCCAACCCTCCGTAAGTGATTGTCGTTGTGCCAGTCTGAGCAATCTGGGTTGCTGACAGAACCGTGTACCCGGGAGCTGCCGCGACCACCCGAAGCGCCCCGGCAGCCATGATTCGGGCTATCAGCTCCGAAGGGTTAATATCCCGGCCCAGCTTGGAACGCTGCCAGAGCTGATAAGCAGCAACTGCCGCCGATACGGCTGCCTGGATACCCGGTACCTCAGCAGCCCGGCTGCGGCTGATATAATAGGTAACTGCTGTGTTAAAGCTGACTGGTTGTGGCGCACTCACGGTTACCAGATCTGTCAGTGGCCGGATCCCCCGGTCTTCCAAGGTCTCGGCAATGGAACTCAGCACATCTTCACCGGGAATCTGCCCCTCGGCAAGTAAGGGAACGACCGTAACACGGCCTGCTGCCGGAGAGTACGCATGGACATCCAGGATTGCAGAGGATGTGGACTTAGCCCAGAATTCATAAGCTCCCTGTGGACCAGCCGTCGAATAGGATTCCGGCGCATTGCGGATACGTTCTTTGAAAGCTTCATCCGTTTCTGCAGCGGCTCCACCGGAGCTGGTTGTCAGATTGGTTACAGATTGGACAAAGGGCAACGGGTCCATCTGAACATTAATCTGTCCGGGCAAGAATCCGTTCCCTATCGTTCCAGAGTCGGAGCATTGTGCCGTTGCAATACCCACAGTCTCTCCCGCCGGAATTTCCAGATACTCCGTAGTTGTAAAATAGATTGAACCATTGCCGCCCTGCGCCCCAACGCGGGTTCCTGCAGGAATCGAAGTCACTGAAGCCAGCGGAATGGATAAGACAAACTGAAGAGTGACGATTGCCGCCGACGCCTTCAAGCGCTTTGAACCCTGAAAAGCGCCCATATGATCCAGGAGCGTCCCGGAGGCGTAGCGCAGCAGATTTGCTTTTGACGTCTGATTAATAAGCACCTTCTGCTGTACAATGACCGCTGCCAGCGAGGACAAAAAAAGCCGCACCGGATCGGCGGGCTGCAAAGTACGTCCAGCAAGGCCTTCATATACAGTGATCACATTCTGCTGTACGGCTGCTGTGTCCTCTTCGGCGAAGAGAATTTCCGGTAATTCAGCATATTCCAATTCCTATTCCTCCTCTGCCAGAGTATATTTCACTACAACTGCCAAACGGCCGTTAAGCGAGTTTTCTTTATCTTTGTGAAAAGAAACATCGGCTACCGAGGCGCGCGGCTCCTGTTCTGTGATGGCTGTGATGATTTCTGCGGTCAGGCGGGTTTCGGCAATGAATGCAGGCTCATCAATAATCGTGTAGTCCAAGCCAACCTCCCGGGCCAACGGAGCGCTTCCCCACGGAGTAGCAAGGATCATTCGAATATTCTGAGAAACTTCTTCCTCAACCGTTAACGGCCTGAAATTGATCAGGGTCGGTTGTGTCATATCCACGGTATACATCATTTCACATACTCCTCAAGTGAGATCGTGACCTGTGCGTCCAAAACATTGCCGATGCTGTCCAGCCTGCTCCAATCCTGGGACAACCCACTGATCACCCACAGTCCGACTCCCACATTCTTACGTCCTATGACAAGCGGCATCGCTTTACCGGCACGGTCGAGTTCTGTGAGCCTATCGAGTTCTTTACGCGGATTAAGGCCAAGCGCAGCGGAGAAATGGACCGCAAACGAAACAGAATCTGCCCCGGGTCCCACAAATTCCTTTTTGGGCTTTTGACCGATAATGTCGTGCTGTGCCCACCGGCTGGAACTGCTGCGCTTGAATTCATCTATAGTGCGAATTGCACCTTCCGCAACGACAAAAACGACCGGCCCTAAACTGCCAATCTTGTTCATTTTATATTCTTGTTGTTGGTCTGACTTAGCTATACTGCTCATCCGGTTCCGCCTCCCCCTCCATCATTAAATGCGCTGGCCGACACCTTGCCTGTTACTGTTAAATCTCCCTCTATCCTCACCCCGCCGTTACTTTTAACATTCAGTCTTTTTGCCGTACGGTCATAATAGACATAACTGCCATCCTCAAACCATACCCCCCGCTGATCCTTGCTGCCTGAAGGCTGATCATCTTCTGCAAAGTACGTTCCCAAGCAAAAACCTGCCGAACGCCCGTTATCCAGAAAAGCGCACAGCACCCTCTCGCCCGGCAGCGGTATCGCATTGCCCCTTCCCCAACCGCCCGGCGTGAGAACCGGCAATTCGTCAGAAACCATATCATCGCGGTCTGCAAAAGAAACCCTGACACTTCCCGCTACCAAATTAACTGTGGATACCTTGCCAATAAGAATCAACTCTACCACCCCAATACTTTGCGAATTTCCAGATTTGTTGTGTACCCGCTGCTTCCAATCGAATGCCTGGCGGATTCTATAATGTATTTTCCGTCAAACCGCTGCCAGCCCTTGATATTAATGGTTAGTCCCGTAGCCATCCGCATATCTCCCATGAGGGATAGGGTTCCTTTTCCGCCTTCTTTATTGCGCTCCCGAAGCCTTTTACGGGCTAGCCGCAGAGCATCGGCCTGACTATCGACTTGCTCATTGATCTTAAGCACAGGACCACTCTTCGGCGCACCTTCAGGTGTGTAAGTAGCCTTAAGGGACTCCTTCCCCTGGGAGGGAGCATAAGTGACTGTACAAGCCCGGAAAGCCGCATATGCAGTATTTAGCGAAAAGCTGTACCCGGTCACATTCGCCTCCCCGCGAACAATCGTCGCGACCGCCGCTTTTTGTTCATATTCCATTTCATCAAAAAGAACCAGGCTCCCGCCGGATACTTTAATGGCGATGCCCTCTTGAGTAGCCGTGTTCAGCAAAAAGGCCAAGTCCGACACCTCCGACTGCTCGAGACGTTCATAAGAAGGATTGTCCTGCGCCTCATAAATTAATTTCAGTTTAGCGCGTTTGGCAACTTGAGCGGCTACCGTTTTCAGATTCGTTTTCTCCCAGCTGCGCGAGCTGCGTTGCATCCGAATCTCGGAGGTAATGGGAAGTGAAATCGCCTTAATGGATATCGTGTCAGGGGGACCGTTAAAATCGATACTGTCCACCTCAAAGGTTCCCAGCGGCAGCTTCTTGATTTCCCCCGATTTTCCCCAGTTAACAGTCCGGATGGAAGCAACCAGCCGATCCCCTTCAACAGGTGCCCAAGGCCCCTGCCAATTGCGCTCCCGGTCCTCCAGCGAAACTGTAAGATCGTCCAGAGAACCGGAGGCAGCATCGTTATATTGAAAGTCAGTTAGCGATTTCGCAATATCCACCGTGACATCCTTCCCGTTATACCGAAGCTCCAGTACTGCTCTGCGTGCGTCCTGCATGGATTCCATCCGGCTCACCCCCTTCTCCATGGAGGTAATGAGCTGGAAGTGTCAGCCGGCAACTCCGGTACATTAAGCAGAATATTACTGGAAAACACACAGACCGCAGCGTGCGCCGGGTTAGCATTCAAGAGCAGGGTCATGAAGCGGGCATCTCCATATAGATTAAAAGCAATTCCATCCCACATATCTCCTTGCACGGTTCTATAGATCATTGGAAGCTCACCCGCCTCTGCTGCTGGAGCATGGCCTTGAAGCGGCGTTCAAAACCGTCCTCCGTTTGTTTCAAGGCCTCACGCAGCTGTTCGACCACAGATTTATCTCCGCCCTGGAGGGTGATACTTGGTGCCCATGTTACATGAATATCTCCATTGTTACCGGAATTGTTATTGTAGCCCATCAAATCATTTGCCTTCTCCAATAAAGATCGGGACCTGGGCTTTTGATTTAATGGAATGGCCATTTCGGGACCGGCTTCACCAAATATAGATGGAACATATGCGATTCCGCCTTCAGCGTACCCCTCAAAATCCGGATCATGCTGTGCCCAATAAATCGCCTTTCGGCCAGCTGTAGTAAGCGAATCAGGCTTCCCTTTCGATTTGATCGTCCCTTGAACCTCTCCCCATTCCTCCCCCGTGAGCTTGAAGTTCGGAATCTGTCCAGTTTGCTGCCATAGAAGCTGAACATTCACTATCTTTTCAGCAGGCAGTTTATCCACCTCATTATTAAGGCTTGCCGTATCAATCAATGCTTGATTGGTCTGTTCTTTTTGAGCAATGGACAAATCCTTGTATTTCGCTACTTGCTCTTCTAAGGTGCCTCCGAGATCAAGCTCAATCAATTTTTTTTGGGCATTGTAATAAGAGAGCATGCTGCTTTCCGCTTCTCTTTTATCACTTTCCGTTTCTTGGATTTCAGTGTACTTGTCATCAAAGGAAGTCCTATATTTTTCGTAATCTTCTTTGATCGACTCAATAGCCCAACCGCCGGAAACATTGTATTCTGTACCCTGAGCTTTATTGATTTTATCTCTTAATGCATCTATTTGTACTACTTTCTCCTTTTCGCTTCCCTTTCCATTCCAAATCTCATCAAGCTGATTTACGTACTCATGATAATCTTGAAACTTCACCTTATCACTATCATATTTAGCGTACTGCTTGGCGAGTTTTTCAGTCGTTGCTGTATATTCATCCTCCAAATCAGGTAATTTCGCCTGAGCTGAAAGTACATCATGCTCCAACTCGCGCCGGCTCATATCTTCCCGGGCTTTGGCAAGATTGCCGACAAGCCCAAGCTGATCACTGAATCTGCCATTTTTCAAGTCTTCAGCAGACAAAATATCCGGATTCATGTCAATAAGCTCTTGTTCCACATCCCTTTGCTTTCTTCTGGCTTCTTCCAATTCAGCAGCGGGAGTTTTTGCGTCCTTAAGCTTCCCTGTCAACCGGTCATATTCGGTAATTAGACCCTGGGTTTTAGTAGTCGTCTCCTCAATTCCTGCATAATTGGAATAGGATTCATCCAGCGCATCCCCCATATTCAAAAGATCCAGGCGCGCATCCTCCTGATGCTTTCTGAAGGCTATGACTCCTGCTGTAACCAATCCCAAACCTGCTACAGCTAGCCCCACAGGATTGGTTAGCATACCGAGCGCCCCGGCAATCCCTCCAGCTGCTCCGCTGGCTCCTCTGGCCGCCGTGATAATCTTGGAGAATTCCTGGACAATCTTCACTGTTTTTGTAGCCAGCATCGCAGCAGGAACCGCAAGACCGATTACCATCAGCGGCTCTTTATTGTCTGAAACCCAGCCGGTTAAGCCCTGAAGCGCGGGCATCAAGTTTTCTCCTAAGGGAACTACAAGGCTCGCCATCAGCTCCCGTCCCATTGCCGCAAACTGCTCGGAGAGCGTATTGTCTTTTATCGCCGCTACTTCCTCCATGGTCTGCCTGGTCATATCAAACTGATTGCGGGTTTGGCCAAGCGCCAGCACTGCCTTGTTCCCTATTTCCTCAAATTGAGAGCCGAACAGGGTACCGGCAAGCGCTGCTTGATGAACCGGATCCTTGATGGCCTTCAGTTTCACAATAACCTGATTCATGGCATCCTTACTGGTAATCGATCCGTCAGCCAACCCTTTAAAGAGGGTATCGCCGCTGCCCAGCGTCTTTTGCAGTTGAAGCATAGCCTTGTTGGCCGAATCGCCTCCCGCCTTCAAGTCTCCAACCAGTGCAAGGGCACCCTTTTGTCCGGCGGCCTTTACCAAATCGGCAAATTCCTTCGACTTCGTCCCGCCACTTACAAGCGCGGTGCTGAATTGATCCAGCTGCTTAGGAGCAAACAGCTCGTAGATGGCGGCCTTTGCAGTATCCGAGCCTTCTTTAACGTTTGATCCGAATTTTTTCATAATGTCGGCAACACCATCAAGCGAGTCCGCTCCATTGTCCATGCCTGCACTTAATAATTCAAACATCTCGTCGGCAGAATAACCCATCTTCTGAAAATCATCGCTGTATTTCCCTATTGCACTCAAAAGTCCGCCGGATGTATTGAGCCCCTTCTGCGCGCCTTGAGCCATCAGATTGTAGGCTTGTTCCGAGGAGATGCCGAATTTGCGCATCATAGCGTCAACTGCTTGTACAGAACCAGCTATATCTCCCTTAAAAACATCGCGGTACGTCATGGCCGTCTGCGTTGTCTTTTCCAGCTCTTCTCCTGTTTGCTGCAGGACTTGTTTCACCGTTCCTACGGCGTCTCCGATATCTTCATAGTTCTCACCATAATTCTGACTGTACAGGCTATCAGAGATATCTTTCATTCCACTCATTTCTTTGGCGCTCAACCCGGTTGCAGCCTGAAGCTGCGCCATCGCCCCGGAAGAATCATTTACAGCCGCCCATACCGCCTTCAGAGGTTCAACGGCTTTTTGCAGCATGGAGAAGTCCATTTCTTTGACTGCATCTTTAAGCTTGTCACCGAGCTTTCCGGCCTTGTCGCCTACCTCCTCAATGCTGTCATCCGCCTGTTCAGCCTCTCTGCGCAGTACATCGAAATACCCCCTGCTGACCATTTCACGCAGAACCCGGTCCAAATCCTGAATATGCTGTTCCGCTTCGCCGACAGAGCTGCGGAAAGCAGGAGTCACCAATAAATTCAGCTGAAGAATAATCTCATTTATACTGCTGCTTGCATTGCCTGTCCCTGCCATAAGTTACCTCCTTCCCTTAATCCTGGACACCCTCTCAACCCACTCCCCCAGTTCCTCCAAAGGCAAAGCGAGAAAATAAGGGATCGGAGTATGGGTAAGCATGGCCAAAGAGACGGCGATGTCTTTAATCCCATCGCCGTCTCCACAGCCTACAGCAGCAAAAAACTTTGTGCCCGCAAGGTCAGTTTTGTAAAATCCTTAGCTGAAAGTGCTCTGATCAGCCCAACGTGGACACCTGCAGCCTTTGCTACAATATAAGCCTGATAGGCTTTATTGGTCTCCTTAATCAATTCCCCGCTGGATTGCCGCGCCGATTCCACCTGATACTGACGGTCACAGATCAGAATGTCCTCACCTGTCAGCTTGTCGAAATCAATACTCAAGCTCTCAAAAGTATCGCCTTCAAATGTTACAGGCCGGGCGAAAGTATAGACTTCCGCGCCAGCCTCCTCTATATTCGTTGTCCCCATCGTGCACGCTCCTTATAGACTAAGATTCTCTTTGGTTGCAGCAAGGTAATCTACATCATAAACTTTGTGAATGTAGTTATATTTATCAATTTCCAGCACCTGAACGCCATCCAGTGTTACCTTCAAATAATTCACTGAAAAGTTGTTGGTGGTATCCATCACTGCGGCGGTCTCGAGATTCCCCAGCGTTAAGCCAAGCGGTCTTGCACGGACGGTCACCTTAAAAGGAACCTCACGGTATTCACTTGTTGCCGTGTCGAAGGTTTGAATCGAAGCCCGGAGATCCAGCGTATGGATCTTCGGTGCCAGAAGGGATGCCGCTGCCTTCTCAATGGTGCGCCACTTGAGGGCCAGACTCATCGCGCCCGTGTGTCCGGGAGAAGGCGCCGCCATTTCTCCGGCGATGCCGCCGCCTTTAATTGTATCCACCAGGTAGGTGATTTCCGGCAATGTGGCGGTTGCCGTACCCAAGTAATCCACTGCATTCAAGTACACCGAATAATCAATAACTCTTTCTGATCTTTTAGGCATATTGCTCCTCCTTTTACGCTACCAGCGCAGCTAAGTATGTTGTGTCGTATTCAAGCAGGAATGAAATCTCCTGTGCCGGTCCCGGTGGTGTGATATGCAGATGGAAGGTAACCTTGCCGGCCATCAGATCCGCCACTGGATTCTCGGACTCATTGAAGTCTACCCGTCCGCCCAGCAGTGCTCCGGATGCCGTCAGACCGTTCAGCCAAATATTCACCGAATCCGTCACTGCGGCCACCAGCCGCTTGTTCATCGGATCATCCACCTTTTGCATGTAGGTCAGAATCAGACTGTTGCCGATCCAGTTAAACATGCGGCGAACCGGAATAAAGTTGTCTTTGGGGTCAGTGGCACCAGGGTAGGCAGCAGTATGATTCCCCCAGCTCTTCCAGCCGCTCGTTCCAAGATTAAGTGCCGTTACAATCCCTGCGCTGTTAAGGAAGCTTGCCTGGTCAATCCCCAGGAACTGGCTTGTCCCATCAGACAGCACAGTCCCATCCGCTTGCAAAGACTTGTTAGAAGGCGATACAAAAGGAACACCGCCATTATTGGCATCTGTCGCGGCGATAAGTCCTGCGAGCTGTGTAGAGAAATGATATTTCTTATCGCCTAGAGTCAGCATCGGATAAGCAGCAATTTGAAGAGGAGCAGTGTAGCTGTTGTCCGCTTTCCATGTGCCAGCATCTGTATAGGACTGGGACGGATCAATATCCGTCAGTGCCATCGCCTTGAAATTCCCGTTGATATTTCCGGCTTTTGCCTTCATCACCGCAGCGACTGCCGACAGATGTGACCAGCCGGGAGCCAGCAGTAGATCCGGAAGAATGCCAAAACGCGGGTAAGCTTGATGAACCAGCTCAAAACCGGTATATTCACCGGACGACGTCACACCCCCAATAATATCCTCAGCCTCTACAGCTTCCGGATTCAGCTTGTCATAACCCACGGACAGTTGATTAACATCGGCTGCTATTGCACCTGACGATTTTGTTGTGATCATCACATGACCGTTCTCATCAAAAGCAGCCGTATAATCCTTTCCGGATACGTAGGTTGATGTACCATCTGAAGATTTGACAAGGAGTGTGGACAGCAGCACCCCTTCTGCCTGCAGAATGGCAACCCGGTTTGTTACAGCAGCTGCCGCAGGGGCAACCGTTGTCTTGTGTGTGGCCGGATCAAGCACGTTGACCAGAATCATAGGAGCTTTTTCGTACAACGCAAAATGTGAATAAATCAATTCGCTCAGTGTATATTGGGTCCAGTCCTCACTGTATCCGAAGGCAGCGACCGCTTCCGCGTAACTATATACAAGTACCGGAGTATTCACCGGCACAGCCGCTTGAGCCAAATGAACCGGGGCCGTCCCCACCGCAAAAGGAATACCGCTCGTTGCCTTTGTTGGAGCCAGAACAGAAGTCGATTGTTCAATAATAGTTACACCATGTTTAAAAGCCATATATTAAATCCCCTTCCCTAAAAGCCTTTGATAGACTGCATATTCAGCTGTTCCGACGTGAACAATACGTTCCTGCACAGCCGTCATTTCTTCTAACGGTATAATCAGTTCAGCCACATCCGGCTGTTCCTCCAGCAGCGGCAATAAATAGGTTGGAATACCCTCCCGAAAAACAGTGGATTGCAGCAGCCGCCCGCCACGCAGGTTTGGACCTAGATAAATTCGTGGCGGCTCCTGCTCATTTTGGAGATTATCTTTATTATTAATGAAGTTCATATTTGTACCTCCGGTCTAATTTGGGGCAATACCCAGGTTGTTGTAAGTTCGCCTCCCCAGACTGCTGCAGGATGCTCCTCGTTAAGCTTCATTTTCCAGCTGGCGTCCATGACGAACTGTTGGTCAAGCACTCTCTTGCGCAAAAGCAGGATGCGTACCCGCTCCATCAGATTAAGCATATCAATGAGTCCTGTGTCATCTTCGGACTGAGCTCCAAACTGTAGTTTAATTTGAATTTGCCCTTGACCAGAATCTCCTTCTCCTTCGTCCGGCCGGATCATAATTACCGGATATTCCAGGTTCCCGGCATTACTCTGCGGCAAATATCCCAGCAGGACGGGTGGTACGGGCAGCATGTCATCTGCCAATTGTTCTTTCAGAAACTTTTGGATCGCCATAATTAATAAAGTAATTGTCACTGTGCCCCTCCTTGCTCCTAGAACTCTTTCCCAAATCCACGGATCGCCTCCAAACGCTTCACCATCTTTGCAGCCACCTCCCCTTCCGGCATCAGCTGGATGATTACCGTTATTTGTCTTTCTATTTATTGGGGGCTTTCACTAGACAAACCAAATCTTTTTTATTTAAAGCCTCTTTAAATGAGGGACATATACTCATCTATAACGGAGCTAATCTTTTTTTGCGCCCGCTGAATATATTCACTTACACTGCCAGCCGAAATCTGGAGCATACCAGCGATAGCCACATGCGAGAACCCCTCACCGTTAGCCAGCATATAACACTCCTTCTCCCTCCTGCTCAACAGTCCCAGTACATATTCCAATTGAAAACGTTGATCCTCTGTTAACCCTTCTGAAGGGACCGCATTGAAGCGGCAGGTGAAGTTTTGCATAAGAATAGGTTCCAAAAGAATTTCCCGCTCATAACCCGCACGCCGTTCGATTCCGCGCTTGTTGCCCGGCCGCCGTCCACTGCTCAGCCACTCAATCACATATTCGCAGTCACTGACCATTCCGGCGATTACCTTTTTGTCATCCGCCTCCGCACTTCTGTAAAGTTGTTCTACACCTTTTAATGAAATTTGATATTCTGGAAGCAGTTTTTGCACAAAATCAGAATATATAAATTCCAGATCCTCCTGCTCTACACACTCCATGTCAATTCCCCTTTCGCCCATGTTGATTGAAATATACTCAATTTCGTATTTTAAAATCATGCTATACTCAATTTCGCATTTAGTCAAGCTTTATAACCTTTAAAGTACGAAAATGCATATTTACATTTGCCTATAAACCTTCTACAATGAACTTAATAATACGAAGTAGCGTATATAGTGATGATTTTGAGGAGGACTACATGTGCAACGGGCTGAGGTCTTAAAGAGGCTGATCGAGGAAACAGGCCTGAACACGAAGGCTTTTTCAGAAAAGGCAGGAATTCCTTATACTACACTTAGGTCAATCCTGATGCGGGGGGTAGGAGGAGCTTCTGTCGATAATGTTCTCAAAGTTTGTCGTGCTTTAGGCATTACTACCGAAGAAATGGATCGTTTGGCATTCGGATCAAGCAAAGAAGATGCTGCTCCACAACTATCGGAACTGTCTGAATTTGAAGCTTTCCTAAATAATCCTGAGCATGGACTGTTTTTCAAGGATTACCTGGACGCCCCGGATGAACGTAAACGGGAAATGTTGACCTTTTGGCAATTTATTAAAGATCTCGAAAAGAAAAAATCAGACTCTTCAGACGACAACTAAAAGCAGGAATAATCGTGGTATCAGCCAACGGGCTGATTCCTCATATCTATATATGCGAACATATATTCTTATCTCGGAGGTTTTTTATGTTTATTCATTATAAAAAAACACATCTAGAGCATTTCGTGGAAAAGCTCTACATAACCCATTCTATTCTTCAGCCGGAAGACATCACCATACAGAGGCTTTCGACTGAATTGGATATCCATATTGATTATGCTCCTGTCCGGAGCCGGGCTTATGAATCCTTATCGGGTATGCGCTTTGTACTATTGGACAACCGGACTACCCCAATGAAGCAACGGTTCGATTTTCTGCATGAGTTATGTCACATGCTGAGGCACGCCGGCAACCAAATGACACTGCCCGTTCCTTTTATCAAAGCACAGGAGGAGGATGCTGAGAAGTTTGTTCTTTATGCCACCATGCCCTTTTTCATGATTCAGTCCTGTAGCTTATCAGGAGATTACAATATCGCCATTCAGCAAATCTCAAATGTTTTTGGGGTATCCAGGGATATGGCTAAAATTCGCTTCGATCAAATTTTACGCCGTGAGTATGAGGGAGAGATGTTGCCTGGAAGGAGTGAAGAATATAATTCTGCTTCTCTTATTCAAAGGGATTCGGAACCCCCGCATGTTTTAGAGGAACCTGTGATCTTCGCTTATTACGATCCCCATAGCACATTGGATGGTCCGGATCAGCTTATTGTCTGTCTTGATCACACAACATTATCCACTCAGCATGAATGGGTTATACCCATGGAGGACAGGTTTGAGGAAATAGAGATAGATGCATTGAAGAATCTTGAACTTGAGTCTGCATCAAGAGGTGACCTGATCTGTTTTGATGGACAGCTTACCTTACAAATTCATCAGCTTGTGTATCGGCACGGATTTTCTAAAAGGAACTTTGTATTGCAGATGAGGGATATTGAGCAGATTCTTGAAGCGGATCAAAGTACGGTAAGGAGGTTCCTGTGATAAAGGATTTCGGCCAGTTATAACTGCAAAAGCAAGCTCGTGCATAATAGCATGGGCTTATTTATATCCACCGGCAACTCAATGCGTCCGTATGCGTAAAAAAGCTCCCAGCCATAAAGGCCAGGAGCTTGAGTTCCTTGTTATCAAGGAAATTGATATTAACGTTTCGAGAACTGTGGAGCACGACGAGCGGCTTTGAGGCCGTATTTCTTACGTTCCTTCATACGTGGGTCACGAGTCAGGAAGCCGGCTTTCTTAAGCGCACCGCGATATTCAGGGTCTACTTTGAGCAATGCACGGGAGATCCCGTGACGGATTGCGCCAGCTTGACCGGAAATGCCGCCACCATGTGCAAGAACGATTACATCGTAGTTGCCCAGAGTTTCAGTCAGGTTCAAAGGTTGTCTTACGATCATCTTCAGTGTTTCCACACCGAAATATTCGTCCATCTCGCGTTTGTTAATGACAATGCGTCCTTCACCCGGTACAAGGCGAACACGTGCTACCGAATGTTTACGACGACCTGTCCCATAGTATTGTACTTGTGCCATGAAACTGTCCTCCTCTATTCTTATCCGCGAAGTTCGTAAACTTCAGGTTTTTGTGCTGCATGTGGATGTTCAGCGCCTGCATATACTTTGAGTCTCAGTTTCATGTGATCCCCTTGACGAGTCTTAGGAATCATGCCGTGAACTGCGAATTCAATCATACGCTCAGGTTTGGTTTTGATCAGGTCTTCAGCAACAGTGACTTTCAAACCACCTGGGTGCATCGAGTGACGGTAGTATTTCTTGTTTTGCATTTTCTTACCGGTCAGGTGAATCTTCTCAGCGTTGATAACAATTACGAAATCTCCAGTATCAACATGTGGAGTGAATTGCGGTTTGTGTTTGCCACGGATTAGAGCAGCGGCTTCGCTTGCCAAACGGCCAAGTGTTTTGCCTTCGGCATCAATGATGTGCCAATTGCGTTCAACTTCGTTCGGCTTCGCCATATAGGTGGTACGCATGAATGTTTCCTCCTTGTTCTCGTACGAAAATCATCTGTTTCGTATATCTTGTTTCTCATTGGATTACAATTATGTGAGTTAAGAAAAGCTTGTTTGTTGGCATTTCCTTGATCGGGGCTGTGGGATAGCCATCAAGAAAACACAACTTTTATATTACAGCATAAACATGACAAGTGCAAGTGATTTTTAACTTTTCAAACACTATTTTTCATAGAAAATAATGTGCTGATCGTTTAGTTCTCATTCTCGTCATATTCTACACTCCAGAGTGCCAAACCCTTAGACACAGCCGTAGGTCCGGCCGCTGCGCGGTCACATGCCGCAAGAATTACAGGGATTCTATCCGCGCTGATCTTGCCTTGCCCCACTTGCATCAGCGTGCCCATAATAATGCGTACCATATGCTGCAGGAAGCCGCTGCCTGTAATATACGTATGGATAACACCCTGATCGGGAGACCCGGGCCGGCACATGCTGCGGTCCACCTCAAGACGTGCTTCAAATATCGTGCGTACATGCGAAGTCTTGGTAGACTTCCTGGACGCAAATGAAGTGTAATCATGGGTGCCCAGCAGCCCAGCCAACCCCTGCTCCATCGCCGGAATATCCAGCTTCATCGGATGATGATGCTGCCAGCGCCGCTGGAACGGGTCCGGGAACCGGTTGCCGTTAATCGTGTACCGGTAGGTTTTACGCTTCGCTCCTCTACGGGAATGGAAAGAGAGCGGAACCTCCCAGGCCTCGGTAACCACGATATCCTGCGGAAGCCTGGCGTTCAGAGCCAGACACCAGCGTTCCAGCGGGATCTGGGAAGAGGTTATGAAATTAAAAGGTTGGCCATAAGCGTGCACTCCTGCGTCTGTCCGTCCTGAGCCCGTTATCTTGAGCGTCTCACCGGTCAGATGAAGAATGGCATGCTCCAGCTTGTCCTGAATCGTATTGCCCTGAGGCTGGGTCTGAAAGCCATCATAATGGGTACCGTCATAATTGACTTTCATCAATAGATTGCGCATTTCATTCTCCTGTTAGTCCATAGGTTTTTCTGTTTCATAAAAAAAGAGCCCCGGCGGGAGCTCCTTCTACTCTATACAAGGTGATTCCCGCGGTTATTTGCACGGCAGGGTCAAAATGCCCTGCAGTACAATAACGTTAAATACGTAATGCGTACATCCGGAAATCATGCTTGTGAAACTACGCGCGGTCTACCAGTTCAAGATAAACCATAGGCGCAGCATCGCCACGGCGAGGTCCCAGCTTCAGGATACGAGTGTATCCGCCTGGACGCTCAGTGTAACGAGGAGCAATATCAGAGAACAATTTTTGGATTGCATCTTGTTCACCGTCTACAGTCTCACGACGAACAAATGCTGCTACTTGACGACGAGCATGAAGATCGCCCTTTTTCGCTTTTGTGATCAGTTTCTCAGCGATGGAACGAACTTCCTTCGCCTTGGCTTCTGTTGTCTGGATGCGTTCGTATAGGAACAGATCCGTTACCATATCGCGGAATAGTGCTTTGCGCGCGCTGGAATCACGGCCCAATTTTTGGTATGCCATTTGTTTTCCCTCCTTCACTCAAGTCTCAAGAAACCCTATAACTATTCTTCTGTACGGAGACCCAAACCAAGCTCCTCAAGCTTCTCTTGAACTTCTTCCAAAGATTTGCGGCCCAGGTTACGGACCTTCATCATATCTTCTTCAGTTTTCGTAGTCAGCTCTTGCACGGTATTAATACCGGCACGTTTGAGGCAGTTGTAGGAACGGACAGAAAGATCTAGCTCTTCGATGGTCATCTCGAGTACTTTTTCTTTTTTGTCTTCTTCTTTTTCAACCATAATTTCGGCGTCTTTCGCTTCGTCCGTAAGACCTACGAACAGAACGAGGTGCTCGTTCAAAATTTTGGCTCCAAGACTAACGGCTTCTTCCGGTCTGATACTGCCATCCGTCCAAATTTCAAGCGTCAATTTGTCGTAGTTAGTCACTTGACCAACACGGGTATTATCAATACCATAATTCACGCGGGAAATAGGAGTGTAGATGGAGTCAACTGGAATAACACCGATTGGCTGATCGTCGCGTTTGTTCCGGTCCGCTTGGACGTAGCCGCGACCACGGCCTGCAAAAATGCGCATGTGTAGTCTCGCTCCAGGTCCCAGCGTTGCAATATGAAGATCCGGGTTCAGGATCTCAACATCGCTATCCGCACGAATATCACCTGCGGTAACGATGCCTTCTCCTTCAGCATCAATCTCGAACACTTTCTCTTCATCCGAATGAATCTTCAGAGACAGAGCTTTAAGGTTCAGGATGATTTCCGTCACATCTTCCATTACGCCGGGAACGGTCGAGAACTCATGCAGAACGCCGTCAATTTGGACCGAAGTCACTGCGGCTCCCGGAAGGGAGGAAAGCAAGATCCGGCGAAGCGAATTCCCCAGAGTCGTGCCATATCCACGTTCCAGCGGTTCAATTACGAATTTCCCATAGGTTCCATCATCATTGGCTTCTACGGTCTCAATCTTCGGCTTTTCGATTTCTATCACGAGTGTACCCCTCCTTCAAACGTCGCTCCTATATGAAACAGTCACCCCATCAGGTGTATCATGTAGTATGCCTAAACACCTATTATTAGCAGATGCGTCAGAATTATACCACAATCACAATTCTGATTTTACTAAACGCGGCGACGCTTCGGCGGACGGCATCCATTGTGAGGAACCGGAGTAACGTCTTTAATGAGGTTTACTTCAAGGCCAGCGGCCTGAAGGGAACGGATGGCTGCTTCGCGGCCCGCGCCCGGTCCTTTAACCATAACTTCAACGGACTTCATGCCGTGTTCCATAGCTGCTTTAGCAGCAGATTCGGCTGCCATTTGCGCTGCAAATGGAGTCGATTTACGGGAACCTTTAAATCCTTGACCGCCGGAGCTTGCCCAGGAAATTGCATTTCCGTGAGGGTCCGTGATCGTAACGATAGTGTTATTGAACGTGGAACGGATATGTGCCACGCCAGACTCGATATTTTTCCGGTCGCGACGTTTCGTACGTACGACTTTTTTCGGTTTAGCCATTGTCTCTTATCACCTCTTCTTATTTCTTTTTGTTTGCTACCGTACGACGCGGGCCTTTACGGGTACGGGCATTTGTTTTGGTACGTTGACCGCGAACAGGCAATCCACGACGGTGACGAACACCGCGGTAACAGCCGATCTCAGTAAGACGTTTAATATTCAAGGAAATTTCACGACGAAGGTCACCTTCAACCTTAACCTGCTTGTCGATCGTTTCACGCAGTTTGCTGACTTCATCTTCCGTCAAATCACGGACACGTGTGTTAACGTCAATGCCTGTTTCATTAAGAATTTTCTGGGAAGTCGTTTTACCGATTCCGAAAATATAAGTCAAGGCGATCTCAACGCGCTTATCACGTGGCAAATCCACTCCAGCTATACGAGCCATTTTACGCTACACCCCCTTCTTAACCTTGTTTTTGTTTGTGTTTCGGATTTTCGCAAATTACCATAACAGTCCCTTTGCGGCGGATGACTTTGCATTTTTCGCAAATGGGCTTTACAGAAGGTCTTACCTTCATGTTAATTACCTCCTCAAAGTTTTGCGAAGCAAAACTTTTGTTGTAGTTCCCATCTATTTACGGTAAGTTATACGGCCTTTTGATAAATCATAAGGCGATAACTGCACGACCACTTTGTCTCCGGTTAGGATACGGATAAAGTGCATCCGCAATTTCCCGGACACATGGGCAAGTATTTGATGACCGTTCTCAAGCTCAACCTTAAACGTTGCGTTAGGCAACGGCTCAATGACCGTTCCTTCTACCTCAATGACATCTTCCTTAGCCACAGTTAGTCTCCTTTCTCATTAGCACTTTTTCCAGCTGGTTCCCCATACTTCATCACTGCGAACCGCAGCTTTCCGTTGGTTACCCGGCCGGTTTCTTCCAAACTATCTACAATCTCACTGCTGATGAAGGGTATGAGCTCCAAGTGCTGAATATTCTTCTTCTTTGGACTATCAAACTTGCGTTTGTCCCCGTCAGCAATATATACAAATCTGCTATCAACAACTGCGATAACAACGGCAGCCTCTCCGGCATCCTTGCCTTTGAGAATTCTCACGATTTGACCAATCTGCGGGCTGCTCCCAGTATTCACGTGAAGATCACCTACGCATTCAGTTTTGTGAAAATCTCCATGCCGTCCGGTGTAACTGCTACTGTATGCTCAAAGTGAGCGCATAGTGAACCGTCTACCGTAACGACCGTCCAGTTATCTTCCAGCGTTCTGACATATCTGTCCCCGGCGTTAACCATCGGCTCAATCGCGAGTACCATACCCGGCTTCAGACGTGGTCCGCGGTCCGCTATGCCATAGTTCGGAATTTGCGGTTCTTCATGCAGTTCTGCCCCAATGCCATGACCAACATACTCGCGGACAACGGAGAAGCCGGCGTCCTCGATGTACTGCTGGATTGCATGGGAGATTGTAAACAAGCGCACATCCGGTTTGACTAACGCCAGTCCTGCGTACAAGGAGCCTTCCGTGACGTCCAGCAGACGCTGAGCCTCAACAGAAATGCTGCCCACCCCGTAGGTCCAGGCGGAATCACCGTGATAACCGCGGTACTCTGCACCGATATCCAGCGTAACAATATCGCCTTCTACCAGTTTGCGTTTACCTGGAAATCCATGCACCAATTGTTCGTTGACTGAAGCGCAAATGCTGGCAGGAAAACCGTTGTAACCTTTGAAAGACGGCACAGCACCTTGACTGCGGATGTATTGATCGGCGATTCTGTCGAGTTCTCCAGTTGTAATACCAGGCTCTATAGCCTCAGCAATACGACGGTGACTCTCGGCAACAATTCGTCCAGCTTCCCTCATAAAGGCAAGTTCCTGTTCGGATTTACAAATGATCATTACATTAACCCCGCAATAAAGACACGATTTCGGAAGAAACGACATTGATTTCGTTTTCTCCGTTTACCTGACGCAAAAGACCTTTATCGTCATAAAATGCAAGCAGCGGCGCTGTTTTGTTATCATACTCATCCAGACGCTTGCCTACACTCTCTTCGTTGTCATCCGGACGCTGATACAATTCACCGCCATCAATGTCGCAGATGCCATCTTGCTTCGGCGGGTTGAAAATTAAATGGTAGGATGTTCCGCAAGTGCTGCAGATCCGGCGTCCTGTAAGGCGCGCCATCAGCAGTCCGCGGTCCACATTCAAGTTGATTACGTGATCTAGTGAAGTGCCGAGGCGGCTAAGGATTTCTCCCAGCGCTTCCGCTTGCGAAAGGGTTCTTGGAAAGCCATCCAATAAAAAACCTTTTTCGCAATCGGACTGCTGCAGCCGTTCTTCAACGATTCCAATAGTCACATCATCAGGTACAAGCAAGCCTTGTTCCGTGTAAGATTTAGCTTTCAGCCCGATTGGAGTTCCCTGCTTGATCGCCAAGCGGAAAGCATCTCCAGTCGAAATATGCGGAATACCAAGTTCCTTCACTACTACAGCGGCTTGTGTTCCCTTGCCTGCCCCAGGAGGGCCCATGAATAAAATGTTCACGATTCTCTTCTCCCCCCAAAAGTTCGCCACCAAGCAAGAAACAGCACAATAGGTACCGGGAAGTTTAAAACCCTAGGTACTTCACCGGAACCTATCGCCTATTTATTGATGAAGCCTTTGTAATGGCGTTTGATCAATTGGCTCTCGATCTGCTTCATAGTATCCAATGCCACACCGATTACGATCAGGAGAGCAGTACCGCCGATCTGTACTTGCTTCGGCAGACCGGATAGTGAACCAAACAATACTGGCAGCACAGAAATGAGTGATAGGAACAACGCACCGGACATAGTCAGACGCGACATTACTCTAGTCAAATATTTCTCTGTAGCCTTGCCTGGACGAATCCCCGGAATGTATCCGCCATTCTTTTTCATATTATCAGCCATTTGCTGCGGATTCATCTGGACAAACGTATAGAAGAACGTAAATCCAATGATCATGATTACATAAAGAACCATGCCGAGCGGCTTCGTATGATCCAGATTCTGCGAAACCCATTTGGCCCAAGCGAGATGTGGCCAGATACTTGCGATAACGATCGGGAATTGAAGCAGTGAAACGGCGAAGATAACCGGAATTACACCAGCCGCATTAATTTTAAGCGGAATGTGCGTATTCTGTCCACCGTACATTTTGTTACCGACTACGCGTTTGGCATATTGTACAGGGATCTTACGGATACCTTGTTGAACAAAGATAACCCCGACAATAATCGCAACAACCACAATCAGTACAATAACGACTTTAAGAATATTCAGGAACATCTGATCCGGCTGAATAAAGCTTGATTGAGCCGTAGTAGTGATATATCCCGGAAAGGCGGCGACGATTCCCGCAAAAATTAGGATGGAAATCCCGTTTCCTATACCCTTTTCAGTGATCTGCTCACCTAACCACATCAGGAACGATGTACCCGCCGTCAGTATGATCGCAATGAGCAGGTAATCCGCAAAGGTTGCATTTGGAATCATCTCAGTGCCATAAATCCGGTTAAACCCGATAGATGTGGCAAACGCTTGAATCAAACCTAGCACTACAGTGCCGTAACGCGTAATTTGCGCCAGTTGTTTTTTCCCGTGCTCCCCTTGCTTAGCCCATTCGGCAAACTTAGGGATAACATCCATCGAGAGCAATTGCACTATGATGGATGCTGTAATGTACGGGTAAATACTGATCGCAAAAATCGAGAAGTTTTTGAGCGCTCCGCCCGAGAAGGTGTTCAAAAGACCCATCAAAGCGTCTCCGCCCTGATTTGTTGATTCCAGTACTTCTTTGTTCACACCGGGAACCGGTACAAACGAACCGATGCGGTAAATGATCAGAACGAACAGGGTGAACAGGATCTTTTTGCGCAAATCTTCAACATGCCATATATTCTTAAGCGTCTTGAACATTAGATCACCTCGGTTTTACCGCCGGCAGCTTCGATTTTCTCTACCGCAGATTGAGAGAACTTATTTGCTTGTACAGTCAATTTAACAGCCAGTTCGCCATTGCCGAGAATCTTAATGCCGCTCTTAGTGTTGCTGACAACACCAGTTTCAAGCAACAGTTGTGGAGTCACTTCTGTTCCTTCAGCAAAGCTATTCAGATCTTCCAGGTTCACAATCGCGTACTCTTTACGGGTAGGATTGATGAAACCACGTTTAGGCAGACGACGATAGAGTGGATTTTGTCCACCCTCGAAGCCTGGACGCACACCACCGCCGGAACGGGAGTTTTGACCTTTGTGACCGCGGCCCGAAGTTTTACCGTTCCCGCTACTTGGACCACGACCAACGCGGTTGCGTTCTTTGCGTGAACCAGGAGCTGGAGCAAGTTCATGTAACTTCATCGTTTGCACCTCCTTATGTTTGTTAATTTATGCGAGGCAATTAGCCTTCAATTTCAGTAACGGATAGCAAGTGACTCACTTTGTTGATCATTCCGCGAATTGCAGGAGTATCGTTGTGAACCACGGACGAGTTGGTTTTGCGCAGGCCGAGCGTCTTAACAGTAACACGTTGTGTTTCTGGACGTCCGATCACACTGCGTACGAGGGTAATTTGCAACTTTGCCATTGACGTTCCCCTCCTTAACCGCGTAATTCTTCGACAGATTTGCCGCGAAGCTTCGCGACCTCTTCAATGCGTTTCAGACGGGAAAGTCCCTCTAAAGTAGCATTGACCATGTTCATGGAATTCGAAGAACCCAAAGATTTTGTCAAGATGTCGCCAACGCCTGCCAATTCAAGTACCGCACGAACTGGACCACCAGCGATAACGCCGGTACCTTCGGATGCTGGTTTCAGCAGAACGCGTCCTGCGCCGAAATGCCCAGTAACCAAGTGAGGAATCGAAGTTCCTACGATTGGAATGTGGATCAGGTTTTTCTTGGCGTCTTCAATGCCTTTACGGATGGCATCCGGAACTTCGCCGGCTTTACCGATACCCGCACCGACATAGCCGTTGCCGTCGCCCACAACAACAAGTGCGCTAAAGCTGAAACGGCGTCCGCCTTTTACAACTTTTGCAACACGGTTAATGTGCACAACTCTTTCTGTCAGTTCTAAACTGTTCGGATCTACACGCAAGTCGTTAACCTCCTTTTAAGAAATATTCTAGAATTCAAGACCAGCTTCGCGTGCTGCGTTAGCCAAAGCCTGAATCCGTCCATGGTACAAGTATCCACCGCGGTCAAATACAACCACTGCATAACCTTTTTCTTTAGCGCGCTCAGCGATCAATTGACCCACTTTGCCTGCAGCTTCAACGCTGCCGCCATTTCCGATTGTAGCACTCAATTCTTTATCCAGTGTGGAGGCAGCTACGATAGTAACGCCTGTCACGTCATCGATCAATTGAGCGTAGATGTGTTTCGAAGAACGGAATACGTTCAAACGTGGACGCTCAGTAGTCCCCTGGATCTTCTTACGAACACGCAGGTGTCTTTTGAGACGAGCCTTGTTTTTATCCTCTTTTGTAATCATGACTTCCCTTTCACTCCCTTCAGTTTGCCGTAAACAGCTTCACTTTAAGATGCACGGGGTATCTTACAATTAAGGTAGAGCTGGTTATTTCTTCTTACCAGCTTTACCTTCCTTGCGGATGATACGCTCGCCTTCATATTTGATACCTTTACCTTTGTACGGCTCTGGTTCACGTACGGAACGGATTTTGGCAGCATAAGCGCCTACGCGTTCTTTATCGATACCTCTAACGATGATCTTCGTGTTCGCAGGAACATCGAACTCGATTCCTGCTTCCGGTGTAATTTCAACCGGGTGGGAGTAACCAACGTTCAGTACGATTTTATCTCCGGATTTGCTTGCACGATATCCGACCCCAACCAGCTCCAGAGATTTCGAGAAACCTTCAGTCACACCACTCACCATGTTGTTGACAACGGAGCGGGTTGTGCCGTGAAGTGAACGATGCAATTTGTTGTCCGACGGGCGAACAACAGTGATTTCGTTATTTTCAACTGTAATCTTCATGTCTTTATGAAGCTCACGAGTCAAAGTGCCTTTAGGACCTTTTACTGTAATAACGGCGTTGTCCAAAGTGACAT
Source organism: Paenibacillus phytohabitans (assembly GCF_013141775.1). Classification (GTDB taxonomy): domain Bacteria; phylum Bacillota; class Bacilli; order Paenibacillales; family Paenibacillaceae; genus Paenibacillus_AQ; species Paenibacillus_AQ phytohabitans. The sequence goes on from NZ_WHOB01000091.1 coordinate 36,814, forward strand.
CTACACCGCTAGGTACTGCGATTGGTTTGCGACCAATACGAGACATGTGTTGCACCTCCTTATCTTGTGACGTTTATTACCAAATGTAGCAGACAACTTCTCCGCCGGATTTTGATTGACGAGCTTCTTTGTCGGTCATAACTCCCTTAGATGTGGAGATAATCGCGATTCCCAGACCACCGAGTACACGAGGCACTTCATTGCTCTTCGTGTAAACGCGAAGACCTGGTTTACTGATTCTTTTCAGACCAGAGATAACGCGTTCCTGGTTCGGGCCGTATTTCAAGAAAATACGGATAATCCCTTGTTTGCTATCTTCAACGAATTCAGCATCACGGATGAAACCTTCACGTTTCAAGATGTCCGCGATTTGTTTCTTCATAGTAGAAGCAGGCATTTCTACTGTCTCGTGACGCACAGTGTTGGCGTTACGAATACGAGTAAGCATATCTGCAATAGGATCAGACATAGTCATGTGTGTAAACCTCCTTCCCGTTTATAAACTTCTTACCAACTTGCTTTTTTCACGCCAGGAATCTGGCCTTTATAAGCTAATTCACGGAAACAAATTCTGCAAATTTTGAACTTTTGCAATACCGAATGTGGACGACCGCAACGCTCGCAACGTGTATATGCACGTACTTTGAACTTAGGCTCGCGTTGTTGTTTAACTTTCATTGAAGTCTTTGCCACTTAGACTGACACCTCCTAAACATTTTCGGAGAAATGGATGATTCTTATTTTGTGAAAGGCATTCCCAGCTGATTCAGCAGCTCACGGGATTCCTCGTCCGTCTTTGCAGTCGTTACAATAACGATGTCCATACCGCGGACTTTATCCACTTTGTCATATTCGATTTCCGGGAAGATCAATTGCTCTTTAAGACCCAGTGTGTAGTTACCACGGCCATCAAAGGCTTTATTGGAAATACCACGGAAGTCACGTACGCGTGGAAGCGTTACGTTGATCAATTTATCCAGGAAGTAATACATACGCTCGCCGCGCAGTGTTACTTTAACCCCGATCGGCATATTTTCGCGCAGTTTGAAACCGGCGATGGATTTCTTTGCTTTAGTAATAACTGGCTTTTGACCAGTGATCAATTGCATATCATTTACTGCAGCATCAAGTACTTTGGAGTTTTGAACAGCGTCACCCACACCCATGTTGATGACGATCTTCTCGATCTTAGGCACTTGCATAACAGTAGTATAGTTAAACTTCTGCATCAGAGCAGGTGTAATTTCATTCAGAAAACGTTCTTTCATTCTTGCTGCCATGAAGATTTACCTCCTTTCTTTAGGACTGTATTAGTCGATAATCTCTCCGGATCGTTTTGCTACCCGAACCTTCTTACCGTTATCGAGCACTTTGTAGCCAATACGTGTTACTTTACCGCTCTTCGGATCGATGTGCATTACGTTGGACACATGAATCGAAGCTTCTTGCTCGATGATTCCACCCTGTGGATTCAACTGGTTCGGCTTCTGGTGTTTTTTCACCATGTTCACGCCTTCTACCAGGACGCGGTTTTCACGAGGATAAGCAGCGATGACACGGCCTTTTTTACCTTTGTCTTTCCCGCTGATCACAAGTACCACATCATCTTTCTTCACGTGCAGTTTATTGTTATGGGATTCCAGAACTTTTTTCACTCTAGGCATTTATTACACCTCCTATAACTGACCTTTTCAATTAAAACCGAGACCGGCTCGATTTATTAGATTACTTCCGGTGCCAAGGAAACGATCTTCATGTAGTCCTTGTCGCGAAGTTCGCGAGCAACTGGTCCGAAGATACGTGTTCCGCGCGGGCTTCTGTCGTCTTTTACAACAACAGCTGCGTTTTCGTCGAATGCGATGTAAGATCCATCTTTACGGCGTACAGAACGTTTCGTACGAACAACTACCGCCTTAACAACATCACCCTTTTTGACAACGCCGCCTGGTGTTGCTTGTTTAACGGAACAAACGATCAAATCGCCGATTGCTGCTGTACGGCGTCCAGTACCACCTAGTACGCGGATACACATCAGTTCCTTCGCACCAGAGTTGTCAGCCACATGCAAACGTGTAAATGGTTGAATCATTATTAATTTCCTCCTTCCGGAAAGGGTTCAGCTTCGTATTAGATGATTACCGCTTTTTCTACCACTTCAACCAGTCTCCACCGTTTGTCTTTGGACAATGGACGAGTTTCCATGACTTTCACGACATCACCAATTTTAGCTACATTCTCTTCATCATGTGCCTTGAATTTCTTCGTGGACTTGATGCGTTTGTGATACAGATTGTGCTTTTTATAGGTTTCAACAGCAATTACGATGGTTTTATCCATTTTATCACTGACTACTTTACCGGTCAGCACTTTACGTGCATTACGTTCTTCGCTCATAGTTAGCCTCCTTCCTGATTACGGATTAAGAATCCGCGGTCACTTAACTGATCCCAAGTACTCTTTGATGGATAACGGTTTTAGCACGAGCTATTTCCTTGCGCACGTCACGAATCCGAGTCGGGTTATCCAGTTGGCCAGTTGCCAATTGAAAACGGAGATTGAAAAGTTCCTCTTTGAATCCAGCGATCTTTTGTTCAATCTCGGCAGTGGTTAAGTTGCGAAGTTCATTAGCTTTCATTTGCTTCACCACCCAATTCTTCACGTTTCACAAACTTAGTCTTTACAGGCAGCTTGTGAGCGGCAAGACGCATCGCTTCACGAGCGATTTCTTCCGACACGCCTCCGAGTTCGAACATAATCTTGCCCGGTTTAACTACGGCTACCCACTTCTCAACGTTACCTTTACCACTACCCATACGAACCTCGAGAGGCTTCTGAGTAATAGGCTTATCTGGGAAAATCTTGATCCATACCTGACCGCCACGTTTGATGTAACGTGTCATTGCGATACGGGCAGCTTCGATCTGACGGTTAGTGATCCACGATGGTTCCAGAGCCTGCAAACCATATTCGCCGAAGTTCAATTCTGTACCGCCTTTTGCCATACCCTTCATGTGACCGCGTTGTTGCTTGCGGTGTTTAACGCGTTTTGGTACCAACATGATTAGTTGCCTCCTTCCTGAGCAGCTTGTTTCTTAGCTGGGGGAAGAACTTCTCCACGGTAGATCCATACTTTTACGCCGATCAGGCCGTAAGTTGTATGTGCTTCAGCTGTTCCGTAATCGATATCAGCACGAAGCGTATGAAGTGGAACTGTTCCTTCGCTATAACCTTCTGAACGGGCAATCTCAGCGCCGCCAAGACGTCCGCCTACTTGAGTTTTAATTCCCTTTGCGCCTGAACGCATAGTTCTCTGAATAGCTTGTTTCAGTGCACGACGGAACGATACGCGACGTTCCAATTGTTGTGCAATGCTTTCTGCAACCAGAATTGCATCCAGTTCAGGGTGTTTAATTTCATTGATGTTGATGTGTACTTTTTTGCCACCGGCGATAGTTGTAACTGCGCTGCGAAGTACTTCTACTTCTGCTCCGCCTTTACCAATTACCATACCAGGTTTAGCAGTGTGAATTGTAACGTTCACGCGGCTTGCCGCTCTTTCGATTTCAATGCGGGAAACAGCGGAATCCTTCAACTTGCCTTTAAGGTATTCCCGGATTTTGACGTCTTCCATTAAAAGAGTACCGAAATCTTTGCCTGCATACCATTTAGATTCCCAATCGCGAATAATACCGACTCGGAGTCCGACTGGATTTACCTTTTGACCCACGTGTTATCCCTCCTTATTTCTCAGATACCACCAAAGTAATGTGGCTGGTACGTTTGTTAATCCGGCTTGCGCGGCCCATGGCGCGCGGACGGAAACGTTTCATAGTTGGACCCTGGTTAACGAAAACTTCGCTTACGAACAAGCTGTTCACGTCCAAAGAGTAGTTATGCTCAGCGTTCGCAATCGCCGAGTTCAGTAGCTTCTCAACAACCGGAGAAGCGGATTTCGGAGTGTGGCGAAGAATTGCAATTGCTTCCCCCACTTGCTTGCCGCGAATCAAGTCAACAACCAGTTTCGCTTTACGAGCGGAAATCCGCACCGATCTTGCATGTGCTTTTGCTTCCATTGTTTTCCCTCCTCTCAAACGAAGACGTTAATTATCTTCTGGTTTTCTTATCGTCACCCGCGTGGCCTTTGTAAGTACGTGTTGGCGCGAACTCGCCCAACTTGTGACCTACCATATCTTCTGTTACGTATACAGGCACGTGTTTGCGGCCGTCATATACACCAAACGTATGTCCGATAAACTGAGGGAAAATGGTTGAGCGACGGGACCAAGTTTTAACTACAACTTTCTTATCTGCCTCGTTCAAATCCTCAACTTTTTTCAGCAGGTAGCCATCAATAAACGGCCCCTTCTTTAAACTGCGACCCATGTGTGAATCCTCCCTTCATCCGGTTCTTCAAACCGCGAATCGACGCTTCGCGCTAGCCTAACTTGCCAGAAGCGTCTTATTTTGTGCGGCGACGAACGATATATTTATCAGATGCTTTGTTTTTCTTACGCGTTTTGTAGCCGAGGGTTGGTTTACCCCAAGGTGACATTGGCGATTTACGTCCGATTGGAGCACGGCCTTCACCACCACCGTGTGGGTGATCGTTAGGGTTCATGACAACACCGCGAACTTCAGGACGACGTCCCAGCCAGCGGCTGCGTCCAGCTTTACCAATCTTGATCAATTCATGATCTTCGTTACCTACGGATCCGATGGTTGCGCGGCATACGCTGAGGATTCTGCGAACTTCGCCAGAGTTCAAACGAACGGATACGTATTTTTCTTCTTTACCCAGCAATTGAGCTTCAGTACCAGCAGCACGAACCAATTGTCCGCCTTTACCTGGTTTCAACTCGATGTTGTGGATAATTGTACCTACCGGGATGTTGATCAGCGGAAGGCTGTTACCAATTTTGATGTCCGCAGCAGGGCCGGACTCAACTTTATCCCCAACTTTAAGGCCTTTAGGAGCGATAATATAACGTTTCTCTCCATCAGCATAGTGGATCAAAGCAATATTGGAAGTACGGTTCGGGTCATACTCGATTGTAGCAACGCTACCTGGTATGCCGTCTTTAGTCCGTTTGAAGTCGATGATACGGTATTTACGTTTGTGTCCGCCGCCGTGGTGACGAACCGTAATTTTACCTTGGTTGTTGCGTCCCGCATGTTTGAACAGCGGAGAAAGCAACGATTTCTCTGGCTGATTTGTTGTGATTTCTTCAAACGTAGACACAGACATGTTGCGTCTTGCCGGAGAGGTCGGTTTGTACTTTTTGATTGGCACTATAGTTTCCTCCTTACTTTAAGAGTATTATTCTACCGCTTCAAAGAATTCGAGCGGTTTGCTGTCCGGGCTAAGCTTAACGATGGCTTTTTTCCACTCCGGAGTGTAACCGGAATATTTGCCGTAACGTTTCAGTTTGCCAGGTACGCGCATTGTGTTCACACTAACAACTTTAACTTTAAAAATAGCTTCAACAGCTTTTTTGATTTCGGTCTTGTTAGAACGGATATCCACTTCAAAAGCGTATTTCAATTCGCTCATGTATTCGGATGTGCGTTCCGTAATCACCGGACGCTTGATAATATCACGCGGATCTTTCATTACGCGAACACCTCCTCTACCTTCAGAACTGCTTCTTTAGTGATAATCAGTTTGTCGTACGTCAGTACGTCAAGAACATTAATGCCGTCAGCCGCTACGAATTTCACCCCAGGGATGTTACGAGCGGAAAGTGCTACATTGTCATCATAGCTAGGAGCTACGATCAATGCTTTTGTACCAACCTTCAGGTTGTTCAGAATAGCTGCGAATTCTTTCGTCTTCGGAGCACTCATAGTCAAGCTATCCAATACGATGATGTCATTCTCAAGTACTTTTGAGGACAACGCGGATTTGATGGCCAACCGGCGAACCTTCTTAGGCAATTTCCAGGAATAGCTGCGTGGTGTTGGTCCGAAGACTACGCCGCCGCCTTTCCATTGTGGTGAACGAATGGAGCCTTGACGAGCACGACCTGTGCCTTTTTGTTTCCAAGGCTTACGTCCGCCGCCACGCACTTCAGAACGTCCTTTTACTTTGTGTGTACCACGACGAAGGGAAGCTCTTTGCATAAGTGCAGCTTCATGCAGCACATGTACGTTCGGTTCGATACCGAAAACCGAATCACTCAGTTCAACTTCCCCAACTTCGTTACCACTAGTATTAAAAAGTGTTACTTTTGGCATTTCATGTTCCTCCTTTCTTCAGAAATTATTTCTTAACGGTTTGTTTAACTTTCACGAAGCTGTTTTTAGGGCCCGGAATCGCGCCTTTAACCAGCAATACATTACGTTCTACGTCAACTCGGATGATCTCAAGCTTTTGAACCGTTACAGTCGTGTGACCCATATGTCCTGGCAGGCGTTTGCCCTTAGGAACACGGTTAGCTTGAATGGAACCCATGGAGCCTGGTCTTCTGTGGTAGCGCGAACCGTGTGCCATTGGTCCGCGGCTTTGTCCCCAGCGTTTGATGTTACCCTGGAAGCCTTTACCCTTCGAAGTACCTGTTACGTCAACAAAATCGCCTTCTGCGAAGATGTCAGCCTTAAGCTCTTGTCCAACCTCGAGTGACCCGAGGTCAACACCGCGAATTTCGCGAACGTAGCGCTTAGGTGTTGCGTTTGCCTTTTTGGCGTGACCTTGTTCAGGCTTGTTGGAGCGACTTTCCTTTTTATCGGAAAAGCCCAACTGCACTGCTTCATATCCGTCGATATTCAGGTCTTTCTTTTGCAGTACCACACAAGGGCCAGCTTCGATAACAGAAACCGCGATTACGTTACCTTCTGGAGTAAACACTTGAGTCATACCGAGTTTTTTTCCTAAGATACCTTTCAATGTTGACACCTCTTTTCTTTTCCTAGTTGCTTAATAATGAAATTACAATTTGATTTCGATATCTACACCGGACGGTAGATCCAAGCGCATCAAGGCATCCACAGTTTGTGGTGTTGGGTTCACAATATCGATCAAACGTTTGTGAGTCCGTTGTTCAAACTGTTCACGGGAATCCTTGTACTTGTGTACCGCACGGAGAATAGTAATGATTTGCTTCTCAGTTGGCAGCGGGATCGGCCCGGATACACCAGCACCCGAACGTTTTGCTGTTTCAACGATTTTCTCTGCGGATTGATCAAGAATTCTGTGGTCGTATGCTTTCAAGCGAATACGAATTTTTTGCTTTGCCATTTTAGTCCCTCCTTCTATCGCCCAATTTATTATCGGACATACTCCGTGAAAATTTTCTGACGTCGACCTCATGGCAAAGGGGCCGGGTGTGTCAGTAACCTCTCACATCATCGCAACGTCTCAGAACAACATTTATTATTATATATAATAGGCGGCTATATTGCAAGCGGATTTGCAAAAACAAATCAACTTTTTCCGAAAAGAATAGAAAAGGTGCCTTTCTTGTTCAGAATGGCACCTTACGGGCTGCAATATAACGTTTTTCTTCTATATAAAAGGTTCCTTCTATAAATTATCCGTTGCAGATTTGAATTGTCCTGCCGAAGCTGCTGTCTGCGCAGTTGCTGAACCAATACCTTCAATGGTTTGAATGAGCACCTTGATCTCTTCCTCTACCGTAACAATTCTCTGGGTACTCGACTGCATGGAGTCTACAATATCACTGAAGAGCCTGCTAGTCTCGAGAGACTGCTGTTTGCCGCTCTCCGTCAACTCCTGAACCTTGCGAATCTCCCCAACAACCTGCGACGTAAGGGAGCTGGACTGAAGGGTCAGTTCTCCGATCCGTACCACCGTGTTCTTGGTATCCTCTGCAAGTCTGCTTACCTCCTGCGCTACAACACTGAATCCCCGTCCGTGGTCTCCCGCCCTTGCAGCCTCGATCGTTGCATTCAATGACAGTATCTTGGTCTGGTCTGCAATATCCTGGACAGCCGCCACAATTTTACGGATCTTCTGTGATGAACTGCTCAGTTCATTTACTGAACGCTCCATCTCATTAGTACTCTCATATATAAGATTAATCTGACCCGTAAGGTTGTTAAGCTGTCCATGTCCCTCCCTGGCCTTCCCCTGTGACTCCAGAGCGGAGGCGGCAGTGCGCTGGAATGTATTGTTGACTTCATTGCTGCTCGCCACCAGCTGCTCCACAGCGGCGTTAGTATCTATACTAAGGTCTATCAGTTCTCCGCTGAATTCAGCTATCTTGTGTTTCAATTCGTTCTTAACCAGCAGATACTGTTCTTCCTTTTCCCTAATGTTCTCCTTCTCATATTCCTCAAGGACCAGCTGCTGTTCCAGATTAAGCAATTTGGTTACGGTCTGGACCAATTTGATCCTCTCGACATCTGTATGCGTCTCATTATAAATAGCCGTAATGAACACATTCTGCAGATTCTGAAAAGCGGAGAGATACCATTTAGGCTCCAGGCCAATCCTCTTATGAATATTCGCAATTTTTAGCCGCTTGGCTATGTACTCCTCATTAACATTACCATCAAAAATCTCGATGATATGCTCACGCAAAGTCTTTTTAAGGCGTTCGATACTGCTGTGTTCCAGAATAATTGCTTCCAGTTTGTTAACTCCAAGAACCGTATTATAGAATTGATTAGTGATATCGTCGATTCTCTGTTCTACAACCGGTTTCATCAAGCGCAGGAGTCTTAAATCCTCCTCAGTTAAATCGATCATTCGCATTTGCTCGTTCAAATCATCATGCCCGTCAAGGGTATGAAACATCTCTGTGGCAGTGGGTGCAAAGCTCTTGCTGTCCGTTGATGGAGCGGCGGGAGATTCCTCATTGTTATTCTTTGAAGTCAGACCATGCATAAATGAAAAAGGACATTTCCCCATACTTCCACGCTCCCTAAAATCCTAATAATTTACATTGTCTATATAGAAATATTCTACTCTATCGATAGATTAGATGTAAAGAATTTTAAGTATTATTTTGTAGAATTATGTTGAAAATGATCATATCCAGCACTGTCATTAGTCGTTTTTTGTCGAACAATAGGATTTCAATCTCTAATTTCTGCAATCTGAATAAGAGCTTCCAGCTCAAGAATATTTACGGTTCTTTTATGCATAGCGATAATCTTAAGTGCTTCCAGTTTATTCAGTTTGCGGCTAAGAGTTTCTGCGGTAGTTCCAATCATGGCTGCTACCTCTTTTTGGGCAGACGGCAAATCTACGGATTGTTCTAAGGCATGTGCAGTCACTGCCGATTCGGCAAGATTCCTTGTATACAGGTATACCAACAGTCTTGCCAGTCTCTTCTCAACCTCAAACATGTGCAAAGCCCCTGCAGCCTCCTCGGCCTGATGCAGCTGCTCGCTAACAGACATCAGGAAGCTAAAGGCAAGCCCTGCATTCTGCTCCAGCAAGGGAATAAAGTCTTTGCGATGCATCCGGCATACCTCTCCGCTCTCAATCACCTCTGCCGTTACATCATTATTTTTATTATGGAGCAAGGCAAACTGGCCGAAATAATCTCCCGGAAAAAGAAAACGGACAATATGCTGCTTTCCATCCTTACTGTTCTGAGTCAGCTTAATGAGACCGCTCTTTACTACAAACAATGCTTCAGACGGCTCCCCTTCTCGGCACACTTGACTTCCTTTTTTATAGTTATGGGTCTCTGTAATCGATTCGATCATCACTAATTCCTCATCAGACAAGCTCCGAAACACGGGAACCTGACGTACACAGGCATGCGAATTGCAGGTAGTACAGCTCATGATCCTTCACCCTTCCTTATAGCTGACTCTAACATATCAAGATTCCGGATTCCGGCGGGTGACTGGAAACACATAATTCTCAAAAACTTGATCTGCATCAAGGATTCTTCACCGACTTATCCTTACAATAGAATCATAGAGAGAGTAAAGGAGTTGTAATAATTGCTGCAATATTCATTTGAGGATATGCGTCAGATTGATAGGAGTACCCTTGGTAATACGGTGCCCCTTGAGTTATTTCGTACCATACGTCTGATTGGACTCAACCAGGGGCTTCCTCTGGGAGGAAAAGGGACTACGCTTACCATTGGCAGAAAGATTGGTGAAAGTCTGCCTGTCAGCTCTGTTGAGGATCTTCTGCGAATGTTTGAGGAGCTCAAAATTGGTATTCCGCGGATTGTTCATTCGGATGAACGAAGGATCAATATTGCTGTGGAGGACTGCTTTTGCAAAGGGCTGCCTTCACTTGAAGATGAAAAAATGGTATGTGATTTAGAGGGAGCGATTCTTGAAGGGGCACTCGGCAAGATTCTCGGCCGTAAGGTCTCTGTTAAAGAGATTAAATGCAACGTTACCGGTCATGAGCACTGCGAATACGAAGTAAAGCTTTAATGGATGAGATCGAGATGGATAAATTAATAATTATGAAAGCAGGGATTATCTAATGGAAAAGAAAAGTTTAGTTGACGTGCTGCAGTTTCAGGAGGAACGTTTTACAAAGAAAATCCTCTTCCAGCAAGGTGAAAGTGTTGTATTTGTGCTTAATTTCATGCCGGGTCAAAAGCTGCCTGTTCATAAGCATCCTGGAGCGGATGTATATATCCTTGCTTTAAAAGGAGATGGAACCATTCATGTAAATGAAGCGGAGCAGCCTCTTATTGAAGGAGAGACCATCTATATCACCGGCGATGAATCTTTTGCCTACACTAATAACAGCTCTTCCCCTTCCAGTCTGCATGTCGTTCTGTCCAAGCTGCCAAGTCCGGCCTATGCCAAAGAAATCTAAACCATACTGCCAGCAATTAAAACAGGGCCCCTTCATAATGAAGGGGCCCTGACTTATATTCCGGATCTATCCTAACGGATAGAGACGAATTATTTCTGGATGGAAGCTACGGAACCGGCACCAACTGTACGTCCGCCTTCGCGAATGGAGAATTTAGTACCTTCTTCAATAGCGATTGGGGAGATCAGGGAAACAGTTACAGTGATGTTGTCACCAGGCATAACCATTTCAGTACCTTCTGGCAGGTTGATGATGCCAGTTACGTCAGTTGTACGGAAGTAGAACTGTGGACGGTAACCAGTGAAGAATGGTTTGTGACGTCCGCCTTCTTCTTTAGTCAGAACGTAGATTTGAGCTGTAAATTCAGTATGTGGCTTAACGGAGTTCGGTTTAGCCAATACTTGACCACGCTCGATCATGTTACGGTCAACACCACGCAGCAATGCGCCGATGTTGTCGCCTGCTTGAGCGGAATCGAGCAATTTACGGAACATTTCAACGCCTGTTACTACGGATTTCTTAGTTTCTTCGTGAATACCAACGATTTCGATTTCTTCTCCGACTTTAACTGTTCCGCGTTCTACGCGACCAGTTGCCACAGTACCGCGGCCAGTGATGGAGAATACATCTTCGACAGGCATCAAGAATGGTTTGTCAGTCTGACGTTCTGGAAGCGGGATGTACGTGTCGATCGTTTCGAACATTTCAACGATCTTCTGTGCATATTCGCCTTCAGGATTCTGCAGAGCTTCACGAGCAGATCCACGGATGATTGGAGTATCATCGCCTGGGAAGTCGTATTCGCTCAGCAAGTCGCGAACTTCCATTTCAACCAGTTCAAGCAACTCTTCGTCCTCAACCATGTCGCATTTGTTCAAGAATACAACGATGTAAGGAACGCCTACTTGACGGGAGAGCAGGATGTGTTCACGAGTCTGTGGCATAGGGCCATCAGCTGCGGATACAACCAGGATAGCTCCGTCCATTTGCGCTGCGCCAGTGATCATGTTTTTAACATAGTCGGCGTGTCCAGGGCAGTCTACGTGAGCGTAGTGACGGTTAGGAGTTTCATATTCAACGTGAGCAGTGGAGATTGTGATACCACGTTCGCGTTCTTCAGGAGCCTTATCGATTTGGTCGAATGCTACAGCAGCGCCACCGTATTTTTTGGACAATACAGTAGTGATTGCAGCAGTCAGAGTTGTTTTACCATGGTCGACGTGACCAATAGTACCAATGTTAACGTGCGGTTTGTTACGTTCAAACTTTACCTTTGCCATTTGAACAGTTCCTCCTTAATGTGGGGTTCCTTATATTTGAGCCGTCCGTCTACATGCAATTCTTAGATGCCTTATGTGATATACCCGGACGGCAAGTTAAAAATCGGTATTATTCTCCGCCTTTATTCTTGGCTGCGATTTCTTCTGCAATACTTCTAGGAACTTCTTCATAGTGAGAAAGCTCCATTGAGAATACGCCGCGCCCTTGAGTACCGGAACGAAGTGTTGTAGAGTAACCGAACATTTCGGAAAGAGGCACCTTAGACCGAATAATTTGAGCTCCACCACGGGAATCCATACCTTCGATCTTACCGCGACGGGAACTAAGCATCCCCATAACATCACCCATGTATTCCTCAGGAACAGTTACTTCCACTTTCATGATTGGCTCAAGCAGGACAGGTTTACACTTGTCTTTTGCAGCCTTAAGTGCCAATGATCCAGCAACTTTAAACGCCATTTCATTGGAGTCAACATCATGATATGAACCATCTACGATAGTAGCTTTAACATCAACAAGCGGGAAGCCTGCGATGACACCATTTTTCATAGCTTCTTCAATACCCGCAAGTGCAGGAGCGACATATTCTCTAGGTACAGAACCGCCGACTACTTTACTTTCGAATTGGTTGCCAGTACCAGCCTCGAGAGGTTCGAATTCAACCCATACGTGACCGTATTGACCACGTCCGCCTGATTGACGAACGAATTTACCTTCGACACGAGCAGGCGCCTTGAATGTTTCACGATAAGCAACCTGTGGTTTACCAACGTTAGTTTCAACGTGGAATTCACGGCGCATACGATCAATAATAATATCCAAGTGAAGTTCGCCCATGCCTGCCAGGATAGTTTGGCCAGTTTCTTCATCAGTATGAGCACGAAGAGTTGGATCTTCTTCGGTCAACTTACCGAGAGCAACGCCCAATTTATCTTGGTCAGCTTTGGTTTTTGGTTCTACTGCGATTTCGATAACCGGATCAGGGAAGTTCATTGATTCCAAAATAATTGGATTCTTCTCATCACAGAGAGTATCGCCCGTGCTTGTATCTTTCAATCCTACAGCTGCAGCGATATCACCAGAGTACACAATGGAAATCTCTTGGCGGCTGTTCGCATGCATTTGTAGAATACGTCCGATACGCTCACGTTTGTTCTTAGTAGCATTGACTACGTACGACCCGGACTCCAGAACACCGGAGTAAACACGGAAGAACGTAAGCTTACCAACATAAGGGTCTGTCATGATTTTAAATGCCAAAGCTGAGAATGGCTCTTCATCCGAAGAATGGCGAACCCCTTCAGTTCCATCATCATGATGACCCACAATAGCTGGAACATCAAGAGGTGATGGCAAGTAATCAACAACAGCGTCCAACATAAGCTGAACCCCTTTGTTACGGTAAGAGGATCCGACAATTACAGGGAAAATCTTAACTTCACATACGCCTTTGCGCAATGTAGCCTTGATTTCCGCGACTGTAATTTCTTCACCTTCAAGGTACTTCATAGTCAGATCTTCGTCAAGTTCTGCAACCTTCTCGATCAGCTCAAGACGCAGTGCTTCAACTTGTTCCAAATATTCAGCAGGAATATCTGTTATTTCAATGTTTTGCCCCAATTCGTCCTTGAACATATGAGCTTTTTGCTCAATCAGGTCAATAATCCCAATGAAGTCGTTCTCTGCGCCGATTGGCAATTGAATAGCAACTGCATTCGCCATTAAACGCTCACGCATAGACTGAATTACATTAAGAAAATCAGCGCCGATGATATCCATTTTGTTGACATAGGCGATCCGCGGAACACTATAACGGTCAGCCTGTCTCCAAACAGTCTCGGACTGAGGTTCAACACCTTCTTTGGCGCTAAAAACGCCTACTGCCCCATCCAATACACGCAAGGAACGTTCAACTTCAACGGTGAAGTCAACGTGTCCTGGGGTATCAATGATATTTACGCGGTTACCCTTCCAAGCAGCGGTGGTAGCAGCGGAAGTAATGGTAATTCCGCGCTCCTGTTCTTGCTCCATCCAGTCCATTGTAGCAGCACCTTCGTGAACTTCACCGATTTTGTGCGTACGGCCTGAATAGAAAAGAATCCGCTCAGTGGTAGTAGTTTTACCAGCATCAATATGTGCCATGATCCCGATATTACGTGTATTTTTTAAGGAGAACTCTCTTGCCATGAAATGGATCTCCTTTCAAAATAGAAGTTATTTGAACGGCTATAATCCTACCAGCGGTAGTGAGCAAACGCTTTGTTCGCTTCAGCCATTTTGTGCGTGTCTTCACGTTTCTTAACGGAAGCGCCTGTGTTGTTGGAAGCATCGATGATCTCAGCCGCCAAACGCTCTTCCATAGTCTTCTCACCGCGGTTGCGTGAGTAGTTTACAAGCCAACGTAATCCCAAAGCAGTACGTCTTTCAGGTTTAACCTCGATAGGTACTTGGTAGTTAGCACCGCCGACACGACGAGCTTTAACTTCCAATACAGGCATGATGTTCTTAATGGCAGCTTCAAAAACTTCCATCGGTTCTTTACCTGTCCGTTCTTGAATCAACTTGAATGAATTGTACAAAATGCTTTGAGCGACACCTCTTTTACCACCCAGCATAATACGGTTGATCAAACGAGTAACCAACTTGCTATTATACAATGGATCTGGCAATACATCTCTCTTAGTAACTGGACCTTTGCGTGGCATGGATATCCCCCTTTCTTAAATGGTTATTATTCGGATATGCTTGTCTTATTTCTTAACCTTAGGACGCTTCGCACCATATTTGGAGCGAGCTTGCATCCGGTTAGCAACACCTGCAGTATCAAGTGCACCACGAACGATGTGGTAACGAACTCCTGCAAGGTCCTTAACTTTACCTCCGCGCAGCAATACTACACTGTGCTCTTGAAGGTTGTGTCCGATACCCGGAATGTAAGCAGTCACCTCAAGACGGTTCGTCAAACGAACACGGGCATACTTACGAAGTGCTGAGTTTGGTTTACGTGGAGTCATTGTGCCTACACGAGTGCACACACCGCGTTTCTGCGGGGCGCTCAAATTTGTAGCCTCACGCTTGAGGGCGTTGAACCCTTTTTGAAGAGCGGGAGATTTGGATTTTTCGATTTTGGCTTGACGGCCTTTACGAACCAGTTGATTAATAGTTGGCATGTTGTGCCACCCCCTTCCTGAAATGATAGTCAATTTACAAACATTAAGTCCACAGACCCAGGTGGTTCATAAAAAGACAAATGAAAAGTCCTTGCTGCCGAAGTGTACCCCGGTACAAAAACGTTCTCTTGTTGCTATTGTTTTAAGACGGCTGCCATAGCAGCACCAACTTCTATACCGCAGGCCTTGCCCAAATTCAGCATGGTGTCCACATATGTGACCTTCACACCTTGTTTGCCGCAAAGCATAACAATTCTGGAAGTAAGCCGTTGATCTCCGTCCTCCGCCACATAGACTTCTGCGGCTTGGCCCAACTCCACCGCCTTGACGGTTTGTTTGGAACCGATCTTGACCTGAGCATCCTGTAACCCTCTATCATCAGTCATGAAAAACATTACCTCCACTGAACAAGAATGACAAGGCTACTCACGCACCTTAGACATATTAGCATCCTCAGCACACGATGTCAAGAAAAACAGCAATAATTTTATTAATATTCATAACAGACAGCCGCGTCACGCAAGGTTATCACGTGACGCGAATGCTGAATGCGATGATTATTTATTACTCAGCTGGAACCGTTTCTAAAGCGGCTTGCTTGCTTTCTTCATTCGGATCACTAAGCTTAACATTACGGTAACGATTCATACCTGTACCGGCAGGAATCAGCTTACCGATGATAACATTTTCTTTAAGACCGAGCAACTTATCTACTTTACCCTTAATTGCTGCATCCGTCAAGACACGGGTAGTTTCCTGGAAAGAGGCCGCAGACAGGAAGGAGTCTGTTTCCAGAGAGGCTTTGGTAATACCAAGCAGTACTGGCTTAGCAACTGCAGGTTCTTTACCAGACAGGATAGCTTCCTTGTTGGCTGCTTCATATTCATGAATATCCGCAAAAGCACCCGGCAGGAGAGTGGTATCTCCAGCATCGATAATACGGATTTTGCGCAGCATCTGCTTAATCATAACTTCAATGTGCTTATCATTGATTTCAACGCCCTGGTTACGGTATACACGCTGTACTTCTTGCAGAATGTAGTTCTGTACCCCGCGGATCCCTTTGATACGCAGCATTTCTTTAGGGTCAATAGAACCGTCTGTCAATTCATCGCCGGCTTCAATCTCCTGGCCTTCACTGACACGCAGACGGGAACCGTAAGTGATGGAATACGTCTTGGACTCAGCTTCACCCTGGACTTCAATTTCACGACGGTCCTTGGTTTCACGGATTTCCTTAACTACCCCGTCAATTTCACTGATTGTAGCCTGACCTTTAGGGTTACGGGCTTCAAACAACTCCTGGATACGCGGCAGACCTTGCGTGATATCATCTCCGGCAACACCGCCGGTATGGAACGTACGCATGGTAAGCTGTGTTCCTG
Source organism: Paenibacillus phytohabitans (assembly GCF_013141775.1). Classification (GTDB taxonomy): domain Bacteria; phylum Bacillota; class Bacilli; order Paenibacillales; family Paenibacillaceae; genus Paenibacillus_AQ; species Paenibacillus_AQ phytohabitans. The sequence goes on from NZ_WHOB01000091.1 coordinate 53,412, forward strand.
GTTCACCGATGGATTGTGCGGCAATAATACCGACAGCTTCCCCGATTTCCACGAATTTACCTGTTGCCAGGTTACGTCCGTAGCATTTCTTACAGACACCGTGACGGGCACGGCAGCTCAATACAGAGCGGATCTGGAGCTTCGTAATACCGGAATTCACAATTTCTTCAGCCTTGTCGGAGTCAATCAGATCGTTACGGTGAACGATGATTTCCTTCGTCTCCGGATGACGGACAGTCTCGAAGGAATACCGGCCTTCAATACGGTCGTAGAGATCCTCGATAACTTCCTTCCCATCTTGAATCCGGCTGACGGTGAAGCCTTTATCGGTACCGCAATCTTCTTCGCGGACGATTACGTCCTGTGCCACGTCAACGAGACGGCGTGTCAAGTACCCGGAATCCGCTGTACGCAGCGCTGTATCGGCCAGACCTTTACGCGCTCCGTGAGTGGAGATAAAGTACTCGAGGACAGTCAGACCTTCACGGAAGTTCGCTTTGATTGGCAATTCGAAAATCCGGCCCGAAGGTGTAGCCATCAGACCACGCATACCACCAAGCTGAGTAATCTGCGATTTGTTACCACGCGCTTTGGAGTCGACCATGAGCATGATGGAGTTGAAACGGTCCATCGATTTCAGCAGGACGTTCGTAAGTTCATCCTTAGTCTTCGACCAGATCTCGATAACACGGTCATAACGTTCATCATTCGTAATCAGACCACGGCGGTATTGATTCGCAACTACATCAACCTTGGCTTCGGATTCTTTAAGAATTGTAGCTTTTTCCTCTGGCACGATAACGTCTGATACGGCAACCGTAACACCGGAACGTGTAGAGTACGTAAAGCCGAGTTGCTTAATTTTATCCAGAATCACAGAAGTTTTGGTAGTGTGATAGGTTTCGAAGCAGCGGGCAATAATGAGGCCCAGATATTCTTTACCTACAGCACTTGCTTCCGGAGCAGCCATGATCAGTTCGCGGATATTCGCGCCTTTTTCATAGATGAAGTACTTTTCCGGTGTACCCTGCAGCAGGTTTGTTTTGGTAGCTTCGTTGATGTATGGGAAGCTGCTTGGATAGATTTCATTGAAGATAATCTTACCTACCGTTGTAATCAGCAATGCATTCTGCTGCGCTTCTGTAAAGTTGGTTTTACCCAGTGCCTTAACAGGAATAGCAACACGCGCATGCAGACCAGCGGTTCCGCGTTGGTAAGCTGAAACAGCCTCGTTCACGGTACGCAGAATCATGCCTGTTCCTTTTTCTTCATTGTTATCCATTGTCAGATAGAACGTACCAAGGACCATATCCTGGGAAGGAGTAACAACCGGCTTACCATCTTTAGGGTTCAGGATGTTACCGGACGCCAGCATGAGGATACGGGCTTCAGCTTGAGCTTCAGCGGATAGAGGAACGTGTACCGCCATCTGGTCACCGTCAAAGTCGGCATTGTAAGCCGTACATACGAGCGGGTGAAGACGGATCGCGTGACCTTCTACCAGAATCGGTTCAAACGCCTGTATACCCAGTCTGTGCAGCGTAGGGGCACGGTTCAGCAGAACCGGATGCTCTCTGATTACTTCTTCAAGTACATCCCAGACCTCAGGACTTACGCGCTCAACCTTACGTTTCGCGCTCTTGATGTTGTGGGCAAGGCCCTTGTTAACCAATTCTTTCATTACAAACGGTTTGAAGAGTTCCAGCGCCATCTTCTTCGGAAGACCGCATTGGTACATCTTGAGGTAAGGTCCTACGACGATAACGGAACGTCCGGAATAGTCAACGCGCTTACCGAGCAAGTTCTGGCGGAAACGTCCTTGTTTACCTTTCAGCATATGGCTGAGCGATTTGAGCGGACGGTTACCAGGACCTGTTACAGGACGTCCGCGGCGGCCATTGTCGATCAGGGCATCAACAGCTTCCTGGAGCATCCGTTTCTCATTCTGCACGATAATATCAGGAGCGCCGAGATCCAGCAGTCTCTTCAGACGGTTGTTACGGTTAATTACGCGGCGGTACAGGTCATTAAGGTCAGACGTAGCAAAACGGCCGCCATCGAGCTGAACCATAGGGCGAAGCTCCGGAGGAATAACCGGGAGCACATCCATGATCATCCAGTCTGGCTTGTTGCCGGAGTTGCGGAAAGCCTCAATAACTTCCAGACGTTTGATCGCCCGGTTACGGCGCTGGCCTTGGGCCGTGCGCAGCTCTTCTTTGAGGAATTCCAGTTCTTTATCGATATCGATATCCTGAAGCAGTTTTTTGACGGCTTCAGCACCCATGCCAGCCTGGAACCCGTAGCCGTATTTCTCACGGTAGCTGCGGTATTCTTTTTCAGACAGCAGTTGTTTCTTCTCCAGAGGAGTTTCACCCGGATCGGTTACAACATAAGATGCAAAGTAGATAATCTCTTCGAGCGATCTTGGAGACATATCCAGTGCCAGACCCATACGGCTCGGAATACCTTTGAAATACCAGATATGAGATACCGGAGCTGCCAGCTCGATGTGGCCCATACGTTCGCGGCGGACTTTAGCGCGGGTAACTTCCACGCCGCAGCGGTCGCACACAACGCCCTTATAACGGACGCGTTTGTATTTACCACAGTGACATTCCCAGTCCTTTTGCGGTCCAAAGATGCGTTCGCAAAAAAGACCCTCTTTTTCCGGTTTCAAAGTACGATAGTTAATGGTTTCCGGTTTTTTTACTTCTCCGCGGGACCAAGAACGAATTTTTTCCGGGGAAGCGAGCCCGATTTTCATAAATTCAAAATTGTTAACGTCCAACAAGGAGCAACCCTCCTTAACCTATATCCTGATTTAGTACCACAGCCCTCTCTTGACGGTAAGTCAACAGAGGGCGCGGTCCTTTGTGTAATGAAATTAGTGTCTTGCTGGTGAACTACTCTATGCCGACTTCTGCGCCTTCTAAATTGAGGCTCAGCTTGTCGCCTGACGTCTCGTCCTCATCGTCCAGTTCTTTCATCTCGATCTCCTGCTCGTCACCGCTAAGGATTTTGACATCCATACCCAGCGACTGCAGCTCCTTGATCAATACCTTGAACGATTCCGGAACACCCGGTTCTGGAACATTTTCACCTTTGACGATGGATTCGTACGTTTTCACACGGCCGACCACGTCATCGGATTTCACGGTCAAAATTTCTTGCAGTGTATACGCCGCGCCGTAAGCTTCAAGCGCCCACACTTCCATTTCCCCGAAACGCTGTCCGCCGAACTGAGCTTTACCGCCCAGTGGCTGCTGTGTAACGAGTGAGTAAGGACCTGTAGAACGGGCATGAATCTTATCGTCAACCATGTGCGCAAGCTTGATCATGTGCATAACGCCGACAGTAACTTCACGCTCGAAGCGCTCGCCTGTACGTCCGTCATAAAGCACAGTTTTACCGTTACGCTGCATACCGGCTTCTTCCATCGTATCAAACACGTCATACTCACGTGCTCCGTCGAATACAGGAGTAGCTACGTGGATACCCAGACGCAGTGCCGCCATACCGATATGGACTTCCAGCACCTGTCCGATGTTCATACGTGAAGGTACGCCCAGCGGGTTCAGGACAACCTGTACCGGTGTACCGTCCGGAAGGAACGGCATATCTTCTTCTGGCAGAATACGGGCAACGACACCCTTGTTACCGTGACGTCCGGCCATCTTGTCACCTTCAGAAATCTTACGTTTCTGAGCGATGTAGACACGAACCAGCTGATTCACACCAGGAGGCAGCTCATCGCCGTTCTCACGGGTGAACACCTTAACGTCAACGATAATACCATCACTACCATGCGGAACGCGCAAGGAGGTATCGCGGACTTCACGGGCCTTCTCACCGAAGATAGCGTGCAACAGGCGTTCTTCAGCAGTCAGTTCAGTTACACCCTTCGGAGTAACTTTACCCACGAGAATATCGCCAGCGTTGATTTCCGCACCGATACGGATAATTCCGCGCTCATCCAAATTGCGGAGCGCCTCTTCACCAACGTTTGGAATATCACGCGTGATCTCTTCAGGTCCCAGCTTGGTGTCACGGGCTTCGGATTCGTATTCCTCGATATGAATCGAAGTGTATACATCTTCCTTAACCAGCTTCTCACTCAGCAGGATCGCATCCTCGTAGTTGTAACCTTCCCAAGTCATGAACGCAACGACTACGTTACGGCCAAGAGCAAGTTCGCCCATTTCTGTGGAAGGTCCGTCTGCAAGAATGTCACCTTTCTTAACAATATCACCACGTTTAGCCAGCGGACGCTGATTAATGCAAGTACCTTGGTTCGAACGCATAAATTTGTGTAATTTATATTTAACGATATCGCCTTTAACTTCCTTGCCTTCAACCGCCTCTACACGGCGCAGCCAAATTTCATTGGCAGAGGAGCGTTCGATAATACCGTCATATTTGGAGACAATACATACGCCCGAATCCTTAGCGGATTTATGTTCCATCCCTGTGCCGACAAGCGGAGCTTTCGGAATCAGAAGCGGAACGGCCTGCCGCTGCATGTTCGATCCCATCAGTGCGCGGTTGGAGTCATCATTCTCAAGGAACGGAATGAGCGCCGTAGCGACCGACACAACCTGCTTAGGTGAAACGTCCATGTAGTCAACACGGTTACTAGGCATTGTAGTAATGTTATCTGAATCTTTGTTGTAACGGACGATAACCATGTCTTCCTTAAATGTACCATGCTCATCAATCTGTACATTCGCCTGGGCAACTACATAGTTATCTTCTTCATCGGCAGTCAGGTAATCGATTTGTTCTGTAACCTTGCCAGTCTTTGGATCCACCCAACGATACGGAGCTTCAATAAAGCCGTATTCATTAATGCGTGCAAAGGTAGACAAGGAGTTGATCAAACCGATATTCGGACCTTCCGGTGTTTCGATAGGACACATACGGCCGTAGTGACTGTGATGTACGTCGCGGACTTCAAAGCCTGCGCGTTCACGTGTCAGACCGCCGGGTCCGAGTGCCGACAAACGGCGTTTGTGTGTAAGTTCAGCAAGCGGGTTCGTCTGATCCATAAACTGGGACAGCTGCGAACTACCGAAGAACTCTTTGATGGACGCGATAACCGGACGGATGTTGATCAGTGCCTGCGGTGTAATCGCATTGGCGTCCTGAATCGACATTCTCTCCCGCACCACGCGCTCCATACGGGACAGACCGATACGGAACTGATTCTGCAGCAATTCACCTACAGAACGCAGACGGCGGTTACCCAAGTGGTCGATATCATCTGTATTGCCGATACCGTGCAGCAAATTAATAAAGTAGCTGATTGAGGATATAATATCAGCCTGGGTAATATGCTTGACCGACTTGTCAATGTTGCCATTGGCGATCAGCTTGATAATCCGGCCTTCTTCAATTGGCGAGAATACGTCAATGGTCTGCAGCGGAATATCTTCACTGTCCATAACCCCGCCAGTAACACGGTAGTTCTTGCCAGCTACATTCTTCTCGAAATAAGGAATCAGCTCATCAAGCAAGCGGCGGTCAACCATCTGGCCGGATTCAGCCAGGATTTCTCCTGTAGATTCATCAACCAAAGGCTGTGCCAGACGCTGATTGAACAGACGATTCTTGATATGCAGCTTCTTATTGATTTTGTAACGGCCTACATTGGCCAAATCATAACGTTTCGGATCAAAGAAACGTGCGACCAATAGGCTCTTGGCATTGTCAAGTGTCGGTGGTTCGCCCGGACGCAGACGCTCGTAAATTTCAATAAGCGCCTTCTCCGTGGAGTCCGTGTTGTCTTTATCCAGCGTATTGCGAATATATTCATCATTGCCAAGCAGTTCCAGAATTTCAGCATCACTGCCGAAGCCTAGAGCACGCAGAAGCACGGTTACCGGGATCTTACGGGTCCGGTCGATACGGACATACATGATGTCCTTAGCGTCGGTCTCCAGCTCCAGCCAAGCTCCGCGATTCGGAATTACTGTGGCGGTGTAGGTTTTTTTGCCGTTCTTATCCACTTTTGTGCTGAAATAGACGCTTGGAGAGCGAACCAACTGGCTGACAATAACCCGTTCCGCACCATTGATAATAAAAGTGCCGGTTTCCGTCATCAGCGGGAAATCTCCCATGAACACTTCCTGCTCTTTGACCTCACCGGTCTCCTTATTGATGAGACGCACCTTCACACGCAGAGGAGCCGCATATGTCACGTCCCGCTCTTTAGCGTCGTCAACCGTATACTTCGGTTCACCCAGGCTGTAATCAATGAACTCTAGTACCAAATTCCCTGTGAAATCCTGGATCGGCGAGATGTCCTGGAACATTTCCCGCAATCCTTCCTCCAAAAACCAGTCATAAGATTTTTGTTGGATCTCGATCAGGTTCGGGACCTCGAGTACCTCGTTAATTCTCGCATAGCTCCGCCGAGTGCGTCGACCATACTGAACAAGATGTCCTGCCAACTTTACTCACCCCTCATGTCTACTCACTTAAAAATTGATTGCGAACCCTTGTTTGGACCCGTATAATGGAACCATAACACAAGGATTCAGCCATAAATACAGAAAAGCCCCTTATCGAAATCTTTCGAAAAAAGAGCGCATCTATCCACGGCCAAAATACTCCTTATCCAGTAGATTTGCCCAAAACGTGCGTATTATACGTCACCAAGCAACAGTTTATGCGCTATTATCTATTGTCCCGGCGACCTTCGCCGTGACAGGAACATAGAGAACGGAATTCGCAAAAACCTGCCGTACGGCATGCGCTTACCGGGCGACAATATATCACTTGACATTTCAGCAAACTAAAGACATGGAGCCTAGCTTAATACTGACATTTTATAATAATAACACTATCAACATTGCATGTCAATAAGTATTAATATTTTTTTACTTCTTCGCTCTGATAATGCGATAACCCTTGTCTTTCCCCACTTCTTCCACATCCGAGAACAGGCTTTCCAGCTTGGCGGCGGCCGATGGTGCGCCCTGCTTCTTCTGGATGACTATCCACAGACTTCCACCCTCATTCAAATGCGCATGTGCCTGCTCAAAAATCTCATGAACTACAGCCTTGCCTGCACGAATTGGCGGGTTGGTAAGAATCACATCGAATGTACGCCCCTTCACCGCAGACAGTACATCACTTTCCATAACCGTAACATTGCGGATTCCGTTATGCTGCGCATTCTCGCGGGCAAGCTCTACCGCACGGCTGTTGATATCAATCATCGTCACATGTCCCTTGGGAGTGAGGAGTGCTGCACTAATCCCCATAGGGCCGTAACCACAGCCAACATCCAGCACCTCTGCCCCATCCGGAATTTCCATTGCTTCGATCAGAACTCGGCTGCCATGATCAATATCCCCTTTGGAAAAAACACCGGCGTCGCTTGTAAAGCGGAGGCTTTTGCCTCTCAGTACCGTATCGATGCTGCGTCTGTCATGACGTGCTTCCGGCTGCTGCGAGTAATAATGCTGCGACATACAATCCTCCCTTTCACTTGGCTCTAATATACAAAGCATATCTTATAGAGCAACCCCCTTGAACAAGTTCAAGGGGGTTGCAAGAACCGGACAGAATCACTTCATATCCGGGGCAGTACCTACTTAAATCAAATTATTTTACTTCTACAGAAGCGCCTGCTTCTTCCAATTTTGCTTTAGTAGCTTCTGCTTCTTCTTTGCTTACTTTTTCTTTGATTGCTTTTGGAGCGTTGTCTACAACGTCTTTAGCTTCTTTCAAGCCAAGACCTGTGATTTCGCGAACGATTTTGATAACGTTGATTTTGGAAGCGCCAGCGCCTGTCAAAATTACGTCGAATTCGGATTGTTCTTCTTCAACAGCTGCTACTGCGCCGCCAGCTGCTACTGGAGCTGCTGCAGTTACGCCGAATTCTTCTTCGATTGCTTTAACCAGGTCGTTCAGTTCCAATACGCTCATGCCTTTAATTTCTTCCAAGATTGTTTCTTTGCTCATGATTGAACCTCCATTATATTTGAATTGGTTTGTGGTATTGATTATGAAGCTAGAAGCAAAGGCTTACGCGCTTTGTTCTTCTTTTTCAGCAACAGCTTTAACTGCAAGCGCGAAGTTGCGGATTGGAGCTTGAAGCACGCTAAGCAGCATGGACAGCAAACCATCGCGGGATGGAAGCTCAGCCAGTGCTTTCAGTTGGTCAGCGTCGATAACGCGACCTTCTACAACGCCGCCTTTAAGTTTCAGAGCGTCGTTCTTCTTAGCGAAGTCGTTCAAAATTTTGGCTGCTACTACCGCATCAGTTTCACTGAAAGCGATCGCTGTAGGACCAGTCAGGACAGCGTCCAGATCAGTCAACTCAGCCGCTGCAGTTGCACGGCGAAGCAATGTGTTCTTCAGGACTTGAAAATCAACGCCAGCTTCACGAAGCTGCTTACGCAGTTCAGTCACTTGCGAAACGTTCAATCCGCGGTAGTCCGCAACAACAGTAGAGATACTGTTCTGCAGTTTGCCAGTTACAACATCAACCGCATCCTGTTTAGCTTGGATTACTTTTGCATTTGCCAATTGTATACACCTCCTGAAAATTTATGTGACGGCGATTCTTCCGGAGAATCCGCGCCGTTCCTACGCAGGCATTAGAAAAGCCTCCGCAGATTCACGAAGGCTTGATAAAACGGAAAGCAATCAGGCGAACCTGTTACTTTTTGTTTCTATCACAACACCTCGGTAGGAAATTAAGCCCTACGGCACCTACTGTCTACGGTAAGCATATTCGAATTCAAGATTGATCACCTTAATGTTCACAACTGTTATAGATTATCAAAGATGACTCAAAGAGTCAACCCTTAATTATCTGAAAGCAGCTGCGTTCACGCGAGCGCTAGGTCCCATTGTGGACGAAATAGCGATGCCTTTAAGGTATACACCTTTAGCAGCAGCCGGTTTCGCACGGTTCAGAGCGTCGATGAGGGATTTAAGGTTCTCGTTCAGTTGTTCAGCGTTGAAAGACACTTTGCCGATTGGCGCGTGAATTTGACCCGCTTTGTCAAGACGATATTCGATTTTACCGGCTTTAATTTCTTGAACAGCCTTGGTAACGTCGAAAGTAACTGTACCTGCTTTAGGGTTAGGCATGAGGCCTTTACCACCGAGCAGACGACCCAGTTTACCGACTTCACTCATCATATCAGGTGTAGCTACGCAGACGTCGAATTCAAACCAGCCCTGTTGAATTTTGTTGATCATATCAGCATCACCAACAAAATCCGCGCCAGCAGCTTCCGCTTCTTTCGCTTTTTCACCTTTTGCAAATACAAGCACGCGTTGAGTTTTGCCTGTGCCGTGAGGCAGGACAACAACACCACGAACAGCTTGGTCTTGTTTACGCGGGTCTACACCCAGACGAACTGCTGCTTCAACGGTTTCGTCGAATTTAGCAGTTGCTGCCTTTTTCACAAGCTCTACAGCTTCTGAAGGCTCGTAAGTCGCTTCGCTGTTGATCAGCTTAGCAGATTCTTGGTATTTCTTACCATGTTTAGCCATGAAAATGTTCCTCCTTTGTGGTGTTAGCGGAAATTCCTCCCACATATTGCGGTCATGAATGACCGGTTCATCGAATACATATTAGTCTTCGATTGTGATACCCATACTGCGGGCAGTACCTTCAACCATACGCATTGCAGCTTCGATAGATGCAGCGTTCAGATCGGGCATTTTTGTTTCAGCAATTTCACGAACCGCTGCGCGGCCGAGTTTTGCTACTTTCTTCTTGTTTGGTTCACCGGATCCTTTTTCTACTTTTGCAGCGATGCGAAGCAGAACAGCAGCCGGAGGAGTTTTAGTGATGAAGGTAAAGGAACGGTCTTCAAATACTGTAATTTCAACCGGGATGATCAGGCCAGCCTGGTCGGCAGTACGAGCGTTGAATTCCTTACAGAATGCCATGATGTTGACACCTGCTTGACCTAACGCCGGACCTACTGGAGGCGCTGGATTCGCTTTCCCTGCAGGAATCTGCAGTTTCACCATTTTAATAACTTTTTTAGCCATGAGTGACACCTCCTTGCGTAAATAGTGGTATTCGAATGCTAAACAGCATTCTCCCACAAGAAACCCTTGCGCTTGTTATATCTTCTCCACTTGAGTGAAATCCAACTCGAGCGGGGTTTCCCGTCCAAACATGTTGACATGTACCTTGATCTTGCTTTTGTCTGCCAAAATCTCTTCCACGGAGCCCACAAAATTCGCAAACGGACCGACCATAATACGTACGGATTCCTTAATTTCGAAATCAATCTTCGCTTTAGGTTCAACCATGCCCATATGCTTCAGAATTTGTTCAACCTCTTCAGGGAGCAGAGCGGTAGGCTTGGACCCCGAACCAGTTGAACCGACAAATCCGGTAACGCCCGGCGTATTGCGGACTACATACCAGGAATCATCAGTCTGAACCATTTCGACCAAAACGTAACCAGGGTAAACTTTGCGCATGACAGTTTTTTTCTTGCCATCCTTGTTTACCAGCTCTTCTTCCATAGGAACAAGAACGCGGAATATTTTGTCTTCCATGCCCATGGACTCAACGCGTTTTTCCAAATTGGCCTTGACCTTATTCTCATACCCGGAATAGGTATGAACGACATACCATCTTTTTTCCATATCAAGCCACCTGGGACCTCTCTAAATAATCGCTTCAATCACAGCGGAAATACCGATGTCCAGAACCCAGAAGTAAAGAGCGATAACTACAATTGTACCGAGAACGATCAATGTATAGTTTTTCAGTTCCTTACGGCTAGGCCAGCGAACCTTTTTGAGTTCACTCCAGCTCTCAGTGAAAAAGGAAAACAAAGACTTGAAACTACGTTTCACGCCGACTACACCTCCAAAGACTATCTGGTTTCGCGATGAGGAGTTTGCTCGTTACAAAACTTGCAAAATTTCTTCATCTCCAAGCGGTCGGGGTGATTTCGCTTGTTTTTGGTTGTTGCATAGTTTCTTTGTTTGCAACTTGTACAAGCCAAAGTGATAATTACCCGCATGATATGCACCTCCCGAAGACGTACTTCTAACCGTTAAATTAGAAGACGCAAATATTGATTCAAAAAAAAAGCCGCGAATTTAGGCCTACCTAAAACACTTTAGCATAATATCATTGCCCGTGTCAACGAAAGAATTCCCCCATCGCACTGGGTATTTCCGGGTGGTGTAGCTGGTGCCGTACATAATCTTTGGTCTTGAGTATTCCTTCATCACTCGCTGTCTTCACTACCATTATGGATCATTCCGCCATGGTATAAACCTGCAGCCTACTGTTGTCTGAACAAATTACACTTCCATCACGCCGAAATCTTGCGGGACACTAAAAAAAGACTCGAGTCCCGAGCCTTTCTAGTTCATTATATCATTAATTGTCACGCACTTCCAGATATCTTTCCAACTTACGCTTCACTCGCTGCAGAGCATTGTCAATAGACTTCACATGCCGCTTCAAGTCCTCAGCAATTTCCTGATAGGACCGTCCATCCAGATAGAGCATCAGAACCTTGCGTTCCAGATCACTAAGGATCTCCGCCATCTTATCTTCCAGTCCGATGAACTCCTCCTGGTTGATAATCAGTTCTTCAGGATCAAGCACCTGCGTTCCGCAAATCACATCCATCAGCGTCCGGTCGGAATCCTCATCATAGATGGGTTTGTCGAGCGAGACGTATGAATTCAGCGGAATATGCTTCTGGCGGGTCGCCGTCTTAATGGCAGTTATAATCTGTCGGGTGATGCACAGCTCGGCAAACGCCTTGAACGAGGAAAGCTTGTCCCCCTTGAAGTCACGAATTGCCTTATATAAGCCAATCATGCCTTCCTGTACAATATCTTCACGATCTGCCCCGATCAAAAAATAGGAACGAGCCTTGGCACGTACGAAATTACGGTACTTGTTGATTAAATGTTCCAATGCGCCACTGTCGCCACCACGGAAGATCTCGACAATTTCTTCATCACTTATGAAATCATACTCGGATAGCATTAATTCCTTGAGGTCGACACTCACCAAGAATCCCCCCGGCTGCAACGCAAGACACATCGTTACTTCGCGAAATATAGGATCAGTATATATTATGTTACCTTACAACGTCAACCGAAGATTGTCCAAAAACAATCTTCTATAACATATTATGGCATTTCTTAATTACTGTCTGCGCCAGTCTTCGAGACGTTTCCGCGTTTCCGGAGGCAGCTTGTCTTCCAGGGAGTGACGGGTGCTGCTTACACTTCCCGGTTCAATAGCCTTTTTAACCTGTTTATGATTCTCTTCAATCTCCAGCCTCAGTTCTCTTGCCGAGATCCGGAGTGCCCCTTGCGCAAAAACAACATGCTGCTCCACAAAATCGCTGGTCGCCACAGAAATCTGTCTTCGGCGGTGAGTAAATTCTCCCACCAGCCGCTCAATGCACTCATCTGCCGTTTCCTTTTCCTTAGTGAAGAAGACCTGGACTTTCCCCTGTACAAATGACCGTCCAAGTCCCGGCACACGGTATGCATCGAATACGGCTATGACGCGCAGCCCGGAGAATGCCTGATAATCGGCCAGCATATCGAGCAGCCGGTCACGTGCCCCCTGCATGCCGGTCTGCGACAGCGCCGCAAGTTCCGGCCAGCCGCCGATCATGTTGTATCCGTCCACGAGCAGTATATCGCGCCAGTCTGCCATAGTTATCCCTGTTCTTGCCGGCGGCGGAGCACCTCGTACATAATTACACCGGCTGCCACGGAAGCATTAAGAGAGTTGATTCTTCCCGCCATCGGCAGCTTCAGCAGCACATCGCATTTTTCACGGATCAGGCGGCCCATTCCTTTATTCTCATTGCCGATAACCACTGCTACCGGTCCGGTAAAAATATCAGATCCGAAGAGATTCTGATCCGTATCCACATCGGTTCCAACCACCCACACCCCAAGTTCCTTCAGGCGGTCTATCGTCTGGCCCAGATTGGTTACGCGTGCAACGGGCACATATTCCACTGCACCGGCAGAGGTTTTGGATACCGTTGCTGTAATCTGCGCAGAACGCCGTTTCGGTACAATTACCCCATGCACCCCCGTGCAGTCCGCCGTACGCAGAATAGATCCCAGGTTATGAGGGTCCTCAATTTCATCCAGCAAAAGAAGAAAAGGCGGTTCCCCTTTGGCTTCAGCAGCCGCAAGAATATCAGCAACCTCTGAGTAAGCAAACGGTGCCGCCTGCGCAACCACCCCTTGATGCTGAACTCCCGGTGCGAGCTGATCGAGCTTCCGCTTATCCACATGCTGAATTACAATTCCTGCTTTGCGGGCTTCAGCGACGATAGGTGCCGTTAAGTGCTTTTGTGCAGTTTCGGCGATCCATATTTTGTTCAGTGTCCGGCCGGCACGAAGCGCTTCAAGGACTGAATGCTTGCCCGCCAGTATTTCCTCTTCCGTTCTCAATTCTTCCATGTTCATGTCTCCTGTTCTAAGTACCCATATATAACTATAAACTCCGCGGCTTATTTAAACTCACTTGCTCCGGTTCAACATGTATTCGATGCTGCTGTGAACAAGCTCCTGGATTCTCGCCTGCTGTCCTGTATAATACAAATGCCCGATCAGGCATTCAAAAGCAGTCGCGTGGCGGTATTCCAGCACATCCGCGTTTTTGGGAATCGTGCCGGACTTGGCATTGCGCCCTCGTCTTACCACATCCTTCTCTTCCTCAGTGAGCACCGGCTCAAGGTAAGCAAGAATCGTGCTCTGGGCTTTGGCCGAGACCAGTCCCGTTGCCGAGCGGTGCAGATGATTCGGACGCAGATTGGGCAGCGAAATCAGATACTGCCGCACAGCCACTTCATAAATGGCATCTCCTGCATACGCCAGAACAATCGGCGAGAGCAAACGGGCCGGCTTGGACGGTTCGTACGGGAACCATGCGCTGTTCAGATCAAACTGCCCGCTCATTTACGCCGCCACCGCATTCCCTGTGGAGTGTCTTCCAGCAGGATGCCCAGGGCATTCAGCTCATCGCGGATTTCATCGGACCGGCTCCAGTTCTTATTCTTGCGCGCTTCAGCGCGTTCAGCAATGAGACGCTCAACCTCTTCACTGGCAACCTCTTCATCAGCCTCCGGAGTAAGTCGCAGTACTGAATCCATCTCGGCAAAAGCCTTCAGCAGTGCTGCAAAGTCTGCGGAATGAGCGTCATTATCAGCAAGCGTCAAATTGGCCAGGCTTACCCAGTCAAACAGAGCGGTAATCGCATCCGGCGTATTGAAATCATCCTGCATTCTGGCATGGAAATTGCCAACAATAGCTGCCAGGCGTTCCACGATCTGTGTACTTGCCGCTCCCTCTGCCCCGTCCGTATCCAGTTCAAGGCGATGCTTCACATTACCCGCTGCCGTAGTGATGCGCTCCACGCTTTTCTCAGCAGACAGCAGTGCTTCCTCCGAGAAGTTCAGCTGATTGCGGTAATGGCTTGAAAGCATGAAATAACGGATAGTCCCCGCTTTGAAGCGTGCACGAATATCCTTCACAAGCAGACCATTTCCAAGTGATTTCGACATTTTCTCATCACCAATGTTCAAAAATGCGTTGTGCATCCAATACTTCGACAGCGGCTCACCCGTCAGCACTTCTGTTTGCGCGCATTCGCACTCATGGTGCGGGAACTTCAAATCCTCACCGCCGCCATGGATGTCGATCGTTGTACCCAAATATTCGCGGACCATTGCCGAGCACTCAATATGCCAGCCCGGACGCCCTTCTCCCCATGGACTGGACCAGTGTACCTCACCCGGCTTGGCTGCCTTCCAAAGCACAAAATCCTCCTGGTTCTCCTTGCGCGAATCCACCTCAACACGGATACCGAAGCGCAGCTCCTCCAGATTCTGGCCTGACAGCTTGCCATAATTAGCAAACTTGCCGGTCCGGTAGTACACATCTCCGCCGTTCTCGTAAGCATATCCCTTATCCTCAAGCTCCTTAATGAACTCAATGATCTTGTCCATGCTCTCTGTAACGCGCGGATTCATGGTTGCCGGCTTTACACCAAGTCCGGCCAGGTCTTCCTGATAGGCGGAGATGAACATTTCCGCAACCTCAGCTACAGTAATGTTCAACTCTTCCGCTTTGCGGATCATTTTATCATCCACATCGGTAAAGTTCGTCAGATAGCGGACTTCATTGCCAAGGGCCTCCAGGTAGTTGCGGACCATATCAAAAACGATAACCGGTCTGGCATTCCCGATATGCATATAGCCGTAAACGGTTGGACCGCATACATACATTTTTACTTTACCAGGTTCCTGCGGTATGAATTCTTCCTTGCTCCGTGTCATTGTGTTATAAATCTGTACAGCCATTCTGTTCCCAATCCTTTCTGTTCCCCCTGGATTCTCTTGAATCTCCATATGGTTATATTTCATAATCGCCGATATACTGCTGGCTCTCCAGCCGCCGCTGTTCCTTCTTCTGCTTGTCTTCGGACCCCATCTGCTCGCGCAGCTCTTCGATTTCCTTCTGCAGGAAACGCAGGGAATCAATCAGCGGATCCGGCATCTGGGTATGATCCAGCCGGTCGGATACACGTTCCCCGTTGCGCTTAACCACGCGTCCGGGATTTCCTACAACGGTGCTGTTGCTGGGCACTTCGCGCAGAACCACTGCATTGGAGCCGATATTGCAATTATCGCCGATTCTAAACGATCCCAGTACTTTGGCACCGGAGCCGATGACAACATTGTTGCCGACGGTAGGATGGCGTTTGCCCTTTTCTTTCCCTGTCCCTCCAAGTGTGACCCCCTGATAGATAATGACATCGTCACCAATCTCACAGGTTTCACCAATGACTATACCCATTCCATGGTCGATGAACAACCGGCTTCCGACAACCGCACCCGGATGAATCTCCACTCCGGTCATAAATCTGCTCATCTGCGATACGATGCGTGCCAGTGTAAACCAGCGGCGTTTATAAAAAGAGTGGGCAATCCGGTGTGCCCAGATGGCATGAAGTCCGGCGTAGGTGAAGACAACCTCGAACTTGCTGCGGGCAGCGGGATCGTTGTCGAATACTGCCCGAATGTCCGACTTGATATGCTTAAACATCACGGTTCCCCTCTTCTTTGACTTCCCCACCTCCTGTTTACAGGTGCGCAAAGGAAGATAGTGTCTTCAGCCCACTTGCTCTATTCATCTGTATGCTGTGAGCATTCAATCGGTATCCTTATATTTCAACAAAAAACGCCCCTGCAGCATTATGCTGCAGAGACGTTTAACCGTGGTCCCACTCTGCTTGAACATACGCACAATCAGACTGCCGTTAACTTCGCGGCAGGTGCATGCGGTGTTCCTCTTGGCGTCTGTAACGGCAACGTCCCCGGCACAGTCTACTGTCCCCTGACAGACAGGGACGCTCAACCGTGCAGCTCACAGGTGCATGTTCAGCGGCAGACAAATGAATAACTCCCAGCCTGCAAGGGAAATCTCCCTCAGCGGTTATTCTCTCTGGCAATTGCCCGTATACGCGTACTTTTCCTGATCACAGCTATTATTAGTTATTATATTCTTCTATCTTAGCGAAAAGCCGCAGGGCTGACAAGGGGTTCTACCCTCATATCCCCCGGTTTATGCGCCTTTGATCTGCGATTTCAGACGTTCAATGACCCGGTCCCGGCCAAGCAGCGCGATGGTCGCATTCAAATCACGGCCATGCATCTGACCGGTCAGAGCGACACGGATCGGCATAAACAGCGCTTTACCTTTGTGTCCGGTTTCTTTCTGGACTTCTTTGATCAGCACAGCCATATTGGCAGCGCTGAAATCCTTAGCAGCTTCCACTTTAGCGAGAAAAGCGGACAGCACTTCAGGAACCTGGGCTTCGGCAAGTACTTGTGCCGCTTCCGTCTCCAGTTCCAGATGGCTGCGGAAGAAGAGCTCGGAGAGCCCCACAATATCCGAAGCGGAGTTCATCTGTTCCTGATACAGCGCAACCAGGCTTTCTGCCCAGATCTGCTGCTCATCACTCAGAACCTCCGGCAGACGTCCCGCCTTCTGCAGATGGGGGATAGCAAGTGCCGCGATCCGCTTAGGATCGGCATGCTTGATATAGTGATTATTGAGATGTGCCAGCTTGTTCGTATCGAATACAGCCGGGCTCTTCGACAGACGGTCGGCAGTGAAGATCGAGATCAGCTGTTCCTTGCTGAAGATCTCCTCCTCACCTTCCGGCGACCAGCCCAGTAATGTGATGAAGTTGAAGAGCGCTTCCGGCAGATAGCCAAGCTGGTCATACTGCTCGATAAACTGAATAATCGATTCATTCCGTTTGCTCAGCTTCTTGTGGTCATCGCCGACAATCAGTGTCATGTGGCCGAACAGCGGCGCTTCCCAGCCAAGAGCTTCATAGATCATGAGCTGACGCGGCGTGTTGGAGATATGGTCTTCCCCGCGCAGCACATGGGAGATGGCCATCAAATGATCATCTACAGCTACAGCGAAGTTATAGGTTGGAATACCATCCTTCTTCACGATGACGAAGTCGCCCATTTCTTTGGTGTTGAACGAAATGCTGCCTTTAACGATATCATTGAAGGTATAAGTACGGTCTTCCGGAACCAGGAAACGGATGCTGGCAATACGGCCTTCCGCCTCATAGGCAAGGCGCTGCTCCTCCGTCAGATTACGGTGTCTGCCGGAATAACGCGGGGTTTCGCCGCGTGCAGTCTGTTCCTCACGCTCTGCTTCCAGCTCCTCTTCCGTACAATAGCAGCGGTAAGCAAGGCCGCGGTCCAGCAGATCCTGCCAGTAGACACGGTACAGATCCAGACGTTCTGTCTGGCGGTAAGGACCATATTCGCCGCCTACATCTACGCTCTCATCCCAATCCATTCCCAGCCATTTCAAATATTTCAGCTGGCTTTCTTCGCCTTCTGCGATATTACGCTTAAGGTCTGTATCTTCGATCCGGATAATGAATTTGCCGCCCAGATTGCGGGCGAACAGGTAATTAAACAACGCCGTTCTGGCATTTCCGATATGTAAATGTCCCGTAGGGCTCGGTGCGTAACGCACCCGGACTTGATCCGTCATGGGTTTCCCTCCGCTTCATATTGGTTAAAATTAGGCTGTTGTTACTTCAGCCATCTCAAGATGATATCACATCTTGGAGCAGACAGACAATAGATTGTGCGGCAATTCCTTCTCCGCGTCCGGCGAAGCCGAGCTGCTCGGTAGTTGTCGCTTTTACATTGACCTTTGAGAGATCCGCATCCAGTGCACGGGCAATAACCTCGGTCATTTGCGGAATATAAGGCGCCATTTTGGGTTTCTGGGCAATGATGGTCGAATCTATATTTCCCAGCCGGTAGCCCCGTTCACGGGCAAGCGCCCATACATGCTCCAGCAGCTTCAAGCTGTCTGCATCCTTGAAGGCAGGATCGGTATCTGGAAAATGTCTGCCGATATCCCCCAGTCCAAGCGCCCCAAGTATAGCATCGCTAACTGCATGCAGCAGCACATCCGCGTCAGAGTGTCCCAGTAATCCCTTCTCATAGGGAATAGTCACTCCGCCAATAATACACGGCCTTCCTTCCACCAGCTGATGCACGTCAAATCCTTGTCCTACAGCGATCATCTCTGTTCCTCTCCCCTGCTTCTTTCTGTGAATTCAGCGAAATCCAGGTCTTCCGGTGTCGTAATCTTAATATTCCTGTAGCTTCCTTCTACTACCGAAACGGTAATTCCGCTGCGTTCCGCCAGACTGGAGTCATCTGTACCGAGGAAGCCGTCACGCTCTGCCTCGTCATAGGCTGACATCAGTTCGGACAAACGAAAAGTCTGCGGGGTCTGAATCGCCCACAGACTTCGCCGGTCCGGCGTAGACAGCACATTGCCTTCGCCATCCACCTGCTTGATCGTATCCTTAACCGGAACTGCAAGCACAGAGGCTCCGGCAGATCTGGCCCGTTCGTAACAAGCTTCAATCTCACTGCCCTGTACGAAAGGCCGGACACCATCATGTACCATTACCCAGGTGGTCGTAAGTTCTCCCAGTCCCCGGCGTACCGAGTGCTGGCGTTCAGCCCCTCCCGGAATAACAACAGACACCTTGTCCAGCTTGTAGGCCTGTACCCATTGCCGGCAGCGCTGCACATCTGCTTCACCGGTGACAAGCACGATTTCAGAGATGAGTTCATGCTTCTGGAATACCTCCAGGGTATGCACGATAATCGGTTTGCCCTGAAGCAGCAGATATTGTTTGCTCTCTGCCGTTCCCATTCGTGTCCCTCTGCCTGCCGCCACTATCACGGCGCCCACACTGTTTGACATTCTTTCGGCTCCTGTCTTTCACGTATATCCCCATCATAACGTGTTTGGACGGCATTTCCAAGCCTATAAGACCGCTCCAGGGGCTGATTTACCCTTATTGCGCTTTTTCCAGCAGCTTCGGTTTGGCAAAAATCATCCGGCCTGCGGAAGTCTGTAGCACACTGGTAACCAGAACCTCCATCGTAGTGCCGATATAATCACGGCCGCCTTCCACGACAATCATGGTGCCGTCGTCAAGATAAGCCACGCCTTGTCCATGTTCTTTGCCGTCTTTGATCACCTGCACAATAATTTCCTCACCAGGCAGAACCACCGGCTTCACCGCGTTGGCCAGATCGTTAATATTCAGTACCGATACGCCCTGGAGCTCGCAAACCTTGTTGAGATTGAAGTCATTGGTGACAACCTTGCCATGCAGCACCTTAGCCAGCTTGACCAGCTTGCTGTCCACTTCGGAAATCTCCTCGAAATCACCTTCGTAGATCAGCACTTTGACATCCAGCTCTTTCTGAATCTTGTTTAGGATATCAAGCCCTCTGCGTCCGCGGTTGCGCTTCAGCAGATCTGACGAATCTGCGATATGCTGCAGCTCCTCAAGAACAAACTCGGGAATAACGATGGTTCCTTCAATGAAACCCGTTTTGCAGATATCGGCAATCCGGCCATCGATAATAACACTCGTATCAAGAATCTTATGCTCCTCAGGTCCCCGACCCTCCGGTTCAGCAGAACGACCCCAGCGTCCGGTAGTCCATAGCGAAGCCAGCTCTTCCTTCTTCTCCAGCCCGATCCGCAGGCCCATATAACCCAGAGCCAGGGTTGCTGCCACCTGCAGCAGCTCTCCAGCCTTGCCCAGCCAGGCCATGACTGGATACAGCAGCAGTGACAGCAGCAGACCTCCTGTAAGCCCTGCAGCGCCTGCAGCGAGTTCGCTCATCGGTATACGCGAACAATACTGAACCGCCTCCTGCAGTTTTGTACTCGCCCAATCCGCGCATAACGTCCCCGCAAACAAAAAAATAATGGCACCCAGCACCGCAAACAAAATGCTTCCTTCCACGGGCAAGCTATCACCCAGTTTTCCCATGCCCTCCGGGAACCCTCTTTCTGCCGCATGATATAGCGAATAACCGGACCAGGCTCCACATAACCCGGCAAGCGTCAAAATAATCTTTTTCCACATAACCAGCACCTCCTTCTATTCATCCAAAAATGATCTATACCTCACCAGTATGTTCCAATTTTTAGGACGATAATCCGGGGAGCCGTTATTTTTTATGAAGCCATTAATTTCCTGGTCTGCAAAGCCTGCCGTAAACTTCTATTCCTTGTTGAAAACAGGGGAGGCCCTGGCATATAATGAACTCAATTACGAACCCAGGGGTGAATGGAAAATGAGCGCACCAAGTTTACAGGCTTTCCAGGATCAAGTTTCCGAACTGCTGCTCCGTCACCGCAGTCTTCTGGATGTAATGTCCAAGAATGGACAGAGCAGTGCATCCGTCAACCGAGCTGTCGTCAAATCCATTACGGAATGCGGCTGCATTCAGCTTCACGCAACCAAGCAGGTCTTTGAACCGGCTTTGGGACTTGAACAAGCCAAAGAGCTTGCCGGAACCCATCTTGAAGGTGAACTGTGTGAGAACTGCCGGGAGGTCATTGCCTCAGAACTGGGCCGCGAGCTGTTCTATATGTCTGCACTTTGCAATTTGCTCGATATTAATATGGACGAGGTTGTGTCTAAGGAATCGCAAAAATGCGCTACACTCGGATTATTTAACTTGTCCTAGCAAGGCAGCCCGCGCTCTCCTTCATCCGTTACCAATGCAGAAAAGGCTGTGCCTTCTCCTGAATCAGGGAGGGCACAGCCTTTTTTGTATAGATAAAAAAAGTAATAAGTGCGTAATTAGGACTATCCGTTCTTGGAATGATACACCTTATCTTCCGCATGTCTCTTCCTGCGGCGGCGTTGACGGCGGGCTGTCAAGAGGCCCAGACTCTGTCTGAACCCGTATAGGGCATATAACGCAAGCAAAGCAAAGATCAGCTTGGCAATCTGTTCAGGGAAAACAACAGCAACCGCTACAGCGATCACAATTACTACAGGGGCACCTATAACTGCCTTTTTGGGGAAGCCGATCTTCTTGAAGTTAGGGTACTTCACCGTGCTGACCATCAGGTAAGACAGCAGCAGGGTAGCGACAATCATAAACGGTGCAGATACATCTTTATGAAAAAGTGCCAGCGTGGCCAGAACGCCACCTGCAGCAGGAATCGGCAATCCTACAAAATATCCCGGAATCCCCGGGCGGACATTAAACCGGGCCAGACGCAAAGCTCCAAACACCGGGAAAATCGCTGTAATAGTCCATCCTAATGCAGAGTTTAAATCCTGCAGACTTGTGAGATACATAATCAGCGCTGGTGCAACGCCGAAAGATACTACATCGGATAAGGAATCCAGCTCCTTGCCGAACTCACTCTCACACTTCAGCGCGCGCGCAACACGGCCATCGAGCCCGTCGAGCAACATAGCGATAATCACCATGATAGCGGCCATGCTCAGCTTACCGTCAAACGCCATCATGATACCAAACATTCCAAGCATCAGATTACCGATGGTAAAAAGACTCGGAATTGATTTTTGTATCATTTCTTCACCTCAATTTTCCTACTTTGAACTTCATGGGTTCCCAATATTACGTGATTGTATGTTATTTACATTTGCCTGTCAATAAGAACTTGTTTCTGGAGCCGCTTGAGTCCGTCCTGAATATTGCGTGCGCGGACCTCTCCAATGCCGTCCACCTCATCAAGTTCAGCAATGCTCGCCGTCATCAGATTAGGCAGCATTTCAAAGCGTTCCACCAGATTGTGGATGATCACATTCGGCAGCCGCGGAATTTTGTTGAGCAGACGGTAACCGCGCGGAGTTACGGCTTCCTCGGATGCAATAGCCGTGGAGGAATAGCCCAGCAAACGGGCAATATGGTTGTCATCCATCAGTTCATCGTCACTGCTTCGCTTCAGCCCGGCGATAATTTCGCGGATTTTGTCCTCCTGCTCCTCTCTTGCATAGTCTCTGTACAGAAGCCAGGCTTCTTCCTCTGTATTTCCGACCAGTTCTTCCATCTGCATGCTGATCAGCCGGCCTTCATTGCCGAGTTCGTTAATATAACGCTTAATTTCCATTTTGATCCGCAATACCATTTCTACCCGCTGGATCACGCCGACTACCTCAGCCACCGTCACAAGCCCCTCATATTCGGCAGCAGAAAGGTTAGTCAACCCCTGTGTCAGCACGGCTTTGTACTTCTCTAAGGTCTGAATCGCCTGATTGGCTTTGGCCAGAATCGCGCCGATCTCCTTAAGCGCATAACGGATTGAACCCTGATACAGGGTGATTATATTCCGCCGCTGGGAAATGGAAACAACCAGTTTGCCGGTCTGTTTAGCCACCCGTTCAGCGGTCCGGTGACGGATACCTGTCTCGATGGATGAAATAGAGGAATCGGGGATCAGCTGGGTGTTGGCATACAGAATCCGCTTCAGATCCTCACTCAGGATGATCGCTCCGTCCATTTTGGCCAGCTCGTATAAATAATTGGGTGAAAAATCGCAGTTAATGGAGAATCCGCCATCGACAACTTCCATCACTTCCGGACTGTATCCGACAACAATAAGTGCCCCGGTCTTCGCGCGCAGCACATTCTCCAGCCCCTCCCGGAAAGGTGTTCCGGGTGCGGCCATTCTAAGCAGATCATTCATATTATCTAATGGATTGTATTCTTTCATGTCCCTGTGCCCCCTAATCTAACGCGACCGCTAGTGCATCTGCTACGGTGCTGACGCCTATAATCTGGATATCCTGCGGATGCTTCCAGCCTTTCATGCTTTTCTCAGGCATAATTACCCGCCGGAAGCCGAGCTTAGCGGCCTCCTTCACCCGCATCTCTGCGCGTGACACCCCTCTCACCTCGCCGGTAAGTCCTACCTCCCCAAAAAACACATCATACGGCTTGGTCGGAATATCCCGGAAGCTGGAAGCAATACTGATGGCGACCGCCAGATCCACCGCCGGCTCATCCAGCTTAACACCTCCGGCAACATTGAGGTAAGCATCCTGATTCTGCAGGAACATGCCCATCCGCTTCTCCAGAACAGCAATGATCAGCGCCATTCTCTGATGATCCATACCTGTGCACATTCTGCGGGGCGAAGGGAAATGGGTTGCTGCAACCAGCGCCTGTAATTCAACAAGCACCGGTCTTGTGCCTTCCATGCTGGCTACAACCGCGGAACCGGCCACTCCGAGCGGCCGTTCAGAAAGGAACAGCTCGGAAGGGTTCTCCACCTCGGTAAGGCCAACCTCACCCATCTCGAAAATACCGATTTCATTGGTTGAGCCAAAGCGGTTCTTCACCGCCCGCAGCAACCGGTACGTATGATGACGTTCTCCTTCGAAATAGAGCACACAATCCACCATATGCTCCAGCATCCGTGGACCGGCAATTGCGCCTTCTTTCGTTACATGTCCTACAAGTACCGTTGCGATTCCACGGATTTTGGCAATCCGCATAAATCTTGTCGTACATTCCCGCACCTGTGTTACACTGCCTGGCGCACTGGTCACTTCAGGCATAAACACGGTCTGGATCGAGTCGATGACCAGAAACTGCGGCTTAATCTGCTCGATTGCTTCTTCAATGCTCTCCATGTTCGTCTCACACAGAACATACAGTTCCGCCGACAACGCCCCGAGGCGGTCAGCCCGAAGCTTGGTCTGGCGCACCGATTCTTCCCCGGAGATATACAGAACGCGGAGCCCCTGGGTTGTAAGGGCGTGCGATGTCTGCAGCAGCAGTGTGGACTTCCCGATTCCGGGGTCGCCACCGACCAGTACCAGCGAGCCGGGTACGATACCGCCGCCAAGCACACGGTTAAGCTCTCCGATGCCTGTCAGGATACGCGGCTCTTTGTCACTTTCTATATTTATGATCGATTGCGCCTTTTCTTTACTCTGAAAAATAGGTGCATTCATGCCTTGGGTTTTGACTACGCTTTCCGTTTCTTCCACCATTGAGTTCCATTCCTGGCAGCCCGGGCATTTCCCGAACCATTTCGGTGATTCGTAACCACATTCGGTGCAGAAAAATTTTGTTTTTGGTTTGGCCATGTGCGCTCCTAACGGTCCGAACTTGCTAAAATTGCGGATAATTTTCTCTTAATCAAAGTTTACCATTTCTGCACACTGAACGAAAGGTCACTTAAGATCTACTTTTCGTTTGCGTCCTCCTTAACCTGCCTGATTCAGGGCAGAATTAATCACTCCGGACATATAAAAGCTCCCGCCCCTCTATACGGAGGAGCGGGAGCTTTGTTTCATATTGCTGGAAAATTATTCGGTTTCGACTTCCTTCTCTTCCTTCTCCAGGACGACCTCAGCCGGCACTTCCACTTTGGTTACTACAAGCTCGCCGTTCACCTCATCAATGTTGAGGGAATCACCTTTCTTAATGTTGCCCTTAAGCAGCTCTTCGGAAAGGCGGTCTTCGATGTGCTTCTGAATCGCCCGGCGGAGCGGGCGGGCACCGAAGGCCGGGTCATAGCCCTCTTTGGCCAGGAAAGCCTTGGCGCCGTCGGTAAGCAGGAAGTCTACATCATATTCACGCAGACGCTTGCGCAGCTCCTCGGACATCAGGGTAACGATCTCGGCGATATGCTTCTCATCCAGAGAGTGGAAGACAATAATCTCGTCGATCCGGTTCAGGAACTCAGGGCGGAAGCTCTTCTTCAGCTCTTCCATTACCTTGCCCTTCATATTGCCGTAATCGGCACCGGCATCCTGTACCGCGGTGAAGCCCAGAGTCGAATTCTTGCGGATCGCTTGTGCCCCTACGTTAGAGGTCAGGATAATTAAGGTATTGCGGAAATCGACTACACGGCCTTTGGAGTCGGTCAGACGGCCGTCTTCCAGTACCTGCAGCAGAATATTGAATACTTCAGGGTGAGCCTTCTCAATCTCATCCAGCAGGACCACGGAATACGGTTTGCGGCGTACCTTCTCAGTCAGCTGTCCGCCTTCTTCATATCCTACATAGCCTGGAGGCGCTCCGACCAGACGGGAGGTAGAGTGCTTCTCCATGTACTCCGACATATCGATACGGATTACCGCATTCTCGTCACCGAACATGGCTTCGGCAAGTGCCCGTGCCAGCTCGGTTTTACCGACCCCGGTTGGACCGAGGAAGATGAAGGAACCCATTGGACGTTTCGGATCCTTCAGACCCGCACGTGCCCGGCGGAGAGCCCGGCTGACAGCCTTAACGGCTTCGTCCTGGCCGATTACCCGTTCATGCAGTATTGATTCCATATTGAGCAGACGGTCGGTTTCCTCTTCCTTCAGCTTGCTGACCGGAATGCCGGTCCAGCTGGCAACCACCTGTGCGATATCCTCAGGCGTAACCTGGGAGTCCGTACGGCCCTGCTTCTCTTTCCACTGGTTCTTCGTGGTATCGAGCTCTTCACGGATCTTCTGCTCGGTATCGCGCAGCGCTGCA
Organism: Paenibacillus phytohabitans; assembly: GCF_013141775.1. Lineage (GTDB taxonomy): Bacteria > Bacillota > Bacilli > Paenibacillales > Paenibacillaceae > Paenibacillus_AQ > Paenibacillus_AQ phytohabitans. The sequence goes on from NZ_WHOB01000091.1 coordinate 79,286, forward strand.
GCCTTCTCGAATTCCTGGCTTTGTACAGCGGAATCCTTCTCCTTGCGGATATCATCCAGACGCATTTCGAGTTCCTTCAGATTCGGCGGGATGGTGTAAGAGTTAAGTCTTACCTTGGAGCCTGCTTCATCAATCAGGTCAATCGCTTTGTCCGGCAGGAACCGGTCAGGGATATAGCGGTCGGACAGCTTCACAGCTTCCACAATAGCTTCATCCGTAATCTTCACCCGGTGATGGGCTTCATAACGGTCCCGAAGACCGAATAAGATCTGTACAGCTTCTGCAGGAGAAGGCTGATCCACCGTAATTGGCTGGAAGCGGCGTTCAAGTGCAGCGTCTTTCTCAATATATTTGCGGTATTCATCAAGCGTTGTGGCACCGATGCACTGCAGTTCACCACGGGCCAGAGCGGGCTTCAGGATGTTGGAGGCATCAATTGCACCTTCCGCACCACCGGCTCCGATCAGGGTATGCAGCTCATCGATGAAGAGCACGATATTGCCTGCCTGGCGAATCTCATCCATGATTTTTTTGAGGCGGTCTTCGAACTCACCGCGGTATTTCGTACCGGCAACTACAGAACCCATATCCAGGGTCATTACGCGTTTGTCGCGCAAGGTTTCCGGAATTTCATTATTGATGATCTTTTGGGCCAGGCCTTCAGCAATTGCTGTTTTACCAACCCCTGGCTCACCGATCAGCACCGGATTATTCTTGGTACGGCGGCTGAGCACCTGAATAACACGTTCAATTTCCTTGCTGCGGCCGATAACCGGGTCGAGGTTGCCGTCCTTGGCATAGGCAGTCAAGTCACGGGCCAGACCATCCAGCGTTGGTGTGCTGACATTAACCGGAGCACCGCTATGGCTTGAAGTGGCTTCACTGCTGCCCAGAAGCTGCAGCACCTGCTGACGGGCCTTATTCAGGCTGATACCGAGATTGTTCAGCACACGGGCAGCTACGCCCTCTCCTTCACGGATGAGTCCGAGCAGGATATGCTCAGTGCCCACGTACGTATGACCCAGCTTGCGGGCTTCGTCCATAGACAGCTCGATAACTTTTTTGGCACGAGGAGTATAAGCGATGTTGGTCGGTTGTTCCTGACCTCTGCCAATCAGCGTTTCCACTTCATCCTGAATCTTCTCAAGACCCAGACCGAGTCCGATCAGTGCCTTGGCGGCAATGCCGTCCCCTTCACGAATCAGTCCGAGCAAAATATGTTCTGTCCCAATGTTGTTGTGTCCCAAACGAACGGCTTCTTCCTGCGCCAGCGCCAGCACCTTTTGTGCGCGTTCCGTAAATCTTCCAAACATCATATCTCCTGCACCTCCACGGATAATATATATCTATAATTAATGTTGTGATCCCAGTGTTTCCCGGAGCAGCTTTGCCCGGTACATATCGCGTTCGGTGGACGAAAGCTCGTCGCCGAACAGCTTTTGCAGAAAGCCCGGCTGAGTCTTGACATTCAGCTCATTAAGCACTGAAATCGAAGGCCCTTCCAGTATCCCCAAATCTACACCAAGCCTCAGATCGGAGAGCCGCTGTGCAGACTCTTTAAGCTCCATCACAGCCGCGTAGGCTAGAATCCCGTATGAACGTTTGATGCGGTCGGTAATCCGCAGTGCGGAATCCACAAGCAGGCGTTCACGCGCGTTCCGCTCATGCTCTATAATCTGGGTAACTACGCTGTGTAGATTCTCAATAATCTCATTCTCGGTCTGGCCAAGCGTAATCTGGTTGGAAATCTGAAAGATATTCCCTACTGCTTCGCTGCCTTCACCATAAATTCCTCTAACGGTAAGACCGACCTGATTAACAGCGGATAGAATCCGGTTAATCTGATGGGTCATAACCAGTGCCGGCAGATGAACCATTACCGAGGCTCTGAGCCCGGTTCCCACATTGGTGGGACAACTGGTCAGGTATCCTCTGCGGTCATCAAAAGCGTAATTGACAGCAGCCTCAAAGATATCATCAATGGCTGTTGCCCTTACCCAGGCTTCTCTGACCTGCAGCCCTGGAAACAGGCATTGAATGCGGAGATGATCCTCCTCGTTGATCATAATGCTGACTGACTCGTCCTCATTAAGAATGACTGCTCCGCCTTTGGAATCATCAGCCAGATTAGGACTGATCAGATGCTTCTCCACCAGTACTTTTTTATCCAGCTCATCGAGCTCATCCAGCCTCAGCAGCTGAAAGTTGCCGAAATCCGCAGAGGCTTCTCCCTGAAATACAGGAGCAAGCTGCTCCAGCACCTCTTCCGACTGCTGCGCAGACGCCAATAGCGGGAAGGGAAGGTGCTCCAGATTACGGGCGATACGCATGCGGCTGCTGATAACAATCTCGGAATGACTCCCGCCGCAGCGCATCCAGTCACTGAGTGCTTGTTCGGTAAACCGGAGACTTGACATGTGGAATCCCCTCCTATATATCAAAGACTTTACTCTTGTGGCATTTCTTTTTCAAGTTTGCGGATCTGATCCCTCAGCTCAGCTGCAGTTTCAAACTCCTCCTGCATAATGCTCTGCTGTAATTCCTGCTTCAGCTCATCAATTTGGCGTTTACACATGATCTGTGCACCCGCCCGTTTGGGAAGCTTGCCCACATGGGCCGTACTTCCGTGTACCCGTCTGAAGAGCGGGTCCAGCGTGCTGTCAAAATATTTGTAGCACGAGCTGCAGCCGAACCGTCCAAGCTTGCTGAACTGTGAGTAGGTCATACCGCAGTTCTCACACTGCAGCCCCTGCACAGTCTGTGCGGCCTCTGACTTGCCCTTGCCTGCGCTCTCCAGATCAAGCAGCCCGGAAAGCAAGCTGTGTATGGAGAATCCTCCGGCAGTGCCGGGGATGAGCTCCCCCTTTTCCCGCGCACAGCTTTCACAAATATGAAATTCTGTCTTCTCTCCGTTCACGATCTTCGTGAAGTGGAGTGTAGCCGGTTTGACCCCGCATTCCTGGCATAGCATGAGCGGTGTCCCTCCCTCACATTTTGACAATTATTTGCCTAACAAAGAGATTAGCATGGCCTTCATTAGCTTGGCACGAATCTCATCCCGGTACGGCAGATTAACCGTCAGGCATTCCCGGGAAACAGCGGACCGCATAAGACACGCTTCACGCTTGGAGAGAAAACGGGCCTCCTCCAGCTGATAAATCAGTCCTTCGGCGGAATTCTGGTCAATATCATTCCCTATTGTGGAGTTCAGATGTGCATACAGTGCCACATTCTGAGGCAGTTCGAAGCGCTGAATCCGGATATACCCTCCACCGCCGCGTTTGCTCTCCACTACATATCCCTTTTCCAAAGTAAAGCGTGTACTGATGACGTAATTGATCTGCGACGGGACACAGGAGAACTGGTCCGCCAGATCATTGCGCTGAATTTCCACCGTACCTTCGGGACTTTCATGCAAAATATTCTTCAGATATTGTTCAATAATATCGGAGATATTACGCATCACTCATCCTCCAGTGTGTAAGCCTTGGTTAAGCTTGTGCTGTGTCAACGTCCGCCGTCCATACATAGCTCTAAAGAATTTAACCCGGGGACTGAAGTGCGAATCGGCTGCAACAGCCTTCGTACTTAGCCTGACCACCAACTGTTACAATTCTAAGAACACTGTTGTCGAGCTCGCGTTGACTTTGACTTTCTTTGACTTTTTTCATATTATAACATATTCTCACTGAATTCCAAGTGGTTGCTCTTATTTTTTACTTTTTAGCCGTATTGTATTCCGAATAGCTTCACGGATCCCATTGCAAGGGGATATGTATATTAGGCTCTCCTGCTTCTAATGTAAGCGGAAGAGCCTTCAGGTTTGTCAGAAAAAATCAAATAAAGCCGTTTGCGCCTGCGGGATCAGCTTCTCCAGCCAATCTACAGCTTCATGCGTTCCGGATAACTGTCCATACCGGGCCATTTCAACTGGACGTCTGTATCCCATCAACAGTACGGTAAGTGTACCAATACTGCATATAAGATCAGCGTTTGATCTGTCTCCCAGGATCTGAGTAAATGATACCTCCCCGTGTTCAGCTACTGTCCAACGCCAAAGGCCGTTATTCCAGGGGGCATGCTCATCTTCTATATAAAGCAGCCGTTCCCGGATACCGCTCAGCGCATGGAAAGACAAATTCTCTATAAAGGCTTGGGCGTTGACAATGCGTGCCATGAAGTACGGATAATTCTCCTGGGCAATCCGCGGGTCGGGAAGCAAATACGGCAGAATGTCATCAGAGGGAACCAGCTTCAATGAAGCTCCGGTGATCATCGAGTCATGGTTAGCCAGAAATGTCCACAGCCCTTGGCGGGCCTTCTCATTCAGATAGACAAATTCATCGATGACCAGTTCTTTGTTCACTATTTTATACAGCACATACCCTTCCGGTTCACCCTGCTGCGAATAAAATACACACTGATGTGTATCTTCATCGAGTACTTTTTCCTTCCACCATTCCGCCGTACGTTGCAGTGTGCCGTTGTACCGGGCTGCAAATGTGACATATAGCTGTTGCAATACTTCAATATCAGCCGCCCCGCGCTTCACAGAGCCCTGTATTTCAGCCTTCCGCGGGAATTTATCCACAGGTATGTTGTATTTCTTATATTCACAATAGATCTCCCAGCCAAATTTACGGTAAAAGGGAATTAAAAACGGGTGCAAAAAAGACAGTGTTTGCCCCGCTTCGTTCATGGTTTGCAGCGTATGGGTCAACAGCTTGGCCACATATCCCTGCCTGCGGTTCTCCGGCCACGTGGCTACACCCGCAATTCCACCCATAGATACGGGCTTGCCCTGTATGTATGCCTGAAGCGGAAGAAGTACCAGCTTGGCACTTAAACTTGTTCCTTCGAATACTCCCCATATTTGATCCGGCTTGAACTTCGCTCTGGCGCGTTCCCTGTCTTCTCCGGACACCTTGTACTGAAAAGCATATTCAGACAAGCCTAAGCCTTCTTCAAAATCATCTGCATGCAATTGCCTTATTTCCATGCTGCTCACCCCGTTAATGAATTTATAGAGATAGAGTCCAATGGTTGCTCAGATTGAGTATATCAAGCAAATTGTCCAGAAGCTAATGAGGTACAAAAATAGCCCGTGAACAAAAGTTATCCACAGGTTTTGTAGAGTAAAACAAAAAACCGGAAAGAGTTTCTTCCCGGCAAAAATTAGTTATCCACGATTCATATTTATCTATCCACAAAATTCACTTTTTATCCACAAAAACAGTGGATTACTTAGGTTTTCTCTTGACTCATTCGCCTGAATATGCATTTTAGTCCACATTATCACGGAAAAGACTTCTTCCTGAAATTGTATCCACATGTGCGTAAGTTTTCAACAGTTACTGAAATTTATCCACAGCTTTTCCACAACCCTGCACAAA
>NZ_WHOB01000092.1 GCF_013141775.1 Paenibacillus phytohabitans
TTATATTTAACCGGTGTTCATAAGCTTCCACAAGCTGAAATATAATGAAAGAGGCAGGCGGCTGTCCCGGTCAAATATATTTATGGAACGTGATGCCGTTTATTTCGTTATAGTAGTATATAGCGGAAGGTGGTGGATTCACCGATGGTTGTTTGGGTATTATGGTTGATTGCCGCTGGCGTCTTGTTTGTTGTAGAAATGTTTACGTTTACATTCTACCTATTATGGCTTAGTCTCGGAGCATTGGTTGCCGGCTTGGTCGCGCTTCTGCTCCCGGATGCATTATTGCTGCAAGTGTTGGCCGGTTCACTGGTGGCCTTGATCCTGACCGTTTTCACCAAACCCTTGGCAGCGAGATTACGCAATTCCAGGGGCTTCAAGGATACCGGTACCGATATTGTCGGCCGAAAGGGTCTGGTCGTCGAAGCGATTGAGCCCGGCCGTTACGGGCAGGTCAAGGTTGGCGGCGATACATGGAGTGCAACATCCACAGTGGCGCTGGGCAAGGATCAAGAGGTTATTGTTGTAAGAAGAGGCACCACAATTATCGAAGTAGAACGATGGGGGGATATGTACTGATGGAGTTAGCTATTATCGGAATTATTGTTGTTGTTGTCGTAGTATTTATCGCACTGACTATCAAGATTGTCCCGCAGCAACGAGTGGGGGTCGTGGAGCGTCTCGGTAAATTCAACCGCCTGCTTACACCGGGTCTGAATATTCTGATTCCGGTAATTGATCAGGTGCGGGTCTATCATGACCTGCGGATTCAACAGGCGAATGTACCGCCGCAGACGGTAATCACGAAGGATAACGTACAGGTACAGATCGACACGATTATTTTCTATCAAGTGGTAGGACCGGAAGAAGCAACTTACGGAATTTCCGATTATGTCTATGGTGTACGTAATATCTCTACTGCCACCATGCGCCAGATTATTGGTAAGCTGGAGCTGGATGAAACCTTGTCCGGCCGTGAAAAAATCTCCTCGGATATCCGTCTCGCGCTGGATGAAGCCACTGAGAAATGGGGCGTGCGGATTGAGCGTGTAGAAGTTATCGACATCAAGCCGCCGCTGGATATCCAGGAAGCGATGGACAAACAAATGAAGGCTGAGCGCAGCAAGCGTGCGATTGTACTGGAGGCGGAAGCCGCCAAACAGGATATGATCCTCCGCGCTGAAGGGGATAAGCAGAGTAAGATCCTGAAGGCTGAGGGGGATAAGGAAGCGCGTATCCGTCAGGCGGAAGGTCTCGGCCAGGCGCAGGAGCTGGAAGCCCTCGGCCAGGCCAAGGCGATCGAAGCGGTCGCGCAAGCCGAGAAGATGCGGATTGCCCTGATCGCCAGTGCAGGACTGGATGAAAGAGTGCTGGCTTATCAGTCCTTCGAAGCATTGACTGAAATCTCCAAGGGACCGGCGAACAAAGTGTTCCTGCCGACCAGTGCTGTTGAAACGCTTGGCAGTCTCGGAGCTATTGCAGAAGTATTCAAGGCGAGTAAGGACGGCAAATAAGCTCAGGACTATTTTACAATTGCGGCACATTCCGTTAAAGTTAAAAGCAAAACTAAGCCTATGCTTACGAAGCATGCTACACAAAACTAAGCCTATGCTTACGAAGCATGCAACGCAAAACTAAGCCTATGCTTACGAAGACAGTTTTGCTAAGCAAAACTTTAAGGAGAAGATACTGTGACGCAAAAAGAGATTTCACCGCTCGTAGAAACACTGGGGCTGCAGCCTCATGTTGAAGGCGGATGGTACAAGAGACTTTGGAATTCATCCTTCGAGATTCCCCAGGAGACTCTGGGCGGAAGCTATTCGGGGCCGCGTGCTTCAGCTTCCTCAATTTATTTCCTGCTTCATGCTGACGAGACTTCGGATTGGCACACTGTGCTGTCCTCCGAAATCTGGCTGTATCATTCCGGCAGTCCGATTGTGCTAAGCCTGGGCGGCAGCGGTGAACAGCCGGAGAACGTGACGGAAGTGATTCTGGGGCTGGACATCGCCGCAGGCCAGCAGCCGCAGGTAGTTATTCCTGCCGGAGTGTGGCAGGCAGCCCGTCCGCTGGGTGAAGAGCCGGTGCTGGTCTCCTGCATCGTATCACCGGAGTTCCACTTTGATGATTTCAAGCTGATTGACAAGAAATAAGGGCAGGAATGAAAATGGAGTACAGCCGGAGAATAGGCTGTACTCCATTTTTTATCCGAAGCAGCCAACGATGACCGGACATGTTTTTGCCACTTTTGGCGGCTTTGCTCCTATCTGTTATACTGATTCTGATTTTGGATGATTATGAAGGCGCTTTTAAGGTTAAGGATGCTTGATGAACTCAAATTAGGCTTGGAGGGTAAACATATGAGTCAATTAAACGCACCATTTACAGGCGGGCCTACCTTGAACGACGGAGTGACCATGCCCTGGCTGGGTCTTGGCGTATGGCAGACCAAGGATGGCGATGAAGTTATCCAGGCAGTGAAGGCTGCCGTGGAGACCGGGTACCGCAGCATTGATACGGCAGCCGGGTACAACAATGAAGAAGGCGTTGGACAAGCTATCCGTGAATGCGGGGTACCCCGTGAAGAGCTGTTTATTACCACTAAAGTGCGCAATCCTGATCAGGGCTATGAATCTACGCTGAAGGCTTTTGAAGTCAGCCGGAAGAAGCTGGGTCTGGAGCAGATTGATCTGTACCTAATTCACTGGCCGGTTGCCGGCAAATATAAAGAGACCTGGAAAGCACTGATTCATCTGCAAAAGGAAGGCCTGGTCAAATCGATCGGCGTCAGCAACTTCCAGACCCATCATCTGCAGGATATCATCGATGACAGCGGTGTGGTACCTGTGGTTGATCAGGTCGAGTTCCATCCGCTGCTAACCCAGCGCGAACTGCTGAAATATACACGGGAGCATGACATTCAGCTGGAAGCGTGGAGCCCGCTGATGCAGGGGAATCTCGACTTGCCGCTGCTTAAGGAGCTGGCGGAGCGGTACGGCAAGACTGTAGCGCAGATTGTCCTGCGCTGGGATCTGCAGCAGGGTGTGATCACGATTCCGAAATCCGTGCATGCGGAGCGGATCATCGAGAATGCCGGCTTCTTCGACTTCACCCTCAGCGATGACGATGTCAAGGCTATTGAGGACCTGAATCAGAATCACCGCTTCGGCCCGGACCCGGATAATTTCAATTTCTGAGGTTGAGATAGATTGAACAGAGGAATTATTAATAAAATTGATGTTAGCCGTAACTGCGGTGAATATTTGGACTTCCGGCCGCTGTTGTCCCCAGATTTCTTGATTGATACCGCTATTGGCGGTGGAAATCCGGGGACAAAGGCGGTCGCTAGCGCTCCTACAGTTCCAAAATTCCCCTCCGTACTTTCATCTTTTTATTGACTATCTCGGTTCAATCTATGGGTGGCGGCGTATAAGCCATGAATGCAAGAGCAGGCCCCTTTCACTTTCAGGTGGTCTGCTCTTTGCATTTGGCGACAACGCGCCAAACGACTTGGAATCAAAGCTCATCGACATCCGCTGCCCCGGCTTTTATGATGAGAATAGAAGGAACCAATGGGAGGGCGCACGTTGGAATTGATAAGAGATTATCCGGAGAAGCATGGATTGTCCTCGCAGGCTTTACGCCGTTTTTTCATGGAGGTCAGGGAACGGGGGCTTGAGGTTAACAGCTTCATGCTGCTGCAAGGCGGCAAGGTTACGGCAGAGTTCACCCGGATGCCTTACCGTCCGGATACCCCGCAGCTGCTTTATTCACTTAGCAAAAGCTTTACCTCTATAGCCATAGGCATTGCCTGGGACGAGGGATTGCTGCAGCTGGAGGATGCAGTGATCTCTTTTTTCCCGGACAAGCTGCCTGAGGTTGTGTCATCTAATCTGGCGCAAATGACAGTGCATCATCTGCTCTCCATGAATGCGGGCCATCATGAAGATATTTATCCTGCTGTAGTCAAGGAACAGGACTGGATCACCGCCTTCCTCGCCCAGCAGGTTGAGCATGAGCCGGGAAGTTATTACCGCTACAGTACCCCCTCCAGCTATATGCTGGCGGCCATCCTCGAACGGGTGACCGGGCAAAGTATGGTCGATTACCTGATGCCGCGTTTGTTCGGACCAATGGGTATCCCGAGACCATCCTGGGAGACTTGTCCGCAGGGAATCACGGCTGGCGGGATGGGACTCAGCCTGTCTACAGAAAGTGTAGCCAAGTTTGGCCTGCTGCTGCTGAATAAAGGTGTGTATAACGGGCGGAGAATTGTATCGGAGCAGTACATACAGCGGGCTACAAGTGAGCAGAGCGACAACCGGGCCGGAGCGCAGCGGATTGACTCGGCGCAGGGCTATGGTTACCAATTTCATCTGTGCCGGAGGGGCTGCTACCGGGGAGACGGATCTTTTGGACAGCTGTGTCTGGTGGCTCCGGAGCAGAATATAGTCATTGCTGTGGCGGCAAGCTTCGGGAGTATGAACCGGCTGCAGGTCTTGCTGGATCTGATTTTTGAGCATATTTTTGATACGCTTGGAGGCAGTCCGCTGCCGGATTCCGTGGATAACGCCGGTCTGCAGGAGCTATTGTCCGATTGGAGTACTTCAGCCTTACCTGTGGCGCAGCAGTCTTTTTCGGAGAAATGGCTTATGTATGGTCTCAGCGGTACATACCAGATCAGCAGCAATTCCCACGGGCTGCGGGAGATTTCTTTTACCAGGAATTACACGCTGCTTAAGCTTCGATTGGTGTATGACGATCAGCGGGATAATGTGCTGCCATTCGATTTCAGCCAAGCGGTATGGACGGAGGATGTGTTCAGCAAAGACCTCTCGTTACACCGGCAACAGGTAATCACTTACGCAAACTGGCTGGCTGAGGACACGCTGAAGCTTACGCTGTACTACATTGAGACTCCTTATGTTGTCACGTATACGATTATTTTTGGGGAAAACAAGCTGGAATTCCGTTTCAACATTAACGTTTCGCTTAATATTCCGGAGTATGCGGCTAAAGGCGAGCTTGTACTGGCTTAGTTTCATATAATGTGAAAAAAACATGCCCGCCTGAACGTATGCTATACGGTCTTGGCGGGCATGTTCACATCTATTTGGCATTAGCCGATGGAGACATTGTATTTCCGCAGCCACAGATCTACCTGGGCCAGATAAGCGAATAATTGCGGGCCGGACATCAGCTGGCCGAACCACGGCAGATTGCTGGAGGATTCCGGTGATGCGGCGATTTCCCGGATTTTGGCCGGATCAATCAGCGGAAGGATTGGCGAAGAAGGATCATCCAGTATACTCAGTACCTGTGAGCGCACCTTGTTGAGATAGGCAGGGTTATGCGTTTTAGGGTACGGGCTTTTTTTGCGGTAGAGCACATCGTCCGGCAGTACACCTTCGAGTGCTTTGCGCAGAATGCCTTTTTCACGGTTGCCTACGGTCTTGATCTCCCAGGGAATGTTGAATACATACTGCACCAGGCGGTGGTCACAATAAGGAACGCGTACCTCCAGGCCCACGCCCATGCTCATCCGGTCCTTGCGGTCCAGCAGCGTAGGCATGAAGCGGGTAATGTTGAGGTAGGACATGACGCGCATCTGCGCCTGTTTGCCGGTCTCACCGTCAAGCTTCGGCACCTCGGCCACGGCGTCGCTGTACCGGTCACCCAAATATTCCAGCGGACGTATCCACTCATTCATTTCCGGCGACAATAGACTGGCGCGCATTTTGGGTGCTACCGACCAGGGGAAGGTGCCGGAAGACAGCATCTCCTCACGGTGGAACCAGGGGTAGCCGCCGAAAATTTCATCCGCAGCTTCGCCGGAGATAGCGACAGTCGCCTTCTTTTTGATCTCCTGGCAGAATAAATAAAGTGATGAATCCACATCGGTCATCCCCGGCAAATCGCGGGAGTAGAGGGCGTTATCGAGCGCCGTTACCAGTTCAGGTGTATCAAAAGCAATAAAGTGATGGTTCGTATTCAGTTCATCGATCATCCGCTGAATCCAGGGGCCGTCGGCTCCGGGCTGGAAGGAATGGCTTTTGAAATGCTTGTCGTTGTCTACATAATCCACCGAGAAGGTATCAACCCGGCCTTGGCCGGTCCGGTTGTAATAATCTACGGCAAGCGCAGTTAAGGCGCTGGAGTCCAGTCCGCCGGAGAGCAGAGAGCAGACCGGAACATCGGAAACAAGCTGGCGCTCCAGCGTATCCTGGAGTAATTCCCGCACCCGGGCTGCCGTTTCATCCACGTTATCCGTGTGCTGGTCGCTCTCCAGCTTCCAATACGCGTAGGTACGGATACCGCTGCGGCTATAAATCATGGCATGACCTGGACGAAGCTCGAATATATCTTTGTATACACCATGTCCCGGTGTCCGGGCCGGACCGATAATGAAGATTTCGGCAAGGCCTTCCGGTCCAACCTTCGGCTGGACTTTGGGATGCTGCAGCAGCGCCTTCGGCTCAGACCCGAATACGAAGACATCGTCCACTTGGCTGTAGAACAAAGGCTTCACGCCCAGGCGGTCGCGGGCCAGGAAGACCTGATCGCGCAAGCTGTCCCAGACGGCAAAAGCGAAGATGCCATTCAGCTTCTCCGTGCAGTCCGGTCCCCATTCGATATAGGCATGCAGGAGTACCTCGGTATCGCATTCTGTGAGGAAATGATGGCCGCGCTGCTTTAGCTCTTTTTTGAGCTCAGGGGCATTATATAGCTCGCCGTTATACACAATTGCATACACCTTATCGTCATGGCGGGCAATCATCGGCTGTGCGCCGTTCTCGGGATCAATGACGCTGAGTCTGCGGTGTCCGAAGGCAATGGGTCCTGAAATCCAGGTTCCGGCTGCATCCGGTCCGCGGTTCGCTAAAGTTTCAGTCATTCTGACAAGCAGTTGCGAGTGCCCTGTAAGATCACCGCGCCACTGGACAAATCCGGTTATTCCGCACATGTTGGTTCATCCTCTCTTTTGTGCGATTGTTGTCTGTCCTTTCTTTTTTGCCAAGTAATACAGATATATGCCGAAGGAAGGGATAAAATGTATGTCCTTATCCGAACACTAGGGGAGAGGGAAATTTGCCAGGAGGGATGGATGACAAGTGTATTACATTAAAGACGCCAAAATCCGCAGAATGACCGAGTATGACGGAGCACCTTGCGCAGAGGTTGGCGTATTGCCTGGAGCTGTGGGCGATTCCGCACTTTTGGTGTATATTGTTGAGGACCGGCGTGAGGAGGGTTACGAAATTGTCCGTATTTTGACGAATGATGCGGACACCGCCACCGATTGGTTCGATAACAATCTGCATGATGCTTTCAAGGACGTGACGGTCAGCGGCTTCACCGGCAGCACCGTAATGAGTCCGGAGGATGAACGGTCCAAATTCCAGCGCGAGCTGCTGATCTTCGGAGAGCTGAAGAAGCAGCTGGGTGAGCATTTCAGGCAGTACTCTTGATTCCGGCGGGACCTCTTGCAACGAAGATTCGCTGCACAATCACTAACCAATAACCTATAGGATGGACCATAGAGCAGGAAGCTTGCCGCATTTAGGATGCGGGAGGCTTCTTTTTTGTTAGGGTTCGTGTATCAGGACATCTACTGGATCGCTCAGAAGTCGCCTGCACGGTGGAGTATAGGGGACCTCATTTGCCGGCTGGGAGAGTTTAGTCTTGATAAATTCTGTGAATCAGGTATAATAAATAACGTTGCATTAATACATATGATCTTTACAGCTTTAGGTTTCATGATTCTTCATTTGTCCCGGTAGCTCAGTTGGATAGAGCATGCGCCTTCTAAGCGCACGGTCGGGGGTTCGAATCCCTTCCGGGACGTCAAGTAACAGCCTTCCTTCGGGAAGGCTGTTTTGTTGTCCGGGGGGATGAGAACCCTAGGCGCCAGCCGGGGACGTTGGAGCATAAGCTTCGATAGGAACACATCGCAATCAGCCGAAGTGTGGCTGTATCCCTTCCGGGACGTCAAGTAACAGCCTTCCTTCGGGAAGGCTGTTTTGTTGTCCGGGGGGATGAGAAGCCGGGCGCCAGCGGGGACGTTGGAGGTTAAGCTTCGATAGAAATACATCGCAATCAGCCGAAGTGTGGCTGTATCCCTTCCGGGACGTCAAGTAACAGCCTTCCTTCGGGAAGGCTGTTTTGTTGTCCGGAGGATTACTTTGAAACGGGACCCTCACGTTTAGAAGCATCGTGTCGGACTGAGGTGATCTTATTTCGGCGGATCACATCATTTCGCAGTCCAGGCGGACTCAGATGCCGTTAACTAACCCGTTTCCCCTCATTTTGAGCTCCAAACTACAATATAAGGGCTCCTGAGTCCGCATCGTTCAGAAAAACAGATTTTTTCGCCAAATAGCGTCATCTGAGTCCGCATAGCTTAGCAGAAGACTTCATCTGCAGAGTGCAGACGATTTTCCTGGAAGTCCCTGCTGTCTAAGCATTCAAGTCACTCTTTGTACAGCGATCCGCTAGACTATTGTTACTCAAACCCCCGTTCGCCTACAGCAATCCCCCAAGTAAGCAACATCATTCTCCTAATGAGTACAGTTATCTACTATAAGCCCTACTTGACCTATGCGGGGCTCTGCACAGCTTCTCCCCCCAGCTTACATCCGCTCCGGCTTAGGCAGACCGAGTACATCCAGCGCCTCGCCTAAAATATCGGTGAAGCTCCGGGTTAGCCATAGACGGAAGGCTACGCTGGAAGCCTCTCCTTTGAGGATCGGGCAGGCGGAGTAGAAATTGCTGAACAGTACGGCCAGACTGTGCGCATAGTTACAGATCGTATTCGGAGTAAGCTCCCGGCTTGCCGTATATAGGGTGTCCTGCCAGAGGCTGAGCTGTCTCAGCAGGGAGAGCTCGGCTGCTTCAAGCTGCGGCGGAAAGAGCGGAAGGTCTCCATGTGCGCTGCTCCCGTCAAGCCCGCTGCTCGCGCTATGCTTGCTGCTCCCGTTATCCCCGTTATCCCCGCTATTCCCGTGCCCCCCATACTCCCGGCTCCCGCCATGCTCGTTACCGCCGCTATTCCCGGTACCGCTCTCCGCCAGGGCGCTGCCTTTACTGAGCACACGGCTTGCCCGGGCATAGGCATACATCAGATAAACGCCAGTGTTGCCGGAAATTTCCATGGCCTGTTTGAAGTCAAACACAATCTCTGTACCCAGATTGAAGCGCAGCAGATAGTAGCGGATGGCAGCGGTGGCGATGAGCCGGCTGGACAGGCCGTTTTTGTCGGAACGGGTAGCCTCGATGGAATGCTCCATAAGCCGGACCAGCTCGGTTACCTTGATGCCGATGCCCTGGCGTCCGGACATGGCGTAGGAGCTTTTGCCGGCGGAGGTATCAATACCAAGTTCAGCAGCGGAAGCCGGACTTAGCGAAACTACACCATAACTTACATGATGCAGCCGATCCGCCTGCTCGCTGTAGCCCAGTGCCTGGAAGGCCTGCTTAACCATCGCCTGCGGATACTCCTGTCTGTAGTCGATCACGTTCACGACCTTGTCGGCGCGTCCAAAAGGCAGCGTCTCACCCCTCAAGCCGGTCGTCCACAGCCCGCTGCCAAATTCGCTGTAGGCGAAGTCCTTGTCCAGGAGGCCGAATTTCCACAGATGATATGCGATATCCTTGGCCGTATAGGTCAAAATCCCGTTCGAGCGCACCAGCACCTTATCCTTCTGATGCTCCTCTTCTGTCTCCTGTGTCTCCTGTGCGCCAGTGCCAGCAGCGGATTGCTTCAGCACCCAGCAGCCGGCCAGCTTGCCTTCCTTCTCCTGAACGAACACATCTGTCTGCGACAAAAGGCCGAAGGCGGAAGACCAGAAGCCTTCTTTCAGAATACTGCTCTCCCAAACAAGCAGGTCGTAGTGAATGCCGAAGCTGCGCATCTCCTCCACATGCTCTTTTACAATCTGTCCGGCGACAAGGTTGCCAATCCAGGCGGTATTGCCATGCCCCTCTTCCAGCGCGTGAAGAATTTCGGTCCGTTTATTTACACTTTCAGGATGCTCCGCGTACTCCTTGTTGATCTCAGCGTAAATATCCCAGCAGTAATCTCCGAAACGGACATGCTCCCCGGCAAGCGGGACATTCAAGAGGCCGACTACAGTATCTGCAAGCTGATTGCCGAGATCATCCACGTAGTTGTGCACCTCAACGGTATGACCGGTTTTTCTCAAAATTCTAACCAGCGCATCTCCGATACAGGAGTTTCTCAGGTGCCCGATATGCATGGATTTGTTCGGGTTCACTGAGGTATGCTCTACAATAACCTTCTCACCGCCAGCCTGCGGAATTGCAAAATCAGTCGTGGCCCATACCTGCCAATCGATGTACATATTAATGAAACCCGGCGGCGCAACCTCGATTCTCTGCAGCAGTCCGTTAACGGAGCCCGATGACTTCAGCTCGGCGATGATCAGTTCTGCGATGACGGCCGGGGCTTTGCGCAGGGTACGGGCCAGCTGCATGGCTATATTGCTGGAGTAGTCTCCATGGTCCGCATTCGCCGGTTGCTCCAGAGCCACTTTTACCGCAGAGCTGCCGGGAATCCCCAGGTCTTCAGATACTTTGTGAATACATTGTTCCAGACTGTTCTTGATCAGCTGACTTAGCATTAACATGAGTAAATACCTCCTATATTTGTGAAAAGTGTAAGCGGCCGCTAAAGGCCGTAGGGTAGTGCAGAATTCTAAAAGACAAAGAATAGACGACAAAAAAAGCCTTCGTCTCAAAAGAGACGAGGCTTATGCGCTCGCGGTACCACTCTCGTTGCTGAACCTACAGTTCAACCACCTTACAGGTTAACGGTCTTTAGCCGGGGCTTCCTACTCTTAAGGTTCAGAAGTCCATCTCACGGGTGCGCTTCATAATCCTGATCTGTACCGGCTTACACTCTCCCGGCTCGCTGGGGACTAGGGTTCAGGGTCATTACTCTCCCGGTCATCGATTCAATATGATTTTTATCAGTATAGCGAATTTCTGGAAGAATGCAATAGCCGAATGTCAAGCGGAACCTTGTTGCCGGAAAATGCAACCCATAGCATCCGGTATTTGCAATAGATATCCGGCTTTGTCCACACCTCCAGTGATGGCTCGAATATAGTAAGTTGTTATCACTATTAAAATATTCGGAGAGGAGAACTCAAGATGAGCTTTTTATCTACAGGACCGATTGAAAATAATGCGGTAGGCGGGCTTAGACCTACCCAGCAGGTCACGGTCAAAATCGATAACCGAAGCGATACCATGTCTTCCTTGGTGACGGTAGAAGGTTACTATCTGGATGGAACCCGCACGCTATACGTCAGTGAAACGTTGAATGTACTGCCTAATCAGGTAGTGACAACCACGTATTATGCGGATCTGGATGCATTTGAGTTTATTTTTATCACTTCAGGAACCATTGATGAACATGTGCAAGTCTCAGTCTGGGGAAAAAATAGCTCAGGCGGCTTAGTAACGCCACACCGCCTGGTTTCTGCTGAACTTCTGGGAGTTACTACAGGAGTAACGGGCATCACAGGCGCGACCGGGGTTACGGGAGCGACGGGCACAGCTGGAGCGACCGGATTTACAGGTGCGACAGGCATAGCTGGCACGACCGGATTTACAGGTGTGACAGGCATAGCTGGCGCGACCGGATTTACAGGTGCGACGGGCACAGCTGGCGCGACTGGGGTTACCGGTGCGACCGGCAACACAGGTGCGACCGGGGTTACAGGTGCAACGGGCGTAGCTGGAGCGACCGGGGTTACAGGTGCAACGGGCGTAGCTGGAGCGACCGGGGTTACAGGAGCAACAGGCGTTGCAGGAGCGA
Source organism: Paenibacillus phytohabitans (assembly GCF_013141775.1). Classification (GTDB taxonomy): domain Bacteria; phylum Bacillota; class Bacilli; order Paenibacillales; family Paenibacillaceae; genus Paenibacillus_AQ; species Paenibacillus_AQ phytohabitans. The sequence goes on from NZ_WHOB01000092.1 coordinate 11,840, forward strand.
CTGGGGTTACAGGTGCGACGGGCGTAGCAGGCGCGACTGGGGTTACGGGTGCGACGGGCGAAGCTGGTGCGACTGGGGTTACGGGAGCAACAGGCACAGCAGGTGCGACTGGGGTTACAGGTGCGACGGGCGTAGCTGGAGCAACTGGGGTTACAGGAGCGACGGGCGAAGCAGGCGCGACTGGGGTTACAGGAGCGACGGGCATAGCTGGAGCGACCGGGGTTACGGGAGCGACGGGCAACACAGGTGCGACCGGGGTTACAGGTGCAACGGGCGTAGCTGGAGCGACCGGGGTTACAGGAGCAACAGGCGTAGCAGGCGCGACTGGGGTTACGGGTGCGACGGGCGAAGCAGGCGCAACTGGGGTTACGGGTGCGACGGGCGAAGTAGGCGCAACTGGGGTTACGGGAGCAACAGGCACAACTGGTGCGACCGGGGTTACAGGTGCGACAGGCATAGCTGGCGCAACCGGGGTTACAGGTGCGACGGGCATAGCAGGCGCAACCGGGGTTACAGGTGCGACAGGCACAGCCGGAGCGACTGGGGTTACAGGTGCGACGGGCGTAGCAGGAGCAACTGGGGTTACAGGTGCGACAGGCGTAGCAGGAGCGACCGGGGTTACGGGAGCGACGGGCGAAGCAGGCGCGACTGGGGTTACCGGTGCGACAGGCATAGCTGGAGCGACTGGGGTTACGGGTGCGACAGGCGAAGCCGGAGCAACTGGGGTTACGGGAGCAACAGGCACAACTGGTGCGACCGGGGTTACAGGAGCGACGGGCACAGCAGGAGCGACCGGGGTTACAGGTGCGACGGGCACAGCTGGAGCGACTGGGGTTACAGGTGCGACAGGCACAGCTGGCGCGACTGGGGTTACGGGAGCAACAGGCACAGCCGGAGCGACTGGGGTTACGGGTGCGACAGGCGAAGCAGGAGCGACTGGGGTTACAGGTGCGACGGGCAACACAGGAGCGACTGGAGTTACAGGTGCGACGGGCACAGCTGGCGCACCTGGGGTTACAGGAGCAACAGGCGTAGCTGGAGCGACTGGGGTTACAGGTGCGACGGGCAACACAGGAGCGACTGGAGTTACAGGTGCGACGGGCGAAGTAGGCGCAACTGGGGTTACGGGAGCAACAGGCACAACTGGTGCGACTGGGGTTACAGGTGCGACGGGCGTAGCAGGAGCGACCGGGGTTACGGGTGCGACAGGCGTAGCAGGAGCGACTGGGGTTATCGGTGCGACGGGCGAAGCAGGCGCGACTGGAGTTACAGGTGCGACGGGCATAGCAGGCGCAACTGGGGTTACAGGTGCGACGGGGATAGCAGGAGCGACTGGGGTTACAGGTGCGACGGGCGAAGCAGGCGCGACTGGGGTTACCGGTGCGACAGGCACAGCCGGAGCAACTGGGGTTACGGGAGCAACAGGCACAACTGGTGCGACCGGGGTTACAGGAGCAACAGGCGTAGCTGGAGCGACTGGGGTTACCGGTGCGACGGGCAACACAGGCGCGACTGGGGTTACGGGAGCAACAGGCGAAGCGGGAGCGACTGGGGTTACGGGAGCAACAGGCGTAGCTGGAGCGACCGGGGTTACAGGAGCAACAGGCGTAGCTGGAGCGACTGGGGTTACAGGTGCGACGGGCAACACAGGAGC
>NZ_WHOB01000093.1 GCF_013141775.1 Paenibacillus phytohabitans
TTCCATATCTACTCATGTCAGGTTTGGTGCAAGTGTACTGGAATTAGAGGGGGTCATCTCCCTTTAACTTGACCCTGCTGTCGGCTGCCTAAGGATTCAGTAACAGACGATAACTATAATCTCCTAATCAATAAAAAGGACCTGCCCTCCGCACTTGCAGGCGGAAGGGCAGGTCAGGGCGGATTCTCCTAAACGGAATTACTGGGTTGCAGAGCTAGTGGAACTACGAATACTAAATTACCTGAGGACTTGCCGGTTAACCTCATGACTTCATCTAAACACCGGAACTAGATACCCCACAGTCTGCGGGCTTGCAGAATTACCGGTCTGCGGACTTACCTTCTCCTGCAGGCTTGTAGAATTACCGGTCTGCGGACTTACCTCCTCCTGCGGGCTTGCAGAATTACCAGTCTGCAGACTTACCTTCTCCTGTGGGCTTGCAGAATAACCAGTCTGCCGACTTACCTCCTCCTGTGGGCTTGCAGAATTACCAGTCCGCGGACTTACCTCCTCCTGCGGGCTTGCAGTATTACCAGTCTGCAGACTTAACTCCTCCTGCAGGCTTTCAGAATTACCAGTCTGCGGACTCACCTCCTCCTGCGGGCTTGCAGAATTACCAGTCTGCGGACTCATCTCCTCCTGCAGACTTGCAGAATTACCGGTCTGCGGATTTACGTCCTCCTGCCCGCTTCCTGCCGCAGCAGGGCTATGACCTCCTCCGCAGTGCCCATAGAAAGAGCCTTCCGGGCGAGCTCCTCCATCCCGGCTTGGGACAGCTGCATAATGCATTCTCTCGCCGCCAGAATGGACGGGGCGCTCATGCTGAACTCATCCAATCCAAGGCCCAGCAGCAGCGGAATGGCCGCCCTGTTCCCGGCCATTTCTCCGCACATCCCCACCCATTTGCCATGGCTGTGCGCGGCCTCAATCACTCCCTTAATCAGGCGCAGCACCGCCGGATTATAGGGCTGGTACAGATAGGATACCCTGCTGTTCATACGGTCGGCGGCCATCGTATACTGAATCAGATCATTGGTGCCGATGCTGAAGAAATCCACCTCCGGTGCGAATAAATCCGCCATCACTGCCGCTGCGGGGATTTCCACCATCATCCCGACAGCGATACCGGCGCCTGCCGGGATGCCTGCCTGCTCCAGCTTGCGCTTCTCCTGTGCCAGCACCGCTTTGGCCTGGCGAAGCTCATCCAGCGTAGCGATCATCGGGAACATGATCTTCAGGTTCCCGTAGACCCCGGCACGCAGCAGCGCGCGCAATTGCGTCCGGAATAACGCCTGCTCCTCCGTCTCCAGGCAGAGCCGGATGGCCCGGAAGCCGAGGAAGGGATTCTCTTCCTTCGGCAGCTTCAGACAGGGCAGCTCCTTATCGCCGCCGATATCAATCGTGCGGACGACCACGGGCCGGTCTCCCATCTGCTCCAGCACGCTCCGGTAGGCCTGAAATTGTTCCTCTTCGGACGGAAGCTCCTCCCGGCCCATATACAGGAACTCGGTGCGGAACAGGCCGATGCCTTCTCCTCCATGCTGCAGCACGGCCGCCACATCACCCGGACTGCCGATATTGCCGGCCAACTCCACCTGATGTCCGTCGGAGGAAAGCGTCGGCAGAGCCGCAAGCTTCGCCTGCTGCTCCTTACGGCGCTCCAATTCCAGCCGCTTCCCTTCGTATTCAGCGATCATCTCAGGCGGGGGATTCACCAGCAGTACGCCTTCCTCCCCGTCAAGAATCAGCAGATCATCCTGGCGGATCTCCTGCAGCGCATCCGCTGCACCGACAACGGCCGGAATCTCCATGGACCGGGCCATAATGGCCGAGTGGGAGGTCGTTCCCCCTGCCACAGTAGTGAAACCTTTCACATATTCCCGGTTTAGTTGCACCGTATCCGAGGGTGTGAGGTCATGGGCAACAATAATTACTGCCTGCTCAATGCTCTTCATGCCGGTTGCGGCCCCGGACAGCACGTTCATGATCCGCCGGGATACATCGCGGATATCTCCGGCCCGCTCCCGCAAATATTCTGTATTCAGCGATTCGAAGGTCTCTACAATTTGCTGTGAGACTTCCTGCAATGCATATTCCGCTGTTGTTTCCCCGGCACGGATCTGCTCCCTGACTGCCCCAAGCAGTTCCGGATCATCCAGCACCAGCAGATGCGCCTCAAAGATTCCGGCCTCGGCTTCCCCCAGCTTCTGTGCCGTTAGCTCCTTCAGCTCCCTGACCTGTGTAACCGCAAGACTGACGGCTGCACCGAACCGTTCCAGCTCTGCCCCCGCGCCCAGCCTGCTGTTCTTCTCAATCACCGGCGCTGCCGTGTACAGACAGTGCGCCTTGGCAATCGCAATGCCGGATGAAGCGCCAATTCCTTTCAGCATCTGGAGCATCATTGTCCCAGCCCCTGGCCGATAATGATGCTGCTCAGTTTGGCAATCGCCTCTTCCTCATCTTCCCCGAAGCTGGAGATTGTGAACGAGTGACCCTGGGGAACCCCCAGCGACATCACACCGACTATAGACTTCAGATTGACGCTCCTGCCGTCATATTCAATGCGCAGCTCCGCCTTGAACTTACTGGCGGTCTGAACGAGTACAGAGGCCGGACGGGCATGCAGACCCGACTCTTCAGTGACTACGAAAGTTTCCATAACCATCGCTATACCCCCACCTTTCCGTTCTGCGCAGCCAGTCGCTTGAACTGCAGCGCGACGTTCTCCGGTGTGAAGCCGTATTCCCGGAACAGCACCTCTGCCGGAGCGGAAGCCCCGAAGCCGCTGAGCGTAAGCGTCTGCCCCGCTTCGCCGGTGTATTCCCTCCAGCCGAACGGGGAACCCAGTTCCACGGCAAGCCGCACTTTAAGCACTGCGGGCAGGACGCTTTCCCTGTACTCCGGCGGCTGCTGTTCGAAGCGGTCCCAGCTCGGCATACTCACGACGGAGACATACACACCGTCTACAGCAAGCAGCGCCTGCGCAGCTATTGCCAGGCTGACCTCCGAGCCTGTTGCCAGGAGGAGGCCCTCAGCATCTTCCGCTGCCGGGGAGACAATGTATGCGCCTCTCTTCACCCCTTCATAAGCGGCATGATCTTCAATGGCAAGCGTGGGCAGATTCTGCCTGGAGAGAATCAGCCCGGTCGGCGTGTCCTTGCTCTCCAGTGCCAGGCGCCATGCGGCTGCAGTCTCCTTGGCATCCGCCGGGCGGATAACGGACAGCCCGGGCATCGCCCGTAGCGAAGCCAGCTGCTCGATGGGTTCATGGGTCGGTCCGTCCTCGCCTACGGCCACACTGTCATGGGTGAACACATAGGTCACCGGCAGCTTCATCAGGGCGGCAAGGCGGATTGCCGGACGCAGATAATCCGAGAAAACAAAGAAGGTAGCACCGAACACCTTGACCCCGCCATGCAGGGCCATGCCGTTCATCGCTGCGCCCATCGCAAATTCGCGTACGCCGAACCAGAGATTACGGCCTGCATAAGCTCCGCGGCTGTAATTGCCGCTATCCTTCAGCAGTGTCTTATTCGAGCTGGCCAGATCCGCTGATCCGCCAATCAGCTGCGGAATGACCTGTGCAGCCGCATTCAGGACCCGGCCGGAGGATTCCCGCGTAGCCAGGCTCTGTCCCGGGGTGAACTGCGGCAGATGCTCCTGCCAGTCCGGAGCCGTCTCTCCCGAGACAGCCGCATGAAACCGGACAGCCAGCTGCGGAAATTGCAGCTCATACTCGCGGCGCAGCTCATTCCATTCCATCTCCGCCTGTTCCCCATGCATAGCCAGCTCCGCGAAGAGTGCCTTCACTGCTGCCGGTACCTCGAATGGTTCATGCACCCATTCATAGGCAGCTTTCACAGCCCGGGCCTCTTCGGCTCCCAGCGGAGCGCCATGACAGGCTGAGGTTCCGCCTTTGTTCGGTGAGCCGTAGCCGATTACGGTCTTCACTTCAATCAGCGTCGGCTGCTCTTCATTGGCCCGGCCTGCGGCAATGGCTGCCTGAATATCTTCCACACTATTGCCGTCCGTAACCCGCAGCACCTGCCATCCGTAAGCCTTGAAGCGGTCCTCAACGGATTCGGAGAAGGACATCGTAAGCTCTCCGTCCAGTGAGATGTCGTTGGAGTCATATAGGACAATCAGCCGCCCCAGACCGAGGTGCCCGGCCAGTGAAGCCGCCTCTGCCGATACGCCTTCCATCAGATCGCCGTCGCCGCAGATGCAGTACGTATAATGATCCACCAGCGGGAACTGATCTTTATTGTAGACAGCGGCCAAATGGCGCTCAGCCATTGCCATTCCGGCAGCCATGGCAATCCCCTGTCCCAGCGGACCGGTAGTTGCGTCCACCCCGGGAGTGTGTCCGAATTCGGGATGTCCGGGAGTCCGGCTGCCCCATTGCCGGAAGCTTTGCAGGTCCTCTATAGTAAGCCCGTAGCCGAACAGGTGCAGCAGGCTGTAGAGCAGGGACGAGCCATGCCCCGCCGACAGGACGAAGCGGTCACGGTTGAACCAGCCGGGGTTGCGCGGATTGTGCTTCATATCTCCTGCCCATAAAGCGTAAGCCATCGGTGCTGCCCCCATCGGCATACCCGGATGCCCGGAGCCTGCCTTCTCCACGGCGTCGATGGACAAAGTACGCAGCGTGTTTACAGCCAATTTCCGGGTCACACTGCTTGTAACCGGAGTTGTATTCATATGCTTTCTCCCTCTCTTCCTTACTCCTGTAGTGCAGAGTGTTCAAACTCTGCTATCTTATCAATCCGCTGCTTATGGCGGCCGCCGGTGAATTCCGTCCCCAGCCAGACCCGTACAATCTCTCCGGCCAGCCCCGGGCCGATGACCCGTTCACCCATCGCGAGGATATTGCTGTCATTGTGCTCCCGTGTGGCCTTTGCACTGAATACATCGTGAACCAGGGCGCAGCGGATGCCGGGTACCTTGTTGGCAGCGATCGACATACCGATTCCTGTACCGCAGATCAGAATCCCGCGGTCGGCTTCTCCGCCTGCTACTTTACGGGCAACTGTTACTGCATAGTCCGGATAATCCACTGATTCACAAGTATGGCAGCCGATATCCTCAACCTCGACCTCCAGATCAAGCTCCGCAAGCACCAGCAAAAGCTCCTCCTTCAAAAAGATTCCGCCGTGGTCATTGCCGATTACGATCTTCATTTACCTGCCTTCCTCCTCTCTTTTCATTTTCATAGTATCATTTTGATATTCATAAATGTACACGTTTTCATCCCAACTTATTACCATTGAAATGTGCATCATTGTGATGCACAGGCCCTTTGTTCACAAGGGATACAGCTTATCCAGCACCCTCTCCGCCGCCTGCTCCAGAATGCCCAGTTTGGCCGCGAATGAGAAGATTGTATAACGGGGTCTGGTAAAATGGGACACCAGCAGAGCCTCTCGCAGCAGCTCACGGCTGATGCCGTAATCAGCCGGGGAAGCGGACAGCCCGATGTCAGCCAGCCAGCTGCGGATCTGCCAAGGCACAGGCTGCCTGGCCCCCAGCGCCTCACGGACAGCTGTAATCTGCTCCTTATCCACCCACTCTGCGCTGTTCAGTACTGTGTGATAGAACATTCCTGCGCATACGGTGCCTACAGCAACCGCAAGACCATGGGAGAGCGGTTCCCGGTCTTCGCGGAGGAATGCACCCTCCAGATAATGCGCCAGCAGATGCTCGGACCCGGATGCAGGCCGCGAGTCTCCGGCCATGGCAATAGCCATGCCCGACAGCAGCAGGGCCTCCATCAGTCCCTGCACAGCCTCGGGCTCACGGCTGCGGATACCCTCAGCGCGGGCAATAACACTATCCGCCGCCTGCTCCACCAGACCGAGAATATACGGGCAAAGGTATTCGCCGTTCAGCGTATGCCCGAGCAGCCAGTCACAGACGGAGATTTTTTTGCCGATGATATCGCCGAAGCCGGCCTGCAGCAGCTTCAGCGGGGCAGCAGCAATAAGCTCAAGGCTCCCAAGGATAGCTGTAGCTGTAACGCCCGGATAAGTAGTCTTCCTGCCGCCTGCCAGCAAGGAGGAGACGCCCGAGGCATAACCGTCCATCGACGGGGCGGTAGGAACGGACAGGAACGGAATGCCCTGCCGTGCAGCGGCCATCCGTGTCAGATCGGTAATGGTACCTGAACCGACGGCAATCATTCCATCCGGTTTCCCGGCGGATGACATCAGCAGCTGGCCCAGTGAGCGTTCGTCCGGCAGTACTTTAGCTTCAGTGTATAGGCAGCTGCCGGCCTTGAAGCCTTTCTGCTCCAGCCTTCCGATTAGCTCACGGGCCTGCAGCTCATAGGTAGTCAGGTCTGAGACAACCAGCAGATTCCGGCCTTGAATGTACGTCAGACATGCCTCTGCCACAGCATCCATATCCGCATGCAGCGAGAGGCTGCGGACCGGCACTTCATGGACCCGCCCGCAGGTGCAGCTGAGCGGCGTATTGATCAAGCGGGATAGCTCCTTCATCCGCTTATTCCTGGACGGGGGCAGCATAGCTCCCCGTCTCGCTGCGGAACCGTTCCACGTTGTCCCGCAGCCCGCCGGTCTTAAAAAGCGCGGAGCCGGCCACGATTACATTGGCACCGGCTTCAACAACCTCCCGGACATTGGATAATTTAATACCGCCGTCCACCTCAAGATCAATCCGGCGGTCAAGGGTATCCAGTGTCCGGCGCAGGGCTTTGATTTTGCCCATTACCGCAGGAATGAAGCTCTGTCCGCCGAAGCCGGGATTGACGCTCATCAGCAGCACCAGATCAATATCCTCCAGAATATGGTCCAGCACACTCAGCGGCGTCGCCGGATTAAGTGCTACACCAGCCTTCAGGCCTGCCGCCTTAATCTCCTGCACAGTGCGGTGCAGATGGGTACAGGCTTCTGCCTGCACAGTGAGAATATCCGCGCCGGCCGCAGCGAAGCTACTGATATAGCGCTGCGGCTCGGCGATCATCAGATGTACATCAAAGCACAGTCTGGTATAGGGCCGGATGGCTCTGATAATATCGGGTCCCAGTGTGAGATTAGGTACGAAATGTCCATCCATGACATCAATATGAACCAGATCCGCGCCGGAGCTGTCAATCGCCTGTATCTCACTTCCGAGCGCGGAGAAATCAGCCGCCAGAATGGACGGGGCCAGCTTAATCATGTTTGTTCACCTGCTCTTTCCTGCGGATATGCAGCTTGCGGATAATACTGAAGACAACAAAGGCAAAAATAGCGCAATTCACGGGAAACTGGTATTTGAACAGCAGCGCACCGAGGGCCCTCCCGTAGGGTCCCAGCGAATAATCCAGGAAGCTCTCAACCATAACCTCACCTGATTTCTGCAAAAGTGTAAACCCTAAGGCATATGGTTATTGCAACGGCGTCAGCACGACCTTGATCGCTTCCCCGTTCTTCATCAGCTTGAAGGCCTGCTCCCACTCTGAGAGACCGAGCCGGTGGGTAACCAATGCCTCGGCATTCACCCGGTGATCATTCATCAGCTGCAGGGACGGCTCCCAGTCGAACGGATTCTGGCTGCGGCAGCCGATTACCTTAATTTCTTTTTGAATAATCTTCTCGAAATCCACAGGAATTTCCGGCGTTCCAAAGATACCGACCTGAACATAACGGCCCTTCTTGGTCAATAAATCCAGCCCCATCGCCACCGCCGGAACTGCACCCGTACATTCCAGTACCACGTCGGCTCCATAGCCCTCGGTAAGGCTGTCCACGAGCTCCTTCACATTCTCCGTCTGAATATTAACCACATGATCGATCCCCAGCTCCAGTGCTTTATCCAGTCGGATGCTATCCTTATCCAGTCCTGTGATGATTACTGTCGCCCCGCAGCTCTTGGCAATCTGGGCTGTCAGCAGTCCGATTGGACCCGGACCGAGCACAACGACCACTTCGCCCCGTTTCACTGCCGCCTTGGATACAGCATGATGCGCACAGGCCAGCGGCTCCGTCAAAGCAGCGGACAGGTAATCCACATTGGGCGGCAGCTGATGCACACTTTCCTTGCGGGCAACGACATATTTGGCGAATCCGCCGTTCTGCTGGGTGCCCAGTCCTTTGCGTGAACCGCATAAATTGTAGTGTCCGGATTTGCAGTACTCGCAGGTGCCGCAGATATAAAAAGTCGTCTCCGACGTTACCCGGTCCCCGACCTGAATATGCGTCACATTGTCACCTACGGCAACGACTTCGCCGGAGAATTCATGGCCCAGAGTGACCGGTGCCTTCACCTTGTATCTGCCTTCAAACGTATGCAGGTCCGTCCCGCATACTCCCGCATATTTAACTTCAATTTTCACCTGGTCGGGCCCCATATGCGGTTCCTCGACCTCCATAACCTCCAGGTGTCCATATCCGGCTTCTTTCTTCACTAAGGCTTTCATTACAGCTTCCCCTCCATTTTATCTATTGGCCAGTCTGGTGCTGTCTCGCATAACTAAGGTATATTAAAAATAACAGACCGTCTTTTTGTAGTTGTTACATGAATTAATAATAAACATATCTACGCGGACGGCCTGTTTTCCAATCCTTCATATAGGTTTATTTCTTATGGTTATTCTCTGACCTTATTAATGAAGCAGCGCTGCTGCCGGAAGAACATCCGGCATTGTCCCTCTGCCTGTTGCCCGCAGACATAATACGTTAATTGAATAAGGCAAAGGCTTTATAGATCACATAGTTGATCAGATTCCCGCCCTGGTCGATACTGGAAATCTGTGCGGTCCCTTCCGGCATATTGAAGTGGGCATCCACAGCCATCTGTGTGTGGAGCGGCGCAAGGTCAGTCGCCATATACAGGGACAGGCCAATGACGAGTGTTCCGACGATAACCGAATGAATGATATTTCCCTTCGCCGCACCGACAATGAATGCCACAATGAACGGAATGGTCGCCAGATCGACGAATGGCAGGACATTATTACCCGGCAGGAATACGGCAAGTGCGACGGTAATCGGAACAAGAATCAGCGCAGTGGCAATAACAGACGGATGGCCAATCGCTACCGCAGCATCCAGACCGATATAGACATTCTCGGCGCCGAACTTGCGTCTCAGGAATTCTCTGGCCGATTCAGATACCGGCATCAGTCCTTCCATCAGGATTTTGACCATACGCGGCATCAGGAACATAACCCCGCCCATCGACATCCCGACCTTGATGACCTCACCAACATTGTAACCGGCGAGCGCACCCAGCCCGATCCCCAGAACAAGTCCCATAAAGATCGGCTCGCCGAAAACACCAAAGCGTTTCTGAATGCTGTCCGGGTCGGCGTGCAGCTTGTTAATCCCCGGAATCTTCTGCACCAGCTTCACCAGCGGAATCCCCAGAATGGCATAGGACACGGTGCTTCCTGTAGGGACGGAAATCCCGGGAAGATCGAAGTAATCCTCCAGCATAGGCGCCGTCCAGTCGGCAATTTTAAGGACAATAATCTGGAAGATGACTGCAGCAATCAGGCCAAGCACCATGCTCTGGGTCAGCGCGTAAACACAAGCTCCCGTAAAAGTAAAATGCCAGAAGTTCCAGATGTCGACATTCATTGTCTTGGTGGTTTTGGTCACCAGCATGATTACGTTGACCAGGAGACCCAGCGGAATAATGAAGGCCGCGATGGGTGAGGCCCAGGAGATCGAAGCCGAACCCGGCCAGCCTACGTCGATGACATTAAGCTGGACACCGAAACGCTCCACCATACCGTTCGCGGCAGGCCCGAGGTTGTTGACCAGCAGATCGACCACCAGCGAGATCCCGATGAAGCCCACGCCGATGGTAAGACCGGAACGGAAGGCCTTGCCCGGCTTTTGCCCGAAGATCAGGCCCAGAATGAAGATCGCGACCGGAAGAATAACCGTCGGACCCAGATCCAGAAATGAACGTAATGCGTCTACCATACCTTGCATTGAGATTCCCCCTATGAATTAGACAATTATGTTGCCAGTTGCCAAGAAACAGACACTCCCCTTAAGCTGTTATTTGACCAGTTCGGCCAGAATTCTCTGCTTCACTTCCTCAATCCCGATCCCTGTCAGGAACGCTCTGGCATTGATGACCGGAAAAGGGTATTCCTTATTGGCAATCGTGGTGCTGACCAGCAGATCGGCCCCGTCGGCGAGTGAAGAGACCTCGGTAATCTTGCACTGGATGAGGTTGACGTCAATTTTATGCTCCTTGCAGAGATTCTTCAGCGCTTCATTCACGACGGTTGAGGTAGCGATTCCTGCTCCGCAGGCTACGAGAATTGTTTTTTTGGTCATGTTAATGGGCCTCCCTGGGCTTCGAATTGAAGTACGGTGTTCATTAATTCCTTGATACTCGCGGGACTGGTTTCCTTACTGAGGGCTCTCAGCATGCTCTGATCCTGAATGACCTGCATTAGCCGGGTCAGCAGCTTCAGCTGGGAATGCTTCTGATCCATAGCCAGCATGAACACCAGCTCTACAGGAGTAGTCTCCTCCTCCTCACCCATGATGCCGAAGCGGACCGGCTGCTTCAGCACCCCGATGCTGATCGCTTTACGGTTCACATGCTCGATATCTGTATGTGGAATGGCCACGGAGCAGCCCCCGGTCGGCAGACCTGTGGGATAGGCTTGCTCACGTTCGATTACAGCAGCAATATAGCTCTCCTTCACCACACCCAGCTTCACCAGATTTTCGGCCATCCGGGTGAGAATATCCTCCTTGGATTCACCTTCCACACCAATCAGAATGAAAGCTTCGTCCATCATATCCATGTTCATGGTTGTACCTTCTCTCTTAATCTTTGGAAAATTTCACGACCACCTTATGAATCTCCTGCGCGGAACCGGCCTCAATTACAGCTCTTACCGCCTCTTGGCTGCCGGCAAGCTGCATCAGCTGCATCAGTGAACGCAGATGCTGATGTTTATCCTTGGCGGCAATAATGATGATTACCTGAACCGGGCAGTCATCCGAATAGCTTACCGGCTCCTCCAGACGCAGCAGGCTCATCGAGACTTCATTCACACCGCTCGCCGGGTCGGCATGCGGAATAGCCAGACCCGGGCTGATTACGATATAAGGGTCTTCCCGGTCATAGGAATCAATCATAGCCTCCACATATCCCGGGGTGATCGCCCCGCGTCTAAGCAGCGGCTCCGCCCCCAGACGAATCGCCTCCTGCCAGGAGTCCGCACGCCGCTCCAGCCGGATCGTATCCGGAGTCAGCAGTCCGCTTAGATCAGGCATGCGGGTGTCATAGTCCCGCTTGCCGGACGCCCGGTCTCCCGGCTGGAAATGCTCCTCAAGCTCCTCGCGCAGGCTGTGGCTGTTTGCGATCACCGCATGTTTGCCGACAATCTCCATAATCAGCTCCATGTTGAATTCAGAGGGGCTGTAGCCGCTCATCTCCTGCATCACCTGCTGGCGCAGCCGGTGCTTATCCTCTTTATCCAAATAAGACTTAATGACAAACAGCTTCTTGTCTGTCGGCAGATATACCGTGGAGAACACCACGTCATATTCCAGCGCATAGCTGTGGAACTCCCGTACCGAGAGGGAATCGAAGAAGATAAATTCCCGGAACAGCTCGCGCAGCGTGCTCTGCAGCAGCCTGGATACACATACTCCCTTGGGGCAGACCACGAGCGCCTTGATCTTCTGCTGCAGACTGTCTCCCTGCCGGGATAACCACCCGCCGATGAGCATCGTCAGATACGTCGTTTCGCTCTCCGGGATATCTACTCCAATCAGTCTGCGTAAGGGGGTGCTGGATTGTTTGACCAGATGATGAAGCTCCTTGAATTCCTTGCCGATTGTTTCCTGCAGGGGATTGGCAATCGTCAGCTGGTATTTAATGCGGTAATAGGCAGGCTTCAGATGCAGCAGAATTTTATCGAGCAGCTGTCCGCGGTCCTGAAGCGTCACACACGCACTGCGTTCGAATAATGAGAGCATCTCATCCAGCGCCCGGGTCAGCTCCGGCAGCGTATCCTCCGACAGATAGGCCATCGAGGAGACGTTCGTTGTCAGCAGATGCAGGGTGAAGAACAATCTTTCTTCTGTCGGGATGCCTTGCAGGTCATGCAGAATCTCTTCCACGGCCTGATATTCCTTCGTATCCGAAAGCTCATCGCAGTGGATATGAAACCCTTCTACAATCTGCCCCTGCCGGATGCGGCGCAAGGACAACAACAGAATGTAAGGCATGGATTCCATCTTTTCATCGGTAAATTTCAGGTTCAGCTTGGCTTCGACCGCTTCCATCTTGCGGCTCAGCGCGGCGATCTCGCTGCTGTCTGCACCCGAAAGCTCTTTAATCCAAGTCTCGCCGCCATACATATCTATCGTTCTGTACACAATGTTGATCAGCGCCTGCCGTTTGTTGAATTCCTTCCCTTCCAGCGAATATCCGAGGACTCTCGAATAAGTAACTGCCAGATCAAATGCACCTGCAATAGCCTGGGCGTTCTTCAAATCGCTGAGGATCGTGTTCTTGCTGACTCCGAGCGCATCAGTGAAATGCAGCAGGGACAGATCACTGTTCTTGCTCAGCAGCATCAGGATAATCAGATTCGTCCGTTCTTCCTCGGAGAGTACATAGGTACTGCCCGCCTGCTGGTTCTGCTCACTGGACAAAGCGGTCAGAAGCGCCTTATGAATCAGGAAGTGACCGGTTTTGGTCCGCTTAATCTGCGGCAGGTAGCGGGCTTCCAGCCAATCGTTAATCTTGCCGAAGCTATATTCGATCTGCCTGCGGCTTAATCCGTATTTAAGCTCCAGGTCTTTGTTCCTGATTCCGGAATTGGTGAGCAGTTCCTGCAGCAGCGAGCTGCTTCTAGCATCAAGTTCCATGTCTTCCCCTTCCTTTAAAGGCTAATGGTCGCACCACATAATGATTACGCTTACATATCCGCTGCTCAGCTGGCCATTTTCCGGCACCGGATGTAGAGGAAGTCTGCCAGAATGATAGAACCCGTTCACCGGTATGCAGCAGCGGGTTCAGTGTCTGGTTGTTCTCCCAAAAATATCTTATCATCGTAACCTCAAATAATGTACACGTTTTCATCCCAATTTCTAGCTGTAAAATTGTACAGCATTGTGATGCTTCTGCTGAAGGCTGCCTCCGCAGCCGAATTCCTGCTGTTCCACTGCCGGACGGATATACCATTAGCCTGGAACACCGTCACCCGAGACGGATCTTATGAAATGGCGGTGATTAGTTTGATGGGCCTCCACTCTGCATAATAATTTAGGTGGATTAACGTATCTTAATTTGGCTGTTTTGGAGCGTTTGAGATCATTAAGTGGATAAACGTCATTTAAATTCATGCATTCCCTCAAGTCTGGATATTTGCAGCCTATTAAGTGTTGATTATCCAACTGTTTCCTGGCAAGAGCTCCTCACTTCATAAGCAAGTGGAGAAAATCCACCTGTTTCCGGCCGCCGGCACCAGCCACCCTCGTGCCAGCTTCTTGCACCGCGCCGCTTCTTCGGAGTTATCCGCTAAAAAACGCGCCCCGCCGTGTCTGAGTGACATCGGCAAGACGCGTCCGTGAAGTGTCTGATGCTGCATTCCGGGTAATGCTTAGCCGTTCACCGCAGTTTCCGTTTCCGGAGAATCCGCAGCCGATTCTGACAGCAACGCTGCATTGCAGGCAGCAATGTAAGCAATTCCCGCTGCCATCACGATATCGTGATGGATGGCCGTCCCCCGGAACTTGGTGTCCTTCCATTCCACCATAACGGCAGCCTCAGCCTGAGCATCCCCGCCGCTGCCCAGGGAGTGCAGCTCCAGACCGTCGAAGCGGATATCCTCAGCGATCCCTTGCCCGATGGCGGCAATGATCGCTTCCAGCGGACCGTCTCCGGTGCTGGTGTGCGTGGTTTCTGCGCCGCTCTGCAGGTGGCGCACCGATACGGCGGCTACGCGGCGCGGCGCGCTGCCTGCCAGGACCTGCACCTCGCCGAGCGCATAGACCTGCGCCTGCTGCCCGGTGGTGCTGCTGACCATCCGCAGCAGCTCATCATCGCTGACGGCCTTCTGGCGGTCAGCGGTTTCCTTGAAGGATTCATAGAGCGCGTCCAGCTCCGCTGAATCCAGGGCAATCCCGTACTTCGCCGCGCGGTCCTTCAGCGCATGCCTGCCGGAATGCTTGCCGAGGATGATCATGCTGCGCGGGATGCCCAGCCGCTCCGGGTCCATAATCTCATACGTGCTGCGGTCCTTAAGCAAGCCGTCCTGGTGGATGCCGGATTCATGCTGGAAGGCATTCCGGCCGACGACCGGCTTGTTGAAGGCGATCGGGAAATGCATCGCCCCGCTGATGATGCGTGATGTGTCATAAAGCTTCTCGAGCCGGATGCCCGTTTCCGCACCGATAGCATCACCCCGTGTTTCCAGCGCCATAACCAGCTCCTCCAGCGCACAGTTGCCGGTCCGCTCGCCCACTCCGTTGACAGTGACCTCAATTTGTGTGGCACCGCCAGCAATCGCCGCCAGGCTGTTCGCCACGGCCAGCCCCAGGTCGTTATGACAATGGGCGCTATAGATGACCTTGTCGCCGCCCCGCGCACCGAGCCGCACACGCCGGAACATCTCCCCGTATTCCTGCGGCAGCGCATAACCTACCGTGTCGGGCAGATTAATAATGGTTGCACCTTCTTCAATCACCGCCTCGACCATCTCGATCAGATCATCGATTCCAGTCCGTGCAGCATCCATGGCGGTGAATTCCACCACATCGCTGAACTGGCGGGCATAGGCTGTCATTTCGCGTGCGGCGGCAACTACCTCAGGTCTGCTCTTACGCAGCTGATGGCGCAGGTGAATGTCAGAGGAGGAGATGAACAGATGAATCCGCCGCCGCTCCGCATCCCGCGTTGCCCGCACAGCAGCATCGATATCCCCTTTGACCGCGCGGGCGAAGCCGCAGATCTCTACGCCCTGAATCTTGCGGGAGATGGTCTCTACCGCTGCAAAGTCACCCGGACTGGATACGGGGAAGCCCGGCTCCATGACATCCACGCCCAGCTCGGCCAGCTTGCCTGCCAGAATGATCTTTTGCTCCGGGGTAAGGCTAGCCCCCGGGGCCTGCTCTCCGTCACGCAGCGTCGTATCAAAAATCTGAATTCGTTTCTTTACCGGAATAATCATTGTTCATCCTCCTCAAATTGGGTTCATACAGCCAGCCTTCCAGCTCAACTTCAAAAAACACAAAAAACCGCCGTCTCTAATTAAAGAGACGGCGGGTCACCCCTCCGCGGTACCACTCTTTTTGACGCATAGGCTCCTGAACCTCATTCCATTCAGGCAGCCCAAGCTGCGTCCAGCTCCGCTTCATATCTCCCTGCTCCCGTAAGGGTAGCCTGGGGGATACGAACAGTCCGGTAACGGGGACATCCGTAACGGCGTACATGAAGCTCTTTCCGCCGTTCCGCTCACGGGCGAGATTCGCCGGCCTCCGGTGACTGCGTCGCACCACCCGCAGCTCTCTGTTCACCTTGGCCGTCTACTACTCCCGTTCATTGCGTGTAATTCTATGAATGCCTATACCAGCGCACAAAAAAACCTGCCGTCTCATTCAAGAGACGACAGGTTGTTCACCCTCGCGGTACCACTCTTGTTGATACCCGGATCAGCAACTCTTCTGCTGCGCCTGCGGTATCCACTCAACAACCCTCTTACGGAGGTCAACCGTAACGGTGTACGAAAGGGCCCGGTCTACATTCTGCACCGGCCAGCACTCCCTGTTCAAGAAGTTCCCTGCTTCCACCGCTCCGCTCCCGGACGAGTTCAGGTCTCCTTCGACTGCGTCGCACCCGCCCGCAGCTCTCTTATCCCGGAGTTTCCTTACTGCTTCCAATCATCGCGTTTGTTCAAATATAAGATTCATGAATTGAACTGATTATACCCGGCTTCTCCAAAAGAAGTCAATAGGCAGATACAGACCATTTCTCCAGCGAAAATCCGGGATCGGCGACCATATCCAGCGGAATCCCGCCTTCATGCTTCCATTTCACATAGGCAGCAGCCCCGATCATCGCTGCGTTATCCGTGCAATATACCGGCGGCGGGATGATCAGCTCGATCCCTTCTGCAGCGCATCTCAAGGTCAGCGCTTCACGGAGGCCCTTGTTCGCAGCCACCCCTCCGCAGAGCAAAAGCTGCCCTGCGCTGAACTCACGTACGGCACGCACAGCCTTCTCGACCAGTACCTCAACAACCGATTCCTGGAAGCCGCGGGCGATTCCGGCCACATCCGGCTCCAGCCCCTTCATCTTACTCTGGTTCACCGCGTTGAGCACCGCAGACTTCAGGCCGCTGAGGCTGAAGTCATACGAACCCGGCTCCAGCCATACACGCGGCAGCGGGAAGGCTACTTCTGCTTCCCGCGCCAGACGGTCCACATGGGGACCGCCCGGATAAGGAAAGCCCAGCGCCCGGGCCACTTTGTCGTAAGCTTCGCCGACAGCATCGTCCCGGGTGCGCCCGATGATCTTGAACTCACCTTCCCGTTCCATCAGGACCAGCTCCGTATGACCGCCGGATACCACCAGCGTCATATTGGGATACTGCAGTTCCTTGACCAGCCGGTTGGCATAGATATGGCCGGCAATATGGTGGGTGCCGATAAGCGGCTTGCCCCAGGCCAGCGCCAGGCTTTTGGCCGCCACGACACCGACCAGCAGCGCCCCGACAAGCCCCGGGCCCTGGGTGACCGCGACTGCCGTCAGGTTCTGCGGCGAGATTGCCGCCGCGTTCATGGCTTCCTCAATAACCAGCGTGATCACCTCTACATGCTTGCGGGAGGCCACTTCAGGCACCACGCCGCCGAATGCCCGGTGGGTCTCAATCTGGCTGGAGATAATATTGGATAACACTTCACAGCCGTCTTTGACTACAGCTACTGAAGTTTCGTCACAGCTCGTTTCAATTGCAAGTATATATACAGGCTTAAGTGCGCCCGTTCCGGTCTTCATTTCAAGTCCACGCTTCCTTCCGTCAACCCTTGCTCCCCGTACTCCGGCAGATCCGCCCACATGATGAGCGCATCCTCGCGGTTGTCCGAATAATAACCCTTGCGGGTGCCGGCAGGACGGAAGCCTTTTTTGCGGTATAAATTCTGGGCCACCTCGTTCGAGACCCGCACTTCAAGTGTTATCGATTTCATCCCGAGATACGCCGCCGTCTTCATCAGCTCGTCCAGCAGCCGGTCTCCCCATTTACGTCCCCTATAGGCCTCCAGCAGCGCAATATTCGTTACATGCGCCTCATCGACAATCGCCCACATCCCGGCGTAGCCGATGATATGCCCGGCCAGCTCCATTACCATATACTTAGCAAAATGATTATGGCTCAGCTCGTTGCGGAACGCTTCCTCCGTCCACGGCATTGTGAAGGCTTCGCGTTCAATCACAAGAATCTCCGGGATATCCTCAAGCCGCATCAGGCGAAAAACTAGCTCAGTCCCCTGATCTTTTCCTGGTTCCGATACCGTCATCCTTTATTCAGGCTCCCTTCACTGCTCCGTCGGAGATTAGCCTCCGCTTCGGTAAGCTGCGTATAATTGGGAATCAATACGTGAATATCTGCGCTTTCCTCATAGATGCCCGCTTCGGCCAAGAATCCGGTCCAGCGGCCTTCGAGTTCGTAAGGCAGTGCCTGAACAATGCCTGCTCCGGCTAGCGGGGCCAGCGATTCTGCACTTCCATGCAGTGCCGTGTCCCCGGTGAACCATAATGTGCCCGGCAGCATGCCTTCCGCTGCAGCGTCCTTCAGCCGCTCTCCGAGCTCCTGCACCCAGTCTGCCATCAGACGGATGGCATCCGGCGCCAGCCGCTGCGGAGGGTTGTCCCCGTCCGCTGCAAAAAGCGCAGTGTAGGCTTGTCCACGGCGCGCGTCGATCAGCGGGATGATCCAGTCCGGACCCGTTGTCCCGTTCGCGGACGTCACATCAGCCTGTCCCGCTTCCTGCTGAAGAGCCGCGGCATGATATCCGCCCCACGCCAGCGCATGCAGACTGGACACCCCGGTGACCGGAACGTTCCAGGCCCAGGCCAGCGTTTTGGCTGCAGTTACAGCAATCCTTGTCCCGGTATACGATCCCGGACCGACACCGACTGCAATTCCGCCGATCATGTCTGCCGCCGTAGCCGAGGCCTGCAGCGCCTGCTCAATAATCGGCAGCAGATGTACCGAGTGATTCCGTTCCCCGGAAGCATTAATCTCATGCAGCAGCTCCCCGTTCCCGGTAACTGCCACCCCCAGCACAGCCGTTGATGTATCCAGCGCCAAAAACCGCTTGCGCGGCTCATTATTCAGATTCGTCATGTTTCTTTACCCCACTTCTGGATCAGCGCCCGGCACACTCCGCCGTAAGGCTCCCCGATTCCGGTTACCGTAATCTCCCGCTTCTCCGGGCCGGAAGACTTCAGCTCTATATGCAAATGCCGCGGCGGCATCAGGTCCGTAATGATACTGCTCCACTCCACCAGGCTTACTCCCTGGCCGTAGAAATACTCTTCCAGCCCCAGCTCATCCGCTTCCTGGAGGGAAATCCGGTATACATCCATATGATACAGCGGCAGACGGCCCTCATACTCTTTGATAATTGTAAAAGTAGGGCTGTTCACAATCCCCTCCACACCTAAGTGGCGGGCGTAGCACTGCGAGAACGCGGTTTTGCCCGCACCCAGATCCCCGTCCAGGCCTATCACCATCCCCGGCTCCGACACGGCTGCGATGGCGGCTGCAAGCGCGTCAGTGTCCTGGAGGCTCGAGGAACGGTAAGTAAACACCGTTTCAATATTATTGTCCAAAACTGCAACTACCACCTTTTAGAAAATATAAGAAAGTATATGTTTTACGTTATACTTTATCCTTCTATTTCTCGCTGAAACGGATACCGTCCTTAAAGGACGGCGTAGCCGTTTCTACTTGATATCCCTTAACGGTTAACAATACTTTTAATTATATCGGTATGATACTTGCACCGCAACAGGCCGCTGTTATCTGTATATGGAGCCAGTGTACAGAGCCCGCTGCACGGATTCTCATTATGTAATCTTACCTCCGGCTGCAGGAACTTCTGCTCCTCCGCGCCGCTTCTCTGTCCCGGATGCCGCTTCTCCCGGATGCCGGGAGAACAGACTGTGCAGCGCCATGCCCGCAATAATGACCGCAATCCCGGTCCATGACAGGAGGGACGGCAGCGGAGAAGCCAGAATCAGCATCTCACCCAGCAGGGCAAACAGCACCTCCAGGGACTGGGTCGCCTCAACTGCCGCCAGGCCGCTCATACTGCCCCTGACCATATCCGTAGCCCGGAAGAAGAGTACGGTAGCCACTATCCCCGAAGATAGGGCAACGATCACGGACTGGCCCGCTTGCGAGGACGACGGCTGGCCCGCGTCTGCCAGGCCATATAATGCGACTGCCAGCCAGAAGGGCAGGCTGGCCAGCGTCATCCCTAGAATCCGCTGGAACACATCCAGCCGGTCTCCGCAGAGCTCCATCGTCTTGCGGTTGCCCAGCGGATAGGCGAATGAAGCAATAAGTACCGGAATAATGCCCAGCAGCAGCTGGGATGGAGTCAGCTGGCGCGCATGTTCCACTTGCAGCAGCGCTACTCCGGCCAGAATGATCAGGGACAGGAGCAGCCCGCGGAGCGGGATTTTACCGCGTATGTATACAGAACCGGAAGGCCCGCTTACCCATTGTCCGAAGAATGGAGCGAGCAGTGAGCCCGAGATAATCGTGATCTGCCAGGTCCCCGCCGTCAGCCAGCCGGGTGCATATGCAGCCGCGAAGCAAATAGGCGCATAGAACAGGCCGAAGCCGACTGTCCCCCATAACAGCCAGGCCCCCGGACGTTCTCTCATCGCAGCCAGCAGCGGCCTCAGCCGCCCTCTTCCGGCCACAAGGGCCAGCAGAAACGGCAGGGTAAAGAAATAACGCAGCGAGGCGCTCCAGGCCCAGCTTCCTCCCGCAAGCTCCATCCTACGGTTAAGCACAAACGTTACCGCAAAAAACAGCGCCGAACATACACCAAGCAAAATGGGACGCACGCCTATCATCTCTTTTCGTCAAAATTCTCCCCCCAAATATAGGGGGTTATGGCGCATTCCGTCAACCTTTGTGTCAGCTCTAATATGATCTTTTTGCCGGATGACGCTCTGGCCAATTTCTGGCGGATTTAAAGAGACATCCCCCTTTATGTTCACCAACCAGCCTCCTCCAGCACATTGTACTCGGTTTTTCGCATACATTTGGCTCGGTTAGCTTCGTAGTCGCACATTGTATTCGGTTTTTCGCATACATTTGGCTCGGTTACCCGCGCCGTAGCAACTTGCTCATCACATAATTGCCTAAACTACAGTAGGGTAAGACGAGGGATTACTCCCTCGGACTCCCCGTCAAACCGTGCATGCGGATTTCCCGCACACGGCTTTCCTTCGTCAGTTCCCCATCTTCAGGAGTGAGTTTCCTTCATCCGTCACCGGATTGCCTATTTCACTCCTGAATTAGGAACGTGTGGTGAGTAAGCTTGTTAGAAATACCATTCCTGCTGATTCCAGTACTTTGTTCGGGATCAACTGGTTTGAAACCGTAGACTTCTTTCGCCGCATAAAGGCTCGCACCCTCATTCGCATCCATTTATCCAGACGTTCAAACTTTTTCTTTACATTCCCTATGCCAAAATAATTTCCAAATCCTCGGATGATTTCGTTTAGTTTCTTGAGCATTCCGCTCAGGTTCTTTCCTTGCTGTCTGCGAGTCGCCTTTCGGATTTTATCCTTGTACTTCTTCACTTTCGTGTCCGGTACAGTTATATAATCTCTCCGGAAGTCGAATCCCAGAAAACGAAATCCCTCATCGAAATCCAACACTTTTGTTTTCTCCGGGTGCATTCGCAGTCGCAGTTCTTCTTCCAGTATGGTCTTTGCCGACAGGTATGCCTTTTTTGCTTGTTCCTCTGTCTTGCATAGAATCACTGCATCATCTGCATACCTGACTATGGCAAATCCCTGCTCCTTCATTCTCCAGTCAAACGTGTTCAGATAAACGTTCGCCAGCAGCGGCGAGATTACCCCGCCCTGTGGAGACCCGATTTCCGTTTCATGGAACTGATCATCTTCCATGATTCCCGCCGTTAGCCATCCGCGAATGAGCGTCAGCACTTTTCCGTCGCTGATTCTCTCTCGTATCTTCTCCATTAGCCCTTCGTGGGGGATTTCATCGAAGAAAGATACAATATCCAGGTCTACTACGTGTTCATATCCGTTACGTTTGGCCCGCCGAATGGTACGTATGGCTTGATGCGCCGAATATCCTGCCCGAAAGCCAAAGCTATAGTAATAAAAATCCTGTTCAAAGATGGGCTCAATAATTTGACGTACGGCTTGCTGACATACGCGATCTCGGATCGTGGGAATGCCTAGCGGCCTTAACTTCCCATTTTCCTTCTCGATGTAATGCCGCCTCACCGGATCGGGGACGTAACGACCCTGCTGCAATAACCTTTGGAGTTCCTTTAGGTTCGTGCTTACATTCTTCTCATACATCCCGATGCTGACGCCATCGATTCCGCCGCTTCCCTGATTCTTCTTCACCGATAGCCATGCTTCGTGCAGGTTGTTCATTTGGTAAACCTTATCGATTAAGGAATAGTACCGTCTTTTCGGTTTCATTGGTGTTTCACCACCTTTACTGCTACTCACCAAGCTGGTCTTGTTTCCGCTACAGATGATCGATTCCTTTCTTGTTCCATCCCGGCAGCTGCGTGTTAGAAAAAAAAACTTTCAATCGCTCCTGCTACCCTGGATGTACTCAGGCCGCCAGTTTGCCTCATCCCCAAGCGCTCTTTCGCTCTCGGCGGGACGTACCCTCTCGGCCAAACCCTCGCTGGTTTAAGACGTTTACGATCTCCACTCACGAACACTCACAGGCTTTGACGAAGCACGTTCCCTTCGCCTCTGTCTCTCCTCTTTTGGAGTGAGAGCAGGGTATGCGACACCACTTTTTTTTCTGGCTAATTGCCTTTCAAAAAAAAATACAGGCGCATAATCATCCGGGTTTTCTCCTCCAGTCTGTTACCAGCTTTCATTGGCCCGGATTTACTCACTACTACGAAACGATCCGCCATCTCGCAATCCTTCGGCTTGGCTTTCCCTTTCGGTTATACCTCCCCTACCTTGTCCGCGTTTGCGTCAAGGAGACTACGAGACTTCCCTCAGTTATCTGCACCTTCTATTCCATCCATCCTGACCCTAATCACGTCGATGAGTCCTACAGGTCATTTCCCTTTGGTTGTTTTCCTGTAAAATATACGTTCTCGTATAGGCTTCCCCGTTTTTCGGGCGGGTCGCCCGACATCGCCGCCACCTCTGGTTCACTGTATTCCGGGCTGGACTTTGCCTGCATGCCCTTCGGATTCTTCCTCACGGAAGACACCCTGCCTATCCGGGCAACCTTCGATTGCCGGATATCTACTTCGGCTACGGCACTTTAAAGGGTAAAGTTACCGGGTGGATTTGAACCACCTAGATGATGTGACTGTGAGGCGCACCAAAAAACCGGCTGATCGGATACCTCTCAACCGGTTTTCTATATTAACCTGAGCCGTTCCTATCCGTCCTTACTCACTCTACCTCATCCGGCCTCTGCCTAGGTAGGCATCAACCGATCTAACTTTCCTGCTCCTCCAGCCGGTCTACACCAACGGTTCGTGTATTATCCGGCCGGGAGCCTACTTGTACAGTGGCCATGCCGTTATCGGCATCCACATGCTCAATCCATACCGGTTCACCATCGAGATGGACAGCAATCCTATCCTTGGAGGCGTAAATATCCCCCGCACGTTTCACATCCATTTTGTCGCCTCCCTATTCATCCTCATCTTCTGCAGAAAGTTCGCCGATAGTTGCATCAGCATCCAGCAGTCCGGCTTCACCGTACAGCTCCTCTTCCCCGGGCTCCGCAATAATGCTCTCCCAATCGACAGCCTCTGCCGGGATATCCTGCTCGGACAGGGCGTCGCTCCAGTTGTTCCGCTCTTTTTCCATAACGGCCTCCCTTAGCATGACTATCCAGCAATGACCAGCAATGAATGTCTCATTCACTGTGCAATGCGTACGCTGAACGGCTTTATTTTTTCCCATGAATCGCAAATAATGCATCCGGCTAGAAAAAGCCCCACCGCGTCATACTAAGCCATATTGATCGTGAACTCATGATAAGCAATTATAAACAGCACTAATACTCAGGAGGCGATTCTCATGCATACCGTTTGGAAAGGAGCCATCAGTTTCGGGCTTGTGCATGTTCCGGTCAAAATGTTCTCCGCTACGGAAGACAAGGATATCTCGCTGCGTTACATCCATAAAGAATGCGGAAGTCCGCTATCCTACGTGCGTAAATGCCCCGTGTGCGAGAAGGAAGTGGCCTGGGAAGAGATCGGCAAGGGATACGAATATGAGAAGGGCAAGTTTGTCTTGTTCGATAAGGAAGAGCTGGATCAGTTAACCGAGGAGAGCAGCAAGAGCATTACAATTTTGGATTTTGTGGATTTGACGGAGATCGACCCAATTTATTTCCAAAAGACCTATTACCTGTCTCCCGATCAGGCCGGCGCCAACGCCTACCGTCTGCTCATGGAGGCGATGCGCCAGACCGGCAAAATCGGGATCGCCAAAATCTCCATCCGCTCTAAAAGCAGTCTGGCTGCTATCCGCGTCCTCGCCGACTGCCTGGCGATTGAAACCATTTATTACCCGGACGAAGTCCGTCCGGTATCGCAGGTCCCCGGTCTGCCGGAGCCGGGGATCGTGAACGACAAAGAGCTGGATATGGCCAAGCTGCTGATCTCCCAGCTGTCCACACCGTTTGAACCCGCTAAATACACGGACGATTACCGCCAGCGGATGCTTGATCTGATCACGCATAAGATCGCCGGTGAGGAATTCCATATTGCTCCGGCACGCCAGGAGAACAATGTCATCGATCTGATGGCTGCCCTGCAGGCCAGTATCGAAGCTGTACAGCATATTCCGTCCGACCCCGGACCTTCACTGTCCGGCACAGGAACCGGCACAGGCAAAAAGCCGCGGGCGGCTGCGGCCGGTAAGAAAAAACCGGCACAGGCCAAAGCCTCCGGAACCCCTGCCCCTGAGCCGGAGGTGCCGGCAGTTAACGAGGCAACAGGTCCGATTCCGGTCATCGCTCCGAAGCCGAAACGCCGGACGGCCAAGAGCAAGGTAACCGGTGCCTAGGAGCAGGTCATCCGCACCTCCCGTTATTGGCGGTCCGCTTACGCTGCAGCCGGTTATTCCATTCGAGCCCGTGCTTGCCTCCAGGCTACCGGAGGGCGAGGAGTGGATCGCCCAGATCAAATGGGATGGCGTGCGGATGCTCTCCTATTACGATGGAAGCCATGCCGAGCTGATCAACCGGCGGGGCAACCTGCGCACGCTGCAGTATCCTGAGCTTGCCAGACCGGAGGCGTATTGCCGGGCCGGTTCCGTCATTCTCGATGGCGAGATTATTGCGCTCAGCGGCGGCAAGCCCTCCTTCCATGAGGTGATGCGGCGGGACAGCCTGAAGAATGAAGCAGCGATCCGGGCGGTAAGTCCGCAGGTACCGGTGCTCTACATGGTCTTCGATATCCTGTACTGCAATGGCATTTGGCTGCTGGACCAGCCTTTGTCCCGGCGGCAGCAGATGTTAAGTGAAATGCTGCTGCCCCATCCCCATGTGCAGAATGTGCCAAGCTACCATCAGCCCGCACAGCTGTACGCCGCCGCTCTGAAGGGCGGGCTGGAGGGGATTGTATGCAAAGAGCTCACCAGCACCTATGCCACGGGAGGCAAGGATAAGCGCTGGCAGAAATGCAAAATCATCTCCGATGTCACTGCTGTAGCCGGCGGCGTCACCTTCCGTGACGGTCTGGTCAACGCCCTGCTCTTCGGATTGTATGATGATGCGGGGAAGCTGCACTATATCGGCCATGCAGGAGCGGGCAAAATGACCGTACAGGACTGGCGGAATTTGACCGCACAGATCAGCGGTATGATCACAGAGCAGATGCCTTTTGCAGAGCTGCCCCAGCGCAGTAAAGGCTCGGTCTGGATTAAGCCTGAGCTGGTGTTCAAGCTGCACTATCTGGAATGGAATACTTCCGGAACCTTCCGCCAGCCGGTTATACAATCCCAGGTAGAGCTCCCTCCGCTATCCTGCCGCATGGACCAGAGAACGCAGACGTAGGAACGGGATCACCGGGCCTGAGCCTTGCCTGAGCCTTGCCTAAGTCTTGCCTGAGCCCTGCCTGAGTCTTGCACGAGTCTTGCCTTACTAAGCCTCACCTTATCTTCAGCTCGTATAACTACACAAGGAGGATGCCGCATGCCGAAGACGATCAGAGGCTCCATTACCGCAGGGGGACACGAGATCAGCATTACGAACCCGGATAAGCTGCTATGGCCTGAACCCGGCATCACCAAGCAGATCTATCTGCTCAAGCTGGCCGCGCTCTCTCCATATCTGCTGCGCTACTGCCAGGGAAGGCTGCTCACGGTAATCCGCTACCCTCATGGTGTTCCGGGGATGTCCTTTTACCAGAAGAATGCCCCCGAGCCGCTGCCGGAATTCGTGCATACAGCAACTCATGAGAATATTACCTATATTGTGCTGCAGGGGCTCCCGGAGCTGCTCTGGCTCGGCAATCTGGCCGCGCTCGAATTCCATCCCTCACTGCATTATGCGGGCAGTGAGCTCCCCTGCGAATGGATGATTGATCTGGACCCCTCGCTTGAGGTCGAGCCGCGCATTATGGAGGCAGCCGCTACGGTGGGCGAGGTACTGAAGTCCCTGGGACTGGCCTCTGTACCCAAGACCTCCGGTGCCACCGGTGTGCAGATCATTGTTCCGGTGGAGCCGGGAGTCACCTTCGACGGCCTGCGCCGGGTAGGCCATTTCGTCGGCCGCTATGTTACGGAGAAGCGTCCCGATCTGTTCACTTTGGAGCGCCTGAAGAAAAACCGCGGGGACAAAATCTATTTCGATTACCTCCAGCATTACGGCGGCAAAACTCTTGCTGCCCCATACACCCCGCGGGCCCGTCCGCTGGCAACCGTCTCAACGCCCCTCCTGTGGGAGGAAGTGCAGCGTAACGTCAAGCCTACCGATTACCATCTGCTGAACATTGAGGAGCGTCTGACCCGGATGGGCGATCTTATCGCCCGGGTCCCTCCCCAGCCGGTGGGTGATATTATTGCCAAGCTGCCCTGAGAATGGCCCTGAGGACAGCAATAAGCCCGCAGTTACCTGTACTCTAGGCTGCGGGCTTATTTGGCGTCCAGCATATGGACGGAAGGTATTATATATGAGAATACGGCGCAGCAAGCACAGGCCGCCGCATTGATTACTCTGACGTTCGTAAATATACCTTCCTTCGGAAGCGCTCCGGTTATACCGAACTCGCTAATGGATTGCTTTTTTCTTAAAGCGGCCGCCTTTGACATCATGGATATTACCGATCGCGATGAATGCGTCAGAATCCCAATCTTCTACAATGGACTTAAGCTTGGCTTCTTCCAAACGGGTAATGACTACAAAGATAACTTTCTTGTTATCGCCTGAGAATCCGCCTTCACCATCCAGATACGTCACTCCGCGTCCCAGACGCTCCGTCAAGGCTTCACCGATATCACGGAATTTATCACTGATAATCCATACCGATTTCGACTGATCCAGACCTTCAAGTGTAATATCTATTAATTTAAAAGCAATGTAATAGGCAATCAGCGAGAACATCGCATTATTCCAGCCGAAGACAAAACCCGCGCCGGAAAGAATAAACAGGTTGAAGAACATTACAACTTCCCCTACGGAGAACGGAAGTCTCTTGGACACAAGGATGGCCACAATCTCAGTACCATCAAGCGATCCTCCATAACGTACCACAAGTCCGACCCCGACTCCGAGGATTACCCCTCCGAATACTGCAGCAAGCAGCGGTTCAACCGTAATCGGATTCACAGGATGGAGCAATTGGGTACCAATGGACATTACAACTACAGCAAATAGAGTAGATAAAGCAAAGGTCTTACCAATCTGCTTATAACCGATCACCAGAAACGGCAGGTTAAGCAGTGTCAATAAAATACCCAGAGGTATATTGAAAATATGGGACAACATAATGGAAATACCGGTTATTCCGCCGTCAATCAACTCATTGGGAACAAGAAAAATCTCAAGCGCAACAGACATCATGGCCGCTCCGATGACAATCATCACAATCCGCTGGGCCAGCTTCGCTGTCTTGAAGGCTCCTGATTTCTGAGGCTTCTTCTGTTCCTCACTCGTAAAGATTTGTTGGCTTACAGTCATAGAACTCCCCCTATAAATAGTATATCTAAGAAGTATACGAAAGCAGACTTCACAGCTGCGCTTTCTCCCCTTTGCTTCTTATATTCCTATTATATCATAAAGGAAGCTCAAATAACGCATGGAACTTGATATAACCTTCGATAAACGATGCTTACTTCACCTTTTATGTCATAAAAGCGGCGATAAGAGCTGACAGAGCCCCTCAATCAGTTTGACATTATGCGCTCTCTCTTTAAACTTTTTGGGATCGATGAATTCGCTGTGCTTCAGGTCTTGGCTGAAGTCCTCTGCCAGTTGCGCAATAATCGCCGGACGGAGCAGAATAGCCGTCAGTTCAAAGTTGGAATAGAAGCTGCGCATATCCAGATTCGCACTGCCAACCGTTGCCAGTACGTCATCAATAATCATCACTTTCGCGTGCATGAAGCCTCTTGTATAGCGGTAGAACTTCACTCCGGCATCCTGCAGATTCTCAAGGTAAGACAGGGTTGCCTTATACACCAGCTTGTTGTCCGGCTTCGCCGGGATAATGATCCTCACATCCACTCCGCTGAGCACCGCATTCTTGAGTGCCCGGCAAATGGCCGGGTCCGGAATGAAATACGGGGAGGTCATCCAGATGCGCTCCTTCGCCGCACAGAGTGAAGCGAAAAACATCTCCTGTGTGGCATCAACCGCCCCATCGGGCCCGCTGGCTACAATCTGTACAGCATCCGGCCCGCTGCAGGTATGAACAGGAAAAAACCGCGGATGGCTCATAGTGTCACCGGCTGCCAGTCTCCAGTCTTTGAGAAACACATATTGCAGATGATACACAGCATCCCCTTCAACACGAAGATGCGTATCTCTCCAATAGCCCATCTTAGGGTCTTTTCCCAGATAATCATCACCTACATTCATTCCCCCGGTGAAGCCCGTCAGCCCGTCGACCACGAGTATCTTGCGGTGATTGCGGTAATTGAAGCGGCGGTCCAGCAGCGAAGTAAGCGGCGGCAGAAAAAAGTGAACCTGCACTCCTGCGTTCTTGAGCGTATTCACGAATCTCCGGCTCAGCTGATGACTCCCAAGCCCATCACATAGCAGACGCACCCTAACCCCCTGACGCGCCTTGCGGATCATAATCTCCTGAAACTGCCTGCCAATATCATCATCCCGGAAAATATAAAACTCCATGTGGATATGCTCTTGCGCATTCTCCATAACCTCCAGCATCGCCTTATAGGCGTCCCCGGCATTATTGAGCACCTGACATTGATTATGGCTTGTAATGTGGCTTTCTGACAGGCCTGAGAGCAAATGCAGCAGTTCTTTACGGTTCTCAAACCCCGGATTCCCGGTATCTGCCGTGCTTTTGACGATATGGATTTTGCCGGCAACATGGGCGCGGATCTCCCTCAGCAGGGACACACACCGTTTGCCAAGCTTCCGGCTCTGCCAATAATCCCGCCCGAGGAAATAATAGAACAGCAGCCCCAGCGGCGGACAGCAGAAGGTAATGCATATCCAGGCCAATGCCCTCTGCGGACGGCGGAACTCCGATATAACGATAATGGCAATCTGTATGATAAAAAGACTTAAGATAACTGCGAATATCCTCATCCCGGGCCTCCTAAAAGTTATGTTATTGAAGATGATCTACTACAGGTCTTGCCGTAACTCTCCTTCTTTATTCAAGCAAACCGTTGTCATGTTCGCCAGAGGAATGGAATACATAGAGTAGTAGGACGAATCGGATGAGCCCCGCTCTATAGCAATGTTGGATTCACTCAGTTCATACCACGCGGCTGCTAAAGGCCGCAGGAAGGAGATGTTATGAAGAGTCAGCCCGATCATAAAAAGATTACGCTGCTCGTCGTCCGTGAGGCCGGACGGCCGGTCAGACAGCTGCAGCTGTCCAAGCCGCTTGCCTTCGCCCTGCCTGCCGCAGCTGCCCTGTCCCTCTCCAGTCTGGTCACCTCCATGCATATTCATGCCTCCCGGTCCATTTCCGAGCTGGAGGCCGAAGCTGCGGCACTATCGCTGACGAATATCCGGATGGAGCTCAAGGTCGCCGACAAGGACCAGGCGCTGCTGCAGCTCCGCAGCCAGGTGACCGAGCTCTCGGAGGAAGCCCAGAGCATTAAAGACAAGCTGAAGAGTGTCTCTGAACTGGAGCAGCAGCTGCAGTCGCTGATTGAGAAAGAGACGACCTCTTCTTCCGGTACAGACAATGAACCCACTGCCTCTGCAGCTTCTGCCGCAAGCAGCCAGCCGTTCATTGCCGCATCAGCCAAAGTTGCTGCAAGCGGAACTAAGGGAGACGTCAAGGGAACCATAAGCCGTTCAAGTACGGCTCCGTTCCTTGCAGAGCATCCATCAGACACCTCTTCCGGCACTTTGTCTGCAGTTGATTTCCGTTTCGGGGTAGTTACCGCTGCATTAGGAAGTACAGTGCCCCCCCAGGTCGGCGGGGAGTACATTGCTGTATATGCCAATGACCCGCTGGAGCTGGTTCAGGAAACAAGAGACGACTACGAAGAAATAAAAACGATGCTGGAGGAAATGGTCAGCCGTATCTCCACTACAATTACAGAGGCCGAAAAAGCCAACACCCTGGAGGCTAACCTGCAGGCCAAGAAGGCACGTGAAGAAAAAGCGAGACTGGCCCCGGCTGTCCTCTGGCCCACAGGCTCGAAGGTGATCACCTCCAGCTTCGGTTATCGTTCCGATCCCTTCAAGGGGGTCTCTGCCTACCACTCCGGAATCGATATTGCCGGCCGCATCGGTGACCCTGTATACGCAGCGATGGAAGGTGTGGTCACTTCTGCCGACCAGCTGGGCGCCAGAGGCAAATATATCATTATCAAGCATGCGAACGGGCTGGAAACCTGGTATATGCATTTGAACGGCATGGTGGTCTCGCCCGGTGACAAGGTCAGCAAAGGGGAGCAAATTGGTATGCTCGGCAATACCGGACGCAGCACGGGTCCCCATCTCCATTTCCAGGTTGTGAAGCAGAATAAGCCGGTGAATCCGCTGAATTATGTTAAACCTTAAGAATACAAGGAGGAATGCAGGCATGTGGAACAAACGCAAACAAAGTGCTCCATATAAATCGACCGATTCACTTATCGGACATGGAGGCACACTTGAAGGTAAAGTCCATTGCGATACCAATCTGCGGATTGAAGGGAATTTCAGCGGGGAAATCCTGTGCCAGGGGACAGTTACGGTCGGCGAACAGGGAACGGTCCACTCCAGCATTAAGGCGCAGGAGGTTATTATTGCCGGCAAGGTCTACGGCGACGTGACCGCCAACCAGAAGCTGATCATGACCGAAACCGGACAGCTGCACGGTAATATCGCAGCCGGCGCACTGAGTATTATGGAAGGCAGCGTGCTGAACGGGTCCGTAGCCATGGCCGAACAGCCCGCCACAGAGACAGCGGGCGGGCTTCAGGCAGATGGTTCTGCGGACAAGGCAGGTAAGCGGGGTTCCCATAAACAGAACAAACTGGAAGCAGGCTGAGCGGGCATAACCCCGCATATGCTTGCTTCCAGTCCTTGTGCAGCCCTGTATTACATTAAGCAGCGACATCTCTTTTACGGAATACAACCCAAGAGACTAGCATGAAAATAACGTAATACACCGCGAGGACAGCAATTGCGAATCCTAACGTAGCGCCTCCGGGGCCGGTGTCCGACAGCAGATAGCCGCTTAGATTCATATGGGCAAAAATCAGATAGTTGGCCCACTCATACCGTTCCGGGCTGAAGATGGCGATAAAGATATCTTTGGTGAACATGATGGACAGCGACAGTACAATCGCAAGGCCGCTGGAACGGAATACGCTGGAGATCATAAAGGCAATGGCTGCTGTGAGAAACAGCTCAATGTAGGCGCACATAATCGTCAGAAAAACGTATTCCCCCTGGCTCCAGGCCATCGTCGGCCCCCCTATCGAATCCACGGCCGAGGACGAGAAAATCAGGGCTGAGCCATAACCAAACACGATCAGCAGCAGAGTGCTGAACAAGCTGAAGAGCACCATCGATATATATTTCGAGAGCAGGATTTTGGAGCGGCTCCAAGGGCGGATCAGCAGCAGCTTAATCGTTCCCCAGGTGAATTCGCCCGCAACGGAGTCAGCAGCCACCAGGGCTGTGAAGATGGTGTTCAGGAAAAAAGCAATAGCTACGGTAGTCTGGAAGCTGTCCCATAAACCGATCGTTACCTCATTGCCTCCGCTGGTGAAATGGATTAGCGCCGGAAACAGCGCACTCATAACCGCCAGAATGAACAGCATAATCCATGTGCGCAGACGTCTGTAAATTTTGATATTCTCATTATGTATGAGAGCAGCGAACTCACCCAATGCCTTCACCTCCTGTAATCTCCAAGAATTGATCTTCCAGTGACCGGAACAGC
Organism: Paenibacillus phytohabitans; assembly: GCF_013141775.1. Taxonomy (GTDB): domain Bacteria; phylum Bacillota; class Bacilli; order Paenibacillales; family Paenibacillaceae; genus Paenibacillus_AQ; species Paenibacillus_AQ phytohabitans. The sequence goes on from NZ_WHOB01000093.1 coordinate 31,797, forward strand.
GGCTTGATGCTGTACACTTTAATTCCGCCGGCCACCAGCTTCGCGTTGAGCTCGGCAATTTCCTCCCGCACCGCCTCTACAGCAATACCCCCGTCCTTTACCACGCCACGGCCCATCAGTTCCAGCGCAGCTTCAGGCTGATCTACTTCGAACAGGGTCTCACCCACCGGCACCAGCACATTGCCTACAGCCTTAAGCTGTTTCACTTCGATCAGGCGGCCGTTCTGGATAATCGCCACACTATCACACATGAGTTCCATTTCAGCGAGTAAATGGCTGGAGACAAAAACAGTAGTACCTTCCTTCTGGCACAGCAGGCGCAGATAATCGCGCAGCTCGCGGATGCCCTGCGGGTCCAGCCCGTTGGTCGGCTCATCGAGAATCAGCAGCTTCGGCCGGTGCAGCAGTGCCTGGGCCACACCCAGCCGCTGGCGCATCCCCAGAGAATAGGTCTTAACCTTGTCGTTGATTCTCTGGCTGAGGCCTACCAGCTCTACTACTTCATTAATCCGCTCCTTGGTCACACCGGGGACCATGCGGGCATACTGGCGCAGATTCTGGTATCCGGTAAGGAACTTGTACATTTCCGGATTCTCCACAATCGCCCCTACATTCGCTATCGCTTCTTCAAAATGATCTTTAATACTGCGTCCGCAGATGAGAATATCCCCGCGGCTAATGGAAATAAGCCCTACCATCATGCGGATGGTAGTTGTTTTACCGGCACCGTTCGGACCCAGGAATCCGAAGATTTGCCCGGGTGGAATATCGAGGGTCAAGTCGCTGATCAGCGTTTTGGAGCCGATCTTTTTGGTAACTCCCATCAGGCTGGCCACAGGTTTCACAACTTCTGCCGTATTCGGCATAACTTCACTTCCTTTCGTCGGTTTGGATGAAACGGACTTGCGCTTTCGGATAAGGTGACTAATAGAAGAACTGAAGAGGCTCCAATGCAGATGTTAGCCGTAACTGCGGTGAATGTTTGGACTTCCGGCCGCTGTTGTCTGCAGATTTCTTGATTCATACCGCTTTTAGCGGTGGAAATCCGCAGACAAAGGCGGACGCTACCGCTCCTACAGTTCCAAACTTCCCCTCCGCTACTCCCATCTTAATATTGTCTCTTTCAGTTCAAGCTATATTAACCTTATCGCTGTATCAGCAACCCGTTTCATACATTTTTATATTCTACCATAGCTTTCCTTTTTCCTGAAATTAGGAAAGAAATGCAGTAATAGTAAAAGGGACAGTATCTTCCCCGTGTTGTACGGGTAAGAATACTGTCCCTTTGGTTGAGAGACATAGTGTATTGAACTAGTAGAACATCAGAACCAAAGAAGTGAGTTCAATTTACAATGCAGCAATCAATGTATTCAGTTTCAAATGAAAACTCAGGATAGTTGTATAATGTACAGTTAAAAACAGCGATAAAAACGCTTGTATCTTATAACTGTAGTTTATACAACTAAATCTGCCAGAATTGGTGAAAACCATCTACAAACGGCATTTTAATTGTACGAAATACAACTATACGAAGAATCGGTTGAAAATCAGACGATTTAGTTGTATAAAGTGCAATTAAGCCTACCGGATAATCCGTAATGGGGTCACTGCAACCCTCAGCAAGAGATCTACCAAGGTCGTTTTCACTATATAGAGTGAACTTAAGAATCCAACTTGCTGCATAGGCGAAATTCTTGCTCCACAAGAGGTTCGCCCAGCGGCTGCCCATCATTCTTAAGTTCAGCCCATATAGTTTAAATTAAATCTGACGCTATACCAGGCCGTACGGATGTTCAATTATTAGCAATTAACAGCGGTGAATTGGGTTATCTATACGGGCTGGCTGTCCGTTATTAATTACTGCTGCTTATCATTAGCCGCCGACACGGGCAAGCTCACGCATATTCGCTTCAAAAGCAGCCATCAGGGCAGCTTCGCCGGTCAGGCCATTCTGCTCCACCTTACGGATCTGCTCCATCATCCGTTTGTAATCCTTCGGAATGACACGGGCAAACTTCGGCAGGGCCTGATCCCATGAATCGAGAATCGCTCTGCCCGCATTGCTGTCTGTAAGCTCGGTATGACGGGTAATCAGGCTATGCAGCTCAGCGATTTCATCCGCCTCTTCCACACGCTCCAGCAATACCATTTCCAGGTTACAGCGTTTGATGAACGTGCTGTCCGGATCATATACGTAGGCGATACCGCCTGACATCCCTGCCGCAAAGTTGCGGCCGGTCTCACCCAGAACAACCACACGGCCGCCAGTCATGTATTCGCAGCCGTGGTCACCCACGCCTTCAACGACTACATTCGCCCCGGAGTTACGGACTGCGAAACGTTCACCGGCGATCCCGCTGACATAAGCTTCGCCGCCAGTCGCTCCATACAGTGCCGTATTCCCGATGATGATATTATCTTCAGCGGCAAAGGTTGCCTTGCGGGACGGTCTGATAATCAGCTTGCCCCCGGACAGCCCTTTGCCGACATAGTCATTGGAGTCGCCTTCTACCGTAATCGTAATGCCCTTCGGTACGAATGCGCCCAGACTTTGTCCGGCCGAGCCGGTGAAATACAGCTTGATGGTGTCATCCGGCAGACCTGCTGCGCCATATTTGCGCGTCAGCTCGCTGCCCAGAATCGTACCCACTGCACGGTTAACGTTCGTGATCGGCAGGGATGCTTCAACTGCTGTGCCGGATTCCAGTGCAGGAGCGGCAATATCGAGCAGGTGAGTCATATCCAGCGTTTCTTCCAGGCCATGATTCTGGTGTTTGCTGCGGAAGCGTGTGCTTCCTTCCGGCATAGCCGGTGTATGCAGCAGACTGTTCAGATCGACACCCTTCTTCTTCCAGTGGGTCGAAGCCTGAACCGCATCCAGGCAATCCGTGCGGCCGACCATTTCCTCAATGGTGCGGAAGCCGAGCTCAGCCATAATCTCGCGCAGATCCTGTGCTACAAAGGTCATGAAGTTAACGACATGCTGCGGATCTCCCATGAAGTTCTTGCGGAGCTCCGGATTCTGGGTAGCAACGCCAACCGGGCAGGTATCCATCTGACACACGCGCATCATGATGCAGCCTACAGCTACCAGCGGTGCAGTAGCGAAGCCGTATTCTTCGGCGCCAAGCAGAACTGCTACTGCCAGATCACGCCCGCTGAGCATCTTGCCGTCTGTTTCCAGTACAACACGGTCGCGCAGATTGTTCAGCATCAGTGTCTGGTGTGTCTCAGCCAGACCCAGCTCCCAAGGCAATCCTGCATGACGGATGGAGTTCATCGGTGAAGCACCGGTGCCGCCGTCATAGCCGCTGATCAGGATAATATCGGCACGGCCTTTGGCCACACCGGCGGCAATGGTGCCTACGCCGACTTCGGATACAAGCTTAACGTTAATATTGGCACGCGGATTGGCATTCTTCAGATCATAGATTAGCTCTGCCAAATCCTCGATCGAGTAAATATCATGATGCGGCGGCGGGGAGATCAGACCTACACCTGCTGTAGAGCCGCGGACTTCGGCAACCCAAGGATATACCTTGCGGCCCGGAAGCTGTCCGCCTTCACCCGGCTTAGCGCCTTGTGCCATCTTGATCTGGATCTCGTCGGCATTCACCAGATAGTTCGAGGTTACGCCGAACCGTCCCGATGCCACCTGCTTGATCGCACTGCGGCGGGAATCGCCGTTAGCGTCCGGAATGAAGCGCGCCGGATCTTCCCCGCCTTCGCCGGTATTGCTCTTGCCGCCGATACGATTCATCGCAATGGCCAATGTCTCATGGGCTTCCTTGCTGATCGAGCCGAAGGACATGGCACCGGTCTTGAAGCGTTTCATGATCGATTCCGCCGGTTCTACCTCGTCAAGCGAAACGGGTGCATTAGTGGATTTGAACTGCAGCATCGAGCGTAGCGTCTGGTGTTTCTCGCTTTCGCCCTGAACAAGTGCCGCATATTTCTTGTACATCTCGTAATCTCCGCTGCGTACGGAATGCTGCAGCAGATGAATCGTCTGCGGGTTGAACAGATGCTCTTCCCCGTCACTCCGCCACTGGTATTCACCACCGGAATCCAGCACCTTGTCGTTACCGTCTTTGTCAGTGAAGGCGCGGTTATGGCTGGCAAGTGCTTCTAGAGCCACTTCCTCCAGGCCAATTCCCCCGATACGGGATGGTGTCCAGGTGAAGTAACGGTCTACGAACTCCGAGTTCAGACCTACAGCTTCAAAAATCTGTGCGCCGCGGTAAGATTGAATTGTGGAGATCCCCATTTTGGACAGGATTTTGACAACACTCTTCGTAGCGGCCTTGATATAGTTCTTCACAGCCTTCTCATGCGAGATTCCGCGGAGCAGGCCTTGGCCGATCATATCATCCAGACTCTCGAAGGCCAGATAAGGGTTGACCGCACTGACACCATAACCAAGCAGAAGCGCATAATGATGAACTTCACGCGGTTCACCGGATTCCAGCAGGATACTGACCTTGGTCCGTGTTCCCGAGCGGATCAGATGGTGATGCAGGCTGGAGACAGCCAGCAGCGCCGGAATTGCAGCATTGTCGCGGTCTACCCCGCGGTCGGACAGAATAAGAATATTATGTCCTTTGGCCATAACGCGGTCTGCCGCCTCATTCATCCGCTCCAGAGCGATACGCAGCCCTTCTGCCCCCAGCTCTGCCGGAAAGAGAATCGGAATGGACATCGATTTGAAGCCGGCACGGCGTACATGGCGCAGCTTGGCGAAATCCTCGTTCGAGAGAATCGGAGAATCCAGCGAGATCTGACGACAGCTCTCCGGCTCTGCTTTGAGCAGATTGCGTTCAGGTCCGATCGTTGTCGCCGTGGACGTTACCAGTTCTTCACGGATCGCGTCAATCGGCGGGTTGGTTACCTGGGCAAACATTTGTTTGAAGTAGTTGTAGAGCCGCTGCGGACGGTCAGACAATACCGCCAGCGGTGAATCATAACCCATGGACCCGACAGCTTCGGCACCTGTGGAAGCCATAGGCTCCAGCACCTTGCGAAGATCTTCAAAGGTATAACCGAACGACTGCTGAAGCTGCTGCACGTTATCATGCTTCGGATTCGGCAGCTCCGGTGCTTCCGGAAGCTCATCGAGGCTGATCAGGTGCTCATCCAGCCAATCCTGATAAGGCTGCTGCGAAGCAATTTCAGCCTTGACCTCTTCATCAGAGATAATCCGGCCCTGCTTCGTATCCACGAGCAGCATACGGCCCGGTCTCAGGCGGTCTTTGTATAGTACATCCTCTGCCGGGATATCTAGGACTCCCGCTTCGGAGGACAGAATGATCAGATCATCTTTGGTGACATAATAACGCGCAGGACGAAGACCGTTACGGTCGAGGATCGCCCCGATTTGCACGCCGTCGGTGAAGCCCATAGCGGCAGGCCCGTCCCATGGCTCCATCAGGGTGCTGTGGAATTCATAGAAGGCTTTCTTCTTCTCGTCCATGCTGTCATGATTGCTCCAAGGCTCAGGAACCATCATCATCGCAACATGCGGCAGGGAGCGTCCGCTCAGGTACAGGAACTCGAACGTATTATCGAACATCGCAGTATCGGAGCCGTCCGGGTTAACCACCGGCTTGATCTTGCCGAGATCCTCTCCGAACACTTCACTCTTGAACAGCGACTGGCGGGCATGCATCCAGTTCACATTGCCGCGAAGGGTGTTGATTTCGCCATTGTGAATCATGAAGCGGTAAGGGTGGGCACGTTCCCAGCTTGGGAAGGTATTGGTACTGAACCGGGAGTGGACAAGCGCAATCGCCGACTCCAGCTTCTCATCCTGCAGATCCAGGTAGAACTGTCCAACCTGTACAGTAGTCAGCATGCCCTTGTATACGATCTTCTTGCAGGATAAACTCGGTACGTAGAAGGATTCCCCCTCTTCTGCTCCGCCGTAGCGGATCGACAGCTCCGCACGTTTGCGGATCACGTACAGCTTGCGTTCAAAAGAAAGATCATCCTTAATTCCTTCGGAGCGGCCGATAAATACCTGCCGCACATAAGGCTTGGCAGCCTTGGCCGTCTTGCCGAGCATTTCGTCAAAGGTAGGCACATCGCGGTAACCGAGCACCTGCTGGCCCTCTTCAGCGATAATCTCGCTCAGGAGCGCCTCATGGCGGGTCCGGATCTCCTCGTTATGAGACAGAAAGATCATGCCCACGCCGTAATGGCCCTGTTCCGGCAGCTCAAAGCCAAGCTTCGCTGCTTCGCCGGCAAAGAAACGGTGCGGAATCTGCAGCATAATGCCGGCTCCGTCACCAGAGTTCGGCTCGCTTCCCTGGCCTCCCCGATGCTCCATATTAAAGAGCATAGTCAGAGCATTGCTAACAATATCATGGGACGGTTTGCCTTTAATATGGGCAACAAATCCCATGCCGCAAGCGTCTTTTTCGAACTGAGGATCATAAAGGCCCTGTTTGCCGGGCAGTTCAGTGTGTCTCATCATACGCAACCTTTCTATTATAAAGTAGACGGAATTCCAGGAAAATTTTTCAGAGGAAAATCTTAATAATTATTCAAGCCAGATTGGTTATATTATTTTATCATCGACCTGACATGAGCGCAATTTAAACTTTTTTATGAGCTTGATTAACAAATGCTTTTGCAGCGCAGCTTTAGCGGATAAAAGCGTAAAAAATCTTCTCAGTGCATAATTATGCATAAAAGACGAATAAGTTCTTATGCATTGAAAGCGTTTCATTTATTTTCCTGCCATGGGTATGGCACTTTTTTAACCCATTTAGTTTTCTGTATAAGCCAAAAACGCCCCCTCAGGGGCGTTTTTGTGTCCTCATATTTACAAGGAAATGTGTTCCATTATACAGTCAAAACTTGTTCACTTTTCAGCAGAGCTTCATTACCGCGGTCACGGGTCATGAAGTAGGTGAAGGTAAGCGCCAGGAATACTATGCCGTAAGCGGCCAGCAGTCCGGCATCATTCCACATCGAGCTGAAGTCGCCAGTGGAGATGACTGCCTTGAAGCCTTTGACACTGTAAGTCATCGGCAGCAGCGGATTGAAGATCTTCATCCAGTTCGGAATCAGCTCCAGCGGGAACGTACCCGCACTCGTAGTCAATTGGAAGATCAGAATCAGGATGACTACGAAACGGCCCGGCTGGTCGAGCCAGGTTACAATCGCCTGGATCATCCACATGAAGGCAAGGCTGGTAATGAAGGAGAAGGCGTAGAACAAGCCTACACTCTGCACTTCAAGGCCCAGGCCGTACAGAACAATCAGGATGGCGAGAAGTGCCTGGAGCAAGCTCATCATGGAGAACGTAAGAGTACGGCTCATGAACCGGTTGAACCGGCTGGCTCCGATCACTTCAGATTCACGCATCGGAATAACAATTGTACAGATCAGTGCGCCTACGAACAAACCGAGCGACAGGAAGTAAGGGGCGAACCCTGTTCCATAGTTCGGTACCTTGCTGACTTTCACTTCTTCAATCTGTACCGGCTGGGCAAACATGGATACCAGCGCATCGCTCTTGTTCACAGCATTAGTCTGCGTTGCAGCATCGCCCAGCTTGCTGGCCAGCTCACCGGAGCCTGCTTTCAGCTCATCCAGACCATCCTTGAGCTGGCCTGCTCCGTCCCTCAGCTGCTTCGAGCCGTCAGCTACAGAGCTGAGGCCGCTGCCAAGCTGTCCTGCGCCGCTCAGCAGCTTCGCTGTTCCGGCTTCAAGCGCCTTGCCGCCGTCTGCCAGCTTCGCACCGCCTGCGGCCGCTTCGTCCAGCTTCGCGCCGAACTGCTGCATGCCTGCCGACAGCTTAGCGCCGCCTGCTGCAAGTGTGCCAGCGCCAGCCGCCAGCTGCTGCTGGCCTTCCAGCAGCTGTGCGCTGCCGGCGTTCAGCTGCTGCGCTCCGGCATGCAGCTGCGTTACACCTGCATCAAGCTGCTGGGAACCGCTGTGCAGCTGATTCGCTCCCTGCACCAGCTGCTCCTGGCCGCTGTGCAGTGCCGTTGCTCCTGCCAGCAGCTGCTCCTGGCTCTGGTCCAGCTGTGCAGTGCCGGTGGCCACTGCTGTACTTGCCGCCAGCAGCTTCTGTACATCCGGGCTTGCCGCAAGCTGCGGATTCGATTTCGCCAGTGCCTGCAGACCGTCTGCTACCGCCTTGGCTCCGGCTGCCGCTTTCGCGCTGCCTTCCTTCGAAGCCGTAAGACCGGCTTCGAGCTTCGCGCTGCCTTCTGCGGAAGAGGTCAGACCCGCTTCCAGCTTCGCGCTGCCGTCTACCACCGACTTCGTGCCAGCCTGCAGCTTGGCGGTTCCGTCTACGGCCGACTGTGTGCCGTCCTTAAGCGAAGCCGCTCCGGCTGCAGTCTTCTGCAGCCCTGCGTCAAGCTGCTTGCTGCCTGCTGCCGACTGGGTCACACCATCCTGCAGCTGCTTATGGGCTGCGGACAACTGCTGAAGCCCACCGGCCAGCGTGCTGCTGCCGGCTTCCAGAGCCGCTGCTCCGGTATTCAGATCCGTCACACCCTGGGTAAGCGGCGCTACGCCATCGAGCAGCTTGCCGGTGCCTTCAGTCAGGACAAGCAGATTGTCCTTCAGCTTAAGCGCTCCGTCATCCAGCTTGGTGGCACCGTCAGCAATCTTAGTGGCGCCGTCCCCGGCTTCGCCAAGCCCGCTGGCGATATCCGTGATTTTATCAAATACAGATTCGGTATACGCTTCTGTGATCTTGGCAGACACTTTAGTCTTGATATCCTTCACTGCAGTGCCGCCGATCTGGCCAGCCAGGAAGTTGTACCCTTCATTAGGCTCGTAGATGATTTTGGCCGGCTGCGGATCCGCATCCAGCAGGGTAGTAGCTTTGGCCGAGAAGTCTTCCGGAACAATAATCGCCATATAATAGGTATTGTCCGCAAGTCCGGCTTCCGCTGCTTCACGGCTGACGAAATTCCACTTGAACCCGTCCGTCTTCTTCAGCTCCGCCACCAGGTCTGATCCGGCGCTCAGCTTGGAGCCCTCATAATCAGCACCTTTATCTTCATTTACGACAGCGACCGGAAGCTCGTTCATTTTACCGTAAGGATCCCAGAATGCCTTCAGGAATAATCCGCTGTACAGTACAGGAATGAACAGAATGGCAAACATGGAAATACGCATCTTGGGATTCTTAAAAACCGCGCCAAGGTCCTTGATAAACACGGATAAAGATTTCATTCTGGTTCTCTCCTTCTAATCATATGCTCTCTTTAAAATGCTATAAATTCCTCTGAAATGATATTTTCGTGAATGTTACAGTAACACTGGTTGACCATTTTCCCCATTCAGTCATTCAAGAGCAAAAAAAATTTGCCTGATCACATCAGGGAAAGCGCAGGTTCGCAGGGCGCCGTCCCTATACCGGACTTAAATTCTACTGTGACAGGCCTTCTGCCAAAAATAAATGAAAGTAGCATTTAATCTGCTCTTTGGTCAAAGGCACATGCACCTTGCTCAGTTCAGCAGTAAGTACGATATAAAGCCTGAACATTACTACCGAGACAATCTGGGGATCGCAAGGTTTGATCTCTCCTTGACGGATTGCCTGTTCCACCTCCCGTTCCAAATATTCAAGTACGACACTCTCGATCTTGTCGAGCCCATCACCGGCCTGCGGCGTTCCGAAATCACGACTTTCCTGGGACAGCTTGATGAATAGCTCATGTTCGCTCCGAAATTCCAGCAGGGCGTCCAGCACGCGGTGCAGATTATCAAAAAACGGCTTGTCGCGTTTAATCTCCCGCTCGGCGATTCTTTTCATCTCAATAATGACATCTCGCAGAATCTCGTCAAATAATTGTTCCTTGTTCGTAAAAAAGGTATAAATCGTCCCTTTGCCGACATTGGCAATCTTGGCGACCTGATCCATTGTAGTTGCCTTATAGCCGAATAATGAAAAAGATTTCGTCGCCGCCTGAAGCACCTGCTGCCTTCGATCTACCACAGCCACCCGTGCACTCCCTTTCGTCAGGAAATATCATTGCGTCCGCGTTCTGACCAATTTACTAATCCGGTCACTCGGTCAAGACCAACTTTATCACGATGCTCCTGCCAATGCAATACTTATGCCCAACTTTTTTTATTTTATTGCAGTGTTTTAACTTTCTATTTACGTCTTATTTGTATAATGTGAGAAAAGAAGCAAAAACCCTAGTATAATATAATAGAACATGAACATGGGATCTCGAATGAACCGATGAAGAGAACTCGTAATTCTACCCATGATGGAAAGTAGCAGGTGAACTTATGCGAAAGAAAAGAGTACTGCTGTTTTCGGAAGGCTTCGGCACGGGCCACACAGGGGCAGCCTATGCTCTGGCCGAAGGAATAAGACTGCTGAGTCCGGATGTGCAGTGCCGGGTCATTGAGCTTGGAAAATTCCTCAATCCTACGGTCGCACCATGGATTCTTTCCGCTTACCGCAAAACAGTCAGCAGCCAGCCTAAGCTGGTCGGCATGATGTATAAGACCCAATATCATAAATCACTGAACCGGTTGACCAAGCTGGCTCTTCACCGGATTTTTTATACACATGCCTCACAGGTCATAGAGCAGCTTAAACCCGATTTGATTATCTGCACTCATCCGATTCCGGCCGCAGTCATCTCCAGATTGAAGCAGCAGGGGCTGGATGTCCCGCTCTACACGCTGATTACAGATTATGATGCGCACGGCAGCTGGGTGAACGCCGAAGCTAACCGTTATCTCGTCTCTACTTCACGCGTCAAATCTATTCTTACCGGACGGGGCGTATCTCCTGAGCTGGTGACGGTTACCGGTATCCCGGTGCATCCGAAGTTCTGGGAGCGCCATAGCAAGACTCAGCTCCGCAAGGAGCTGGGGCTCGCCGACATTCCTACCGTGCTCATTATGGGCGGCGGCTGGGGGCTGATGTTCGGGAAGGACATCATGAATTCGCTCACGGCCCGGATGGATGAGATCCAGCTTATATTCTGTATGGGCAGCAATGACAAGCTGGTAGCCAAAATGAAAGCCAACCCGCTGCTGGACCATCCCAATGTAAAGATTCTCGGCTACAGCAGCGAGATCAACAAATTAATGGATGCTTCCGATCTGCTGATTACGAAGCCGGGCGGAATGACCTGTACTGAAGGTCAGGCCAAAGGCATTCCGATGCTGTTCTACAGCGCCATCCCGGGGCAGGAAGAGAAGAACAGCCAGTATTTTGTAGAGCTGGGGCTGGCCGAGGTACTTGATTCGGAAGTGGTGAACAAATGGTTCTCCATGCTGCTGCATGAATATGCCGGACTTGAATTACAGCGGAAACGCCGGACTTCCCCGGAACGCCAGCAGCCTCAGCATTGTGCAGCTACTGTGCTCCAGCTGCTGGGCAAGCCCGCCAGCCAAGCTGTTGCCGAATCCGAGTCGTGGAGCTCCCCCTCACAGGTGCGCAATGAAGAGGCCGTCTATGTCACCCCGTAAACGGCCCCCAGGTGAACAACAACATAAAGAACCTCCAGCCACTGGTAAGCGTGGATTTGGAGGTTCTTTTGCATTACTTAAGATGAGAATGCAGCGGAAACCTTCTCCGCGCGCAGCCAGCGTGAATTCGGATGGCTAGACCGTAACAGTGATTATTTGTAAAAGGTATGATTGCCGATGGTCTTAAGGAGTGTCCGTGAATGATGCACAGTAAGATCCTGCGCGAGTGTCAGCGATAAGAAGAAGTACGTGTCATCCGTAACTTCCTTAACTCCCATAAGTGCAGCATTAACAGCCTTGATACTGTCTGCGTTGGGCTTCACACGCTTTAGACGGCCGTTGGCGACAGGACTGAATTGGCTTTTTTGATAGATTACATCATGAATGGTATCGGGAAAATTGGCTGACCGCAGCCGGTTCAGAACAACGTTGGCAACTGCCACCTTGCCCTGGTACGGTTCGCCTTCTGCTTCTGCCATGACGATTTTTTGCAGCAGTAGCAGGTCTTCTTCGGATACGGCGTAGCTCCAGGTAGCTTCAGCTTGCTGCTCCTGGCTTAGTAGCTTGGTCCGAGAGAAGAACAATGTTGCGGGGGGATGTTGCTGAGTTGCCGCTTTGACTTTATTTACGCTCGTTGTCCCCTTGGCCGCTTTCTTCAGCGCTTGCGCCGCTGACGGCGTTGCTTTCACCACAGTTACCTTAGCCTTAGGCTTAGGCTGAACGGCGCCCGTCTTCACAGCCTCTTGACGCTGCAGCTTCTCGGGGCTTAACCATCCGGCGCTTACCATGCGGGCCCAGGTGTGGACCGGTTCGGCAGCTGTGGTGTAAAGCATGGGAATCATTGTGCTGGATGAAGGGCTTGTCCTATATACAGCGGATGCAGCTTTCGGAACACTGGGCTCCAGAGACTCATGGCCGGCAGACTTCAATTTACCCATTTCTATTACATTCTCCCCGGTAGCAGCAGATCCTTCGGGGTTCATCAAACTTATCGCTGAGAAAGACACTAGAATTACACTAACCAGCAGCGCAATACAGCGGCTCTGTTTAAATATTAACATTATTTACCTCCTATTTTACGGCACACTCCTATTGTATGTAACCGAAAATGGAAGCTTTGAAAACTTTCTTGTCGATTTATGTTGAGAAAAATGTAAATTTTTCGGTCATTTCATACATAGGAATGGCATGCATCCTGGTAGCATACACCACAAAAGCATCCACCGTCCAGCCTAAGTCTGGAAGTAAATTGCCTGCGGGACGTCCCTTTACCCGTAAATTTTCCAGCCGCTCCAGCGTAAACGGCTGCTCCTCACGGTATTTGCGGGCCACTGTCAAATGGGGATTATACGTTCGCGTTTCCGCCGTGAACCCTAACGGAAGTGTCGCCGAAACCACCTTTTTCTGCAGCTCCCTGAGCGGCTCAAGCTCCCCGGAAACCCCCGTCCAGAGCACTCTTGGCGAGTCCGGGAGGCCGAATGTGCCCCATTCTCCGAGCTTCAGCTGAAAGCCTTTGCTTAACGAGGAAACTTTCCGGAGCGCCGCGAACAGGGCCGGGATATCCTCCTTCGGAGTGTCGCCAAGAAATTGCAGCGTAATATGGAAATCTTCAAAATGTGTCCATCTGGCAAATTTAAGTCCGGAAGACACGCGGGCAGACTCATTTTTAAGATAATAGCGCAGCGCTTCCGGCAAAGGTATCGCGATAAACAGACGCTCAAATTCTTGCTCCGGCTCCTTATGTTCCATTCTAATTTCACCTTTCCAGGCAGATTTGTTATGCTTATTCTATACTTATCGTCCATTTCTCTACTGAAATGTAGAATAGGAGGGAACCAACATGACTAAATCCATCGTTTGTATGCAGCATTTATCAGATGGGCAGCAGGAGCTGATCCGCGCCGCTGCACCAGATTATACCCTTACCCTCGGAGATTCCAGGAATCCGGACCTTGAGCTGCTCTCCGGTGCGGAAATTATCATCGGCTGGGGAAAAGGCGTCAGTGATACCCTTCTGCGCCAGGGTTCACCGCTGCGCTGGGTCCAGGCCTGGTCTGCCGGTGTGGAGAAACTTCCGCTCGAAGCCATGCATGAACGCGGGATTCTGCTGACGAATGCCAGCGGTGTTCACGCCGAACCGATTACTGCCGTTATCTTCAGCTTCATGCTGATGTTCACCCGGAACATGCATACCGCTATCCGCAACCAGCAGAACCGCCGCTGGCATTCGGATGGACAAGAGAGTGAATTGACCGGCAAGACGGCAGTGATTGCCGGAACCGGCTCCATCGGCAGTGAAACCGCCAGAATTGCCAAGGCTTTCCGTATGAAGACGATCGGTGTGAGCCGTTCCGGCCGGCCGGTTGACGGCTTCGATGAGGTCTTCACGACCGGACAGCTGAAGGATTCCGTGAGCGACGCCGATTTTATTATCAACACTTTGCCGATCACCGACGAGACGCAGGGAATATTCGATGCAGACATCTTCTCCGCTGCCAAGCAGGGGGCCTATTACATTAATATTGGCCGCGGAGCGACTACCAATACGGACGATCTAATCTCTGCGCTGCACAGCGGACAGCTTGCCGGTGCCGGACTCGATGTCTTCGAGAAAGAACCGCTGCCGGAGGATCACCCTCTGTGGGGGATGGAGCAGGTCATCATGACCCCGCACTGTGCCGGGGTAACCGACCGTTACGCGGACCGGGTAGTGGATATTTTCGTTGAGAACATGAAGGCCTATCTGCAGTCCGGAACGCCTTCACTCAATCTGGTCGACTACAGCCGCCAATATTAAGCCTCCGCTGCTAGGTGCGGGGTTACTGTGGGATATGTTGATTTGTGGACTGGGCTGGCGGATGGAGGCGAAATGATGCCTTTTATACAACAATTTTCGGTTAACGTCGATCTTTTGAGGAAAATGTTGTATTTTGTGCAGGATTTCAACTATATAGACTATAGATTGAGCTGGAAAGTACCTTGCTCTGTAGAACCCTGCGCTGGCAAGACTCTGCGCGGACAAGTCTATTGTGAACTAGCTAGTGCGGAGTGCATTGCAATTACTTTAATTGTATTTCCTGCAGTTAAATAACGGCGAAAAAACGGATTTGCCCGGTTAACTGTATTCTGTACAACTAAAATTAGCGGTACGTCTTTTTTCCGGAGTATGGGGGATTTTAACTGCAGAGAATGCAATTAAAACCCTCGCAGCGCAAAAAACGATCGCTTTAGTTGCACAAAATACAGTTAGTTAGTACTTAGGCAGCACGGGTCTCGTCATCAATTAGTGCAGTTAGAGCTAGGAGCCGGGGCCATCCGAAAAACCCCCAGTTCAAGCTGTATAGTAATATAGCAGTAGGTAACATAACTTTGCTCTCCCCAGCACAATACCAAGACAAAAACAGCCTCTGCTAACCTAAGCAGAGGCTGTTTTTATATTCCCATCTCACTATATAGTTTGAACTTGAAATTTACATTTAGTGGGAAGTGGCGGAAGAGAAGTTTGGAACTGTAGGAGCGGCAGCGTCCGCCTTTGTTCACGGATTTCCACCGCTACCAGCGGTATAAATCAAGAAATCCGGGAACAACAGCGGCCGGAAGTCCAAACATTCTCTGCAGTCACGGCGTATCCCTAAGTAATTAAATTTCACTGCTTCAGCCTATATAGCCCCTCACACTTGAAATCGCGTCACAGACTCCTTAAGCTCAGTAAGCAGCAGCTTCAGATGCTCGATGCCGTTAGCCACTTCCGTAGTCGCGCTGAGCTGCTCGTGGGCCGAAGCTGAAGTCTCTTCTACACCGGCCGCAGATTGCTGGGCGAGTGCCGAGATATGCTGGCTGAACTCGTTCATGGTTTCACTGGCTCCGGTCATCTGCTCCAGATCCTTGGCCATTTCTTCCACCGTGAGTGCCATTACCCCTACCGAGCCATTGATATCGGCCAAGGCTTCGCCCGTCTCGACTATCTGCCGGCTGCCCTCTTCCGTCTTCGCCACGCCGCCGCGCAATTGTTCAACCATCGCTCTGGAGTCATGCTGGATTCCCTGTGTAATTCCGGTAATCTCCGCTACGGTCCGCTGCACATCCTCCGACAACTTGCGCACCTCCTGTGCTACTACCGCGAAGCCCCGGCCGCTGTCACCGGCTCTCGCCGCTTCAATGGCCGCATTGATCGCCAGCAGATGCGTCTGCTCAGAGATGCTGCGGATGGAGCCCACAAGCCGGAAGATCCCCTCATTCTTGCGGTTCAGCTCCTCCACCGTGTCCATAGACTGCGATACAGCGTCCGCAATCTGGTTCATTTGCGCTACAGAGCTCTCCATGAGCGCTTTGCCTTTTTCACCCTTCTGCCGCACCTGCTCCGAATGAAGCGAGAGGTCAATTCCCCTGCCGGCAAAATTCTCAATTATAGCGTTTAATTCCTCCACCGCCTTAGAAGCATCTACCGCTGCTTCGGCCTGGCTGCCGGAGGCTTTGGCCAACTCTTCCATGGTCAAGGCAATCTGGCTGCTGCCCTCCTTGGTATCGGAAATCGTATGCATCAGCTCATCGCCCTGTTCCGAAATCACCTCGGAGACATTTCTGATCCGGTTCACCATTTCCAGCAAGGTACGGTTAGTTTCGTTAACGGTCTTGGCAAGCTGGCCGATTTCATCCATATTGCCGATCAGGGTATCCTCAGCGGTCAGATCACCGCCGGAGATCCGCTGCAGGTGTACGGTTACCTTTTTGAGCGGATTGATCATAGTCTTACGGATCACCATGTTAATCATTCCGATGACTACCAGGACAATCAGCACAGTTACAATACTCAACGTCAGGGAAGTGTGGAAAATCTTCTCGGACACTTTGCCCTCACTCGCTGCTTCATCCTGAGTGTGTGCAACAAGCGCGTCCAGATCAATCTGCATCGAATTAAACGCCTCAATCCCCTTGTGGGATACCTCCAGTGCTAATGCCTCGTCATTCGAGCTGCTGAGCAGGATCGCCTGATTGTTGACGGTCAGGAACTCTCCCCATTTCCCGACGAGCGACTGTAATTGCCCCAGCTCCTGCTCTCCCCGCAAGGTGAGCTTGTATTCCTTCAATGTATCTGACACTTTGCGGATGAATTCAGCCCGCTCTTCCGCCAGTGTGTTTTTCTCTGCGCTATCCGTGCTCAGAATATGCTGCATGCTGATCGCCATAACATGCTCTGTCAGGTAATTTACATTGTGGATTTTATCCAGTGCGGGAATGCTCTGATCAATAATATTGCCTGTGTTCTTCTGCATACCGTTCATTTGATAGAGCGAGACCCCGCCGGTAACCAGAACCAGTACTGCCAAAGCCGCATAACCGGAGGCAATCTTGAATCCAATACTTTTACTTCCTTTAGCTACTGCGGTCTGGCGCACCTTTTTAGTTCTACTCACCCATTTTTTAACTGCACTTTTCAGTTGTTGACCCTTGCCCATCTACGCGCGCCTCCTCAAACTTTTTCCGAAAACATGACCGGAATTCCATTCTATTACATTCCATTTTCATAAAAGAACAAAAAAAAATAGGTTGCTAGTACTATTTCGGCAAAATACCTAAAAAATTTTATATGTATATCCAGATCATATAAAAAAACAGTACCCGCCAGCCAAACCGGCTGACAGGTACTATGGGCGCAGAGCCATGCCTAATCCAGATCGTAAATCGAGCCTACCTTTAGTCCATACAGCTCATTGTAGATTTTCTCGGCAAACGCATCGGTCATTCCGGCGATATAATCAATCACCATATGCTCCCAGGTCCAGATAGGCTTAGCCGACCTCTGATCCTTCTCATACCGCTGCAGCCAATCGCTCGGAATAATACTCCGCGAGGTCTCGGGATCCAGGAAGGCCTCCCACAACCGCCGGAGGATCCATTCACTCCGTTTCTGCAGGCGCTGCACACGCAAATCGCGGATCATCGTTACCCAGGCGAAGCTTTTGAGCACACTGACCGTCCGCAGCATATCCTCATCCTCCTGGCCTTCCTTGATGAAGGTAACCTTCTTCCAGTCCCCGTCCTCGATGACGCCGAGACTGGCGACGAAAGTACTGACCCAATAAGCTTTAACTTCACGGCGCGTGCGGGAGTAGTCATTCTCACAGGTCGGCATTTTCTCCATCCACACCCGAAGGAATGAGCTAAGCACTTCCTCCACCTTGGCGCTGATCGCCTCGGCCTGCCAGCCTGACCAGAAGGCATCCTCCAGCGTCGTGATCTTCTCTACAATCAGCCGCTGGATGTATTCGTCGTGCATGAAATGCTCGTGTACCTCTATCTTGCCGGCCTTGATGCCGTCTTCGAGGTCATGGGCCGAATAGGCTATGTCATCGCATAAGTCCATAAGCTGTGCTTCCAGTGTCTTCTTGCCTGCCGGAACCCCCCACTGGGTGCGGATCTCGTTGATGTATTCCCATTCATGCAGGTACATGCCCTTCTTCAGCACAGTACCGGGAAACGGATATTTGTTAATGCCCAGCAGCACCGCATCCGAGAGGTTCAGTCCATCGATATTCTCGCGTTTCTCCAGAAACATGATCAGGCGGAAGTTATGGGCATTGCCTTCAAAATGTTCATATTTACGCTTCATGCTCTCATGGATCGTCTGCTTCTGTACCGGACCGGCCCCGGACTTCGCGGCAGCCTCCGCTGTCTTCTTGGCAATAAGCCCTTCCAGCAGGCTGTCCAGCACCTCTTCCCCCTTATGCCCAAACGGCGGATGTCCGAAATCATGCGCAATGGCCGCACATTCCACGACCTCCGGATCGATGACCAATCCCGGATTCTCAGCTGCCCCCGTCTCTACCTCTGGGTAAGAACGCAGCAGACTCTTGGCCGCTTCGCGGGCAATCTGCGCCACCTCCAGCGAGTGGGTCAGCCGTGTGCGGTAATAATCTCCGGTGCCTGCACCGAATACCTGTGATTTGCCTTGCAGCCGTCGAAAGGTCGGCGAATGGATCAGACGCGAATAATCGCGTTCATATGCGGCTCTGGATGTTTCCAGCCGGGTAATTTCCGGATATTGCCTATGCTCTCTTTTCTCAATTAGTGTCATCTCCGCTGCCCCTATTCCATTGTTCTGTATTTAGTATCTCATTATAAGTCATTTCCGGCAGAACTTTCACTCTAAAATGCGACCAGATAAGTTTCCGGTTCAGATGTTACTTTCATCTTTATCATTAACCTTCCAGTTCGCTTTATATAAAATGCATATTTCCCGGGGCAAATGGAGCATTCTAAGGCTCAAGCAGAGCAGGAACGGCTTATAAAAACACAGGGTGTGGAGTGAAACTTGAGACGCATGAAAAGAGGAATCCGAATCACTGCCGCGGCCCTTGCAGCGCTCGCGCTTATGCACGGCTCTGCAGACATTGCCCTCGGCAGCCCGAACAGGGCCAAGAACCGCTATTATTATGAGGAACGGGGCGACATAATCTGGGAGGTGCAGACCAGCCAAAAGGTTATTGCACTCACCTTCGACGACGGCCCGGACCCCTTCGAGACGGATGGCATTCTGGAGGTACTGCATGAATACAATGCGAAATGCACTTTTTTTGCAATTGGCAAACGGATCGCCGCTTATCCCGAGGTCGCCAGACGCGTCATTAATGAAGGCCATGAGCTTGCGAACCATACCTATAATCACGTTTATTTCAAAAAACCGGTCTCCGGGCAGCAGATTCAGGAGGAGCTGGAGCTGACGGAGAAGGAGATTGTCAAAGTATCCGGCAAACACAGCAGCCTGTTCAGACCGCCGGGCGGAATGTACGACGACACGATGATTGATGTGTCCAACAGCATGGGCCTGAAGCCGGTGCTCTGGTCCTGGCATCAGGATACCCGCGACTGGAACCGCCCGGGAGTCTGGAGCATCTCCAGCAGAGTGATCCGTAATGCCCGGAATGGAGATATCGTTCTGTTCCATGACCATGTCCATGGGCAATCGCAAACGAAGGAAGCGCTGAAGATCATCCTCCCCGAGCTTGCGAAGCAAGGGTTCCGGTTCGTCACTGTCTCCGAGCTGATCACGTTATCCGATGCGCAGCAGGCGAAGACAGAGCGGCACGGGACTTATTGAAGCTCCGTCTGCTGCTCTGCGCCTGCGGTCCGGGGGTTTCTTAGATTGCGCAGGTCCACAAAATAAGGTAGTCTTGAGCATTATAAGCATTATATGGCTACCTGTGACTTCTGCCGCAGTGCATCCCCTGGGAGGGTTTAATTCATGTCTGAGAATACTTCCTATACAACCGAGGAAATCGCCCGGTTACTCAAAATATCCAAACTTAAAGTCTATGATCTGATCAAAAAAGGAGAGCTGCCCTCCTACCGTGTCGGCAAACAGATGCGTGTTGACCTCTCTGATCTGGAGGCATACAAGCAGAATTCCCGCAGCAGCGGGGCTTATGGGCATCCGCTCCCCGGCGGAAGCGGATTACAGGAAATACAGCCGCTGCAGACGGCCGCTTCCTTTGCGGCTCCGTATCAGGCCTTCGCCCCTCCGCCCCCCCATACCGGCAAAAGCACCAGTATGAATGTGGTCATTACCGGCCAGGATATGTCGCTTGATATTCTGGCGACCTATCTGGAGCGTACGCTGCCGTCCACCCGCCCGCTCCGTTCGTATGCCGGCAGTCTGGACAGCCTGATTGCCATGTATCACGGGGAATCGGATATTGTCAGCACCCATCTGCTGGACGGGGATACCGGCGAATATAATCTGCCTTATATCCGCAAGCTGCTCGTAGGCTTCTCTTATATCGTAGTGCATCTGCTATCGCGCAGTGCCGGGTTCTATGTACGGAAGGGCAACCCCAAAGGCATCCGCACCTGGAGTGATCTCCGGCAGAGCGGGCTGATCCTGATCAACCGCGAACGCGGCTCCGGGGCCCGGGTGCTGCTGGATGAGCAGCTCCGCCTGCTCGGAATTCCATCCGCAGCGCTGGAGGGCTATGGAACCGAAGAGAACAGCCATCTGGCTATAGCCGGTATGGTGGCGCGGGGCAGCGCCGATGTGGGTATCGGCACCGAGAAGGCCGCCAAGATTATTGACGGCATCGACTTCATTCCGCTCACCACGGAACGCTACGATCTGGTCATGGTCAAGAAGCCCGAGAATGAACAATGGATCAGCACGGTTATTGATATTCTGCGTTCACCCGCCTTCCAGAACGAGCTGAAGTCCATTCACAGCTATGACCTTACCGAAACAGGGAATATTATATACGAGACTTGAACTAGCGGAACAGCAAAAGGACGCCCGGCGGAGATATACCACCGGGACGTCCCTTTTCGCTGCATCTGTATTTCAATCGGGGTCTTCGATCCTTACTGCTGCATCCGGTCTACAATCCCGGTGAACAGAATACCTATCGCTGTAGCTCCGGCATCCGGGTGGCTGAGGCTCCGCTCGCCCACATAGCTTGCCCTGCCTTTGGAAGCGATAATGTCTTTGGTGTGCTCGGCTCCCTGCACCGCCGCTTCTGCGCCCTTGCGCATGCTGATCAGCAGGGCGTCGCCACTCTCCGCACTCTTCCGCTGAGCTTCAGCAGCAGGAATCAGTGCATCGAGCAGCGTCTTGTCGCCAAGCTTCGCTCCGCCCCGCTTCTGGATGCCCTCTACCGCGTTCTCCAGCAGCCCCGCCAGCTCAAGTCCGCTTAATTCGGTCTTGCCCTTGGCGTATTTCGCCGCGCTGCGGAAGGCCGAGCCCCAGATCGGACCCGAAGCGCCTCCGCAGTGCTCAATGATCACCATTCCGCAGGCTTTGAGGAATTCGCCGATATCTTCCTGCGGCAGCTCCTCCCATTCCAGCTTCAGCTGCCGGAAGCCCTTGGCCAGCGACATGCCGAAGTCCCCGTCTCCGGCAAAGGAATCCAGTTCACAGAATTCGACTTCCTTCTCAATGATAAGCTTCGCCATCTCATCTATCATCACTACTATATCAGCTGTAAGCAGCTTCTCCATTGCTTCCGCCTCCTAACATCTATAAGCTGCCGTCTCCGCGCTATAGTCGAGTGCCTGCTTCAGCTCATCATCCAGCTTCAGCAGGGTGACCGATGCTCCCGCCATATCAATCGCACTCATATAATTGCCGACAAAGGTCCGGTATACCCTGATCTTGGCTTCCTCCAGCAGCAGGCTGACGGAACGGTTCAGGATGTAGAGCTCCTGCAGCGGCGTTGCCCCGAAGCCGTTAATCATCAGCGCGACCTCTTCCTCCGGGTTAACCGGCATATCGGCGAGCAGCGCCTGAAGTGCCTTCGCGGCCAGTTCATCGGCCGGAACGAGCTTTTCCCGGGCAATACCCGGTTCGCCGTGAATGCCTACGCCGAATTCGATCTCATCCTCTCCAAGCGCGAAGGTTGGTGAGCCTTTGGCCGGCACGGTACAGGAAGTCAGCGCGAAGCCGATCGACCGGACATTGCGCACGGTTTTCTCCGCGATGGACTTGACCTCCGGAAGTGTATCTCCGCGTTCTGCAGCCGCTCCGGCGATCTTATGCACAAACACCGTTCCGGCCACGCCTCTTCTGCCTGCCGTCGATGCATCATCTGCCACAGACACATCATCGTTCACATACACTTTCTCCACGGTGATATCATCATCTTCGAACGCCATCTCCGCCGCCGCATCGAAATTCATGCAGTCACCGGAATAGTTCTTGATAATCAGCAGCGTTCCTTGGGAGGAAGCCGTCTTCGTAATCGCATTGTAGACCTGAATCGTCGACGGAGAGGCAAACACATCACCGCATACCGCCGCATCCAGCATTCCCTTACCTACGTATCCGCCATGCGCAGGCTCATGTCCGCTGCCTCCGCCGCTGATCAGAGTGACTTTGTCCGGGTTCAGCTCTTTACGCGTAATGATCTTGTATTTCCGGTTCCACTCCAGCAGCTCCGGATGGGCAAGCACCATGCCCTCGATCATCTGCACGACTACATCTTCAGGAGCGTTGATGATCTTCTTCATCTGGCTTCGCCTCCGCTTCCGCCCAGCCGGTCCGCAGCCAGAATGGCCGCATATACATCATACTTCGTAACCGGGAACGGCATATTATGAATGGACTCCCCTTCGGCACAGGCTCTTTCGGCTACCGGCATCAGCCGGGCTTCACTGATATCTGTAACACCCAGGTCCTTCAGGCAGGTAGGTAATCCGAGCGACTTGCAGAAGCCAAGCACCGTGTCCAGTTCTTCCTGCGGCGCATTCTCCAGCACCATGTGCACCAGCGTGCCGAAAGCCACCTTTTCCCCGTGATAATAATGATGAGTCTCCTCCAGAATGGTCAGCCCGTTATGCACGGCATGCGCTGCGGCCAGTCCCCCGCTCTCGAATCCAAGCCCGCTGAGCAGGATATTCGTCTCGATAATATTCTCCAGCGCCTGCGTGACCACCTTGCTGTCATTGGCCGCTTTGGCCTTCAGTCCGTCCTCCAGCAGTGTTTCGTAGCAGAGCCGGGCCAGTTCCATCGCCGCCTTCGTGCTTACGGCCCCGGAATTGTTATAGGTGAACCCTCTGACACAGGATCTCGCCTCAAAAAAGGTCGACAGCGCATCCCCCATCCCGGCCACCAGAAAACGCGTCGGCGCATTGGCAATGATTCCGGTATCCACCAGCACCACATTGGGATTCTGCCGCGCATACAGATAGGATTCGAACTCGCCGTGCTCCGAATAGATCACCGAAGAGCCGCTGCATGGTGCATCAGTCGCCGCAATCGTCGGTACGACAATAATCGCAATTCTGGCCCGGTTGGCGATCGCTTTGGCTGTATCCAGCGCCTTGCCGCCGCCGAGGCCAACAATCACATCACAGCCTTCTGCTGCCGCGAACTGCTCCAGCCGGCCGATCTCCTTAAGTGTACATTCCCCGCCGAACCCGCCGGTTACGAATTCGAAGCCGCCTTTGGCAACTGCCTTGTCCAGGTAATCCTGAACCCGGGCCTGATCATCCTTATGCGCCACCAGCAGCGCTTTCCGTCCATAGATCGTTACATAGTCCCCGATGTTGTACAGTTCATCTTTGCCCTGAACATATTTAGAGGGAGAGGTTAGTATTTTTCTCATTTCACAGCACTCCTTAGGCAGGATTTGTAAACGCTTCCTATTCAGTATAAGCGCTTTGCCGCTGTTTGGCATTGCACGATCCTGTATAGAACTATTCCGTCATTTCATCCTATAAACTCCCAGCGCAGCGCGGATTATGCACGGCTCTTCAGGCGGTAGACCGCCGGTGTTTCGCCTGTAGCTTTTTTGAAGGTCCGGATGAAATACCCGCTATCCTCAAACCCCAGCGAATACGCGATGCTCACTACAGATTCTTCCCCCTCCGCCAGACTACGTTTCGCTTCCTCCAGCCTAAGGCTATTTATATAGGAAGAAAAGGTGCTGCCCGTCTCCTGCCGGAACAGTCTGCTGAAATAGTCCGCGCTGATCCAGCATAACTGGGCCATGTCCGCCAGTCTCAGCCGCTCCCGGAAATGCCCATGCATATGCTCCAGCGCCGGCTTCAGCCTGAGGCTGCCGCCTGTTGTGCCCGCAGCTTGCTTCCTGTCAGTCGGCTGGCCCGCCTCCTCCTGTACCTGCTGCCGGGGAATCTCATGTACTTGCGCTGCTTCTTCTGTAAGCTTCACATCCGCAGCAGCTGCAGAAGTGCCGAATACATAAGTCCGGTTCCTGGCGCTAACTCTGCCGGTTATATAATGGCTCATGTGGGTGACCAGACGGGCTACGGATTCGATCCGTTCATAAGACATCACCGGAAGGCTCCGGTAATATTCCTCCAGCATGCTGTCATGCTCCCTTTGATCTGGACGGCTGGTTGAGCTCAGCATATCAAGCTTCTTACCGGTATCCTGTGCGGGAATAGAGATCTGCCCCAGCATAATGGAGCCAAGGTACTTGCTGCCGACTACCAGCGGTACCGCCATATCCACAATCCCCATATGGCATTTATAGACATAGGGACGCTGCATACTCTGTGCGGCATATCCCCCGCGGTAATCACAGCTCTCACATAACCGGGAGGACTGGGTGGCCGATCTCATCGCTCTGCAAAAGTCCGTGCATTTGCTGTGCCGGGTCACCGGCTTGCCGCCAGCATCGACCGTAAGCACAGCCATATCCGTCACCGCAGCAAGATCGTCCTGAATGATCTGCAGCGCCTGTGTATCCACGACATCCTCAAGCAGTTCCAAAGAGTTCCTCATGAGTCCCTCCATTATCATTCAAATTATATCTAAAATTATAACATGATAACGGTTGCAACAAGGGGATTCGGCGCAAACATTTTCAAGTTGGCGGATTCAGGGGCACTTCTGCCCCTCATTCCCGCCTGCTGCCTGCTTCCGCCGCATTCAAGGGGATTTCTCCCTTTCATTTCCTCCTCTCCCCCCAAACTAAAACAACGCCCACCCCGGTACAGGATGGACGTTGTTCTTTTCAGACCGCTATGATTTGGAATCCGTGATCACAATAACATCCCGGCTATAGTTGCCCCCGGCAAACTCCAAGCCGTCCGGTTCATTCTTGCGGGGCAGCAGCGCTTCGGCAATGATATTGCCGGTGTGATCGAGGTAGCCCGCTACCTCTACACTATTATGGTACAAGCAGATTTCATCCACTCGATCTTCCATTATAATACGGAGGGCCGTTGCCTCTTCAGCAGATAGCTCTTTCCCGTTCATCCGTGCAGGCAGGGGCTCAATGGTCACCTTAGGTTTCTCCGTTCCGAACGGAACGGCAAGCGTTACGATTGCCGTCCTCCCCGCCACAGTTAATGAACGCTTCACCACCGGACTCTCAGTATACTCCCCCTGCTTGAAAATCAGTCCCGGCTCAAGCAACAGCTGGTCCTCAGCGTGGCCGGCCGGCAGATGCAGCAGCAGCAGATTAGCCCCCTCCAGCTGAGTGGACACTTCACCGCTGCGGCGGCAGTCATATCCCGCTCCGCCTGTAGGCAGATGGAAGTACTGCTCATAACGGTGCTGTTCCTTCGCTTCAAACAGATCCACAATCATCCAGTAGCTGTTCTTGATGAACAGCACCTTGCGGGAATGGATGACCGGATCATCGTAACGGGTATAGCCGTAATGGCTCGCGAAGCTGTAGTCATAGGCTGCACTGGACTGGACGTCCCAGATTCTGCAGGCTGCCGTCGTCGGCGTATTCCAGTGAAAGCTGCGGACATGCTGGTCCTGGCCATCCACCACTACGGTATTATGGGCCCGGGTGGATACCGTATATTTACGCTCCTTGTTCCACTCGAACAATCCCATGCCTGAATCCGCCAGCAGCTCGCGCCCTCCGGCGTAGAGCACCAGGCTCAGCGCATCCGAATGGGCATGTCCGCCGACTCCAACACCTGCACGCATCGCCATGTACATGTCTTCCCGGCTCCAGCCCTGCCTGGAGGTAATGTAACCTCCAATCGGGAAGCAGGCTGCCGTTTCGGCAGGCTGCTTCGCCTTCAGCTGCTCATATTGCTGCACCGCTTCCGGCCCTACTCTCCAGAGCAGGGAGAACGGCAGCCGCTCATGCCCCAGCGCTTTGAAATCGCCGCGCTGATACAGATAAGCGCCCAGACTCATGACATTGCGCAGCTCGCTGGCCACCTGCACATCGGTATCGCCGAATTTGACCATCTGACCGTCGGGGGCCAGCAGATGCATCGTCACGGTGAACATTTTCTCCAAGGTGTCGCGATACTCCCCGGCGTCGATTCCAAGCTTATGGAACAGTGCCACCAGCTCATACAGATCGCGCATCACGATCAGGTGATAATTCGGACTGCCTTCGAACTGTACCCCATCCGCATATACGTTCTGGCGGATATATCCCGGCAGCTCACGCAGCCCGTACTCCAGCCATTCCGCGGAATCCTTCAGCTCCGGCAGGAGCAGCGCCGTCTGGATCAGCCCCCGCAGCTGCATGCAGACATGGTTACCGCCGCCGGCATGGTATTTGCGCACATACTGCCCGTGCTCCTGGAAGGACTTGATCAGCTTCAGCTTAACCTCAGGCTCGAACGCAGGTGAGCTGAAGAAGATAATGAAGGCTTCCGGCAGCATAAACAGCCGCACCCCGACAGACAGCGGGTCCCAGGTCGAATGCTCGGAACGGAATGTATCATCCACCGGCACCCTATTATCATCGATGAAGTCGCTGATCATGTCATTGAAGCATTTGGCGTATTTCTCATCACCGGTCAGCGCATAAGCTCTGGACAGATGCTTCACATATACGAACCGGGTCAGATGCAGCTGATACTGGGAGCTGTCGTACAGCCAGCTGTTCCAGTCATAGGTTCCACGCGGAAAGACCACTCTTTTCCCTTTGAATAGCGGGATATCCCCTTCCACGATCCGGTCTGCCTCAGCGATTGTCTGCTGCGCTTCCTCCTCATGGCCGTAGTAGCTTGCGGCATACGCCTGAAGCTTGGGAACATCCTTCACTTCAAAGTAATATCTCCCGTTGTTACCTGCTGAAATGACCTCCAGATAGGCATCCCGTGCAGCCGGCACATCACCTGACTTCAAGTATGCAGCCACACCGCCAAGCTCAGGTCTGTTCAAGTCCAGCATGGTGCCGAGGAATTCTTCATCCGATAGCTGCGGCTTTGTATATATAGGATTATGGCGCAAGTCTTTATATCCAATCGTCATTTGAACCCTCACCTTTATTGGTTTAACGGATCTCATCCGCGTCTATTCCTTGATCGAACCTAGCATGGCTCCTTTGGCGAAATATTTCTGCAGGAACGGATACACGATTACAATAGGCAGCATGGCCAGCAATATCGCCGCATTCTGGACATTGGGTCCAAGGTTGGCCGCAAGCTGTGCGTCAACTGCAGCCTCTGCCGAAATATTGGAGGCGCTGATCGCCACCATCTGCCGCAGGAGCGGTTGAATCGGCCAGCGCGATGTATCATTCAGATAGATGACCGCTGAGAAGAACTCATTCCAGAACTGCACCATGAAGAACAGCGTAAACGTGGCGATGATCGGTTTGGACAGCGGAAGCACGACCGAATACAGAATTCTGAACTCTCCTGCCCCGTCAATTCTTGCCGCTTCATCCAGACTTTCCGGCAGGCTCTGGAAGAACGAGCGGATGACCATGATATTAAAAGCACTGGAAGCCGCAGGAAGCACCACTGCCCAGTAGGAATCGATCAGACCCAGATTTTTGACCACCAGATAACTGGGAATCATCCCGCCATGAAAGATCATGGTGAAGAAAATAATCAGCAGCATGATGCGGCGGCCGGGCAGAAACTTCTTAGATAAGGCATAGGCCAGGGTAATGGATACAAACAGGCTAAGCAGCGTACCCATTACCGTGATAATGACGGAGTTCTTGACCGAGGTCAGGAACGTATTCGCATTCAGCAGATAGCTGTAAGCATCCAGCGTCCAGTGCTTGGGCCAGATGAAGAAATTCCCGGCCATTGAATCTCCGGGCGGACTGAAGGATACCGCGATAATGTATAGAAAAGGCAGAATAACCAGCAGACTGATTAAGCAGATAATAACTACAATAATGGTGTCAAACCATGTTGCCTTGAGCTTCATAACGTCTCCACTCCTGTTCTTGTTCTAGAATATGCCTTCCTCGCCAAGCAGCTTTGCCGCATAATTGGCCCCGACTACAAGGATCAGACTGGCAACGGATTTGAACATGCCTACGGTAATCGCGAAGCTGTAGTTGAATTGCTCCAGACCGATATGGTAGACGAACAGATCGAACACATTGGAGACATCCAGGTTGAGGCTGTTGGTCATCAGGAAGATCTGCATGAAGTTGGAGTCCATAGAGGAGCCCAGACGGAGCAGCAGCAGTATAACAATCGTGCTCTTGATGCCGGGGAGGGTAATATGCCAGATGCTCTGCAGCCGGCTCGCTCCATCCACTTTGGCCGCTTCGTACTGCTCCGGGTTGATCCCTGCCAGTGCCGCCAGGAAGATAATTGTCCCCCAGCCTGCATCCTTCCAGATGGACTGGAAGATGACCAGCGGCCGGAACCATTCATTGCTCACCAGGAAATTGGCATTGCCGTCAAACCACTGGCTGAGATAATGATTAATGACGCCTGAAGGCCCGAAGAACGAAATCGTAATCCCGTAAATGACGACCCAGGACAGGAAATGGGGCAGATAGACGATCGTCTGCGACACCCGTTTGAACACTTTGAGCCGCACTTCATTCAGGAGTAACGACAGGAGGATCGTAAACGGAAAATAAATGATCAGGTTCAGCAGACTGATCAGCAGTGTATTTTTCAGCAAAATATAGAAATCGGAGGTTCCGAAAAACTGTCTGAAATTATCCAGCCCCACCCACGGGCTGTCCATAATGCCTTTGAACGGGCTGTACTCCTTGAAGGCCAGAATGAGTCCCGACATCGGGATATAATGAAAAACCAGAAAATAGAGAATGCCAGGTGCCGCCAGTAAATAGAAAGGCCATAATTGATTAAACCGTTTAGGGCGCAAAGTTCTCTGCACAGGCTAAACCTCCTTATCCATGGGCAAAAGAAAGGGGAAGCCCCCTCCTTTGCCTCTGTGTATATTTAGTGGTGTCTTATTTAGTGCGCTGCATTATATTGATCCAGCAGTTCCTTGGCTATCTGCCCGCCTGCACCATTTGTCCAGGTATCAATCTCCTTCTGCACATCTTCCCAGGTGCCTTCACCCAGCACATATTTCGTCATCACGGCGCTCATTTTTTTGTAGCTGTCCGGATTCTTGCTGGCGAACTGTGAGTTGTAGCTGAGGAACGGATTCTCAACACCGATCTTGCTGATGATATCCAATGTCGCCTTTTGCTGCGCCAGAATCTCCGGCTCCTTGGAGCTGGCGTATACATATGGATCTACCCGGTTCTCCAGCACGAATTGGCTCGGCTTATCCAGGTCGTATTGCTTCTTCTGCTCTTCAGTCTGCACAGCAACACCATCTTTGAAGTCACTGGAGTGAATGCCGGTAACTCCCGCTTTGGAGAACGCTATATTCTCCTCGGAGGCGGTGAAATCAAGGAAATCAACAATCTGCTGAACCTTATCTTCCGGTACGGAGCTTGGAATGACCCACAGCCCGTAGTATCCGCCGAGTACAGCAGCACCTTTGTGTCCGCCTGCCCCTTCGAGCACATCGACAATGGCAATTTCAGCATTTGGATCTGTCTGCTTCAGCTTCTCCACATTGGCCTCTCCCAGATCGCTGACATTCCCCACAAAAGCACCCGCTGTGCCTGACAGGAACTTGCTCCGTGCCTGGCCCTGGTTCTTGAGCACCGGCGCATCCTTGTCAATCAGGCCTTTGCTCCAGGAATCTCGCAGCCACTCCAGAAATGCCTTGTATTCAGGAGTCTGGAAATCGCGCACGGCATTCCCGCCGTCCAGCTTCCACACATTAGGAATACCGAAGGCAAACTGAATCGGAAGCACTCCTGAGAAAGGTCCTGGACTGTTGACTCCGTCTGAACCATAGATCGTAAACGGAATGGTTTTGCCTCCGCCTGCCGGATCATTCTCCTTGAATACAGCAAGTGCATTCGTCAGCTCATCCATCGTCTTTGGCACAGCCAGATTGTATTTGTCCAGCCAGTCCTTACGGATCAGGATATTGGCTTCCCCTCCGCCGTACAGGCCGCGCGGCCGGGGAACTCCGTATACCTTGCCGTCAATTCTGATTCCATCCCAGACGACATCATCGATCTGGCTGATATTCTCCGTCTTCTCCAGATAAGGCGTCAGATCATGGAACGCGCCCATCTTCACCAGGTTATTGAATTTGTCGTCCTTTCCGCCGTCCATGAGCAGCAGATCATAGGAATCACCTGCCGACACGGCTACGGAGAGCTTATCGGTATAGGCCTCGGAGGGTACGAAGGTCACATCCAGATCAACGTTGCCGCGTTTCTCCAGATCCTCCAGCGCTTTATTGCTGCCCATCTCCGGCGGATTGCCGAAGAGGATCGTCATCGCTTTGATGCTGGCCGGCTTGCCGCCAGTCTCTGTCTGTGCGCTTCCATCCGGTGAGGCTGTGCTGCCTGCTGCAGAATTGTTGTTACCGGAGCAGCCTGCCAGGGCTGTTGCCATTAATGCTGCTGATGCCATAAGCGGTACAAGCTTTCTTGTAAAATTCATTGTTATCCCCCATTCGCTTGTATTGAGTGCGTTTACATTGTTCTTACACTTTGGATTATAGAAGACACCGCAGGTAGTGAACATGCCGGATTCGAGCCAAAGTGTCACCATTCTTAAGATTTCCCCGGATCTGTGTTTCTCCTTATTCTCCAATGTACTATAATCTTTATAGGATAGCCTATCCAGCATCCAGCGTCTAAAACCGGTTAACGGAAGGGGTTCCTATGAGTTCACCATTTTTCAGCTTTTTGCGGCGGAGCTTCTACATCAAGATGATTCTCGTCATGTTCGCCATCTCCGTGATTCCGCTGATTGTATTGTCTATTATCTCTGTAAGCGTATCCACCACTACCGTAGAGAAACAGGTGAACCGTCTGAATGCCCAGCTGGTCAATCAGGTCGTAGACCGGATTGAATTAACCATGACCCGGCTGAGGGAATTAAGCGAGCAATACTCACGTATTTCGTCGATTCAGGGCGCGCTGGTTTCACCGTCGGCCCAATATTTTGAAGAGGTTGTCCGCAAAAAGGATCTGATCTCCGTGCTCAGCAGCGCCTCGGCGATTATCGGGAATGTTGAAGGACTGCAGGTCTATTCAGCTATTACAGGAGAAGTGCTCTCTTCTACGGAGGCCCCGGCTGCCCTTGCGGATTCCCCTTACCGGCCGCTGATTGAAACGTATTTGGCCTCGGGGAAACCTAATATTTTTCTGGATAAGCACTCTCTGCCGGAACTTGCGATTCTGGACTCTTCCACCTATTATATCTCACGGGTTCCCTTCGATTTGTATGAGGACTTGAAGGGAGTACTGCTGATCTCCATGAGCAATAACCAATACCAGCGGCAGATCGAGAATATTCAGCTCGGCAGCGAAGGCTCCATTTCGCTGTTGACCGAAGACGGGCTGACGATCGCTACAACCAGCAAGCTTGAGAAAGCCGAGGATACCCGGCGTGTACAGGGTATTCTCAAGCACTGGAAAGAGCTGAACCGCCCCGATCAATTCGCGGCAGGCTCTTCCATTGTCTCAGTCAAACAGACCTCAACCTACGACAACTGGATCGTGGTCTCGGAAATTCCGTCCAAGGAGCTTACCGCCAGCGCAGACATTATCCGGCGGACCGTAACTTATTTCCTGGTCATTCTTGCGGTGCTGGGGGCACTATGCGTTGTCGGGTTCGGATATCAGTTATACCGGCCGCTGCAAGCCGTGAAGCGGCAGGTCGATGCGCTTAAGAAAGGGCATTTCGAGGCCCGGGTCACTCATTTTGCCAATAATGAAATCGGGGATCTGGGCCGGATGCTCAATACGATGGCTGTCCGCATTCAGGATCTGCTGGCAGATTTGCATGATTCGGAGGATTTGAAGCGCAAACTGGAGATTAGAGCGTTGCAATCGCAGATTAATCCCCATTTCATGTACAATACCTTAAACACCATCCGGATGTTCGCCATGATGAAGGATTATGAGAAGATCAATTCGCTGATGGGCCGGCTGGTCGCGCTGCTGCGGTACTCTATGGAGAATTTCGAGCAGACCGTGCAGCTTCGGCAGGAGCTTGATTACTTGGCGGATTATGTGGGCCTGCTCAATATGCGGTATAAATGTCAAATCCGGCTGGAGTCCAGCATCGAGGAGCCGCTGCAGAGTATGCAGATTCCGAAGCTGAGCCTCCAGCCGCTGATCGAAAATTCTGTGTTCCATGGGATTCTTCCGCGTAAAACGCCGGAAGGGCATATCGGTATACGGGTCTTCACCGATACCGGCAAGAACTATATCATCCTTGAGATTACTGACGACGGGATTGGCCTTGCGGAAGCCGAACTGAAGAAGCTGCAGCTCCATCTGCTCCATGAAGAGTCCACGGAGAACATCGGGCTGCAGAATGTATGGCTGCGGATGAAACTGCTGTTCGGAGGGGATGCGCAAATTCTGCTCTCCAGTGCCCCGGGTGAAGGGCTGACGATCCGTATTATGCTGCCGTCTGAGAATGTTCTTGTAAAGGAGGAGCCTCATGAATCCCTATAGAGTTGTACTCGTGGAGGACGAAATTCCGGCAAGAACGGTATTCCGTCATTTCATTGAAGAGCGTGCCGATTTATTCACGCTGGTTGGCGAAGCCGAAGACGGCCGGGACGGACTTGAATTGTTCCTGAAGCACAAGCCGGAGCTTGTCGTAACCGATATCACCATGCCGGGCATGAATGGGCTTGAGATGCTAAGCGAAATTGAGAAAAGCGGAGAACGTCCGCCGCAGATCATCATCCTTACCTGCCACCAGGATTTCCATTATGCCCAGCAGGCCATTCATCTGAAGGCGGCAGCCTATCTCATTAAAGATGACTGTCTTTCTGATCCCGGCCTGTTGACCCGGACGATGGAGGAGCTGGCCTCCCAGGTGAACTCACTTGATGAAACCCGGGAAAAGCATCTCCAGCTGGAACAGCAGGTCCGGCTCAGTGAGGTGGAGATTGAGCAGAGCCTCTTTCTGGATATGCTGCTGAGTCCAGCGGCCGAAGCCAAGTGGCTGCGCAGTCTGGAGGACTCCCAGCTCCCGCTTCACGAACAAAGCTTCAAGGTATTGCTGCTGGAGCTGGACAGGAATTCCCTTCGCTTCCCGATCGATCAGCTTGAAGAGCTGAAGCTGTGGCAATTCGCCGGAGTCAACGTACTTAAGGAGCTGCTGGCCGGCATAGGCCCGCATAAAGTGATCGCGCTCGACAAGGGACGTTTTCTCGCCATATACACCGATACGTCAAAGGCTATGCGCCCCAATTTCCCGGAACAGGTGCTGGATTCCTTTGCCGCCAATCTCAAAATGAGCTGCATTGCCCTGCAGTGCAGCTTCGGCCAGGGACTGAAGGCCCGGCCTGAGGCACTGAAACGGCTGGCTTCTGCCCCCTATCCTTTCTTTTACCGCTTTGGCGAGAGCATCGCTATTGAGGATTGGGAACAAATCGCCCGTTTCCAGCGGATTCCGGAGCCCCTTAGCCGATTCTGGAGCAAGGTACTCAAGAAAGCACTGCTGGAGCCGCATTTGAACACAGCTGCACTGGAGCAGGAGCGCCTCTCCTTATACCGCCAGGCTATGGAGCAATCCTGGGACCCGGAGCAGATCAAATCCTTATATTTGAGAGTCTTCCTGGATATGAGCCATAACGTTATTGGAGCAGAGGGCGGTGCGGATCTCGAAGCGGACCTGCGTAAAAAAATGGAGCTGTGCCAGACCTTCAACTCCGTACACGAGGCGACCTGCGATTATTTCCGCAAGCTTCAGCAGCTTCAGGAGGGCGGCCGGAAGATCGATGCTTCGATTACAAGAATCATTCAGCACATGCGTGAAGACCTCAGCTATCCCTATAAGCTGGAGGAGCTGGCAGCTTCGATTAATTACAGTGTGCCTTATTTCAGCTCCATGTTCAAAAAAGCAGTAGGCGAAAGCTTCATTCAATACCTGTCCCGTCTGCGGATTGAAAAGGCAAAGCTGCTGCTGCTTACCACGGATCATAAGACATTTGAAATTTCTGAATCTATCGGTTTTGAGAATTACCGGTCCTTTAACCGGATCTTCAAGAAAGAGGCCGGCGTATCCCCTTCCGATTACCGCAGAATGGGCATGGGAATGCCCCAATGAAAAACCCCCGATATCTCCAGAATTTCTGGTGATACCGGGGGTAATTCAGCTTACACTCCGTCAGGAACGGCGGTTAACAAACATCAGCATAAGGGCCGAGATGACAATAATCGAGCATACCCACATCCAGGCCAGCGTCATATTGCCTCCGTCAACCGCTACATAGATTGCGGTCGGCACCGTCTGGGTGCGCCCGGGAATGTTCCCCGCTACCATAATCGTAGCGCCGAATTCGCCCAGCCCCCTGGCAAACCCGAGCACATAACCTGCGGCCAGTGAACGGCTGGCCAGCGGAAGGGTTACATAGCGCAGGACCTGAAGCTCGCTGGCTCCCTGCGCCCGCGCGGCATCCTCAAGATCCTTCTCCACCCCTTCGAAGCCCGCCTTGACCGTCCTGTATACCAAGGGGAAAGCGACCACTACTGCGGCAATGACCGCCGCGCCCCAGGTAAACAGAATGGTATGCTCGGTGAACTGTTCATACAGCCTGCCGATCCAGCTACGCCGGCCGAGGATCACCAGCAGGACGAAGCCGACAACCGTCGGCGGCAGAACCAGCGGAAGCAGCAGGACCGTTTCAACCAGGCTGTGTCCGAAGAACCTCCGCCCTGCCATCTTCTTGGCTGCGAGCGTAGCCAGTAAGAACACTATAATGCTGGTAATCACTGAAATCTTGACCGAAAGCCAGACCGGGGCGAAAAAATCGGTCCAATTGATCTCCATCTCTTCTCACCCCATTTATATAGTAGTTATTATTGTGCTAATTGAAAGCCGTAGCTTGTAAATACCGCGTCCGCCGCTGTTGTCTGTACATAATCGTAGAATGCCTTGGCCTCCGCCTGATGCGAGGACTCCTTAACAATGCCTACCGGATAATTAATGGCCTTGTGCACATGTCCGCCCACTGTCAGGGCAATCTTCACTTTGTTCGACGTAAGCGCGTCTGTCTTGTAGACGAAGCCGGCATCTGCATTGCCTGTTTCCACATAAGACAATACCTGACGGACATCCTTGGCAAAGACCAGCTTGCTCTGCAGCGTATCCCATACCTTCTTAGCCGTCAATGACTGCTGCGCATATTGCCCGGCCGGCACCGATTCCGGCTGGCCGACAGCCACCTTCTTGAAGGCTTTATCGGTAAGCTGGGTGATTGTAGTAATGGAAGTCTTCGAATCAGAAGGCACCACGAGAACCAGCTGATTCTTCAGCAGTTCCGTATTATCACTAATGAGCCCGCCATCTACCAGGGCAGTCATCTGTTTGTCTCCTGCAGAGAAGAACAGATCAGCCGGAGCGCCTTGTTCAATCTGCTTTTGCAGCGTACCGGAAGCACCGTAGTTAAAAACAAGATCAATACCGGGATGCTGCTTCTCGTAAGTCACGGCAATCTTGTCGAGACTGTCCTGCAGGCTGGCTGCCGCAGATATAATAATTTCAGTTTTCTTAGCTGCCTGTGCCTGTTCAGCAGGTGCAGCAGACAATCCCGCCGCTACCAATCCCGCTACTAACACTAACCCCAACTTCTTGAACATTTCCATTCCTCCCATGTATGTATCTTATATATTTTGGTGCTATTCTAGCACATCTTTTTTGGTTTTACTATACGTTTTGATTATGTTTGATTATATTTAGTTATTATTGATATGAACAAGTGATAATTCCAGCTGTAAGTATAGCTACTCAGAAAAAATAGCCCTTACAAGCCAAAGGCCTGCAGGGCTATCAGTGAACAGAAGTTAATTCTTCATCCGCGGGTCAAGCACGTCGCGCAGGCCGTCCCCTACCAGATTGAAGCCAAGCACGGTCAGCATAATGGACAGCCCCGGGAAAATAACCGTCCAGGGTGCCTTCTGGATGAACTGCCGTGAATCCGAGAGCATCTTGCCCCATTCCGGATCGGGCGGCTGTGCGCCGAGTCCCAGGAAGCCAAGTGCAGCTGCCTCAATAATCGCGGTGGCGATGCCAAGTGTCCCTTGCACGATAATCGGCGTTAAGCTGTTCGGCAGAATATGGGTCAGCAGAATGCGGTTATTCGTCATTCCGATCGCCCGGGCTGCCGTAATGTACTCCTCCGATTTCAGAGAGAGTACCTTGGCCCTTACCAGCCGGCCATAGGTAGGGATATTAACTATGGCAATCGCATACAGCGCATTCTGCAGCGAAGGCCCCAGAATGGCTACGATGGCAATGGCCAGCAGAATACTCGGGAAGGCCAGCAGAATATCGAACATGCGGGAGATCAGCATATCAATCCATTTGCCGTAGAATCCCGCAAGAATCCCCAGAAACGTACCGACAACAATGGAGCCGATAACCGAGAAGAAGCCCACCCAGAGAGAGATCCGGGCACCGTATAGAATACGGGTGAACATATCTCTGCCCAGATCATCTGTACCGAACCAGTGGTCAGCGGACGGCGCCTTGAGCCGGTTAACCAGCTCCTGCTCCTTGAAGCCGTAAGGGGCGATGAAGGGTGCCAGCAGGGCAATCAGCACAAAAAATACGATGATGCCAAGGCCGGCCATCGCTGTCTTATTCTTGCGGAAAGCCTTCCACGCATCCCGCCAAGGCCCGGAAACCTTGTCAGCAGGTACAGCCGGGGGCGTTACTTGAATTGATGCCTGTCCCATAGGTTCACCCCTCACTTGTAGTTGATGCGCGGATCAATGACGGCATACAGCAGATCCACCAGCAGATTAATGAACACGAAGATAAAAGCAATGATCAGAATGCCGGTCTGGATGACCGGATAGTCGCGTGAGCTGATCGCCTCAAATATATATCTTCCCACGCCCGGCCAGGCAAAGATTGTCTCTGTCAGCACCGCACCGCCGAGAAGCGCACCTGTCTGCAGACCTACTACGGTCAGCACGGGAATCAGCGCATTCTTAAGTGCATGCTTATATACGACAAGGAATTGCGACAATCCTTTGGCCTTTGCCGTACGGATGTAGTCGGAGTTCATGACCTCCAGCATACTCGAACGGGTCATCCGGGCAATAATTGCCATCGGAATGGTGCCCAGTGCTATGCTTGGCAGGATCAGATGCTTGATGACCGTCCACAGCTGGCGCCAGTCTCCTGCCAGTATCGTGTCGATCACATACAGATTGGTTATACTCTCCACGGGATTCCGTTGATCCATCCTGCCTATAGAGGGCAGCCAGTGCAGCTTCAGCGCGAATAACATCTGCTCCATCAGCCCCAGCCAGAAGATCGGCATGGACACGCCAATGAGCGCTATAATCATCGCCGTATAATCAAACCAGGAATTCTGCCGCCAGGCACTTAGAATACCGGCGTTCACTCCTACAAAGGTAGCGAACAGCATACTCGCTGCCGTAAGCTCCAGCGTTGCCGCCAGATAAGGCATAATCTCTTTGGCAATCGGTGTCTTAGTCCGGATCGAGGTTCCCAGATCGCCCTGCACCAAATCTCCCATATAATTGAAGTATTGCTGCAGCCAAGGTTTGTCGAGACCAAGCTGCTCGCGCAGCGCCTGTTTGGACTGCTCGGTTGCCTTTTGGCCCAGAATGGTTTCGGCCGGATCACCCGGAATGGCATGAATAATGGAGAAGACGATAATCGTCATTCCGATCAGCACAGGGAATAAAACCATGACACGTTTTAATAGGTAGGAGTTCAAGTTGGCTCACCTTCCAGTGGTCCTTAAGCATAACTTGCCGCCCGGCATGCGGCGGCAAGGAAATGCTTATGGAGCATACTATTCGAAGTAAATTTCGCTGTAATATTCCGTACCTGTAGGGCCTGGAACGAATCCTTTCAGATTGGCCTTCGCAGCCAGCAGCGGTGTAGTGTGCACAAGCGGAATCCACGGTGCATCCGCTTTGATGATTTCCTGAGCCTGTTTGTACAGGTCGGAGCGTTTCGTCTGATCCGTTTCCTTCTGGGCATTGATCAGGATCGTGTGCAGATCTTCATTCACATAGAAGGTACGGTTGTTGCCGGGGATAGCATCCTTGTCGAGCAGCGTATACAGGAAGTTATCCGGGTCACCATTATCGCCGGTCCAGCCGAGCATGTAGATATCATCTTTCTCTCCGGCTTTGGTGTCATCCAGATAAGTCGCCCATTCCGGGGATTCAATAACCGTCTTCACGCCGATTTTCTCCCAGTCCGCCTGAATGGCTTCCGCAACCTTCTTGCCGTCAGGCATGTAAGGCCGGGATACCGGCATAGCGTACAGGGTTACTGTATCCGGCAGACCGTCTGGGTAGCCAGCTTCTGCAAGCAGCGCTTTCGCTTTGTCCAGATCATATTCATAATCCTGCACAGCATCGTTGTAGCCCCACAGTGAAGGCGGCATCGGGTTAACAGCGGCAGTAGCCTGGCCTGAGAAGAATGCATCAATGATTGCCTGTTTGTTCACCGCATAGTTCAGCGCCTGTCTTACTTTCACATTATCAAAAGGTTTCTTCTTAAAGTTGAAGCCGAGGTACGCTACATTGAACGGCGGGCGCTCAATCTTCTGCAGTTCAGTATTGCCTTCAAGCGTGGACAGATCATCCGGGCTTAAATCCTCCATCAGATCGATCTCGCCGTTCTGCAGGGCATTGAAGCGTGCCGAGTTGTCCGGAATGGAGCGGACGATCACTTTGTTCAGCTTAGGAAGGCCTTCTTTCCAGTAGTTCGGGTTCTTGTCCAGTGTAATGGAATCATTATGCTTCCACTCCGTGAACACGAAAGGTCCTGTGCCTACCGGCTCGTTCTTGAAGTTCTCCTTCTTCTCCTGGATGGCAGCCGGGCTGGCA
The DNA here is from genome assembly GCF_013141775.1 of Paenibacillus phytohabitans. Taxonomy (GTDB): domain Bacteria; phylum Bacillota; class Bacilli; order Paenibacillales; family Paenibacillaceae; genus Paenibacillus_AQ; species Paenibacillus_AQ phytohabitans. The sequence continues at coordinate 70,838 of NZ_WHOB01000093.1, forward strand.
ATCCCGAAGGAGGTCATAGCGATATTCTGCAGGAACGGTGCCTGCGGCTGGTTGAGTGTGAACTCTACCGTAGTGGCGTCTACAGCCTTAACCTCTTTGATTACACGGCTGCCGTCAGGACCGAACATCGAGTCATAGTAGTCAAAGGAATCGCCTTCGAACTTGAACTCACTTGCCGGATCACTCCAGCGTGTGAAGTTGAAGACTACTGCTTCAGCGTTGAAATCCGTTCCGTCATGGAACTTCACGCCCGGGTGCAGCTTGAAGGTATACGTCAGACCGTCAGCAGATACCTCCCAGCTGTCCGCAAGGGAAGCCTGTACTTCAGAGGTACCGGGCTTGTATTCCAGCAGGGAATCGAATACCTGGTGGGCAATCTTCAGGGATTCGCCGTCTGTGACAATGGCCGGATCCAGCGATGCAGAATCGCCGCCGCGCCCAAGAATCAGCGTATCCTGAGTGTTAGCCGATGTTTCAGGTGAGCTCTCCGGTGCGGTAGTCGCCGCTGCATTCGTGCCTGCAGTCGCTTCTGTGCTTGCATTGTTATTGTTACCCCCGCAGCCGCTTAATGTTAATACCGCCCCCAGCGTTACTGCCAGTGCAAGACTACTCCACTTCTTCATCTCTAGAAAACTCCCTTCTCTCATTAAAAGTATTAAAGCGTTTATATGGAGCTGCGCCAAAGCGCTGCCATATATCAGGGCCAATGCATAGAGAGCGGTATTGAATTCTTCCTTCTTTCATTAGGCCAGCCGGGAACGGACTTCCTCATCATACAGATGGCACGCGGTCAAATGTCCTGAACCCGTCTCCTGCAGCGGCGGTCTGACATTACGGCATACCTCCATCACTCTGGGACAACGTGTATTAAAAGCACATCCGACCGGCGCATTCGCCGGACTCGGCACCTCACCCTGCAGAATGATCCGTTCCTTGCGGATATCGGGATCGGGCTCAGGAACTGCGGACAGCAGTGCCTGCGTATAGGGATGCTGCGGATCGGCATAGAGCTTATGCTTATCAGTGACTTCAACAATCCGTCCCAGATACATGACGGCAACACGGTCGCAGATATGCTTCACCACGCTGAGATCATGGGCGATGAAGATATAGGTCAATCCGAATTCCTTCTGTAAATCCTGCATCAGGTTAATGACCTGTGACTGGATCGATACATCCAGTGCAGATACAGGCTCATCGGCGATAATCAGCTTCGGCTGGAGCGCCAGTGCTCTGGCAATCCCGATCCGCTGGCGTTGTCCGCCGGAGAACTGATGCGGGTAACGCTGCAAATGCGCTTTAGCCAGCCCGACTACATCCGCAAGCCGTTCTACTTCAGCCCGGCGCTGCTTGGCATCGCCTACTCCGTGCACGATCATCGGCTCTTCAAGAATACGCTGTACGGTATTGCGCGGATCTAAGGATGAGAACGGGTCCTGGAAAACAATCTGCATCTCCCGGCGCCGCTTGCGCATCTCCTCTATAGATAGCTTCGTGATATCCTGACCTTCGAACCAAACCTCTCCCGCCGTGGGCTCAATCAGCCGAAGCAAGGCACGGCCGGTTGTGGATTTACCGCAGCCGCTCTCTCCAACCAGGCCAAAGGTCTCACCTTTGCTTACCGAGAAGGAGATATCGTCCACAGCCTTGACATAACCCTGCGCGCGATTGAAGAACCCTTTGTTGATCGGATAATACTTCTTAAGGCCCTTGACCTCTAGCAGGCTCTCACTCATACCGCATCCTCCTGTTGACTTTCATGCAGCCAGCATCTGCAGCTGTGCTGTTCCTCCTGGAGCGTAAGCTTCGGAAGACTCTGACGGCAGATATCCATGACATCAAGGCAGCGCGGCGCGAACCGGCAGCCCTGCATTTCTTTGCTGAGAATCGGCACATTGCCCGGAATTGAATACAGTCGTTCTCTGGTTTCATCCATCCGCGGTACCGATTCGATCAGCCCCCGGGTATACGGATGCAGCGGATTCTTGAAAATATCACGTACGCTGCCTTCCTCCACTACCTTGCCGGCATACATAACCGCAACACGGTGGCACATCTCCGCTACAACACCAAGATCATGGGTAATCAGCATAACTGCGGTACCCTGTTCTTCGTTAAGCCGGCGGATCAGATCCAGAATCTGTGCCTGAATCGTTACATCAAGCGCAGTCGTCGGCTCATCGGCAATCAGCAGCTCCGGACTGCAGGAGATGGACATGGCGATCATTACACGCTGGCGCATGCCTCCCGACAGCTGATGCGGATATTCATCAATAATGGCCTCCGGCCGGGGAATGCCAACCTTGCGGAGCATCTCTACAGCGTGCTCCCGGGCCTCCTTCTTGGAGAGGCCGCGGTGTAGGCGTACGGTTTCTATAATTTGCTGTCCGACTGTGAACAGCGGATTGAGCGAAGTCATCGGTTCCTGAAAAATCATCGAGACCGAGTCACCGCGGATCTTACGCATCTCTTTCTCTTTGAGCGGGACAAGATCACGGCCCTTCAGCAGGATGCGTCCGCCCACGATTTCCCCCGGGGGATCCGGAACCAGCTTCAGAATGGACAGGGAGGTTACGCTTTTACCACAGCCTGATTCGCCGACCACACCCAGAACCTCACCCGGATTAATGTACAAATCAACACCGTCAACTGCAGGAACTTCACCGCGGTCGGTAAAAAAGTGGGTGTGTAAATTTTCAATTTTTAGAATGGGCTGGATCAAATCTTTACCTCTCTTCTATTTAAAAATTGAACAAAGGTCAAATGACAGGATAGGAAATATATTTAAAAAGTTAGATATATTAACGAATACCTGACATAAGACGTTACAATAATCTATTTAAATACACATTGTTGTTATTTAATGTATAACTTACTATATATACCCCGACTAGACAAGGAAAATTTGCACATATAACTAACACGAGTGTTTTTGTAAGAATAATTACATACCTAACCTGTGGAAATATCTATATATAAAAAGAAAAACTGCGCTATTTGTATAGCGACAGCCATTTCTCGAGCTGATTTCTGAGAACTTCCCGGTAGTAGACCGGCTCCATAATCTCAGCTTCTTCCTCGTATCTCATAATCCAGTGAACAAAACCAATATCCTGCTCTACCGCAACCTTAAAATGCAGACAGCGGTTCTGGCGGTCTACTCTGCTGGGCTTTACAAACATCTCCTCATGCTTAAGCCGCTCCATCATCCGTTCCGAGAACTTGACTTTGAATTCTACCTGCAGACTATCCTGGTCCAGAGACCACTTCTGCTCCATAAAAGCCTGTAAATCAAATTTATCCTTGGAGAACCAGCTGTCCAGCGGCTTCACACTGGAAAACCCGTTAATATGAAAGGTGCGGATGATCCCGAAGCGATGACAAAACCCAATCAAATGAAAACGATTCTCCAACGGGACCAGGCAGTAGGGATCAATTTTGATACCTTTTTCTTCATATGCATTCTCACTGTAGTCCGCCTGTATACTGCGCTGCTTCATCACGGCATCCAGAATGCCGGTCAGATAGAATGGCTGATCTCCATGAGATCCGCTTCTCTCCATCCAATGCTGACCCGCTTCCTTCTTCGCGCTCTCCATCGTTTCTTCCCTTTCTGCCTTTTGCTTATATTCTGCGGCCATCACTTTCTCATAGGCGTCTTCGAAATCCGGGGGCAATAAAGGTTTGATATCCGTCATAATACTGCGCAAGTGTGAAAATGCGGCTGCTTCTTCTTCTGACCAATCCAAAGGGTACAGTGCAAAATTACCGATAAAAGCATATCCCTTACCGTGTCCCATATGGGTAATGGGGATATGCATGGCACTGAGCGCATCCATATCCCGGTAAATCGTTCTCTCACTGTTGCCGCATCGTTCCGCCAGCTCACGGGCCAGAATTCCCGGTTTGGCTTGAACTAGCGTAATAATGCGCATCAGCCGGATTAATCGGTCTGTCATTTTCAGTTCTCCTTGATTCATGGTAAAATAGACCCATTATTTTTAAATAAACTAGTTATATATATCTATAACCAAGGATGTAATAACCGAGATAAGAAAATATAATAGAACTATTTTACTATATTACCACATTTATATATTACACGATTCGTTATCTATTTCTGCGAATTGGATTCAAATTTTAACCTTTATGTATGATCACTGCCTATTATATCCCTGCTGCATTCCTTACATTTATCTCGTTACAACCTTTCCCAGGAGAGTCATCTCCGCCTCAAGCTGCTTATAGAGCGCTTCCGCTTCCTTCACAAGCTGCATATCGCCGGAACGTGCAGCGAGCAGCAGCAATTTATCCGCCTGACGCCGCAGCTTCTCCGTGGAGACCTGCTGCTGATTTTGGGCTCTGGCCACTTCCCTTTCTGCTAATAATCCCTCCATTTTGAGCAGTTCTACATGCTTCTCTACATGAAAACAACACTGAGCGCCCAGTACATCCGTATGACGTGAATATTCCATTCCCAGCTTCTTGAGCGGCAGCTCACGTATACGTTCTACCGTGGGCTGTCTGTATTGCCACTGCAGCCAAAGCGCCTCATGTATGCCTGCAGGCATGCCTGACATCGTAAATTCCAATGCAATAAACCTGCGTTGCCCGGAATGGATTTTGCCCAGCTTCAGCAGCAGGGAACGTCCTTCTCCTTCTTCTGCTGTACACCCGTAGCATCCGGTCACCGTTACGTGGCTTTCCAGCCATACGCGCAGTTCAATCTCCCGGGCTACAACCTTTCGGCTTTTCTTGCGGAATTCCTCTCCTTGTGACACTCCCTTCCACTCCACGAGCAGGATAATATTCTTCGCACCTCCTGCTAAAATCCGATCCTGGCTCCAAGTAAATATGGGCTGAATACTTGCTTGCATATTTCCACCTCTTTCTTTTTTTGGGTCTTCTATTAATGTACCAATAATGGCGGACAACTCCTTGTCATGGAATATATGTTCGGTCCTATAATATCGACAAAAAAAGAGCCAACCTACCACTAAAGGTAATTGCCTCTTTGCGAAAGTCTATTATTTTGTCAAAATATGACGAACACAGTTTTGCGCATTATAGGCTTCTTGCCCGGTTAGCTGATTTTTCTTCCCTGAAAAAAAAGCCCAGCGCCCACTTGGCACACAGCAGCGAGAAGAGGAAGAACAGCAGTGCCCACAATACAGCCGGCAGCGGCGTTAATCTGGCCAAGTTTGCTGCATCCCCCGCACGGGAAGGTGTCATTACCGAAGCCGTTACCAGAAACAGCGTCCCCATTACGGACTCCTCCAGAGTCAGAAATGCAAGAAATAAATAATAATATTTGCTGACCTTCGGCCAAAGGAACAGCATAGCGGCATTCAGCAGAATAAAACCGCTCAGCCAAATCATCCCAAAGCCGCCCCGTACATAGAGCACCAGCATCACCAGCGCAACACCGCTGGCCATAATCAGCCCCCATTGCCGCTTGTCTCTACTATATAAATAGAAGAGCAGCAATGAGAATAGTGAAGCCAGAGGATAACCGGCCAGCGATACAAGAATTGCCCTCCCCCCCGCGGCAATCGCTGAATAGGTTACACCGCTATGGTCGGGATGCAGCTCTATCCGCAGCACACTCCCCGAGAGCAGCAGGGTTACCAGGGCATGGCCGAATTCGTGAAACATCGTATCCAGATTACGGAATAAGGATGAGAACGGAATAAACCGGGTCAACAGTGCAGAACCCGCCAGAAACAACAATGTTTTGAGCCATTTATTCACTCGAAGCAGCTCCTTTCCGTTCAAAGTATACGTTAATTTATGTGCACACTCAATATAATAGAAACCTTCATATGATTTGTGCTGTATTACACGTATGGTTACCTGCATAGACAGGAAGGGTAATTATGCCTAAAGCTGCCCGCACTGCCCAAATCAGGACCGGCTATGATAAAATAAGAATACAACAAGCCTATAACAGGTGGTGATCAGTAATGAACAATCGCGCAACAAGAAATATGATAAAGCTGCTGGGGTCGGCCTTGCTGCTGCTCGGGATTTCTTTCACTTATGATATCCCAGCGGCCAAAGCCAACTATTTCACTGATTTATATAATGGACTACAGAGCTTCTCGGAGCTGCCTGGTGAAGTCAACAAACTGCAGGAGAGCTATCAGCAGACGGCGGAGGAACTGCAGAAAACAAAGGACGAGCTCGGAACGGCAGTGGACGAGCTGGGGCAGACCAAGGACCAGCTGGACCAGTCTCTGCAGCAAATGGCGACCTACCAGGCCCAGAATGCCGCGCTGCAGGAACAGAACCGCCAGCTCAGCCAGGTCGTTGATGAACTGAAGAATGACCGTACGGCAAGGGAAAATTACTATAACCGGATCAAGGTGACTGTGATCACCGGACTTGCTCTTATCCTGGGTTATTTCCTGCTGATCCGGCTGCTGCGCTTCACCATGCGCCACCGTTCCAGAAGAAGCGACCGGCTGCGTTAAGGCCGGAGGAAGAAGCGCATGTACACGGCACTGCACGAGGGGAGCATAAGGAATGAATGTTGATGTCCAGGATGAAGGCGACAGCGGCAGCGGACAGGCCGTTGCTTTTACCGTCGCAGAAAATGAAGAGGTTCATGTGCTCCATCCGCAGCAGATTATAGCTTATCAAGGCCCCTCTTCAGGACGGGCGGACCGGCTGATGGATGTGAAGGGCATGTACCGCAAACGGAAGCTGATCCGCTCGGATATCACCGGACCCTGCCGGTTCGTGGCTGCATTGCCGCCCGGTTACCGGGTCAAGACGCTGCAGCTCGACGGCAAGAGCGATCTGCTCTATGATTTCAGGCATCTGTTCTTCTACAGCAAGGGAGTCACCATGCAGACCAGAGTGCTGAATATGAAGAATATGCTGATTACCCGGGATATCGTCAAGGTGAAATTCTCCGGTCATGGCAGCATCGGCATTCTGACAGAAGGCACGGTCTGTGAAGCCGAGCTTGACCCGTTTGATCCGCTGTACGTCGATGCCGGCAGTATTATTGCCTATCCCGAGAATGCCCGGCTTGAGCTTACGGTCTACGGCAATCATCTCGCCAGCCAGCATATGAGCTATCACTGGAAGATGACCGGCCACGGGCCTGTGCTGTTCCAGGCCGGACGCCAGAGCAGGCGTTTTCAGCGGGATAATAATGAAGACGGCATTATCAAACGCTTCCTGCGCGAGGCGTTGCCGTTTGGCGGAGTATTTATCAAGTAAGCCTGCCGGGATAACCGGCCATACTGCAAAGAGCGCCCGTGCGGATACCCACGGGCGCTCTTCTTATATACTTTTGTTACAGTTTAAGCCAGGTAAGCGTTCAGCATCCAGGACGTTTTCTCTACGCTTGTTCTAATACCGATCAGCAGGTCAGCAGTAGGCTGGTCGCTAAGCTCTTCGGCAGCAGAGATCGCCTGCTTCAGCTCTTCGGCTACGGCAGTGAAGTCCTTAACCAGCTGCGCTACCATTTCCTTCGCGCTTTCGCCGCCGGTTGCTTCCTTCAGTCCGGAGAGAGCCAGATATTGTGTCATTGTGGAAGCAGGTTGTCCGCCAATGGCAAGCAAGCGTTCAGCCAGCTCATCCACATAACCGGCAGCTTCATTGTACAGCTCTTCAAATTTCTCATGCAGCGTGAAGAATTGTGCTCCGCTGACATACCAGTGGTAATGATGCAGCTTCACTCCAAGCAGCGTCCAGTTCGCTGTCTGACGGTTCAGGGCAGCATGCAATTCAGTATGGCTTTTAACTTGTGTACTCATTCTAATAACCTCCTGGGATGTGTATTTATTTTGTTATTGTATTTAGACTCGTTCTAAATCTATATACAATTTAACACAGATCAAGCCTTAATGCAACTCTGTTTTATGATATAGGGTTACTGCAAATTCTAGCATTCCCCTTTCGGAACCTCCTATTATTTCGGTCACAATGCTGTAAAAAAACCTATATTGACACAAATCACTTCACCCGGCAGAGAAGCTCACATTTATCCTTAAACCGATGTGATATCTGTCTCCGCCGCTTTCCCCTTCCCGCTCCGGAAGATCGCCCGCATCTCGTCCCGTTTGGTCTTGGGGCTGAGTACATACACTGTATCGCCCGGTTCAATAACCGTGCTGCCATGCGGCGTCACGATGCTTTTGTTGCGGATAATCGCGGTGAACAGGATATCATCCGGCAGCCCGATCTGCGCAATCTGCATCCCGGCAATCGGCATATGCCGGTCAATCCCGATGTGGTTAAATTCGGAATCCGTCTTGCCAAGAGCCACGAGCTCCATCAGTGACGGCTGGGATGCATCCTCCCGTCCTACCAGTCTAAGCCGCGAGGCCAAGGGTGAAATGGTCGTTCCCTGAATGACCGCCGAGGTCAGGACTACGAAGAAAACGACATTGAAGAACAGCCGGCCCTGCGGAAGCCCCGCGAGCAGCGGGTAGGTCGCAAGCACAATGGGGACGGCGCCCCTGAGTCCGGCCCAGGAGATCAGTGTCTTTTCGCGGAATGAGAACTTGGCAAACAGCAGACTGATGAATACACCCGCAGGTCTTGCTACTACCATTAGAATAACGGACAACAGTATACCCTGCCAGGCAATATCCGCCAGCTCCTGGGGAAAGACCAGCAGTCCGAGCAGGATGAACATGGCAATCTGCATCATCCAGGCAAAGCCGTGATTGAAATTCATGATCGTACGGTGATACATCAGCTCGGAGTTCCCCAGCACCAGCCCCATGACATAGACGGCAAGCAGACCGCTGCTGTGGACCATCGCCGAAACCCCGTAGGTCAGAACCGCAAAGCCGATGGCCATCACCGGGTACAGCCCGGTGGAGTCCAGATTGATCCGGTTGATCAGATATGTAGCCAGCTTACCGATAAGAATCCCCAGCAGAAGACCGATCCCCATCTCCCAGAAGAAGGAGAGCACCAGACTCCAGATTGCAGTATCAGGATGCTGTATCCATTCGATCAGGGAGACGGTGAGGAATACCGCCATGGGATCGTTGCTGCCGGATTCTGCTTCGAGTGTGGAGGTCAGGCGTTTATCAATGTTTTTGCCACCCAGTACTGAGAACACCGCAGCCGCATCCGTCGAACCGACAATCGCCCCGAACAGGAAGCTCTCCGCCCACGGCACGCCTAATACAACTCTGGCAAAAATACCGACAACCCCTGTTGTCACAAGCACACCTGCTGTAGCCAGCGACAGCGCCGGCTTCATGACCGGGCGGATATCCTTCATACTCGTCTGCATTCCGCCTTCAAACAGAATAACCACAAGCGCAAAAATCCCGGCGATCTGTGTTAATGAAGCATTGTTGAAATAAATGAAATGACTGAGTACCATTCCGGCAGCGATAAACAGAACCAGTGCGGGCATTCCAAAACGGGTGGAGAATTTGGTGGACAGCACGCCTACCAGCAGTAAGGCCGCCAGCAGCAGAATAATTTGATCTGCAAGATGAGTCATCGATCCGGTTCACCCCTTTCCCATTCATACTTCGCAGCAAAAAACCCCGGTGGCTTGTTAAATCCACGGAGCTTATTATGCCGTCCTTTATTCTCTTGAATACACCTGCAGCTCCTGAATCGACCAATAGTTGCCTCCGGAACCTGTCTGCTGTATGCGGATATAACGGGTTTGGACCTGGGAAAAAGTAATCCTGGTCAACTCCAGCTTCCCTTTGCCGGATGCTACCTGTGTCCAGCTCTTGGCATCATCGGATACCTGGACGGTATATCCCCGCGGATAATCATACGACGATAAAGTATAAATCAGCTCTATGGCTTCTATTGCATGTACTGCACCTAAATCGATCTGGAAGTATTCACCAGATGCCTGGTGTTTACCGGTGTCCCAGCGTGTGCGCCGGTCTCCATCAATGGCACTCTCCGGCTTCGAGGCTGCCGTGTTCACATTAGACGTAACCTTCCAGCCGGTCCGGTCCAGCGGGACGAGTCCGGTTGCTGTAATCTGTGTCTTCTCCGACATGACGCCAGAGCCTGACACTCTTACCGCATAAGTATACAATGTGCCCTCCTGCAGTTTGCTGTCAGTGTACTCTGTGCTCTGCACACCTGCCGCAATCACTTTCAGTTCACTGCCCGGGCCGTCGGCCCGGAGCACTTCATAGCTTGCCCCGGGAGCCTCCAGCCAGCTCAGATGCATCGACAGCCCTTTGACTGCCGCGGCCTTGAAGCCTTGCGGCGCCACATCCGCTACTTCGGAAGAGGGCTGCAGAATATACTGCACCGCCTCACCCGGAGCCAGCGTTTCGGTGAATTCCAGCACAGGTGTAGCATTCCTGCCCGACATATAGCTGCGTGCCTCTTCATAAGTATCTCCGCGGCCAAAGCGTTCACCCTCATATACGGTCTTCTCCGGCATGGTCACCTTTACTTTAACCGTCTGCTCGGTTTCTTCGAAATTGACAAAGTTCACAAGTAGTTTGTTGGATGTGGCTCCGCTGCCTGCCAGAGGCTCAAGGGTAGAAGTGTCTACCGCCCGCACATACACCAGTTTGTCAGCCAAATCGTCTTTGTTCGTAATCTGGTAGCTCAGCGGCGCCCCGTGTGTGGCATAAGCCAGATCCAGCCGGCGCATAATACTTACGCGTGAGTCTTCACCTTCTTTGGTATAATAAATCTCTGTAGCTCCCGGATCATGCTCCTCCAGGTTGAAGCCATACTTGAACAGACTGAAGTTCTTGAAGAAAGCGGCATGCTGCACAAACATATCGGCATATCCGATATGCCCGCGCATAATCCGGTCAAACACCGCCGCAGTCCGCTCGGATGCGCCGTATTGATAGGCATCCACATGAGTATCCGAGGTGCCGAATTCGGTGGTGAGCATTTTTTTGCTGAGGCCGTCAACCGCTCCCCCGAAGGTCTTCAGATTCTCTGTAAAGCTGCCTCCGTTGCTGAAAATGTAGGATTCACCATAGGAATGCCCATTGGTCAAATCCGTAACTTCCTCCAGTTCATTCCGCTGCTCCGGGTCACGTTCCCAGCCGTCCGGATCGCCGCACTGCTTAAGCGTCCCCTTCTGATTGCCGCAGGAATCTTCGCTGTAACCCGGCCAGTATGCCCAGCCCGGGGCAACCGTCTGCAGATGCGGTGCGATCGTCTTGCCTTTCTTATTCAGCCAGTCGGCTATCGCCAGATTGACTGCTTTGGAACGGTTGAACAGTCCGGGCTCATTATCCACCTCATAATACTGGAAATACTGGCCGTATTGCTTGAAATAATCGGTCAGCTTCTTCTCCGCATCATCCGGCAGTGAACCGTCTTCCTTGAGCTTGATATCACCCGTGTACAGATAGAGGGCAACAGCCTGCATATTATAATCCTTCAGGACCTCATAGTACTCTCCCATATTCTCACAGGATCTGCCCACATCGCTGGCACAGCTGGTCCGCATAATGTTGCCGCTGTAGGCTAAACCCAGCCATTTCATAATATAAGGCAAATGCGTAACGGCACCTTTGTCGAAATAGAACTGTTTGTTGTTGACCATGGTTCCGGTCAGCGTATAGCTCCCGTGAATCGGCTCCTTAACCGGAGTCTTCAGTGCTTCCAGACTAAGGTTATCCCATGTCCACCAGTTATACTTATCCTCCGCAGCCGAGGAATAGATCCCGCGCGCTGCCCGCAGCGTTAGCTCGTTGGTTCCGCTGATGAGCTGTTCTTTGGGAATGTACAGCTCATAGGTTTTGCGGAAATCATATTTACTGTCCGTACCGTCTACACCGGCAATCTGAATAATCCCTGACAGCTGCCGGTTGGAGAATACGCTCATCTGCGGTACAGATTTGTAGGCTTCAAGGATGCTGACACGAAATAAGACCCCGTTAACCGGGATCTTATCCAGCTTGTAGGTAATCCGCAGTTCAGGATTGGTAGCGCCGTGCAGCCCGGACGGGATACTCTGAAGCTCCGCCGTCTTCGCTGCGGCTGAAGCAACGCTGAATACCCCCTTGGCCCCGTTTGATCCGGCTGCTGCAAACTCTGCGGCTGAACCGTCATGCTGGCCAAGCTTCCATAGCACAGTCCCCTCCGGAACTGCGGGACCCGCATCCTTGGCCGCAGATAATTCCGACATGTCAACTTCCACCTCGCCGCTATTTGTCCCATCCTCTCCGAAGACAGAAACGGACAACAGAAACAAGATGATCAATGCTGCAAATTTTAGTAGTAGATGAATGGGTTTATTTCTCTTTGTTTTGAGTCTAGTCCTCATTCCCTTGTCCTCACTTTCTTCCAGGGTGGCTGTAATGTACCGGTTTCCGTAGAGCTTCATTCGTCATGACCAGCTTCATTCCTCAAGGAAGAGTCAGCGCGTTCTGGGGAATCACCGCCTGTTTCTGGCGCGGGCTTTGCCACATCAGACGGACGCTTGCGTCACCGTGATTCTCATAATACTCCACTTTAATATCGTAGGCAGTTGCGGCTGTAAGAGTTATACTTCCCTCCCGGCTGACACCGCTTTGCTTCTTCCAGCTATCAATGATCAGCTTGCCGCCGATCCACACACGGATGCCATCATCGGAAGAGGCTGTAAAAGTATACTTTTCACTGTAGACTGGCTTGATCTTACCGGTCCAGCGTACGGAAAAAGAGTCCTTGCCGATTCCCGGCGCCGGTGAATCGCCATGCCAGTTGAAGTCAATCGTGTTGTCATTCCGGGTAAGCAGCGGTTTGCCGGACAGCTCCGCATTGCCGAAATATTGCCCCTTGAGACCGTTGCGCGATACCGCAGTAAGTGTGTTGATCTGAGCATTCAGTGCCAGCTTGTAATCATCCCGTGATACGGTGTACTTATTGCTCATAAAGCTTTGAATTTTCTGGAGATTATTATTCTCGAGCAGCATTTTCCCCCATGTCATCGTATATACCCATTTACTCTGGGTTTGAGACAATATGACAGGGTCTGGAAGCTCTCCGCTCTCCCCGATACCGATGGGTTTGCCGTCAGCCAGCTTCAGAAGGTTCTCGTAATAGGATTGCTTAAAGTCATTGTTATAAATATCGGCTGCCAGTACATCCACCTTGGAGGCACCCGGATAATAATTGCTGTAAGGCTCTGCCCACTCGTTCGGTGCATTCGGGTTCCATACCCAGAGCAGATTATTCAGCTTATGCGTGTTCACCATACGGTCATACACAATGTCCCACAGCTTGGCGAAGTTATCCTTCTGTCCCCACCAGAACCAGTTGCCGTTCATTTCATGATAAGGCCGCCATAAGACCGGCACCCCTGCATCCCGCAGCTCACCCAAATATCCGGCAACCTCATCCAGCTCTGCAATCAGGGCTTTGTACTGGGGTGTTCCGGGAGTAACGTAGGCGTCGAATTTGGCCTGGCTCAGGTTCATTTTCACATTAGTCCATTCGGGAGAGGTTCCCGGCAGATTCTGATGGAAGGTCATCGCCACAATGCCTCCGCCTTTGTACCACTTAATGGCACTGTCTACGACAGCTTGGCGCTGCCCGGCAATGGTCTCTTCGGACTGGTTGTTAATGGCTCCCAATTCGTAGCCGTGCAGAACGGCATACTGCCCGCTTGCGTTTTTAAGCTTATTATTGAATTCATCAGGACTCTCCAGATAATCATGCTGGCCGGAGATCATACCTTTGCCGCTGAGATCGGACAGATAGCTTAACAGTGCGGTGGCTTCCTTGGAAGCGGAGGGATTAACGGGTTTGATTGGAGCGGCAGGAGTATTGACGGTACGTGCTACCGGAAGACTGCGCGCCTCCCCCCATGGCAGAAGAGAAAGGATAAGGATAATTGGAATAATTGTTGTATATAGCCTGTACTTACGGTAAGTGTTCAATATAATCTCCTTTCCCCGGGCCTCACTGCCGCCTTAGGCGTGCAGGCATGCAGTTCTCTGTTAAGAGGCTGCATTGAATTACCCGGATGGTCTATAGCTTAGTAGCCCTGCTGATAAGCAGGGCCATTAAGATTGGACTTTATAGGATTTAGAATTGTAACGTCTTAACCAGTATCAGCGCCAATAATGAATGCAGCTGCGGGGGTATGATCTTAGGAAGCGGAAGGGAGAAACAGTGCGCTCGCGGGAACCGTTGCCTTAACTTGGCTCGGACTCTCCCACATCAGGCGTGCTCTGGCATCTCCTTGATTCTCATAGTACTCCACTTGTATATCATATAGCTGACCGGCTGTCAGGCTTATGCTTCCTGTGCGTTCGGTCCCGCTCTGCTTCATCCAGCTGTCGATCACAAGCTCACCATTGATCCGTACGCGGATGCCGTCATCTGAAGTGGTATAAATCTGATACGTCTCAGTGTATAGCGGCTTGAGCTTACCGCTCCAGCGTACAGAGAAGAAATCTATGCCGATTGCGGCATCCGGCGTGCCTTGACGCCAGTTGAAGTCAAGCACTGCATCGGTACGTACCACTGCCGGAGCACCAGACAACGTCATATTATTGAAATATTCCGCAACCAGCCCGTTCGCCGCAGGAGCCTCGGCCGTAAGATTCTCCGGTAATGGAGCTTCTGCCGGCGTTGGTGCCGCTGTCGGCGTTGGTGCCGCTGTCGGCGTTGGTGCTGCTGCCGGCGTTGGTGCTGCTGTCGGCGTTGGTGCCGCTGTTGGCGTTGGTGCCGCTGTCGGCGTTGGTGCCGCTGTTGGCGTTGGTGCCGCTGGTGCCGCTGTCGGCGTTGGTGCCGCTGTCGGCGTTGGTGCCGCTGTTGGCGTTGGTGCCGCTGTCGGCGTTGGTGCCGCTGTCGGCGTTGGTGCCGCTGTCGGCGTTGGTGCCGCTGTCGGCACCGGTGTTGGTGTTGATACTGGTAACGGCGTTGCTGTTGGTACTGGTGTTGCAGTCACAGCCGGAGCATCCAAAGCTGCTTTGCTGGCTGAAGAAGCAGACGTGTTCACAAATAACGCGCTTGTAGGGACAGTTGCCTTCGCCTGGCTTGGACTCTGCCACATCAGACGGATATTGGCATCGCCGGCATTCTCGTAATACTCTACTTTGATATCATACAACCGGCCTGCTTGCAGGTTTATGCTTCCTGTACGCTCGGTACCGCTCTGTTTGGTCCAGCTGTCGATTACAGCTGTGCCGTCAATATAGACGCGGATACCATCATCGGATGTAGTGATAATCTGATAGGTTTCACTGAAAGACGGTTTGATCTGACCCGTCCAGCGGATGGAGAAGCTATCCACTCCGAGCTTGGCATCCGGCGCTGCCTGGCGCCAGTTAAAGTTCAGCAGCGCATCATTCCGGACCAGGACCGGAGTACCCGAAAGCGTCATGTTCTTGAAGTATTCTCCCTGAAGACCATTCTGAACGACGGGGGTCGTCACAGAATCATTGGAAGCAGGTGGCGGCGTCAGTATCGGTACCGGCATTGCAGTCGGTACCGGCGCTGGTGTTACTGTTGGTACTGGCGTTGGCGTTGCTGTTGGTACCGGCGTTGGCGTTACTGTCGGTACCGGCGGCGTTGGTGTTGCTGTTGGTACCGGCGTTGGCGTTGCTGTCGGTACCGGCGTTGGCGTTGCTGTAGGTACCGGCGTTGGCGTTGCTGTTGGTTTCGGTGTCGCCGTAGCAAATGTGCCTGCTTTATAATCGTCCCGGGTCACAGTATAGCTGTCGCTCATGAAGTTTTTGATGGTAGCATCGGTGTTGGTTTCATACAGCATTTTTCCCCAGCTCATCATATATACCCAATTTTTCTGGGAGAGCTGCAGCTTTGCCGTGCTTGGCATTTGTCCATTCTCGCCAATGGCAATCGGTTTGCCATTCGCAAGAGCGAGCAGGCTGTCATGGTATTTATTCATATAATCGTTCTCATATATATCTGCCGCGAGTACATCCACCTTGTCAGCCCCCGGATAGGTCAGCGCATAAGGATCAGACCAGGCATTGGGTGCATTGGGGTTCCATACCCACAGCAGGTTGTTTAATTTATGAACGTTTACGAAACGGTCATACATAATATTCCAAAGCGCAGCAAAATTATTTTTCTTCCCCCACCAGAACCAGTCACCGTTCATTTCGTGGTAAGGTCTCCAGAGTACGGGAACACCGGCATCCCGCAGGCTTTTAAGTGACACTGCCACTTTATCCAGATCTGCAATCAATGCAGTGTACTGTGTTGTACCTGGAGTAATATATTTATTGAATTCCGCCTGGCTCAGCGGTTTCTGAACATTGGACCAGAGGTATGCAGTACCTGGCAGATTCTCATGAAAAGTCATGGCTACAATGCCGCCGCCCTTATACCAGTTGATCGCGCTGTTCACAACATTTCTGCGCTGCGCCGCTGCTGTACTTTCCGATTGCCCGCTGATTACGCCCAATTCATAGCCGTGAAGAGCAGCATATTGTCCGCTGGTTCCCTTCAGCTTGTTGCTGAATTCGTCCGGACTTTCCAGATAGTCATGTTGGCCGGTAATAATGCCTTTTCCAGTAATGGAATACAGATCATCCAGCAATCTGACTGCTTCGGTCGAAGCCTCCGGATTAACGGGTGCTTTGGAACTAGAGGCAGCTTCTGCAGATGAAGGCATTCCGCCGAGTCCCAGAGGTACTGCAGTCAATAAAAGGGCCAGAGACAGCACAGTGCACAGCAAACGAGACTTACGGTAAGTTATCAAAATCCATCTTCCTTTCGGTAGCCAGGCTGCCACTCTTGCGAAGGCCCTATAGCTTTGCGTCCCTATCTTTCGATTAGGTTTGCCTTTGTCGTATTGGAAGGATTAATCCCTCTTACCGTAAATATCGTCCCTATTTAGTTTTAATTAAGAGCAAAAATGAATTTTTCTTAATAATTGGTTCTTAATACCTGTTTTGGATTTGTAACAATTGGTTATATAGATAGATTAGACCTACGAAATGAATTGCTGCAAGGCGATATCTTCCCAATCCAAGGTGATTCGGATGTTATCTTCCTCCACCAGTTCAGAGCCGGTCTGCACTTCGATAAATTCCATATCTGTCAATGCCAGGATCGCATGCTTGGTGCCTTCCGGAATCCGTACGACATCCCCCGCCTTCACATTATGCATTTTCTCATTGAGCACAATGCTGGCTTCACCGCTGACAATGGTCCAGATTTCACTGCGTTTGTGATGCAGCTGATAGCTGATATTTTTACCTTCAGAAATAAAGATCCGCTTCGTCAGCACCTCATTGCCTTCCGCATATTTCACATAATCAATTACCTTGTAGTGACCCCAGCGGCGTTCTTCGTACATCGGTCTTTGTTCAAAAGATTTCAGCACTTCCTTAATGCGCGGGCTCTCCGCCTTGTGCGTAACCAGAATTCCGTCCGGGCTGGCGGCGATAATCAGATCCTTCGCCCCGATCACGGTGATCGGAATGTCCAGCTCGTTGATCAGGCAGGTGCCTTCGGAATCGGCAGTGACGAAGCCTTTGCCGACATGATTGCTGGTCATTTCTTCGGTCAGTGTATTCCAGGTGCCCAGATCTTTCCAGAATCCGGCGTAAGGCTGAACTACGATATTCTCTTCTTTTTCTACCACTTCATAATCAAAACTGATGGAAGCCAGCAGTTTATACTGCTTCTGCAGTTCCTCATAGTTCAGCGGCAGTCCTTTGCGCTGCAGGATATCCAGCAGATACCCCAGACGGAAAGCGAATACGCCGCAGTTCCAGAGCGCATTCCGGCTGATCAGCTCCTCGGCCTGCTTGCGGTCCGGCTTCTCCTGGAAGTGGCTGACCTGCAAATAACCGCTCGCTCCAGCTTCGGCGCTGGTAGGAATGATATAGCCGTATTTCTCGGAGGCATGCTCCGGAACTACACCCATCAGCGCCAGATTGGCACCGCTCTCCAGCATCGTGCTCTCCAGCTGCAGTACAGTCTCGAAGAAGGACGACTCCACATAAGGATCGACGGGCAGGATGGCTACCGTCTCGCTTGGTGAAACACCGGCGACCGAATACAGGTAAGCTGCTGTCAATGCAATGGCAGGGAAGGTATCGCGCCGCTCCGGCTCAACGATAATCGGCACCCCGCTGCCCAGCTGGCTCTGAATCATCTCTACCTGGCTACGGCCGGTAGCTAGGTAGGACGATTCCGCCATCCCTGTCTCCTGCAGCTGTCTCCATACCCGTTGTACCATGGATTCCGGTTCACCTGCCGGGCTTTCCAGTACTTTCAGAAATTGCTTCGAACGTGAATCATTGGACAAAGGCCAGAGCCGTTTACCAGAACCGCCTGATAGAAGTACTAGTTTCATAAGTGAACCCTCCTAAGTTTATGTGATGTCTCGAAAATATCGGATTGTTATTGGGAACTGGCTGCGTTTGCTTAAGCCTAAAGGCAGGCTGTTATGAGGGTCACTGCAAGGAATGTTTGGACTTTCGGCCGCTGCCCGTCTCCAAATTTCCTGATTTAAACCGCTTATCGCGGTAGAAATCCGGAGACAGCATATGCTTCCGAAGCTAGCTTTCCTACGGAAAGCTTTCAGGCGGACGCTAACGCTCCTACAGTTCCAAAATTCCTCTCCGTTCCCTTACATAACAGCTGGCTTATTCGCTTCGCCCGCAGGCGAAGCTCCCGGCTAAAGATCCGGCTATTGCCGCTTGGTTGAGCGGCAATTGAATCAGCTGCTGCCGCTGGTTGTTACGGCAATATAGCCTGTGGCTGCCCCGCATGCTTTTGCGGCAATTAAACCTGCGGCTGCCCCGCCTGCTTTTGCGGCGGCAAAGCCATTTCACGCTTGTTCCAAGGCGGCGCCGCTCAACTAAGCGGCGGTGAGAGATTTAAGGGATTAAGTGCATCTTGTTCCAAGGGATTTCCGCTCGCTGTAGCAGCGAAGGGGAAACATAACACTCTTGTTCCAAGGTTTTACGTTCACTTACGCGGCGGTGGAATCAAGAGCACTAATGCCCCTCATTTCCTCGTTTAGCCCACATTTAGTGGAATCAAGAGCACTAATGCCCCTCATTCCCTCGTTTAGCCCGCATCCGGTGAAATCAGGAGCACTTTTGCCCCTCATTTCCTCGTTTAGCCCGCATCCGGTGAAATCAGGAGCACTTTTGCCCCTCATTTCCTCGTTTAGCCCGCATCCGATGCATTCAGAAGGATTTATCCCTTTAATTACCTCATGCAGCACACTTTCGGCGGAATCAGAAGGATTTTTCCCTTTAATTTCCCCATACAGCTGACTTTCAGCGGAATTAGAGGGATTTTTCCCTTTAATTTCCCCATACAGCTGACTTTCAGCGGAATTAGAGGGGTTTTTCCCTCTAATTTCCCCGTACAGCATACTTTCAGCGGAATTAGAGGGATTTTTCCCTCTAATTTCCCCATACAGCTGACTTTCAGCGGAATTAGAGGGATTTTTCCCTCTAATTTCCCCGTGCATCACACTTTCAGTGGGAGGCTGCGGGATCACTGATAGACCAAGAGCTTAGACCGCGCCGGCAACGCTGGCGGAGAATCCGCTAAGGCCGCCCATCTGCGGGCGTCCGACGGAATGATACTCCAGGCCGGTTCCTTCGATCTGCTCTTTGCTATAGACATTGCGGCCGTCGATCAACACCTGGTGGCGCATGCTCTTCGCCAGCAGATGCAGGTCGATATCCTTGAACTGGCTCCAGTCGGTCAGGAGGCATACCGCATCGCTGCCTTCGGCAGCCTCTTCCGCCAGTCCGCACCAGCGGAGCTGCGGATGATCATATTGCGCACGGAAATTCTCGGCGGCAATCGGATCATAGAGCTTCACCGTGGCGCCTTCGGCTACCAGCGCTTCAACGATTTCACGGGCAGGCGCCTCGCGGACATCATCGGTGTTCGGCTTGAAGGCGAGTCCCCAGATGCCGATGACTGCGCCGCGCAGGCTGCCCAGCGATTCATGCAGCTTGGAGATGATCATGAAGCGCTGGCCTTTATTGACCTCGACCACCGATTTCAGCAGCTTGAACTCGTAGTCCACGTTGCCGGCAATCTGGATCAGCGCATTGGTGTCTTTCGGGAAACAGGAGCCTCCATAACCGATACCGGCCTGCAGGAAGGTAGATCCGATTCTCCGGTCCATTCCCATGCCCTCGGCCACCTCGGTTACATCAGCTCCCACTTTTTCGCAAATATTGGCGATTTCGTTAATGAACGATATTTTAGTAGCCAGGAATGCATTTGACGCATATTTAATCATCTCGGCGCTGCGGATATCCGTGACGAACACATTGTCCGTGAATCCCTGATGCAGCTGGCGCATCATCGGCTCAAGCTCAGGATTATCTAGTCCGATCACGATCCGGTCGGGATGCAGCGTGTCGCGGATCGCGGAGCCTTCACGGAGGAACTCAGGGGCGGAGACAATGTCGAAGGGATGATTCGTGTGCGAAGCGATCAAATTGCGGATTTTCTCATTGGTGCCTACGGGTACGGTTGACTTGGTCATGATGACCTTGTAGCCTTCCATTGCCTGCGCAATTTCAATGGCTGCCCCTTCGATATATCTTAGATCCGCTTCACCGCCCGGCAGTGAGGGAGTCCCTACAGCAAGGATGACGATGTCGGAGCGGCGGACCGAATCCTTAAGATCGGCCGAGAAGCTCAGCCTGCCCTCGCGGAGATTCATTTCGATCAGTGCCTCAATACCCGGCTCATAAATTGGGGATTCCATCCGGTTAAGCTTCTCAATCTTCGCCTCATCCTTATCGACACAGATGACATGATTTCCATTAAGGGTGAAGCATACGCCCGAGACAAGACCTACATAGCCGGTACCGATTACTGCGAGTTTCATACAATCATCCTCCTTTTAGGAAATTGACGTAGGCCTGTTCCACATACTGCTTGAACTGGACCATAAACGCCTGCTCATCAAATTTACGTGCATGGCCCATAATCTGCTCGATATCCCACGCATAGGATTCTGCCTCATCAATAGCCTGGAGCAGATCATCAACTTCCTGGTGCTGGAAGAACACGCCGTTGACGTAAGGAATAATCGTGTCCAGCGCTCCTCCGGCCTGATAGGCGATGACCGGTCTTCCTGCTGCATTCGCCTCCAGGGGCGTAATGCCGAAATCCTCTTCTCCGGGAAAAACAAAAGCCCGGCACTGCGACATCAGCCCTGTCACTTCATCATCCTCCAGCCGGCCCAGGAAAGAGATATTATCCTTGGCCATGCCTTCCAGACGCTTGCGGTCCGGTCCGTCTCCCACGATGTACAGCTTCACGCCGTTACGGTTGAATGCCTCTACCGCCAGATCGATCCGCTTGTAGGAAACCAGCCGGGATACGATCAGATAGTAATCTCCAATGGTAGGGGAGCTGGTGAAGCGCGCTGTATTGATCGGCGGGAAGATCACATCGGAATCCCGGTGATAATAATTCTGAATCCGCGTCTTCACGACGGAGGA
The DNA here is from genome assembly GCF_013141775.1 of Paenibacillus phytohabitans. Classification (GTDB taxonomy): domain Bacteria; phylum Bacillota; class Bacilli; order Paenibacillales; family Paenibacillaceae; genus Paenibacillus_AQ; species Paenibacillus_AQ phytohabitans. The sequence goes on from NZ_WHOB01000093.1 coordinate 92,224, forward strand.
GTTGGCTACGAACTGATTTACATTTTTGGAGGTACGCTGGTCCCAGTTCTTCAGGCGCTGCATGTATACCTTGAGCAGTCTTTTGAATATACCGGAATTCGACTGGCGCTCCATGTAGGTGTCATAATCCCAGGCGAACCGCATGGGGGTATGGCAGTAACACAGATGAAATGTAGACTCGGGAACCTGGATGCTTTTCATAAAAGCACTGCTGGAGCTAAGGACGATATCATACCCGCTGAAGTCCAAATCGCGGACGGCCATCGGATAGAGCGGCAGCACCCCTTTGAAATTCTTCTTCACTCCCGGGATTTTCTGCAGCCAGGAGGCCCGGATATCCGCATCTTTGAGGTTATCGGTCAGGCGGCTTCCGTTAAAAACCGTTGTGAAGATCGGAGCATCCGGATACATGTGATGAAACACCTCCACCACTCTTTCCGCTCCGCCCATTTGGATTAAGTAATCGTGCGCTATCGCAATTTTCATGTGAATCATCCTCAAAGTTTTATGGAGCAGCATCATCAAGCAGTGAACGCATGGTAGAAACGGATAGTGAAGCAAGTCTTAAGCATTGTCCAAGCGCGAGGGTCAGGTAACCGCCAGCAGACCTTTGTAGTAAGCGACGATATCCTTGACCGTATTCTCGATGACAAAATGCTCTTTCACCCGTTTCATTCCATTATCCGCCATCCGTCTACGCTCTTCGGGATGGTTCAGCATCCAGGTGATGGAGTCTGCAAGTACAGTAGCATCTCCCGGCTGGATCAGCATTCCTGTTACGCCAGGAACTACAATCTCAACCGGTCCGCCTTCATTGGAGGCAATCACCGGCAGTCCAGCCGCCATACCTTCGACGATGACCTGGCCAAACGGCTCGGGGGTGATCGACGTGTGAATCAGTAAATCGGCTTTGTTCATAAGTCCTTGTATATCATCTACATGACCCAGCAGGCTGACATTGGTAATGTTGCCTTGCTGCATCTGCTGAATTAATTCCTGTTTGTATTCCTCTTCCCCGAATAGCGCGTCTCCGGCAAGCCAGAACTTCACCCGGCTGTCATGCTTGAAGGCCTTGGCGGCTTCCAGTACAATATGCTGGCCTTTCCAGTGAGCCAGGCGTCCCACCAGCAGGACGTTGAAGTCCTTCTGGTCCCGCTTGCCGATCCCTTCACCGATCGCTTTGGCAAAAGCGGAGTATACGACCAGCGTCTTCTTCGACCGCGGCAGCTCCAGCGCATTCAGCGTGGAATGGGAATTGGCGATGACGCCGTTCGGCAGCAGGCGTGACAGCAGCCGGATCGCCTTGGCGACAACCGGCTTCAGGTACGGGGCTCCGATATGGTCCCGGATATGCCAGATCAGAGGCACTCCGGCTTTTTTGGCGGCCACCGCTCCGTAAAATGCCGATTTCAGCGAATTGGTATGCACGCAATCGACCTTCTCCTCTTTGAGCAGCGGAGCGAGCTTACGGCCGTAGGCCAGCAGCTTCATTGCAGCCGCCGGGGCGCCGAGGTTCACGGCATTGCGTCCGCGGCTGCGGATGCTCTCATCCAGCGGGATAATGCGGACATCGATGCCCTTCTCCCGCAGACGTTCGGCCAATGTCCCTTCTTCCGCCAGAATCACCAGCGGGTTAATCTGTTCACCGATGTTGGTGAGAATGTTGAACAAGGCAACCTCTCCGCCGCTCCATTTGGCGGTGTGATCAATATAAGCGACTTTGATCATCCTACGCTCACACCCTTTCCCAAAGTTTCGAGGAATACGGACTCCACTTGATCGCCTACATGCTGCCAGGTATATTTCTCCAGCACATGATTCCGGCATTCGTCACGGCCCGGCAGCAGCTTGCGGTTGCTCAGCATATGAATCATGCCTTCTGCCATATCGTCGCTGCCTGCACTCTTGAACAGCAGCTCCGGCCGGAAGCCCTGCAGAATCTCCTTGTTGCCGCCGACCGGAGTCGCCATCACCGGAAGTCCGGAGGCCAGCGCCTCCACGGTGATCAGGCCGAAGCCTTCCAGCGCCTGCGAAGGAACGACGAACATATCCGCCGCCTGATAATAGGAGGCCAGCTCATGATCGGGAATATAGCCCAGGAGCCGGACCTTGTTGCCCAGTCCATAATCGGCTATTTTCTCTTCGAGCTCCCCGCGCAGCGGGCCTTTGCCCCCGATCAGCAGAATCGCGTTCGGGAACCGCTCGGCGACCTGCTTCCAGGCTTCGAGCAGCTGCAGCAGCCCCATCCGGTTCATCAGCCGCCGGACCGTCAGCACGGTAGTTGCGCCTTCCGGCAGATTCAGTGTCCGCCGGATCGCCAGCCGGTTGGTGGAAGGCACGAAGCGTTCCACATTGGCCGCACCCGGAATGACGATGATCTTGTGCAGCGGCACCCCATGCAGATCATGCAGCATACCCCGGAAGTATTCGCTGAGGACAATGAATTTGTCCGCGAGCTTGTAAGCCTTATGTTCAATCGATTTGGCAATCGTTGTTTTCACCTTGTGCTTGATGCCTTGACCTTCGATCTTCATCTCTTCATTCCACGGGCCGTGGAAGGTCATCACCACCGGAATGCCCCGCTTCTTCGCTTCAATTGCCGGCCCGATGCCGTAAGGTGCGAAGTGGGTATAGAGGATATCAATCCGCCCGCTGCCGTCTCCCATCAGGTCCGCCGCCTTGCGCTGGAAGGCATCCTTGCGTTTCCAGATCGTCTCCTTGGGATCACCGGCGTTGTGGATGATCAGTTCCTTCGGGGTATCAGGTGTCTCCTGACTACAGATCAGGGCATGCACCTGGTTCCGTGAGGAGAGCTGCTCACATACGGATTTGAAATAGGTGTTCAGTCCTCCGGGCTGTAACGAGGGCCAGCTGAGGCCGGTCGTCATAATGTTCAATCCGTCATTGTACGACATAGCTTCTCTCCCCTTTGTTCTCCTTGTCGGCCTGGCCCATGGCATTATGCCGGGACAGCTTGCCGGAGCTGTGTAATTCGTAATGCTTGAAGCCGACCATGAATTCATACATCACCCAGAATATCGATACCGCGAAGCCTGAAATCCCTTTTTTGAATAAGCCGTGCACGAAATACTTCTGCAGGAAACGTGCCGGCGGCCGCAGCAGCAGGTGGCTGAGTTTGAACGGCTTGCCGCTGGCAAAGGCGCTTTGCGCTTCCAGATCCGTGTATTTGTTGAACCGGGCCACGTGGTCGTTGATGCTGCGGAAGCCTTGATGCCACAGCGTTCCGTTCAGCTTCACCGTCCGTTCCTCGGATACCTCGGGCATCTCATGCACCAGGCTGTTGCGGATGCCGTACTCCTTGCGGTTATACAGCCGCACCAGGTACTCACCCTTATCCAGCCATTTGCCGAGAAAATCACCAATCCGGTATAGCGAGAACGCTACGGTAGCATCCGTAAGTCCCGGCTTGCGCTCCAGAATATCCCGCGCCAGCTCTTCACTGACCACTTCGTCGGTATCAATCAGGAAGACCCAATCATGGACGGCGCGTTCCACTCCGAATTCCCTTTGCTTCGCATATCCGGGCCATGGGTTAACATACACCCGGCATCCCAGGCTCTCGGACAGCTGGACCGTCCCGTCTTTGCTGCCCCCGTCGATTACAACCACCTCGTCGGCGAACAACCGGCAGGACTGAATTGCTGCGGAGATTCGAACTTCGTCATCCTGAGCAATGATGACCGCCGATATCGGGTAACTCCCCCGGCCGCCAAGCACGCTTGTCATTGAATCCATGAAGGTATCCTCCTTTGCCTTGTAGGTCCGGTGTGTGTCGTCGCTGCGAGAAAAGTTTGGGCTTCCGGCCGCTGTTGTCTTCTGATTTCATTGATTGGACCGCTGTTTGCGGTTGAAATCAGAAGACAGCTTATGCTTCCGATGCGAGCTTTTCTACGAAAAGCTTTTAGGCGGACGCTGACGCTCCTGCAGCTCCAAATTTTCTCTGCGCTCCTCCAAGCACCGTCCCTTGGTTTTTTAGCAGATAAGTCGCTCGCCTCGTATTCTCGGCTCGCTGAATCAATTACTTACCTGCTTACACATCCATAGGTTTCTTGCGAATATACGAATTCATCGTCGTCTTCAGCCACTGAAGGTCCTGGGCGTTAATAAGCAGCCGCGGAAGCTTAACCTTCAGGTTGTATCTGATATTAAGAATAATGAACAGGAACCGCAGCACTGCCGAGGAGAGCATCGCCACTCCGGCTCCGAACAATCCGAACTTCGGCACCAGCAGGAAGAGCAGCGGAATCACAAGGATGAGGCCTACTCCCTGAAGAATGGATACGAACTTCGGCTTGCCCAGCGCCATGAACACCTGGGCCAGAATCAGGGTCCCTCCGCTGATGGTCACTTCCAGCAGCAGCAGGCGGAACACGGTAAGCGCCGTATTGAAATCCTTGCCGTAGAGCAGCGGGATGACAAACGGGGCAACCAGCATCAGGAACACTGCGCCTAACAGAGTACAGGTAGTACTGATCCGGAAAGCCTTGAAGGTTAGGGCTACCGCTTCATCCTTCGACATCTCGGAGGCTTTGGGGAACAGGACCACCGTAATCGAGTTGGAGAAGAAGTTGACCATTCGCGACAAGCTTACCGCAACCGCATAGAGCCCCAGATCGGCCGGCCGGAGCAGCCCGGCAATAATGATCTGGTCTATGTAATAAGAGAACTGTCCAAGCAGGTCATTACCATAGGAGCCCATACCGTAAGTAAACAGTCTTTTGAAGTTAAGATAGGCATCCCGCAGTTTAACTTTATAGGTGCGGAGCAGCGAGACCGTCATTCCAATGAACAGCGGAACTGACGGGACCAGATAGGCCAGTGCTGTTGTATAAGGATTCATGTGTCCGGTCAGGATGAGTATCCCAATCGCGGCCAGGGTCAGCAGAGGAATCAGATAACGCAGCCAGTTGAAGGTTTTGTAATCCCCTCTGAACTGGAACGCCGCATTGTTGACCTGCGAGACCACAATCAGCGGACACAGGATCATCGACCACTGGGCGAAGACCACAACCTCATGGCTGAAGGACTTCAGCCAATACGGGAGAACAATAATCCCGATGATCATGGCCATGGTCCCGAACACAAGTCCGATCAGCAGCGCCACCCTGTACAGTACTCCGGCTTCATCCGGGTTCTTCTTGGCGTTGTAGATCAGTGCCGAGGGGATACCGAAGCTCATGCTGAACGCCAGGAATTGTGACCAGTTCACCATAGCGGTCTGTTCCCCCCGCCCTGTCGGGCCGAGATACCGGGCGGTCAGCACACCGGTCAGCATATTGACCAGCAGAATCAGTACGCTGACGAACATTGTTTTGACGGCAGCCGAGCTGTTGTCCTTACTCTTCGTGAAGCGCCGGAGGGAGGACCAGACTGTACTAGCGGGAAGTGATTTCGCGTTCAACTGCTGCATGTGGTATACCCTTCTTTCTGCTCTGAGTAATCTCTTTGGCACTGAGTCCGAGTCCGATCAGCATCCAGATCAGATAACCCTTAAGACCCGGAAATCCGTTATCCGATACCAGACTTACCACAGCCCCCATCCATGCCGCCAGCGACAGGCGGGCGTAAGGCTGAAGATGATCCTTGCTGGTTACTCTGACGGCAATCTCTTTAATGACGGCCCCCAGGGCTCCGAAAAAGAACAATGCGCCGAGTACTCCGAAGGTAAGCAGCAGTGCGATCACACCGTTATCCATGTTCCCATATTCCCCAAGCTCCCCGCCGTTGCCGATCTTCGTCCCCTGTCCTACACTGCCGATACCCTGCCCGACCGGATTACCTGCCACCATCGGCAGCATGTTCGTCCAGAGGCTGAGACGTTCATTGTAGGAATGATCCTCCTGCACCGAGGTGAGGGTCTCCATCCGGGCGACCAGCCCCTCTGCCCCCGGCAGCTTGGGAACGATCGTGAACAGCGCGGCTGCCACGAATCCAAGCTGCAGCAGGGTTTTCCATTTGCCTTTGGATGGAGAGGAGGCAATGTACACCAGCAGCATCACCAGCAGGACCAGCCATGCGGAACGCACCAGCGTAGTCAGCAGGCAGACTACTACGAGCAGAACACCGATCCAGCGCAGTGTCCCCTGCCATCTTTTCTCCAGAATCATCGGGACCAGTGCGAAGACCAGGAAGGTTGCCGCCGGGCCCGGAGAATTCAGAGTGGAGAACACCCGGATCTCGAGGGGATACGGTGTTCCGATGGACATCATATCCGCGTTCCTCATCCAGAAGGCGTCCCACGGGGGAACCGTCAGATACTGTACAATCCCATACGCTGCAACCAGCACGGCGATATTGGCAAAAGCGTACAGCAGCCGGTCGATATCCTTCGGTTTGTACTGGGTTACCGCGAAGAACGGAATCAGCAGCAGTGGAACGATATAATTCGCCAGATCGTATACTGAGCCAATGCCGTTCTTCGCGAGGCCAATCATCGCGCCGTAGGCCAGCGCAATGGAGAACAGCAGCAGGATCCGGGTAGAGGATTTGCGGATCTTGTGAATCTCCTTCAGTACCGGAATGGCTAAGGTAGCTCCGGTGAGCAGGGGCGCCAGACTCAGCAGTGATACGGAGTGATACACCCCTTCATACCAGTCTGCGATCCGCCGCAGCTCCGGCGCCACCGCCCAGATCAGCAGCGTGTAAGGAATCAGCATCCGTGTATTCAGCAGCGCCAGCAGGAAGGCCGGGAAGAGGATTCCTGCCAGTATCACTCCCTGCAGACTGTTCGATGAGCTGAGCTTCGCACTGGCGAAGCCGATCAGCAGCGGCAGAATCACTGCTGCGCCGCAGATCATGGTCATCACTGCCGCTGACTTCACAGCTGATCTAGAGGGGAGACTCAGACTGTTCTCATCCCTGCTTAGCATCTTCATTCCCCCGCCTCCCGTCTCCGCCGCTTCTCGTTTATTGCGATTTGCTGTTCTTCACTTTATCCCGCTTGCGCAGCTCCTTCAGGAGCAGCACCAGGAACTGGGCATCATCGACCAGGTATCTTTTCCATAGACGGCCCGGCTCCTGACTGAGCCTCCACAGCCATTCCATCCCGGTTCTCTGCATGAAATCCGGAGCCCGTTTGACCGAGCCTGACAGGAAGTCGAAGGTTGCACCCACACCGATCGAGATCGGCGCCTGATAAGAGGTATAGTGACGGTATATCCATTTCTCCTGCTTCGGCGCTCCCACGCCTACGAACACAATATCCGGCTGACTCTCGGTCAGCATCTGGATAATCCGCTGGTTCTCTTCTTCGTTGTGCTCAAAGCCGTAGGAAGGAGAATAACAGCCGACAACATTGATACCCGGATAAGCTGCTTTCAGGTTCTTCGTCGCCTGCTCCGGCACGCCTTCCGCTGAGCCCAGGAAGAACAGCCGGTATTTCCTTTGTTCAAAAGCATTGCCCAGCCTGCTGAACAGGTCCGCTCCCGATACCTTTTGCTTCAGCGGCTTACCGAGCATTTTGGAAGCCCAGATGAGCGGCATTCCGTCTGCCACAACAGCTCCGGCTTCGGAATAGACTTCCTGGAACTCTTTGTCCTTGCGGAGCTTGATCACATGATCGACATTGCATGTCAGGATGTAGGACTGGTTCCTTTCCTGAATCGTTTTGTCAATGTAATCGAGCAGGTCCATGAAATCATAGTTATCGAAATTGACATCGAACATATTCACTTGGTTCATCGTATCACTTCTTTTTGTGGGGAATCGGCCAGCTGTGAAGATCGATACAGGCAGTTCAGGTACCAACAGAACGGAATGATGAATTGGACCGTCGACAGCGTGTTATCTGTGAAAGAGTAGATCAGAAACGCTGCTATAAAGAGCAGATAATAAGGTTTGACCGGCGGTGCCAAAGCCCTGTACACCAGAAGGAACACAGCCAACAAGGAAAGCAGCAGCAGGATTGCGCCGAAATACCCTCCATCGAAGTAGAAGCGGATATACTCATTGTGCGGAACAACAAACCCTTTGTAGAGCGATCCGTCATTCGCCACCGTCACCGCTCCAAGACCCCGTCCCGCATAGGGGGAATCCTCCGCTTTATTCAGGAAGTACTCCCAGGCTTCCGCACGCCCTGACAGGTCGACCCCCGTTTCCGTCGTACGTTCGAAGGAACGTTTCTTGATGTTATCGAGCTGCAGGTATACTGCTGAGGTGATTACCAGCAGCGAGCACAGCAGCGGGATTAGAAATTTCGTTTTGCCTTTTAAATACTGGCGGGAGATGTCGTAGAAATAATAGAGCACCATCAGGACCAGTGCCAGGATCGGCCCCCGTGTCCCGGTTCCAATGAGGATCAGGAAATTCAGACCCAGCATTGTGTAGTAAAAGCGGATATGCTGCGGGCTTCGCTTAATTTCAATGAATGCGATCGCGACTCCCATGAAAGCCAGCATAGCCAGATGCGCCGGAATATTCGCCCCCTGAATCCGTACTGCGCCGGTGAATTCGATGTCGAGTAAGGAATGCAGATGAGCCGCCTGCAGCACCACTCCGGCTAATACACTGACCAGCGGCAGCAGGGTGATGATGCGGATTTGCTTCTCAGCCACCTCCTTCTTCCAATTGATAAGCAGGAATACGAAGGGCAGCGATAATCCGATAAAAGCTTTGACTGCAATCGATGAGCTCATCTCCGGAAGCCAGATGGAGAAGGTGAAGGTGATGAAGACCAGCGCCAGCATCGCCCACAGGGGCTGGCTGAGCCGGAACTTCAGGCCGTTGACCAGAATGCACGGCACCAGCAGCATCAGGATAACCAGTTTGTAGAGTGAGAGAATCTCAACACCGAACATACTGCCGCTGAACAGGAAGTTAATCGAGACTGCGGTGGTCAGCAGAACGAAGTAGCTGATCAGTTCCGGACGGGAGATGGAGACAAACAGCAGCATAATCAGGAGTACAGCAGCTACGGCTATGACCGGCTGGTAGATGACCGCTGCCCCCAGGAATAATGCGGACATGAGATAGAGCATTCCGTATGGCAAAGCGTTTATTTTGGAGCCCCATTCAAAATTAGTCATGTCACGCACTCCCCTCACCCCGCTGCGGATTCCCTCTTCCGGTTCCAAATCATATGGAGAGTTCCGCGAATACTCTCCAGCCGGCATTTGTTCAGCAGCCTTCTTCCCTGACTGCGGGAGAGAAGGGAATCTGCCAGAATGTACATCACCTTGGCCCCTGTTTTACCCAGCAGCAGCAGGTTGCCCTTCATCCCTTCGCTTTTCATCGCATTGGAGATGCCTTGGCTGTAATACCGTTTCATGATCCAGTCTTCCGTCAAACGGTTAGCCGGTACGAAATGATCCACCGCCATCTCCGGATGATAGAGAATGGAATGCCCCTCCTGCTGGATTTGGCCGAACAGCCAGGTCTCTTCACCGGAGAGCAGCGAATCACCTTTTCTCCCCAGCTCCAGCGGAAACAGGCTGATGTCGAACACGATCTTGCGCATCGCCATATTGGCTCCGCAGGGGTGCAGACGCTTCGGATATTCCCTGATCCGGTTGCCCAGATCAACTATGGTATATGGAAGCTCGAATGGCTTAATCAGCCATTCCGGACGCTTGCTCTCGAAGATCGGAGCAATTTTACCGCCCATCGCCATCACTTCCGGCTTCTGCTCAAACGTACTGACGATCGTACTAATCCAGGTCCGGCAAGGTATCGCATCATCATCCAGGAAGGCGATGAGCGGCGATTTGGAAGCCAGAATTCCCGTATTCCGGGCCGCCGACAGTCCTTGCACCGGCTCCAGAAGATAACGGATATCCATATCAGCACCATAGGTATCCATAAACCTCCGGATGGCGGCTGCCGTATCATCCTTGGAGCTGTTATCCACAACGATGATTTCGGCCTGGTCCAGATTCTCCAGCGGAAGCAGCGAATGAAGAGTCTTGACCAGCAGCGCCGACCGGTTGTAGGTGCAGATGATAATGGAAATCTTAGGTACTTCTCCGTGTACAAGCATCGGCATTCACCCAATTCCCATAATTTTAATAAGCATTTTTGGAGCCGAGCAGCATCAGGCCGGTTTTGACAATGATCTTAAGATCCAGCATAGTGCTGCGCATGTGGATATAGGTCAGGTCCAGCTGGACCATTTCGTCAAAGCCAACGCTGTTTCTGGCATTAACCTGCCAGTACCCGGTGCAGCCCGGTGTAACCATCAGCCGTTGTTTGTCATACTCCGTATACTGCGCCACCTCTTCAACGAGCGGGGGACGGGGGCCTACGAGACTCATATGGCCCATAAGCACGTTCCAGAGCTGAGGCAGTTCGTCAATACTTGTCTTGCGCAGGAATCTTCCTGTCCGCGTGATGCGGGGATCATTCTTGATCTTGAACATTGCGCCGCTCACCTCGTTGTAGGCCATCAGATTGGCCTTCAGCTCCTCGGCATTGGAGACCATGGATCTGAATTTGTACATAGGGAACAGCTTCTCATCCTTGCCGACCCGGTTCTGGCGGAAGAATACTTTGCCTTTAGGATCCTCCAGCTTGATTAGGACAGCCACCACCGCGAACAGCGGCAGCAGTACGAGAAGGCCAAGAGCGGAGAAAAAAATGTCGATAATCCGCTTCAATACCAGATAGGAATCCATTTCCTTACTTCCTTCATTGGCATGCAGCATGTAAAGTTTCGGCAGGACGGCCTCATAGTCTTCCGGCAGTTTTTGCATGCTCATCTCTCCTCATTCCTCCTAAATATTGTTGGTTCAGCTGCTCAGCGTGGTTTGTCCGGCCTGTTTCAGCCATTCCGACATTGCATCCATCACCTGATAGCGCAAATCCTCGCTCTGTAGAGCAAATTCCAGTGTGGTCAAAATATAACCAAGGCGTTCACCAACGTCATACCGCGTACCATCAAAGTTATAAGCATATACCCGTTCGCTCTGGTTCAGCTTCTGGATCGCGTCCGTGAGCTGAATTTCGCCGCCCGCGCCTTTTTCCTGAAGGTCCAGATACTTGAAGATCTTCGGCGTGAACACGTAACGCCCCATAATCGCCAGGTTGGAAGGAGCCGTTCCGAGCGGAGGCTTCTCCACGAAGTTGTTAACCCGGTAGAGCCGTCCGTCCTGCAGATCCGGTTCAATAATCCCGTAGCGGTTGGTGAATTCATCAGGGATGACCTGAACACCAATCACTGAATTCTGTGTTTCTTGATACTGGTCAATCAGCTGCTTCAGGCAGGGGACCTGTCCGGTTACAATATCATCGCCGAGCATAACGCCGAAGGGTTCATCCCCGATAAACCGTCTGGCACACCATACGGCATGGCCCAGACCCTTGGGTTCCTTTTGCCGGATATAGTGAATTTCCACTTTTGAGGAACGCTGTACTTCTTTGAGCAGCTCCAGCTTACCGTCTTCCAGCAATCTGGATTCGAGTTCAAAGGCATTATCGAAATGATCCTCAATCGCCCGCTTTCCTTTACCGGTAACGATGATGATGTCTTCGATCCCGGAAGCGATCGCTTCCTCCACGATATATTGAATCGTTGGTTTGTTGATAATGGGCAGCATTTCCTTAGGCATCGCTTTGGTTGCCGGAAGGAAACGTGTGCCTAACCCGGCTGCCGGGATTATTACCTTTTTGACCTTTTTCATCACACATACCTCCCAAAAGTTTCATTCACCTTGCCGCTTCAGTACATTATTTGGTCTGGTTCATCGCAATTCCGAGAATTCTTACACCTGTCTGTTCCATAAGAGCCTTCAGCTTGCGGAGAGACTCACGCTTCGTCCGGCCATGTCTGGCCACGATGATTACACCGTCTGAGAGCGGAGCCAGAATGCGGGCGTCACTGAATTCCACCGCTTGCGGCGAATCCAGCAGAATCAGATCAAAGCTTGCTTTCAGTTCTTCCAGCAGGGCTGACATCTTGTCGCTGCCGAGCAGATCCGGGGGACTGACACTGGTAATACCGGCAGGAATTACGGCCAGATTAGCCAGGCTGCCGTATACGGCAATATCTTTGGTTTCCTCATAACCGGCCAGATAAGCGGCCAGCCCTTGGCTTCCTTCTACCTCGAACACACTGTGCAGTCCGGGCTTCCTCAGGTTGCAATCCACAACGGCAACCTTCTTGCCGTCCTGGACGAAGGATACGGCCAAATTGGAGAGAATCGTTGTCTTGCCTTCCCCGCCTTCCGCAGAAGTGAAGAGCAGCACCTGTCCACCATTGCCCTTCAGCAGACCGAGCTGGCGGATATAGGTACGCAGCGAGCGGAAGGATTCAGAGATATGCGAAGACGGGTTAATGTCCGTAATCAAACTTCTATTCAGCCGTAACATAAGCGCCCTCCCCTACTCTTGCCTTGGCATTTGCTGCCTTGCCCAAATCACGTTTACGGATTGCCGGGATACTGGCAATGACCGGAAGGCCAAGATCGAACTCTGCTTCCTTCTCGGATCTCAATGTACCGTTCAGCGTTTCCATCAGCAGGATGATTCCTACTGCCGCCATCAGCGAGACTACAAAGCTGATGATAATGTTCATGGTAGAACCGCTATTGACCGGTCCAGGCTGATTCGCCGGGTCCGCCGGGGTCAGGAACGTTACATTGTCCAGATTCATCAGTGCCGGCAGACTGCGGATGAATGTTTGTGAGACCGCGTTTACGATCGTAGCTGCGGTGGCGTAATCCTCATCCTGCACACTCAGATTAATCACTTGGCTTTTCTCTGAGGATTTGATCTGCAGCTTGGCAGCAAGTTGGCCTGCCGTCAGACCGAATTCGGGATGCTCCGCGATCACACTCTTCATAATCGTTGGTGACTTCATGATTTCCTTATAGCTCTCGATGAGGTTAAGACTGAAGTTGAGTGCGTTGAGATTGTTGCTCTCGGGAACATTTACGACGTTGTTGACCAGTAGCTGTCCAGAGGCGGAGTAGACGGGGACAACGAAGTTTTTGCTGACATAGAAGGTGGTGGCGCAGGAGATAAGCACGAACACCGTGATTAACCATAATCTTTTTTTAATCAGGTTAATGTAATCCAAAATCGTCTTTTCCACAGTAACCCTCCTTCCGCATGTGTTCATTTTGAAAGCAATCATGAAAATTTCAGAACTCTTGCTTTTATTCTATCAACGCACATCATTTGTCACATGCCTCATAGCATCCCTTTACACTTCACTTTCGTGTGATGCCGATTAGTCCCTAAGAGGGTAGGGATGGTATACTTTAGTACCATATGACTGGTAATAACTAACAGCATCCGGTAGCGTTACCTACTTCGCGTGTCACTTCATGCTTTTGAAAGATAAAGAAACTGTTCAGAAAATGTTCAGATGCTCATGCTAGGGTAGGGACCAAAGGGCACAAAAAAACACGGACATCACTGTCCGTGCTCATGAACCATCCGTTATGAGGTAACCTTAGTCGTACGACATCTCGTATTTGGTAAGCCCAACCGCATTGGCATATAATGCTGCCTGCGTCCGGTCCGCTACCTGAAGCTTCGCCAGAATCTGGCTGACATGCTTCTTGACTGTGAATTCACTGATGAACAAGCGGGAAGCGATCTCCCGGTTGCAGGCACCCTGTCCAAGCTCAATCAACACTTCCTTCTCTTTCGGTGTCAATTCATCCGTTGGACTGTTGCCGCTCATCCGCATCTTGTCTTCCATCAGGCCGGGATCATAATACTTTCTGCCTTTGTGCACCAGTTGAATCGCAAACAGCAATTCCTCCGGCAAAGCTTCCTTCAGCACGTAACCGTCTACCAGCACTTCTTCCGCCTTCAGGAAATCCTCCCGGCTTGCGGAGGACGTAAGCAGAATGAACTTACTGGAAATTCCGCGTATACGGGCTGCCTTGATAATGTCCAGACCCGATTCATCGGCAAGCTTCAGGTCAATCAGCACAAGATCAGGCTGTATCTCTTCTATAACGAGAAGAGCTTCCTGGCCATTCGTAGCCTCACCGGCAAACTCCAGATTAGCCTGCATTGAAATCACAGCAGCCAATCCTCTTCTCACCAAAGGGTGATCATCAACAATGACGATTTTCACTTGAACGACCTCCTGCCTAAAGTTTATGCATTTTTTAGTTCAGCCACACCGACAGGGATGGAGATCAAAATTCTGGTGCCTGCATTCTCACTGCTGGACAACTGGAAGTCACCGCCAAGGGACTGTGCCAAATATTGCATATTCTTCATTCCCAGTCCGCCGGTGTTATCCTCGGACTCGGTCCAGATCAAGTCCGTATCGAATCCGACGCCATCGTCGATAATCGATAGTCTGATCCATTTGGGCTTCAGGGACAATTCAACATCCACCCGGCTGGCCGCACCATGACGTATGGCGTTGCCTGTCGCTTCGGAGATAATCCGGAAGAGCGCCTTGTGGTAAGGATAAGGGAGACTGAAATCATCCCCCGTTATTTTTAGTTCAATTTCCACATCATTGAGCCGGGACAGGCTCTTGAGATGGGAGCGCACCATGCCAAGCCAGCTGGGGCCGCCGCTCTTCTTGGAGCTGAGGCTGTAGATGGTGATCCGGAGTTCCTTGGCCACCTTGGTGGCTGAATCGTGAATCAGCTCAATTTGTTCCTCCAGCTCGCCTTCGGACATTTTGCGCCAGGACTGCTTCAGGGAATGCGTAGCATATACAATGCCAAAAAGGCTCTGTGATACACTGTCATGCATTTCATCGGCTATCCGGTTCTGTTCATTCGTGATGATCAGCCGGTTCTCGATCACGCCCAGCTCATGGCGCTCAAGAATAATCGCACTCAGCTCCGACAGGAACATCAGCTGCTGGATATACCATCTGCGGCCTTCCAGCCCTTCCGAGGATTCCAGCCTCACGCCGATCATCCCGACGAACCGTGTGCTCATCCTTACCGGCATCAGCAGGAAATCACCAAGACCCGGCAGACTCTTGAATACCGGTTCCCGCTGCAGCCTCCATTCATGCTCATGCTTCTCCAGCTCCATGAACAGAAACCGTTCTTCCTCATGCTGCCAGCCCGTCTGCCGGCTCTCCGGAGCGGGCTCCCCGCTCTTCTTCGCGAACCAGAACAAGGCCTTCTCCAGCCTGGTAAGCTTTACAACGTAGTCGGTAATGACTTGGCCTATGTTCATGAAATCATGCTGGCTCGATGTTTCCACGATGTGATAAAGCGACTTGATATGTTCCATGGTATCGTTGGTCCGCGCGTTTGCTTCCTCCCGTTGCCGCTTTATCCCGTTAACCATTTGCATAACTATAACCGCAAGAGCCAGGGCTAGAAACATGTTGCCGTTCGTAAGCAAGATTTCGGAGAAAGATTTCCCCGCAGAACCGGGGAGAAAATAACATAGCGCGGCAACGATGCCGAAATACCCGAGAAGCAGGCTCCAGACAAAATAGAATGATAGCGATCCTGCAGCAATCAGGACAGGACTCAGCACATACAGCTTAAACGGGCTGTCATATCCCCCTGTAAATAGCGTCAATACAATGATTCCCGCCAGCTCTATACTGATAACGAGCATAAGAACACGCGGTCTTGCACGAAGCCTCCGGTAATAGAAAGTGAATACTTGAGCAAATAAGAATAGCACAATGATTAGTAGGGATTTGTATATTACGGAAGGCCCCGCAGGAACCATGAGGAACATAAACGATGTGAGGGACAAAGAAATGGTTCTGTAAAAGGCGATCATTCTGTCTTCAGCTGTTGCTTTAATTTTCATCCCACCACCCTATTCTCCAGTTTGTGGAAAATTCGAGCTTATTCTAAGCTATGTTTAAAAGCATCATACATGAGAAAAATCACAATAACAAGTTTCGCTTTTTAATGACAGCGTTTACTTTTAAAATAAAAAGCATGTCATTAACCTTTTTTTACAAAATCGCACTCAGTTATATCCATAATTCCAAATAATAGCGTATTCATGATCTAACAATGATTTCCTGCACAAGACGAACAGCCTGTCCCCCTGGAGGGACAGGCTGTTCGTTATATAATATTCACAACCGTCATGATCATTCTGTCGTCTGCAGTCTACTCAGTCACCGCCGGCAAGGCTGTTTGCTGCTTGGCCTTATTACATATGCAAATCTGGTAACGCTGTTCGCCAACGATATGATACCCGGTGGACAGAATACGTAAGGTATGGTTTCTTGCGTCCACCTTATGGAGACTGCGGCAACTGATGCAGTAATATTCTCTCATGGCTTCATCTCCGGCATAGTCTAGAAGAACTATTCAAAAAACTGCTAATATGTTCTAAATCATATCACTGTCTTTTTCAGCATGTCAACAATAATCTGCAAATTACGACATATATCCAGAAATAAAGTAGAATTATGTCGGTTTTTATACGTTGCTGCGGCAGTTCTGCGGAGAAATGCCCATATATTTCTTAAACAGCCTTGAGAAATAGAAGGAATCCCTATAATGAAGCATTCCCGCGATTTCCTGAACCTGCAGGGAAGTGTTGAGCAGAAGATGTTTGGCTTCTGCCATTTTGAGACGGTGGATATATTCATGCAAGGGGTAACCGCTGCTTCTGCGGACCGTACGACGGAGTGTAGACATGGAGATGTGCAGACCTGCAGCGATTCCAGGCAGATCAGGCTCCTCATAGATGCAGGCATTCAGCACTTCGCGGATATGAGACATGGGTTCTGCCTGCAGGAGCCGGTTATTACCCTGGATACGCAGTGAACATTCCAGCAGCATCTCTTCGAGCTTCAAGGCCGCCCGGTCCGCATCTCCGGGAGCCCCGCCGTCCATTAGCCCCAGAACCTCTTCAAACAAGGCCGTAAGTCCCTGCACCCCATCCGCCTGACAGACAGCCCCTCCAGCTATCATTCCGGTCTCCAGCCATTCCGTGACACGGCTTCCGGCGAAATTAATATAGTATTCATCCCAATACCCTCCTGAAGGCGGTCCGAAACTGTAGGTGCAGCCGGGACGGAAAAAGAACAGGCTCCCTTCGCGGACCTGCTGCTCCTTGCCTCCGTTCTCACTATAAGAACCGCCACCGGAAACTATGTATACGAGCGCCCAGTGCTCGAACACCACACCTGAACGAAAAAGCGTTCTTCCCGGCAGATGACCCGCTTGCCCTATCCGTATCGACTGCAGCCGGAGCCTGGAAGCTTCTACCTTAGGATCGATAATCCGGATCGGATAGGGACTGATCATATAATCCATGAGCTTGGGCATACATTGCATTCCTCCACCTGTTTAGGAGTGATATGGTTGTAATGAAGATGATCATATTCTACATGAATAAGAGGTGTCCACGCTATGCCTGAAAACATTAATTTACAGCTGCTCCCTTACCCCCAGCAGGTCACAGTATCCCAAGGCCAGTTTCCCATTCCCGCCAAGGGGAGTATTGTTCTGGCCGGTGAGAGGAATCAAACCGCACTCCCGGCAGCACGCAAGCTTCAACAGGTTACTCTACAGGCGGTTCAGCTCCGTCTGTCTCTGTCGGTGGGGATACGCCCTTCCACCGTTTCCGCCTTTACCTTCAGCTATAATGCCCTGCTGGCGGCCGGGGCCTATGAGATTCACATTAATGAAGACGGAATCACCATTGCCTATGGCTCCCCGGAAGGCGCTTATTATGCGGTTGGTACGCTGAAGCAGCTGCTGGAGCAGTATGGCAGAAGTATTCCCCAGCTGGTTATCCGTGATCAGCCGGATTTTGCCGCCAGGGGACTCATGATCGATATCAGCCGCAACAAAATCCCCAAGCTGGAAACCCTGTACCGGATCATTGATCTGATGTCCGATCTGAAGCTGAATCAGTTACAGCTATATATAGAAGGAGTTCCATTTGCCTATGAGTCTTTCCCGCAGGTCTGGGAGCTGGAAACGCCCATTACCGGTGAGGAAATTCTGCTGCTGGATGCCTACTGCCGTGAGCGTTATATCGAGCTGGTGCCTAACCAGAACAGCTTCGGCCATATGGAGGGCTGGCTGACCCGTCCTGAATTCAATAGTCTGGCCGAAATTCCCGAAGGCTTCATGCTCCCTGATCATATGTATGACAGCGATCTGTATCCCGATGGGCTGTTCATGCATCCCGGAACCTTCGATACGGAAGATCCGCAAGTACTGAAGCTTCTGGGCACAATGTATGATGACCTTCTTCCTTACTTCCATTCGCAGCTATTCAATGTCGGATGTGACGAGACCTATGAACTGGGACTTGGCAAAAGCAAAGCGAAGGCCGACTCCGCCGGTAAAGGCGAGCTCTATCTCTCTTTCCTGGAGAAAATCCACGGGCTCGTTACGGAGCGCGGTAAAACCATGCAGTTCTGGGGTGATATCATTATCCAGCATCCGGAGCTGATTCCCCGCCTGCCGAAGGATATTATCGCCATGGAATGGGGCTACAGCGCCGCTCATCCGTTCGAAGCGGATACCCTGAAATTCCGTGAAGCGGAGATTCCGTTCTATGTCTGTCCGGGAACCAGCTCTTGGAATTCACTTACCGGACGGACTGACAATATGCTGGCTAATCTGCGCAGCGCGGCAGTCCACGGCAAACGTAATGGTGCAATCGGCTATCTGATTACAGACTGGGGCGATTTCGGCCACTGGCAGCATCTGCCGGTCAGCTACGCCGGATTCGTATACGGGGCTGCACTGGCCTGGAATGTGGAGGGCAACCTTGAAGCGGATATTGCCGAATACCTGAACACCTCCATCTTCCATGACCGTTCCGGAGCCATCGGGCAATTACTGCTCGATCTCGGAAATTACTATACCTTCGAATCCGGCACCCTCCGCCCGAATGATACGGAAATGTCCATGCTGCTGCGCAGCAGTCTGGGTCATGTGCATCTGGCAGAGAGGCTGACCGGAGAGCAGCTTCAGCAGCTTGAGCATTACATCACCGGCATAGAAGCAAGACTTGAAGGGCTCGCCCTGGAATGCGAGGATGCCGGTCTTGTCGCTGAAGAGCTAAGCAACGGGATTCACTTCGTGAAGCATGCCGTGCAGCTGACCCGGCTTAAGAAACAAATGGCCGGGGCAACGCCGCAGATTGATGCGGCACTCGTTCAGGAGCTGATCCATGATCTGGATCTCCTGCTACATCATTACCGGCAGCTATGGACCCGGCGCAACCGGCTCGGCGGCCTGGAGCAAAGTGTGTCGAAGCTGGTCCGCCTGCGCGGAGAGTATGTTGCGCTTGCAGCCAAGCTCAGTGAGGCTGAAGTATAAGGATAGAGTTAGTCCCAGGACTATACACGCGCTTAGTGTGATCAGAACAGGTAAGCGCATAAAAATGTTGTAAGAATTACAACTTTAACCTCCTGATAGGCGGGCTTTTAGAAGGAATGTTGTATGGATTACAACAATTCTCCCGCTAAGCCGGTTGGAAGAGGAGAAATGCTGTATTCCGTACAACAATCTCCGGTTAAGGGTTATATATCTCGAAGAATGTTGTATTTCGTGCAGGAATTCTGATCGAAGTTGTACTGGAATGCGGTACCCAAACATTCATGATCTCTAAACAAACGAGTCCCTATCCACAATAGTGGAATTGGGACTCGTTTTTTACTGCATCCAGCACTTCCCTGATACTTCCTGCTCCGCTCTTCCATCCGCCACCCGCCAGTTGGTCACTCCGCCGCCCAAGGCTGAGTAGTAGAGCGGACAATCTCATCGCTTGCCGCAGCCTGCTCCATCAGCAGCGCCAGATATTGATCCTGGCTGCCCTCAGCCAGGCTGTAGAATGAAGGGCCTCCCTCTACATGCCGCTGCATTCTGTCCAGACTCTCGGCGATAGCAATTTCTTCCTCCGTTAGCCGGGCAGGAATAAAGGGATTGCGGTACAGCCACTCCCCGTCCCCCATAATCCCCCTGAGATATAGGCCCTCCAGGTTCCCGCCATGACCGGCATCGATCCGCCGCAGCTTGCTGTAGACTGGAGTGTCATAGCTCTGCAGCCAGGAGACTTCATCGTTCATCATCTCTCCACGTTCCCCCCGGACGAGCACGCGGCCAGCGCGAATCCAGGAGAAATACTGGTCACGGGTGAAATCATAGACCCCCAGCTTGCCGCCGAATTCCAGGACAGCCAGCGTTTGCTCGGTCTGCACCAGCTCCTCGGCAGCCGGAGGCCCGCTGCGCTGCGGGCCGTTAATAATAGAAGAACCGAAACGCTGTGCACGGATACTCACGTTCTCGAAGCGGAGATCCAGCAGCTGCCGGATCAGGCTGATCCCGTGATATCCATGGGCCGCTGACACCTGCGCCTGACTGATTGTCCCGAGGCGTCCTGAGCGGGCCAGCCGGATCCGGGCTGCATGCATCGGCTGGAACATATACTGCTCGGCTATCTGGATAACGGCTGAACGGTCCAGCGCATTCCATAGCTGAGTGAGCTGTTCCAGATCCGGTGCCGGCGGAGTTTCCGCCAGGAGCGGAATCCCTTCCGCCGCCAGTCTAATGATGTAATCTTTACTGGCCTCCCGCTTCAGGCAGATAACAGCAAATGAATAGCCGCCTGCTTCAATAAACGTATCGATGGAAGTATATACTTCCACTCCCCAGATTCTCTTCAATGCATCCGCTTTATCCTTATTACGGACGTACATGGCCCCTACGGCAAAGCGCTCCGGAAGCGCTCTGGCGATCCGCAGATAGAATTCAGCCCGCCAGCCTCCGCCCACCAGTCCGAACCTGATAATATCCATGCTTAACATCCTTCCTTTCTGCACTGCTCACATAGTTTTATTCTGTTGCTCCCGCCTTCTCCCGGCCTATAATCTCTGCGGTTAAATAGTCCGTTAGTCCCCCAGGGACTTCATTTCCAAAATTGGATTGAAATAGGCTGAATCTAGGACTATAATCATGACAAATACCCACTTTTTTCCTAATAGTAGAAGAACAATACATTGTTGACAGGAGACAAGCCTATGGATTGGCTTCATGATTATGAGGACGAGCTCCGCCTGGTTTTTCAGGAGAGCTGCACGGTTATCTCAGCGTTTCCCGAACCGCTTAATGCCCAAGGCCTGTCCTATCTTGATCAGTTTAACGTATTTAGGGCAGGAAGCCACAAAAATTACATATGTTATCTTCTCCCCTTCTGGCTGCAGGACAGATGCGGCCTGAGTATCCCCCTGACCCGTCAAATGTCGGTCGGCAACGTCTTTTTTATGCTCTACTTTTTCCTCCAGGATGATCTGATGGACAGTAATGAGCTCTCCGCTGCACAGGCACTGCCGCTGGCCAATCTGCTCTATGTCGAGTTTCTGAATATTTACCGTCCGCTTTTCCCCGCGGATTCCCCGTTCTGGTCATACTTTGGCCGTTATATCTCGGAGTGGGCAGACAGTGTAAGCGGTGAAGCCGGCGGAGATTATTTCCTGAGGGACCGCCTCCGTATCTCCCACAAAGCCAGTCCGCTTAAGCTTACCAGCACGGCGGCACTGCTGCTCTCAGACCAATCCCACCTGATAACTGAAGCTGAAGAGATGATTCATGGCGTACTGCTGACCTTGCAGATGCTTGACGACTATGAGGATTGGGAACAGGATTTGGAGGAGGGAAATTACAATTGCCTGCTGTCGCTGGCACGCTGCCATGGGGAGGATGAAGGAGTACCGCTCACTAAATCATCGGTGAAGGATTTTATTTTTACAAATGGCGGACTTGCTTCGTATGCGGGGACAGCTCTGGTTAATCACTGCACACTTGAAGCCTTCACGCTGGAGCTTCCCCATCTGTTATCCTTCCATCAGGTGCTGGTGAAGAACCTGCAGCATATGGCCGCAGCGATCGAAGCCGAGAAGCAATTATTGCAAAGCGGAGGGCTCAATTATTGGTTAACCAAAAATATGAATATTTTATAAAATATATAAAAAAGCAATAGAATTATAGATTGGCCTATGTTATGCTTATCAGGAAAATATAACCATTTTGAAAGGGTGATTGTATTGTCAGACGCAATTCTTAAGAATCAAGTGATTCAGAAGGCCTGGGAAGATCCGAGTTTCAAACAGAGACTACTCACAGATCCGAAAGCAGCCCTCAAAGAAGTGCTCGGCATTACCCTTCCTGATAACATTACACTTAAGACAGTAGAGGAAGGCTCCAATGAGTTCTATCTCGTTATTCCTCCAAGTCCGGCCTCCGGAATGATGAAGACTAATGTCTCTGCGCTCGGCATCTGGTAACTTTCACTAATGAAATCAAGCTAATAGGGAGTTGGAATCATCCGGACCTTCTGCACGCGGCAGAATGGTGATGGATTCGGTTCCGGCTCCTTTTTTGCTCATGAAGCGGATTTCCCCCTCCATCGCCTCGATAATACGGAAAGTAACCATCAGTCCAAGACCCGTACCTTTTGTTTTGTTGGAAGAGAAATACGGTTCACCCAGCCGGCTGAGGACCGCAGGCTCCATCCCCGCCCCGTTATCCTTAATATGAATGTATACTTTATCCCCTTTACCATAGGCCAGCAGATGGATCGCGCCGTCTTCTCCCAGTGATTCGATACTATTCTTGATAATATTGATCAGCGCCTGCTTGAATTTGGACGAGTTGCCCTTAACCCATAAGCAATCCTCAACATCCAGAATCATTTTGCCTCCATTTAAATGGCACAGCGGCAAGAGTATGCTCTGGATATGCTTGAATTCATCATTCACGTTAAGCAGGGAGATCTGCTCAAACTCCGGTTTGGCAAAGGTCAGGAAATCCGTGATAATACTCGCTGCACGGTCCAGTTCACTGAGTGCCATGAACAGATATCTCCGCTCATCGCCGTTCGACTTCTCGCTGAGCAGCTGGAGGAACCCCCGGGTGACCTGAAGCGGGTTGCGCACCTCATGAGCTACAGACGCTGCCAGCTCGCTGATAATCTCCATTTTCTCCGAACGCTGCAGTTCATTGTTGAACAGCTCCAGCTCACGCGAATATTTCACCACCTGCTGATGATTCTGCGCCAGCCGCCGGCCCAGGATGACAATCAGCGACAGGATGAATACTACCAGCGCCCATTTCCAGTAGAACAGGTCATAATTTCCGCCCTTAACATAATACCAGACCAGCTCCGAGACCCCGGTTAGAGCTGCAGTACCGAAACCAATGGCAAAAATGATGGCATCCTTATTGCGCTTCAGGGAGAATATGATCACGCAGGCGATTAGCAGAATGAATTGCAGGATCATGATGATCCCAAGAATCTTAGTCGAGACAAAATAGTAGAATTCCAAAATCCGGTCGCCGGAGAGCGTATTAACAATCAGACAGAGGATGCAAAAAAGGGAGTAAACGGACTCGAATTTGCGGAACGAGCGGATGATGCCGAATTTGCCGCCGCCGAATATTTTCTCAAACAGAAAGGTCAGGGAAGGCAACAGCGACAATAGCGCGACGTCAAAGAACACCACGCTGACCGGTCCCAGATAACTGTAGAAGGTATATGTAAACGGAGAGTAGGTGATAGACAGCACTCCGGTGGAGGCTATCACTATGGCTAAGGAAGCTGCAACCGGGAAGTACTCCTTGTTCAGATAAAATGAGCAGACAAACAGGACCACCGCCACGAACACAAAGGCGCCGCCCAGGATCACATCGATAAGTCCATTTTTAATATAATCCTTGATCAGAACACTATGCTCACCGACCACGATCTTATCCTTGATTCCAATCCGGTCCTTCAGGGTTTCCGTCCAAATATACATCGTTTTGCCGTTGTCCGTCATATCCAGAGGCACAAGCAGCGAATAATTATCCTTAATAAAGCTGCGGTCGCTCTCGAAAATCAGCCGCTCTTCCACGTACACTTTGACATGCAGGGCATAGATCGCATCAATATAGACGGAAGGGGCTGCGTAGCTATATGAGGGTAGTGTTAGCTTCGTCCAGGCGGAGGATACCCCGGAAGGCAGCTGAGGCATCTCAGTCTTCCCTTCAACTTCCATCCATCCCTCCGTTTCCCTCAGAGGAACCTTCCGCCCGCTGTCTCCCGGACCCTCCTGCCACTTCAATTGCCAATGGCTGATCTCGCTGGCAGGGTAGTAACTTTGCGCCGATACCAGAAACGGTCCACAGGTTACTGAGAGCAGAAACAGCACTAAGGTTATATGTAAACTTTTGAACATCAAAGACATGCAAGCACCTCAGAAGAAAGTTTCAGAAACAAAGTTCTGTTAGTGTTAGTATTTCGCTCCGCCCTCTGCCCATCCCTTCAAAAAAACGGAATAAACAAAAATAATTCCTAATTATTGCCTGAGGCTGGTAATTTAACAATAACCTCTGTCCCCTCACCCTTCCTGCTCTGAAACTCTATGGAACCGTTCATCGCTTCAATAATCCGGAAGGTTACCATGAGTCCAAGCCCCGTCCCCTTCGTCTTATTGGAATAATACGGCTCCCCCAGCCGGGCCAGCTCGCTGACCTTCATGCCTTCGCCGTTATCCTGAACACTGATGACCACATGACTGCCTGTCTTCCAGGCGGTTACTACAATCAAGCCTTCCTCCTGCAATGACTCAATGCTGTTCTTAATCAGGTTAATGAATGCCTGCTTGAATTTGGCCGGGCTGCCCGACACTTGAAGATCCTCCTGCAGATGCAGTTCAATGGCTCCACCCTGCAGATTGGCGAGGGGCACCAGGATACCTGACACATGCTTCAGCTCTCCGGAGACTTCAAATACATCTACCGTATCCATACCGGGCTTAGCGAACGTCAAAAAGTCGGTAATGATGACCGAGGCCCTGTCCAGCTCCTCCATGGCCATCTGCAGATACTCCTTCTCCTTCTTGCCGGAGCGTTCTCCCAGAATCTGCAGGAAACCGCGGGTTACCTGCAGGGGATTCCGTACCTCATGGGCAACCGAGGCAGCGAGTTCACTGATAATCTCCATTTTCTCCGACCGCTGCAGATCATTATTGAATTTCTCCAGTTCCCTGGAGTATTCCAAAGCCTGCTCATGACTCCCCGCAAACCGTCTTCCCAGAATAACAATCAGGGAAATAACGAACAGAACCATTCCCCACTTCCACCAATACAGATGATACCTCTCCGAAGAGAAATAATAGATCAGCAGCTCACTCAGGGACAGGAAGGCAAACACAGAGAACCCCATCGAGAAAATCACAGCATCTTTATTGCCCCTGAGGGCATAAGTCAGCGACATATACAGCAAATAAACAAACTGCGCCATAATCAGCACACCTGTCACATTGATGGTCAGGAAGGAGTACAGGTAGTCGAACCGGAATGAGAGCACGGCATTCAGGGCAAGCCCACCCAGGCAGAACAAGGAGTAAGCCAGCTGGAAATTGCGCAGCCGGGTGGTATATCCCCGCTTGCCGGGTCCAAATAATTGTTCAAAGTAGATCGTAAACGCCGGCAGAAGTGTGAAGAGCGCCAGATCGAAGCAGATTCCCGTAAGCCGCTCCTGGCTGTTCACGATCAGCCGCAGGAACGGGGAATACGTAATCAGCAGCACGCCAAAGGATATAATGACCAGAATCAGAAATAATCCGCCCGAGAAAAATTCCGGTTTAAGGAACAACAGACAGATCATCAGCGCTCCGCCCATAAATATCAGCGCCGCTCCAATGACAATATCCACCAGATCCTGCTTCACATAGAAGGACAGCAGCTTGTCATAGCTGCCTACCCTGACCTTTCCCCCGATGCCGAAATCCTTGCCCCCGGCACTCCATAGATACAGCTGCTTGGCACTGTCCTCCCCGGATAGCGGAATTAGCACCTTGTTGCCGCTGTAATTGATCACCTCACTGGAATCATAGATGAGCCGGCGGTCTATATATACCTTAAGGCTGTCGCCGTATACTTTGTCGATCAGGAGTGCTGAATTCGCCTCTGTCCGCGGCAAAGAAAACCGCAGCCAGACTGAATCTGCACCCGCAGGCGGTTGCGGCCTGTCTGCCCGCGCCTGTACAGTCCGCCACTCCCCGGAAGGAGCAGCCATCGCCTCCTGAATATCATGTAGAACTGCATGTTCCCATTTAAGCTGCCATGCCGGGAGGGCTACTTCTTTATGTCCGCCCCATTCCATGGCAATGCCAACCGGGATTATGGCAATTACGAGCAGCAGCATAATTAGTGCGGCTGCTGTTTTGGTTGAAGGCAACTTCATTGTGGCACCCCAGTGAATCCTTAGTTGTATTTACGTAGTTCATATGATTCTTATTTTCGACAACGTTCGCACTATACCTGCCTTATCCTGCAAAAAACCTCGAAAAATAGAAGGATTAGTTAGCTTGTGAAGCCTAGGCATTCTTATATTTACGTGTTAATTGTGGTTATTCCACGGGTGGAATGAATATATTAACAGAATGGCTGCCCGGCTGCCGAACAGATTCGCCGCCGGTTTAAAGGGTATACAATTACTATAGGTAAAGGAGGCTCGCGATGGACACTCATAAGAAACCTGCTGATGGTGAAGAACAAGACCGTGAGGACCTGATTACCGAGCGGGATATTGATGAAGAGTCCGGACTGTTCCAGGAAGGCACCTATCCCGGCGCACTTCCGGACAAGGATCAGAAAGCTGCGGTTAATCATGCTGTCCCCAAAGAGGGGCAGACTTAAAATAAAGGGAGCTGAACAGCAATGGGCAATGAATTCAATAAGACCGAAGCCGACTTTGTGTACGAGCGTTATACCAAAATGGGCGGCGTTTCCCCGGAACAGGATATTCCGCTGGAAGAATTGCGTCCGCTCGGCACCATTACCGAACAAAGTCCAAGTGATGAAGTGGACACCGCCGGGAACCGGCCGCTTGAATCTGCTCTGGCCAGCCATGATCCCGCTAATTTCACACCCATAGATTTCGACGGTGTGGTGGACGATGGTTCCGATCCGGCACTGGTCGGCGATAATATTCTGGCTGCCGACATCGGACTGAATGTGCCGGATTCCGGGCTGGGCCCGCGTTCAGACCGGAACCCCCCTCCGCCAGGGACTCCGGCGCCGGAACGGGACGAGCTCCTGGAATCGGATGCACTGTACGCTGCCGGCGCAGCAGGCCTGACCGGCAATGTAATTGATTATGCGGATGAGGAAGAGCTGCTGGAGGAAGAGGAAGAGCTTCCGCTGGAGGATATCCCGGATGCCGACGATATTGATCCCGGCAGCGCGATCGACCCGGTCTCCCCGGACCCCGACGCAATGCCCGGAACCGATGTGCTGAACGGCTCCAGCGGTGAAGAGGACTAAGCGGCATAACCGTATTGACTTTTGAACGAAATAAACTTACTATAATGGCATTCAATACGGCGATGGAGTTCGCCATAACCGTCCTTCGGGACTAATGACTCCTACCAGTGATCACTCGCTGGTAGGAGTCTGTTTATTTTCAGGGAGCAGACTCGGGATATGGGGGCATAGCAGGATGAAGAGGAAGTATGCACGGTGGGTGGAGCTTGCAGCACGGCGGAGCCAGCTCGCTCTTTGGAGTACATTTGTGAAATGGGTGGTGCTGGGGGGATTGGTGGGACTATTGTCGGGGAGTGCCTCGGCTATTTTCCTGAAAAGCCTGGAAGCCGTGACCAAGGTCCGGCTGGAGCATGCCTGGCTGCTGTTCCTGCTTCCTGTGGGGGGCGCTCTGGTTAGCGGCATGTACATGCGTTACGGCAGGAATAGCGCAAAGGGTAACAATCTTATTCTGGAGCAAATTCAGCAGGGAGATGAAGCGATTCCGCTGCGGATGGCGCCTCTGGTCCTTATCGGGACACTGATTACCCATCTCTTCGGAGGTTCTGCCGGGCGTGAGGGAACGGCTGTGCAAATGGGCGGCAGTCTGGCCGATGCGCTGGGAAGATGGCTCCGGATCAACTCCCTGGACCGCAAAATCCTGCTCATGTGCGGAATCAGCGGCGGTTTCGGCTCGATCTTCGGGACCCCGCTGGCCGGAACGGTCTTCGGTCTGGAGGTTATCGCCATCGGCCTGATCAGCCACAAGGCCCTGCTGCCCTGTTTCGTTGCCAGCTTCACCGGTGATCTTGTCGCTTCCCGCTTGTGGGGTGTGCACCATATCCACTATCAGGTGGATGTTGTCCCCGGAATGGATGCGCTGGTGCTGGTCAAAGTGATTGCCGCGTCCATTGTGTTCGGTCTGGTCAGCCTGCTGTTCAGCGAGCTTACCCATTATCTGAAGCGGACCTTCGCCGCCTTAATCCGTAACCCTATGCTCAAAAGCGCCACCGGCGGTCTCATCATTATCGCCCTGGTGTACATTGCCGGTACACGGGATTATCTGGGCCTCGGGATTCCGCTAATCAGCGGTTCATTTACGGGGGATGTCCATCCTTTCGCCTTTCTGTGGAAACTGGTCTTCACAGCCTTTACCCTGGGGACTGGATTTCAGGGCGGCGAGGTGACCCCGCTCTTTGCCATCGGAGCTACTCTGGGGAACAGTCTGGCCGGCTTGCTTCATCTCTATGGACCTTTCCTGGCTTCGCTAGGCTTCATCGCCGTTTTCTGCGGAGCGGTCAATACACCGATCGCCTGCTTCATTATGGGCATTGAGCTGTTTGGCTCCGGCGGAGCGGTATACATGTTCATCGCCTGCGTAATCAGCTATCTGTTCTCCGGACACAGCGGCATCTACAGCTCCCAGCTCATCGGCATCTCCAAAAGCGCACTGCTCCCTGTTCCTGAAGGAACGACGCTGGCCGCCGTCAAAGAGCTTCACAAGTAGACACGGCGGCAGTTCATTCTCAGGGAGTCACCTGGATTCCCGCGTGGGCAGCATTCACCTTCGATTCCAGCTTGTGGGTCTTCACGAGCACAGCCGCTACAAGCAGCATGACGCCGTTAATGACAAATACCCAGCGGATCGGCAGGAAGGCTCCGAGCAGACCGCCGATAATCGGGCCCGCCATCGTTGCCAGCTGGCTGGCCGCCTGATTCAGCCCGAAGGCCCGTCCGCGGAAGCCCGGTTCAATGACCTGGACTATCATCGCATTAACGGAAGGAAGCACACCGGCATAGAACAGGCCGTAGGCAAAACGCAGAATGGCAAACTCTACATAACCTGATACGAAATACTGCAGAATATTCCCGATGCCTCCGCCAATCAGGCCGATGAAGAGAATAAAGCCATAGCCTTTGCGGCTGCCGATTCTTCCCCACTGCGGTGCCATAATTACGGTAGCGATGCCGACTGCCGAGAAAACGATTCCGGAGCTAAGCGAGGCGCTGCTGCGCGAAATCCCCATGTCCAGCAGATAGATCGGCAGCAGCGGCTCCAGAATCATGACGGAGAAGGTACTGATGCCCGCAAGCAGAAGCAGGGTGATGAACGCCCGGTTCTGGCCGGCTTCCCGGATATCATCCCTTACCCTGGAACGCGGGGCAGAACGGTCGAAGTTCTCTTCCTTGGCGAAGAAGGTAGCGATCAGCGCGGAGACCAGCACAATAACAGCCGAGAACAGGAACGCAACGCGGTTGCTGGAGTAATAGCTGACTACGCCGCCGATGAGCGGCCCGATGATGCTGCCGGTGGCTCCGGCTGTAGACATGATGCTTAGTGCATAGCCTGTCTTATCCTCCGGTGTGTTGGTCGCTACCATAGCAATTGCTGCCGGAACGAACCCTGCGAGCAGTCCCTGCAGAATCCGCACGACCAAGAATACATAAGGATCATGCACGAAGAAATTAATCAGATACAGGGCCGCCAGGCTGAAGCCCGAACGGATAAGCATCGGCTTGCGGCCGTATTTGTCGGCAAGTGAACCCCAATAAGGCGAGATTAGCGCGCTGGCCAGAAACGTAATGCCGAAGCTGACCCCCGACCAGATCTCCAAATGGCTTGTAACACCTAACTGGTCGCTAAGAAAAATTGAGAGGAACGGAATCGAGATCGAATATGCCGTACTGCAAAAGAAAACCCCTACCCAGAGCACGATCAGGTTCCGCTTCCATGAAAAACTCATGCTGCACACATCCCTTCAGCGTTTTTTTGGAAGCACTTCTCCCATTCTACCCCTCTTTGAAGAATGTGCCAATCCCGGCCGGAGGGGCAGGCTTTGCATGAAGCGGGACAAAGAAGGTATGATACTAGGGAGACTGCACCCTATTATTCAAAGATAAAAGGAGAGATTTGTACCGTGAAGCTTACTACTAGAAAACCCGTCATCCTGCTGGCGGTGATGTGTCTGATGCTCGTGATTCTGGCGGGCTGCGGCAACAAGCCTGTGAACAATAATGCTGCAGCCGGCAGCGAGGCTACTACGGCGCCACAGGATAATGCTGCTGCAGCTACGGAAGGCGTACCTTCAGCCACAGCCAGCCATCCGGTGGTTACAATTGAAATGGATAACGGCGCCATTATTAAGGCTGAGCTGTATCCCGAGGTTGCCCCTAACACAGTTAACAACTTCATTTCGCTGATCCAGAAGGGTTTCTATGACGGAACCATCTTCCACCGGGTCATTCCCGGCTTCATGATTCAGGGCGGCGACCCTGACGGTACAGGTATGGGCGGTCCGGACTACAGTATCACCGGAGAGTTCTCCGCCAATGGATTCACCAATAATCTGCTGCATACAGAAGGCGTTCTATCCATGGCCAGAAGCCAGGATGTGAACTCGGGAGGCTCGCAGTTCTTCATTATGGCCGCCGCGTATCCGAGCCTTGACGGCAGCTATGCCGCTTTCGGCAAGGTTACCGAAGGACTGGAAGCCGTCCAGGATATCGTCAATCTGCCGCGTGATGCTAATGACCGCCCTGAACAGCCGCCAGTGATGAAGAAGGTAACGGTCGATACTCTCGGCGTAACCTATCCGGAGCCGCAAAAGGTGCAATAACCGCTATTTATCCCATACTCCGCTGCCGTCCTTCCAGCAGCGGAAGTACCAAGTAGAGCAAAGCAAGAGCCATCCTCCGGTTACGGACGATGGCTCTTGCTCTATAAACCGTATTCTTAAATCATGCAGCGGATTATTGGAAATGAGTATTCTTCGTTCTCCACTGCTCCAGCTTGATTCTTACCCAGAAGCTGTAGATGCCGAGCGTT
This sequence comes from Paenibacillus phytohabitans, assembly GCF_013141775.1. Taxonomy (GTDB): domain Bacteria; phylum Bacillota; class Bacilli; order Paenibacillales; family Paenibacillaceae; genus Paenibacillus_AQ; species Paenibacillus_AQ phytohabitans. The sequence goes on from NZ_WHOB01000093.1 coordinate 123,223, forward strand.
ATTAATGACAGCAGGAACCACTTGATCCATTGTCCGAACAAGCTTACGGCACTGCCGTCAAACCGCAGACGCTGCCCGTTAACTACGGTATGCTCCACCTTCCAGCGGTAGATCATCACCACAGACCAAGGATAGCAAATTCCGAGGGTACACACCGTAACCAGCCAGCCTGCCAGGCACCAGCCAATATACTCGATAAGTGTCCCGTCAAAGTACGACTCCCTGCTTCCGTAATTCATTGCCGCATTCATATTCACCGCTGCCATGTGTCTCCACCTTTCAATCCTGCAAGATCTTTCCTGGTTCTATTTTCCTTATTATCCAAGCCGGCTACTGCTACATTTCTCACTATTCTGCATGAAATAGCAAACGAATTGTCGAATGATCTGCTATACAGCCTAAGAAACGGCCCTGTTCACCGCCGATTAGCGGAACAGGGCCGTTCATGTACAGATTCAATGCTGCCCGGATTATGCAGCGGGATCACCGCTCCCGCCCCGGCTGCTCACCTTATCTTCTGCTAAGGGCATGCTGCCCGTTGCGCAGGAAGGTACTGCGGCTGTTACGCAGCAGCGAGATCCGCTCCTCTGCGAGCTGATCCGCTGCAGCGTAAGCTGGAATTCCGCTCAGCTGGGAGATTTCCAGCACGCGGGTGATGCTGTCGTAGATTTTGGCGATTTGCTTGAACGCCCGTTCCTTGTTATAGCCGTTCAGCTCGTCGGCGATATTGATTACGCCGCCGGCATTAATGACATAGTCCGGGGCGTAGACAATCCCCATCTCATGCAGGGCATCCCCGTGGCGCGGTTCTTTAAGCTGATTGTTAGCGGCTCCCGCCACAACCTTGGCTCTCAGCAGCGGCAGGGATTCATCATTAATGGTCGCACCGAGTGCGCACGGCGCGTAGATGTCACAATCCGCCTGAATAATCTCGCCCGGGTCCACCGCTGTAGCCCCGTAAGCCTCTACTGCCCGGCTGACAGCCTCCTTATTAATATCTGTGACGATCAGGCGTGCGCCCTCCTCGTGAAGATATTTGCACAGCGTGAAGGATACATTGCCGACACCCTGCACGGCAACGGTTCTGCCGTTCAGTGAATCACTGCCGAATGCCGCCTTGGCCGCTGCCTTCATTCCCCGGTATACCCCGAAAGCAGTAGCCGGTGAAGGGTTGCCGGATGAACCGTAGGTAGCCGAGATGCCGGTGACGAAATCCGTCTCCTGATGGATGATGTCCATATCCTCTTCCGTAGTGCCTACATCCTCGGCTGTAATATAACGGCCGTTCAAGCCCTGTATGTATCTGCCGAAGGCGCGGAACATCGCCTCATTTTTATCTTTTTTGGGATCCCCGATAATCACCGTCTTGCCGCCGCCCAGATTCAGCCCGGCAACCGCATTCTTATACGTCATGCCCTTGGCCAGCCGGAGCGCGTCCACAACCGCCTCTCCCTCTGTAGCATAGGTCCACATTCTCGTTCCACCCAGTGCGGGACCCAGTGTTGTGTCATGAATAGCAATGATTGCCTTCAAGCCTGATGCCTTATCCTGACAAAACAGCACTTCCTCGTAGTCGTCCCGCTCCATTGCCGCAAACAATTCCATTAGCTTCATTTCTCCTGTCTCCACTTTATGTACATGTTACGTTTCATAACAAAGCTAGTCCTTTCAGGACATGTTGTCAATATCTTTTGTTTCATTTTCAGCTTTTTTCAGCAAAATCCAGCAAGCAACAGACATCAACCTCACGCGAAGCGTTAGAGAGTCAGATTGATGTCTTTGCAGCTTTATTCCCAGTATTGGTCCGGCCGGTATTCGATCTCGGACTGCACAGCTATCGTCAGACGGCCCATGGCCTCATCATATACTACAGGATGATCACCTACGTAATACCAGTGCTTAATCACCGGCCCGCCAGCCGGTTCCTCGAAACGGAATACATTCAGCTCAGCCTTGAGTTCAGCAACTGCCGCCCCCTTATCAGCCGGAACTCCGGTTAGGGTAATCACAGTTAGCCCGCCCTGCTCATCAAAAGTATAGCCTATGCCATCTGTACTGCTGATCAGCATACGCCCTGTTACGGAATGCTTCACCAGTACTCTTTCCTGCTCTGCCATCAAGGATTCCTCCCACATTTAGGTTTAAGCCTTATTTAAGGCAGATCAATCAGCATGACAAGCGTATCCCCGTCTGCCTGCAGCTCCAAATGGCTCACCCCTTCAATCCGGGCAGAATCTCCCGGCCTCAGCACAGCGTCCCCATTCAGCGTAATTTGTCCCCCGATTAAATAGACGAAGATCCGCCGGCCCGGCTCCTGCCGGAAATCGAGCAGCCCGCCGGTCTGCGCTCTGCCCAGATAGAGGGTCATATCCTGGGCAATGCCGACGACCTCCGCCGAGGCTTCAGCCGCCACTACCGGAAGCAGTCTTCCATCCAGCTTCGCCGGATCGAAGCGGCCTGTCGCATAGGAAGGAGCCGTTCCCCGGGTACGCGGCATGAACCACAGCTGCAGCAGCCGCACCGGCTCGCTGTCAGAAGGGTTATGCTCTGTATGAATGGCTCCTGTGCCGGCTGACATCCGCTGAATGCCGCCAAAAGAAGTCTCCTCCACATTGCCCAGGTTATCCTCATGGCGCAGCACGCCGGACAGCACAATGGAGACGATCTCCATATCACTGTGCGGGTGGGCACCAAAGCCTCTTCCCGGAGAGATGGTATCGTCGTTGCAGACCCGCATCGGGCCGAAGGCTGTATTATCAGGATCATAGAAATCGCCGAACGAGAAGACATGACTGCCCTTCAGCCAGCCGTGATCGAACCGGTGTGCAGACTCTGCAGGATATACTGTAATCAATGTGATCTCCTCCTAAAGGCTGTTATGGTCTGTCTTAACTTAAGTTCATGCGTTCAATATCTTCAGTGTAGCAGAAAGCTCCGCAAACAAGAAGAAACGGGCACCGTCCCTTGGGGCGGCATCCGTTTCTTCAGAAAACAGCAGGTACAGTAATATAGTGTGAAGCTTGAGTCCTTCAGAATTAGGCCTGAAAAGCGTTCCATTGCGCAACTGCTTCCAGCGGAAGTCTGGCTGTCGGCCGTCCTTCTACTGCTGCCTTGCCCAGTGCAATGAGCATCACCGGCACATAACGCTCCGTAATCCCGAACAGCTGCTTGAAGCTGTCGTGCACGAATCCGCCCATAGGCACGGTATCATAACCTCTCGCCTTGGCTGCCAGCATAAGCTGCATGGAGATGAGCCCGCCATCGATCAGCGCAATCTCCTTCAGCTTCTCAGCAGGCATGCCCGAATAGCCGTCATAGCTTCTTTTGGCCATAGCCGCACCTATTTCTGCTGTGACATAACCGGCTGCTTCTGCGTACTGATAGATGGTTTCCGCATTGCGGTAAGCCTCCAGATCGCCAAGCACGGCTATTGTTGCTGAGGATTCGGTAATCTGTGCCTGGTTATGGGCGATTGGCAGGAGCTGTGCCTTCACGTCCGGGTCGGTAATAACAATGAACCGCCAAGGCTGCAGATTGGACGAAGACGGGGCCAGAATCGCCTCTTCGAGGATCTCCTTAATCTCCGCATCGGATATTGTCCAGGATGGATCGTATTTCCGCACAGAATGCCTATCGCGAATCACCTTGCCGAATTCCTGTTCTACCTTCAGTTCTGCTGACATACGCTCATCCTCCTCTTCCTCTTCCTGATCCAAATAAGCACTTCATCAACCGCTGTATTCTAGAGCTGCGTTTAACTGTATAATATTACGCACAGTATAATTCAAAAAAAAGCACCCTGTCAATCTTCCGTTTTGCGCACTATATCGGCCAGCGTATAACGTTCCAGAACTCTTAGCGCACTCTGGTCCAGCTCGTCCAGCAATTCACCATAGGCTACCTTCATTTGTGTCCCCAAGGCGTTCGTACACACCGTATCATCGTGCGCATGATTGCGTCCCTCTCCCGCCTCCATAGCCTGATAGATCTCCGCAAGCGTCAAATCTTCCGGTGCGCGGTTAAGCAAATACCCTCCGTCACGACCCTCGCGGGTCACCAGAATCCGCTCACGGGTCAGATTAGCCATAATGCGCCTGAGCAGTGTGGCTTCAGAGGACAGCAATCCGGCGATTTCGCAGCTGGAACAGGTACTTCCTTTTTTCGCGAGAATCACCAATGCCTGCAGTACAAGACCAAACGACTTATATTGGGGAGCTCCGCTGTTTCGTGTTTTTGCCATATTCCCCGCTCCTCCTTCATGATGAAGACCTTAAGTGGTCGATATCTGCAGTTCGGAAACGATGAACCATTTCTTGGATGCAGTGTCTTTCAAATAGACTTGGATCGTATAGCTGCCCTTCTCCGTGAAGGTGTAATTATACGCCGCCGACTTGAACCAGAAGCTCTCCTTCTTCTCCGTAATCTGCTGATTGTCCACGGTATCCGTTTTGCCGGCCGGGTCAGTAATTGTTATTTTCAAATCGGAAACATCCGTTTTCAGCTGATCCACCTGCACCAGGGTGTAGAATGTACTGCTGGACGCGGTTCTTACTTTGCCGAAAATGGTACCCTTTTCATCAAGCAGCACCGTGTTCACATTGGGCTTATAGATACGGACCGTCCCCGCCGACTCGTCCAGAGACAGGATCGCATGCATATTGTCAGGAAGCTGGTCCAGCGGCACATAGGTCTGGCCTTCCGATGATATCCCCGGCTGCTTTTGAAGCACGTTATTTATGTATACAGAGAGATCCGTTTTGCCCGCAGCAGCATACAGCAAAGTTCCTCCTGAGATAATCATCAGTCCAAGTGTGGAAACCGCCAGCTTACGCATCTTCCCCATCTTTTACGTCCCCCTCAAATATTCCTATGCTGATTATACCCGCCAAACCGGAAGGAGTTGCTGTCAATTGTAAAATAAAACCGGTTGCTTCATCCTGTTAAGAATGCTGCAGCCGGCTTTATATAAAATTATGGATAATTTACTGTTCCGGATGAGTTCCTGGCGTGCCTGTTACAGCTTGGCAATCGTTTCGGTCAGCACCGGTACGATCTGTGATTTGCGGGAAACTACACCCTTCAGCACAGCTTTGTTGTCGTCCAGCTTCACATTGTAAGCCTGCTCCACGGCACCGGCCACGCGGCCCAATGCCAGTCCAACCGAATCGTTGTTCAGGATATCGGTAACTACGAACAGGAACAGATCAAGTCCCTTGTCGTCGATAATCGCGGTAAGGGCTGTTTCCAGCTCTGCCTGCTTGGAGAGCACATCGTTCACATCTACAGCATTGACCTGGGCGATCTCCACTTTGTATTCACCCATTTTGAATTCCTTGGCATCCAGGGAGATCAGCTGGGCAATACTCTTGTCGCTTAGGTCCGCACCCGCTTTGAGCATGGCAAGGCCATAGCTGTCAGCGTCTACACCAGCAATGTCAGCCAGCTCACGGGCAGCGGCAACATCTTCATCAGTGCAGGTCGGCGATTTGAACAGCAGGGAGTCGGAAATGATAGCGGAGAGCATCAGACCGGCGATGTCCTTCGGAATAGCTACACCATTCTCTTTGTACAGCTTATTCAGGATTGTTGCAGTACAACCTACCGGCTCTGCACGATAGTACAGCGGATGAGCGGTTTCAAAGTTGGCAATCCGGTGATGGTCAATAACTTCAACCACACGGACCTGATCGATATCATTCGCACTTTGCTGGCGTTCGTTATGGTCAACGAGAATAACCTGCTTCGCTTCAGCGGCAACATTCTCCACGTGGCGCGGTGCCGGTACCCCGAAGTGATCAAGCGCATATTGGGTTTCTCCGCTGACTTCTCCCAGCCGGACCGGCTCGGCATCCCAGCCCAGTTCCTTCTTGAGTGCTGCATAAGCAATTGCTGAACAGATGGTATCTGTATCCGGGTTTTTGTGTCCAAAGATCAAAGTTTTTGTCATTTCCAATCTCCTTACTATGTTTTTTGTGAGAATAATATACCATACATTGATAGAGCCTTGCCAGAATGAACAGATGCCCGGTCCCGGATTAAGGGCGGAAGCGCTCCCGGGCTGGCCGGTGCTGCGGAATTCCCGGCTTCGTCTTGGGTAATGCTTCAGGCACATCCCCTCCGCTTAGCGGCTCATTGTCCGAGAACAAATCCGGATTGTCCGCCAGCATGCGGCTCAGGATATCCGTGGTCTCCACGGTTCCGCAGATCATGACTCCGGCATCCCCGAAGCTCCCCCGGCGCAGAGCGCCGCCTTCCTCCAGCACAGGCTCCACTTTCCAGAAATGCTGCGACCAGGACAGCCCGGAATGTCTGCGTGAAGGAACAGCAATTTCCTCCCCTTCAGGTGTCACAGTGTAGAGCAGTTCATGCCCGTCCGTCATTCTGCCGGGGATATCCACCCACTCTTCAATGCCATGGATGAAGGTATTCCTCCGCAGATCCACACCCAGCAGCATAATCTCTGCCTCGCGGTCCAGCAGCTTGCCGTAGACCGAGCCGCGCGCGCAGGGCGTATCCCAGCGCTGGTCTCCGGCAGTGAAAGCCGCCGCGTCCGCTCCAAGCGCAGCTACAGAGTGGGTCGGATGCCAGGAGCGGATCACACCCGGCCGCTTCCGGAACAGCTCCGGCAGGATGCCGACACAGACGGGTGACTCCAGAACAGAGAACCTCGGATTCGCTCCGTTAATATATGACCAGGTATGTGCCGGCAGGACAAGCAGCCCTTCCTTCATATATTCGGAGAGCGCATCCAGAACGGTGTCTGCCCCTCCTTCTACTTCACCGATGCTTTTATAGGAGGAATGGACCAGCAGCGTTCCGCGCGGATCGATTCGCAGGTTCTCCAGCTGCTGCAGCAGACTTGATTGGGTATGCATGTTTACCCCCGCTTTCTTGGATACTAAATAGGACACTAAATATGAAAATACAAAATACACCTTGCATTTCTCTTAATTAACTATTAAAATTATAGTAACTTAAAAATACTCATTAAGTATCCGGCACGTTCAAATATATCCGCTTAAGGTCACAAACTATAGTTGCTGCTTTCGCAGCGGCATAACTTTATTAGGAGGTCTTCCCATGAGTTTAACATTAAAAGGGCTTCATCATGTATCCGCCATTACAGCCAAAGCACCGGAGAACTACAAATTCTATACAGAAGTGCTCGGACTCCGCCTGATCAAAAAAACAGTAAACCAGGATGATGTCTCTGTCTACCACCTGTTCTATGGTGATGAGACCGGGAATCCGGGCACGGAGCTCACCTTCTTCGAGCTGCCGAACGCCGGACGCAACCGCGACGGCAACAACAGCATCTCTGCACTTTCACTCCGTGTACCAAGTGATGATGCGCTGCTCTTCTGGACCCAGCGGTTCACGGTGTTTGGTGTAGAGCACGATGAGATTACCGAACGCGGCGGCCGCAAGACGCTGGCCTTCACCGACCACGAGGGACAGCGCCTCATCCTCGTCTCGGATGAGCATAATCAGGGCATGGCCGGCGGCAAGCCCTGGGACAAGAGCCCCGTACCCGCGGAATATGCCATTGTTGGACTGGGCCCGGCACATCTCACAGTGGAGACTGCCGAACATACGGCACTGATTCTGGAAGATCTGCTCGGCTTCCGCCGCGCGGGCACTTATCCTTCGCCGGCAACCGGACAGCCGGATGTCATCGTGTTCGAGACCGGAGAAGGCGGGTCCGGCACGGAGATTCATCTGGAGGAACGCAAGGATCTGCCGCAGGAGCGCCTCGGACGGGGCGGTGTACACCATGTCGCCTTCCGCGTGGATAACGAAGAAGAGCTCAAGCTGTGGATCGAACGTATCCGCACCGTACAGCTGCCCAATTCCGGATTCGTCGACCGCTTCTACTTCCGCTCACTGTACTTCCGCGAGCCTAATGGAATCCTGTTCGAGCTGGCTACGGATGGTCCGGGCTTCGCCACCGATGAAGAGGTGGAGCATCTCGGGGAATCACTGGCCCTGCCGCCGTTCCTGGAGTCGAAACGTGAACAGATCGAAGCCCATTTGAAGCCGCTGGATACCCGGCAGCAGGCTTAAGGCTTCTGCCCGGCTGGCGGACACAGCATCTATCCTTCTTAGAGGACCCACGGACAGTGGACAATCAGGGTCTCCGAGTGCAGAAGTCCGTGTACCAGGCACCTCCTGAATCTGCAGCATCCCAGCAAAAACTCCGGGCCGACAAGCGGTCCGGAGTTTTGAGTCTGTATACGGCTGTATGACGCAATACTTACTCCGTCAGCTCTCTGACCAGGTAACGGTGAAGATATTGAAGCCCGGCCGGGCAGTCGAAGCTTTACCAGTGATCGATACCGGACTCGTACCGCCGAGTCTGCCGGTAATTTTGACCGTGCTGGCGGATACGGTCTCAGAGGCATTATCAAGCCGCTTAATCCGTACATATTCACTGTATACGAATCCCATCATGTCCAGCGTTTCCTGCGTGGAGTAGCTGAAGGCTACCTTTTTCACACCGTTAGCATCCGTATCAAGGGTAGTCGCAATCAGGGCATCGGCCGGAATCGGGAAATCCTTCGGCAGATTAACCGGCCGGGCAGTACCCTCTACCGGAGCTGTAGTCCCGCCGCCGGCGGAGGTTCCCGGTGAAGGGGCAACCTCGCTGCCGGTACCGATCCGCACTTTATAATTCGCGGCATCATAAGTTATCGGCACATCCAGCGCATCCGCGATCGAACGGATGGGCAGGTAAGTGGTGCCTTCGTAGGTGATTGGCGTTAGAGTTTTGCCGTTGCCGTCCTTCAGCCAGTACGGAGTGCCATCCACCACAATCCCGAGACTGTGGTTGAGATAGGCTTTGATCTGCTGCAGCTTGGTGCCTGCATAGACTCCTGCCGAGCCGGTTACCGTAAGTCCGGTGACAACGGCGGCAATCAGCCATTTTTTATTCATAGTAATCCTCTCCCGTGTGTTGTTATCAATATAGGACGAATATAGCGTCCTTATATATTTAACACAGGGGAGAATCTTTCAACCTCCCGGAAGCCAAGTTCAAGCCGGATTAGCGCTCCGCTTCACCCGACTGACATAAACCTCACCCTAGCGCACAATCTCCAGCAGCTGATCTAAACTGCGGATTTCATAGGTAGGCAGCACACCCGGATCTCCCGGCTTCTCCAGCGGATTGAACCAGCAGGTATCGATGCCATAATTGATCCCGCCCTGAATATCCGAGGTCAGGGAGTCACCGACAATCAGCACCTTACTTTTATCAGAAATACCAAGCCGCTCAAAAGCATAATCAAAAATCCCCGTCTCCGGCTTCTGATACCCGGTCTCCTCAGAGATAATAATCGCCTCGAACACCTCGCTCAGCGGCGAACCCTTGATTCTGGATTGCTGCACATCCTTGATTCCGTTGGTAATAATGGCCAGCCTGCATCCGGCAAGCTCTCCGCACAGCTCTACCGCCCCTTGAATCAGGAACGTGCCCTCGCCGAGGAACCGCAGATAAGCTTCGCTGAATTCATCCGGCTTAAGCTCAAGACTATGCGCGGCAAACAGCCGGTTGAACCGTTCCACTCGCAGTGCAGCAGAGGTAATCTGTCCCTGTTCGAAGTCCTTCCACAGTGAATGGTTAATTGCTTTGTAGCTGGCCGCATAGTCCTCTGCCCCTGTCGGCAGCCCGAAATGGGCAAAGGCGTGGTACAAGGCATGGCTCTCCGCCATCCCGTAATCAAACAGCGTATCATCGGCATCAAATAAAATCACTTCGTATTTCATCTTTCAATATTTCCCTCCATCTCGTTTGCCGGTTCGACAACGTATAACCTTCTGCGATATAATTTACACAGACCAGCCTAAATAAATCAACGGGGTGATTGTCATTTTATACGTTTTAGCGTTTCTCGTGTCATTTTTTATCGTTTATCTGCTGATTCCCCCTCTTGGTAAGCTCGCTTTCCGCCTTGATTTTGTGGACAGGCCCAGAGAAGATGTAGAACGCAAAATACATAGGGAGCCGATTCCGCTCACGGCCAGCTATGCCATATTCGTAGGCTTCTTTATTACATATCTGCTGTTTGCCCGGGACTTCTCACTGGAGACGCTGGCCCTGTTCATCGGTGGCGTGCTGCTGCTGACTATAGGAACCATTGATGACTGGTACAAAACCAAAGGCAAGGACTTCCCGGCGCTTCCGAAATTCATTGTTCAGATCGCCGCAGCGATTCTCGTCTTTTTCTCAGGCAATGCCTTCACGGGATTCATCAATCCCTTCTCAGGAGATTATATCTCACTGCCGTTCATTCTGCAGTTCCTGCTGACGATTATCTGGATCTTCGGCGTCACCACGGTGATTAATTTCTCTGACGGCATGGATGGCCTGGCCGGAGGACTGACGGCGATCTCGGCAGTAACCCTGTTCGTAGTCGCCATTACCATGGGACAATCTTCGTCGGCCATCATGGCGATGTCGCTAATCGGGGTCACAGTCGCGTATCTGCGCTACAACAAGGCTCCCGCCAAAATCTTCATGGGTGACGCCGGCGCCACCTTCCTCGGCTTCATTCTGGCCGTGATTGCGCTCGACGGTGCCTTCAAGCAGGCAACGGTGCTGTCGCTGTGCATTCCGATTCTTGCGCTCGGCGTGCCGATCTTCGATAATATTTTTGTTGTCGTCAAAAGGTTCCTCAAGGGTCAGGCCATCTATCAGGCCGACGCCACCCAGGTTCATTACCGCCTGCTCAAAGCCGGCCTGAACCAGAAACAGGTCGTTGCTGTGCTGTATCTGGTCAGCGTCTGCCTGTCGTTATCATCGATTATTCTGCTGCTGATTCAGATCTAACTATGTAAGCCCCCTTGAGCCTTTGAGCTGAGGGGGCTTTTGTTTGATGTGCAGTTCACTGCAATTGTTCGATTAATCCGCTTATCCGCTTTCCGGGGCAAAGATCTGGTGACTTTTTATAAAATCCTGCCCATAATACAACATTCTCTTCATCCTATCAGCCTAAATCCAGCATTGTTGTACAAAAGGCATGATTTAGCCTTTCTCAAGCGGCTTAGCAGGATTATTCTTGTATTTCATACAACAATCCGCCTGAATACCTTGCTCTCAATGAATCAAAGTTGCACAACGTACAACTTTCAGGTCTACAGGGCTTCCTTAGAAGTCCCCATTCTGCGGAAACTACGAATCAAGTATATGGCGGCCCTTGCCTCAAGTCTCTTTCTCTTCCGTAAAATCATGCAGACGCCGGTAAATATCCACGATCTCCGGCATTGGCATACGGACGAGTCCGCTGGACGAAGGCGCGACAAACTCCCGCACTCCATCCACCACCGGAGTCACACCCTCCTGAAATCCCCAGTCCGCTTTGGTTCTGCGGCTGAATTCCGTGTATACGCCTTTGCCGACAAAGCAGGCGATCTCTGGACGGTATTGCTCCAGCTTGGCCCGGAGCAGCTCCCGGCCCTGCGTGTATTCCTCCCGGGTAATATCTTCAGCGCCTACCGTGGGGCGGGCGACAATGTTAGTGAACCCGTAGCCCAGCTTCAGCAATTCGCCGTCCTCCGAGGCATCATACAGCCGCGGCGTCAGACCGGACTTATGCAGGATGCGCCAGAAGTTATTGCGCGGATTGGCGTAATGATGGCCCAGCTCTCCTGATCGGATGCTGGGGTTAAAGCCTATGAAGACGATCTGCAATCCATGATCCAGATGATCCGGTACCTCTTCCATTAAACTTCCCTCCTTACCCTGTTGATTCCATGCGAACGCATAATTCCTGCTTTATATTAGCTATATATAAGCATAACCCAAGCAGACGGATTAAGACACGAAATGCCCCCGGACCGGAGGGCATATACACCGGGAGCGGGGGCATCACTGTAACTATAGACTGGGAATTACTATAATGATCCTAAGGAAGAAGAGCCTTAAGCACCGGCGACATATCCCGCTCATCCAGCGATACATAATTAATCGCCCCGCCTTTGTACTCTATCTTCACTATATACTTGTCCCCCTGCCGGGTGAAGGCGCGCTGGCGCTCCAGTATACTGTCGATCTGCGTCGGATCTGTAATCACAGCTGACCGCTTCTCACTGCGGGCTAATTGCAGCCGCTTCTCTAGATCGTACATCTGGGAAGCAGGAATTTCGCTTTGGTGTTCATCCTTGAACATCTCAGCGGACAGTACCTCCTGCGCTGTGTACTTGATTTTATCGGCATAGCCCTTCTGTTGCAGCCAGGCCGTCATTTCACGGTAGGACGGATACCATTCGTACGAATAAAAGATCTGATTCTTGTTTGAATTCTGCTTAACAACGTATTGGATTGAAGCCAGCGCACGCAGGTCGCTAACCTGATCTTCATAAGTCCTGTTCAGCAGCTCACGCTTCAGGATTTCATTAAATTCCTGTACATCCTGCGGTTCGGAGATGCTGTACACTTTATCCAGATAGCTCAGCCTGAAGCTCTCCATCTCCTGATCCAGCTGGGCCAGATAATACTTCTCACGCTTGAAATCCTCTTTCTCCATAACAGCCTTCAGTTCCGGCTCGAACCCCTTTGCCGGAACAATATAGGTCCGTACGAGCTTCCGCCCGCTCTCCAGCTTGTACGCCAGAGTAAACTCCCGGGTCCCGGTATAATCGTACCGCGGGGTATTCCGGGGATTCGGCCTGGAAGTAACAACTGCTTGATGCATCGCGGTAACAGCTTTGATGTACTCCTGGTCTGTCGAGTAAATATTCTCCTCCGGTTCCTTCCAGGTATTGATCCCTTGCGGATCTTGCGTTAATTCACGGTAGTTCCCTCCGGCATATACCGCAGTCACTTTATCAACCTGTGGCACCCTGTCCTCATACCCGGTTAACCCTGACACGGGAATGTAGAGCAGCAGACCCAGCAGCACGCTGTACACCGCGAATTCAAGCGGCAGCCTGCGGGTCATAATATGCCAGGTTTTACGGATAATCATCTCTACTACAATGTAACCAACCAGCCCTCCGATAAAAACACTGCCGATGATCCAGCCAAGCTGATTCCGCCCGGTACCGAAGTAAAGGCTGGCCAGCAGCATACTGCACAGCATCACACCGGCTTTGAACAGCGGATTGAAGTAGGAGAAGGCCAGAGCCTGACCGGCTTTTTCCCCGTGGCGTTTACGGTACAGCAGGAAGGACAGCGCCATGAACACAGCGGATAGAATGGCATATACCCACGTTTCCACATTAGTTAAAGTCTCAACGGACAGGTCCATAATACGCAGAAGCGGTGCCCAGTTATTCAGGATATTCTGCAAACCGGACCATTCCGGATACCCGTAGAGATATCTGTTCAAATGCAGGTCGATGAATTGCAGGAGTGCAGCGGGAAGAATCAGCAGAATGAAGACCAGTATTCCCTGGAGAATGGTCTGTCCCGTGCAAATGCCTACAAATACAGTGAACACAAATAGAAACAGCGTCAGCAGGCTGACGGTCAGGCACCATTCCCAGACATCGGCTGCGTTGTAGATATACATGATGCCATCCAGCGGGCGGATGATAGCTCCAACCGCAGCTGTAATCCAGACTGGCGGAAGCAGCAGGAGCAAACCGCTCAGCGTATGGGAAGCCAGCAGATGCGAGCGCCGCAGCGGCAGGCTGTGCCACAGGTCGGAAGGCATTTTGGACTGCAGATAACGGAACAGGAATAAGCCGGCTCCAACAGGAAATGCAACAAGAAAAGGTGCAATATCGATCCCAATGTTAAAAAGCTGCGGTATCTCCATCGGCTCCGTAAAACGATAGCCGTTCATGAGTATCTGCAACGGGAATACGAATAGCAGTACCAGTGTATATAGAATTCCGATCCAGCCGTGCTGGCGCAGGTTCTGGCGGATAATGCTGCTGTTAAAGAAGTATCGGCTGCGCGTCATAACCGGCATCCCCCATTTCATAAATAAAGATTTCCTCCAGTGTCAGCGGCAGCAGATCGAACACATACGGCTCGTAGACATGAAAAGCCTGGGCGATCCGCTCCCGGTCGCCTTTTACAATATACAGGCTGACACTTCCCCGCTGCTCCTGGTGGAGAATCTGCAGCTTGGCCTCCAGCGCCGCCGCATGGCGTTCATCGCGGAAAGCCACCTGGATCTTATGCGTGTCCGCCTTCAGATCATCCAGATCCTTCTCGACCAGCATCCGGCCTTCATGCATAATACCGACATGGTCGCATAGATCTTCGATTTCCCGCAGGTTATGCGAGGAGATCAGCACGGTAAGCTCCCGCTCGGCCACCTCCTGGAACAGCAGATTCTTGATCTGCCTGCGCATGACCGGGTCCAGCCCGTCGATCGGCTCGTCCATAATCAGCACATCCGGCTTGCAGCTGAGGGCCAGCCAGAAGGCGGCTTGGCGCTGCATTCCTTTGGAGAAACGGCTGAGCTTGCGCCGGGTATCCAGCCGGAACGCCGTCCCGAGCTCCTCGTATCTCTTCTGGCTCCATTCCGGATAGATGGAACGATAGAATGCCGCCATACTTCTGATAGTTGCCTGCGGGAAGAAATATGGACTGTCCGGCATGAAGATCAGTCTGCGCTTCACCTCAGGAGCTTCGAACACCGGCTGGCCGTCTATCTTGACACTCCCTGTTTCAGGACGATAGATGCCGGCGAGCGTCTTAAGCAGCGTTGTTTTACCGGCTCCATTGGAGCCCAGCAAGCCGTATATGGCCCCTTTATGTACAGTCAGCGAAATGTCTTCAACAGCCTTCTCTTCCTGGAAAATCTTGCTCACTCCGCGTATCTCAATCATGGCTGTTCTCCTCTCTTCTCTTTTCCAGCGCCTGGCGGTACAGCGCACTCATCTCGCTTTCGGTGAATCCGAGGTAGACTGCCTCCGCCATCAGCCGCAGCAGCTCTTCCTTCAGCTCTGCCCGTTTACTCTCATTGCGTGCCTGCTGCTGGCGGGCCACGAAATTGCCTTTGCCCTGCAGGGAATAGATGTAGCCCTCCCGCTCCAGCTCCCTGTAAGCTTTCTGGATCGTATTGGGGTTCACCGTGAGCTGCGAGGATAAAGCCCTTACCGAAGGCAGCTGTTCATCCGCCTGCAGAATACCATGCATAATCATCTCTTTGACCTTATCGGTCAGCTGTTCATAGATCGGCTTGCGGCTGCGTACATCGAGTTCGAACATGACAGTCCTCCTTTCATATGATGTTTCACAGGGTGTCAAGGTGTATTAACTGTACTACTATTATTAATACAGTTGCAGTTATATGTCAATCATTAACATACAAGCATAGATAGAACCTTAACCAGCGCTTTTCCAGCGAGTCGGCCGGGTAAACCGTTTCACTCCATGCACAAAAAGAACCCGGGCCACAAAAGGACCCGGGTTAAACGATATGCCGGCCCGTTTCGAGCCCGATGCAGGTGCAAGCGCAACACTACCAGCCCCGGGGCTGCTGCTGGGTAATACAGTGGATATTCCCGCCGCCCAAGGCGATCTCGCGGGTATTAACCTGCACCACCTTGCGGTCTGCGAATATCCGCTGGAGTGTCTCCAGCGCCTCCCCGTCCCGCCTGTCTCCGAATGCCGGCATTACCACTCCGCCATTGCAGATATAGAAATTCACATAAGTCGCAGCGAATGTTGTGCCGGAGGCACGGCTGTAGCTGCCGCTGGCCGGGTCGATCCATCCCGCCTCTTCATCTGTAATGATCAGCCGCTCCGGGATGTGCAGCCGGTGAACCTCCAGCTTGCGCCCGCGGGCATCCTTCTGCCGGATGAGCCGTGAATAGGCTTCGTGCAGCACCTCATATTGCGGATCTTCCCGGTCGTCCGTCCAGCTCATCACCACTACGCCCGGCTTCACAAAAGCGGCCACCTCATCAATATGCCCGTCCGTCTCATCATCGCTCATCCCTCTGGGCAGCCAGATAATCTTGTCTACGTTCAGCGTGTCGCGCAAATAACCCCCGATCTGCCTTTTGGACAGATGAGGGTTGCGGTTCTTATTCAGCAGACACTGCTCAGTCGTTATCAGCGTACCTTCTCCATCCACGTGAACAGCTCCGCCCTCAAGGATGAAATGCCGCAGGTCATAATAGTCCAGCTTCTCGATCTCCAGCACCTTCCGCTTCACCAGCAGATCCTGGTCCCAGGGAAAATACAGCCCTCCGTCCAGTCCGCCCCAGGCGTTGAACCCCCAGTCAATTCCCCGTACCCCGCCGCTGCTGTTCGCTACAAAGGTCGGGCCGATATCCCGCATCCACGCATCGTTCGAGGAGATCTCCACCACACGTACCTGCGGTGGCACAAGTGCCCGGACATGCTCATATTGTGCACTGATGGTGCCAATCGTTACAGGTTCGAACTCCGCAATCGCTGCCGCCACTCTGGCAAAAGCAGCCTGCGCCGGCTTCGCCCCCAGCCGCCAAGTGTCCGTCCGGGTCGGCCAGAGCATCCATGTCCCCTGATGCGCCTCGAATTCCCCAGGCATACGGTAGCCGTCTTGTCTGGGTGTACTGGTAATTCTGCGTGGCATAAGCATCCCTCCCGGCACTTGAACAGGATGGGGACCGCAGAGAACGCTGCCCGGCATCTCGTCCTGTTCCAATTTATGCGGGGCCGGGACTTATTGCTACGATTCGGAACACTGGTGAACAAAATAATCACTGTCCAGTTTCAAAAACAGTTAATTTGCGTTGTTATAAGAAAAATAATATTTCAGGGATTCCGCCAGGCACAGACAAACAGCTGTAGAGATACGACACGCTAATTATCAAACGCTGCCCCGCCGCTGTCTGCGTTCATCACTGAATAAAGCTGCGGCGATGCCCGGCAGGATCAGGTAACTTGCGAACTTATAAGTCTGGCTGAAAGCATCTGCCGCAGCCTGCTGCTGCACATCCGCTCCAGGTATCACCCGTATGTTAGCGGAGCTCGCTGCTCTCAACTGCCCGGCTGTATTATGCTGCAGCACGGTTACGATAACCGCCACGCCGAGCACACTTCCCAGCGACTTTGCCATATTGGTTACCCCCGAAGCTATGCCCACCTTGTCTTCAGGAACGACCCGGATCGCCGAAGACATGACAGGCGCCATTGAGAGCCCCACCCCGAGGCCGGCCAGTGCGAGCCGGAGCATCACCGCGCCCAGTGTAGAGCCGGCGTGCAGCCCGCTCATGGAATAGGTGGCGCCGCCTATCAACACCATACCTGCTGCGGCAAACCGGCTGCTGCCATATTTCGTAGACAGCGGTCCGGAAATGGCTGAGCTGGCGATGGAGCCGACTGCCATCATGGAGAGAACAAGGCCCGCCTTCAGCTCGGACACCCCCATCACCCGGGTCAGATAAAAGGAGGTCAGCAGCGAAACATTCATCAGCGCCGCACCTAAGATGATCATAGAAACAGATGTGCTGTTGAACGCTCTGATCCGCAGCAATGACAAGGGCAGCATCGGCTCCTTCCCCTTGTACTGTGTAATAAAAAAGAACACCACAAACAGTACTCCCGCAGCCAGCAGCGCTAGGAAAATTCGTGAGCTCCAGCCGTAATCCTGCACTTTGATCAGAGCATATGTAATGAAGAACATCCCTCCAGTGATCCCCAGGACCCCGCCGTAATCTATAGACCGTCCTGCCGTGTTATCCCGTGATTCCTTAATGAATATGGCCGTCAGCACAATACTCAGCAGCCCAAGCGGCACATTCACAAAAAAGATCCATTCCCAGCTCAGCTTCTGAGTCAGAATCCCGCCAAGCGCCGGACCGCTTGCAGCCGCCACCCCGGAGATGGCACCCCAGATGCCGATAATCAGACCGTGCATTTCTTTGGGAAAGGTTGTGGTGGTGAGCGGAATCGTGACCGGCACAATCACCGCACCGGCCAATCCCTGAATGACTCTAAGTGCAATGAGCATACCGAGCGAAGTAGAGAAACCTGCCAGCAGGGAGCTCAGCGTAAACAGCGCCACTCCAATGAGGAACACCTTCTTCCGCCCGAATTGATCGGCCAGACGGGAGGCGGTGAGTATAAACACGGCGAATGCCAGGTTATAGCCGTTCATCACCCAGGAGACTTGTGATACACTTCCGCCGAAATGACGCGTCATCTCCGGCAGGGCAATATTAATAATCGTCGTATCCAGCAGCGCCATGAAAAAGCCCAGAACTATTGCCGTAAAAGATAACGCTCTGCGTGTTCTAATGCCCATCTCCATCACCCTTCAAAATATGAAATAAAGTTCATATTCGCATTATATGAACCAAAGTTCACATTTGTCAATTACAAAAAATGAACCAGGGTTCAACTTTTATTGACAGCTCAAAACTGCTCCTCTAGAATTTGTACTATAAGGGGGACCTTAAGACATGGGTGAAATCGAGGACAAAGTGAGAACTCCGCAGCAGGAGCGCAGTATCAGAACCAAGGAAGCCATTATCAAGGCGGCAATGAAGCTATTCTCGGACAAGGGCTTTCATCAGACCAATACCAAGGAAATCGCAGCGGCGGCCGGGGTATCCACAGGCAGCTTCTATTCCTATTTTATTGATAAAAGAGCCATATTCATCGACGTTCTCCATATGTACGGCGATGACCTTCTGGCCAGGATTGATGCTTCAATGTCAGAGATTGATTTCGAAACGATCGGCCGCTCCGAGCTGATTCTGCATCTGATAGACACCCTTCTGCTCTCGCATAAGGCATTCATTGGATATCACAAGGATCTGAGCGTCATGTATCACAGCGATGAGGTCATCAAACAGCTGATGGATGCCCAGTATGAAACCGGCCGGCTCAGAACCCTTAAGTATTTGCAGATGGGACAGGAGGAGGAAATGAAGTTCGATGATATCGAGGCGGCTTCCGTGGTTGTGTTCGAATCGGTGAGCGCCATCGTCGATGTCATCTCATTCTCCCCGCAGCGGATTGCCGTGGACCGGTTGAAGTCGGAGCTGGTCAATATGCTTGTCCAATATCTGTACAAGTAGCGCCTCCGTCACTCTCGTGCTAACACATCTGGCCGCTGATTCAGCCGGCGCGAACCTGCATTGTTGTACTTTATGCAGGATTTCCGGCGATTCGGCGGGCCATATCCAGAATTGTTGTACTTTCTGCAGGATTTCCACCAGATTGACGCTTCAGCGGCACCAATTGTTGTATTTCGTGCAAGATTTCAACCAGATTGACGCTTCAGCGCTACCGATTGTTGTATTTCGTGCAAGATTTCAACCAGATCGACGCCTCAGCGGCACCGATTGTTGTATTTCGCGAAGGATTTTCGCAATTGCGGTTTGGCGGTTAGGTTGGCCGGTTTGGTGGTTTGGCCAGCTTGGCGGTTTGGCTCTCTGGCAGCCTAGCCCTACTCACCGTCACACTTTTTTTCGCAAGGGTTAGTTCCCATATTTCCCGGTACAAGCCGCAAAAAAAGAGCAAGCCGCCGGAAACCCCCGCAGCTAGCTCTTTTGCATTCAATCCTTCTGATCACCGTTTATCCTTCCAGAAATTCACCGGCTCCATATCCTTCGTAATGACCTGGAAGGTGTAGCCTTCCTTCTTAAGCGCCTCCAGCAGACGCGGCAGCACCTTGAGCGTGGCCTTCTGGTCATGCATCAGAATAACCGGATTGGTCTTGGACTGCTTCAGCTTATGGACCTGATCCATAACTGTAGTATAGATCTTGTCACTGTCTTCTTTGTACTTCCAGTCATTCGAATCCACATTCCAGTCCCAGAGATGATAGCCCTGACCCAGCACCTTATCCCGGAAAGACTTGGTGAAATACGGCTTGCTTCCGTAAGGCGGCCGGATCAGCGTTGTAGTAGCGCCAGTCAGCTTCTTGAGGACAGCATTATCGCCCGACATCTCTGCCAGTGCCGCAGCCGGAGAAGCATAGAATTTCTCCTTGCGGTGTGTCATGCCATGAAGCCCCAGGCCGTAGTCTTCCTTCACTATCCGCTTCACCTGCGAAGGATATTTGTTCATGTTATTTCCCAGCATGAAGAAGGTTGCCTGCACCTCATACTTGCTTAAGATATCCAGCAGCTGGGAAGTCGTCGCCGACGGGCCGTCATCAAAAGTAAGATATACGGTTTGTCCCGGCTTGCCGGGTTCAGCGGATGGTTCAGGTTCCGCCGGGGCTGTCTCCGCAGGTTTCAGTTCAGCTGCATACTTGGTGACAAAGGCATCATCCGTAAGCCCCGCCGAGCCGTCCTTCACCCGGAGTAAATATTTATCCCCCGCAAAGGATATGATATACCCAAGATACCCGCTTACTTTCAGCGGAACCATAAGTTTACCGTCCTGCAAAAAAGTGCTCACAGGCACCACTGTACCATCTTTGAGTACAGCGCCGGCATCGCCCTGCAAGGTCAGCGACCCGGAGCCGCCAGACACCAGAACTCCGTCGGTCAGGCCGGTAAGCGTCCATTTTAATTCATCGGCCAGCGCACGCAGCGGGACATAATAAGTGCCTTTTACAGACACGGCTTCTATACCGCTCAATTTATCGTTGATCCCGAGCTTTAGTACATTAGTCTTACCTTCAGCGTTAGCAGGGATCTGTACAAGACCCGTAATCAGGAATAAAGAGAAGAATAACAGCATTATTTTTTTAATGGGCACAGCAGCAATCTCCAATCTATGTATATTTGTCTATTACTTTATCACACATAGATATAACGTAATTTGAGAGATTGTAACCGCAAGCTAAAATATTGTTACCCTTTTTGCAATGAGAAAATGATTATCCAGCTTTTTTTCTGAAATACGACAATTCGCGTCGAATGCTGTCACAGCAAGCAATATGCGGTTAAATCACATGTTTTTGACCCGAAATAAATGTGACAAAATTAATAACAATTGTGCAATTTTGAACAAAGTTTGAACAACCTTAAAATTAGCTTAAACTGCGCCACTACAGTGATCTTTATCATACCTTTAACTAGTTGTAACAATTTGATCACACATATTTAACTTGTTCGCCATTTTTAAGGTCTTTTTTAGCTTAATATACAAATTATGTATTTTGCATTATGGGTAAGTAGTTCTTACTATAGATACAGGTTAAGTAGTAAGCCCGTTAATGAACGGCGAATGAAAAGTAGTATTGAAGGAAGGAGTTCTATATGAAAAAAAAGGGACCGTTATACGCTTTGTTTCTAAGCCTGATCCTTCTCCTGCCGGGATGCAGTTCACTCACTGTTCTGAATCCTAAGGGGCCGTCTGCAAGGACGTTATCGGACACCATCATTCTCTCCATTGTTGTAATGCTTGGTGTTCTGGCAGTTGTCTACATCTTATATATCTTTGTACTGGTGAAATACCGGGCGAAGAAGAGTAACGAGGGTTATATTCCTGAACACGAGGAGGGCAACAAGGTACTTGAAGCGATCTGGATTATTATCCCGATCATTATCGTCGCCTTCTTGTCAGTTGTAACCGTCAAGACAACTACCGAGGTTGAGAACGTGGCCGCGGATTACAAAGATCAGACACCGCTGGTCATTTACGCTTCATCCTCCAACTGGAAGTGGCATTTCAGCTATCCGGAGGAAGGCATTGAAACGGTTAACTACGTGAATATGCCTGTGCATCGTGCAGTTGAATTCAGAATGTACTCATTCGGCACCATTACCAGCTTATGGATTCCACAGCTTGCCGGACAAAAGTACGCCATGAGCGACATGCTCACCACGCTTCACCTTTCTGCTGATACCGAAGGCTCTTATATCGGAAAGAATGCCAACTTCAGCGGTAAAGGCTTTGCCCACATGGAATTTGAAGCTCTTGTTATGAGCAACAAGGATTATGACGAATGGGTGAACGACGTCAAGGAAACCGCGCCAGAGCTTACAGAGGATGAATTCAAAGGCCTGCTCGCCACGGACTTCCTCGGACGCAAAACCTATTCCTCGACCCATTTGGAGTTCAGTCCTCCCCCTGGAGACCACAGTGAACACATGAGTGGTGACGGAAGTGAGATGGATATGGACAACGGCAGTGAAGAGCATCAGGATAACAAAGAGATCCACCCTTCTCCTGAGCCGTCCAGCGGAACCGAATTTGACAGCGAACCTGATCCGGAAGTCGAACAGCCGCTGCCAAGCTCACCCGTAGATGCCGAGACTCATGATGGCCACTAGCTCTGCAAGAGCTTAACGTAACACACTGAAAGGAGCCACCCTAATGGATTTAGACAAATTTAAGGTTCACGGCGAACCCTTGATATACGGAGCCATGGTCAGCATTGCACTTGCCACCATCGGGATTCTCGTCGGGCTTACCTATTTCAAGAAATGGGGATACCTCTGGCGTGAATGGCTTACTACTGTAGATCACAAAAAAATCGGTGTCATGTATATCCTCGCGGCGCTGCTCATGCTGTTCCGCGGCGGTGTGGACGCGATGATGATGCGCCTGCAGACGGCAGCGCCGGAAATGAAATTCCTCGATGCCCAGCATTACAATGAGGTATTTACCACGCATGGCCTAATTATGATCCTGTTCATGGCCATGCCGTTCATCATCGGTCTGATGAATGTGATCATTCCGCTGCAGATCGGTGCGCGTGATGTCGCGTTCCCGCGGCTTAACGCCGTCAGCTTCTGGCTCTTCTTCATGGGGGCCATGCTGCTGAACATTTCCTTCGTTATCGGCGGATCGCCGGATGCCGGATGGTCAGCCTACTTCCCGCTGGCGAGTCTCGAATTCAGCCCGACGGTCGGTAACAACTACTACTCTCTGGCTCTGCAGATTTCCGGTATCGGGACGCTGATTACAGGGGTCAACTTTATCGTAACGATTCTCAAGATGCGCGCACCGGGCATGAAGCTGATGAAGATGCCGATGTTCACCTGGTCCGTACTCATCACCAACGTCATTATCGTCTTCGCCTTCCCGGTACTTACTGTCGCGCTTGCGCTGATGATGTTCGACCGCCTGTTCGGCTCCCAGTTCTTCACGATGGCCAACGGCGGGATGGATATGCTCTGGGCCAATCTGTTCTGGGTATGGGGTCATCCGGAGGTCTATATCGTTATTCTGCCGGCCTTCGGTATTTATAGCGAAATTATCGCCACCTTCTCCAAAAAGAACCTGTATGGCTATACCTCAATGGTATTCAGTATGCTGATTATCTCGCTCCTGTCCTTCCTCGTATGGGCTCACCATTTCTATACGATGGGTCAAGGCGCCATGGTCAACAGCTTCTTCTCAATTACCACGATGGCTATTGCCGTACCTACAGGGGTTAAAATATTCAACTGGCTGTTCACCCTGCGAAAAGGCAGGATTACCTTCACAACGCCAATGCTGTATACGCTCGCCTTTATTCCGATTTTCACCATCGGCGGGGTAACGGGTGTCATGCTCGCAATGGCCAGTGCCGATTACCAGTATCACAACACGATGTTCCTGGTGGCGCATTTCCACTATGTGCTCATTCCGGGTGCCGTGTTCGCCGTCATCGCCGGGTTCCATTACTGGTTCCCTAAAGTGTTCGGCTTCCGCCTGAATGAACGGCTCGGTAAGCATTCCTTCTGGTGGATCGTGATTTCCTTCAACGTAACCTTCTTCCCGCTGTTCTTCCTGGGTCTGATGGGAATGACACGCCGGACGTATACCTATTCCGAGGAATCAGGCTTTGGCCCGCTGAACATGCTGTCCTTCGTAGGGGCAGTCGGGCTGGCTATCGGGTTCCTGCTGCTGGTCTACAATATTTACTGGAGCACACGTTATATGCCTAGAGACACAACAAGTGATCCATGGGATGGACGGACACTCGAATGGGCTACGCATAGCCCGATGCCGATCTACAACTTCGCAATTGTCCCTACTGTGCAGACCCGTGATGCCTTGTGGTCCGCGAAGCAGGACAATATCCCGCTCTATGATGACAAAAAAATCACCAAGATCCATATGCCTAGCAATACCGGCAAGCCGTTCATTCTGGGCGTGATCTTCTTCATCCTGGGATTCTCCCTGGTATTCAGCTTATGGATTCCGGCCATCCTCTCAGGTATCGGTGTCATTGTCATGCTGGCCTTCATGTCCTTCGACCGGGATCACGGCTACTATATTTCGGCTGAAGAGGTTATCGCTACAGAAAAGAAATTGAAGCGGGGTGAGACTGTATGAAAATAGATGCGTCCAAGCCGCTCGAATATTCAACGGAAGAGAACAGTAACAAGATCTTCGGCTTCTGGGTCTTTCTCGGAGCTGAAATCCCTCTCTTCGCTACATTGTTTACAGTATATTTCGTAATGGTTAACCGCTTTGCCAGCGGTCCGAGCGCCAGCGAGCTGTTCAAAATCGGCCCAGTGCTGATCGAGACCTTCCTGCTGCTGTCGAGCTCCTTCACGATCGGCCTGGCTATCCATGCCATGCGGCATGGCTATAAGAAAGCGATGATGGTCTTCATGGCCATCACGCTGCTTATGGGTCTCGGCTTTATCGGCATTGAAATTGACGAGTTCTTCACTTACGTGCATGAGGGTGCGACCCTGCAAACCAGCGGTTTCCTCTCCAGTCTGTTCGTACTGCTCGGAACGCATGGTGCCCACGTCAGCTTCGGCTTCCTGTGGGGAGCGGGAATCATGATTCAGCTGTGGCGCCACGGCATCACACCGGCCACCGCCAACAAGGCTTTTATCTTCTCCCTGTTCTGGCATTTCCTGGACGTTGTCTGGATCTTTATCTTCAGCTTCGTCTACCTGAAAGGACTGATGTGACATGATGAAGCAACTGTTCCCAATTCGCCATGTGATGGGTTATCTGGCCTCTCTGGTCCTTTCTGCCGCTGCGCTGATTGTCATCTACGGAGATCTCTCCTCCGGGGCCAATATGGCCGTGCTGCTGATTACAGCGCTTATCCAGGCTTCTCTGCAGCTGTTTGTATTCATGCACATCGGGGAATCGGCCGACTCCAAGAAAGAGCTGTACATCAACATCGCCTATGCACTGTTCGTGGGTCTGGTTACCATCTTCGGAACCCTGTTCATCTTCGTGTGGGGCTGGTACTCTTAAACTTTATGAGGGGCGGGAACGTCCCTTCTACGCAGCATAATAAAAGCGGTCCGTTTCCGGTATGTTCCGGGACGGGCCGCTTTTTTTGGCTAGACTGTATTTTAAATATTAACTTAAAGCATTAACTAAAGGCTCAATCGTCACTACGGTGAATATTTGGACTTCCGGCCGCTGCCCGTCTACAGATTTCTTGATTGATACCGCTTCTTGGCGGTCGAAATCCGTAGACAGATGATGCTTCCGAAGCTAGCTTTCCTGCGGAAAGCTTTCAGGCGGACGCTACCGCTCCTACAGTTCCAAAATCCCCCTCCGATCCTTTGCGCTTATTGTTATTATCTAGCTATCTCAGATGCTCTCAGTAAATAATCACTAATCCTTCAACTGAACCACACTACTGCTGCTCTGATCTCCGCTCCATTCGGTATAAGCCAGCTGTTTGCCCGAAGGGCTCCAGGAGGTCGTCAGGTTCCCTGTACCGTCTGCAACCTTGACAGACTTAACCGATTCCAGATCGTAGACATAAAGAGCAGTAGAGGCCGTACCGTCCCCGTCAGCGGACATGCTGTAGGCAATCCTCCGCTGGTCCGGCGACCAGGAGATACCGCCAAGCTCCGCGCCTTCCACGATAATCTTCTGATTCCCCCCGTCTGTATCAGTGAGAAGCAGCGCTTGTGCGGAATCCTTATACTGCAGGACCAGCAGCTGATCTCCGCCCGGTGAAGGAATTACGCTGCCGACACGTTCAATTTTTAATGTGGCTTTTTCCTTGGTATTCAGATCGAAGGTTTGCAGCGTTTCGCCGGAATTGGAGGTGTAATAAATCTTATCTTTGATTTGCCGGACAACAATCAGTCCTTCACCGCTAAGCCCCTCCACCGCAGCGATCTTACCGGAGGTATTTGCTGTAAAAGCACCGCCGCTGTATGCAGGTCCTATAACGGTGTCATCATCAGCCCACCGGGCGCTCATAGCTCCTGCAATGTCATCGCCTGTGATGCTGAAGGTCTTCTTTGACCCTAAATCCATCACATAGTAGACCGGATCTCCTAATGAGAATTCACTATACAGCAGATGCTTGTGATCGGATGACAATACAGCGTCTCCCAGAAACACATTTTCCTGTTCCTTGATCAATTCAAATTCTTTGGTATCCAGGTGGTAGAAGTACAGGCTTTTGGGCAATGAATCCGCGAGCTCCTCCAGACTCATTTTACCTAACTTGTCGTTCTCCTTGGACACTACGACCGTATCCTCATCCATCCAGTCAGAAATAACTATATTCTCATAATGCCTGATCTCCCCCGCCGCTACCCCAGGCCCGGCTGCTTCCCGGGTTGGTTCGGCAGATTTGACGGGTTCAGCCGTGGTATTATTTCCGTCCTGACCTGCACTGCAGGCAATAAGTGTGCTTAATAATACCGGAACTAGGGCCAATTTGAATATTGGGGTCCTCATCCTGTGAATCGCCTCCTTGAATTCAGGTTCACATCCTGGAATGAACATCCAATCATGGAATCAGGAATCGCGCTCAAGACGCCCTCCCGTTTCCTTAGCAATACCCCGGAGCTACTCTCCCGGTATCCTTAAAGACGTGAGCAGAAAGCCGTATGTTGCAGGAAGCTGCCTGTTGTTGTAGGGCCGGATGACCTTATTCATTCAAAAAAAGCCTGGTTCAGCTGCAGATAACAGGAAACTCCCTGCAATCTTTAGCCGAACAAGGCTTCAGTACTTCCTATAGCTTGAACCGGGCCAGATGCTTCTGCAGATCCTCGGCCAATGTGGCGAGGTACTGGGCAGAGGAAGACATCTCCCCCATTGCGGTCAGCTGCTGCTCACTCGCTGCGCTTGTGTCCTGAACATCACCGGCGCCTTTACGCGAGATTTCATCCACCTCAGCCATCGCCTGGGCTACGCCCTCCGATTCCTGAGCGACATGTCCGATAACCTCCGTAATCAATTCCATCTGCTCGCTGGCTGCTTGAATAGAGGTCTGTATCTCAGTAAATGCAGCGGAGACCACTTCGCTCTGTGCTACGCCATGGGAGACAATCCCGGAGCCCAGCTCCATGGATTCCACTGCACTTTCAGTCTGCTGGCGGATATGTGTAATAATCTCCGTAATCTGCAGCGAGCTTCTTCCGGTAGCTTCCGCAAGCTTGCGGATTTCACCCGCAACGACAGCGAAGCCCCGCCCATGCTCACCCGCTCTGGCCGCTTCAATCGAGGCATTCAGTGACAGCAGATTAGTCTGGGTAGCAATGTCATTGATGGTTGTGATGATCGTGTTGATCTCTTCGGACAGGCTGCCCAGACTGCCGACAATACTCTGGCTTGCCGATACACTGGAGTCAATCTCCCGCATTTGGGCCAGAATCCGTTCAACCGCTTCAACGCCCCGGTCCGTTGATGAGGCAGCCTGTGCCATCAGACCGTTCATTTCACTGCCGCTGTGCCGGGCCTCGGTAATATCATACGTCATCGTCCGGACGGACCGGGCGGTACGTGCGATGCTCTCGGCCTGTACATCGAATCCGGCAGCGATTTCACTTGAGGTCTCGGCGATCATCTGGGAAGCATGCGCCGTCTGTTCTGCGCTGGCGCTCATCTCCTCTGAGGAAGCCGACAGAATCTCGGCACTCTCGGAAACTCCGCGCATCATATTCTGGAGGCCTTCCAGCATTGTATTAAACGAAGTGTTAATCTGGCCGATTTCATCCTTCGACTGATAGGAGGCGGCAGCAGTCAAATCCCCCTCCTCTGCGCGCTTCATCAGCTGCTGCAGTTCCTTGAGCGGTTTCGTAATCAACCGGGTAATCATGATGCTGATCACAATACTCAGAACCCAGGCAATAGTAATCAGAATGCCGCTTAAAGTGATGGAGCTCTTGGCGCTTGCTACAGTATCCTCATTATGCGCGGATGAATCCTGTACAAGCAGGGCCGCAGTATCCTCCAGCAGGTTAACCATCGTCCGGCGCGATTCACTGAACGCTCCACCCGAGAAAACCTGATACCCCTCATCATTCAGATTATTGTCGGCAAGATGGATGATATTATCACGCTGGGAGCGGTAGTCCGGCAGAAGGAGCAGGTATTCGTTGATATTGGCCGCGATTTTGTCATTGCTGAACTCAACTGTCTTGAGCTGTTCTAAAAGTTCATTGTTCGTAGTGATATTCGTTTCAATAGCCGCCTTAAGCTCCTGGCTCTTGGCAGCATCCCTGGTAATGAGATCCTCCAGCAGAAAAGATTCGATCGCCCGGTTATTCCCGCGGATCTCCGTAATGAGATAAATCGGCAGCAAATTCTGTTCGTATGTCTCCTGGGACCTGTCCGCCATTCTGCTGGTGGTCATAATGCCTGTCGTCCCAATGCCTATGAGTAACACTACAATCACTGCAATCAGCAAAGTCATTTTATGCTTAATCTTCAGATGTCTCATTCTTATAATCCCGCCTTCTCGATATCTTGCTGTAACTGTATTTATCGGAGAATTAGGCCAAAATGTTGATAATACGCTGAAAAAAATGTCGAAAAAAGAAAAATATTATCGATTCATATGAACAAAGACCTATAAACAGCTTTTCACTCTTGAAGCAGTCCATACTTCTTGCGGAATCTCTTCAGCACTTTGGTCCATCCGCCGGCCAGAATAGCCAGGAAAAAAACATTGGATAAAGCATGGGCCAGGTCAAAATAAAAGCTGGCTCCATAGGTCGCTGCCACAAGCCCCCAGCTGAACGCATCCGGGAGACTGAGAATAACCCAGAGATTCATAATCCAGCCGAACAGGAATCCCCAGATAAAACCGAAGATCAGCAGCCCGGGCCGTTTCTTCATCCACCAGGTATTCCGCAGCCAGCCTGCCGTAAGTCCGGTCATCCCCCAGGCGAACATCTGCCATGGTGTCCAGGGGCCCTGACCGAAGTAGATATTCGAGACCAGCGCCGCCACTGCACCGATGACGAACCCTGCCTCTGCCCCAAAGACATAAGCCGACAGAATGACAACGGCAGACACGGGCTTGACCCCCGGCAATGCGGCAAAAGGAATCCGGCTGACCGCAGCAATAGCAGATAATACGGCCAGCAGCACCAGTTCACGGGATGCCAGCTGGCGGCGCTCCAGACGGAGAAACAGCGGCAGCAGCGCAGCCAGCAGCAGCACCAGGCTGAGCAGCACATAATGACGGTCTTTCAGCGCCGCTGTTAGCGCTAGGCCAGCCACGAATAATCCCAAAGCAATCAGCAGGGGGGCGCGGAACCGGACCATGTTCGAATCACATCCTCTATTGTCAATGCCTGCGGCAGTAAGTCCCGGACCATACGGTTGACTGCCGTAGTATAGAAATAATTACTGCTGAAGAACTCTGCCGGCGCCCCTTCCGCTGTTATGCTGCCGTCAAACAGCAGCGCACAGCGGGAAGCATATTTAGCGGCAAACTCCACATCATGCGTTACGATCAGAATACTGGCCCCCTGCCTGCGCAGTTGCTGGAGCAGAGCAGCCAGCCTGTCCTTGGCTGCCGGGTCGAGCCCCTTAGTCGGCTCATCCAGCAGCAGGATATCCGGCTTCAGCAGCATCATCATGGCAAGTGCGGTCTGCTGCTGCTGGCCGCCGCTGAGATCATGCGGATGGCTCTGCAGCACCCCGCGGAGCCGGAAGACTTCCAGCAGGGCATCTATTTCCCGCCCGGCTTCTTCCAGGGATGCCCCGGCATACTGCGCCATATGCCGCAGTTCCTCAGCCACAGTATCATAGCTGAAATAGAGCAGCGGATTCTGGGCCAGAAGCCCGGTTGTACTCCCCTTGGACAGCTCGGCCTTGCCGCGCTGCGGCTTCATCAGGCCGCCCAGTACATGGAGCAGGGTCGACTTCCCTGCACCGTTCCCGCCCATAACCGCCAGAAGCTCTCCCCGCCTCAGCGTTAGCGAGAGCTTCCTCAGCACCTCCCGGCCTTCCTTGTCGTAGCGGAAGGTGACCTCTCTGCAGCTGAGCAGAATTTCTGCGGATGGTGCAGGAAGGTTCACGGGTGAATCCGGCCCGCCCGGGCCGGAGGCTCCAGCCGGATAAGTAACGGGCTCAGCGACTGCATTGCCGGGTGTGACAATACCCGGAGCTGCAGCAGAGGCTTCACGGGTGACCACAGCAGGTAATCCAGCGCCGGAATTAGCGGCCGGATGATCACGAATGACATTAGCGCATACTCCTGCTTCTGTCACAACAGAAGCTCCCGCTGCCCTGGAATTCAGCAGCCAGCGTTTGCCCTCGCGTACGGTCAGCGGAATATTCTCAGGTGCGGCTGTTCCCGCTTCCGTTGACAGCGCCAGATATAACCGTGAAGCTGCCGGAAGATAAGCCTGACGCGAAGCGAGTGATGCGCTGCCGGCTTGCTGAACGAAACCGCGCGGGCTCGCATCCGCCACCAGCCTGCCTCCCTCCAGCATCAGCACACGGTCGGCGAGCGGCAGCACCTCCTCCAGCCGGTGCTCGCTGATGATTACCG
Organism: Paenibacillus phytohabitans; assembly: GCF_013141775.1. Classification (GTDB taxonomy): domain Bacteria; phylum Bacillota; class Bacilli; order Paenibacillales; family Paenibacillaceae; genus Paenibacillus_AQ; species Paenibacillus_AQ phytohabitans. Next base: position 153,735 of record NZ_WHOB01000093.1, read on the forward strand.
TCACCGACATTTCCTCGTTCAGCCGCTGCAGCGCCATAATGAATTCCCTGGCAGCTACAGGATCAAGCTGTGAGGTCGGTTCGTCCAGCAGCAGCACCTTGGGCTGAAGCAGCAGCACCGAGGCCAGATTAAGCAGCTGCTTTTGCCCGCCGGACAGCTCATGCACGGATTGGTAGAGCAGCGGCTCCAGCCCGAATAATGCGCAGATCTCAGCCAGCCGGGTCCGCATCACTGCAGGCGGTATCCCCAGATTCTCCATGGAGAACGCCAGCTCATGCCAGACGGTATCCATCACGATCTGCGCATCCGGGTTCTGGAAGACCATTCCGATTTCCCCTGCGGCAACGGCTGCCGGAAGACCGGGCAGCGGCTGACCTTTATATGTCAGGCTTCCGCTGAACATGCCTACCGGGGCAAGCTCACGTTTCAGATGGCGCAGCAGTGTCGTTTTGCCGCCGCCTGACGGGCCGCAGAGCACTACGAATTCGCCTTCTTCTATTGTGAACGAGAGCTCATGGAGCGAGTCCCTGTCTTCTTCAGGATAGCGGAAGGATACTTGTTCCGCTTTGAGGATCTCCATAACCATTTCTCCTTTCCTTCCAGACCTGCAGGGAGCAGGACGAACAAGCAGAAGCTGCCGTACATCACGGCATCCTGCCAGCCGAAATCCATACTCTTCATCCGGGGATAAATCTCCAGCGTACCGTAGCCCTGCAGCCAAAAGAACAATGCAATCATACCGCTGAGCGTCAGTACCAGCAGAATCAGCTTATCCTGCCGATCCGGCTTGTATATACTGTACGTGCTGCGTTTGGCAACCCCGTAGCCGCGGGCCGTCATGGAATCTCCGGTCTGCAGCGCTTCCTCCAGCGACCAGGTGAGCAGCACCTTCAGCAGCGTCATGCCGTCTTGCATCCGCTTGCGCAGGCTTCCTGTGCGGACATCCACCCCGCGCAGGCGCTGGATCAGGGTAATCTGGCGCAGCCGCCGCTGGAATAAGGGGACGAACCGGAGCGCCATCAGCGTAAGTAATGCCGTTCTGGGCGCAGCGGCAGCGAACAGGTACATGAATTTATCTGTCGTTACCGTGTAATTGTATGAAATGAACCAGATGAAGATGGTCAGCAATACGGTCATCATTATAAGTCCGTACAGCACAGCCTCCAGCGTAATCGGCTGGTCCAGCCAGTAGAAGAGAATATGCGCACCCCTGTGCGAGAACAGCGGATTCAGCACTGCGACTGAACCCCCCATCAGGAGCATAAAAGGCAGTCCGCGCAGCAGCGCCTTCCCTTGGCCCTGCAGCAGCAGCAACGCCAGCAGACCTGCTATTTCCGTAACCAGAAACAACGGATGAAGCCCCAGCAGGGCGAACAGCAGCAGCCCGGCATAATACAGCAGGGCAACGGCAGGATGCATGGACCGGAAGCCGCTGTTCATGGCGCCGCTGCCCCGATATCCTTGCCAAGATCAAGCGTATACAGCCACTCTACCGTATCTCCGGGCTTCATAACCCAGCTGCCGGAAGCCTTGGACGGAAACTCTCCGTTCACCTTATACATCCAGCCGCTCTCTGCCCCGTGATCATATTCGTACAGATTATCTATACCTTCCACATAGGCAAAGGTTTTGCTGCCCTGATATTCCATCTGGATCTTGTGCTGGCGGGTAATCCGTCCCAGCAGCTCCAGCGCAGTCTCATTCTTCTCTATTTCATAAGCCGCCGGAGCCAGAATAACGCCGTGCTCCTCATCTCCAGTAATGGAGAGAGTCACCGTATTCACCGGCGCGGCGGTAGCCGCTGGAGCTGTCGCGGCTGGCTTGCCGGTGGCCGCTGGGGCTGGCGCGGCGGGACTGCCGGTGGCCGCCGATGCTGGCGCGGCGGGACTGCCCGTGGCCGCCGGGGCTGGCGTCGCGGCACCGGTGTGGCCGGGGGCGGCTCCGGCTGGCGCTGCGCCGGAGCTGGAAGCTGCCATGCCGTCCGCCGTGGCGGAGGGTATGGCAGTGCCCTCAGGCCGCGGCGTCTGCGCGGCCTGGGAACTGGCGGGCGGCACAGGCCCGCCGCCTGCGGAATCCGGCTGCGCCTTGGAGCAGCCGGTGAGCAGCAGGACAACCAGGAGCAGGAGCAGCGGATAGAGCCTCGCCCTTCCTGATTTCAATAGACTGAACATTACCTCGAGCACCTCCACAAAAGGGAAAAGAACGGGGGCAGTCAGCCTGTTCCCCGTTCCGTCCAAACACCTTATGATTTCTTAGTGTTACTTATACATACTAATCCTGAGCAAAGCACCATCAGCCAGCCTCTTAACAGCTGAGCATCTCAGTCCAGCAACCCGCAGGAGCTTCTCTATCGGCTAAGATCAGCCGCTGCTTTAAATACTGGCTGGCACCATACTCTCAGTTTCATTAGCTCTAGCTTCATTAGCTTCGTCAGCTCTAGCCCACTAACAGTAGCTTCATTGGCTTCATTAGCTCTAACCCCACTAACAATAGCATCATTTGCATCATCAGCTTCATTAGCATTAGCTCTAACTTCACTAGCAGTTGCTTCATTGGCTCATTAACTCTAGCCTCACTAGTAATAGCTTCATTGGTTCTAGCCCACTAACGGTAGCTTCATCAGCTCTAGCCCCAATAGCTCCACCAGCTTCATTAGCTCTAGCCCCACTAGCAGTAACATCAGTAGCATCAGTAACATCAGTAACATCAGTAACATCAGTAACATCAGTAACATCAGTAACATCAGTAACATCAGTAGCATCAATAGCATCAATAGCATCAATAGCATCAATAGCATCAATAGCATCAGTAACATCAATAGCATCAATAGCATCAATAGCATCATCAGCATTTTAAACCATCGGCTCAATCCGGGAAAGCATGCCTTCCCGAGCGAAACTCCACAAAACATTCCTCCGCCGGAACAGCAATTGGATTTATGACACTTATTTATCCTATACGGACTTCACTGCCGATCCTAGTTGGATTAATGACACTTAATTCTGCCCCTAGCCGGGTCATTCGCTAATTCATGCGAGATTAAGTGTTGTTTTTCCAACTACGCCGCCATATCGGGAGATTAACCGGGAATTAAGTGGCATTTTTCCACTTATATATCCCACCAGCACCCCGCACTATCGCTTAATAGGCTGCTCCATGCAAAATCTTGCAGAAAATACAACTTAACTCCCTTAATCCTTGGGCATTCGGGAAGATTGTTGTATGAAATACAACAATCTTCCCGCTACACCGCTTGTTAGAAGAGAAATGCTGCCTTTTGTACAACATTTTTCGAATATAGGCGATATCCTGGTGAAAATGTTGTATTTTGTGCAGGATTTTCAACAAGCATTCAGATTCCCACCCCAAACGCGGGTTGAAATCGTGAGATTCTTGCCCCAGCTGCCCTACAATTCAAATTTTACTGCTGACGGAGACTAAGTTATATATTCAAGTTTAAGGTTTAGCTTATCTAGGATCTTTTCTTCATCAAGGCTCTTCTTCCTTGACCCATATCTTTCCTAAGGCAATCTAACCGCTACAGCAGCGGCCATTTCTCTGGTTACAGCTGTGGCAGGAGCGAATTCGCCGCCGGTACCGCTCATAATTCCAAGTCCGGTTACAGTACGTACCGCCGTTAATGCGTAGGCGCTGATCTGTTCTTCATCTGTGAATTTTCCGGTTCCGGCTGCTGCCGAAGCTTCGTCCAGCTTCAAGGCTCTCACGATCATTACAGCCATATCCTGGCGGGTAACGGGGCTGTCCGGTTTGAAGGCTGTACCTGTTACTCCGCTGACAATTCCCAGTTCCTTCGCTTTGTTCACTGCTCCATAATACCACGCATCCGCCTTAACATCACTGAAACTCTGGGCTGACGATGCCGCAGACGGCTCGTTGCCGGTCAATCTCAGCAGCAGTGCCGCAAATTCAGCCCGGGTAATATTCTGCTTCGGCGCGAACACGAGGCTGCTCTCACTGACCCCGCCCATCAGCTTGCGGTCATAGGCCGTGTACACTGACTCCAGCGCCCAAGGCGAGATTGACTTCACATCGGTAAAAGCAGCACGGTCAGCCGCAGCAGAAGCCACGGTCAGCGGCTGCGAATAGCGGACTACCGCAGGTGTGCTGTCTTTGAGATATCCGGTAACGGTAATCGTATATTTATTCGCTGGCAGGCCGCCGGCAACAACAGCTGAACCCGCAGCATCCGTAACAGCAGTTTTACCGCCAATGGATACCTGAACCCCTGCGGCTGGTGAGGATACCGGGTCGGAAGTGAAGGTCGCTTCATTCCATACCCACTGCTTTTGAGTTACTATTACAGTAATATCTTGTCCAGGCTGCGGCTGTGCAGGGGAGACCGCCACGGACTCTACCACCTGTGTGTTATCCCCGCCATAATAGACAAGCACGCGGTCATTCTCCGCAAGAAGGAAATCACCCATGCCTACACTTGGATAAATCCACGCTCCACCGCGGGCTACAACATACATCCATCCGTCATAGCCGCCAAAAGCACCCGCAGTTACGCCGCCGATTCCCGTCACGTAATTGCCAGCTTCATTGACCAGGGCCACCTTCTTCGCCGCCGCTGCCTTCTCCAGTGCTCGAAGTACATTTCCCGCATATACAGTGCCTTCTGCCAGGGTTCCGTTAGGGCCCTCAATGGCAACGGACACACTAACCTGAGGAGTCTTCACAGGTGAATTGCTAAGATCATAGAGCTTGCTGCCTGTGCTGAAAAGCTTGTAAGCTACCAATGCTTCCAGCGCCTGCTCTGTCGAGAGCTGATTGTAGCTTCCGCCCGCTGTATGAGCGAACCCGCCATCTGCTGCACTGAAGCTAAGAAGCTTACTGACAAGGTTCACATTGCCTACGGTATACTCCGCTCCTGCCGGGTCAATGCCAAAGGAAGACAGACCAATAATGGCTTGAGCGACACTCTCGCTGCTGTCACCATAGCCGCCGTTCTTATCCTGTGCGGTCGCCAGCCAGGCTGCCGCCCGCTGTCCCGCGGTATTGACTGCCGGATCATCCTTATGTCCTGCCAGCACAGTAAGCACGATCGCCGTCATGTCCGGGTCACTTGCTCCCGTAGTCAGGGTGAAGCCGCCGTCTGTGTTCTGCTTGGACAGGATCTCAGCCAGCAGTTTCGCCGGTGTCCATTTCGCATTGTCAGGTATAGTATATGTTCCGGAATCAAGCGCCAGCAGTACATAGGCTGCGTTGTTCAGCGTCTGGCCGGTAATTTTATCGTTATTGTAGAGCTTCTCAATCAGGTTGTAGCCGGCGACATCCGCCGGATTCCCGCCAAGCGCCCTAACCGCCAGCGTAATCCGCGCATAGTCCGTAGCTCTGGCGTAAACACCCTTGGCTGCGGCTACTTTACTCTCAAGCGCCTTTAAATAACTATCCGGAACCTTGTAGCCCGCCTGCGCGAGGCCGATGGCCTGCCAGTCGGACTGGACTCCGGCCTTCAGCACAAACTCCGAAGTGGCATAGACTGCCTCAGCTACGCTAACTGCTGTGCCTGAAGGTAGAGCTGAAGCCGTATTCGCTGTATTTGCACTTAACTGGGCTGATGCGGTATCACTCTGGGCAAAAGCCTGTCCCGCCGGAGCTACAGCCGCTCCCAGAACCGCGAACATCATGACAACGATCAGACCCAGCCGGATAAACTTGGATGATAAATTGTTCTTCATTGCTTGACCTCTTTCTGTGAATAGAATGGTATAGATGAATCCTGTGTCCTCCGCTGATGCGGGTGCAACATAAAGACCGCCCTGTACAGGGCGGCCGGGGAAGGATACAATACATGCGGCTGAAATGAAGTTTCCCTACACACAGCCACTGCTTATATTTGCACCTGCTTCCGCATTCTTACCCCCGAAGAATAGAAACAACAACGAAAAAGGCAGGTCTCCTGGCTTACGCTTCATTGCTTCCCCCGCCTTCCCATCCTATTATCAGACAGTGGCTTCTCAGGAGTCGCTCCGCATTTACAGTGGCGGGACCGCACCGGACTTGCACCGGACTTCCCTTTTAAGCAGATTACATTCGTAGCACAGGCATGGCTATCTGTTGCATGACAGCGCCTGTTTCTACGGAAATCCGCACCTTTTTCCAAAGCTTATTAAATTTGAATATTCACAAACAATCATATCTACTATTCCCCTGTATGTCTATAGACAAGCTGTTTCAATTATAGGCACAACCGGCCCCTTCCGCACAAAAAATCCTGAACAACACCCACCGCATTCTCTCGGCATATCGTGCTGTTCAGGACTTAAATAGTGAACCTTCCGCTTCCGGCAAGAGCCGGCAGCTGGTTGATTGTATTATGTACAACAGAATGAGAATATACGGCGGCCATAATGCATTCTGCTGTATTTAATATACAATTGATTTTGGAATATAGCCCTTATAGGCTCTAAAATCCGGAATCTAATGTACCAATTACAATAAAACGCATAATAGAGCTGATTATGCCGGACGTCTCTTACATCCGGCTTCACCCAATTCAGGCTCTCACCCAATCATTCCGCATCCGTGTCCGGGCTGGCGGAAGGAGTGGGGTCAGTGCCGGGTGTAGTCTCCGGAGTAGTGCTCGGGGTACTTCCCAGAATGCTCCCCGGACTAACCTGTAGCTTCAGCGTATAGATTCCGGCGGTGATCACATCACCCGCGGCCAGCTTCGCGCCCGGCTCCAGCTCCACCGTCACTTCATATACGCGTGCAGGTGTTCCTGCGCCCGATGCACCCGCCGCCGGGGAGGCTTCGGCTGCTTCCCCGTTCGCGCCGCCGTTAGTCCCGGCGGTTGTCTCATCAGTGCCGCCGCTATTTCCGGCGGCTGCATTCCCATTCGCGCCGCCGTCTTTCCCGGCGGCCACATCTCCGGTCGCCCCGCCGTCAGTCCCCACGGCTCCCTCATCAGAGCCGCCGTCATTTCCGGCGGCCGATGCACCCGCCGCCGGGGAGGCTTCGGCTTCGTCAGAGCCGCCGCTATTTCCGGCGGCTGCATCCCCATTCGCGCCGCCGTCAACTCCGGCGGCCAGGCAACTGCTCGCAGTTGCTGCAACCTTGTAAGTGTCCGCAACGTTATTACCGGACATCACAATGATCTCCGCCGGCTTGAAGTCGGAGCACTCCGCCGCAGCGGCAAAGCTGAACACCAGCTTGACGCCTGCTTCCCCGCTGCTTTCAGCCCCGCCTGCATTCCCGGTGCCTTCTGTTCCGCCGCCTTCAGCCCCGCCAGCGTTCCCGGTACCTTCTGTTCCACCATTTCCGGTTCCTGTGCTTGTCCCGGCACCTGCCACTCCGCCAACCAGCCGTACAGAGACCGGGGCTTGCTCTTGCCCATCCACATTGTGGATATCGCCCCGAATCGGGCTCACAGTCGGCTGCGGCGCAGCGGTATCCGCATCCGGCCGCAGCCAGCTGATAGCGATAATGGCAATGATCAGTACGATCCCAAGCACGCTGCCGGAGATCAGGATCTGAAATCGGCTGCGGCTGACCCACCGCGCCAGCGGCGAAGCCAGCTGGGAGCGGGCTTCATTGTAGACATTCTGCATGGCGGGCGTTGCGGCCGAGCTATAGCTTTTGCGGAAATCGCGGTTCTTGAACGCCTCGCGGTCATTCTTCAGGAAATACTTCAGCACCGCCCGCCGGTAATTCGGCCACAGCTTCTTGCTCGAGATGGTGAACAGCCGGTTATGCTGCGACCAGGCCAGGAAACGGTAGACCGTTTCCTTATCATTGCCCGCTTTGCGCGCCACCAGCTCCAGCAGCGCATCGTAATCAAGCGGACCACCCTCACGTTCACTGCTGTGGTAGAAGGCCAGCGGCAGCCGTTCGAACGGCTCGATGCTCCGCGGCTCCTTCAGCCAGCGTCCTCCGAGCAGTTGTACATCATCCAGCTCCCGGGGAGACAGACCGGCGAAGATCTCCTCGTCCGGCTTCTCCTCCCCGAACCAGCGGTACGCAGCGCGCAGCGCATTCGCTTTACGCTTAGCGATTGCATCCAGCGGCGGCTGCCAATCCGCCGTATCCCGGTAGCGCAGGAAAGAAATCTCCAGCAGCTGCTCCATCGTCAGCTCGTCCAGCGAGATCCGGTTCAGCAGGAAGCGGTCGGCAACGGTTCCCAGTTCCTGCAGCAGTGACAGCGCCTCAGGATGTACACCGCCGCCTCTGCGGCGTTCTTTCTCCGCCTTCTGCACCGACTCATGAACCGATGCCACCGCCGCCACCGGATCATTGTCCCGCTGCAGCTTCTCCAGCAGATATTCCTTGACGGTATCGCGCACGAAAGCCTGCTGAAGCGCCTCCGGCAGGAATCGGCCCCAATGCGCCACGAACCGCAGAATATCCGCCGATTTCGGCGCGTCAGCCAGCCGGGATTCCATATAAGGCTCCAGCAGCGCTTTGCGGAAGATAGGCTGAGCCAGCACTCTTTTGAAGAAGGCCGCACTAAGCTCATCGTTGCCCTCAATAATACCGTAAGCGGCAGCAAGCGCATCCTCACGTCCCGCCGACTGGCAGTTCAGCATCCCGTTGATGAAGTAATCCACAATTTTGACCCGGTAATTATGGCCCGGCAGCGCAAAATACTCCTTGAACCACTCCAGAATCTCCGGCGCCGGTATCCCTTTTTTGCGGATCAGATCATACTCACGGTCGAACCGCTCCAGGAACATATCATTCAGGCGTACCCGGGATTCCAGCGCCCCCTCCGGCTTCAGATAGGACAGCAGACCGCCGAGCACAGCGTTCTTGTTCCCTGTATATAAATCTTCATTGCCTTGCTCAATCTCATAAAAGACAGCCAGCTCATTGTAGAGTGCCAGCGACAGCTTGCGGTCCACACTCTCACCAAGCAGCAGGGAGTCGGCGAATCTGGCGAAGTCTCTGAGACTCCCGCCCGCCTGCCCCAGCGTCTTCCAGGCCAGGTCTGCATACGTCTGCCGGGACTCCCCGAAATCGGCATTCAGAATCCGCGCGCCTGCCAGATCAAAAATATAATCCTTCTCAATACTCCGGTCCCCCGGGCGCAGCGAGCCCTTCTCCACAAAGCTCAGGTGAATATATTTGCGGCTCTGCGGCTCTTTGGCATAAGTGATCACTCCCAGCCTGCGGCGGAAGTCATGCGGCAATGAAGCATAGAGAACCTCCGTCAGCTCCACCGCACGCTGCGACAACTCACTGATCGGCACATCCAGCGCTACATAGATCTTCTTCTTGCCGGCTACGGACAGCATGACCGCCTGCAGCAGGGCCTTGAACAGCTCTTCGGTGAATCCGAGGCTGCGAAGCACGGTCAGCGGGTCTGCTGACTCTTCACGGACCCCGACTGGAATGGACTCCAGCTCAGGCAGTGTTCCGCCCGGCTCTCCCTCATAACTCCGGGCGAAGCCGGCATGCAGCCATTCCCCGTACCCCTCAACAATCTCCTCCGAGCGGATAGGCGGCACCACGAAATTATGGGCAAAAAAAGCGCTCCGCTGCCCCGTGAAATCCGCCGCCAGATAGCGGCTGAGGCCAATCACTGTCTCATTGCTCTCCGTATGGAACAGATGCAGCGCGTCAGGATACAGCTCCTCATCCTTCTCACCGCGTGCCGCGAGCTCGGCCGGAGCATCGTAGAGGCAGAAGGGATGCAGGATTTTTTTGACAAAATTATTGTCCAGACTCTCCGATTTCGCTACCGTATCGAATCCCTCTGTCGCCCGGTAAACGCCGCGGCGCTCGCGGGTATACATCTGCTGGGTGATCATGGACCCTGAAAATCTGTTCACGGCCCGTCGCTCCCCTCAATATAATTCAGCTTGTGCAGCAGCCAGATAAACGGCTCGTCCACACGGATCGGACTGACGACACCCTCCACCTTCTGATTGACCGGATTGCTGCCCAGCGCAGATACCGCGAAGTAACCGGTGTTGGCAAAGTACACATCCATCGTATCCTTGAACGGACGGTCGACCTTCTCGATAAAGCGGCGGATTTCACCGTCGATGTTGTGGAACTCGTCCAGATTCAGCGTGTTGCGGTGCACATAGTTGTTGAACACGTTGCTGTTGGACTTGATGTAATCGCCATCCTCATCCTTGAGTGAGTGCAGCATGTCGCTTTTGGCCAGTACAATGGCCGTTGGAATATTGGTTTTGCTCTTCTCCTGATAAGCGATGAAGTCACCGAACATCGTCAGCACCACATCGCGCGGCTCATCATACTGCGACACCCACTCGCCCGGACGGTCGCCGAAGTTGATGCGGATTTTCTCGCGGATGGAGCGGATCTGCAGCGGATCGACCATGAACAGAATACCTGCGGAGTTCTTGATATGCTGGCCGTGCAAGCCCAGATAATCCTGATCGACCATCCCTTCACCGGCAACATCGAAGAACACCAGCGTCAGCGGGGGCTTGGATTCATCCTTGAACACGAACTGGAAAATAAACGGCTCCTGCATCTTCTCCTTCTGGGTAGAAGCGAGCAGATCTCCCCGCTCGAACAGCGGCTCTTCGTACAGTGTGCGGAATTTGCGGCTGATCTCGGCATTCAGCGGCATACAGGCCGCGTCAAAATGCCCCGCTGTCGTATGCTGCAGCGTATGGATCAGCGAGGTCATATACACTGACTTCCCTACCTGGGAAGCGCCGATAATCGAGATAATATTGCTCGGCACCTTGCCGGCAGTTACAGGCAGCTCATTATGGCAGGACGGGCAGAGCCGTCTGCGGGTCAGCACGCCATAGCGGTCGGTGATTCCGGTCAGCACATGGTCCGTATAATGATGATACTCCTCCGGAATATCCGCCGGATTCAGGATCGCTTCCATATCGTCTACCGTATCGAGGCCGAAGCGCTCACGGTACTTATTCAGCAGATCATCTTCGCCCAGCGCATAATTCTCGTCATCCTCACGGCTGTGCATGGCCCGGAACACCACTTCCTCCGGCTCAAAGCGGGAAAAGCAGTACGGGCAGACGATGTCATAATACAGCGGCCTTGCCGGGGGCTGATTCTTCTTCATGAAGCGGCTAAAAAAAGACATTTCTCTTCCTCCTCAACGTTTTGTCCGGCAGCTCAGGTAAATGGGCGGCTGACAAAACTGGCTACGAAAGCATAATCTCCAAGTTTTGATGCAGCAGCTCAGGCGAACGAGCGGCTGACAAAACTGGCCTCGAAAGCATAAGCCTAAAGTTTTGCCGCAGCAGATGCTCAGGCGAACGAGCTGCTCGCAAAACTGGCTTCGAAAGCATACGCCTAAAGTTTTGCCGCAACAGATGCTCAACGAAAGAGCTGCTCGCAAAACTGGCCTCAAAAGCATAAGCCTAAAGTTTTGCCGCAGCAGATGCTCAGGCGAACGAGCTGCTCGCAAAACGGGTATCGCACAAATTTGCTTCTATATCTGAGCGCAGACGGTCCGCTCGCTTAATTTCTCCGGCCTTACACACTGCACTTTCCCGGCATTCCGTTTGTACGCGGTTCTTGGAGCGCATATAACTGCACTTTGTACAGCTATATTACCGTTTCCGCCCGCTTGCGTCCGAATAGCTGCAGTTTGTGCAACTATACCAGAGCAGAGAGCATGATTAGAGGGGTTCCCCGAGATATAGATGTACAAAATACAATTAAACATCCCGTACGGCAGAAATCTGCCACTTTAGCTGTATGAAATACAGTTATTCCATATCTGGACGTATCAGGCTGAGCTCCGCGCTCCAACTAATATTCCTTACACCCTGCCAGCCGGTCACTCCGGCACCAGCTCGTAATATAAACCGTACTTGCGGCCGTCCGTGAAAAAGATACGGATGAAGTCGTCTTTGCCGACCTCAATCGGCGGAAGCTGATTTCGTCCGGGGGCGAAATCCTGCACGAACGGGAAAAGCGCCCCGTCCTCCCTGGAGGCCGGATGGCCATCCCGCTTCTTCACGTAGCAGAGTACTTCCTTCGGTACAGGCACCTCAGCGGTAATTGTCATATGCACAGTTTTCAGCTTGCTAAACAGGCCTTTTTTGTGCTGGACGGAATAATAGATTCTCGCTTTGCCTGCGCTGACCAGTGTCTTGTTGGCACCGTCCCGCTGACGCACCAGCAAAGTCTCCCCATTCTCGGACAGCCGGGCATAAATGGTATACGCCACCAGCCCGATCTCATCCAGCCGGTCACGGTAGCCGTTATTCGCTTTGTACTCTTCACGTGTGTAGAGCTTCATGCCGGAAGGCGGATGTTCTCCATCCTCCGGTGCCTCCGCAGAGGCTTTATGAATACATACCGCCTGCACGCCATCCGGCCAGCGCCACCGCAGCGTGCAGAACCGGTCTTCCACTCTGGATACCACTTCGGCTATAACCGGTGCACCAGAATCAACCTCGGCGTACTTCATGGCAACATGCTCCTTTCATTAGGTAACCATCGGACTCAGAATCCCTTACTGCCGCGGTTCCGGCGCGGCGGAGGGAAGCCGTCCGCAGGTGCGGCCGCAGCTCCGGCGGCTCTCCCCTTGCGGGACAGGCGTCCTTCCCCTACAGGTACTACATAAGTAAACAATGTAAGAATAGCAACGAGCACCAGCAGTGCCAGCAGGCGGATCATTGGATCTGTAACCGTATCCCCGTTAAGAGCAAATTCGAGAATCAGTCCGGCAGCGAGCCCGGATAATGCGCCTCCGAAGCTGAAGCTGCGGGCCAGATGGCGGTTATCGAATATAATGCCAAGCCCGAGGCCCAGTGCGGTACCAATCAGGATCAACGCCAGAATCCGCACTACAGCATAATAAGGACTGTCTGCTGCCCTATCACTGCGCTCGGTAAGCAGGGTCCGGTCGCCCAGACGGTCATAGATCTGCTGGAATACCTCGCCCAGACGGTTCGCATCTGTAACATCATAATACTGGCCGCCTGTCACGCTGGCGATATCCTGCAGAAGATTGGAGCCGGACGGATCATCCAGGGCAAGCCCGATGGTATTGACCGCAATGCCGCGGTCCACAAATGCGGTCAGCTCCGTTGAAGTATCAAACTGGCTGAAGCCGTCAGATAACAGAATGACCATCGCTCCGCGGTCCGCCCCGTCTTCATTGATGACATTCATCGCTTCTGTAAGAGCACCGCTGATATTCGTTCCGCCCTCGGTAGTCACCAGGCTGCTGATTACATCCGACACCTTCTGGCGGTTCTCCGCCTTCGAGAGCGGGATCAGCGGCTGGACTACCGAAGCCTCATGGCTGAAGGTGACCACAGCCACCTTGTTGTCTTCATCCAGCTGCTGCACCAGTGCTCTGGCTGCTTCGTAGCGGCTGTTATTGGGGTCGCTTTCCAGCATGCTGCCGGAATCATCGATGACCATGATGACATTCTTGACCGGCTTGATGCCGCCAAAGTTCAGTTCATACACGAACTCGGTCAGCGTACCTATGCCAAACAGCAGCACCACTGCCAGCGGAAGCATTTTCCATGACGTACCGAGATAACGGAGCTTCCAAGATTGCCCGTTCAGCTTAGGTGAGATCGTCTCGGCAACCACGCTGCCTATCGAGACACAGAGCGCGACAAGGGCAAAATAGATCCCAACCAGTACAATCGGCGGCAGGTCATACGGCCTGCGGTCCAGGAGCAGCTCGCCAAGCACAAAAGCCACACCGCCGCCCAGCAGACTGAAGAGGAGCAGGAGGAGATTGATTTTACGCTGCATTAATATTCATCCTTTCCGGAAAAACCTTAATAATAATGCGCTTGAAACCGGCGCTGTGGGGCTGAAGTGCACTTCCTGCAGCAGAATGAGAGAAAATTGTCCTCATCTCATCTCCGGCAATTGCTCCTCAGCAAGACCGTGCAGCTCATAGCCGTTGCCCGCATAGGTCTCATAATATACCTTGCCGTTGCGGTAATAGAGCAGATCCTCCAGGTGGAAGCCGCCCATCAGATTCAGCTTCTCCACTCCGCTCCTGCGCTGCTCATGCACGAAGCCCAAGCGGTAGATGCGGGTGGTCTCGTCAGCACCGAAGGCATAGCGCAGGAATTCGGAAGCACTGTCGCCGAAAAAGTATTTCTCCTCATGCCGGTGCTCCTGCGTATATTCAAACAGGCGGACATTCATTGCCGCCTCCTCTTCGAGACTCCGGTAGAGCTGCTTGAACAGCTCCTCCTTGGAGACAATGTCCCGGTTCTCATAGGCCGCCGCGACATTGGCACGCCGCAGCAGCTCTTCCTCGAACGGAAGCGTGAAGGGCCCTGCCGTCAGCAGCTCCCGGCGGCAGATCTCGATCAGCCGCTCAGCCACGGCCTCGCGGCCACGGCGCAGCAGCTCCGAGAGGCTGCCCATAAACCGCTCACTGAAGAAGATATTTCCGCCGCGCCGGGTCTCGATATCCTTCATGACTTCTTCCGTCACGCTGCGGTAATACTCCATGATGTTCTGATCCACGGTGTCCTTGCTGCGGCCGATGCTGGCGAGGGCCAGGCTCTGCAGCTCCTCCGCCAGCGCTTCCATCGCCAGGACCATGGCTCTGCTGTCTGCATGCAGCTGCTCAAGCGCCGCATCATAGCGGAGGCAGAGGGCAAGCTCGCTTTCGAGCCGCAGAATCTCATATTTCTTACCATATACGGTATCGAATAAATAATGAATGAAATTACGCACAGTCCGTTTATCCAGCAGCGGCACCCGCTGGAACGGCTGGCGTTCTACACTCTCCGCATAGAGCCGTTCCAGCTCCTCCTGCGCAGAGAGCAGGGCCGAACGCAGTCCGGCCATATGCTGGCGCAGGGCATGAAGCACACCCCCTCCGCCCTCTGCCAGCTCGGCTGTCCATTCTGCGAGCTGATAGAAGGTCACCGGCGGAGTTGCCTGCTCCTCGGCGGCCAGGACTGCGGCCCACTCCCGCGCAGGGTCGATCGCCGCAGTCCTTCTTGCGGACACTTCCGCAAAGTTGCTGCGGAAATAGGCCTGCCCGCCCTCGCCGAAGAGCAGCTCCTCGGCTTCGCGCAGCGACAGCGCTCTGAGCTCCGAGTAGGACGGGCGTCCATGGCTCATCAGCCCGGTCATCTCCGAGAGGCCGGTGTCATCCGGCAGCAGTTCCGCCGCGCGGGCACGCAGGGAATCCGCTCCGAGGCCCAGCAGCGCCTGCCGTTCCTTAAGGCTCCGGCTGTTGCCGGCACGCAGCTTCTCAGCCAGGTAATGCAGGGCATGGTAGAGCACCGCCAGCGCAATCTGCCGGTTCGGCCTGCGTACCGCCGAGAAACCGGCCGAAGCATAGCCTTGTCTGCCCGTGCTGCCCCGGATGCCGCTTTTGAAGGTCATATTATTGTAGCCGCCATGCCCGGAAGCATGATCAGCCGCAGGCCGGACACGGTTCTTCAGCAGGCTGATATGGGCAATAATCTCATAATTGTCGTCCATCCCGTGAACGGACATCAGTCCGCGCTCGTTCTTGTCGGAGAGCAGATAGACCAGATCGAACAACGCGGAGGGACCATGGCCCACGGGGATGGACAGCCCTTCCTCCGTAACCAGAAGCGGAGCGCTTAAGGCATAGTCCGCCGCCTGCATCCCGTCCAGCTCACGCAGAAAAGCCAGCCCTACCGAGCTGGAATAGCCAAAGTTATCCCCTTGCTCCCGCTCGTTGATCAGCGCATACAGATCGGTCTGCACCGACTTGAACGACTGGCTGAGGATGGCGCGGGCCAGCAGGGCAACCTCCGGCAGCAGCACATTAAGCGGATCATCGACCCGCGTAACGATGGACAGATGGATGACATCGAACGAAGAATACAGCCGTCCGTAGTCCGCTATGCTGTTGCTTAACTGGCGCAGCGTCCGGTTCATCCCGGCCAGGTACTGGCTGTCCTCATGAAATTCACGGTACAACTCCCGCCGCACCGTCCGGGGATCACGGCCCGCCGTGTTCGGCAGGGCCATGTGCAACACGCGTTCATGAACGCTGCTGTTACCGCTGCCGATCCATCCCTTGATTCCATCCTTCTCCTGCGTACTGCCGCTGCCGCTGGGAGAACCCGCGTGCAGCGCCATGACACCGCCTGCATTGTCCCATTTGCGCTCGCAGCGCTCCAGCACCGGACCGATGGCCGGGGTCACCTTGTCGCCGAGGAACAGAAACAGAGCAGGGTAATGGATGCTGCTGCGCCCATCCCCCTTGTTATGCTGCGCTTCCTCCTGCGCAGCGTACTGCTCTGCATATTGTAAGGCCTGATCTCTGATCATAGGCTTACTTCAGCTTTCTGCGGATGCTGCCGAGCTTGCCGGTCAGGCTCTTGTAGAAGCCGTACATTTCATCGCCGTTCGCATGCTCTACCCGCTCATATTCCAGGCTGTCGCGCGCCTCCAGGAAGGATACATACATCCCTTCCAGCTTATACAGCAGCGGAGTCACGTCCTCCGCGGCCGTCATCTCTCCGGCCCGGCGTGCCGCCTTGCGCAGCAGGACACTGCGGCTTTTCTCATCGAGCGCACGGAAATGGCGGTAGACAGCATACTCCACATAGCTGCGCTCCTTCATCAGGTTCGCGAACGGCTCCCAGGCATCTTCGTCTTCATCACGGTCATAGACATAGAGCGCACCTTTTTTGGTGATGGTATCGGTGTACAGCGCCTCAATGAACTGGTCGATCCACTTGTCTTCATCCAGATGCTGGTGGACCAGCACTTCGAGTTCCGCTGCCTTGGCCGACAATGCGTCGTATTTCGCCAGCTCTTCACGGACACGGGCAATCAGCTGCGGTGAGCGGATCAGGTTCTCCTGGGCCAGCTCACGGTTGATGCTGCCGAAGATGTCCTTAATTCCTTCACGTTCCAGGCCGCCCGCGCGCAGCGCTTTGAGCTCTTCAGCGGCTTTTCTTACTTCGCCCAGATTCGGACGCGACGAGCCAAGCTGCAGATCATAGCCGCTTAGCATTTTATCCAGATCAAACGGCTTCGTGAAGATGACCGAGAAGCGGCTGCTCGTATTCTCGTCGATGCCTTTCTCGATAATTACACCAGCCTCCAGGGCACGTAAGAAGTCGGCACGCACTCTGGCATTATAATCACGGACCCGCGCATTCACGTAGGTATCGCCCCATGACTTCTCCGGAATCGGGGAAGGCAGGTAGGTCCAGTTATCCTTGTCGGTCATCACCAGATGGCGGCCGATGCCTTCCTTGTCCAGGATGGTCCGTTCATAGTTCTCCTCGAACACCCGCAGCGGCGTATACACAAACAGCGGCACCCCGTTACGTGTATTAAGCCAGAAAATCCGGTTCTTAACCTGGCTCTCCTTGATCGTGAACTGCGATTTGCCGAGCGCATTATTCTGATAATTACGGATTCCCTTCAGAATACCCGGCGCCTTCACCGGCACGGATACGAAGCCCCAAGACGGGAAGTGCAGACTGCCGGAGCTGTTGCTGAGGTGGAAAATCGGCACCGCATCTTCATCCAGACGTCCGGCGATAATCCGCTCAACGAACTTATCCAGCGGCTCCTCGCGCCCGTATTTCATCACCAGGAAATCTTCCATTGAACGGGTAATGAGATCACCGAACTTGTCGCTGAGGAATTCAGAGATCGAACGGACGATATCAATCTCCTGCTCTTTGACCCAGCGTCCGGAATGCTTCAGCATTTCGCGCGTGAAATCACGGATCAGATCGTCGCCGTCCTTCTGGTCCATCACCTTGGAGATGGTTGCCGAAATATCCGGCACATTGACGATATTCCAATAGTAGGTTTTGTTCCCCTTATGATCAGCCTGCTCTTCGCCATTGATCAGAATGTCGCCATTCTTCTCGAAGATTGAGCTGAGCGCCGTCAGAATCTCCGTGAATACGCCGTAGATCCGGCTGTTCTCTTCATTCAGAAGCTCGTACAGATCCTCGTAGAACTGGATCATCTGCTCGGTGCGCTCCACATCGGCATGCAGCCAGTATTCATTGATCTTGGCTTCGATATAGGCGTTCTTCTTCTTCTCCTTGGAGACAAAAGCGCTGCGCGCATCGCCAAGCTTCTCCTCTGCGCTGTCCTGCGCCGTCTCGATATCACGCGGCAGACGGAGCAGGCTCTCCCGCAGCGCTTCAATATACGACTGAATCAGCTTCAGGATACAGAAGCCCTTCTCCGTGTAGAGCAGCCGGGATACATAGAACGGCCCCTGCTCAGGATGCAGGAAGATCCGCTCCAGCTCCTCGCCGAAACGTCCGGTAATTTCGCCCGGCAGCTGCTTCTTCGCTTTGATGTATTCTTCCCGCGCACGGGCGAGGAAGTTCTGCTCCAGCTCCGTATCCATGCTGACCACCTGATTCTTCACTACATTGGCATGGCTGAGGCGCTCGCTGTTCTGATAGCCGGGCAGCGGCTCCGGCACACGGGACTCGAAGGTCTTGATCATCGTATCGAGATCAATGCCGAGCTTGCGTGCCATCTTCTCCACATCCTCCTGCCCCGGGGCGTGATGGAACATCTTGTCCATCTTGTCGAAGAGGCGGAAGGCCAGATATGTGGTCATTTCCTCAATCGGCAGCACCGCCGAGGAAGCGCCGATAATGTTGTATTCATAATTCGCAGGATACGTCTTGTTCATCTGTGCAATGTTGGTGCGGATGTTGCTGATATAGTCATGGATGGCGAATTCCTCGCCGGAGGCTTTTTCCTCGCTGGCCATGAAGTTGGTGATATTCTCAGCCGTTACATTCATGCAGTAATCATAGGCATTCTCCAGCAGCTTGCCTTCCGTATTCGTCGCCGAGATCAGATGACACAGATTGAACGGCGGCAGCGGCGAATTAACGCTCAGAATATTGCCGTACTGCTGGCGGAACCGTTCTCCCCGGCTGTCCACATTCATCCAGTAATCCAGCTCTTTGAGCGCAGCATAACCGTTCTTGCGGATATACTCGCGGGTGTGCTCGCTGAGGCTCTTGTTCGCCAGATTCACATCCGGGGTGAACAAGTAACCCAGTGTATTCACGCGGTCGATACCGGCAGCGCCATAGTCACGTTCAATAATCCCCCGGACAATGTAGGCAATATCCAAAAAGGCACCGCTGCCTGTTCCGCCGGACAAGCCGGTAAGCAGGAAAACCATCAGCTTCTTGCTGGTGCCGACCGACAGTGTCTTGATCTTCTTATCAATTGCAGCCACGACCTGATTAATCTTCGTGAACAGCAGCAGTCGTCCGGCCTGGCGCACCCCGGCGGCTCCGTTCATGCCGTCCGTGATGCTCAGCTCCGGCGACAGCCAGTCTGTAATGTACGAATCAAGAATGCTGCGGTTCTGCAGCAGTCCGCCGATCTCGGCATTGGCCAGCAGCACGAATTCATTCTGCGGGTCGAGGCCGATGCCTTTATATTTTTTGCCGCGGTCCTGTTCATTGGTCTCGAATGCCAGGAATTCCACATTGTCAGGCTTATCCCGCTTCTTCTTGGACAACGGATCCTCAGGCAGCTTGAAGCGGCGGTTAATCTGGTATTTCAAGCGCAGCAGGGCATCGATGCCCGTGCCGCCAAGTCCGATAATCAGAATCGGGTTGTCTATGGTGTCCACTCTTATTTTGTCGCTGACGATCCCTCCGCCAAGCGATACATCGAGCTGCTGAATATGTTCTCTTACTACCGGTTTCATAGGTTATCCTCCTAAAAGTTATGCGTAGCGCTTCTTCCTGAACATGCTTCGTTCAAAAATTCACTTCGGAGCTTACGCTTAGTCTGCTGTTATATCAAATATTCGAGTAATATCGTCTTATCTACCGTCTGCAGGGAGACCGATACACGGTCACCGCTCTTCATCTCAAGGCCCCGCGAGGTATCGGCGGCGCGCCCTGACCGCTCCACTGAGATTCCTTCTCCTCCGCGCAGCATCAGCCGGTCATTGTTCCCCGGAGTGAAGACCAGCTTCTCGCTCTCCTTCAGTTCAGGCGCCAGCTGCAGCAGCTGATGCAATGTGAATTTGCCGCGGAAGCCTGCAAGCTTCTTATACTGCGGATAGGTCTTCTCTCCGGTATTGCCGTCCAGCACTTCCACGACCAGCTGTCCGACAAACCCGCGGTTTGATCTGCCGCGCAGCAGCCAGAATGCGGCGGCCGCAGCCAGCAGGAGTACAATCCCGCCTATAATATAGTAAAGAGTGTACGAGGACTTGGCATCCGTTACCGGTTCTTCACCAGTGCCTGCCCCCGTGGCCGGAGGGCTTGTAGCCACCGTTCCTGTCTTGGCGTTGATCGTCAGCACATCGCTCTCACGGTAGAAGCTGCTCTCTTCGGCCCGGACCTTAAGTTCATAGGCATGATTGTCTTGTATTTCAAAAGCACTCTTGAACTCAGCGCCCGAATTGTCCATCGGAATCTCCTGCACCGTGCCGGTATCCACATCTGTGGCCAGCAGTACAGCCTTCATATCCTGGTACAAGCTGCTCTCTGTAACCTCAGCACCGTTGCTGAACAGATGCGAGGAGATATCGACGGTGTCGCCTTTGCGGTAGGACTGGGAAGGCAGCGCATCGATCTTAAGCTCCAGATCATAGTTGAATACCAGATTAATATCGATCTTGTCCTTCGCCACACCCTTGACCTGGAGCTTCCAGTCTCCCTGCTCCGGCGAGAGCAGCTTGATCAGCGCGTAGGTAGAAGACTTGGATAGCAGCACAGCATCCGAGGGAATCGCTACTTCCTTCCCTGACGGATCACTCAGCTTCGCCGTTACAGGCTGCGAGGACATAATTGAAATATTCGCTTCCAGCACACTGCCGTTCGGCACATTGACCGTCACTTCCTGATAATCGCCGTTTGCCGTAATGGACGGCACCGGCACGACCTTCAGCTTCAGGTGGCTGGCAAAAATCTCGCTGAGAATCTGCGGCAGATCATCCGCGGAATCCGTTGTGAACGCCTTGCCGCCGGTCTGATCTGACAGATTAGACAAAATCTCCTTGTTCAGCTTGCCATCCGCATTGAGCCCGATCGTATAGACCGGGTACCCCTTCTGCTTCGCAGTTTCTACAGCGGCCTTCAGTTCCTGATCGGACTGGGCCTGCGTAGCGCCGCTGGCTTCATCTAAGTCATTGTTGCCGTCGGCCAGCATCACGATCATCGGCTCATGGCCAGGATCGCTGCCATTCTCCAGCACCTTCACAGCTTCTTCCATTCCGACCGCTATATCCGTGTAAGGTCCACGGTTCAGCCCGTCGATGAAATCCTTCAAATCCTGTTTGTCCCCGGCAGAGGTGATGCCAAGCAGGGCCTTCTCGCGCTGCACCTTGTCGGTGTAGGCAACGATCCCTACCTTGTCTCCTTGCGTGGACAGCATATCTATGAACATCTTCATCGCTTCATTCGCGATTTTGTTCTTGTCGCTCTTGTTCATCGAGTTGCTGACATCAATCAGCAGTACAGCATCAATATGGGACGGCGCGGCAGAAGCAGCACTGGCCGCTGCGCCTCCGAAAGGCAGGACAGCGATGCATAGGATCAGCAGCAATGCAGGAAAAATGCGCTGCAGTCTATTCTTGATCGTTCTGGGGTTACGGTGTGTACGAAGCATAAATAGGGCTCCTCTTGTGTTAAATTCGGCGGATCTGGCAAATCCGGCAGCATAGCTAAATTCTGTAAATAGTATGCCATTATGATATAATTAAACCTTGTAAACATCAACATAGTGACCGCTGGACCGGCACTCCCGTCTGGTAGAATCGCCATCTTGAAGCGGATGGATTATTCTAAGTATACGCCGTGTTCCTGAATATTTGATTAAAAGACCGTAACCAGAGAGAAAGGAAGAGTTCCATGATTACATACGTCATACTCGGAGTAACGTTCCTCTATGCCGTTATTCAGATCTCCTTATACGCTTCACGCCAGCGGAAGCCGCTTACCCGTGAGGACATAGACGAGCGGCTCCTTGCTGCACTGAACGGAGGCGACACTACCCGTGAGTAAGAAGAAACCTGTTACCTTCCGGCCGTTCAAGGCTACCCGCTATTCTTATGAGAAGCTCCGTATCTGCCGCCGCTGCGGGCGTTACACCGCCCTGGGCGAGGAACGCTGCACCCGCTGCGGCCGCGCCTCGCTGATCCCCGTGGAGAAGCAGGCGGTATCCATTGCCGGGCGCAAGATGCATACCCGGCTGCTGCTCATCCTCCTGCTGACCCTGGCCTCGGTCTATTTCGGCCAAAGCCTGCAGCAGATGGCGCTAAGCGGTGCAGGCGGTATCGTGATAGCCGGACTGGTCTACTATACGCAGCGGAAAGTACGGCAGAACGAAAATCTGTATGCCCTTAACGAGCTGCTGGGCCGGAACATCCTCAGAATTAAGGAAGATCTTGAGCTTAACCGCCAGGAGGCAGTATCCGTCCTCCGCGAGAATGATGTCCTCGCTTATGAGAAGCTCCGCGAGATCTCCATTCTGCTGCGCGGAGACCGGATCTCCCGCCAGCGCGTCGCCCTGCTGCACGGCTTCCAGCTGCGCAAGGACATGGTTCTGGAGCTGGAACAGCTGCTGCTGAAGGACTTCGAGCCGCTGCTCGCTGAATATATTGGTGAAATCGCCAAGGTCCGGCCCGATTTGATTAAAGACCGCACCCTCCGCTATGTTAAGAACTACGAAGTGCAGATTCTCGAAATGGACAAAGGGCTGGCTATTCTGGCTGTCGTTGCCGGGGCAGCAGTACGCCTGAAGCGTTATGCGCTGCTCTATTCCGGACTGATCGGAAGATATGTACAGGAGCTGCCCAAGGACCGCTTCCTGCGCCTGTCCCGGCTGATTGCTGCGAACCCCTATGAGCCGTGGAACGGCCTGGATGCCAAGGTGGCGGAAATCCGCGAGCTCAAGTACCGGTGGGACCCTGAAGTATAAGGATGATAGCTGGCAGCACGCGCAATCCTTATATCCGAATAAAGGGGCTATACTATATGACGATCAAACAAGCATTAACCCTGCGGAATATTATGATCATTCTGTGTATCTTCATGCTGGTTCTGCTGGGACAGAAGGCTCTGGGGATAGAGAACAAGATTCAGACCGTGCGTGAGGCTGAGCGGCTGTATGCTGCAGGAGAGCTTATCGCTGCCGAGAACCAGTACCGGCTGGCGGCGGCAAATACGGCAATCTTATACAAGGAAGAACAGATTAACGCACGGCTTAAAGAGCTCGCTCCCATAACAGCTATACGCAGCAGCCTAAGGGGACTGGTATTAACCCTGGAAGACCAGCTGACGGTCAAGGATTTCACCGGATATATGGAGAGTTATGCCTCCCTGCTCAGCCTGAAGAGCAAGTATATGGTTACGGGAGGACCTTATGAAGTCTATTATCGCCAGCTGTCGGCTGATTCAGGCATTTCGGAGAAGATGACAGCTGGGTTCCGGCAGTTCAAGGAGCAGTTTCTTGCCGGGCTCACGGAGAGCCAGAAGAATGCAGCGAATAACACGACCGGCACCGGAAGCGCAGAGAGCGTCAAATGGAGCCTGCTGCAAATCCCCGAGGCCTATTACGGCGGGGCCGGGGCCAAGGAAGAATTACTGGCTGCGAAATTCGAGGCTCATGACACCGCCAGGCTGAAGGCTCTGGCGGCAGCCGGAAGCTTCCAGCCTATGCTGGACAGCGCCTTATCTATGGAACAGGCTTATCAAAGCCATAGTTATACAGCGGACTGGATAGCGGATCAGGTTCAGGAAAGTACCACACTTATCCTGAACAAGGACCTGGACGGTGATCATACCGCCGCCTTCGCCGGACACGCTGTGGCCTACCGCAAGTATGCTGAGTCAGCTGGCCTGAAATCTTCCAAAGTGCTGAAGCTAATCGACAGCAGCACCACCAGGCTGCTCCGCGAGGCGGCGCGCCAGGTCCGGGGCGGGCAATATGCCGAAGCCATCCGGCTCTATGGGGATCTGAATCCGCTGCAGGACACCTCCGGGGCGGTTGCCGCTGCGACACTCGCCTGGAATACCGCTGAACCGGTGCAGCTGCTGCCCGGCGGAGATGTGCAGGGCAGCTATACCCTTACGGCCTCCGTCACCGGACGCTATGGCGCTAAGGTGGCTGTGGCCGGAGTGGACGCCAGCGGCAGGCTGGTCTACGCCGATATGAGCGATGACGGAACCCTCTCCACCCGCACCGGCGGCACCGTTCCGGATGCGGCTGCACTGATAGAGCTTACTTTTGACGAGTCATTGTCTGTCTATTCAGAAGTACCTGTAGTTACAGCTATAGGCAGCCGAGAGGACGGGCGCCGTACCTTCACCGCCTACACCATTAGGCCCGAGGGGATCTTGCAGCTGTTCAGCTTTGCCGGCAGCGGCTATGAGCTGATGGCAGAAGACGGCTCCATCCGTGTAGCAGATACGGACCTTGCAGACGGTCAAGACGGGCAGACGGCCATTTTCCGCCAAATGAACGGCGTGTATGAGTTCTCGGAAATCTACCGGGAGAATACGTACACCATGATTGATGCTTCACAGCTGGAGCTTCATCCTTATGAGAAGGTGACTCTCTCGTGCAATATTTATATCGACTCTGCCGGAAGAACGGTCGCCAGCTCGAACGGGCGTTATCTGATTCTTCAAGGTGAAACCGGCGGGGTTACCGGATTAGCTGTCGTCAGCGGCCAGTTCGAGAACGGCTATGATCAGGTGGAGACGGATACCGGCGAGCAGTATGTACCTGTCTTTATTGTAGATTCGATTGGTAGTTTAAGCATTCAGATGCCCTGATGCCGCTGATGTTCCAGTCATGCCAGAAGACGCAAGAGATGAACGGTGATTCTGCCGTTTTCTCTTGCGTCTTCTTTTTGGGGGAACCCTAATTCCCAATTCTAACTGCTGACTGGCTTAAGCACGCCCGGCCTTGGCGGTTTGCAGTTTTCTTTTGCGGCCGAATAAGCGTAAATATCGTTTGCGGGTATACAGCACATCCGCCGATGCCGTCAGGGTATCCTTCACCTCAGTGAGCACCGCCTGCGTTTCCCTCACAGCCTGCTTCATCCGTCCGAGCTCTGACTTCACACCTTCCGATCTCGACTTCGCCTCGTCCAGCGTTTCCTGAACATTCATTTTGAACTCATCCACCGGAGCCTTCAGCCCGTCCACCGATTGCTTCACACCGTCCAGCGACTGCTTCAGCCCGTTAATGCTGTTCTTGAATTCCTTCAGCGGGTTGCCCATATCGATTCCTCCTAAGTTCCCTTTAACTACATATACCCAGATTGGAGGGGGCGGCTTCCCGATCGGTTAAAATAAAGCTCAGCACTCTTTAATACGGCTTCAGTTGCCGCGCATTTCCTCCAGCAGCTCCAGGATATCCGCCTCTTCAACAGGAACCGAATAGGAGCCGTCCGCGAAACGTTTCATCTCCCCGATGCCGTCCTGGAAGACGAAGCGGATGCGGCCGCTGCGCACTTTTTTGTCCGTGTACATCTTGTCCACCAGTGCCCTGTTAGTAATAAAATCCGGAATTTCCGTCGGCAAGCCTGCCTTCTTCAGTAACGAGACTACACGATCAGCCTGTTCAGCCGTCATATATCCATACTTCACACCCAGCCTGGCCTGAATGACAAGCCCGACTGCAACGGCCTCGCCATGCAGCAGCTGGTAGCCGCTGAGCGCCTCAAGCGCCCGGCCCGCCGTATGCCCCAGATTCAGAATCTGCCGCAGGTTGCTCTCATGCTCATCCTGTTCTACCACTTCGTATTTGATCCGGCAGTTCGTCAGTGCGATATGCCCGCATACGTCCGCATCCAGGATAAGCCCGCCCTGTTCTGAGATGATCCTGCCGATATTCTCCTCCAGGTAACGGAAGAATGTCTCATCCGCCAGGCAGGCATGCTTGATGGTCTCCGCCAGGCCGCTGCGGAACTCACGGGCCGGAAGGGTGCGCCATGCTGCCAGGTCTATGTAGACTTTGCGGGGCTGGTGGAACACGCCGATCAGGTTCGTGGCGACAGGTGTATTCACGCCGGTTTTGCCGCCGACAGAGGCATCTGCCGCTGCCAGCAGAGTGGTTGCATAATTCAGGGCAGGGACCCCGCGGCCAAAGGTGCCTGCCAGAAATCCGGCCAGATCCGTTACGGCTCCGCCGCCCACGGCAATAATGCAGCAATCCCGCCCGTATGCCTGGTTTAACAGCTGGTCTTCCAGCAGCGCCTTGGTTTCACGGGTTTTGGAGCTCTCTCCAGCCGGAAAAGAAAATAAATCCGCCTGAAAGCCGCTACGCCGCAGCAGCTCCAGTAAGGGACGGCCATACAGCGGCTCGACCGTAGAATCGGTAATAATGGCGAACTTGCTTACATCCGGCAGAAGTCCCTGCTGCAGATCGCGGATCAGGGAACCGAACAGAGCCTCGCCAATCTCAATAGTGTAAGAGTGATCGACTACTTTTTTGAGTACCACTTCAAAGCTCTTAGACATGAACTCTGCCCCTTTCCTGTTCAACACTCTTCAATTGAATCGTCTCCTTCATTTGCGGATCATCGTCCGGTAGACGAATTTGGGCAGGGCGGATTGTCTGCGCCAGCGTGATTTCTGGCCTTTGGCAACGGGTGCGAACAGGAGCCTGTGGGCCCACTCCAGATTTAGCTTTTTCCAGATGGCCGGTGCCGGCTTCACTTTGCCTGAGATTACGTCCAGACTACCGCCTACGCCAAACACTAGCTTAATCCCGCTAAGCGCATCCTTATGCTTATACAGCCATTTGTCCGAGTAGGGAGCGCCCATCGCAAGAATGAGAATATCCGGCCCCGCCTGCTGAATACCGGCGATAATTCCTGGCTCCTCGTCTGCGGTAAAGAATCCGTGATGCCTTCCGGCGATCTTCACCTGCGGATAGCGCAGGGCGATTCTCTCCACCGCTTGTCCGCTGGTCACTTCATCCGTTCCGAGGAAATAGAAACTCCAGCCCCGCTCATCCCCCTTCGCAAGGAGACTCAGCAGCAGATCGTAGCCGGTCACCCGCTCCGGAATGGGATTCCCCTGTCTTCGTGCTGCCATTACAATCCCGATCCCGTCCGGCACGATTAGATCCGCTGAGCAGATGATCTCGCGGAGTCTCCCGTCCGATTGACTGGCCAATGTAATCTCCGGGTTCGCTGTAATCAGGTGAAATAGCCCTCCCTGTCCGCCCCCGATGTGGCTGTCCAATAGCGAGGTTGTCTGTTCAAGCGTCAGCTTGGAGAATGGAACTCCGAGAATGGAAACCTTGTCCTTCATCTTTTCACCTGTCCTTCCCAATCCTGCAGAATGGCCCACTGCACCCGCGGCTCTCCCCGAACCGAATGCATTGAACCGGTATAAACCAGCTTGTTATGTATGCCTGTTACCAGATAATGTCCCAGTACCTCTCTGGTTGAAGCGGTTACACTATGTTGCTCAAGCCCGCCGCAACCCACCCATTCCAGCCGCCCTTCTTCACTTTCAAGAAGCCTGCTCCCTGCTGCAACCTTACCTGTAAAAATATACTGAATGCGGATCTCCCGGTCATCCTTCACCCGGTGAAGGATATACCGCAGCGACAGATCGTTAATGCTGTTAGAAGTTAATCCTGTTTCTTCTTCAATCTCTCTCAGGCAGGCCTTCTGCGGATCATTGATCTCATTCTCTTCGAGATGTCCCCCGACAGGGACGAGGTGCCCGGAGAGAAATTTGGCCTCCGTTTTCTTTTGAAGAAATAACACCTCATGATTCCCATTGAATAACAAAGCTACAGCCATTTGTCTAAGCAGCATCAGCGGTCGCCTCCAGCTTCATCTAAATCACACCAAATACCTGCAGTGCATAGGCAATTCCGCCTTCACTTGCTTTGGTAGTTACGAAGTCCGCCCTCTGCTTCAGGCGCTCTGTGCCGTTGCCCATAGCAATGCCCAACCCCGCACACTCCAGCATATCCATATCGTTCCCGCCGTCACCAAATGCGATAGCCTCAGCAGCCGGGATATTATAGTGTTCTAATACTCTCGATACCGCAACAGCTTTGGACACCTCTGCAGCTTCGAGGACATTCAATACATAGTCATGGAAACGCACAAACCTTAGCGCAGGGAACTGTTCCGTGAACCTCAGCGTCTCGTTCTCATCGGCATACAGGCACATGCAGTATACTTCACCGTTCATAGATTCTGCGTTCTGGGGATAACATTCGAGACTCAAGGTTTCCTTCAACGCCCTCAATATCCGCTCATCCTCCAGGCCAACGCCGTTCATTGACAACTTGTCTGTAAAATAGGCTACTCCATGCCCATGCAATGCAGCGAATTCCGAGAGCTCCCGTACAGTCTCTGCCTGAATCGCAGATCTATATATAATTTCCTCATGGCTTGTAATGAGCGCTCCGTTTGCAGAAATAACCGTCTCTATTCCCAGATTACGCAATTCCGCACATAAGCTATACGGTCTTCCTGTAGCCACCACCACTTTTATCCCTTTGACAAGAAGCTGCTCAATGGCTTCCTTCGTGCTCGGCGGCATACGTCCGTCAGTTTCACTCAAAAGCGTACCGTCTACATCAAAAAATACCACTTTGTACATGAAGTAGAGAACAACTCCCATCCAATGAATCCCCAAAAGATAACCATATATTTACACGGGCAATTCCACCATACCAACATCGGTATTTCTTTTCAATGCAGAAAATTACTTTAGCCGATTCCGGCTTCTCCGCACCTGCGGACGCAAAGCTCCGGATGCTCCCGCCATGGTACTTTGCCGATGGAACAAACCATTTTAAGAAGCGGGACCTCCTTCTTGTTTCAGCACGAAAACCTCTGCCCGGCGGGCAGAGGCTCCTTCTTATTTATAGGGTATATGCAGTTGTTCCGCCCCTTTGCGCTTGCTGTTGTGACGGAAAGAATACAGCTGCCAGACTGAAGAAAGGCCTACGGCGGCTGCACAGACTACGAATACGGCCAGATAGCTCCCGTTCGGACTACCTGTGCCGCCAATCATCAGTCCGCCTGCCGCCGTGCCGAACATCATGCCAATGTTGCGCGACAAGGCAAGCAGGCTGCTGACCCGGCCAAGCTGTGATTTCGCCGCCAGCCCCATAACAATACTTGTGTTAGGTGAAGTAATCATCCCCATTGCGCAGCCGAGCAGCATAACCGGCAGCACCATGGCACTTGTCCTCAGCACAGGTGAGCCGAAGCCCAGCGCTAGCAGCGTGACACTCATCAGCAGCAGTCCGGCCGTCAGGATGCCGAGCGGCCCTTTGCGGTCCGCGATGCTCCCGCTGACAGGAGCGGTCACCACCAGCGCCAGCGGGTATCCAATCATGATCAGCCCCACCCAGGCCGGCTCGGCCCCCGATATACGCAGTAGCGAGGGCAAAGCCAGCTGTGCTGCAAAGGCCGCCATATATGTGATAACCGTAATGGCGATGCCGGCGGCAAAGCTCCGGTTAGTGAACAGGCTGACTCCGCTGTCGGCTGGCGGGAATTCACCAAGCGGCCCCCTCTTATCCCTGCTGCGGGAGAAGCGGGCATGTGCCGTATAAGCGGCCGCCATTCCCGCTGAAGCCGCCAGCAGCAGCAGCACAGGCGGAGACAGGAAGGAGGAGCGGCCGCCGAGATCGAAGGCGATCATCAGCGAGGAGAGACAGGCCGCAAACCAGGCGGCTCCGGCGAGATCCAGCCTGCCTCCGGCCGTTTCCGTATCCCGGGGAATCAGCCTGTGCGCAAGCACGCCTACGGCCGCCGCCACTCCGGCCAGCAGCCAGAAGTTGCTCTCCCAGGTGAACCACTGGATTAGGAAGCCGCCAAGACCGGGGCCTGCCATGGAGCCGGCAGCGACGAAGGTGCTCATCAGCCCCAGTGCCCTGCCCCGCTGCCCGGGCGGAAATACAGAGACAATGAGGGCCATATTGGTCGCCTGATACATGGAGGCACCGGCTCCCTGCATGACTCTGAAGCCAAGCAGCATGGCTTCGTTCTGGGCAAGCGCACAGCCCAGGGCTCCCGCCGCGAAAGCGAACAGGCCCAAATTATGCACCTTACGGCGGCCGAACCTGTCTCCCAGCCGTCCCATTACAGGCAGCAGCACCGAGATCACCAGCAGATAGATACTGACGATCCACTGGGCAGAGGCCACCGGGAACCGCAGATCAGCCGCAATATCGATGAGCGAAATATTGAACATACCGGCAGACAGATTGGACAGAAAGGCCCCGAGGCAGATGACCACCTTGACCGCCGAATGGTTCACAGCTTGTCCTGAAGACCTTACCGGTAAATTCATAACATCCGCTGCAGGGCGGGCTGATTCCACATTTTCCAGCTTTCTTCAATGTCTGCGGCTGAAGCTACCACGCCGAAGTAGCCCTTCATGTTCTCCAGCGTCATCTCATGAGCGGCCCGGGAATAGGAAGCACAGGCGTCCTGCACCATCACAATCTGATAATCCAGCATGAAGCCGTCCCTTGCCGTCGACTCCACGCACACATTGGTGCTCACTCCTGTCATAATCAGGGTTTCGATCCGCTGCGAACGGAGCACAGAATCGAGGCGGGTATTGATAAAAGCGCTATACCGGTGTTTATTGACAATAATCTCCTCAGGAAGCGGGGCCACCTCGTAGAATTCAGCCCCCCAGCTTCCTCTGCGGCAGACCCCCAGCGAACCGCGCCCGGAGCGGGAAGTCCAGACGGGCGAATCGGTCGCCTTTTCATGGAAGGTCTGGATATAGATCACCGGCACGCCCTGTGTCCTCGCTGCCGCGATCAGCCCATGCAGCTGCGGCATCATCTCGCGTACGGCTGACACATCATTTCCGCCAGCGGCAAGTGCGCCTTCCCCGTGGCAGTAATCGTTCTGTACATCTACTATAATAAGTGCGGTTTTATCAGGCATAATTAGATCGGCAGTTAATTCCATCATCTTCACCTCTTTAGTTTTTGAAGGCTTATGGCAAGACGCTTAGCTTATTTCACTGCTATGTTGTTCACAAACTGCATATCGACCAAATCCTCGTAGGTGTATTCGCCTTTGTAGATCCCCGTCTTAATCATCACGTTCATGTCCTTATCCAGCGCCTCCTCGGTAATCACACCATCCGGACTCCAGAGCTGGTCGGCATACGCCCGGTCAAGCGCAGCTTGTGCCGCATCATCGGAGATTGTAGGGAATTCAGCCTTCAGGACGCTCATCGCCAGAGCTTTATCCTCCTGGATGGCCTTCAGTGCTTTCACGACGGCGTTAACCGCCTTCTGCACCGTTTCCGGGTCCTTCTCCAGTGTCGACTTCTTCACGCTCAGCACAGAGTAAGCATAGTCGCCCATATCATGGAACTTGTAAAAAGGTTCCTCCCAGACCCCCTTGGCGATCCCGTCACTGATCTGCGGCTCGGCGCCGTTCGCAATATCCGCCGCACCCTGCTGAACCATCGCCACCACGGTGGAGCCATCCGCCGGTTCAAGCAGCCGCACATCCTTCTGCGGATCAAGCCCCAGCTCCAGGAGCAGATATTGGGTCAGCAGGTTCGGGGTTCCGCCATGCCGTCCGGCATTCAATTTCTTGTCCTGCAGGAAGGCTTTCAATTCTTCATCAGAACTGCCCGCAGGGGCTGTCCCTTTCTTGGCCATCAAGTAGACATTCGCACGGTTAACCACATTGCTGACTGATACGATCGGGTCAGAGTTGCCGATATTCGCCAGTGCATTGGATTCCGGACCGCCGATGACGCCCCAGGCATCCCCGCTGACTACCGAAGTCACATGTGTGCCTCCGGCAGCCTGCAGCATCTCAACCTCAAGCCCTTCATCCGCAAAATATCCCTCGCGCTGCGCCACGTACAGCGGCAGATAACCTGTGTAGTGCAGCGGCTCGGCAATGATCAGCTTCTTGAGTTTCCCCGCTTCGTTGCCGGCAGCTGCGGCTTCAACTTCAGCATTACTTTTACTGCTGCAGCCCGAGAGCAGGATCATTACAGAGGCAAGCAGGACGGCGGACAGCTTCACTTTGGTTACATTCATCATCAGATTCTCCCCTTTATCTTATATAGGATTGCTTAGGTCTCAAGCCTTCTTCATCCCGTATCCCTTGGACAGCCATTTCTCCAGCAGGACCACTCCCGCATACATCACCATCGACAGAACGGACAAGACTACAACTCCCACCCAGACGAGATTGATATCAAGGATCGTACCGGCGTAGATCACCATGCGGCCAATCCCGTGGCTGGAAGCAATGAATTCCCCGACAATCGCACCGGCCAGCGAGAGGGCAATATTAATCCGCAGACTGCTGATCATCCAGGGCATCGCCCAGGGAATGACCACCTTGGTGAATACCTGATGGCGTTTCGCGCCCAGCGAATACATCAGCTTCTCCATATCCTTGTCCACACTCTGCACGCCGCTGTGCGCCGATAAGGCGGCAACGACTACCGTCATGGCAAAAGCGAGCGCCACCTTGGAGAAGAATCCGATGCCCAGCAGAATCACCAGCACAGGAGCAAGCGCCAGCTTCGGCATGGCATTGAGCAGGATCAGGAACGGTTCACTGATGCCGGCGAATCTGCGTGACCACCAGAAGGATAAACCGAGCAGCGATCCGATCAGGGTTCCGCCGATGAAGCCCAGAATCGTCGAGCTGGAGGTATAAGCGATATCCTCCAGCAGAGTACCCTGCGTCACCTGTGTCCATGTTGTGCTGAGAATCCGTACCGGGCTGCTCCAATAGTATGAATCCATCCAGCCGATCCGCGTAAACAGCTCCCAGCAGAGCACGATCAGCAGCCCGACCGTCAGCCGCCCGATTCCGACAATCCGCTGTGTCCGGCGCCTTGCACCCTCTTCATCCACGATGACGGGTTCCTTCTGCATTTTCTCAGGCTTGACCGAATGGATTGGGGCCGGCTCCAGCTTGTGAATTACATACCCTTTCTTTTGCACACTCTCCATAGTTGTTCTCTCCTTCTACAAGTTTTGTAAGCTCTACGAGATATGGGCTGCCGGCTCCTCGCCTCCGCCTGACAGCAGGTCCAGCAGATGGGCTTTGAGCTCCATAAATGACGCAGATACCGTATCCTCCTTATGTCTCGGGCGCGGCATATCCACAGAAATCTTGGAGATGATTCTGCCCGGCCGCCCGGAGAAGACATAGATGTCATCAGACAGGTAGATGGCTTCATCAATATCGTGGGTGACGAATAACACCGTCTTGCGGAAATCCTCCCAGATCTCCAGCAGCCAGTTCTGCATGGTCAGCCGGGTCTGGGCATCCAGTGCGCCAAAGGGCTCGTCCAGCAAAATAATATCCCGGTCGTACAGCAGCGTGCGGAGCAGCGCTGCCCGCTGGCGCATGCCTCCGGACAATTCTGCCGGATAATGGCCGCCGAAGCCCTTCAGTCCATAACGGTCCATCAGCGGCTGGGCCCGGGCTACCGCTTCCTTACGCGGCACCCCGCGGATCTCCATGCCCAGAATAATGTTATCCAGGATCGTCCTCCAGGGGAGCAGCATGTCCTTCTGCAGCATATATCCGACATATCCGGTCTTGCCAACGATATCCTCACCGTCAGCAAGCACGCGGCCGGTAGACGGCGGAATCAGTCCTGCTATGATATTGAACAATGTGGATTTGCCGCAGCCGCTGGGGCCGATAATACTGACAAATCTGCCTTGCTCTATAGAGAGATTCGTCTCCTGCATGGCGATAATCTCCTGGCCGTCACGGCGGAACCACTTGCTTACACCGGCAATCTCAATCTTTGCTTTCATAGAATCAGCTCCTTATTAGGTTTAACAGCATCGACAGCTTGGGTAGACTCGGGGGTAAAAAAACCGAATAAACAAAAAGCCGCCAGTTTTAGACACAGCCCCAGAGGGCTAATGTCCGAAAACTGACGGCAGGCCGGCTCTCCGGAAGATCAGAGTTCCAACGTAACGTTCAGGTAATGCTCGAGGTCCTTCTCCAAAATTATGATCGTACCGGAATACTCGGTCTCCACATCATAATCTTTAAGAACGGCCTTGATATTCACTTGAAATTCATCCAGAAATGCCTGCTTGATTTCACACTTGAATACTTCATGCAGTACCAGATTAATCTGGCGGCTTGCCGTGGCATCATGGGTATCCAGTACCTTCAGTACGGGCACCCGGCTGTTAATGGATAAAATAATAATCTTGTTCCCCACGAAGTCGACCTTCTGCTGCTTGACGCCGGCGTTAAACAGCTTCTTGTTGATTTCGTTATAAATCCTTAAAATATCCTGTTTCCATTGTCCGGCGGAAGCGATCATTGCGATCACACCTTCATAGCTATTAATAATGTTACATTATGTCACAAGAACGTCAACAACTGCATCATTGTCCACCGCTTATACATCATTATAGATAAAAAGGTAGAGTTGTCAATGAATTTACGGGAGATAAATTAACATATTAATTAGTTTTTCGGAGCATATGTGAAGTTAGTTTACACATTAAAATCTATCATCCTAAATATTCACAAAATAATACTAATGAATTACAATTATTACGTAACTACGTAATAACATAATATCGAAAGCAGGTGATCTTCTTTCATGACCCGTGACTTAAGCAGCGAACTGGATACGCTGAAGCAGCAGGTGGCCGAGCTTCAGGCCGCCGTCCAGCATTGGAATACTGAGCGGAGAAGCTTCGCAGGCCGTGCTGATTCGCCGGAATCTGTGAATTCAGCCGCAGAAGCGGAGCAGCCCGGCGCGGGACCCGGATCTGTATTTTATTCCGGCCATGCCCGTCTTAACGGACAAAGCTATCGCTGGGAACCCCAGGAGCGTCCGATGGAACAGCTGCTCGATGTGAACAACGAGAAATCAGCTAAAATACTGGCGGCATTAAGCAACCGGCAACGGCTGGACATTCTGAAATCCGTCATCCAGGAGCCGCTTACGGGCACCGAGCTGGTGGAGCGTCTGGGTATGGGCACTACCGGCCAGCTGTATCATCATCTCAAAGCATTGACTGGCGCAGATTTATTAGTGCAGGAGAGCGGAGGCCGTTATGCCTTCCCTTCCCGCCGCCTCCTCCCCTTCCTCCTGCTGCTAGCTTCGGTAAGCACTCTAGAGGATACAAGTGACTATATGGACAGGATGAGTACGAGAAATAACGCGGGGATTTATCTGGGCCCTGTACACAATTTCGATGTCCACCACCTGCTGTGGGCTGTTATCGAGAATCCGGTGATGGAGCATGCGGCCGGATATTGCAGCGAAATCGGGATATTCCTGCATGATGACGGGAGTGTCACCGTAACGGACAATGGACGGGGAATTCCGGTAGCGTCTCTGCCGAATTCCAACATACCGGCTGCGCAATCCATTCTGACCGATATTCATAGATTTAATGGAGACGCAGCTTTTAAGGTGCCTGGTGCTGAGCAGGGAATCAGCATTGCCGTGGTCAACGCCCTCTCCGGCAGACTTACTGTTGATATCCGGCGCGGCGGCAGAATGTACCGCCAGGAATATAGGCATGGTGTGCCGCAGTCCGGACTGATGACGGTTGGAATCGCGAAGGATACGGGGACAAGTGTGACTTTTAAGCCGGATCAGGAATTTCTGGGCACAGGCTTTGAACAGGCACGGCTGAATGAACAAAGTGCTGAGCTGATGAAGGCTTATCCGGGGCTCTCCATCTTCGTTAACAACTAAACCGGGCGAATGAAATGAAAGGAGACTGCTGCTAAATGTCGCATGAAACGATTTATAGTCATGAGGATACGCTGAAGATGCTGGACTCTCTTTTCCGGGAAGAAGGGCATTGGTGGAATCAGTTCTACGGGGACCGGGATAAAGGGATTCCTTTCTTCAAGGATCGTCCGGATGAGAATTTGGTTGAATACGTAAGCAAGCGGCACATGACACCCGGCAAGGTTCTGGAATTAGGCTGCGGGGGCGGCAGAAATGCGGTTTATCTGGCTCAGCAGGGCTACGCCGTGGATGCCATTGACATCTCTCAGGCAGCGGTAGATTGGGGAAGGGAACGCGCCCGCAAACATCAGGTGGAGGTGAATTTCGCCCGCAGCAATATTTTTGACCTGAGCCTGGAGCCAGGCAGCTACGACCTCATCTATGACAGCGGATGTTTCCATCACATCTACCCCCACCGGAGAGTTACCTTTCTCGATTTGGTGAACAGGACGCTTAAGCCTGGCGGGTATTTCGGACTGGTCTGCTTCGCGGCTGGCGCCATGGGTGCGGAGATCACGGATTGGGAAGTGTACCGGCAGCGGAGCCTCCGGGGCGGATTAGGCTTCAGCGAGGATAAACTTAAGAGCTTCTTCAGCGGTTTGGAGCTTATAGAGTTCAGACGCATGCGCCAGATGGATCAGGAGGATGCGCTGTTTGGTGAAGCTTTTCTGTGGACCGCCTTGTTCAGAAAAAATTAACGGAATACTTGTCCTTATCCACATCACCCCATGCCAGGCTTGCCGTAAGTGTACTGTTCATCAAACCTATCGCTGGCACATTGTATTCGGTTTTTCGCATACATTCGGCTCATCAACCCTATCGTTAGCACAATGTATTCGTTTTTTCGCATACATTCGGCTCATCTCTACCAATCGTTTGCAGCCCCCGCCCGAAAGGATTGCCGATCGAAGGAGTGACGCTGCTCTCGGCCCCTGACTAACCCGAATTTACCCGGGACTTTGTATCGGCTTTCCGCCGCAGCAGTGCTGCAATCCACGCCACAAGGATAACCAGTGCGATCCCGCCAGCCAGAATATAAGCATTATAGAACAGGTTGTTGGTATATTGGTTAATCCAGCCGAAGCGGAATACGACGGAATCCTCATCTCTGGTGAAACCCCTCAGATGCACTCTCAACGCATCGATATATCCGGTTTCCAGCCAGATGGCGAGCGGCAGCACAATAAGCGCGGAGACGGCAATCAACAGACTTGGTATGCTGAATACGGATTTCAACCGGAATAATCGGTAGAGCACCATGCCCGCACTGCACAAAAGAATAATGCCAAACAGCCATCCTGCCGCAAGCATGATAATTCCCGGATTGCCGTTGCCGGATATCGTTCCGCCGGTTTTATATGTGAATGTCATCCCATCCGTCAATACTACCAGGATGATGTTAATCAGCAGCCATATCAGCAGTTTCCGCCAACCCTTGCCCATATCCATTCTCCCCTTTCCATAATTAAAAAAGGCTGAGTGCCCGTTATAGATGCGCTCAGCCTGCCTCATGCAGCCTATTTCCTTCTATTCCACCCGTTCTGTAAACAACCGCCCGGCGTAGTCACTGATCAGCTCACGCATGGCCAGCTTACTCTGCCATTCTGCCGGTATGCCATCCAGCCCGTAATACGCTCCGGCGATCTGGCCGTAGACCGCCCCTGTGGTATCGGCGTCATTGCCCAGATTCACAGCGAGCAGCGCGCCTTCCGCAAAGCTGGAGGATTTGTGAAAAGCCCACAGTGCCGCCTCCAGCGACTCTACTACATATCCCGAGCCTTGGATATCAGGCGGCTCCTTGATCCGGTAGGAGCCGTACTTAATATTCAGCATATGCGGCGTCAGGCTGTCTTCATTCAGCCATTCACGGTAAGCCTCCGGGGCCAGCATGTCCTGCTTGCTCCACCCGTGCAGTCCGGCAAGGATGTACGCCGCGAGCAGACGGCAGGCATCCAGACATTCAACAGCGCCATGCGTCGTTCTTGAACTGAGTGCCGCATAGCGGATAGCTTCTGCAGGATTCTCTGCGTAGTACATGACCACCGGCGCAAGCCGCATAATGGAGCCGTTCCCGGCAGAATGAGGATCATCCGATCCGCTGAACCCTTCGCCGCCGGCTTCGAATTGATGCAGCGCCGCGCGTGTCGCATTGCCGATATCGAAACATTCGCCTGTACTGCTAAGCTTGCCTTCGCGGTACCACTTCACATAACGCTGCATTTGATCCACAGGATCAAATGTTTGCTTCGTAAGCAGACTCTCCGCAAGGCAGAGCGCCATTGACGTGTCATCGGTCCACTGTCCCGGCTGGAGACCAAATACCCCGCCGCCGACAATATCCGTAAGCGGCTCAAAGGTTCCGGGTGCTTTGAACTCAGCGGTCGTTCCCAGCGCATCTCCAGCGGCCAGACCCTGCAGGCAGCCCTGATAGCGGTCAGCATTCAATGTCATTTGGTTCCCCCCTTTTTCCTCCTTCTTACGCTTGCAGCTATACTATTGCTGATCAGAGCGATTACGGAGTACATGATGCCATAGAACAACGCACCGCTTCCGTCAAACAACACGTAGATGGATAACACGAACAGCGGCAACGGCAGCAGGCATACCAGCAGGTTGAAACCCAGCTTAAGTCCCGAATCCGCAGCAAGGATCAGCACGGCTGTGGGATTCACCAGAACCAGCAGCAGCAGCCAGCTGCCAAGATCCTCCATTACCCCGGAACCGCCGCTTTGAAAATACGGGATCACCAGAAACAATACAAGATAGATTACAGTGTGAAGCAGAAGCTTGCGGGATAAGGGCGTCAGGTTCAGTTTATTCACCGGGATACTTAAGCCCCCATTGTTCACGCACGCCGTCCAGCAGCCTAAGAATCGCAACGGACTCATCCAGCGTCATTACCGGGCTTTCCGTCAGCCCTGCCTGGAGACAACGTCCCACTTCCTCAGCTTCAAAAGAATACCCGATCGAAGCACGGTCATCCTCAAAGGTCTCCACCAGCTCCCCGCCAATATACAGCTCAGCCGATTTCGGATTCACCAGCGTGCCTTTGACTACGATATAGCCTTCCGTTCCATAGATATAGGCTTCTTCGTGCAGCTTCAGGCGAATCCCGCCGTTCAGGGAAGCCGACTTGCCTCCGCCGTAAGACAGCAGCAGGGAGAAGTGCTCGTCCACACCAGTCTCGCCGATATGTACGGTGCTGGAGACGGCTTCCGGGTGAGGTCCGAATACCATCGACGCGAAGGAGATGGGATAGATGCCGACATCCAGCAGGGCTCCGCCGCCAAGGGCCGGGTTCAGCAGACGCCCTTCCGGATTCCAGTCCGCGCGGAAACCAAGATCAGCTTTGACCAGCCGCACTTCGCCGATGCGCTCCGCTGCGAGCCATTCTCTAACCTTGGCATTGGCCGGAATATAGCGGCTCCACATAGCCTCCATCAGGAACAGCTTCTGCTGGCGGGCATACGCCACGATTTCTTCAAGCTCTGCACTGTTCACGGTAAAAGGCTTCTCACAGAGCACGGCTTTACCGGCGCGCAATGCGAGCAGCGCATTCTCTTTGTGGAACGGATGCGGCGTTCCAATATAAATCGCATCCACTTCAGGATCGCTGACCAATTCCTCGTAGGTGGCATATGCCACGGGGATGCCGTGATTTCGGGCAAACTCATCTGCGCTTTCCTGCGTGCGCGATCCAACCGCATAAGCCACACCATTGCTGGCATGGGCCAAATCTGTAGCGAACTGATGGGCGATCCAGCCTGTGCTGAGAATGCCCCATTTTATCGTGTAAGCGTTATCTTCTGTCATTAGTTAAATCCTCCTTTTAAATGAAACTTAGTCCCTACAATTCTATCAAAATGTGCCTGGTGTGTACATGATGCCCGCTAATCGCCACCTGCCGGGTCCATACGGTCACCCCCTGCTCTCCACCTGCAGCAGCAGAATCCGGTCCTTGAATCCGCCGCGGCGCTCCGCTTTGTCAGCACGGATCTGTTCCAGAATACCGCTGTCCCCGCCATGGGTTACCGCCAAAGCCCGGATGACTTCCAGCAGATCCGCCAGCTCCTCGAGCGCTTGTCCGTCATTGTCCTCCCGTAAATACTCCGCCAACTCCTCATGCAGCTTCGCACGCAGCTCCCGTATATATTCCTCCTCGTCCATGATTCTTGTCCTGCAGGTTTGCCCGTTCGCCGCAATCAGCGCCGGTATTCCGTCACGCACCAGTTTCGGATAATCCGCCAACTTCATTGCCTCCTTGGGGATGTATTGAATTTATAGACATATTTATGTACGATCACCGGATGAATCCAACTACAAATCATAATCCATTGAATCAAACATAATCCATTGAAGCTACCATAATCTATTGAAGCTAGCTCATACTTCAGAAGTGAAGCATTATCACCAGCAGTCACACCAATTCCCCTTTGTTCTACCGGGCAGTACCGCCTTCTCGAAATGGAGGGTGAAGAGTTTGTTCTGAACCCGCAAGCGGGTATAGAGGTCCCCCTTTAGTACACCATCAAATGTTTAACAAATCAACTCATCCGCCGGTGAAAAGGACTGAGAATCCTCTATTGCAGCAAATCAGCTGTATTCGTTGGCCAAACGGACTCAAAATCCGTTAATTGACGGTTCACACCCCAGGCACTATATAGATTGAACAGGGAAAATTCCACTGCGGGGATTAGCCTTGGCTGCAGAGAATGTTTGACTTCCGGCCACTGTTAGGTTTGTATATATACCCGAACCAAAAACTCCCCCCGCCAGCCGCGAATCCGCAGTGACGGGGAGAGTTTCTTATTAACAATCTAATCCTATATTATTTGCTCAGTACAAGCTCCAGGCGGACCTCAAGGTTATTCTCGGTATCCAGCACAATCGAATGCGGATTGCTCATGCCGAAATCTTCAAAGGTAACCATGGTTGTGCCCGACAGCATGAGCTGTCCGCCGCTGTATACGGCTTGCGAGTCAAACGTAACATCCTTCTCTATCCCCTTGACTGTCAGCGTACCTTGGAGCTCAACCGGCACCGCGGTGCCCTCCTTCCATTCCGCAGGAAGCTCCGAGAAGGAACTCACGGTAAATGTGGACTCCGGGAACTCCGTCACTGCCAGGAAGTCTGCCCCCTTGACATGCTCGTCCCGCTGGCCGTTGCCGGAATCCAGCGCACTCATCTCTACGGTTCCTTCGCCCGTCATCGAGCTGGCATCCTCCAGATTCACATTCCAGGTTCCGGTAACGGAAGGGTCTACGAAGTTAACAGTTTCTTTGGAAGTTGTCACTGACCAGTAGACTTTGGACGTATCCGCAATGCTCCAGGCACCGTTCAGCTGCTCTGCCGTAACTGCAGCACCAGTCGCTGCCGCCGCGTTCGCAGTTCCCGCTTCCTGGGTTTCGGTTCCCTGACTCTGCGCAGGAATAACAGATTCGATCTCAACATTATTGCCCAGGCTATTGTTAAGTAACATGAATGCTGTGATGGCTCCTGCGATAACGACTACGGCTGCGATTAAGGCGATTGTTTTCTTCTTCATCTTATTCCCTCCATCCAATTCTCTGTATGCCCTATTAGGCTTGGTTCCCATTCTAACAAAGCAATATGTCGGGAAGAAGTCAAAGCACACCGGCCCGCAGTATGGTAGAATTGTCGTAATTTTAACTAACACATAGCCGTAGCCCCGGGAGAAGCATTCCCCGCCGGGCCTGAGAAGGAGGCTGAATAGATGAAATCCATTCTGATTGTTGAGGATGAGGAGGCGATTGCCCGGGTGCTCAGTGCTTATCTGCGAAAAGCGGGCTTCCACGTCACCCGTGCCGCCGACGGCCGGAGTGCCCTGGAAGCCTTCGAGGTGGCGCCGCCCTCGCTGATCCTGCTTGATATTATGCTGCCGAACATGGACGGCTTCGAGCTGCTGGGACTGATCCGGGAGAAAAGCAGCTGTCCTGTCATTATGCTCACGGCCAGGGACGGCATCAATGACCGGCTGGCGGGACTGGACGGCGGGGCCGACGACTATATGTCGAAGCCGTTCATTCCCGAGGAGGTTGTCGCCCGCGTGAACGCGGTGCTGCGCCGCCCCTCGCAGTGGTCGGACGGCAGCCGCAAGCGCCATTTCGGCAGCCTGTTCATTGATTACTCTGCGCGCAGTGTGTTCTTGAACGGGGCTGAGGTCAGCCTTAGTCCGCGCGATATGTCCGTGCTGCTGTTCCTGGCCGAACGCCCGAATCAGATCTGCACCCGTGACCAGCTGCTGGAGCATGTGTGGGAAATGGATTACGAAGGAAGCGACCGGGCCGTTGACCTCTCCATTAAAAGACTGCGCCAGGCGCTCTCGCACTGGCCGGACAGCGAAGGAGAGATCCGTACCCTGAGAGGAACAGGTTATCAATTATGGACAACATGAATAACAGAACAAAGAAACCCACTTCGATCCTCTCCTACTGGACCGTCCGTTACCTGCTGATTATCAGTATCGGGC
Source organism: Paenibacillus phytohabitans (assembly GCF_013141775.1). Taxonomy (GTDB): domain Bacteria; phylum Bacillota; class Bacilli; order Paenibacillales; family Paenibacillaceae; genus Paenibacillus_AQ; species Paenibacillus_AQ phytohabitans. The sequence goes on from NZ_WHOB01000093.1 coordinate 195,873, forward strand.
TGCTGCTGACGGCGCTGGTAACCTTCTGGTGGATTCAGCAGGAGGCGATGAACAACCGGATGCAGACCACCGGCCTGCTGGCCCAGGAGATTGCCGACCGCAGCGTCGGCACGGACGGACAGCTTGCCATCACCCAGGGCCTCGACAAGCTGGTCGAAGACCGCAAGCGGTTCTTCAAGGTAGCCATGGAGATGTGCGTCATCATTACCGGACCTTCGGGCGAGCTGCTGTACTCCCAGCCTCCGCTGACGGATGAAGAGATGCGGCATAAGCTGAATGATACGCTGACGGATTCCCGCAGCCCGGAATTCAAGGCCGCCGCTGCGCAGATCCAGGGAGATCAGGGAACGCTCGGGCAGGTAATTGTCCTGCAGTCCAAACGTTCCCTGCGCCATATCCCGCAGGAAGAGATCACCTTCTTCTCGATCATCATTGTCTTCCTGATTATCTTAAGCTGGCTGACGATCTACCTCTTGTCGATCAAGCTGGCCAAGCCGATTCAGCGGGTCGCTGCCGCTGCTGCACAGATCAGCGGCGGCCAGTATAACATCGTGCTGGAGACCGGAGCCAAGGAGCGGGAAATCCATGAACTGCTGGTATCCTTCCAGGAGATGGCGGGCAAGCTGCAGCAGTTCGAGCAGTCCCGGGCCGTCATGCTGGCCGGAGTGTCCCATGAACTGAAGACCCCGGTCACCTCCATTAAAGGACTGCTTCATGCGGTCCGCGAGGGTGTGGTCGAGGGGGAGGAGGCCGGGGAGTTCCTGGGTATCGCCTTACTCGAAGCCGAGCGGCTGCAGCGCATGGTCGCGGATCTGCTCGACTATAACGCGCTGACAGCGGGCATTGTTGCTGTCCGTCATGATAGGCTGGAGGCCGCTCCGCTGCTGGAGGAAATCCTCTATCAATGGAAGCTGACCCAAGGGGAGGATGTCTGCGAGCCCATTCTTCATCTGCCGGAGAGCCGGCTGTTTCTGCGGGGAGATCCGCTGCGTATCCAGCAGATTATCGTCAATCTGCTGAACAACAGCGTGCAGGCGAAGGCACAGGACCGCAAGCTTCAATTAACGCTGGAGCTTGCGGCCACGCCGCAGGGCAGCGCCGAAATTACGGTGACAGATAACGGATCGGGTATTCATCCGGAGAGCCGGGAGCTGATCTTCGAAGCCTTCTTCCGCAGCACTGCCAAGCAGAGCGTGCTGCGCGGACTCGGGCTTGGCCTGACCTTCAGCAGGCTGCTCGCCGAAGGCATGGGCGGCAGCCTTGAGCTGGGCAGCGCCCCGCCGCAGGGCTGCTCGTTCGTGCTGCGGCTGCCGCTTGCCGGTTGAGCCGCTTAAGGGCCGGAGCAGTTCCGGCAGGCTATATAGTCCACTGCCCGCCGGCATGGTATAATCAACTGACGAAAATGCGAACCGGAGGCTGCATATGCTTACTTTTGAACAGAAATTAGCTATTCTTGATTCCTACCCCCAGCTGGAACGGCGGAATGTCTCGCTCGGACGGGTGAACTACCACTTCGAGGAGAGCCGGCACGACAAGAAGACCGTCGCTTCCTATATCCACCCGAACGGCAACGGCTTCGTCTATGCCGGCCTGCTGCGGGGCTATGAGAGTGATGACAAAGGTCTGGTGAACATCAGAGATTATTCGGAAGCTGAGCTGCGGGAACTGGTGGATGCTTCGATTACGTCTCTATCCATGTTCATTCCCGATGCCCCTGCTCCGGCCAAAAGAAAGAAAAAAGCGCAGACTGGTGCTGAATCTCTATGGAAGAATGAGGATGGCCACACGCTGAGTCTAAGATTCGAGGAAGATCTGTGGTACCTCTATGCAGGTCTACAGCTGGAGATGGCCTTCGAAACCGTAGAAGAAGCCGAGGAGTATTTGGCGGAAGAGGGATTTGTCCGGGAACAGGAGTAACTTCCTGATTACCCGCCAGCTTCCCTGTAAGGTACATTCAACGCAAAGCCTGTAAACCGCATTTTATCTGCGGGATACAGGCTTTTTAAAATCCTGCCCATAATACAACATCCCCTCGTAATCCTGGTATAATCGGAAATTGTTGCACAAAAGGCAGCATTCCTCTTCCCACATAGCGGTGAAGCGGGACAATTCTTGTATTTCATACAACAATCTGTCCGAACACCCAGGGATTTAGGAAGTTAAGCTGTACTGCGTACAACAATTAAGCCCATTAAGCCTAAACCCTGTGAAACTTAAGAAATTCAGGTTCTCCCGCCAACGAATCCGGTATGGGCGGTTTATGTCTTTGGCAAATTTATAGTATTTATAGGGCAACCCCCTTATACTATAGCCAATGCTATGATATCCATATTTTTCTTAAGGAGGATGAGCAATGAACAATCCGGAAGGCGGAGCTCCCTTTACGAATCCCGGAGGGCCTAATCCAGATAACGGGCAACCGCAGCCCCAGCGCAGAACATCCGGGCAATGGGACAATCTGCTCCATGATGAACGCGTCAGGCAGGCTAAGCACGTCAGCAAACAGTACTGGGGATTTTTCTTGAGTGCTCTAACCCGTCCTTACAGTACGATGAAAGAGGTCCAGGCCGCCCAATTGCTGAACAGTCTGATTACAATGGGACTGACGGCAATACTGTCAGCACTATATTTTCTCACCTGGTTCATTAAATGGGATATCTCGCCAATCATAGGACCCGGATTTCTGAAGCCGCTTCTATTAACGGCTGCAGGAATTGCCGTTGGCTGCGGGACTACTTATGCCGCACTCCGGCTGGAAAAAGTCAGCTTCGATCTCAAGCTGCTGATCGCAAGATTCGGCACTCTGCTCGTTCCCGCTGTAGCGTTGCTGGTTCTGGCTATCCTGTCGCTGATCCTCAGCCTGTATTCCTTCTCGGTTCTCCTGCTTATCCTGTCATTTCTCTTCGTCTTTGTCAGCATCAACACCGTGGCGTTTCAGTATCCGCTTAACACCTCCAACCGCGGAATCGATACCCTGTACCTGATTGCTACCGCAAATGTCGCAACCGGATATATATTCTACAAGCTGATAATGTCGGTATTGGCCGGAGCGGCCTACGGACTGTTCAACAGTATGTCCCCCTTTGGCCTGTAATCATGTAATCAGCATTTCCCCTGACCAAACAGGAGGACCCGGTGTACGGGTCCTCCTGTTCTGCCTGTTCTTTAATTGGGGCCGGTTACTGGGTTGCCGGCATTTGAGCCTCTTGCGCCTCCAGAGCTTCCTGCGGAACCTTGATCTCCGTGATTTTGTTATGTTCGCTAATGGTTGCCTTCATCTTCATATCCATCGAGACGGTCTGTTCACCGCTGCTCATATCCATGACCAGATTAACATCCGATGAAGTCGGGAAATAAGTCTTCTTGTCCACGGTGTAAGCGATGTTCATGCTCTTGATATTCATCTGCTCCATCATCGCAGTCATCTGGCTGTCTACACTTCCGCTCTGGTTCAGATAGCTCTTCGCCAGATTCTTCACTTCTTCGCCCGATACTTCAGCTGTTATCAGATAATTGTCACCTTCCTCGGTGATTTTCGTCTGGTCAGCAATTTGGTTGAACTGCTCCAGCTGCTTCTCAGGATTTGCAGACTGCTGCATGGCAGCGGTCAACTGCTCAGTCATCGCAGCCGGCATCTTAACCCACTGCCCGTTCGTCAGCGAGAAGAAGCCGTCTGCGGTTACGTACTGCTCCATCTTCTGTTCTCCCTGGCCTGCCAGAGTCATAACGATCTCCTGATGCATTTCCAGCGGATCTTTAGTATATTCAGCGTTCACTGCCATCTCAATGGCCTGTTCCTGATTGGTTTCGCCCTGCTTCACCACCATATTCTGCTGAATTTGCGAGTTCATGGCGAAGCTCTTCAATTCTGATTGTGCAGCAGCCGTCTTCTGCAGCAGTTCCTCCAGAGCCGGAACGCCGGCGGATGTCTGTTCGGCTGGGGCTGTAGTGGCGGTTGTACCGGCAGTTGCTGCCGGGGCTTCAGAAGCATCAGCAGCCGGCTGAGCCGTTTCATTGTTGCCGCATGCGGTTAAGGCAGCAGACAGAATAACCCCCATGAATAATGCAGTCCATTTTCTCAAGTTGTAATCCTCCTAATCGTTATTGGCAAGATGTGTGAGTGCATGTCAACTATTAACCACAGGAGATACGCCTCTAACATTTCTTTCAGAACTAACATGGACTGTAAGAGTAACCCGGACAGCAAAAACAACACTATGAAGACAGGGAAAACTATGGTTAGATGAAGGAGAAAACCTAAAAAACCTAGAGGGAAAGAAGCGTGAACCCGCATGAGTTTTGAAATCGTAGAGGCTACCCTACCGGAGATTCAGGCCGCTCTGGATTCCGGAGAAATCACTTCCAGACAATTAGTCCTTATGTATCTTGAACGCATTGCAGATCATGACAAAAACGGCCTGACGATCAATTCCGTGCTGGAGATTAATCCGGATGCGCTGTTCATCGCTGAATCCCTGGACGTGGAACGACAGCTTCAGGGGCCCCGGGGACCGCTGCACGGTATACCGGTATTGCTGAAGGACAATATCAACACAGGGGATAAAATGCATACCAGTGCGGGTTCGCTGGCTTTGGCGGATTCCTTTGCGCAGGAGGATGCCTTCATTGTTACCAGGCTGCGCGAAGCCGGGGCGATCATTATGGGCAAGGCCAACATGACGGAATTCGCCAATTTCATGACGAACGGCATGCCCTCAGGCTTCAGCTCCCGGGGCGGTCAGGTGCTTAACCCTTACAATATCTCCACGCCGACAGGCGGCTCCAGCGCCGGATCTGCAGTGGCGGTTGCCTGCAATTTCTGCGCCGTGTCCGTAGGAACGGAAACCTCGGGCTCGATCCTCAATCCCGGCAACCTTGGATCGGTCATCGGCATCAAGCCTACTGTGGGAATGATCAGCCGCTCCGGCATTCTTCCGCTCTCCAATACGCAGGATACCGCCGGACCTATGGCGAGAACCGTCCGCGATGCTGTACTTCTGCTGAATGCCCTGCTTGGACAGGACGACAGCGATGCCTCAATGGGTACGAATACAGGCAGACTGCATGCGGATTATACGGTCTTCCTCGATGCAGACGGCCTGAAGGGTGCGCGTATCGGGATTCCGCGGGATTATTATTTCGAGGAGCTTACAGACGAACAGCTCGCGCTGTTCAATGCCTCAGTGGACAGAATGCGCGAGCTCGGGGCGACCATTATTGATCCGGCAGAGATTACAACTGCACGGGAGATCAGTTATTCCTCTGTAGTGCTGAATGAATTCAAGCTCTCACTTAACGCCTATTTGGCAAAACTGGGCCCGGGCGCTCCCATGCGAACCCTGAAGGATATCATTGACTTCAATCATGCCCATCCGGTAGAAACACTGAAGTTCGGGCAAGCCACCCTGCTGGATGCCGAATACACAACCTCCGGCACCCTCACGGAGCCGCAGTATCTGCGCGACCGTGCGACGGATCTGCGGCTCTGCAAGGAACTGGGTATCGATGCGACTATGCGGGAGCATCAGCTGGATGTCCTCTTGTTCCCGGCTGACTTCGGTGCAAGAATTACGTCCAGAGCCGGTTATCCGTCTATCGTAGTACCATCAGGATACACCTCAGCCGGTGCTCCCTTTGGCGTCACCTTCTCGGCACGGGCCTATGAGGAACCGGTGCTCATCCGGCTGGCTTATGCCTACGAGCAGAATTACAAGGTCCGCAAGGCGCCTTCGCTGCAGAGCTTCATCTAAAATTTCCTTGTAAGCCGCCTACTCGGCGGCTATGCCCATGTGCCTGTTGCCTTCATGGGACAGGCCCCAGGTGCGTAGTTCATAGCTGCGGATACCTGACAGTACATAAGGGTCCCGCCCGGCAATCTCAGCTGCCTCTTCACGGGAAGCGGCGCGGATAATGACCATTCCGCCGGGACTGTCACTGAAGGGACCGCACAGCACCAGCTGTCCGCTGCGCTCCAGCTCCTGCAGATGTCTGACATGCGCCCGGATGATATCCATATCTCTGCGGTCCTGTGCAGTCGGGCTCAGCAATATTACATAACAAATATCCTCTTCAGCCTGCTTTTCACTCAACCTGCTCTCCTCCTCATTCGTAACCGCGCTGGCTCTCTTCGTCGGCAATGTTCTGAATCTCCTCGGCATGCATCAGATAGAGTTCATAATCACCTTCAGCGTGCAGCTTCATTGCCCGTTCCTTGGTGAATTTCACACTGCCTTCCGCAGCATCCTCATCGTAGAACAGCAGAATCCCGTCGCTTTTGCGGAACAGCAGATCATCTCTCGCCCTGAACTGCCAGCTGCCATCATAGGGTGCATTGCTCACAGCTCCGTAGTAGTCTGCTCCGGCAATAATACGGCGGTATTCATTCTGCTTCTCTTCCTTCCACTTCTCTTCCGGGGCGGCATGGGCTGTAATAATCCCCAGCTTCAGTCCGGGGTATTGCCGTTTCAGCTCGAGCACAACCTCGCAGGCCCATAGATCGACGCCGTATTGGCCGGGAGTGATAACCCACTCTACCCCCTCTTCTATCAGCGGAGCGAGCCGGTTGGCGAGCGCCTTCTTAATATAAGGAATACCCTGATGTTTGCTGTCGTAAATCCCGAGCTCATGCGCGCGGTAGCCTGTTACCAGTAAGGTTTTCATGTGCTGCCTCTTTCCTGAACGCTTCATTCCTGTTCTCTGTCATATCCACTCTATTATGCATTATATAACATTTCACCAAGCGAAACTTCCGGGAAAGCTCTGCCTAACTTTAAGCTTGCTTTCAGGAGCATCTGATATATTGTCCTTCAGGACAGTGTTAAACCTAATCCCAGGCTTTTTATGCCAGCTTTATACGACAACAGGCGATGAAGTTTATACACACCATACAGTTTAGGAGGACTATGGATATGAAAAAACATGTGCCTTATATGATGGCCGGCAGCCTGCTTGCTGCGATCCTGCTTGCCGGCTGCAGCTCGGATACAGCTCCGGCGGCAGCAACCTCGGGCGATACTCAGACAGCCCAGACCCAGAGCGGCAGCAAGGCGGCTCAGCCGGACGGGACTGCCGGGGCAGGCCAGAACCGGATGGACCGGGCCGGAATGAATATCGGCAAAATCAAGAGCATCAGCGGAAATACCATCACGCTCTACACCGCTGATATGCCGGCACGGCAGCAGAACGGCGGAGAGGGAACTGCGCCGGAAGGCGGGGCAGCGGCTCCCGGCAACGCGGCAGGCGGCGCCCCGGCGGAGGGGCAGGGTACTCCCCCTGAAGGCGGACAGCCCACAGACGGGGGAGGCAAAGACGCTGCGCAGGGCGGCGGACGTCAAGGCGGCGGCATGATGCAGAACTTCTCCGAAGAGACCACCGATATCACAACCGGAAGCGATACCCAGTACGTATCGGTCACCTTCGACAACGGCGCTCAGACGGAGACTGCACTTTCCCTGTCCGATCTGAAAGCCGATGACATCATCCAATATACGCTGAAGACGGATACCACCGAGGCTGAGAAAATCACGCTCAGTACAGGCGGCTTCGGCGGTGGCGGAATGGGTGGCGGCGGACGGGGACAGGGTCAAGGCAAGGCACCGGCAGGCGATGCTGAGGCAAGCGGCACGGCTACCGGCAAGTAACAGTAAGAGCCGGCCTCCAGTAGTCCGGTGACCCGGTGACTCGGTTTTCGGTAATTCCGGAGGCCGTTAGCGGGCGGAAAGGCGGCACCCGTCATTCCATTAAATTCTTATCTTAAATAAAAACCGGAGGCGCTTCCACAGGAGCGCCTCCGGTTTTTATTTATATTTTTCAGAGAAATGACTAAATCGAAGCAAACTTTGGAAAACTTCATGAACACGGATTCTTAATTTCTGCGGCTGGGGGGATGATCAGATTGCTCGCTTCCATTGTATCCTATATACCCGGCTGGGCAATCTTTGTTCAGGCGGGTGTTGCGCTGCTCGTTCCGCTTGTCCTCGGATACTTGTATAAATCATTGTACCTGCTGGTAGGGAGCGGACGGGGGCAGGCTGGCTACGGCACCAGGACCGTTCCCCGGTCACAAGCACAGTCTGCAGCCGGGGCAAAATCGGGCACACCGGCTTCAATCCCCTTCAGCGGCAACTATACTACCGACCTGCTCGCGGTGCAGAAGGCTATCGGTGCCAACAGCGACCTGCATATCCGGGAATTCACAATCGCGAATGGCGGAGGCCGGGGAGCACTGATCTACGTAGACGGCATGCAGAATGACAGGATTCTTAATATGCGGATTATGCAGTTCCTGATGTACGAGATACCCGCCGGCCCGGTGTCCTCTGCAGAGATTGCCAACCAGCTGCTGCCCTTCAGCCAGCTTAATGAAGCGGACAGTGTGGAGAGCTTCAATAAATCTGTCCTCTTCGGCCACACGGCCCTGCTGATTGAAGGATTGCCCGGCGGTCTGCTGATTGAGCTGCCCGGAGGAGCCAACCGCACGATTGGGGAGCCGGTCTCTGAAGCCCTGCTGCGCGGGCCTAGACTGGGCTTCTCTGAAGTATTAAGCGAGAACACCTCCATGCTCCGTCGCCAGGGCTTCAGTGACCAGCTCGAGATGAAGACCTACCGGGCAGGCAACACCATTCAGCGGGATATAGTTCTGGCCTATATGAAGGATATCGTTAACCCCGAGCTGCTGGAGGAGGTTACGAACCGCATCCGCAAAATCGATATCGATTTCCTCGCCGAATCCGGCTATATCGAGCAGCTGATTGAAGACAACTATCTCAGCCCTTTCCAGCAGGTCCAGAATACTGAACGGCCGGACAGGGTCATTAGCGCTCTCCTGGAGGGACGGATTGCTATTCTGCTGGACGGAACCCCCTTCGCACTGATTGTACCGGTTACCTTCAGTATGCTGCTGCAATCGCCGGAGGATTATTATGAGCGCTGGCTTCCCGGCACACTGCTGCGGCTGCTCCGTTTTGCAGCCGCCTTCCTGGCGCTGATGGCCCCGTCCCTGTATATCTCGTTCATCTCCTTTCATCCGGGGCTGATACCGACGGAGCTGGCGATCACCATCATCAAGACCCGGCAGGGCGTCCCCTTCCCTTCACTGATTGAAGTGCTGATTCTGGAAATTGCCATCGAGATTCTGCGGGAAGCCGGCATCCGGCTGCCGAAGCCGATCGGCCCGGCCATGGGTATCGTCGGCGGTCTGATCATCGGCGATGCCGCCGTACAGGCGGGCATTGTCAGTCCGTTCCTGGTTATCGTTATTGCCGTAACCGCCATCTCATCCTTCTCCATTCCGATGTATAGCGCCGGCATTACGCTGCGGCTGCTGCGCTTCGCCGGTATGCTGTTCGCAGCAGTACTCGGAATGTACGGCACCATTCTGTTCTTCCTGCTGATCTGCTGCCACCTCACCAAGCTCAAAAGCTTCGGTGTGCCTTATCTGACGCCGGTATCCCCTTTCCGGCTGAGTGACTGGAAAGATCTGTTCCTGCGTGCTCCGATGGCTCTGATGAAACGCAGACCGGTGATGATGAAAACCAAACAGGATAAACGAAAATCATAACCGCGCCTGCGCGCAAGGAGGAAGAGGACTTAATGTTCGTACGCACCGATGATAAAATCACGGCTACACAAGCAGCCGTTTTCTTGAACAATACATTGCTTGGCGCGGGGATTCTTACGCTTCCGCGCAGTGTGAGCGAATCTGTCAAAACCCCCGACTCCTGGATATCCGTCCTGCTGGGCGGGGCCATTGTGATGCTGGTTGTATTCATTATGGTGAAGATCAGCCAGCAGTTTCCGGGCAAAACTGTATTCCAATATGCCGCGCAGATTACCGGCCGGGTATTCGGCGGAGGCCTGTGTGTGCTGCTGGTGCTTTATTTCATCATTATTGCCGGCTTTGAAATCCGCACGCTGGCCGAGGTCACCTTGTTTTTTCTGCTGGAGGGAACCCCCATCTGGGCAGTTATTCTTCCTTTTCTCTGGCTCAGCACCTATCTGGTATACGGAGGCATTAACTCTATTGCCCGGGTCTTTACGATTGTGTTCCCGATCAGTATTATGATCCTGCTTATTTCCTTTATTCTCAGCGTGCGGCTGTTTGATATCAACCATCTGCGTCCTGTGCTGGGCAACGGATTTCCTCCTGTGTTCGCAGGATTGAAATCCACAGTGCTCGTATTCACCGGCGTAGAAGTTACGATGACACTTGTAGCGTTCATGGAGAAGCCCAAACTGGCGGTCAAAGCTATGCTTGGAGGCCTCGCAATCCCGCTGGGACTCTATTTCCTGACCGTGGTCATGGTTATCGGAGGCATTTCCGTTGATTCCGCCATCACCAGTACCTGGCCTACCATCGATCTGATGCGCAGCTTCGAGGTACCCGGTTTTTTCTTCGAGCGTATGGAATTCCCGTTCATGGTCATCTGGCTGATGCAGATGTTCTGCAACTTCAGCAGCTTCTTTTTCCAGTCCACGCTTGGCATTTCACAGATCTTCAAGATTAAGATTCATCCGATTATTTATGCTATGGTTCCGGTTCTGTTCCTATCGGCGATGCTGCCCAAATCTATGACCGACCTGTTCGCTTTCGGGGATGCCATCGGCAAGATGGGGATTGTCCTGTTCCTGCTGCTGCCTGTGCTGCTCTCGGTTATCTGGCTCATCCGTGTGAAGGGGCTGAAGCAGCATGTATAGTCGAAGATTCCTCCTTATACTGTGCTGTCTGATGCTGCTCGCCACTCAGACCTCCTGCTGGAGCAGCAAGGAGATCGAAGATTTGGCCTTATACGCCGGCCTGGCTTTGGATACCGGGGAGCTCACCCCCACGGAGCAGGCTCTGGAGGAACAAGGCGCGACTTATCCCAAGCGGAACAAGATTACAGTTACCATTCAGATGGTTCCTGCTAATTCCGTAGGCGGCATAGAAAGTTCGGATACCAGCAGCGGCTCTCCCTATCTGAACGTGACAGGAACCGGAGACTCTGTACTGGAGATCTTCCGCCAGTACTCCATCCGCCGTGAGCGGCCGATTATCGGGCATCACCTCAAGGTTATTGTGGTTTCCAGCGAGCTGCTCAAGCAGCAGAAAATGAATCAGTTAATGGATTTCGTGCTTCGTGATAATGATATCCGCCCCAGTACGATGGTATTCCTGAGCCAGGGCCGGGCAAGGGAGACACTCGTCTCCAAGGAAAAAAATGAAATCCCTGCCTTTCATATCCGGGATATGATCCGTAATCAGAAGAGGACCAGCAAGCTGATGGATCCGGTGATTTTATCCAAAATGGACGCCCTGATGTATTCCAAACGCAGTTATGCGCTGCAGAACCTGGTGACAGCCAATGGCGAAGTAGAATTCTCGGGTGCCGGTATTATTAAAGGAGATACAGGTCACTGGGTAGGAATGCTGAATCAGGAGGATACCGAATGTCTGTCCTGGCTCACCAACGAGGGCAAGACCGGGGTCATCAAAACCTACGACTGGAACAATCAGCCGATGACCTATGAAATGAAGGCCATGAAAAGTAAAATCACTGCCGTCACCGACGGCGGCAATCTGGCCTTTGACGTTAAAATCACAACGGAAGGAAGGCTCAGCGAAACCTGGAACGCCGAGGAATACCCTTCCGCCACAAAGCACGCACAAAAAGCAGAAAAGCTGTTCAAGGAAAAGCTGGAGCAAATGATGCAGGCGCTGATTCAGAAGCTGCAGTCCGACTACAAGGCCGATGTCGCCGGATTCAGCGACAGGCTCAGTATCCAGAAGCCGGCATTATGGAGAAAGTCAGAGGATCACTGGGATGATGTATTCAGCCGGACCCCCATTCATATCAATGTTGATCTGAAGATTACAGACTTCGGCTCTTTTACCAATTAGAAACGGCAAAATGCCGCCGCCCTAAGGACACGGGCGGCGGCATTTTGCATTATGAGATATTGAATTTACTGTTTATCCGACAGAATCATTACTCCGCGGCCCGGAACTACAGTGGAACCGCTGCATTTCTTGCCTGTCAGCAGATCTGTCCGCTCGCCGGTGCCGATATCTGCACTAAGCTCCTCTGCGGAATGATTCAGCAGGAACAGGTAGGATACGCCTTCCTTCACCCGCTGAACGGATTCAATGCCTTCCGGCGCACTCACCAGCGGGGCAATGCCATTCTCTGCGCTCACCGTAGCCAGGAATGCGCGCAGGAATGCAGCATCGGGACTGGTGGCTACATAATAGGCTTTGCCTTCGCCGAAGCGGTTCACGGTCAGGGCCGGCATCCCCTTATAGAAGTCAGTGCCGTACTGTGCAAGTACCTCCGCACCTTCAGAATGAATCAGATCGCAGAGCAGACCGCAGGAATAAGAACGGTTAAGCTGACCCCATTCCTGGTTCATCACAATTTCATTGCGCATATCCGGCAGCAGGGCATCAATCTCTTCAGCCCAGATGCCCAGAACCTTGCGCAGCTCGCCAGGGTAGCCTCCAACGGTAACCAGATCGTTCTCGTTAACGATACCGCTGAAATAGGTGGTAATGAACGTTCCGCCCGCTTGAACGAAAGCTTCAACCTTCGCCGCGAATCCCGGCTTGATCATATACAGGACCGGTGCAATTACAACCTTGTACTTCGTTAAGTCCTCTTCTACGCCAATCATATCCGCTTCAATATTCTGCTGATACAGTGCATCATAATAGCTGTGAATTTCCTTCACATAATCCAGTGCAACGGTCGGGCCGCTGGAGAGATCAAGCGCCCAGCGGTTCTCCCAGTCATAGACAATCCCGATCTGCGCTGCACTGCGTGCATCCAGCAGCTCATCACCCAGCAGCTCAAGCTCCCGGCCAAGCTCGGCACATTCACGGAATACCCGCGTATGCTCATGTCCCACATGCTCAATGACCGCACCGTGATACTTCTCGCACGCACCGATCGACCGGCGCAGCTGGAAGAACAGCACCGTGTCCGCACCGCGCGCCACCGCCTGATAGCTCCACAGGCGCATCACGCCCGGACGCTTCACGGAATTGTACGGCATCCAGTTCTGCTGGCTTGGCGTCTGCTCCATCAGCATGAACGGCTGGCCGTTCTTCAGCCCGCGCATAAGGTCATGCGTCATAGCTGTATGGCTGACCGGTGTATCCAGCGCCGGATAGTTGTCCCAGGAGATAACATCCATATATTTGGCCCATTCGAAATAGTCCAGCTCCGGATAGAAGCCCATCAGGTTGGTGGTAATCGGAATATTCGTGCTATGCTCCTTGATCGCAGCATGCTCAAGCTTATAGCATTCCAGCAGACTGTGGGACATGAATCTGCGGTAATCCAGCGAAATCCCCTGGAAGTTCGTCCGGTTGCCGTTCCACTCTTCGCTGAGCTCGTTCGGGACTACGATCTCTTCCCAGTCATAGAAGGTATGTCCCCAGAAGCGGGTATTCCAGGCTTTGTTCAGTGCATCAAGCGAACCGTAACGCTCCTGCAGCCAGACGCGGAAGGCCGCTTCAGACTGCTCGGAATAATCATATCCGCCGTATTCATTGGAGATATGCCAGATCAGCAGCGCCGGATGATCCTTGTAGCGTTCCGCCAGCTTGCCGGCGAGCCGTGCAGCATATTCGCGGTACACCGGGCTGTTCGGATTGGAGTTATGGCGTCCGCCGAATTTGCGCTTTCTGCCCTGGACATCCACCCGCGTAACCTCTGGATAGCGGTGAGCCATCCAGGCCGGATGCGCCCCGGTTGCAGTAGCCAGACATACATAGGTTCCATTCTTATATAGACGGTCGATTAATTCATCCAGACCGCTGAAATCATACGTATCTTCGGACGGCTGAAGCGTTGCCCAGTTGAACACATTGATCGTAGCGACATCGATCCCTGCCAGCTTGAACATCCGTTCATCCTCTGCCCATACCGGGGCATCCCACTGCTCCGGGTTATAATCTCCACCATACCAGATCTTCGGCAATTTCTCGTTGATCATACTTTGCACATCCTTTATAGTATAAGTATATTCTTATTTTAAGCATTAAACTAAGCGCTTTATATATAAAATAAAAAACCAATCATATAATAATATGGAACTACAGGAGTTGACATTTATGCCAGTTAGCACCGTGCGCAGAATCGTGTTCGCCCAGGAGAGCGGCCAGCAGCTTCCGATTACCCTGGATAGTATGGGCTATAATCCCGATCAGGAGAAAGTCTCCCGCCCCCAAGGCTATCATACCTACCACTGGCTGCAAACCGCGTACGGTGAAGGCATCATTCATTTCGACAACAAAAAAATAACACTCGCCGAAGGCAGCGGTATTCTGCTGATGCCGGGTATGCCGCACGGCTATGAATCCCTCTCTTCCGAGGTATGGTGCACCTATTATCTCACCTTCGGCGGGACTTCAGCCCGGCATATTCTGGATTCGCTCGCGATGAACACCAATCTCCTGTACCGCTGGGAGAATGAATCACCGCTCCGCCATATGCTGAAGGAGATGCTGGACCGCCATGACACTTCCGGAGACATGTTCAACCTGGGTGAATCGACCGACGCCTACCGTTTCCTGCTGACGCTGAACAAGTACGGGCAGCTGCACAATAACACAGCGATCTCCCGCAATGTGGACAAGCTGCAGCCGCTGCTGAAATGGATGGACAGCCACTACGGCGATCCCGAGGTCGGTCTCTATGATCTCGCGGCCCAGCTTGATGTATCGGGGCGTTATCTGAACAGCCTGTTCCTGCAGACGTTCGGCCTCTCCCCTTATGCCTATTTCGTCCGGCTGCGAATCCGCAAGAGCAAGGAGCTCCTTGTCACCCAGCCTGCACTTACGGTAAAAGCAATCTCACAGCGCGTCGGCTTCCGCGACGTCAGCCACTTCGTGGCTACGTTCCGCAAGCAGTCGGCGATTACGCCGGAGCAGTTCAGGAAGCTGCATTAATCCATCTCCAGACATAAACAGCGGCACCCGCAGCTAAGCCAGCCGGGGTGCCGCTGTTTGATTATATAGTTGTTAATTCACAGCTCTGCCGCTGTGTCCGCCGTCATATCTGCCCCGCTCACCGCTTCAGGCAGCCCAGCCTTAAGCTCTTCTATAAACTCCCGGAAAGCGCTCGTCATATAGAGGTCGCGCCGCCGGATGAACACTGTTGGAACCTCCGCATACTTCTCCGGAAACGGATAAATGCGGATGCCTTCCGTTACATTCATCCGGGTGAAATAGGATAAAGGCAGCACCGCATAGCCAATTCCCGCTTTCACACAGCCGAGGAGTCCCTCCATCGTCCCGAATTCCATCACCTTGCCCAGCCGGCCGCCCTCTTCGGCGAGCCATTTCTCCAGCCTGCTCCGGTACAGGCACTCTGAATTCAGCATCAGCAGTGTCTTGTCATGCACAGAGCGGATGCCCTGATAATCCATCGTATCCGGAATCACAAGGCCGATCCGCTCATGGATGAGCAGCTCCTGGACAATCTCCGGATGCTCCACCGGTCCGTCCAGAAAGGCTCCGTGCACGGTATGCTGCAGGACAGAATCAATAAGCTCCCCCGCCCGTCCCACCTGCAGATGAACTTCAACATCAGGATAACAGACCCGGTAAGCGGACAGGATGGCAGGCAGCCGGACGGCAGCCGTCGTATCCGAGCCGACCGTAATCGAGCCTTTGGGCACCGGTGAATCCAGCACCGCCTGTTTGGCTTCGTCCAGCAGCTTAAGAATCCTGACCGTATATTCCATGAACGTCTGTCCCGCTGAAGTCAGCGTGATCCCCCGGCTGTGCCGGTAGAAGAGCGGAGTCTTCAGCTCCTGCTCCAATTGCTGAATTCTGGCTGTCACATTCGACTGCACATAGTTTAGGCTTTGGGCTGCTTTAGAGATACTACCTTCTTCAGCAACCGCCAGAAATACTTTAAGAAGACCCATATCCATACCGCATCTCTCCCCCGGATCACCCATCAGCCGCAGTGATGGCCACCATCATTTCCCTTCATTATACATGATCCGCTGAGCAGATTATGATGGAAATATAAAAGAAACATGCTGTCTCCGCCGAAGAGCACACACGAATAAGGAGTGATAACCATGGGAAACAAACAATGGAATTTCAAGGTCCCCGGTAACCCGGAGGGTAAAGAATTAGCTATAGCTTCGGATCAAATCACAACGGTCTATGACCTGCTGGACATGCTCCGGCAAGAAGATCCTCAGACTCCGCCGAAGGACCAGCCTGCAGGAATGAGTCCTCCGCAATCCAGAGCCGTGGTCATCCCCTTCCTCTCGCGCATGCTGGACAAGAGACGCCATCCTTCCGCCTGAGTATCAGTACCCCGCCAAGCTTCAGCCTTCAGTCTCCAGAATCACTACTCCATACGCCGCAAGCTCTACCGGTCCAGTCATCAGGGTACCGGTAAGAGCGCTGCGGTAAAGCTTGTCTAGCCCTACTGTCTGAGGCTTCCGGCTGAGATTCAGCAGGAATAGCAGCTCTCCCTTGTCTCCTGTACGTGTGAAGGCCTGCACGCCGTCCGGCAATTCAGGGAACAGGGGAAGACCCGCTTCCGGTGCAAGATCACCCAGAAGCTTCACCCAGTAACTCTCCTCCGCATGGGTGCCGATATAATAAACCCTGCCCGCCCCGAAGCGGTTCACTGTAACGGCAGGAGCACCGGCAAAGAAATCATCCTCATACCAGGCGATCGGCTCAGCTCCCTCCGGCCGCAGAATGTCGCACCACTGGCTGCATTCATACCGGGTTCCGTCAGAGCCGCGAAGCAAGTGGACCTCGCCTCCCACCGGGTCATATTCCTCCACCGTTAGGCCCGCCGCCCGGGAGAAGAGTCCCGGCAGCGGCTGCATCACACAGATGTTGTTCATATTCTTCACACCGCTGCGGCTGGTAAGAATTACTGTTCCGCCTCCTGCCGCAAAGTCCTCCAGCAATTGCGCGGCTGCTTCATCATGCAGATACAGGCTGGGGGCAATCACCAGCTTGTATCCCTCCAGCGGCTGCCGCCAGCCGATAACATCACAGCCAATGCCAAGCCTGGTCAGTGCCCGGTGGTATTGCTTGATATTCTCATAGTAGTCCAGCCCTTCCGCCTGGGGCTGAATCCGCAGCGCTGCCATCTGCTCATGCGAATACAGGATAGCCGCCTGGCTAATAACGCGGCTCCCCTCCAGCAGCGGAGCCAGTTGGTTCACTTCACCGCATAACTGGGCGAATTCAGCAAATCTCCGCCCGGGTACATTGCTGTGGTCGATCAGCCCGTGCCAGAACTGTTCCGCCCCGGCAGCTGCGCTTCTCCAGCGGAAATGCACCACGGTATCCGCACCTCTGGCAATCGCCTGCCAGCTATAGGCGCGGATGAGCCCCGGATAAGGCGTCCGCCACATCGGGAACCAGCAGCCCGGCGGGCCGCTGAGCTGCTCCATGATCCAGAAATTGCGGCGTTTGATGCCGCGGGTCAGATCCAGGGATAACGCCCCGCTGTAAGGCGCGGTAGCCTGCTTCTGCGGCGAGGGGTTCGGATAATAGTCGAAGGCTGCGACATCAAGGTCCTCAGCCAGCCCGTGCATGTTCAGCCGCTGCGGATAGCTGTGGAAGTTATGGGTGATGAAGTGCTGCGGGCAGACCGCGCGCAGCACGTCTGTCTGCGTCTTCTGGAAGGCAATCGCTGCCTCCCACTGGAAGCGCTGGAAATCCAGCAGCATGGAGGGGTTCTGGAATGGCGAGCCGCCATAGGGTACCGTCAGTTCATCCCAGCTGCTATACTCCCCGCTCCAGACGACTGTTCCCCACTCTGCATTCACCTGTTCAGTTGTGCCGTATTTCTTCTGAACCCAACTGCGGAACGCCAGATTGCAGCTGTCACAATGGCAATCCAGCATGCCGAATTCATTGTCTGTCTGCCAGCCGGTGACAGCAGGATGACTGCTGTAATGCCGGGCCAGCGCTTCAACAATCCGGGTGCCATACTTACGCAGCGATACGCTGTTGTAACAGCGGTGTCCGCGCACTCCCGGATGGTACACGCCTCCATCCGCATATACGGGCAGCACATCCGGGTAAGCAGAGGTCAGCCAGCGCGGCGGTGTTGTTGTCGGTGTCCCGATGACAATCTGAATCCCGTACGCATGGAACAGCTCCAGCGCCCGGTCCAGCCAGGTGAAATCAAACTCCCCTTCCGCCGGTTCAAGCCGGCTCCAGGCAAATTCCGCGACCCGGACTACTTTGACTCCGGTTTCCTTCATTAGCCTGATATCGCTCTCCCACATAGACTCGTCCCAGTGCTCGGGATAATAGTCCACACCGATCTGCACCTTGCTGTAGTTGTTCAGCTCCATAACCTCCATCAGCTCCCTCTCCTCATTCATGCACAGACACTTTATAAATAGAGTATATCTCAGCCAGCCGCCTGTTTTCCGGATAACCCAAAGGACGCCCCCGCCTCACCTCATATGCTGAGATAGACTGGAGCGTCCTAGCAAATCCACTTTATCCGGGTTAGGTCCCTAGAAGGACTCTCTGTTTAGTATTACATTAGAATGATTTGCTTGCAGGTACTGATTATTTCTTCAGCTTGTCCCAACCCGCCTGCATGCCTTTTTCCCAGCCGGCTTCATCCACTTTGCCCGCGATCAGCTCTTGGATGCTGCTTGCGAATTCTTGAGTTACACCATCAGGGAATTTCGAAGCCTGCAGACCGTAAACTTTACCTTCTTGAACATAGTTCCATACATCGGAACCAAGCTGGCCTACATCTTCAGTTGTTACTGGAATAGTCGACAGGGCAGGGATGAATTTCCATTTTTTAGAGATATATTCTTTACCCATGTCAGAAGTTACGAGCCAGTTCAGGAAGGTTTTAGCTTCTTCCTTAGATCCGGAATCCTTGTTTACGACCAGGTTCGCCGGAACACCTACAGACAGCTTATCGTTCAACTCAGGATCGTCACTGATTGGCATAGGGAACATGCCGATGTTCATGTCAGGCGTAATGTTATCAACCAGCGTCTGCGCCCAGTTTCCTTCTTGCATCATTGCCGTTTCGCCATTAGCGAACATAGCCAGGTGCGTGTTGGCATCGGTAGTCAAAGGATTCTTCTGTCCGTATTTCACCGTCAGGTTAAGCAGGTTGCTCCAGTCCTTGAACTTCTCGTTGCCTACGATGGTGGAAGTTCCGGCATTCAGGCCGCTGATGAATTCATCCACATTATCCTGCTGTGCAAAAGCTACGCTGATGCCCTGGATACCCAGCAGCCACCATTCCTGATATGCGTTGCCGAAGGGAATAACGTCGATCGCCTGCAGCTTTTTAGCCGCTTCTTCCAGCTCAGTGATCGTTTTTGGCGTTTCAGTGATACCGGCTTTCGCGAACAGGTCCTTGTTGTATACATAACCGATACCTTCAAGGTTCATTGGCATACCATAGGTTTTACCGTCTCTGGTCATAGGCTCTGCAGCCAAAGGAATCAGATCCTTGACCCAAGGCTGATCGGACAGATCCTCGATCTTGTCTCCCCACAGATCGAATTCAGCGTAACCGCCGTTGGAGAAAATATCAGGAGCATCGCCGGAAGCAAATTTAGTCTTCAGGGCTGCCGCATAGTCTGCGCCGCCGCCGACAGTCTGGATGTCCAGCTTGATGTTAGGATGTTCTTTCTCGAATTCAACCTTAAGCTCGTTAAGGCCTTCTACGATTTCGGTTTTGAACTGGAAGATCTTAACCGTTTTCACTTCACCGGAGTTGCCAGCGCTTCCATTTGATGCATTATTTGAAGCGGTATTGTTGTTACCGCCGCATGCTGCAAGCACGACAGACATCAGCATGACGCTGGACAGCATCACTGCAGAGCGTTTTTTCATCATTTTTATTTCCCCCTTGAATAAGTTAACTGCTTAATATGTGGAACGGGAGCCCGGTGAATTAACCCTTCACCGAGCCAGCCGCTATTCCCTCAACAATGTAACGCTGCATGAACAGATAGAAAATCACGATGGGAGCAACCCCGATAGTCAGTGCCGGAAGCGCCATATCCCACTGCTTCGTATACTGCCCGAAGAAGGAGAAGGTCGCCAGCGGAATGGTCCGCAGTCCGGGTGCCTGAAGAATCAGCGATGGAAGCAGATAGTCATTCCAGATGCCCAGGGCATTCAGCACGATAATCGTCATCAGCATCGGCTTCAGCAGCGGAAGCACAATCCGGAAGAAGGCCGAGATCGGATTACAGCCGTCCACGGTTGCCGCTTCTTCAATTTCCAGCGGCACGGACTTGATGAAGCCGTGGAACAGGAAGATCGCCATCGGAATACTGAGTCCCAGATTGGAGATGATCAGACCCGTGAAGGAGTTGTTCACATGCAGAATGTTAACAACCTTCAGGATCGGAATCATGATGGTCTGGAACGGAACGACCATAGCGGCTACGAACAGCAGCAGCAGAACCTGGTTGAACCGGTTATTGGCACGCACCATGCGGTACGCCGCCATAGCGCTGAACAGCGAGATCAGCACCACACTGATAATCGTAACAATCAGCGAGTTGCGGAAGGCCTCGGAGAACCGGGCCAGCTTCCAGGCATTAGTATAGTTCGACCACATGAAGGTTTGCGGCCAGCTGGCCGCATCGCTCAGGATCTCACCGAAGGATTTCACCGAGTTCGCCAGCAGGAAATAGAAAGGAGAGAGGAACAGAAGCGCCAGAAGAATCATAATCACTTCAATTCCGATATTCCATCTGCCTTTTGATTTAGCATTCATTTAAGCTTCTACCTCCTTGCTCTTCGTTACACGGACCTGAATCACTGTGATCAGTGCGACAATCACGAAGAATAACAGCGCTTTTGCCGTACCCAGACCGTAACGGTTGTTCAGGAAGGCTTCATTGTAGATATTCATAGCAACGGATTCCGTCGATTTGAACGGCCCGCCTTTGGTCAGCGACAGGTTCAGGTCGAACATTTTGAAGGACCAGGAAATCGCCAGGAACAAGCCGATCGTCACCGCAGGCATAATCAGCGGCACGATAATGTTGCGAAGCACCTGCATCCGGGATGCGCCGTCAATCTCGGCAGCTTCGAGCACTTCTTTGGACACGTTGCTGAGCGAAGCGATGTAGATAACCATCAGATAACCGGAGGACTGCCAGATGAACACCATGACGATTGCCCAGAAGCCGGTTGTTGCGTCACCGAGCCAAGGAAGGTTGAAGAAGGACCAGCCTGTCATATCCCCCATGGTAGCGAAGCCTTTGATGAAGATGAACTGCCATATGAAACCAAGCAGCAATCCCCCGATCACATTCGGCATGAAGAAAATGGTCCGGAGCATATTGCGTGTTTTTAGAGGTTTGGTCAGCAGATAGGCCAGGAAAAAGCCCACTACATTGGTCAATATCACTCCAAGGGCCGTGAATCTCACGGTGAACCAGAAGGATGACCAGAAATCGGGATCATTGGTAAAAATCATTTTAAAGTTCTCAAAGCCGACCCAGCTAACATTACCCGATACGCCGTTCCAGTCTGTGAAGGAGTAGTACATCCCCATCAGGAAAGGAATAATCGTGATCAAGGTAAAAAACAATAATGCCGGGCCAACGAAAAATACTTGTTGACCTAATTGGGACAACTTATTGCCGCGCATTTAATGGCCCCCCTTTCTTTTACTCACTCACTTGTTTATGATCTAAACATATTATCTGTTTTTTGCAGAGCCCCTTACACCTACGCATGTGATCTTTAAGGTGTAAAATATTGATCGGATGTGACAAGCACCTCATGAAATGGAACAGTATCCGCACGAAACTGATCGTTTTTCTACTCCTGCCTACATTAATCTGTATTATGGCTACTATGTTCGTCAGCTATTCCTATACGACCAACTCCCTGAGAACCCGGGCGGTCGATGAGAATAAGAATCTGCTCTATCAGGGCTACAAGAACATTAACAGTCTGATCGGGGAGATCAACCGCCTGTCGCTGAGCGTGTATTCTGACTCGGAATTCTACCGGCTGCTGGAAGCGGGGCACGACGACCTGTCCTCCGATATCGCAATTTACAACTCACTCAGTTACATTTCCACCTCGCTGCCCAATATCTCACAGGTGTACTTATACGGTGTCAAAGACGGTAAATCTACACTGATTACCGATAATACAACGCCCAAGCGCTGGCTGGAAAACCTGCCCTACCAGGAGTCCAATATTACAGGAGCCTCTCCGGTTGAGGTACAGAGTACCCATACCAGCAACGCCTACGGGCTAAAGCTGCCGTTAACGCAGTTCGTGCCGGAGCCTGTTTTTACGATGCACCGCAGAATTGAGCGTATCCCTTCCTCTGAAGCACTCGGCTATCTCTCGATTGATGTCAAGCTGGCAGCTCTTGGTGACATAGTAGACCAGCTGTACGACCAGGATCAGGAAACCATCTATCTGGTAGACAGCGCCGGAAGACTGGTGTATGGGCCTGACGCCGGCACATTCGGCAAACCGCTGGATGCAGCGTGGTACAATAAGCAGATAGCTGACAGCACGGGGACCCAAGGGTATTTTGAGCAGGACAACTCTGTGTTCATTTATCAAAAAGTCGAAAGCATCGGCCTTAGCTGGACGCTCGTCAAGCAGATCCCTGTCTCCTATCTGTTCCGCGAAGCCAAAGAGGCTGCCGGCATTAACCTGCTGCTGCTCTTCGTGCTGATGAGCATGATCATCACGCTGACGATTCTCATCTCCTTCCGGATAACGGCTCCCATTAAGCAGCTGACCCGTTACATGAATCAGGTCCAGACCGGTAACCTGGAGATCGATATCCGCCCGGCGGGAAAAGATGAGATCGGTGTAGTCACGGAGCATTTCCGCAGTATGATGGACACGATCAACAACCTGATTCTGCGGGAATACAGGCTGGAGCTGTCGAACAAAACCAATGAGCTGAGGGCGCTGCAGTCGCAGATTAACCCGCATTTCCTGAACAACACGCTTCAGATCATCGGCACGCTCGCCCTCGAGCTGAAGGTGCCGCAAATCTACGGCCTGCTCTCGGCACTGGCCAAGATGATGCGCTACAGCATGTATAATGATGAGAAGATTGTGACGATACAGAATGAGCTGGAGCATGTCAAAGCCTATATTGAGCTGCAGAAGGAACGTTTTGAAAATAAGTTCAGTTTCCGCTACGATATGGAAGACTCCCTGCTGCACGCGCTGATGCCCAAAATGATCCTGCAGCCGATTGTGGAGAATTACTTCAAGCATGGATTCAACCTCGCCCGTACAGACGGATTCATTGAGATTACAGCAGCCAGACTCAGCACCAGCCGGATGGAAATCAGTATCCGGAACAACGGCCTCTCGATTCCGGCCGCAAGGCTGGAGACGCTGCGCAAGGAGCTGCAGCAGCCAAGGGCTGTTGAAGAGCTCGACATGCTCAAGAACTCAGGTCAGGACAGCTATAGCAGACGCGATGCTCCCGGTGCGGGAATCGGCCTTGGGAATGTGCTGGCCAGGCTGCGGCTGGTATGCGGGGATGATGCCTCTCTGACGGTGGACAATCTGCCAGCAGGCGGGGTCATCATCCGGCTTCAAATTGATATATTAGTGGAGAGTGAACGGATATGAAGGCGCTTATTGTGGATGACGAAGCAAGAGTCCGGAAGGCCGTCCGGCTGCTGGTGGACTGGGATGCGCATCAGATTGATGAGATTCTGGAAGCAGGGAACGGCAATGAAGCCATCGGGCTGATCCGCAAGGAGAAGCCGGCGCTGGTGATTATGGATATGATGATGGAGTCAGGCAGCGGCGTTGAGCTGATGACCTGGGTGGATGAATTCGCAGGCAACACCAAATTCATTGTTGTCAGCGGGCATGATGATTTCGACTTCGTGCGCCAGACCGTCCGCCACGGCGGCATTGACTATATTCTGAAGCCGATTGAAGCGGATATGATTAACACTGCGGTATCCAAGGCGGTCGCAGCCTGGCGCTCCGAAGAAGAGGAGCGCAGCCACCGTCAGCTCCAGAGCCTCCGGCTGAATGAGATCAAGCCGATCTACGGGGAGAAGCTGCTCTCCGCGCTGATTGATGATAAGGTCAATGCCGAGGCTTCGCTGCGCAGGCTGACCGGTGACGAAATCATTCCGCAGAGTGTACAGGCTGCGCGGCTGATCCTTCTGCAGACGGACAGCGGTAACAATCCGCTGCTCAAACGGTTCGGGGGCGACAGTGAGCTGATGTACTACGCCATCGTGAACATCTGCAATGAATTCCTGCAGCTGCAGCGAAAGGGCATTGCCTTCCGGTACTGGGGCGGGCCGCCGGAGATCGCCATCATTCTCTGGGATCTGGAGGAATCTGTTGTCGAGCTGATCAGCCGGATTAATCAGGGGATCTACCGTACCCTGCAGTTCCGCATGCATTTCGGAATCAGCACCGCAGGCGCGTTCCCGGGACAGCTGCCGGCGCAGCGCACAGAAGCTGCCGAAGCCCTGCTGCGGCGGAACCTGTTACGGCATGAGGATTATTGCCATTTCTCCCCGGGTGCGGGAGCCGGCGGCATGGCGGCAGACAGCCGGGAATCCGCCAACACGGAGGCGGAGGCACCGCTGAACTTCGCCGATGTCCAGGAGGACTGGCGGATGGCGGTCATCAGCGGCACAGCAGAAGCTCTATCTGCTGCCGCGCAGCACTGGACCCACGAGCTCAGCCGCCGGGGTGTCGTTACCCCGCAAATGCTGAATTCGTGGAAGGCAGATGCTCTCCTGTTCCGTTCGCGGCTGGTCCGGGAAGCGCTGGGAACCCAGTCGGACAGTGTGCTGGCCGAGCTTGAACAGGCTGATCTGCTGAGTCCTTCACCGCCGCCAAGCGGTTATTCCTTCTCCCTCTTCGCCTGGCGCGACTGGTCCTTTGCGCTGATGCAGCAGCTGTCCCAGACGCTCTCGGCCAGACACATGAAAGAGCGGAACCCGATGACGGAGATTGTTAAATATATCGAGCAGAATTACCCGTCTGACCTCTCCCTGCAGGAGGTTGCCGGCAAATTCTATGTCAGCCGCGAGTATATCTCACGCAAATTCAAACAGGAATACGGCATCAACTTCTCCGACTACATCGGCAGTGTCCGCATCGAGAAGGCCAAGCTGCTGATGCAGAATCCTAACCTGAAGCTGGCGCAGATCTCGGAGATGGTCGGCTTCCATGACGTCAAATACTTCAGCAAGGTGTTCAAGAAGCAGGTCGGCTGCTCGCCGAAGGATTTCCGGGGGCAGGCGGAGCATTAGCGCATTAGTTGTGAGTAAGCTCCTCCAGTTCCAAAATTCCTATCCGTCACTCCTTCTTCTTCCTTAAGTTTCCAAGTCAACATATAAAGAAAGGGGCTGTCCCAAAAGCCAAGAAATGGCTGGGACGCCCCTTTTTTTAGAGTCGGATAGACGGTTGCGCTAGATGAGGACGCTGCGCGAACAGACCGTTGTTCCAATCGCTGTGCTCTCCAGATTTTTTTCAATCCCCTTAGCGGTGAAAATCGGGAGACCAAGGCGACCGCTACCGCTTTTACACAATCAGTTCGTCCTCTCCGCTGTTTAAGCGGGAAATATACGACAATCCTTCAATAATCATAACCGATGCCAAAGCTGCGAAGGCTGTCCGTTGAAGGAACGCTGCACCAAGGCTGCAGGAAATCGGAAAGTGGTTGTCAGTCTGGAGAGGCTACGGTACCAAGCCGGCTCGGGACATCCTGCGAAGCGAGGAAGGCTTCGCCCCGGCCGTACGCCGAAGGACGGAACCGGAAAGTATATTTGGACAACTGAATAATTAACCGGGGCTTCCGGCGCTTTCTGCTTCGCGGCATGGAAATAGTAACGCTCGAGGTCGGTTGGCTTTCGCTTGCCCGCAATCTATTGAAGCAAGCTGCAAATGAGAATGATTTGTCTTTACTCGTAGAAAACTACTTTTGGAACAGCCTCTTCGGACTTTATAATATCCTGCACGAAATACAACATTTCCCGCATGATATCATCCACAATCCAGAATTGTTGTACAAAAAGCAGCATTTCTCCTTCTCCTGGCGGCTTTACGGAACAATTCTTGTATTCCGTACAACAATCTTCCCTCAAACCCCGGTATTCCGGAATCAAAGCTGCATTACGTACAACATTTCTGCCTATTGCTTTGCCTAAGCAGTATTATTGTCTCCCTGTTGCAGATTCGCCGTACCACTCCAGAAATGCATCCGCCACTGCCTTGCCGGCGGCGCCGTTCGGATGCGGGTCAAACTCGTCGCTCATATACTCCGGTCTGATTCTGTGATCTGCCGGAGCAGGTACAGACAGTACCGCCGCGATATCGAACACGCGGTCCACCCCGGCAGGAGGGTTCGCCAGGATCGTCTCATTCACCTTGCGCCAGTATACTTCCCGTTCCCCCTCGAAATTGAATGGCGGCACGGTGCTGAGAATCACAGCAGTCTCAGGTCGTGCTTCCTTAATCTTGGAGATAATATGCGCCAAATCCCCCAGCAGCTCCTCTGCCGTACGGTTGCCGATATCCAGATCATTCACTCCAAGCACGATCAGCACTTCATCGCCCTGCTGCGCCTTGTCCAGCCAGGCTCCATCGGTGGCGACATCATAGGCCCGGCCCCAGCCGGAGCCGATATTCCACAACCCGTAGTCTGTTCCCAATCCTTCGGCAATTCTTGCCGCCCAGTAGGAATACTCATCCTTCGCGGTCCGCACGCCCTGCGTAATCGAATCCCCCAGGAAGACCAGCTTCTTCGTTACAGCCTTCTTATACCCCAGGAAGCTAGGCAGGACCTGCAGCTTGTCCGATTCACTGAACGCTTCGGCTGTCTCCTGAGCGGCCAGATTGCCCGGCGCATCGTAGCCGGAGACCAGCATCCCCTCCACGTTGAAGGGGATCGACTTCCCGGCAGCTGCCGTCTTCAGCGTCCAGGTGAAGGCCAGGTAATGCCCTTCCGGCAGCTCCAGCAGCGCTTCATCGCTCCAGAACTGCTCGCCCAGAGCAACGTTCCGCGAGGCTTCGCCACCGAAGGTTACCGGAACCTGCGAACCTGGCACAACTGTACCATCCGGCACGGCTCCGCCATCGGCAACATACGCCGCTTCGATGCTCCATTCGCCGCCCGGTTCACTGGCAGCTGCCTCCTCTCCCAGGTTCCATGTGGAGTCTACAGCATTGCTGTGCCAGAACTTCAGCGTCAGGCTGCCAGTCTCGCGCAGGCGGACATAGGTCCGGTACGTGTGGGTGAACGGCTCGGGCGAGTTCATAATATGATTAGCGGCTGCGGATACTGCCGTTGCTGAAGTGAATTCAGACTGGCTGTACACTCCTGTATTAACTTTATTGTTCATAGCATTCTATTCTCCTATCGTTGCTGACCGAAATGGGATTCATTAGTTCACAGCTTACCTGTAATAAATGGAAAAAGGCAATAATGTTGTACGTTCTACAACTTCCATGCATGAATAACAGGCTGTTTGAGAGAATTGTTGTACGAAATACATGAATTCCTCCGCAAAGCAGCGGAAGCAAGGAGAAATGCTGTCTTTTGTACAACAATTCCGGTTTAGGATCGATAATAGGTGGAAAATGTTGTATTCCGTGCAAGATTACCGCGGCAAGAACAGCTTGAAGTTTCAATAGCCTCAAATACCGTACCGTACCCGCTGTTCAATCCTCAAAAAACTCTCTGATACACCGGGGACGAATGTCCCCTGTCATCAGAGAGCTTGAGTATAGGCAGTATAATCTTATTTCAGTGTAATCGTGAACGATACGGATGTAGCTCCGGCGTTTACTTTCACTGTAGTTTCATCTGCTTGTTCAGCACCTTCTACGGAAGCGATAGCGCCGAGATCCTTCACCGCAAAGGTGAATGCTTTGCCGCTGCCTTCTGCAGTTACAGTTATAGTGTTGCCGCTGCGTGCAGCTTCCACCTTCAGCTCAGGAGCGCCGTTGATGTCGCGTACGGTTGCAGTTGTAGCCTTGCCATCCTCCAGGGAGTACAAGCCAAACTTCACGCCCTCGGCAAAATCATAATCCGGACGGCTGTCTTCGCTGCCCACGGCAAGCAGGGAGTTCTGGCGGACGAACAGCGGCAGGCTGAAGAAGTCATGCTTCTCTTTGCGCCATGATCCGCCCTCTACGGTCTCACCGTTCAGGAGGTGTGTCCAGCGTCCAGCCGGCAGATAGTATTTCACTTCGCCGTTCTCCTGGAAGATCGGAGCCACGAGCAGGGAATCGCCCAGCATGTACTGGCGGTCCAGCACCTCGCAGGTCGGATCTTCAGGGAATTCCATCACCATCGCCCGCATCGAAGCCCAGCCCTGCTCATGTGCCTGTCCGGCTACATCATACAGGTAAGGCATCAGGCTGCATTTAAGCTTGGTGAAGAAGCGGGTAACATCCACGGCTTCGTCGTCGTAAGCCCAAGGCACACGGTACGAGGTGCTGCCGTGCAGACGGCTATGGCTGGAGAGCAGGCCGAAGGCCAGCCAGCGCTTGAAGACATGCGCCGGAGCAGTGTTCTCGAAGCCGCCGATGTCATGGCTCCAGAAGCCGAAGCCGGACAGGCCGAGCGACAGGCCGCCGCGCAGGCTTTCTGCCATGGACTCGTAGTCAGCGTAGCAGTCACCGCCCCAGTGAACCGGGAACTGCTGCCCGCCGGCGGTTGCCGAACGTGCGAACACGGCTGCTTCGCCTTTGCCAAGCTTCTCTTCCAGTACTTCAAAGACAACCTTGTTATACAATTGTGTGTAGTAGTTGTGCATTTTGTGCGGATCGGAGCCGTCGAAGTACACAACATCCGTAGGAATGCGCTCGCCGAAGTCGGTCTTGAAGCTGTCTACGCCCATGTCCACCAGATCACGCAGGTAACCTGCATACCATTCACAAGCCGCAGGGTTCGTGAAGTCAACGAGTCCCATACCCGCTTGCCACAGATCCGTCTGATACACGTCGCCGCTCGGTTTTTTGAGCAGATAGCCGTTCTTCTTGCCTTCTTCAAACAACGGTGAACGCTGTCCAATGTAGGAGTTGATCCAGACGCAGATCTTAAGCCCTTTCTCATGCAGGCGCTTCAGCATACCCACAGGGTCCGGGAACACACGGGAATCCCACTGGAAATCGGTCCATTGGTATTCGCGCATCCAGAAGCAGTCGAAGTGGAAGACATGGAGCGGCAGATCGCGCTCAGCCATTCCTTCTACGAAGGAGTTAACCGTAGCTTCATCGTAGTCCGTAGTGAACGAAGTCGTCAGCCACAGGCCGAAGGTCCATGCCGGTGGAAGCGCAGGCTTGCCGGTCAGGGAAGTATATTTAGTAATAACTTCTTTGATAGTCGGCCCTTCAATGACGAAGTATTCCAGGCTCTCTCCAGCTACGCTGAATTGGGCTTTTTTCACCTTCTCCGAAGCGATTTCATACGAAACCAGTTCAGGCTGGTTCACGAATACGCCGTAGCCTTTGCTGGTTACATAGAACGGAACGTTCTTGTAAGCCTGCTCGGAGCTTGTACCGCCGTCTTTGTTCCACAGGTCAACTACCTGGCCGTTCTTCACAAAAGCAGTGAAGCGTTCGCCCAGACCATACACGAATTCGCCGATGCCGATATCCAGCTCCTCACGCATGAACGTGTTGCCGTCCTGATCAGTGATATAGGCCATCGATTTGTAACCGCTGCCTGTAATGCGCTCGTCGCCGCGGTAGAAGTCTACCGACCAGTGAGTTCCCTTGTTGATAACCACGCGGAGTCCGCCGCTGATCAGCACGGTCTGCGCTTCGGTTTCTTCGATTTGAACGTGGTCGCCAGTTCCCTGGGTCAATTCAAAGGAAGGACCGCGGTCGATAACGCCGTCATTATGAATAATCTTAATCCCAACCACACCCGGAAGCGGGGAATGGAATTTTACGGTAAGCAGTGTGGAGTTCAGTGTTGCTGCACGTCCTGTAATCGGAGTTGTCTGCGTAATTGCTGTCAGACCTTCTGCAGTTTTTTCTACCGCATAGTTCTGAACTGCACCATTGATTGTGATTCCGTCGCGAACCAGCCAAAGGCCGTCTGTAAATTTCATGTGTGCACTTGCCACCCTTCAATTTGGTGTTTATAGTTGCATTATAACGATAACAAAATCACAAAACTACTATAATATAGCTTATTTATAACACTATTTTGATGTTTTACCCACAAGGAGGGCCATTATGGACCGCACATCGCAGCGATTGCTCAAAGAAGACCGTGAACACGGGGATGTTATGTTTCCCTTGGCCGCCTATTGGATAGAGCTCCCGGCCGGAGCCCCTGTCCTGGATACCCACTGGCATGAGGAAGCGGAGTTCTTCCTGCTGCTTGAAGGCGAGATTCTCTTTCAGGTGGATACGGATTATTTCACGCTCCGCCCCGGCGAAGCCGTGTTTATTGAATCCGGTGATATTCATGCCGCCTATGCGGCTCTGGACACTCCCTGCCGGTTCTGCGCACTTGTCTTTCACCCCGATCTCCTGGCCAGCGCCCAATATGATACCATCCAGCAGACTGTAATTCTGCCGCTTCAGGAGAAACGCCAGAGCTTTCCGCGTCACATCACCTCCTCCGTACCTTGGCAAGGAGAGCTTCTGCTGCACCTGGAGCGGATGATGGAGGCATATGATAATAAAATGCCCGGATTCGAGTCCTTTATGAAAGGAACTTTGCTCATCATGCTCTCACAGATTGCGCCGCCGGGACGTTCGGTGAACTACAGCCAATCGGCAGGCGCCGATAACACGAAGATCGACCGGCTGAAGAAAGTCATCCTCTATATCCAGGACAATTACCAGGAGCCGATCCGCACCCGCGATCTGTCGGAGCTGATTCCGATGAGTGAGGGGCAGTTCTGCCGGTTCTTCAAAAGCATGACCCGCAAGACGCCCGTCGATTATATCAACTCCTACCGGATCCGCCAGGCCGCCGCCCTGCTGCAGCAGAGTGACCGCAAAATCTCCGATATCGCCATGGATGTCGGCTTCGACAACGTCAGCTACTTCATCAAAGTCTTCCGCAAAGCGATGAACTGCTCGCCTTCCGAATTCCGCAAGGATGCTATTCCGGGAGCCGGTCAGGGTCAGCTTTATCCGTAAGATCAATGGGATAATTCGAACTGACAAATTTAACCTGCCCGTGTAGAATAACAATTCAGAAGGGCGGGACAAACCTTGAATACATTTAAGATAATAACAGCGTTTATACTACTGCTCCGCTTCTTAATAACGGGTAATGCAGCAGGCAGCAATGAGACCTCCATATACAAGCACCCGCTGGCATCTGATCAAATCACAGACCCTTCAATGGGTGAGATCCGCTTGATGCTGGGAGAAGCAGGTCTTGATAAGTATTGGGATACATTAAAATATCACATTCTGCCCGGATTCTACATGGTTCCACAAATGACAGATGAAACGGAAATCAAGCTTGGCGCCAGCAAAATCGGGGGACATCCTGACATGCCCTCTTCCTTTGAATGGCCTTCGTGGAGGAACCATCCCATGTCGTTTGTCGCTCAAATCAATCTTGAAGAGTTCCCTATGAATTTGGTTAACCCGGGGTATCCGGCTACCGGAATTCTCTACTTCTTCTACGTGTATGATTCTGAGGTATGGTATAACAGCGATGATTATGATTCAGACAAGAAGAATAATAATGTTGTATATTACTCCCCTGAAACTACAGAATTGGTTCGAATGGAGCCACCGATGACATTATCGGAAGATCAAATATTCAAATCCGCGCTGCTCGAAACAAAGCTTGAATTAACGATTCCCGATTCAGATTATCTGGAAGCCAACCATCTGATGAACAACGAAACGGACTTGAACCGCTATTCCCTGGAATTCAAACCGAAATTCCTGATTACTTACGACCGTGGAATCGGATTCCGTTTTCTGGGCCATATGACAGCACTGCAATACGGAGGTCATCCCAGCGATGAGATTCTATTATTCCAGGCTGATTCTGATGATCAGATCGGGATGGAATGGGACTTGTCCGGTTTATTGCATTTTTTCATCAAAGCGGATGATTTCAAAAAATTATTCTTCGAGAAGGTCTATACGTACCGCGTGGGGACGTGAGGTCAGGGGGTTCGATAGGATCGATCACCCTCCCTATTCACCCTCCAATCTGCTTACCGACGCCCGGATACGTTTAAGTTACGTGTAAGGGTGGAGCCATGCCGCTTCCGCTACTCTACTTACAGGAGGCAGATCACCATGAATCAACATGTCACTATGCCGAGTGAGGTACAGGAGTTCTACAATGCCATTAACCAATATCAGCCTGAAGCCTTTATAGAATTGTTCACTCCCGGCGCCAGCGTTAAGGATAACGGTAAAGAGATTGCGGGCAGGGAGGCTATACAGGCCTGGGGAGAATCAGAGCTGTTCTCTGCCAAGGTCCGCTATACGATCATGGAAATAGAAGAAGCCGGGGAGTCCGTCGCTGTGACAGCAGAGATGGAAGGGGAATTTAACAAGAACCGCGTTCCCGCTCCGCTGCTGTTCAGACACGAGTTCAAGGTGCAGGGCGGTAAAATCAGCTTACTTAACATCACGCTTAAGTAGCGATACAGATTTCATTTATAATGTGAAGGGGGCCGCAGTCACGCGGCTCCTTTTTGTTGTTCGACACAGAGCATTTCGTCTATCGTGCTTACGGAGCGAAGCTCAGCTAAATACAGGATGCGGAATGCCTGATATAATGAACGAATTGAACCTAATATTTCCATTCTTTTGATTCTTCGGGCAGGGGTGTCATTATGAAAAAAGGCATTATTTATGCCGTTCTATCCTATCTCATCTGGGGGTTTCTGCCGCTCTACTGGCGGCTGTTCCAGGCTATGCCCGCGTGGGAAATACTTGGGCACCGGATTGTGTGGGCTTTCGTTTTTGTAGCCGTACTGGTTACGTGCTCGCGGCAGTGGGGACGGCTGAAGACTATCTTTTTAAGCACCAAAAGCACCGTAGCAGTTGTCCTCTGCTCCTTCTTCATCAGCATGAACTGGTTCCTGTTCATCTGGGCTGTGAACAATAATCACGTGCTGGAGACCAGCCTCGGCTACTATATGAATCCGCTCATCAGCGTTCTGTTTGCGGTCATCTTCCTCAAGGAAAAGCTGTCAGCGTGGCAATGGGCGTCTATTCTTCTGGCAGGCACCGGTGTGGGGATTATGGCGGTCCAGTACGGGCAGGTTCCATGGGTGGCAATTGCGCTGGCGGTCACGTTCTCCCTGTATGGTCTGGCCAAAAAGCTTGCAGGGCTCGATGTTCTGCTCGGCCTGACCGGGGAAACACTGATGGCCATGCCAGTTGCGCTGGGCTATCTGATCTACATTCAGTCGCAGGGCACAGGAACGTTCGCTTCGCTGTCTCCCCTGCTGATGATCGTCCTGCTGCTGTCCGGAGCCGCTACGGCGATGCCGTTGTTCTGGTTCGCCAAGTCTATGCAGCTGCTCCCGCTCTCCATGGTCGGCTTCATCCAGTACATCTCGCCGACGACGAGTATGCTGCTGGCAGTATTCCTGCTTGGTGAGCCCTTCTCGCAGGGAAGGCTAGTCAGCTTCTCCTTCATCTGGGTTGCCCTGATTGTCTACAGTGTGGCCGGCTTCAGGAAATCCAGGCTGCCGGCTACCAACTGATCGGTCAGTTTATCGAAAAAGGGCATTACCAGCGCCGGACACGGCTGTGGTAATGCCCCTTTTATGTTCCACTCAAGCGCCCGGCTTCAGCCCGCCTTACGGATTACAATGAAGCAGGTGCTGTCCGGCAGTGCGACCGCCTGCCCGCTCTCATCCATCACCACGACCCGATCCTGCAGCGCCTCCGTATACCCTTCCTGCAGGTAATGGCGGAAGACCTCAATCTTCGCCTGATCACCAAGCGTCTGCTCAATGAACGCGGCATATTGAGCCGGAGTGAAATATCCGAACTGCTCCTGTACCTCATGGATATAGGCTTCCTCGCCCCACGTATACGTGTACAGGAACTCCATCGCATCATTCACCGGCATGAGGACCTCCCGGGCGCTAAGCTGCTCATACCGGATACTCCGGCCGGCAAAATCCTTCGCATACCGCTCCAGCCACGCCATTCCGTCATCCTCCAGGAACCGCACTCTCCGCTGCTGATCCTCCGGCTCACTCATAATACCGTCGCGGATAATAATGACTCCGCCGTCCGCCAGCACCCCGAAAGCGCTGGTTAGCGCAGCAGCAACCGTCCCGTGATTGAACTTCTTCCCGTCCAGCGGGACATAGGAATACAGCTCATGCAGGATGGAGGAGAAAATCACTGTGTCGACCGTCCCCGCCTCCACGTAATCCTTCAGGTTCAGCGCATCGCCCTGGAGCACCTCCCAGCGGTGGTCTTCCCGCTGCTTGCGCTGCCGCAATGCTTCAATGACATTGCTGGAGATATCGATGCCCACCGGAATCACGTCCGGCATCCGCTGCTCGATCAGATCCAGCAGCACCCCGCCGCCCGGCCCGATGTCCAGCACCTTGCGGCCGGTGACGTAATCCAGAATGACCGCCTTATAATCTGCCGTATCATTCATCTGGCTTAAATACGTATCCTCGTTATGGAAGCGGTCGAACGCATCCCGGCGCAGATCGAACAGATCGAACAGCAGCAGCACCGCCCGTTCATACAGCGCCGACTTCTCGGCTTCTATACAGAATTCAATCAGCTTCTCAGCCGCCGGGGAGAATTCGAAGTTGAAGAACAGCGTGTCGGGCAAATGCTCCTTCCGCAGCAGCCGGTGCAACAGATGCGGATTGCCGGAAGGCTGCTCCCCGCTGTAGATCTCTGTCCAGTCCAGCTCAGACAAGTATTTCTCAATGATCCGTTTCTTGTACACGTTGATCTTCTTGCTGCCCTTGTAGTCATAATAAATGCTATTCATCACCGCTTCGAAGCTGATATGGTTCAGAGCGGACAAATCACTGCTAGCGGAGAGGCTTACTACTTTGAGAAACTGCTCCAGCGAGAAGGTCTGCAGTGCTGATTCCACATACCAGAAGGTGACAGGCTGCAGCGGCTCCAGTACAGCAGGATTGAAGCCCTCCTGTACAAGACTGCTCCACTCCGTCTCATAATCCTCGCCCTGCGCGATAGACCCGGAGCGCATTCTCCGCAGACGCTCCTTCATCGGGACTTCATCATGCAGATTCCCCGAGGAGATTACGGCAATCAGCTCCATCACCTGAGGACGAACCTCCTGCCACAGCTCCGGGGCAACGGCAGAGATAATGCAGTGATTCAGCGCGAACAGCAGCCGCTCCAGCTCATCTGCAGTCAGCAGCCCCTGCTCCACCAGTCCGGATAACGGAAGATTGACCGAAGGCGGAACCTCGCCGCGGATCTGCTGCCCGATCAGCCCGTGGGTTTCGATCAGCCGGTGCACGATCAGCCGCTTATCCGCAGAGGCAGCGTCCTCCCGGTCATCCTCTGCATAACGCCAGTACAGCTGTGCCGAACCGATATTATGCACAAATATATTAATGCCGTCCTCCTGCCAGCTTCTGCGCTGCCGGATCGTACCGCCCTTGGCAGT
The DNA here is from genome assembly GCF_013141775.1 of Paenibacillus phytohabitans. Lineage (GTDB taxonomy): Bacteria > Bacillota > Bacilli > Paenibacillales > Paenibacillaceae > Paenibacillus_AQ > Paenibacillus_AQ phytohabitans. Next base: position 231,458 of record NZ_WHOB01000093.1, read on the forward strand.
CTCCGACCAGATCAGCGTCTCTTCAGCCAATTCCCTGATCCAGTAGGATAGCGGCAGACTGTCCAGTACGCGCAGGCTCCGCTCTACGTAATCCAGCACCGGACTCTGCTGCTCCAGTTCCCCCAGTGACTCTACCCGTTCGAGGTTCACAATCGTCTGCTCGGCCTGAACGATATATTCCAGCCACAGACAGCCTTCAACGGGGAGCCTTCCTTCTTCGCGGTATGTTTCAATAGCCTGCAATGATTTCAGCATTTGCCTGCCTCCCTATGTAATAACGATCTCTATACAATAGCCCTGCTGGCTGCGGTTGAATCATGATCTCTATAGATCAACTTAAGCCCCCCCAGCTGGGCGAGGACGTAACTGCGGTGAATATTTGGCCTTCCAGCCGCTGTTGTGTCCAGATTTCTTTAGTTCATCTTATTCAAACTGTTAATACAACAAACCGCAAGCTTCTGAAGAGAAGCCTGCGGTCAAGAAAATGCACTACTATTGTATATTGTATACCAGATTGCCGGGAGAAGATAAATCCAATTTAAAGTGCACCTGCATCCCTAGCCGTATAGAATGACGGGAAAATCGGCCGGTAATGTAATTCGTCTCTGATCCGGGTGGTATCAATGACACCCTCCCATGGATTGAATTCCTGCTGCTGCGCTTCCGGGGAGGTTTCAAAATGATGCAGCTTCTGCAGCTCCGCAATGGTGATCGGTGCGTCGTCACCGACGTTGTAGATCCGGCCATCTATCCCGTCTGCGGAAGCAGCGAGCAGCAGGGCCTGACCCACATCGGCATGGTGCGCCATATGCATTCGTTTTGCCGGATTCCAATTGCCTGCGAGCGGCAGAAATTCTGTGATATGCGGATCCCGCTCACCGTAGACAAAGGGCAGCCTTACAATGCGCAGGCCTAATCCCTGTTCATGATGAAGCTGCAGCAGCGCTGCCTCAGCCTTGGCTTTGGACTGCGGATAAGCAAACGCAGGCTTCAGCTCGTCATCCTCCTGACTGGGTCCCGCGTTACTTCCGGAGCCGTAGACATTGTTAGTGCTCGCAAAAACAAACCTTGGCACCCCCGCCTCCAGCACTGCCTTGGCCAGAGCGATGCTGCCATCGAAATTGGATATCCAGGTGGTATTCTCGTCTACCCCGCGGAACTGAGCTGCCAGATGAAACACAACATCAATCCCCCTGAGAGCCTCCACATAATGCTCCGGCTGCAGAAGCTCGCCTTCTACAATCTCAGCCCCCAGCTGCTTAAGCCCCTCTGCCTTGGCAGCATCCCTGATCAACAGCTTAACGTGATGACCGCGCTGCAGCAGACGCGGAACGAAACGGCTGCCTACTTTACCGGTGGCTCCAGTTACAAATATGTTCATAGTTCAAATCCTCCTAAGTTTATAGATGCTATACTGGCAGTATAATAGAATGTGTAACTGGCATCCTTCCTGCGTTTATCGTAGGACTGTCAGTGTCAGGATAAGGAGGAGTTCAACATGGAAGAGGTTTCTTCCAGAATGCCGTTAGGAGAATTTCTGCGTTCGCGCCGGGAACGTCTGACTCTTGAAGAAGCCGGGTTAGTCTCTTATGGAAGACGGCGGACTCCGGGACTCCGCCGGGAAGAAGTGGCCCAGCTTGCCCACATCGGAACCTCATGGTACACCTCTCTGGAGCAGGGAAGAAGTATCAATCCTTCAGAGGATGTACTGAATAACATAGCAGAGGCGCTGCGGCTGACTGAAGACGAACGTCACCATCTTCATCTTCTTGCCAGACCGGTGCAGCAGCAGGCCGTAGAAGATCAGCAACTGAATACAGGCCTGGAACGGATGATTAAGGCCCTGGAGCCGAATCCGGCCTTCGTAATCGGGAGAAGCTGGGATTTGCTGTTATGGAATCAGGCAGCGGAGCTGGTTTTCGGCTTTCCTTCATTCTCAGAGGGTGAGCAGGAGCGTCCCAATTGGATGAGACTGTTATTGACGGGCGGGAAACGAAGAATGAATTCAGAGGACTGGGAGAGTAAAGCAGAAGTCATCGTTGCACGCTTTCGTGCGGATTACGCACATTTTCCTAATGACCCGAGGTTCAAGGAGCTTATCGGGGAATTTATGCAGAGCAGCCCGCTGTTCCGCGAGAAATGGCCGCTGCATGATGTTCAGGTTGTAACGGACTGCCACAAACAGTGGAATGCGCCGGGCATCGGGGAGCTGGAGTTCGAACATATGACCCTACAGCCCCAGGGCCATCCAGATCTGAAGATCATGATTTATACAGCTACTGCCGAAACAGCTGCGCGTCTGCAAAGTCTAATGAACACCAGCGAACATTAATCATGCGTTTATGGGTTCAAAAATAACAGCAGCAAACCAGGACATGATTCTCCCGTCCACGGTTGCTGCTGTTTCGTTATCCGCTAAGCCTATCTTCTACCCGTTCTCCGCCGGTACATGACCGCTGCCGCTACAACGATCAGCGCCGATCCAGCGAGCAGGATCACTAAGGTATCGCTGCCTTGGCTGGCTTCCTCTGGCTGGACAGCTTCAGCAGAATTCTCCACTGAATTTGCTGCTGCAGTATCTGCCGATGCCGGATCAGCAGATTCCGCCAGCACCTCTACAGCCTGCCCGTCCGCTTCTTCCGCAGCCAGCGCTGCCGCCTTTTCTGCATCCTCTGCGGAGACCCCGGCAATTTGAGTGCCTGTCTTGGTAATCGTATACGGGATAACTGCACCGCTGCGGAAATGCATCTTCAGCTGCACTTCCCCATCCTTCACTTCTTTCCAGAATTCATCCGTGAATTTGATCTCTCCGGTCGTATAGTCCGGATAGAAGGCTTTGTAGTACTCCTTGAAGGGAGTCCAGTCATTAGGTCCGGCATTGCCGCCAGCCGTATAGACGGCTTCCAGTGTTGCCAGACTATCCCCGTTGAACCAGGCCGGGATTGTATATATCCCCTCCGGAGCCTGCGCACTGATGAAGCTGGGCGTGTCGTAATAAATAATGTCCATTCTCCAGTCAGCACCCGCGCTGAATCTGGCAGTTAGCACTGCATTAATACCGTACTTCTGCGTAACAAGTTTCTGCAGCAGCCCGGCATGGAGGATAAGGTTCTCTCCCTCAAGCTCATAATCCGTTCCTTTTACAAGCACTTGTTCCTGATTAAGCAACGCCGTGAACGTATTGCCGTTCAAATTCAGGGGAATGGCGGTATCCTTCATTTCCGCATCCTTTAGAATATAGACCGAATCCGTCTCCGCATTGGAGGAACGGCCTTTCCAGCCCTGCTTCATCACCTGATGAAGCTCCTCGTCTACCCACTTGAATGTGCGCCGGTCGAAATGCTGCCCGTTGTCCCATAACATCAGCGGCATTTTTTTCTCATGGGCATAGTAGGTAACGTATTCAAAAAACTTCAGAATCTCGCCATGCTGGACCGTACTCAGCGATTTATCGAACCCGAGCAGGCCGAATTCCCCGATAATTACGGGAATGCCCTTGGCTGTGAAGGTATCATAAGCCCGGTCGAACGCCTGAATCAGATCCTCCCTGGCCGTGGTATCGAACGTGGTCGAGCCCCCAAGGTTCACACTGAACGCATAATAACCATAGTAATGGAACGTTGCTATCAGTCTATCATCATTTAATTTCTTGATGGTTGCGGCTAATGCATCCAGTCTGGCCTGGGTAGGGGCAGCAGTGAGCGTAGAAAGTACCAGCGGCCGCTGCTTGTTGTTCCCTCCGGAATGCCGGACAATAGTATGAAAGGACACATTCAGTTCATCCAGCATAGTGAAATATTCCGGGCTGTCCTTACTCCAGTCGTCGGAGAAACGCGGCTCATTCAGACTCTCGAACATCAGGCTGTCCGGATAATTCTTGAAATGCCCGGCAATCTGCGTCCAGGCGGCATTGAATCTGTCCAGCACCTCATCATGCTCCGCTGCCATGTTCATCACCCAGTTACTGTCATGATGAAGATTAATAATCACATGAAGGTTCGCAGCCAGCGACCAGTCAACAACCTCCTGAATCCGGGCCATGAAGTCCTGCCGGATTGCATAATCAGGAGCATCGCCCATCCGGTGCTTCCAGGTAACCGGGATACGGATGCTCTTATAGCCCTCCTCCGCAAGCTGCCCGATGAAGGCCTGGGTCACGGCCGGGTTCCCCCATGAGGTTTCGTCCCCGGAAGCCTCGAAGGTATTCCCCAGGTTCCAGCCCGGTCCGAGCGATTCAACATAAGCCTGCAGGGCATTCTTCTTCGCCCGGGTTTCCGCCTGCGCAGGAACTGCCGTCACCAGGACGGCCAGCAGCAGTATACAGGTAATGACGAACGAGCGTTTCAGCTTCATCTCAGGCCGCCTTCCTAATCATTTCTAAATACACATGCTCATTCAACTGCTGCTTAATTCGTCCTCGTCCCTCAGATTTGGAAGCTCATCCTTCGTTACCGTGAGCGGATGATCATAATACTTGATCAGATGCTTGCGCTCCGTATATCCGCTGCTGTAGGCTCTCCGGCCATCCTCTTCAGTCATATACACAAATGTGCCGTACCAGGTGCAGTTCCAGGCCCACAGGGCCTGATCCTTCAGCATGGAATCCGGGTCCGGAAGCACTCCATTCTCCGATAAGGCAATGATTTTGTTCTGCCCGGTATAGCTTCGGGCACGCTGGAAATGCCCCTTCTGCGAGCTATAGTCTCTGGCCGAAGGATACAGATCCTCTCCGATGATATCAACGTATTCATCACCCGGATACCAGTCACCATGCTGGCCGTTCCATACCCAGATCAGGTTATTCAGCTTATGCAGATTCGTCATCCGGTCATACATCAGCTTCCACAGCCGGATATACGGATCAGCGCCGCGCGCGCCCCACCAGAACCAGCCGCCAGATGCCTCGTGCAGCGGTCTCCACAGTACGGGGACTCCGGCAGCCTGAAGCCGCTTCAGCTGCAGGGCGATGGCATCCATATCCCGCAGCAGCAATTGATACTCCTCCGATTCCGGATGATCCAACGCCTGTGCAAGATCAAAGGTCGTGGCCTTGGTATAGAAGCCGCTTCCCCAGGTCTTGTCGGGCGGCAGATCGATCAGATCCTTGGGCGCGTTCCAGTGCCAGCAGAAGGTGACAATCCCGCCGCTCCGCCACCAGCCGATGGCAATATCGGTGTCACTGCACTGCGCCCCCCGCTCCGTCCGGGAAGGCGAATAATTCATGAAGTCGAAACCATAGACAGCCGGGTACTTGCCTGTCACTTCGTACAGAATCTCAAGCTCGGGCGCCGATTCGACACCGATCTGCTGTCCCGTTAATACACGGGACCCGTAGATGCTGCACAGATAGGTCATTAGCCTAAGCGCACCCGCATCCGCATGCGGGTTCACCAGCTTAGGCTCCACTATATATTGGGATGCCTTCTCTTTATGCATGTTCTAAATTCCTCTCTGAATGAGATCAACCGATAATTCCGCTGCGTTCCACGCTCTCTACGAAGTAACGCTGCACCACCATATATAAGGTAATCAGCGGGAGAATCGCCAGCAGGATACCGGTATCGATAATCATCGCTACGTGATTGGGGTCCGCCTTAACACCCGATCCCCCGCCTACCCCAAGCAATCCCGGCAGCAGGGCATTGGCCTGCGCGGCCAGCGAGCTGACCTTCGTAGGCATAAGTGCAATTTCACTCATGAACAGCGAGGTGAAGAAGGTATCGTTATACTGCCAGACGAAGCAGAACAGGATGACCGTAATCATCGGCGAGACCGCATTGGGCAGCATAATCCGCAGGAACGTCTTCACGCCCCCTGCACCGTCGATCAGCGCCGCTTCCTCAATCTCCTTCGGCATCCCCTTGAAGAACTGGCGGAAAATATAAATGAACAACCCCGCCTTAAGTCCGATGGCAGTCGCGGATGTAATCATCGATGGCCAATACGTATTGAGCAGATTAATGCCGCTTCTCCCTGTAAACAAATGAATAATCCCCATAATGTCAAAGCTTCTGAAATGCAGGTACATCGGCACCATCAGCGTGCTGGTAGGGACAAGCAGGGTAAGAATGACGAGCGCGAACAGGATATTGCTCCCCGGAAAGCTGAACCGGGCGAAGCCGTAACCGGCCAAAGCGCAGGAAGCCGTGGTCAGCACCGTAGTCACTACGACGAAGAGCAGCGTATTCCCCAGCAGCGGGAAGTAGTCCAGAATCTGCATCGCCATTCTGATGTTATCCATAGTGTAGTGGACCGGAATCATATAAATCGTCGGATTGTAAATATCCGCTTTATCCTTGAAGGCGATCGAGAACTTCATAAGCAGCGGGTAAATAATGATGAAGGAGATCCCGATGACCAGCGCATAGCGGAACAGTGCGTATAGAAGATCCACTGCTTTGCCTTTTAGCTTATGGACTCTATGGTGATTCGCCTCCCTATGAGCAGGCTGAACAGATTGAGGAGCTTGCATAGCCGTACCCTCCTTTGCGATTAATCAATTGTAATGCACTCTTTTGGACAGGAAGTATCCTACAATAATCAGGACGATGCTGATAATCAGCGTATAGATCCACGACATGGCCGCACTGAGACCAAAGTTCTGGGTGGTGAACGCGGTGGTGAAGATCATTTGCGTTACTTTGCTACCCGTGAAAGAGTCGATAATGGTGTAGATCACATTGGTCAGGATGAGCGGGCTTACCAGCGGGAAGGTGATTTTCCAAAAGGATTCATAAGCGGTCGCCCCTTCAATCTTCGCTACCTCGTACATCGCTCCCGGCACCGACTGCAGCGCGGCCAGGAAGATTAGAATCTGTACACCCGAGCTCGTAATAATCTCATAAATCCGCAGGATAGCATCCACAATGTAATCCACGAACGACAGCGGCAGACCGATATCACTCAGAATCATCACCATAGACATGACGTTGTACTGGGAGCCGGATTGACCGAGTTCATTCACAGCCGTGGCATCCCCCACCAGGTTGATCAGTCCGGACGCTTCTGCCGCCGAGATCGCATTCGAAGCCAGAATAACAGGCAGAAAGAATATCGCACGGGCCAGAACTCTCCCCCGGAATTTCTGATTCAGCAGCGTTGCCGAGAACAGGCTGAAGAACAGGATCATTGGAACGTTAAGCACCATATCCCTGACGGATTCGGTGAGTACGCGGTTGAAGGTTGCATCTACAAACAATGCATTATTGAAATTAGACCAGCCTACCCATTCCAGTGTGAAACCTGACGGATCAACGTTTAATTTGCTGAAGCTGAACTTAACCGACTGGATGAGCGGAGCCGCGAACATGAACACGAAGCCAAGCAGCCACGGCGTAATAAAGGCGACTCCCAGCCAAGAGCGCTTGTGATTTAAGCTGAGCTTGCTCCCCCTCATGACTGCCCACCTTCTATCCCATATTGTCCGGCTCCGACAGTGAAGCCGTGTACGGAGACTGGCATATCTGTGTAATTCACATAGATTGAAATACCATTGCTGTACTGCACCTCCACAACACCCTCCTGATGGCGTATATGGTTCACAATCTGCGCGTTCTGTACCGGAGAGAGCACTTTACTGACTTCCTTGTACAGCGAAACCGCCTGACCGTACCAATCCTGATAACTTGTGGCATACATGTCGTCAAAATGAGTGTATTTCAGCTTGGAGGACGGCTCATACGACCAGGAGAAATGCGGCGCGGCACCAAGCTCAATAGAGCGGAGCAGCTGCACCTTGAGATCCTGCTCATCGTTCAGATTCACCGGCGTCCCCGTATAGCTGATGTAACCATGGACAACCATTTCATAGAACGGGATTTCTTCATCCGTCAGCACGAAGCCGCTGGAGGCTGTCGGCACATTGATCAGATGATCGGAGTAAGGCCATGCATAAGCATTGCCGCCTGCGACCATCGTCTGGCCGATGCTCTGATCCAGCTTGCCCAGCTGCTCCTCTACGATTTGTTTGGCCGTCTCCCGCTGAATGACCCGGCTGACCCGGAAATCCGAGCTGAGCACACTGCCGAGATCCCGCAGGGATACGCCGTTGAACCCGTAAGCTGAATACTTGCTCATGAAGGTGTCCACATAATAGGGCAGTTTGGCCGGGGACAACAGATAGTAGCTTCCGAGCGTCATATCCATCCGGTTCAAGGCCCGGTTATACGGATAGAGCTCCGCTTCTTCCCGGGTCACGAACCGGGAGGCATCGGAGGAAGGCGTGAAGCCGCCATCATCATGATAGATCTTCTGGAAGGCCACATCCGGGAATAACATACCTCCCGCCTGTTCCAGCTGCTCTGATAATTCAAGAAGCTCCGCTTTGCTGCCGAGCACACTTTCCGTCTTCAGCTTATCCGGTGTAGCGTGATTCACACCTTTGGCAGACCAGCCGGTATAGCGCATAAGCAGCCGGTCAACGCCATCCTGCTTCAATTGCTCTGCAATCTGCGCCGCCTGCCCGAAGGTGGTCATGGCAATCTCGGACCGGTAAGGGACGCCGAGGAACGACTTCTGCTTGTCGACCGCCCCCAGCATATCGAGATAGAAGGGGACATCCTGTCCGGTCTCCAGAGGCTGCAGCACCTGCTCCGCCGCCAGCTTATTCCGGTACAGCTCAGCCATTCCTGAATAATTGGCTTTATCTTTACCGAGGAAGCTGTAGCGGACCTCAATATCGCCTTTGTAAATCTCTTCATTTAACAGCTGAATTTCCTGAATGGTAGAACCCGTATACAGCTCAAGCTCATCCTCCCCCCGCAGGGTGTAGCTGCTGTGGATGAAGTTGTAGGAGTTCTTCTTGCCGCTGATATCTGCGGCTATGCTGGCTATGGCATCGCCTTTCTCGATCACGGCAAACCATGCGGCATCCTCTGTTTTCAGGCCAAAGACCGGCATTCTGGCACTCTCGCTGACCTGCCCGCGTCTATAGCTGTTATCATTCGGGTCCGGGCCGTATACACGCTGAACATACTGCTCTTCCTTCACTTTTCCGTTATTCAGATAGATCAGGCTGCCGGAGCCGTCCGGAACGAACATGTAGCCGTCGCTCTGCTGACCGGCTGCTCCGAACATATTCAGCAGCTCCAGGCTGCGGATCTGGTATTCACCGCTCTCCTTGACCTGGTTCATCGGGACGGTTACTACCAGCGACCCTGCATCCAGCCGGTATTCCAGCGGAATGATGAAGTTTGGCTTGCTTGCTCCGGAGCCGCCCTCCACTCCGTTCTCCTCATTATCGAAGGCCAGATCCTCCGCAGAATAACCGGATTTATTGAAGGCTGCGGTCATTTTGCTCAGCACCAGCGGCTTCGAGACCTGGGCATCAATGCGCTCCAGAACTTCCGGGTCACCGTCTTTCGGATAATAACGCTGCCCTACATATTTGGCGCTGGACGCATCCAGATTAGCCTGGACCTTCTCTTCCATTCTTGTCTTGCTGATGAACTTAGGCAGCGCATCAATCCCGATGGAGGTATCTCCAATCGTATATACAATCCGCAGCCCGTTCTTGATGCTCTCGGCAGTGAATTGTTTGCTGCTGATACTCTGGGCGAAGTTCGTATAGGATTCTAGCGTCCCTATAGAGTCGCGGAACAGTACGTTCAGCTGCGAGGACAGCAGCTCCTTCTCGAATCCCGAAGCCAGGGTATCCTGCTCACGGCCCGCAGGATTGCTGTACCAGATCTGACCATGGCTTTTATCCTTCACGGCGATTTCCGTTGTCTCTGGATTGAAATATAAGGACAGCTCAGATTCATCTGCTGCGAGCTGCATACCCGGAATGCCCCCGGACGAATCCGGCAGTGCGGTGAACCCGGTTCCGGCCTCCAGCTCAGCTGTTACTTGCATATAGGCCGAGGCTTCCACCGCCTTCACTCCGCGTGAGGAGAAGACTAAGGCAGAACCGGCAAGGATCAGCAGGACTGCGGCACAGGCGAGCACCGCGACCAGCATTTTACGATTTTTCACAGGTGCGGCCTCCTTTACGTACGGAAAATTAATTCCCGGTAAATGTTAACGAAGAATTCGATAATCTGCTGGAGCATGCTTAAGACGAGCGTCCCCAGAAACACGACAATTCCCATGACAATAACCGTGAGCAGCATCGTGATTACGGTTTTGAGCACAGTATATTGATGAACGGTCATAATGCCGACAAATAATAGCGCGACGAACCATACGGAGGATATCGTCATCATCAGATAATAGAAGGCTGTTTCTTCCTCCGCCATAAACCGGCTGGCCAGGATCATCGGCACATAAATAATTACAATCGGAACTAGCGCATAGGCTGTAGCCATCATAATTTCTTTGAATTTGCCTTCCCCGTCCATGAGTGTGGTGATCGCCCAGTTGGAGAGGCACCACAGGAAGAAGGGAAAGATAATCGTGAACAATTGCGTGATGCTGTTCAGATGCCGGGGGTCGTTATAATTCACCAGGAAACCCGCAAACTGATCCTTCAGGATCATCGAAATCACGACCAGCAGCAGAATCGTCAACGCGACCCGGACCTTCCCTTTGCCTTCGTACTTCATATCCCAAAAGCTGTCAAACGGATGCACAATGAGGTGCAGCGGGAATTTAATGAAATCCTGCCTCATGGGCGTTCCCCTCCTTAAGGTTTGGCGAAGCCTGCCTGGACGCGGTTAACCGCCGCTTCCTTCTCCAGAAGCTGAAGAGCTTATAAGACAGCCAAGCCAGCACCAGGATCGTTACCGCTGTCAGGAAGGTTCCGAAATGCTCCTGCATGACTTCTCTCCGGTACCGTTTGAAGGCTACCGAATACCCGTCGCGGTCCATTCCGAGCTTGAAGTATTTAAGTGCCTCTTTGTTTTTTTTGTCCATCAGCAGGGACTTGCCAATGCCGATATACGCGATATCGTAGTTGGAGTTCAGCTTCAGCACTTCCCTCCATACCGGCACAGCGAGCGTATCTTCACCATTGTAGTGATACCCCACCGCTTCATTGACGCTTGTGCCGAACCGGGTCGGCTTGAAGATGACAATGTTGCCTTTTCCACGGTCCAGTACGAGCTGATTCCCCTGGGAGAACTCTACCGCTACCGGTATTTTGAAGGTCCCGGTCTGGTTGCCCTTCCCTCCGTAGACATAGAGAAGATCGCCTTCGTCGTTATACGTGAACACCTTGCCCTGGTTGGCATCAAGCGCACTGTACATCCCGTTTGCCAGCACTTTAATGTCCGTGAATTTGGAGGATCCAACTGCCGTGCGGTATGTGATGTCCCCCTTAATATCGAAATATCCGAACCGCTTCAGGACATCCTCCCCGGAGGGATTCAGCCGTTTGACCGGCTCCTTGGAGCCCGGATCTATATTGGTGGCATAGAGGAAACCCTTGGCATCCACATCGATATTGGAGAATTCTGTTGGCACGAACAGAGCCATCTGGGCTTTCTGCGCTTTGGTCGAGACCAGCCGCCACAAATATTCGGCATAATCACGCTGCACTTTGTTCGTGCCGACGTAGCCGATAAACTCGCCATTCTTATCAAACTGCATGATCCCTTCGAAGATCCCTTTAGCGATGACATAGACACGTTCAGCCTGATCTACAGTCACTTTCACGGGAATAAACTTGAAGTCCGCCGGCAAAATATCAGACGCCGGCTTCTCCACCATGCCGAGCAGCTCCCCTTCCGGGGACAGGATCACCACACGCCCGTTATCCGTATCGGCAACATACAAATTGCCGTCTTCCGTAATGTACAATCCGGATGGATTCTTGAATGTATCCTCCGCGCCCTGATTATCGAAGCTATTAATGACCTTAACGACCTTCCAGTCCGGGTCCAGGCAAATAATCCGCCCGTTTCCGCTGTCGGCTATATAGATCAGTCCGCTTGCCGCCACGGCCATGTCGCCGGGTTCCCGGAAATCGCCTACCCCGAGATCCTTGCCGGACAGGGTCCGGTCAGGGATATACGCCGCAGGAGCGGGCACTGCTTCTTCCCAATAGTTATAGTTGTAGCTCTCATAAGGCGCAGAATCTGCATGCGCCGGAGCGGGAGCTGCATACACAATCAGCAGGGATGCCGCCATAAGTGACAGCAGCCATTTTTTTGCGATCAACTGCGTTCCCCCCTTAATCCTTCATTCCCGAAGTTGCCATGGTCTCTATAATCCGGCTCTGCGAGAACACAAACAGCGTGATCGGCACGCTCATCAGAATGAGGGCCACCGCTGCCGCGGGACCGGAACGGGCAATCCCTCCTGCAACCACCTGGCCCGCTGCAAAGTGCAGTGATTTCAGCTGCTCGCTGTAGATGAACCCGTTGCCGTCGCTGCCCCAGAGAATCTGGAATAACAGAATGATGAGTGTCAGCCAGGCTGGCTTAACATTCGGCATCACGATCGACCAGAAAATACGGTATTCGCTGGCCCCGTCAATCTTAGCCGCTTCCAGCAGCACATCGGGAATCTGCTCCATAAATTGCTTCATCAGATAGAGGCCAAGCGAATAAGCGAAGGCCGGTATAATAACCGCCCAGTACGTATCAATGAGGCCCAGCCAGGACATGATCATATAGTTTGGCATAGCCGTCACCGCCGGTGTGAACATCAGCGAGAGGACAACGATGCTGAACAGTGCTTTTTTGCCCGGAAAATGATGTTTGGCCAGAGGGTACGCTGCCGCCGAAGCCAGCAGGACATGCCCGATAATCCCTGCACCGGTAATGAACACCGTGTTGAAAATATACCGGGAAAACGGCACCCATGAATTCCCCAGCAGGTTGAACAGATCGATAAAGTTGTTCATCGTCGGGTGCCGGACAAACAGCGTCGGCGGGAAGATGAAGATTTCGTCCAGCGGCTTGAACGCATTATTAATTGCATACACCAGCGGCAAAATCATAAACGCCCCGAATACAGTAAGCAGGGCAAATAAAGAGAAGGTGCCCCAGGCAGAGCGGTTCACCCGCTTCTTGGGCATCCGCAAAGGCCGGTTTAACCGTTTGGAACCTATTTGAAAGGGGGTATTCATGTCTTCTATTCACCCACCTTTCTAAGAAGCTTCTGCACCACCAGGTTGGTGCCTACCATGATGAAGAACAATACAGTAGCAATCGCTGAAGCATAGCCCATCTCGAACCTTGTGGTGCCGAAGTCGATCAGATGCGTCACGATGGTCTCCGCTGCATAGTTCACGCTCGGGAACCCGGCCAGGGCAATCGAAACATCAGCTACGGCGAACGCGGTCGTAATCTGGATGACAGCACCAAACATCAGCTGCGGGCGCATGGAAGGCAAGGTGATATACCAGAGCTCCTGCCAGCGGTTCTTGATTCCGTCCACGGCTCCCGCTTCGTATAAGGTTCCATCCACGGTCTGCAGTCCGGCAATGAAGGTCAGGAAGCCCGTTCCCAGACTGAGCCATAACTGGACCAGGATGATGATCGGCATAATATAGCCTTCTGTCTTCAGCCACTGGATCGGTTCCAGAATGAAGCCGAACTTCAGCAGCAACCCGTTCATGATCCCGTACCGGTCCCCGGAGAAGATCATCAGCCAGATGAAGTACACGTTCCCCGAGATGGACGGTGCGTAGAACACCAGCGTCATTACCGCTCTCAGCTTCGGAGACAGCTCATTGATGATCCAGGCGAACACGAAGCAGGCGATATAGCTTATCGGACCTGTAATTACTGCGAACAGCAGTGTGTTCTTGAGGGCAATCAGGAATACATCATCCTCCAAAAAAAGACGCGTATAGTTCTGCCACCCAATGAACTTCGGAAATTCCAGCATATTGAAATATGTGAAGCTAAGCACAACCGAGACCAATACCGGCAGCACCGTAAATACGGCGAACAACAGCATATACGGCGCCATCAGAATGTACGAATGCTTATTCGCTCTCATCTGCTGCCATTTCAGGCTCCACCAAGTTTGCACGCTTGACTCTCCCCCTTACCGCTATAGACCAAACTCTTTGCGTTTGGTGGTGATTTCGTCCTGAATATACTGGACATAGTCCATAATGGATTCCCTGGCTTCCACACCGCCGACCACTGTTTTGTAAAAAGCATTAAACAAATGCCGGCCCGTGAAATATCCGCCCGGAACCTCAGGAACCCCTTCCGCCCATTCGAACTGGGCTTTCAGATTCTCGTAATCGGCGATCGGCCAAGGCAAGCTGTCCAGCGCTTTGATATTCGCTGTCGGATAACGTGCGGCAGCACCCATCAAGCCTTCCATCTCACGCCCGAACACCGTCTGCGTCTGTTCACTCGTCCACCACTTCATGAATTCCCAGGACGCATCCTTGTCCTTTGCTTTATCCAGCATTACGACTGCACTGCCGCCACTGGAGACTGTGCGGTCCAGCGTACCGTCTTCCTTCACGGTTCCGGGGATCGGCACGAAGCCCCACATGCCCCTGATCTCCGGTGCAAACACAGACAGCTGATTGTATAGCGTATAATCCGCGATGCCGATCGGCATCTCACCTGTACGGAAGCGGTTGGCAAAGTCATATTCCTTCTCCAGCTTGTAATCGGTATAGAACTCGCTCCATTGCTTGAAGGTCTCGATTCCGGTACGCGAATCCAGATCTGACTCTTTGCCGCCATCCCGGTAGAATTGCCCGCCATTCTGGAACAGCAGCGCGGCAAACATCGAGTTCGGCGGGATGTTCTGTCCCTGCACTGCCGATTGGACCACTACAGGCAGGCCAAACTGCATATGATTCTTGCTGAGCACCGCGAGCAGTGTGGATACCTCATCCCAGGTCTGCGGAACCTCAAGCTCCAGCTCCTCCAGAATGTCCTTGCGGTAGAAGAGCATATTGAAGGTCTGGGTCTCAGGCAGGGCATAGACACCGCTGTCATACCGGTAAGGCAGCACCGCACTCTCGCGGAAACGTGTGCTCACTTCCCCGAAATCCGCAAACTGCGTCAGATCTGCCGCCGCATTGCGCATTGCAAAGTTAACCGGCAGATCATTGCCGATCTGCATTGCCACATCCGGCCCTTGTCCGGCCAGGGTCGCCGGAAGCAGCGTGGTCATGTTGACCAGCTTCAGATTGACATTAATCCCGGTGGCAGCGGTGAATGTCTCATCAATCATCGCCTTCATCGTATTGGCCTGATCCCGTCCGCTGCCGATCCATACGGTAACCGATTTCTGCTCATCCTCATCCGACACATTGCCGATCTGGTTGTAGTCGGTGAAGAAAGAAGTGAAGAAGGCTGCGGTCTCATGCTTCAGCTTCGCGCCGAAGCCCATCCCTTTCTTCGAGAGCTTCTGATCAGGTGAAGCTATGTAGAGTGCGTCCACTTCAAGCGGCTGCTCTCTTGCCGTCTGGACCCAGGTGCCGAGTCCGCCGGTATTCGTCTTGTAGGCGGTAAGTCTTTTGGGGACCGTATCCGGGTCCTCAATCATCTCGTCCAGCTGCTCGGCCATCGTCTTGAGCAGCGCTTCCTGATCACTGGATTGTCCGGATAAACGGACCAGTTCCTTCGCAATCCCCTTCAGGCGGTCGCGCTCCGCTGCGAATACCTCCAGGAGGCCCGGAATCTTCCGGTCCAGCTGGTAATCCCGGTACTCATCCGGCTTTGTACCCGTAATCATCAGGATCTTGCGGTACATGGAGTTGAGATTGTACAGGCTGTTCTCTACCTCGCGGATGAGCGGGGCGAACTCACCCAGGCTTACCTCCAGCCGTATGGTATGTTTGCCTTTGCCGAGCTTATATAGATAGGGCTCATTGCCGCCCATAATGTCCAGCCGATAAGAGCTTTTATACCGGAAAGGAACCTTGGCCATTTCCGCAAACGGGACGGTACCATCAATGGTCAGCTTCCGGGTTGAATAGATTCCCCGCACATAATTCTGCTGCGTCTTGAAGGCCAGCTTATAGAATCCGGTCTCAGGCACATCTACTTCCCATTCAATCCACTGACCCGGTATCCGCCAGTTCAGCCCGCCAATCGTGTTAATTTTGATTACAGAAGAACTGTACGGAGTCACTGCCGGGCTCGAACGCTCATTCAGCGGGTACAACGTCGGGGAGGATTTCGCCGTTGCGTCTTCTGCCTGAACGGTCAGGAGCTGGCCGCTTACGGCCTGCATGCCTTCGGAGTCCCACGCTTTCTTCGCTTCTTCGTACGGCAGCGGCGCACTCTGCCTGAACAGCTTCAGCTGCTTAATCAGTACAGGTTCTCTTGAAGATTCCAGCGTTAGCGTATGTGTGCCGGCGCTGAAATAAAATAAAAACGGCTCATTCTCATAACCGTCGGAGTCCTGAAACGCCTTCTCGCTCCAGACCGGCCGCTCCACCTGCCTTGGCCGCAGGTCGTTGCCCTGATTGTCCTGGACCAGCTGATCCGACTGATTATCCCAAATCCGGTCAAACTGCAGGAACGCCGCCTCCTTGAAAGGAAGCTTCCCGTCAATATAGAAGGCGCGCTCAATAGCCGAACTTTTCCCTTCGACGGGATAGTACAGCATCGACAGGTTATAAAAGCCGGCTTCCTTAATTTGAACAGTCCACTCGGCCTTGCCGGTTTCACCGGTTAACAGCGCTTCACCGGCCATACCTTCGTAATCGGACCACTTCTCGAAGCCGCCGCCTTCTACATGACTATAGTCAGCCGCCTCCAGAATAATTTCCTGATCAGGTCTGGGAGCGTCCTTATGTTCAGCCAGATAGGCAACGTATTTATTCCCGGTATTCGCCGCAATCCCGGAGGTAACGCCGGGAACCTGCTCTTCTGCAGAGACAGCCTTCTTCGTGCCAGTCTCCGCCTGTACATTCAAGCCTGCCGGAAGCATGATCAGCAATGCTACAGCAGCAAGCATTATATTCTTGGCTATTTTGGATTGACGCTTTTTATCTGTCACCAGAAGTCCTCCTTACAAGCGGAAATCTTATATCCATACAATAGGGGGAGTCACCAAGACATCCCCCCGTTGTTATGACGATCCGGAACCCTCCTATTACTTGCCTAGCTTAGCAATGGAAGCTTCTGCTTCCGGCTTATACTTCTCGGCAGTTGCAGTAACCGATTGATTGTCTACAATGATGTCCTTCATATAACCGGAGGTCGGATATTCCGGGTAAGCGGTTTCAAGCAGAATCTGGCCTGTGTTGTTGATATGCTCATGCATCATAGCGACATCTTCTTCATGTGCGTAGATACTTTCCAGCCATTCCTGGCTAGGGAAATCACCGGTTTGTGTAATATCATAGGTATCTTCAAAAGCCTGATAGACCGCCTGCGGATCTTTCACACCTTTGGGAACGAAGAATGCATTCTTGCCGTTATCGGCATAGGTAACTTCAGGCGATCCGGAAGGTCCGTTCGGGAAAGGAACCACACCGAAATCGAAGGTCAGATCGCCCAGGTTCCAGATCGGAGCCGGGAACATCGCTACATCGCCATCCTTGAAGGTATTGAATTCGTCATAGCCGACTTTGTCTGCGCCTTTGACTTTGACTACGTTCTCTACGTTGTATAGACGGTTAATGAATTCAGCCGCCTCAATAACCTTCGGATCAGTCAGACCCTGAGTGCTTGTTGCTTCATCCACCAGCTTGCCGCCGTTGGCAGCGGAGAAGTTACGCAGCATATCGATCGCCCAGCCTGAGAAGCCGTAAGTATCGATTTTGCCGTCATTATCTGTGTCCTTGGTTGCCTGCTTGGCAACTTCAACGAACTTCTCCCAATTCCATTGTCCGCTGGCATACAGCTCCTGCAGGTCAGGAAGCCCAAGCTTCTTGAACAAGTCACGGTTGTAGTGAATACCGGCTCCACCCACACCGGGTTCAGCAAAGGCGTAGTCCTCATTAGCAATTTTTGGCGCCTTCACCAGCAGATTAGCTTCGTTGTTGATATTGGAAGCCGCTGTTGTATATTCGCTTACTTTCATCAGCTGTCCCTTGAGGATTGCCGGCCAGGCCGAGTTGTACTCCATAATTACGATATCGGCAAAGGGTTCGCCGGTAAGCGCGGTAGCTGTGAATTTAGGCATGAATTCTTCGAAGGGAACGTTTACAAATTCGAACTTGCAGTTGTACTTCTGCTCCACTTCAGTAATCTTGGCCAGACGTTCCTTCTCGGATGCGGAATTGCCCGCAGGCTTCAGATCCCACCAGGCCGCTACCTTAATTACACGTCCGCCCATATCAACAGGTGCTGCCGTCGGTTCCGCTGTTGCTTCTGCCACTGCCTCTGTAGCAGCAGGCTCTGCCGTCGCATTGGCCTTGGTATTATTGGCTGCATTGTTGCCGCCGCTGCAGGCTGTAAGTAAAAAAACAAAACACAATAATAAAACTGAATACCCCTTTATCTTTCTCATCCGTCAAACCTCCCATGATAATTGATAAACGATGAATAAGTCAGTGCTGCCACATCTCGGATAAAGCGCTTACAATGCTGATTAAAAAAATAACAAAAGCCCATTTACCTTTGTTTGTTTTTCACACCGCCCCTGTTTGTTATTGTTATTTTGTTTTTCTTAGCATAACAAATATTACCACCGAGCAGGAAAATGGTCAATAATATTTTATTAAAAATCCTTATTTTAACATAAAAAAGGCTTTTTTACGGGGAAAAATCGCTTATCTCTTGTTGAAGGCGTATAACAGTGTTATCTTTAGCATAACAAAATAACATTATATAAAAACAAAAAGATAATATAAAACTATAATCACAATAACAGATAGATTCATAGGCAAAACCATTTTCAGAAAACTAAAAAAACAAGTGTTAGTCTACTCTTCTTCATGTAAAATTGGAATGTAGTTCTTCTGAAGAGACTAAATAAACTGACTAAAGTAGGATGATTTCATGCGGCGTAAAGTAACGATCCAATCCATAGCAGATTTTACGGGGCTATCTAAATTTGCAGTGTCACGGGCATTATCCGGCAAACCCGGAGTCAGCTCACAGACCAGAGATATGATTTTCAAAGCGGCAGGGCAGCTCGGATACTTTAAAGACTCAACCGCTGCGCAGCCTCCGGGTGAGCTTATCGATCTGGATGCCCGCAAATGGTCGGGAACCATTCTGATCTTATTTCCCAACATCCGCTACCAGAATCCGGACTCCTTATATTGGGGCCCGCTGTTCAACGGCATCTCTACCCGGCTGGATCAGCGGGGCATTAATGTGCTAACGCTGACAGAGCCCAAAGATGATTCAATGTTCTCGCTCCTCAATCCCGAGGCCATCATGGGGGTCATTACAGTCGGCTCCATTTCCACACCGATTCTGGCAGAGATCAGAAGTCTCGGCATTCCGGTCATGATGGTGGATCACTACGATCCCAGCTTTCCGTGCGATTCTATTTTTACCGATAATCTGTCCTGCATGAGAGAACTGATGAACCTTGTCATCAAAAAGGGCTACCGCAACTACCAGTTCCTCGGCAACATCCGTGATGCCCAGAGCTTCTATGAACGGTTCCTGGTCTTCCGGGCCGCACTTGAGGATAACGAGATCGAACTTAAGCAGAACCCTTCCCTTAACGGGCCGGAGATTGATAATTTCCGGGAAACCTTCACTGCGGCTGTTACCGAACACGGTCTGCCCGAGGTTTTTGTATGTGCTAATGATATTTACGCTTTGTTCGCCCTGGAGACGATGGAGATTATGGGTATGCCCGTTCCTGACAATCTGGTGTTTACCGGTTTCGATAATACGCACCCCAACCTGCCGTTCCTGGCAACCGTTAATGTTAACAAGCAGCTGCTCGGTACAAGAGCTGTAGATCATATGCTGTGGAGAATCCTGAACCCGGGTACAAGCTATGAGAAAATCCTAATTCAGGCTGATCTTATTGTCAGGGACTGATATAGGTAAGCCGGGCGTATGTTGCCGAACATAATTATACTACGGGTGAATCAAGAGGGAGCTTAGCGGCTGCGCATGGAGCTATCCATTCCACAAATGGAACTTCGGCGGGGCCTCATGACTCATCCAGCTGTGAAGCGGACTGAGATTCCTCTATCCTGCGGGAGTTGGGGAAATTGCGGGGGATTCGGACTGAGATTCCGCTAAGTATCCTAATCATCCTCATTTTAAGCTCAAAAGAACAACATAACGGAATCTCAGTCCGCTTCAGCCTTATTATGAGGTTTTTTGGCGAAATAAGGGAATCTCAGTCCGCTCAGACCTCCATCTAAAGGTGGTAATGATAATGGCTGCTTCAGACTTTTCATGACATTGAAGCCTATAAAGAAAAGCTTGCCAGGTTTCTTAATCCCGTAAATAATCAACTAAGCTAACTACAATTATCATCACAAAACAGCGGCAATCCAAGACTTGTTACTGTCCCGGCTGCCGCTGTTTCTGTTATCCAGAATATAGCGTCGAGCTTCTATTATTTGGCTTGTTCCATGAACTCCTTGTAATCCTGGACGATCTCTTTAGACAGAGTGTGGTGTAAATAATGCTCCCCTTCAAGCGGGATCAGTTTGCCGTGCACAGAATCCTTCACTTGCCCTTCATGCAGCGTCTGCCAACCCTCAACATCTGTATTATTAGCCTGTATGAAGAGGAGCAGCGGGAGTTCCTTAGGGAATGCCAAAGCCTGAGCCGCTGTAAAGTTATCATTGAAATGTTTCATTTCATTCATAGTAGTGTCGTTGCTGGAGTTTTTATTCGAGATCATTTTCATCTGCTGCTTGGTATGATCATCATATGGCAGTCCGGCATACGGGTCACCGCTCAGCTTCTTGAGCATTCTCATCAGACCTGAGTTGTCCAGAAACTTAAACAGTCCGATAGGCATTTCAGCATCCATCCCGCCTTGTGTCGGCACACTGCTGTCGATTCCAACAAAAGCAGTCACTTCGTCTGTGTACTTGTTCACATAATCCAGTCCGTATATGCCGGCAATGGAGTGCCCCATCAGCGTGTAACGTTTAATCCCAAGCTGCTGCAATGCCTCATGAATTTCGCTGGCAATATTATCGTTAGTCCGTTCCTTATCGGTTCCATCACTTAATCCATAGCCGAACGGCTCAACCGCTACTACCGTGTAATGCGGAGACAGCTCGTCGATCAGAGGTTTGAAATCCAGTGCCGGAGCGCCCGTGCCATAACCAGGCAGCAGCACCACAGTTTCCTCGCCTGTCCCTTGAATCAGTACATTCATCTTTTTGCCGTCTACAGGCACCAGCTGGCCGTAAGACTCAATTTTCCCCTGCTCCGATTTGCTGCTGATAATATTCACTACAAACACAACAGCTAAAAAAAGCACTATGGCGATCATTATTGCTGCAATAGATTTAAGCGTAACCCTAAGCCATTTTTTCATTATACATGCACCTGTCCTCATCGTTTGATTAAGATCCTTACGAACCAATAAGGTAAGCTTACACAATGAAGATGTACTCCCCGTGACGGCAATATGAACGGAATATGAACAGCTGCATACAAGTGGAAACGGCTACGCCGTCCTATAAGGACGGGGTGTTTCAGCGAGCAATAGAAGGATAAGTTACCGTGCGAAACATATATATTTTTATATTTGAATAAAATCACCCTTACGGGTGAATCAGGGGCACTTCTGCCCCTCATTTCCTCTTGCCGCCCACTTTCGGCGAATTCAGGGGCACTTCTGCCCCTCATTTCTGCTTGCCGCCCACTTTCCGCGAATTCAGGGGCACTTCTGCCCCTCATTCCTTCGTGCCGGCCACTTTCGGCGAATTCAGGGGCACTTCTGCCCCTCATTCCCGCTTGCCGCTCACTTTCGGCAGATTCAGAGGGATTTATCCCTTTAATTTCCCCGTGTCGCTCACTTTCGGCAGATTCAGAGGGATTTATCCCTTTAATTTCCCCGTGCCGCTCACTTTCGGCGAATTCAGAGGGATTTATCCCTTTAATTTCCCCATGCCGCCCACTTTCGGCGGATTCAGAGGGATTTATCCCTTTAATTTCCTCGTGCCGCCCACTTTCGGCGGATTCAGAGGGATTTATCCCTTTAATTTCCCTATACTGCCCACTTTCGGCGGAATCAGAGGGATTTCTGATACAAGAACAACAATCGTCCTCCAGAGAAGGTTCCTGCTCCAAATTCCAATGTAACTTATCCACAATATTATGCACATATTATCCACAAAAGGTGAGTAGCATACTTTTCCAGTCAATGAAAAAAAGCTGCGGCAACCTGCACAAGCCTAAGCTTGAGCAGGTTGCCGCAGCAGAACAGACTAATCCGCCGGTGCAGTGACCGGCAGGGTGACAATGAAGCTCGCGCCCCGTCCCGGCTCACTCTCCACCCGGATATCGCCTTGATGGAGCAAGACGATTTGCTTAACAATGGCCAGTCCCATACCGCTTCCGTTATACTGGCGGCTGTGGGAACGGTCAGCCTTGAAGAACCGTTCGAAGATCCGCTTCTGGTCCTCAGGCAAGATCCCGATGCCCGTGTCGGATATCCGCACGGTCACGTTCTTATAATCTTGCTTGATACTGACGCTGATCACGCCGCCATCCCTGGAGAATTTGATGCTGTTCCCCAGCAGATTCGTCCACACCTGATTGAATTGATCATGGTCAGCCGTCAGCCGGACGGCCTTCAGATGAAGCTCGAAGCTGATGCTTCGGGCCGACCATTGCGGCTGGAGTGCAACGATTACCCGTCTGATCTGTTCATCCAGGCTGAATGTGGTGAGCTGCAGCTGCCGGGACTGCGATTCCAGCAGACTCAGCTTCAGCAGACTGTCACTCATCTTGGACATCCGCTCCGCTTCGCTGATGATAATATCCAGATATCGGTTCCGCTCGCCCTCCGGGATATTCATCTGCTTAAGCGCCAGTGCATACCCGGATATGGAGGTCAGCGGTGACTGAACCTCATGCGACACATTGGTGACGAATTCCCTGCGCATCTGCTCCAGCTGCTGCAGCTCACGCATCATCTCTTCGAAGCTCCGTGCCAAAGTACCAAGCTCACCCTTCTGCTTAATATTCAGCTTCACATTGAAATCTCCGGCTGCGATCCGCCGGGTCGCGTTGGTCAGCTTTTTGATCGGCCGGACCAGAAACATGGCAGCAACCAGAATCACGAGACTTCCTGCTACCAGCGAATAGATCGAGAAGTTCAGAATCCATGTCAGGACAAAAGAGGTGGAAGGAGGACCGATGGGCTCTACAAACATCGCTTTCGTCCCCGCATCAGTTGTGAGCGGCAGCCCTAAGAGCGTAGTGGAAATTCCCGTTGGATTAAGCTGAACAATCTTCCCGGACAAGACTTGCTTCACTTGTTCCGTGGTCACGGTAACCGGCTTATTCTCATGCAGCTCCCCGAAAGACTGAAACTGGCCCGTCTGTTCATAAATCCGGATATGGTAGGATTCAAGTTGTTGCATTCCGTGTACGAACGCATCTGCCTCACTCAGCGGGAAGGCGTCATAGATCCGGACAATATCCTGTCCGAAGCGCAGCAGGGGGAGCTGCAGATTCTCGTTTAATTTATCTCTGAACAGCCATGTAGCCACAAAAAAGGAAATAACCGTCCCCCCGATTACGGAGACCAGGAAGGTCAGGACAACCCGGGTATATAAGGATTTGCTCATTCGGTAACCTCAAGCCGGTAGCCCAGCCCGCGCACAGTCTCTATGCGAAAATCAGGTGTAGCCGCAAACCGCTCCCGCAGCCGCTTGATATGCACATCTACCGTCCGGTCATCCCCGGGATAATCTATTCCCCAGATCTGATCGATCAGCTGCTCACGCGTATAGACTTGTCCGGGTGTCCCGGCAAGCTTGTACAGCAGTTCGAACTCCTTGAGCGGCAGCGACAGCGATTCTGTCCCGCTGATCACCTTGTAAGTCTGCCGGTCGAGGGTAGTGCTGCCGAACCGGATCATCTGCGCGCTGCCAATCCGGTACCGTTTGAGCAGCGCCCTGACGCGGACCGTCAGCTCCAGCGGATCGAACGGCTTGGTCAGGTAATCATCCGTGCCCAGCTCGAACCCCTTCACCTTCTCCCAGGTCTCGCCTCTGGCCGTCAGCATCAGTAGCGGAAGATCAGGATCGGCTTTTCTAAGCTCCTTGCATAACGTCCAGCCGTCCATCACCGGCATCATAATATCGAGCACGACGAGATCAACATGCTCCCTGGCATAGACCTCCAGTGCTTCCTTGCCGTCCGCGGCTTCAGCTGTTGTGTATCCATCATTACGCAGAAATAGGCAGACGAGTTCGCGGATGTTCGCATCGTCGTCTGCAACAAGTATAGTAGGCATCCGTTCCCTCTTTTCGCATTGTCCGGCCTGTACTGATATTTCAGATATAAGCTTAACTTCCCCTGCGGCAGCTTCCTGTATTCACCAGCATAAGCACCAGTACCCGCTAACCCTCTAAGTTCCGAACCGCTGCCGGTACCCGCATTTGCGGCACAGCTCCTCAACAGCTTCCCGCCGGGAAAAGCCGTAGAACAGATTATTCGCCCGCTCGCCCTCGACAATCTCGGAGAAAGGTGTCTCGTGAATATTGCCGAGCTTGATCACGCCTTCGCCATCGAGGCAGCACGGCACAACCGTGCCGTCCACCAGCACCGCCGCCTGGCTGCGCAGCGCATGGCAGAAGCCCTTGCCGTCGTCCTCCGGCTCGTGCAGAGCCGGCCATCTGAACTCGTGATCCTGGTTCAGATAGACACGCGGGGCAATCTTCACCCCGCTGCCGGGGACAACCTTCTCTTCGATCCGGAAGTCGAGCCCGAAGGCCTCCTCCAGCAGAGCGAGCGTCTCGCGGTTGCGGCTTTTCTCCAGATTCGTCCGGTTGTCCTCCGTCAGGTTCCACAGCCGGAACGAGACAATGACGCCCTGGGCAGAGATCTCCCGGACGAAATGGATAATCTCCGACACATAACCTTCGCGGTTCTCGGAGCCCGCATGGCCGTCGAAGCTGTGCAGCGAGAAGTTTATCTGCCGCAATGCCGGCTTGCCCAGCAGCTTCGGTCCCGCCTTATGGATCAGCGTGCCGTTGGTCGTGATGTTGACCTTGAAGCCTTTGGCATGCGCTGCATCCAGCAGCTCGCCGAGCTTCGGATGGAGCAGCGGCTCGCCTTTGACA
The DNA here is from genome assembly GCF_013141775.1 of Paenibacillus phytohabitans. Taxonomy (GTDB): domain Bacteria; phylum Bacillota; class Bacilli; order Paenibacillales; family Paenibacillaceae; genus Paenibacillus_AQ; species Paenibacillus_AQ phytohabitans. The sequence continues at coordinate 256,512 of NZ_WHOB01000093.1, forward strand.
TGCAGGTAGATATGATTGCTATGCGGTTTAATCTCATCGAGTATGGTATTGAACGTCTCCAGCTTCATGAAATTCTTCTGCCGCTCGGTTGGCGGACAGAAGCTGCAGGCCAGGTTGCAGACGCTTGTAATCTCGATGTATACCTTTTTGAAAGTCTTCAAGTTCCGCTCCCCTTTTCCAGTCGTACATCCTAATTCAGGCCGTACATGCCCATACAGCTATAGATCCGAGGCGTAGCGCAGGCCGATCTGGCTTCTTGCTTCCTCCATCAGCTCGGCAACCGCCAGAGAATTGGCATGACTGTTAGTTCCGCTCTCCCGCTGGCCGCTCTTCAAGAGATGAATGAACTCCTGAATCTCATAATACATCGGCTCGAACACCTGCGGCAGCGTAAGCTCTTCGATGGTGCCGTCACGGTAATGGATTTTGACCTGATAGGGCTGGTTGATCTTGTCGATGACCATCGTTCCGTTCTCACCCTGAATCTCCGCCGGCAGATAAGAGTCGGCGATCTTGGAATGCATGACCACGGCATCCATATCCGGATAACGCATTACCATACTGCCTTCGCCGTCCACTCCGGAGGAGAGCATCATGCCCACTGCCTTGACCGAGTCCGGCTTGCCGAACAATGCCACCATGGGATACAGGCAATAGATGCCCAGGTCCATCAGCGAGCCGTTTGAATATTCCGGATTGAAGGCGTTCAGCACCGTGCCCTGGCGGTAAGCATCGTATCTCGATGAGTATTGACAATAACCGGCGAAATATCGCCGCACTTGACCCAGCTTATATAAATTATCCCGGATTACGCCAAAATTCGGCATAAAGGTTGATTTCATCGCTTCCATCAGCAGCACATCATTGCTGCGCGCCGCGTTAATCATTGCCTTCAGCTCTGTGCTGTTAGAGGCAGCCGGCTTCTCGCAAATGACATGCTTGCCATGGTTCAGACAGATTAAGGACTGCTCCGCATGCATCGAATTGGGGCTGGCGATATAGACCGCGTCCACCTCTGCGCCGGATACCATCTCCTCCAGATCCGTATAGATCGAAGCTCCTGCATATTTTGCGGCAAAAGCCCGTCCCTTCTCCTCTGTGCGGGAATACACGGCTGTGAGGATAAATTCCTCATTCTCCAGTCCGGCTTGAACGAAGCGGTCAGTAATCCAGTTAGTGCCTACGACCCCGAAACGAATTGTCATGAATGATCCCGTCCTTTTTTATAAATATAAGACTATATATCCGAACACAATTAAGTATCCTTCTATTTACCGCTGAGCCTATCCCATCCTTACTCAGGACAGCAGAAGGGCTCCAGCATGTCATACTGATCTATAACTGCTATTTTCTCATTCCGTGGTAGGTATGTCCACTTTTCAGCCGTAATTTCCGACAAATTCCGCTAGATTCTGCTTGTGAAAAAAAGCACCTGCATAAATGCAGGCGCTTCGTCTAATATGCAATGTTTATGCAGTGTTTATGCAATCTTTTATAAAGCTTCTATACGATGCAGCTTCTATACAATCGTCCAGCCGCCGTCTACAAACAGAGTCTGGCCGGTAGTATAGCTGGAGGCATCCGAGGCAAAATACAGCACCGCCCCGTTCAGCTCCCCCGGATTGCCGGGCCGGCCCATCGGACAGACCGCGTTGTACATCCGCAGCGCCTGCTCGGTGAACAAAGTGTTCTCCGTCATCTCGCTATGGAACAGGCTGGGGCCGATCGCATTGACGGTAATGCCGTGCTTGGCATACGTAGCCGCCACACCCCGGGTCAGGTGGATCACTCCTCCTTTGGCCGCATTGTAGGAATGGGTTGGAATCGAAGCCGATGCCGTGAGGCCCAGCATGGAGGCGGTATTGATGATTTTGCCGTATTTGCGATCCTTCATGTGGCGGATGACATGCTTCGACATCAGGAAGACACCCTTCAGATCCGTATCGAGGACACGGTCCCAGGCTTCTTCCTCCAGCGCATCAATCGGCACAGAGTCCACCACACCGGCGTTATTAATCAGAATATCAATTTGGCCAAAAGCCTCCATCACCTTAGAGACTGCGGCGATAATCTCATCTTCTTTTCTCACATCACATTCAATAGGGATAATCCGCCGCTCCGGATATTTGGCACGAAGTTCCTCAGCCACTACTGCCAGCTTGTCGAATCGTCTGGCCAGAATGGCCACATCCGCACCCTGATCAGCCAGCATGCCGGCGAACTGCACACCGATTCCGCTGGAAGCACCGGCAATAATGGCTGTCTTGCCTGTTAAATCAAAAAGATTAATCATCGTAATCCTCCTCAAATTTGTCAGATTAGGCTATAACAATGAATGCATCAGCTCTGATCCCGCACCGTAGTCCCCGTTATACGGAGCTCTCCGCAGTCTCAGGCTGCAGCTTGTTCTCCCACCAGTCCCAGCGGAGATAGCAGTAAGGCAGGAACTCCATCGGATGGAGCGGCTCCAGCACCCTGCCCTTCTCCAGCACATTAGTGCTGACAGTATAGACGGCTCCCAGCATCTTGACGACTTCGAGCTCGCTCCACGGATCATGCGGGGATTCCTGGAACATCACCGATGCTTCCGCTGCTTTGTACACCTTGACGTCGCTGACCAGACGCTGGGTCACGAGGATTGGCATCAGGTCGAAGCCGCTGCCGTCCACCGCATTGGAATATTTGATGTTGTAGAGCGGGATGTCCTTGCCGTAGAATTGCTCCAGAATCCCTTCAGCTTCAGGATCATTGAAGACTTCAGCCATTTGAGCGTGTATGCTGAAAAAATCAATCCCTTGCCGGCCGATCGAGCCGCTGATGGAGTCACCTTCTACCTGCATGCGGACATCCGCCATCTTCTTCGGCAGCCCGCACACCTCACGGCCCATCGCCATGCCAATGTCGCTGGTGATCGGCATCGACAGACAATAGTTGCCCAGCTCCCCGTTGTAATCGGCCAGCACGAACAATCCGGCTTCACGGTAAGGCGGACAGAAATTCGTTGCCGGGTAATCGGCTATAAAGGCATTCACCAGCGGCCGGCCCGCAGGCTTCAGCGGCTTCGGCAGCAGCCGTTCAATAATCTCGGGTTTCGTCTCCCAGTAGACTGTCAGCATCTCCGCATCATAAAAGGTCGTCGGTCTGCCGCCGTACTGCCGGATATCGGCCGGGCTTTTCACAAAACTCCCCATACATGAACCCTCCTTAAATTGGTATTACTTCAGCACATAAGCCGTCTCGAAGCCGGACTGGATGGCCTGGCCGATTCTGCCCGGCTTCGCGGCGTCGCCCAGCACCTTCACCTGCGGCATCACCCGCTTAAGCTCATTCACGAAACCGCGTTCCGGGCTAACACCGATGGACAGCACTACGGCATCGGTATCCTGAACGGAAATATCACCCGTTGAGACATTCTCCAGCACTACAGTACCCTCCCGCACCTCCACCAGCTTCGTTGAGGCCAGCAACTGCACACCGTTCTTCTTCAGCCGGGTGACGATATCGATCAGATTCGGCAGATAGGCATCCGGGCCAATCCTCGGCTGCATTTCCACCACAGTGACCTGATTCCCCTGTTCAGCCAGATATTCAGCCGTCTCCAGCCCTGTCATCCCGGAGCCGATCACCACGACCCGCTTATCCCTGATCACTGCCGCCCCGCTAAGCACATCCACCACTGTGCAGACATTGTCCCCGGTCACTCCCGGGATTGCCGGAATAATCGGCTGTGCCCCGGCGGCTACGAATACCGCGTACGGGTCAAGCTCCCGCAGTTGCTCCAGCGTCGGCTTCTCTGACAGCCGCACATCCACATGCAGCTGTTCCAGCTGATGCTCCATGCTGTCCAGGAACCAGTTCAGCTTCTCCTTCAGCGGCGGACGGCTGCCCAGCTCCACACTGCCGCCCAGCACATCGCGCGCCTCGAACAGCACAGGCTTGAACTTCCGCTCCGCCAGAACCCGCGCTGCCTCCATGCCTGCCGGTCCGCCGCCGACCACAGCCACGACTCTGCCGTCTCCGTTCTGCTGCGGCTCAGGGAATTCCAGCTCACGGCCAACTCTGGCATTGACCGCACATTTGATCACCTTGCACTCCATCACTTCCTGGATGCAGTACAGGCAGGAGATACAGGTTCTAATCTCTGCCTCCCGGCCTTCCGCTGCCTTGTTGCCCCACTGCGGATCAGCCAGCAATGCTCTGCCAAGCGCCACGAAATCGGTATTGCCTTCTTCCAGCAGACACTCGGCAAAATCCGGTTTGCGGATCACATCACAGGCGATGACCGGAATCTGCACGGCCTGCTTCATTGCGGCGGCAAGATGCTTCTTCCAGCCCTGCGGATAGGAGATCGGCTCGATAATTGTATTCGACGACTCATAAGTACCAGCGCTTACATTAATGCAGTCCACACCGAGCTTCTCCAGCTGCAGCGCGGTAAGCAGCGCTTCTTCGAGCGTAATCCCGCCCGGCACGAATTCATCCCCGTCAATCCGCACAGAGACCGGGAAGCCTGCTCCGCAGGTCTTCTTGATCCCCTGCACAATCTCGCACAGAAACCGCATCCGGCCTTCCAGTGATCCGCCGTATTTGTCGGTCCGCAGATTGGTCAGCGGGCTGAGAAATTGACCGATCAGATAGCCGTGGGCGCCGTGAATCTCAACCCCGTCGATTCCTGCCAGCTGGGCAATGTACGCCCCGAAGACGAATTTGCCCACCAGCGCTTCCACTTCCTCTGTCGTCAGCTCCCGGGGCATTTCACCGATGGCTGAGGACATGACTGCACTCGGGGCGACAATCTGCTTGCCGCCGATTAGTCGGCCATGATTCTGCCGGCCCGGATGCTGGAGTTGTAGGAATATCCGGCTGTCATGGCGGTGTACAGCCCGGGCCAGCTTTTCCAGGCGGGGAACATACAGCAGATCACTTGCGTTCAGCTGATTGGGTGTGCCCACTCCTGTCTCATTGTCTACACGGGTAATCTCCGTAATAATCAGACCGCAGCCCCCTGCAGCACGTTCTTCATAGTAAGCAATCATCTCATCCGAGGCTTCGCCGCTGGCCGCAGCCAGTGATGTGCCCATAGCAGGCATCACAATCCGGTTTCTAAGCTCAAGGCGTCCTATTCTTCCTGCTGCAAACAGTTTCTCGTATTTCATCTGCTCAGCACCTCCACCCTTAGTGTAAGTCCGCCGAGACTTTGTGAATATATTTACAAGCGCCAAAAATCACTTCTTTATAGTGCACAGTGCACTATGATAATAAGGGGGCGATACCAATGGATATTTCCTTAAATGAACCGCAGCTTGACAGACTCGAAACCGAGCATTTCACCGCAGCCTTGTTCACGGCATTCATCTCAGGGGCCGGCCTTGCCGGCATCGTGCAGACGGCTGCAGGACTGCTGCGCAATCCCGTGATTGTTTTTGACGCAAGCTTCAGAATTGTGGCCCATTCCGGGCGTGAGGATATCGATGATTACATCTGGAGCGAGAACATCCGCAAAGGGTACTGCTCTTATGATTTCATTGCGGCTGTGAACAGGATGGACAGTGTCCGGCGGGGCAAGCAGAGCGATGCTTCCTACGAAGTGGCCTGTGAAGAAACCTCTAACACCAAGCTGATCTCCAAAATAAAAGTAGGCGGCAAACCAATCGGCAATGTGCTGCTCCTGGGCTGCAAGCATTCCTTCCGGCCGATAGACAGTGAACTGCTGACCCTCACCGCCACCGTGCTTGCCGAAGAAATGGGCAAGAGCAGCTACTACCGGAACGCCAAGAATATAAAAGTAGAAGATATCATCTGCGGGCTGCTGGAGCAGCAGCTGCAGGACAGCAATACCCTTCAGGAGCGGCTGCAGTCAGCTGACTTAAGGCTCGGGAAGGACCTGCTTGTGCTGCTGTTCGATCTGACCGGATACGTCGATTCGGGGCGTTATGATGACTATTTAAGAGAGCGCTTGCAATATTTATTTCCCGGCAGTCCCTGCGCCTATTATGAGGGACGGATTGTGCTGATCCATAACGGCAGCCTCTCCCGGGAGCTCGCCTTCGGGCCGCTGCAGGAATTCCTCGGCCAGACCGGAGTCAGTCTGGGAATCAGCAGCATGTTCTCCAGCCTCAATCAGTGCAGGCTGCACTATCTTCAGGCGCTGAGCGCCATCCGGATCGGCCGGATTCTCTGCCCGGAACGCCAATTGACCTATTATGCCGATGTCCAGCTCTACGAGCTGCTGCCTGCAGAGGTGCTGTCAGGCGGGGAGCAGTGCTACCGCCATCCGGAGCTCCGGAAGCTGCAGGAATACGATGCCGCCCATCAATCCAATCTGTACCACACCTTCTACATCTATCTCAAGCACAACCGTAACATGCAGCTTGCTTCCGAAGAGCTGTACATTCACCGGAATACCCTCCGGTACAAGCTCGACCAGATCAGCAGACAGCTGGAGACCGGCTTCACCGATTCCGAGAAGATGCTCGCCTACTACGTTTCCTACAAAATCGCCGATTTCTGCGACAAGGCTAGGGAGCAGCAAGCGCAGCAGGAGGCGCTGCCTTTGCGGTAAGGGGGCGCCCGGTAAATTTGCCGGGCGGCTAGGAGCTACCGCTGGCTTGGTGGGCGGTGAGGCGCAGCCAACGCTGGCTTGACAGACGGCGAAGGCTGCCGAGCAAGTTTGCTGGGCGGGGCGCGCTGCTGCTAAGTTGGCTTAATGTGCGGGGCGCTGCGGCTAACGCTGGCTTGATGGGCGGTGAAGAGCCAAACGGCCCTTGTTCTACCAGCCGGAAGGACGGCTGGTGCGGAATTTGGCATAGAGCAGATGGCTATTGCACATAGTGCAATCACGACTATATAGAGCCCGCTCATACTCATACTTCATACTAATACTCATTTACTCTTCCCCTTACCCTTACTCATCCACACCCACACTCTTACTCCACTAGGAAGCTGCTTAGCCGGATTTCATAACTATATCGAGTCCCCCTGCGGACTAGCAGTAGCATTGATGCAGCGCGGCGGCTATAGCACTATTCGTTACAAGACAATAAACACACAACATAAACAGCCCCCGCTCCAGAAGAGCGCGGGCTGTTTATCCCTATTCAGGGAGCGGGACCTGTATAGACCCCCGAACCTTTTTAACCGTAAAAAGCCTGCAGCTGGCGCACAATCTCCGCCTTATCATGATCGACCACAACCTGATGCTGCGGTAGCTCGAACAGGGCAGCAATCTGCGCCGGAAATTCCTGCTTGATGCCGGTCAGGGCAATCGCCTCGTCGAACTTGGCCGGATGCGCTGTCGCGAAGGCGATGCTTGTCTCACCCGGGGCGCTGAACTTCTCGTAAGCCGCAACCCCGCATGCCGTATGCGGGTCCAGCAGATAGCCGGATTCCTGCTCGTATTTGCTGATCGTCGCAAGGCATTCCGCATTCTTGACACCCAGCGCCGAGAAGTCGGCCTGCACCCGGGCAAACAGTTCGCCGTCAACCGTGATGGCGCCCTCACTCTGCAACGCAGCCATATATTCGGACAGCTTCACTGTATCCTCACCGAGCAAATAATACAGATAACGCTCGAAGTTGCTTGCTACCTGGATATCCATCGACGGGCTATAGGTGCCCGTGAAGCTGCCCGGTTTGTATTCGCCGGTTAACACGAACCGTTCGAGAATGTTGTTCTCATTGGTGGCGATGATCAGCTTGTTGATCGGCAGCCCCATTTTCTGCGCCAGGAAGCCTGAGAAAATATTGCCGAAGTTCCCCGAAGGCACGCTGATATTCACCTTCTTCTTGTCACTCTCCGGAAGCTGCAGGTAGGCATAGAAATAATAGACCGTCTGCGCCAGAATCCGCACGAAGTTGATCGAGTTGATCGCCCGCAGGTGATACCGTCCCTTGAAGTCGAGGTCGGCGAACAGCTCCTTGATGATCTTCTGGCAATCGTCGAAGTTACCCTCCACGGACAGGTTCAGCACGTTGCTGTCATCTACGGTCGTCATTTGCAGCTCCTGCACCTTGCTGACCTTGCCGTGCGGATGAAGAATACAGATTTTGATGCCTTCTTTACCGCGTACGCCCTGGATTGCAGCCGCTCCGGTATCGCCCGAGGTTGCGCCGAGAATATGAATAATTTCGCCCCGCACCTTGGCAATATAGGAATACAGCTCACCCATGAACTGCAGCGCCACATCCTTGAAGGCAAACGTAGGCCCGTGGAACAGCTCCAGCACATACAGGGAGTCGTTTACTTTGTGCAGCGGTGTGACTTCCGGAGCGCGGAAATTGCCGTAGCTGGTGTAGACCATTTCTTTTAAGTCATCATAGGGAATTTCATCATTGGTATAGTAGGAGAAAATCTCAAGGAATAGCTCCTGGAAGCTGAGGCTTCTCCATTCTTCAAGCTTTTCAGGGGAAACCGTAGGAATCTGAAAAGGCACCATCAACCCGCCATCATCCGCCAGTCCCATCAGAACCGTGTCAATAAAGCCTCTTGCTTCCACCTTGCCTCTTGTGCTTACATACTCCATACCCGTCTCATCCTCCTGAACCCCTCTTTATTTAACCAGCTGATATTAACTGACCATATAACAATACTCGCCATCATTCTTAAGTTCAGCTTATATGGTGCTTAATTTTACTTTACATAGTAACACGTTTACGCGTTAAAGTCCGTTAATTATTGGCGTTATTTTTTAAAATAAAGCGAAGTTTCGCCCGTATCCTATTCACCGCATTATGCCTATGGACACTATTTGTTCTGCAGCTGCTTCCAGACGGTTTTGTTGCTGTACTTCTTCTCTGTGCTGACATCCTGGCCGAACCATTCCGGGGCGATGAAGCTCTCCGCTTCCTCCAGCGAATCGAATTCAACCTCCAGCACCGTAAGCTCCAGCTGAGTGTAGAGATCAATCTCCACCGTCGTGTCGTTCCATACGCCTGTGATGCGGGTTTTGACCAGGGCTACAGCTTTCACAGCCTCGATCATCTGATTATATAAACCAGCCGAAATGGAATATTCGATCTCCTGGCGGCTGATGCCTTTGCCATCCTTGAACGTATGTGTGTAAGTAACCTCGCCCGTATCCAGGTCGGTAATTTTGCGTACCCGCAGCTCCTGCCCGTCCTCAATCGCTAAATACGTCTGGTCAATACTGTGCCGGGTGAGCACCTTCAGCTGTCCTTCTTCAATAAGCCGCTCCGGGTATTCCGGCAGCAGGAATTTGCGTTCAATCTCCATAGCCATGCTGTTTCTCTCCTCTGTGTACGAGCCTAATGTTACATATTATTTATCATCATAGGGGCGGGTCCTACGCAAGTCAACCGGAAGCGGCGGATTCTCACGGAAACAGGCGGTCGATCGACCCGATGTCATAATCGTTGATGATTTTAAAAGATCCGCTGCTGTACTTGTCTCGCCGGGAGGAATCACTGATCGAGATATACTTGGCGTCATCCACTCTAATCGAGAACCGGTAGTATTTGTTCACATCGATATGAATCCAGTAGCTTCTGGTGAAATCATGCGAAGCATAGGAGCTTCTTAACTTAACTCCGGCAAAAGCATTCATGATCCCCGCGATTTCTGCCGGATCGGTCACCGTAACCACGACGTCATCTGCCGTTTCCGGCAATGATCGGGTAATTTCTATGGAGGTGATATCCTCCAGGCTGATACGGCTGGACACCCTTGCCTCAAAGGAGGTGAACATCTGTGCGATCGTACCTACGTGATAAACCGCAAGCCCCAATAGGAAAATAATCAGGAAGATCCGGCCCAGCGTAAGCTTCTTCCGCTTTCCCGGCTTTCCCGGCTTCCCCCGCATTCCTGGCCCTCCCTGCTCTCCCGGCTGCTCCATATTCTCCGGCCCGTTCAACCGCTCTGTCTCCGTCACCCAAGTACCTCCTCCGAAATCCGATATTTGTTCCATTATATACAATATTGGTTACAGTAAAAACCTCGCTCGCCAGCTATGTATACTAAAACCCGCTCCTGCCTGGGTGTTCAGGCACAAAACCGCTCGTTGGGCAAATGCGGGTGGAGGTTAGCGGGAGCATAAAGTATGGGTGAGGGCTTGGCGAGACGGTGGGGCTTGGTGGGAGCGGGGGCTTGGCGGGACTTGGCGGGATTTGCGGCTTGCGAGAGCGGGGGCTTGGCGGGATTTGCGACTTGCGAGAGCGGGGCTTGGCGGGACTTGCGAAGGCTTTGCCACTCCTCGACTAGCAAGAGGACTGAGATTCCGTTATTTGGTCAGATCAGGCGAAATCACTGGCCAATCGGACTGAGATTCCGCTATGTGTTCCGAAATCTCTCATTTTAAGCCCGAAGTCACAAGATAACGGAATCTCAGTCCGCTTCAGCCTCAAAACTAGGCTTTTTCGAGAAATAGGAGCTTCTCAGTCCGCTTCACTCTACTGATGATCCCACTAAGGCCCACTTTTGGCCAATTCAGGGGCACTAATGCACCTCATTCTCGTCGGCCGCCCACTTTCGGCAGATTCAGGGGCACTAATGCACCTTATTCTCGCCGAACGCCCACTTTTGGCGGATTCAGGGGCACTAATGCACCTCATTCTCGCCGAACGCCCACTTTTGGCGGATTCAGGGGCACTTTTGCCCCTCGTTCCCGCCTGACGCCCACTTTCGGCGGATTCAGGGGTACTTTTGCCCCTCGTTCTCCCCTGACGCCCACTTTCGGCCGATTCAGGGGTACTTTTGCCCCTCGTTCTCCCCCGCCGCCCGCTTTCGGCGGATTCAGGGGCACTTTTGCCCCTCGTTCTCCCCCGCCGCCCGCTTTCGGCGGATTCAGGGGCACTTTTGCCCCTCATTCCCGCCTGCCGCCCACTTCCAGCGGTTCAGGGAGATTCATCCCTTCCATCCCTCCACCCAGCCTACTTCTAGCGGTGAATTCAAAGGTACTGCTAATAACAAAGAAGGGCATCCCACCGGGACACCCTTCTCTGCCAGCTCTTCTGCCAATGCTTCTGCTAACTCTACTTCCAGCTCTTCCGCCAGTGCTTCTGCTAACTCTGCATCCAGCTTCTCTACAAGCCTTTCAGCTAGCTTTTCTTCCAGCTTCTCTGCCAGCTCTTCCGCCAGCTTCCCTGCCAGCTCTTCCGCCAGCTTCCCTGCCAGCCCCTCTGCCAGCTCTTCCGGCTAATCCCGCTGCAATCCCCGACTCCCCTTACTCGTCCCCAAGCGGGAACAGCAGCGGCACTACCTTGCCGGCTCCGACATCAATCAGGCCGTGGTCCGTAATCTTCAGCGCCGGGCTGACCGGCAGCGAATGGGTGCTGATGGACATAATCGGGTTGTAGTGATTGTAGCCCAGCGATTCCATCGCCGTGCGCAGCGCCAGCACCTGCTCCGCAGTCTCGGCCAGCGGCGCTTCGGTCAGGATGCCGCCGACCGGCAGCGCCAGCAGCGCGAGCACCTCGCCGCCGCAGGCGACGCAGAAGCCGCCCTGCTCCGCAATCACTGTATTGGCGGCCAAAACCATGTCCGCCGCGTTATGTCCGACAACCAGCAGATTGTGGTTGTCGTGCGAATACGTAGTCGCGACCGCGCCGCGCTTGATCGTGTCTCCGCCGATCAGGCCATAGGCACGGTTGCCGTTCTTGCCGTACCGCTCGAAGGTCGCGATGAGACCGCAGCCGGTCTCCTCCCATTGCAGCAGGCCGTCCTTCACTCCGGCCTCCACATGCTTCTCCTCGGTAAACGTGGACACGTTGTTGACCATCATCACGCGGGCGCCGTAGCGGCCGTCCGTTAGCGCAGCAGGCACCGTGAAGTCAGCCTCCGCCAGCGGCTCCAGCTGCACACTCTTATAGAAGTGAGCCGGGAACTGCGGCTCACTCACGACCTGTGCCTGCGGGCGCTTGCGGTCATAGACCTGCAAGCCCCGCTTGTACACCGCCTCAATGGCGAAGCTGTCGAGGTCGGACAGCAGCAGGTAATCGGCGGTTTTGTTCGGTGCGATCACGCCGCGGTCATCCAGCTTCATCCGCCGCGCCGGGGTGAACGTAGCCGCATAGACTGCGTCCTCCGGCGCCATGCCCATGGCGATGGCTTTACGAACCAGATGGTCCAGGTGGCCGGTCTGCACCAGCGAATCGGTCATGACATCATCCGTCACGAAGCAGAAATGCTCACTCACCGGATGACCGATCAGATAATCCACGACTTCAGGTGTCATCGATTTCTCCTGGATCTCGATGAACATCCCGGCCGCGATCCGTGCGGTCAGCCCTTCGATACTCTGATGGGTATGATCGGAATCAATCCCTGCATAGATCAGGCGGTGCAGATCGAGGTCCAGCAGCTTCGGCGTATGCCCTTCAATGACCAGGCCCGGATAGCGGCTGCGGACATGCTGGAGGATGCGGTTGCTTTTCCCCTCAGGATCGCGGATCACATCCACAAAGTTCATGACTTCACCCAGGCAGATCATCCGCTGCGTCTCCATCAGCTCGTCGATATCAGAGATCTCAATTGAGCCGCCTGTAGTCTCAAGCGTTGTCGCCGGCACCGAGCTCGGGATCGCATAGAACATGTCTACCTGGCAATCCCGGCTGGCCCGGATCATCTCATGGACGCCCTCTACCCCGAACACATTGGCCATCTCATGCGGCTCGGGAACAATCGTGGTCACCCCATGCTGCAGAATGCCGTAGGAGAAGGTCTCCGGTGTAATCATCGTGCTCTCAATATGCAGATGGATATCAATCAGGCCGGGCACCAGATACAATCCCTCAGCTTCAATGATCTCTTCAGCCATAAACGTCTCTGCGCCAAGAGGACCCACGTAGAGAAAACGCCCTTCCTTAACGGCCACATTCGCCGTCTCAAATCTTTTATAGTAACTGTTGTAGACCTTAGCGTTCAGTATAAGTTGATCTGTATTCATCGTGTATGCTCCTTATGACGCGCTACTGCACCAGCACCAGCTTCTCTTTTGGAAAATAAACCGTGACCTGCTGTCCCTGAATGAACGGCTGCTCCATCTCCTGATTGACCGTGAATACCCCAAGCTCCGTCTCTACCTGATACTGGTAGCTGCGGCCGAGGTACGTGCTGACCTGCACTTTGCCGGTCAAAGCATTCCCCTCTGTGCCTGTGCCCATATCCGCCCCAGCGCCAAGCAGCTGCAGATCGTCGGGACGAATCGCTCCGAGCAGTCCGGTATTACCCTCGCCGCCCGGCCGCTTAGCTGCCTGGAATTTCAGCTCACCACGGCTCAGCTCAATATCCGCCCCCTCATCATTCCGTCCGTCAAAAGCAATAAAGTTCCCAAACCCGATAAACCGGGCCACAAATTCACTGGCCGGATATTTGAAGATGTTCGCCGGATGATCCAACTGCTCGATCTTCCCGTTATTCATAACGGCGACCTGATCGGAGATTGAGAAGCATTCCTCCTGGTCATGGGAGACGTAGACGGTGGTGATGCCCAGCTCCTGCTGGATGCGGCGGATCTCTACCCGCATGTTGACCCGCAGGTTGGCATCGAGATTGCTCAGCGGCTCATCGAACAGCAGCAGATCCGGCTCGATGACCAGCGCCCGGGCAATCGCTACCCGCTGGCGCTGTCCGCCGGACAGGGCGCCCGGCAGTCTTTTCTCAAAACCGCCGAGACTGACCGTTTCCAGCATCCGGTTCACCCGCTTCTTAACCTCCGCTTCCTTCAGCTTGCGCAGCCGCAGGCCGAACGCCACATTGTCAAACACCGACAGATGCGGGAACAGCGCATAGCTCTGGAATACGAAGCCGAAATTCCTTTTCTCCACAGGAACCTTGGTATAATCCTTGCCGGAGAACATGAAATTCCCTGCCTCGGCATTCAGGAAGCCGGCGATCAGCCGCAGGGTGGTTGTTTTGCCGCAGCCGCTGGGTCCGAGCAGGGAGAGCAGCTGGCCTTTTTGCAGCGACAGGTTGAAATCCTCTAAGATCAAACGGTTGTCATAAGCAACCGATACATGTTCAAGACTGAGTAGTGACATTGCTCTAGGCCCCCATTATCTTTGAATAGGTTATCGTTTGGTGAAATAGGCGAAGCCCATCAGCCGCTCGATGATGAACATCAGCGCTGCCGTGAGCACCATCAGAATGACCGAAATCGCGGCAATCGTGGGATCGAAGTAATTTTGCACATAGGTCAGCATTTGAATTGGCAGGGTACTGATCCCTGGCCCCGTCATGAACACGGAGATATCCACATTGTTGAACGACTCCAGGAAAGCGATCAGAATGGCCGCCAATATTCCTGAGCGGATGTTGGGCAGCACGACTTTGAAGAAAGTGTATACTCGGGTCGCCCCCAGGCTCTGCGCCGCCTCTTCCACCGCGAAATCAAAATTCTCCAGACTCGAAGCAATCACCCGGATAATAAAAGGCAGCATAATCACCGTATGTCCGATCAGCAGCCCCGCCACAATCGGCAGATTGTACACCACAATCAGATAACGCAGCAGTGTGAAGCCCAGCACAATCCCGGGAATCAGCACCGGCGACAGGAATACCGCATTCAGCGTGTCCCGCCCGTGGAACCGGTAACGGCTCAGCGCGTAAGCCGCAGGCACACCCAGCAGGAGCGCCAGCAGATTGCCGAGCAGCGAGATGACAATGGAAGTCCTGAAGGTCTCCATAAAGGCGCTGACCTCAAAGATATTCTTATACCACTTCAGCGAAAAGCCCTCCGGGGGGAATTTCAGGACCGTGCCCGGCTCAAAGGAAGTAATGGAGATGATTACGAGCGGACCCAGCAGAAAAATAAAGACCAGCAGCGTGTACAGGGACAGCATGCGGTTACCTTCCTTCATATTCTCACCCCTTCGGATTCAAGCGGTTGGCCCAGGCATTCATCAGCCCAACCACCACAAATGTAATAACGATCATAATTACCGCGATCACCGAAGCCGCCTGCCAGTCATTCAGCGTCATGGCATTCTGATACAGGAAGGTGGAGACCACCCGTTCCTTACCGCCGAGTAGCGCCGGCGTGGTATACGCCGTGAGACTGCCGACGAAGACCAGAATCCCGCCGATGATCAGCCCCGGCACGGTCAGCGGGAAGGTGATTTTGCGGAACGCGGCAAACGGGGAAGCGCCCAGACTGCGCGCCGCCCGGACCAGCTCATGGTCCAGATTCTCCATCACTCCGAGCAGCGTAATAATGATCAGCGGCAGGAACAGATGCACCAGCCCGATCATCATCGCGGTCGGCGTATACAGAATGTCGAGCGGCTTCGCGATCAATCCGGTGTTCACCAGGAACGAGTTGATCAGCCCTTTTTTGCCTAGAATAATCATCCAGCTGAATGAACGCACAACGGGACTGGTCAGCAGCGGAAAAATCGACAGCGCAAGCAGAAGGCTCTTCTTACGCGCGCTGGCCCGCGAGATATAATAAGCCGCCGGATACCCGAGCACCATGCAGACCAGCGTAGTCACCACACTTACCCGTAGCGTAGTCAGCAGGATGCGGTTAAAGTACCCGTCACGGAAAAAATACAAATACCCTTCCAGCGTCAGCTTTCCGTCCTGCACAAAGGTGGAGGCAATGGTCAGCGTGATCGGGACCAGCATGAAGGCCGCCAGGAATAAGAGGCCCGGCAGCAGGAGAAGCAGCACTCTTTTATTCATTCTCATGACTCCCGTCCTTCTTCGGTTCTTGATTCAAGCTATTCAGGCTATTAATGAAGCACTCCAGAAAAGCTGGCGCGTCCACCTCCAGACAGACGCCGGCATTGGCCGGCTTGTTCAGCCTGTTCTGGAAATCGCAGACCGTCTGCCCGTCGCATAGCTCGCTGCGGGTTTCCACGTCCACGTAATACTTCTGCACATTAACAAACTCCCGGTTCAGCGCCACACCTACCGCCAGCGGATCATGCAGCGCACAGGCCTGCACACCGTTACGTTCAAAATAGCGCGTACGGTAGTCTGCCGTACTCTGCTCCACATATTCGCGAACCGCCGGAATACGCAGCTTCGCGATATCCTCCGCGCTGAGCAGCGCCCGGCGGGTTACATCCAGCCCGACCAGCGTCAGCTGCGGGAAGCCCGCAGCCAGCACCAGCTTGGCCGCCTCCGGATCGACATACATGTTGTATTCGGCGGTCGGCGTAATGTTGCCGAAGCCCTGCACCACACCGCCCATCACAATCACTTCGGCGGCATGCTGCGTAAGCTCCGGACATTTGTGCAGCGCGCGCGCCAGATTGGTCAGCGGCGCGGTCATAATCAGCGTGACCTCACCGGAATGCGCCAGCACCTGGCGGATGATGAAGTCCTCCGCCCGCTCTGCTTCCGCCTGCTTCGTTACCGTCATGTCGCGCAGTGCACCGCCGATGCCGTCCGAGCCGTGCACACGGTGCTCGAACACGGTATCACGGACAAGCGGCTTGTCCGCTCCGCGAAAGACCGGAATCTGCCCGGATACGCCGAGCAGCTCCAGAATTTTGCAGGTATTCAGGGTCGCCTGATCCAGCGAGACGTTGCCGCTGACTGTGCTAATCCCCAGAATGTCGAGCTGTCCGCTCGTGACGGCCAGCATAATTGCCAGCGCGTCATCCACCCCTGTATCTACATCGAGAATGACTTTTTTACGTCCAGTCATCCTTAGCCGCCAATCTCACGGTTGAAGCGGTCTGTCCACACGGAGATATGCTCGTTCACGAAGGACATGTCCAGCTTGCGCAGCTTGCTGATTACCTCTGCACCGTACGTTACGCCTACTGCTTCTTCGTCCGTCAGCACAACTTCTGTGTTTACCGGGGAATCGACTTTGGCTTTGGCCGATTTCTCCTGCACTTCCTGGCTCAGCTGCCAGTTGATGAACTCTTCGGCGAGCTCTTTATTGTCACTGCCTTTGACCACGTTGACCGTATTCATTACGGCATAAGCACCTTCAGACGGAGCTACGAACTTGGCATCCGGCACGGCTGCCTGGAGATCCTTGAAGTACATTTCCATAATCGGACCGCCGGCAATTTCCTCCTGGCCGAACATATTTACATACTCCGAAGTCTGGGAGTAATATTTGACCACATTGCTGTCCAGCTCCTTCAGCTTCGTGAAGGCTCCGTCTTCATTGAACTCTGTACCGCCCGACACGAGCGATGCCGCATCCACAATCATTGGACCCGCTGTGGCAGTAATCGCCGGCAGCGCCAGGTTCTTGTCGAACTTACTCCACATATCTGCCCATGAACCCACTTCTCCATCAACAAGTGCCGGGTTATAGGCAATTCCCAGACGGCCAACGGTGTACGCCGGACCATATTCTTCGCCAAGCGGTGCTTTGGCAATATCATAGATTTTGTCGATGTTCGGAATATTGCTGCGGTCGATCGTTTCGAACAGTCCTTCATTGATAGCCTGCTGCGCATAATAGTCAGACAGATAGACTACATCTACATCGGAGCTGCCCTGGCGGATTTTGTTCAGGCGCTCGGCGTTGTTGCCGATCTCGACGACGATTTTGACATTATGCTCTTTCTCAAAAGGAGCGTAGACAGCTTCCTTGAAGAAATCCTCCGAGAATCCCCAGGTTGAGACCACTAATTCCGTTGGCGCACCCGCAGATGTTGCTTCCGGTGTAGCTGCATTGTCCGTACCGGCGCCGTTTGTCGCAGCGGTATTGTTGTTGCCGCAAGCGGCAAGCAGAGAAGTCAAAGCAAGAGCAAGGCCTGTAGTCATTAATTTATTCATTAGTAAATAACCTCCCAAATGTAATTAAATATGCGGTACAATTCCAGCGGTCATCCTATACATACGGCATGTTCTGTCAGTCTTCCATTAAGCAATCGGCAGCAGACAACGGATCAGCAGCACCCCCTGTTGGTAATAAAAACTTGGTTTGCCTTATTTTTTCACAAAAAAAAGAAAAGCATTCTTGTAGGAACAAGAACACTTTTCTTTGTATAAACAAAGGAAAGAGCTACCCCGTTATAGAAGGACGGTCTTCGCTTAAGATAGATCAAAAGCAAAAATCCGTGATATTCAAAATTCATTGACTGAAATGCTTCATTCCCCGGCCAATATCATATTGGTAAAAGCCCATCCGGTTGGTGCATCATAATCCCTCAGCAGAACCTCAATCGTTAAGCCCATCTCTGCTTCGAGCCGTTCCTTGAATCTCTTCTTAAACAGCAGCGACATCCGGAAGTCTACTTCCTGCTTAAGCTCCGGCGCCTCCCCTTCCAGGGCGGTCGACCGTGGAGACCTGCGGTGCTTGGCGTGAAAGGTAATGACCCGCTGATCGACAGTAACGCGGAGCAGGGTCGTCCCGAAACCAAACAATTCCTTGGAGATCTCATTGTAGATCTGGCACATCTTCTTCTTCTGCTCGCTGTTTTCCAGTTCTGCCATGCAACCACCTTCGAAAACAGAATATCGTACATTCACATCGATAATAATTGCTATTATACATAATTCTAGCTTTTCCGGCAAGAAAAAAGCTGAATATAACATGAAAGTAACGCCAAACCCGAACGATGCCTGGCTAACAGTTATGTGGAATGAACTGAAATCCTCCGGATCGACACCCCATTACCACCGGACTCACACCAAATGCTTTACTGGAATTGGATTGCAGCAGTTCGCTGCTAGACTAGCGTTCCAATTTTACTCCAGCTCTGTTCTAACTGTATTTCGTACAACTAAAATGATCATTTATCGCGCTGCGGGCGTTTTAATTGCAGTTTGTACAGTTAAAAACCCCCATATTCCGCAAAAGAGGTGCTGCCGCTATTTTTAAGTGTACAGAATACAGTTAACCCGGGAATCCGGTCCAATTTCCGCTCTTTAGTTGCAGAAAATACAATTAACCGCTATACGCTGCACATGGGTTACTCTCTATATACTGGCAAGCGCAGACTCCTTCTGAATCGGGCATACTCAAGTACAATCTATCAGGTGAATATCGTTCGACTCAGCCGCGGCTCTCGGGAAATGAAGTTCAGCCTATTTACAGTTAACCTGCTTAATTCTATGTCCGAACCGAAGCTAACAAAAACCGACAAATAACGGCAAAGGGAGTATAGCTGCTAATAGTACTTCGTCTGGCTACGACTGCAATGCTACTTCATCTGCTACTGCTGCTATATTTGCTACATCTGGCTACAACTGCCAATGCTGCTACATCCCGCTACGTCTGCTATTGCTGCTTCATCTGCTTCATCTGGCTACTGCTGCTACGTCTGCTTCATCTGCTACATCTACTACATCTGCTACGTCTTCTACTTCTGCTACGTCTGCCTCATCTGCTATTGCTGCTACTTCTGGCTACGTCTGCTACTGCATCGTCTGCTACATCTACTACGTCTTCTACATCTGCTACTTCTGCTACTACTGCTATTTCTGTCTCGTCTGCTACGTCTGCTACTACTGCTATTGCTGCTAATTTCTGCTACGTCTGCCTCATCTGCTAATGCTATCTCATCTGCTTCATCTTCTACTTCTGCTCCTCTTTGCCGCATCCCTAATTATTCACATGCTACAGCTTTCTATACAGAATAGGGGAAGCCAAGGTTTCCCCGGCTTCCCCTTTCCCTTATGATCTGCCTGCTGTTTATTATTCAGCCTTCAGGTGGTAGCAGCCGCTCACGAAGTCCCGCTGGACCTCCGGCAGCAGCAGACCGGCCTGCATCAGGCAGTCCCCGCCGTAGACTTCGCCGCTGCCTTCAATACGGTAGTCGAGGTCCGGGTTCAGGCCCCCGAGCAGAAGCATCTTGCGCGGCGGGTGCGGCATGGCTAGTACCCGGAAGTAATAGACCAGCGCCTCGCGCTGATCATCCGAGACGAACATCCAGGCTGTATCATTGCCCTCGAACGGGCTCTCCAGCCGGTACAGATTGCCCTGCTGCACCAGGCTGCGGATTCCCTTATAATTCGCCACCTGAGCCTTCGCCAGCTCCTTCTCCTCCGGAGTGAACTTCGTCAGATCGAGCTCATAACCGAAGTTGCCGGACATGGCGACATCCCCCCGGAAGGACAGCGGCGTGAACCGGCCCACCTGATGATTCGGCACCGCAGAGACATGTGCTCCCATGGAGCTGGCCGGATAGACTAGGCTGGTGCCATACTGAATCTTCAGGCGTTCTACCGCATCGGTGTCATCGCTGGTCCAGGTCTGCGGCATATAGTAGAGCATGCCGGGATCGAAACGGCCGCCCCCGCTGCAGCAGCTCTCGAACAATATATGGGGGAATGCCGATGTCAACCGTTCAAGCAGTTCGTACAGCCCGAGTACATAACGGTGCGCAGTTTCTTCCTGCCGGTCTGCCGGAAGCTGCGCCGAGCCGATCTCGGTCAGACAGCGGTTCATATCCCATTTAATGTAGGTTACCGGAACTGAAGAGAAGATACGGCTAAGCGACTCGAAAATATACTGCCGTACCTCAGCCCTGGTATAATCCAGTACCAGCTGCCAGCGGGCTTCACTGCGGCGGCGGCCCGGCACATGCAGACACCAGTCCGGGTGACTGCGGTACAGATCGCTATCAGGCGAGATCATCTCCGGCTCAACCCACAGGCCGAATTTGAGGCCATGGCCGTTCACCCGCTGCGCCAGGTCAGCCAACCCGCCCGGCAGCTTGCGCAGATCCTCTACCCAGTCACCCAGCGAGGAATTATCCGCATCCCGTTTGCCGAACCAGCCATCGTCCAGCACGAACAGCTCAATGCCGAGCTTCGCTCCTTCGGCAGCAATCGCCTCCAGCTTGTCGGTGTTGAAGTCGAAATAAGTGGCTTCCCAGTTATTGACCAGAATCGGACGTTCTTTGTCCCTGTACTCTCCTCGGCAGAGACGGGTCCGGTATAGACGGTGATACGTTCTAGACATCTCTCCGATCCCCTGTCCCGAGTAGACCATAACCGCTTCCGGAGTCTGGAAATATCCGCCCGGCTCCAGCTTCCAGGAGAAATCGAAGGAATTCAGACCGATGGTAAACCGGGTGGTTCCGAAGGGATCTACCTCTGTCTCAGCTTCAAAATTGCCGCTGTATACCAGGGAGAAGCCGAACACCTCGCCTTGGTTCTCATCAGCTCCGGCCTTGGCCAATGCAGCAAACGGATTATGCTGATGGCTGCTCATTCCCCGGCGGCTCTGGATCGCAGAGTTGCCCTGCTCCAGGCGTCTGCGGGTAATCTGGGCCTCCCGCGACCAGGCACCGGACAGGTAGATCATATCCATGTCAGCCGCCGGGAAATCCACAGAGGCACTAAGGGCGCGCTGTAGCTGCAGCGTATCCGGGCCGTCATTGACGAATTCCACGGAACGCGCTATGACATTCCGTTCCTTATATACCGTATATCGCAGCTTCACGGTCAGCTTGGCGTAATCATCCTTCAGGATAAGCTCAAGCGTATCTGCTTCCTCCGGCGATTCCACATACACGGAAGGCAATCCGGCAAGCTCCGGTTTGCCTTCCGTCACGCGGTACCCGCTGTAACGCAGCTCAGTGACCCGTGTTCCATCCTCAAGTTTGGCCTGATAGGCAGGAACGCGGAAATCCCCGGTTCCATATTGCGGATATTCCTGCGGCAGCCGGTCCAGCGAGCCATGGGCCACCGGCAGGAGCAAACCGTCCAGATTGCTGCCCTCACGCAGCCGCCCTCCCCAATAGAGATGCGCCGGATAACCATTCACCAGTCCGATCACATAACTCATCCCTGTGCTCTGCAGGTGGAATATCCCCTTGTCTTCCTGAACCCAAATCGCCATGGCCCTGATTCCTTCTCTCCTAAGGATTAATTATCTGCAACCTGCAACCTACAGCTACAACCTGCAGCTTACTATCTAATATCTAATATCTAATATCTAATATCTAATATCTAATATCTAATATCTAATATCTAATATCTGCTACTTACTATTTGCTTCAGCCTACAACACGCGCGAACCTCCGCCTTGTCACCCAACGATAAGCCGAACTCCGCCCAGTCACCTAACGGTAACCCGAAGTTCCTGTGGCCTTAACGGTCTTCGGCGGTCATCTACTTCTGCTACTCTTACTTCTGCTACTTCTGCTACTCTTACTTCCGCTGCTTCTGCTACTTCCGCTGCTTCCACTTCCACGTTCTCCAGCATTCTTTGTTCTTCACCAAGCCCCGTCTGCTTCTACGAGACAAGTCCAAGCGGACTGGAGAGCCGTTATTTCGCCGAAAATGCCACTTTTCCCTTCCACGCGGACTCAGAAGCCCCTATTGCACCGCTTCATCATCCAAATGGCCTTCTGAGCGGGAATTAAGGTCTTCTGAGTCCGCAAGAGTCGAAATTATGCTTTATTTCAAACAATAAGGTCTTGTCAGTCCGCAAGCCTGCCTGCTTCCCTCAAGTAGAAACGGCCATCTCGTCCATCAAGGGACGCAATCCGATTCAGCGTGAAGGATTGCGTAGCACCCGCTTTATATTTAGATATAATCCGCCATCGAGCGGACCACCAGGCCCGTTGGAGCCGCCGGCGTGAAGTCCGCCTCACCGCTTCCGCTGAGCGCAAACTCTATCGTCTTCGGCTCGCCCGGAAGCAGATCGAAGAAGTTGTCGGAGAAGATGCCCTCTTCTTCTACGGTCAGATGCACACCTCTAGCCAACACATCGCTGCTGAGCGTGAAGCTCTTCCCGGCGCTGCCCGGCACTTCCGTCACTGTAATTACCGGCTTGCTCAGCGGAATATCCTTGGCTGCCGCGAAGTAATGCTCCTTGTGCTCCAGCACCTGTCCGCCTTCCAGCAGGGAAGCCACCAGCAGCACTTGTGCCGGCTCGCGGCCTTCCAGCAGCTCAGCAACCGGCAGCGTGAATACCACCTCTGCCGAATCCGCTGCCAGCGTTACCGGCTGCGACCATTCCCGCAGCAGCGCGCCGCTGAAGTCATGAAGCCGAATCACCAGCTCGCCGTCCAGCGCCTGACGCCGGTCGGAGACAGCGTGAACCTTGAGCGTATCCCCGTCCGTACCGTCAATGGACAGCAGCACATCCTTGAAGGACTTGCGCACGGTATATTGCAGCGCCTTCCAGCGTCCGTAATAATCCATACCCGCCCAGGAAGCTACCGGCCAGCAGTCATTCATCTGCCAGTACAGCGTGCCCATGCAATAAGGCTTGTTCCGGCGGTGGCTCTCAATCGCGATGCGGATCGCTTCGGCCTGAAGCACCTGGCTCATGTACAGGAAGCCTCTGAAATCTTTAGGCTGCGGCAGGTACATATCCATGTATTCCTTGATCAGCTGATTACCCCGTCCGTTCTTCTGATGGGCCAGCATCACCTTGGACTCCAGCTCCATATCCGCTTCTTCTGCATAGCTGAGCACCGACTTCAGCTCCGGGAAGGACTGGAAGCCATATTCACTCATGAAGCGGCCAACCTTAAGGTTATAGTTCTCAAATGGCTCGATTCCGTGCCATACTCCCCAGTAGTGAATATCGCCTTCGCCCATAATCCGCGTAGCATGCTGATCCTGACCGCGGGTAAGCTCACGCAGCGGTGAGGAAGGCCAATAATCCACACCCGGATGATTCGCGGCAACAGCCTCAGGCAGAATCTTGTGGAAGATTTCTTCATACGCGGCCCATAAGGTCTCACGGATATCAGCACTCAGCTTCTCCTTCCAGCCCCAGCCCATATTCTCCTCGAATTGCGACCAGGCCGAATCAATCTCATTGTTCCCGCACCATACAGCAATAGAAGGATGATTCCGCAATCTGCGGACATTATATACCGCTTCCTCACGGATATTGTTCAGGAACGGCTCGTCCCCCGGGTACATGCTGCATGCGAACATGAAGTCCTGCCAGACCAGCAGGCCGTACTCATCACACAGCCGGTAGAAAACTTCCTCTTCATAGAATCCGCCGCCCCACACACGCAGCATATTCATATTGGATTCCACCGCTGTAGCAATCTCATGGCGGTAACGTTCCTCCGTAACCTCAGTTATGAAGCTATCATTGGGAATATGATTCGATCCTTTAGCGAAGACCGGCACACCATTCAGCTCAAAATGGAACGAAGCCCCGCGCTCATCGGGCTTACGGACCAGCTTAATTTCCCGCAGTCCGGTCGTAACCTCCGACACGGCCACAGCTTCTTCTCCCTCCAGCAGCTCTGCACGGAAATTGTACAGCTCAGGTAGACCCAACCCGTTACACCACCACAGGCGCGGCGTATCGATGACCAGCTCCAGTTCTACCACCTGATTGCCCGGTACCAGCGAAGCTGCCTTCATCCATTCCTGCCCCTCTGCAGTTACACGCAGCATACCGCTCCACGCTTCCGGAGCATCCACTTCCACTACAGCCGTCAGCCGCGCTTCCTGTGCATTCACAGCATTCTGGCGGATGTACAGATCCTTAATGACCGCAATGTCCCGGCCCTCCAGCACAGCTTCACGCCAGATGCCGCTGGTCAGGAATCTCGGGCCCCAGTCCCATCCATAGTGGTACGGCGCTTTGCGGGCAAACACACTGATCCGCTGCTCCTGAAGCCCGCCGAGCTCGGACTGGTCATTCGGTGCAGGCAGATCATAGCCCAGCTGTGCCAGCTTCGGCAGATCCTCGGTCACCACCGAGCGGAATACGATGCGGATCTCATTCTCCCCAGCCTGCAGAAGGCCCTTCACATTCACGGTCCAGGAGCGGAACATATTATTTGCGGACAGGGCATGCACATTGTTCACATATACATCTGCATACGTGTCCAGTCCGGCGAATACCAGCTCCGTAACCGCCAGTGTCTGCCATTTCTCTTCTAATGTAAGTACAGTTCTATATTCCCAGTTCTTCTTGTCGATCCATTGCAGGTCATGTTCATTGGTTCCATAAAAGGGCTGATCTATAACTCCATTCCGGAGCAGATCCGTATGTACCGTTCCCGGTACGGCCGCCGGAAGCCAGGCTTCATCTCCACAGGCTCTAAATTCCCAGTTCGTCAGGTTGATGTGCAGTTGTTTCATAAGTCCTCCTAAAAGTTTTGTGAGCGTACACTTCCCTGAGATTGCTTCGTACAGAACCCGCATCGGAAGTATACGCTTTAAGTTTTAATAGCATAAGCTTTAAGTTGAATAGCCTACGTTTTAATTACCCTCATTGTATTTTGTTATTTTATTGTTAGCAATAACTTAATTATAATCTTATAAACAGAACAAATAAAGACAATAAATAATAAATGAATACATTTCTCATTGGATACTTTAGCGCTATAATAATCATGTAAACGCTATCAATAAACGAAAAGGGGACTACACAATGAGAAATAAGTTATTTTCGTTATGTTTTGTTATCATCATGATCTTCTCTTTATCCCTGACAGGCTGCGGTTCTAACAACAATAACAACGCAGCGACGGCTACAGATGAGCCGGCAGCAACCACCGCTCCTGAGACTGCCGCCGGAGAGGCAACAGCTGCACCTGCTACTGAACCTGCAGCGGCAGGCGGCGCTGACATCAGCGGCAAAATCATTTTCCTGACCAACAGAACCGACATGATCGGCAAAGAGTATGACGAATATGTTAAGCGCTTTAATGAGAAATATCCGAACATCAAGGTAGAATTCGAAGCTTCCCAGACCGACTACAACCAGCAGGCAAAAGTCAGAATGGCCAGCGGCGAGCTGCCGGACGTCATGTTCGTCCCTAACATTCCGAACTCCGATCTGCCTAAATATTTCGCCTCACTTGATGATCTCGGCCTGAACGACCAGCTTACCTTCAAAGATTTCAAATCCTTTGACGGCCAGCTGTACGGGATCACTACCGGTAACTCCACTTCGGGGATTGTTTATAACAAAAAAGCCTTCGCCGATGCCGGAATCACCGAAGTTCCGAAGACATGGGATGAATTCCTCGCGGCCTGCGAGAAACTCAAAGCCAAAGGTGTCGTTCCGCTCGCTTCCAACTTCAAAGACAAATGGCCGCTTAATGACTGGGTATATGCTGTTCCCCGCGTGATTGCCGGCAACCCTGACTTCCCGAATGAGAAGCTGACACAGGATGCCCCGTTCACCATGGACAACGGATACGGCAAAGCGCTTGGTCTGCTCAGAGAGCTGAATGAAAAAGGCTACCTGGAAAAAGACATCAACTCCACCAACTGGGAGCAATCCAAGAAAGACATCGCATCGGGTAAATTCGCCATGTACTTCCTGGGTAACTGGGTCATCAATCAGGTGATCGGTGCGGGTACCACTTCCGATAACGTAGGCTTCTTCCCGCTTCCTTATGACAACTCGGGCACTTTGACGGCTCCGCTCAGCCCGGACTTCTTCTATGCCGTGGCTAAGAACAGCAAGAATGTCGATGCTGCCAAGGCCTTCGTGAAATGGATGATCGAAGAATCCGGATACGAGGACTTCGCCGGCTTCATCTCCCCGCTCAAAGGCAAAGAATCCAAGCTGACTCAGCTTAAGGAATTCCAGTCGACGGGTGTAGTCCTGCAGGAAGGTACCGTAGATGACGCCAAGGTTACCGAAATCACCAACAAAGCACAGCTCGACCTGCCTGCTATGGTCCAAGAGTTCGTGCTTGCCAAAGATCCGCAAACCGTCTTCGACAAATGGAATAAAGCCTGGGCCAAAGCCAAGAAAGACCTCGGCTATTAAAAATAACCCCACAAAGTGGAGATTGGCTTCGGGTGATGACTCAGGTACTTTGCGGGGACCCCGAAACATATAAATTCTTTTAAAACAGCCCCACGAAGTGGAGCTTTAGCTTCAAGGTATAAAATGATTCACCCTGCTGCACTAAGCAGCCAGATGCACTAAACTTCCGGCGCAAAAGGGATTATCGCCTTCATGGATAATCCCTTTTGTCGTCAATCCCACTTAAGCTTTCACGAAAGAAGGGTATGCGATGTTCGGAACACTGTCTTATAACAAACAGAAAACTATTATCATAGTCTCCTTTCTGCTGATCCCGCTGATCCTCCTCGCCACGTTCACTTATTATCCGGCGCTGAAGCTGGTCTATTACAGCTTCACCAACTGGGACGGCTACAGCCCCGAGAAGCCTTGGGTCGGCCTCGATAATTACCGCGAGGTGTTTAACACTCCCGATATTTTCAAAGTATTCACCCATAACTTCGCTTACTTCGTCATGGGTCTCGTTCAGAATATAGTGGCGATCTACTTCGCCGTTGTGCTGAACAGCAAGCTGCGGGGCCGGAATGCTTTTCGCATCATGCTCTTCCTGCCTTACATTATGAATGGTGTCGCCGTTGCCTTCATGTTCGGTTATGTCTTCGACACTACCAACGGTTCACTGAATCTGTTCCTGAACAGCATCGGCCTGACCGGTCTTGGACAGACCAGCTGGCTCGGCACCGAAGGACTGGTGAACTACGCGCTCGCTTCCACCGGCTTCTGGCGGTTCATGGGCTACAATATGGTCATTTATATTGCTTCCCTGCAGGCCATTCCGCGTGATATTTATGAAGCTGCGAAGATTGACGGTGCAAACTCAATGCAGACCCTCTGGAGAATTACGCTGCCGAATATGAAGGCCGTCATTCAGCTCAATTTGTTCCTGACCGTGACCGGCGCACTCGAAGTCTTCGACCTTCCGTTCGTACTCACCAAAGGCGGCCCAGCGGGCGCCAGCCAGACGTATGTCCAGCGCGTGGTGGATACGGCATTTGCCTTCAACAATTACGGCCTGGCCTCGGCCATGAGCGTTATCCTGCTCTTCTTTGTAGTCATCGTACTGCTGATTCAACAGCTGGTTCTTAGCCGGGGAGGAGATAAGTAGCCATGGAACATTCCAAATTGCGCTTCAAAGACCTGTTCAAATATTTCACGCTGCTCATCGGCGTATTCGTAGTGCTGTTCCCGCCGTATGTCGTGATCGTCAATGCGTTCAAATCCACGGATGAGTTCAACAGCAGCAGCTCTATGGCTCTGCCGCACAGCTTCCTGAATTTTGACAACTTCGTTGCTGTCTTCCAGCGCGGCGGGCTGCTCAGCGGCTTCGGCAATGTACTCGTCATTATTATAATTACATTGACCCTGAACATTCTGTTTGGCACAATGGTGGCATATGTACTAGGCCGCTTCTCTTTTAAGCTGAAGCCGGTTGTGTTCGGTGCATATCTCGTGGCCACCATCATTCCGAGCATCACCACCCAGGTGGCAACCTTCGGCATCATCAAAAATATGGGGCTCTACAACACGCTCGGCGCTCCTATTGTGCTCTATATCGGGGCCGATGTGATCCAGATCATTCTCTATTTACAGTTCATCCGCAATATTCCGTTTGATCTCGACGAGAATGCCATGGTTGAAGGCGCTTCCCTGTTCAAAATCTACCGCTCGATCATCTTCCCGCTGCTTACACCGGCGACGGCCACCCTGGTCATCCTGAAGACGATCAGCATTTACAATGACATGTACATCCCTTACCTCTATATGCCCAAGCAGAGCCTGGGTGTTGTAACGACGATCCTCATGCGTTTCCAGGGGGTCAATTCAGGCGAGTGGAACCTGATCTGTGCGGCGATCCTGCTGATCCTGCTGCCGACAGTCATCCTTTACTTCTTCCTGCAGCGTTATATCTTTGAAGGCGTAACGAACGGCGCGGTGAAATAGGGGATGTACGGAAAGGAACAACACAGTGGTATCCTATATCCGGAGATTTCCGCGTACCCTTTGGCTGTTCCTGGCCAATCTGCCTATGGAGCGCAAACTGATTGTC
The DNA here is from genome assembly GCF_013141775.1 of Paenibacillus phytohabitans. Taxonomy (GTDB): domain Bacteria; phylum Bacillota; class Bacilli; order Paenibacillales; family Paenibacillaceae; genus Paenibacillus_AQ; species Paenibacillus_AQ phytohabitans. The sequence continues at coordinate 285,186 of NZ_WHOB01000093.1, forward strand.
GTGTTTATTTTTCTGATATCCATGCCGATCACTTATGTCAGTTATCTCTCGTCCCGTTCCACCTTCAATTCCGTCCTGGTTAATGCAACAGCAAGCGCCGGACAGATGGCAGACAGCGCCTCGGATACCATCGACCGTTATGTAGCCGACCTGAAGAGGTACACTGCGCTCCCGCTCTACAATACCGATGTCCAGTTCTATCTGGAGCAGGAGCAGACCGATTGGGAAAAAAATACGGGCATGTCCATGTTCCTTAGCTATTTGAACCATACGAAAGAAGAGATTGTTGCCGTATACCTGGTGGATAAATACGGCTCCGTCTATTATGACAAAAGCTCGGGCATCAGCGAGCTGTTCCCGGAAGAACGTCTGGCACAGTGGCAGAGTCTCACCGAGTCCGGCGTAGCTTCCATAGTTCAGGGCAGGCATATGATCCGTGTAAATGCGGGGGATCACCGGGAGGTATTCAGCATTCTGCGTACCGTCAGTTCGGTCAGCTCGCTACAGAAGATCGGCATTATTGTGTTCGATATCAATATCAGCCTGTTCAAGGGCATCGTGGACCCGGTCAATGCAGTCACCCAGGGGAGTACCCTGATTGTTGATGACAAGGGGGAAATGATGTACGCCAGCCCGGATGATTCAGGCGGTGGCTCCGGCATGCTGGAGAAGCATACGGACAAGTTCCTGCAGCAGGTGAACGGACACGATGGCCATTTCCAGATCACTCTGGACGGCAAGGAATTTCTCGCGGTATATACCGTATCAGCCAAGACCGGCTGGACTACAATGGTTTCTATCCCGCTGGAGCGGATACTGTCACCAGTGGAGAAAACCCGTAACGCGCAGGTGCTGACCACGCTGGCGATAATCGCCTTCGCCCTGATCGTAGCCACCTTCATCTCCCATGCCCTGACGAAGCCGCTGAAATCCATGGTCCGCCTGATGAAGCAGGTGCAGCATGGCAATCTGGAGGTATGGCTGCATCCCCGGTACAATGATGAGATCGGAATGCTGGGCAGCCACTTCAACCGGATGATCATCCGCGTGAAGGACCTGCTGCAGGAAGTGAAGCTGACGGAGAAACGCAAGCAAAAAGCCGATATGCGGGCCTTGCAGAACCAGATCAATCCGCATTTCATCTACAACACGCTTGAATCCATCCGCATGCTGGCTGAAGGCAGTGATGATCCCCGGGTCGCGAAGCTGACGTACCTGCTGGGGATGCAGATGCGTTACGGGATTGTCCGCAGCGAGGAGATGGTGACCATCGGGCAGGAGCTTGATCATACCCGTAATTATCTGGATATGCTGCAAATCCGTTTCCCGGACAAATTCAGCTTGAAGATTGACGTGCCGGATGCTCTGCTGAGCTTCCCGGTCATTAAGCTGGTCTTCCAGCCGATCGTCGAGAACGCCGTCTTTCATGGCCTGGAGCCCAAGGAAGGCCCGGGCACCATCAGCATCACCGGCTGGGCAGAGGGGAGCAAAGCTGTATTTTGCGTGGAGGATGATGGTGTCGGCATGGATGAAGATACGCTGCGCGCGCTGAACCATACCCTGACGGGGGGAGCTGACGGCGAGAAATTCGGTATCGGCCTGCGCAATGTGAACGAACGGCTCCGCCTGGACTACGGCAGCCCGTATGGACTGCGTGTAGAGAGCGAATCCGGCCAAGGCACCCGTGTCATTCTAAGAATCGAGAATCTCTCCCACCGTATTGAAGATTAACCGGAAACAGGGCAACCTGCACATTATGTCTTTTGAAAGGGGATATCCGGATTGCTGCGTATTGTGATCGTAGATGATGAAGTCCTGATCCGCGAAGGTCTGGCCCGGATGATCAGCAAGGAGAGCAGCGATTTCGCCGTCATCCGCACTTATCCTGACGGCAAACAGCTGCTGGATGAGCTGCCTGCCCTCCAGTTCGATGTCCTGATTACCGATATCCGCATGCCGCAGATTGGCGGCCTTGAGCTGATCCGTCTGCTCAAAGCCAGTCATCCCCATATCCGTTCCCTGCTGATGAGCGGATTCGTTGAATTTGATTATGCCCGGGAAGCCATCCGCAGCTCGGCGGTAGATTATCTGCTGAAGCCGATCAATAAAGAGCAGCTGTTCGACGTGCTCTACAGCCTGGATAAGGAACGCACGCTGCTGCGTGAGAAGGAAGAACGGCACCGCTCCGGGATGCTGCTCTCCATGCTGCATATTGAAGAGCCCTCCGCTGTGCTGATCGGCGGCCTTATTTTGCCCCAGCCTTATTTCTCGGTGTTTGTCCTCAAAGGAGACTCGCCTGAAACCGTCTGCTCCTGTACAGACAGTCTGCGGCAAGAGAAGGATAACGGATTCGATGTGCTGGAACTCCGCCAGGGACTGCAGGTCTGGATCTGGTATTCTGCGCAGCCGCTGGAATCTGCTGAATTAAGCGAGATCCGCAGATATCTGCAGGCTGCCAGTGCAGGGCATACTCTGCATGTGGGCATAAGCCGCTCCTACGCGGATGCAGCCAGGCTCAGAACGGCTTATCTGGAAGCCAAACATGCCTGTGACTGCGGAATATACCAATCCCGGCCGCTGCATTATGTTACTATTGAAGAGCTCATCCTGCCGGATAAGGCAGGGTCTGAGCTTTTTGCGCCTTATCGTGAACCGCTGGTCCATGATTTACAGATCCTCAATGTCGAGGGTGTACTTGCAGGAATTCATAAGCTATTCTCGGAGCTTGCATCGCAGTGTGCTTATCCCGAGCAGATTCTCCGCATGTGCCGGGAGATGGAAGAGCTTGCCCGTAAGGAAGTGCAGGAATTCGAAGCGGTCTACCGTAACGGATTAACTATGGCGCTGGAGGAACAGCTGGAGAGCTGTTTGGCTTTTGCAGATATGGAAAAGCTGTTCGCTTCCTCCTTGTCGTCTGCTCTAAGCAGTATCCGTGCCCACCGGCTGGAGTTGTCCGGTACCGCCGTCGAGACCATCAAGCGCTGGATCTCAGCCAACTATAACCAGCACGCAGATCTGAACACCCTTGCGGGGATGGTGTATCTTACGCCAAGTTATTTGAGCAAGCTGTTCAAGCAGGAGACCGGCCTTACGCTGACTGATTATATAATTGAAATCCGCATCCGCAAGGCCAAGCAGCTGCTGAAGAATGCCCCGGATCTCAAAATCCATGAAATCGGCACCGAAGTCGGCTATCCCGACCCCGCCTATTTCAATAAACTGTTCAAAAAAGTTGTCGGCGTCACGCCGAATGAATATAAACGAATCTCATCTGTGTAAGGAGTCTGATCACTTGCATCCGCTGTCCCGAACTACACATGACTCTCAGGAAATCGAGGTATATGATACAACCGAGCTGTATGGCGAGACCGGACGGTTCCGTGTGCTGCAGTTCTCGGGTGAAGCGATTCAAGGCGCGCTGGATCTGGAGCATCCCCGCCGGGTCGTCTTTGAATATCCGCGGGCGATGATCCATCTGATGGAGGCGGGCGATCCTTATTTCGAGGATGTGTTCCTGATCGGGCACGGGATTGGAACGATTGCCGGGTATTTTGCGGAGAAGCGCTTTAAGGTCGCTGAGGTCAATGAGCAGGTTGTGGAATACAGCCGAACCCGCTTTGGTTACAATCAGGACAATGTCCTGATCGGTGACGGCCGCAGCCTGCTGGAGAATGAAGCAGACCGGAGCTATGATTACATTCTGCTGGATGCCTTCACCGCTGCCGGAACGCCGGCGCATTTCACCTCGCTGGAGTTCTTCGGGCTTACCCGGGATAAGCTGCACGGACACGGCGCGATTATCATGAACCTGATGGGCCGCAGCGATAATGACCGGCTGATCGGCGCCATTCATACGACGCTTAGCGAGGTGTATCCCCATACCCGCACTTTTGCCCTCCCGGCAGAAGGCACTGCGGATCTCAGCAACATTATAATGGTTGGCAGCAGCCGTCCGGTCACCTATCAGTCCCGCCACATGGCCGGATTCAGCGAAATTACGCCGGAGCTTGGGCATGTGATCCGGGACCCCCGGTAGTTGGCCTATGACCGGAGTTGCGCCGCCCTAGCTTTAACTGTATTTTGTACAACTAAAACGAGCGATTATTGCGCTGCGAAGGTTTTAGTTGTATTTTCTACAATTAAAAACTCTCATATTCCGCAAAAGGGGGCTTCCCCCTCTTTTTAATTGTACAGAATACAGTTAACCCGGCAAATCCGGGTTTTCGCCGTCTTTTAACTGCAGGAAATACAACTAAATACTAGGCACTCCGCGTTCGGTACGCGCAGGCAGGCGCTGCCGGGGGAGAAATGTCCGCCCATTGAACAGATACGCTTGTGGCCGAACTCCACCTTGAGTCCGCTCAGCTCCGCTGCGCACCACTCGACCAGCCGCTGAATAGGCCTACTCCGTTTTCTTTTCAAAAATCAGCTCATAATATTCCGGAAACCCCACAGCCTGGGCGCTGGGCATGATAACAAACTGAACGAACCGCCAGCCCTCCGCTGCATGCGTATGTATAATCTCCTGATAATTCTCCGTTGGCAATTGGAGAAATCCAGTATTCTTCTTTTTAATTTGTACAAATTTGTATTCAAACATTGATCTTCCTCCTGTTGTAATTTTCTACTTAAGCATGTTAATCCTTCACCGGCGTCCCCTGATGAAAAAACATCTGCCAGCGTCCCTCGAGCAACCTCCAGACCGAGCTGCGCAGGCAGTGAATGCCGGAATCTTCATTGAAGGTCCGGTAGGTCGCAAGGACAGCCTCCTCAGACAACGTATGGAGTTCGAAGTTACTCAAGGTCATCCGTACCTCACCTGCTCCCCCTTCGCCAACCTGATCCTGCTTCCGCCATACCCTGCCTGAACTTCCGAATTCAGTGTAATCATCTGCGATCAGCAGCGCCACCGCTTCAGGATTCGTACGCACTTCATTGCTCAGCAGCTGCTCCTCGAGATCGCATATATGGTCTGCCAGCAATTCTTTAGCTGTCACATCAATTCCCTCCTTTTTACATTTACTATTCTGGATGGGCATTGGAATATCCTCTCCAGACAGCAAAAATCCCGGTCCATTCTGCAGGAGACGCAGCGCTAACCGGGATTCCGCAAGGGAATGCAGCCTATTCCAGCGACCGCTTCAGGCGGTATTCCTTGGGGGTAACGCCGAAGGCTTTTTTGAACAATTTGAAAAAGGTACTCTCATTGACGTATCCGACGAGCTCCATAATCTGCTTGATGCTGATATTCTTCGTCTCCAGATAAGTCTGGGCATGCTGAAGGCGGATATCGTTCAGATACTCGCTCACCGATACCTCTTCGCTCTGCTTGAACATTCTGCCGACGTAGGCAGGAGTCATATGCAGCATCGAGGCAATCCCCTGCAGACTGAGGTTCGGCTCTTTATAATTCATCTCGATGATTTCCTTAATCGCGTCCATCAGAGCCGCATTCTTACCGCTGCCCGTCTGGTCCAGCTGATCATGAATATCCCGGCATACCCTGCGGAATAATTCAGCGGTCTCCTGCAGCGTCTCCTGCTCCAGCACCTGACGGCTGAGCGTGCTCAGCTCCACATTCAGCGGAATAACACGGTTATGGTTAATCTCCTTAACGGAGGTTTTGATAATGCCCGTGATATGCAGCAGGCTGTGAACAATGGCATCATAATGGCAATGCCCCAGCGGAGCCAGCATATGCCCGATGGCCTGCTCCATGGCAGGCAGATGACCGGTACGGATACTCTCACCCAGCCTCTTCTCCAGCTCCGCCGGGAAGCTATACTCCTGCTGCCGGAGATTGCCGTCCACTCGCTCCTTCGTAATGATGCTTTGCCGGCCGTATACCAGCTTATACATCGAATATTGAACAGCCGCCGCATAACGGTCCGGAATCTGTTCATGGCTGCCGCAGGATTCACTGGCCGTCAGGGTCAGTGACAGCTGGTAATAGCTGCTGACCACCTGCTGGATGTTACGGAATAGCTCATGCAGCGCTTCCTCATCTTCGGTTTCACTATTGCTGCCTTCTGCCCGGCTGATCAGCAGGGCCAGATGACTGCTGCGCATATCTGCCAGCTCGCAGAGATAATGTCCCGGACGCAGGATCTCCTCTGCAATATTGCGGATAGCAAAATAATACAGGCTGCGTTCATTATGGCTGGTCCTGCTGATGAACCCGGAATATCCGTCCACCTGAATCAGGACTACCCTGTAAGGGCCGCTGCGGTTGATTTGCAGGCCGTTCTGCCTGATATTATCCTCGAATTCCTTCGCGGACAACGCCTTGCCACCGGAGAGAAGGGTTCGGAGGTAATAGCTTGTAATAATATGCCGCTGTTTGCCCTGCTCGTCTGAGACGCTTCGCAGCTGCTGGGCCATCGTACTGAACAGGCTGGCCACTGCCGATAATTCATCCTTATCTTTTTCTTTATCTTTTTCTTTATCTTTTTCTTTATCTTTCTCCTTCCCCTTCTCCGTACCCTTCTCCATATTCTGCCCCGTGGCCTTACCAGCCGCCGCTTTCCCTCCCGGCTGCATCCCCAGCTGGCCTATCAGACGTCCAATAGGCTTATAGAGCTTGTGCGCTACAAGGGTAGCCAGAACCACAGCCAGCAGCAGAACGGCAATAATGACGGACAGAAAGGTGCCGCGCAGCTCCCGTATAGGCTGAAGGATAATTTCATACGGCTGCACACTGACGACCTTCCAGTTCGTCCCCTGCATATTCAGATAGTTGACCAGCAGTCTGGTGCTGCCGCCGAACCTGCCGGACAAGGTGCCGAATGCTTCGGCATCCCCCGGCGTATGCCCGCCCAGCGCCCGGATCAGCTCCCCCTGACTAGGCAGCAACTCCGGGTTACCTGAGAGCAGCAGCTTGCCTGCCTCATCCAGCAGATAGACGCCCGATTGCTCAGGGATAGCGAAGTCATTGAACGAGCGCAGATTCTCATAGAGCCATTCGGGCTTGATATTGACGACAAGTGCACTCTCCTTACTGGTGCCGGTGTCCGTGAAATTCTGATACATCACCAGCGAAAAGAAATCAACGGGCTGGTCTGCTCCGCTGAAATTCATCGGAATCAGCTTCATCCGGGGAAGCTTCTGCTTATTCTTCACCAGCAGGGCAATCTCCCCGCTCATCGGGGCATCCGGTTTGTTCAGACTGAGCTCCCCTACGGTATAGGTCCGGTCGTCATAACCGTTATAGACAAGGATCGAATGCAGGAACGAAGAGGAGAGGTAGGCCTGCTTCAGCGAATTCATCGAACGGATCACCAGCATTTCGTCAGGATCACGCAAATTCAGCAGCGGTACAATATTAGGGTCCATGTACAGGGAGACAGCCAGATTATTCATTACTCCTGACATATAGGACAGGTTGATTTGAATCTGCTTCATAGCCTTGCGGCTGACCTCCTGCTGCATCCGAATTGCGCTGCGTTCCGCATTATACTGCAGGAGCAGCGAAGAACCGGCGAGCACAGCCACCATCAGCAGTGTTACAGAGCCTATAATGCGCAGCAGGTACTTCTTGGACCTGTAAGCTTGCCACATCGGCAGTCCCCCCTCTACTAAGATGCATTATGCCGCCTGTAACCAGCATGACATATAGCGGATGGGGCAATCTACTGTACAATGTGCGAATTGCTCTCCGATCTCAGACTGCGATTTGGTTTCAGTGAAAAGCCAGCGGAACCCTGCGCACAGCGCCGGGTTCTACGCTGATGCGCGGCCAATCCGCAGCTGTACATTGCCCCAGCGCGACTGCCGCTGCGGTAGACAGCTCGGCGAATATGGACACCTCAGCCGGATAAGCTGTGTTGTTGGCAACGGTAAGGACCTGCTTCCCGTTCTCCTCCTGCAGCGAGCATTCCACATGATCGAATACCCACAGCAGCCCTGTGTCGGGCTGCACATAAATTCCCGGAACCTCGGCATAGGTCAGCATATTCGAGACCTCACACCAGCAGGAGAGCGGCAGCACTTCCCCGATCAGCTCCGTGCCCTCCCAGTCGCTCATATTCACCCTTTCGCTCATATAACCGGGCAGCAGCTCCTTCCCGTCCCAGCCCATGACAGGTCTGTCCTGGCGGGAGAGATATTGCGGAAGCTGATGCGCAGTATCCCTGAGCTGCTCCATATACAGCGGGTTGCCGGTGGCCCGGAACAGCTTCAGCAGCGAATCGCCAGACAGGGTGCAGATGCCCGGAGCGCTGTGCTTATTCTGCACATTGGCAATGACCGAGCCTGCCGTTTCAATCCCCAGCCGCCCGAAGGTCGATTCTTGCGGAAAAACAAAATTATACGACACACACCACGAGATTGCCTGCCGGGCCGCTTCCTCTGCCCGCTGCAGCCACTTCTCCTCCCCTGTCGTTTCGTGGAGGACGATGAACGCTTCCAGCAGGGCGAAGGCCGACTCGCTGTCCGGACACTGCAGAATCTCTCCGGGCCCGCCCGTGGTTACACCCTCCCGGGTATACTGGCGGTAATAATAATCCCCGGCTGCCCGCGCCGCTGCCAGATACACCTCTTCTTTCAGGTGTTGGCCGAACAGCGCCAGTCCGGCAACCGCCATCGCACCTCCGGCAGAGCCGCCGACCAGCAGCTCTCCGGTTTCGGCCTGTATCCATTGGCCGAACTGGCCATACCGGCCCCATAAGCGGAGGAAGCCATCGGCAAGCCGCCGCGTGCCCTCAAGCCAGCGCTCCGGCAGAGGTTCATTCGGGTGCAGCATGTTCATTGCCATGAGCTGCTTCCCCAGAAAGTACAACGCATCCGCACTCTTGCGCACAATATGCCATTGCTCCGGATGATCGCGCTGCGGATCTTCATTGAACTCATCGCCGTAGTAGCGGCCGTTATAGAATACACCGGGGAAGAATCCGGCCTCCGTCTGTCCGCTGAAGATGAAATCAAGGGTCCGGCGGGCTCTGCGGACCGATTCTTCGCCACCCGCAAGCAGCAGCGCATAGCTGGACATGCCGCCGCCGACCCAGCCCAGCTGCCAGTCCTGATGCTTCATATCCACGGTGCCTACGGCGTAATAGCCGTACGGCTCCTTCCAATTCAGTTCGTTATATTTCTGCTCCTGAATGGCCCATGCCGCCGAGAACGGCAGGCTGGAGGACAGCACCGGATTTCCTGCCAGCGACTTGCGCACCCCGGCGAATCTGGCGAACAACCCGTCCACACTGCCGCACGGGAAGCTGTATACCTCAAAGCTCAGACTGAGCTTATCGCCTTCCCCGAAGTCCGCCCCTCTGTCCGGGGAAGGGGCCCCGGTGGTACACATGTCGTATTTGATCCGCGGCCGTACGCCCGGAGCACGGAAGGATATAACAGCAGAGCCTCTGTCCTCCGCTTCCTGCACATGAATCGAGGTCTCCCCGCAGCCGGTCCGTTGGCAGGTTAGAATCAGGATTCCCTGTCTGCGGACCGGATCATATACCCCCACCGCCGGTGTAGCCGCGTCCCCGGCCAGCAGGTGGAATGCCGAAGGGCCGGGCCCTACGGACAGCCGCGGCACGTCTGTAATCAGCGCCGGAGTATCCGGGCCGCGCTCCGGCAGCTTGCTCCAGCAGGGCGGATAGCTGAAGCTGCGCACATCGAAGCGGTTGCCGTTATATACAGCGCCGGGAACAAGCACATAATTGGAGCGGTCCCAGGCAGCAAATTCAAAGCGGACCTCCGCTGCCGTTTGCCTGGACTGTCCCCGGTGGAGCCAGTTCACTTCAAGCCTGGCTCCATCACTGCTGCCGCCTATCCCGGCGCAGGTTAGCGTAATCTCCCAAGCCGCTGCTTCTCCGGCAGGCAGAAGGGGCTGCCCTGCTTCTCCTGCTTCTCCTGCTTCTCCTGCTTCTCCTGCATTTCCTGCATCTGCCGCCCAGCCAGTGTGATATTCCTTAAGCGGCTCGGCCTCCTCGAAGGTGTGCGAAGCGAAAGCCAGCTTCGCTCCGGCTTCTTCAAGCAGCAGCTCAAGCTTCTTCTGCATCTGCATCTGCCGCCCCCCTCTCTTCTCTCTCCGCCAACCCTGCTTCTGAAGCTCTGTCACGCGGGCCAAACTGCGAGAAATCGATATCCTCCCAGCCTAAGGCATAAGCCGGCGAAGAAGGCAGCAGCCGGTAGTCCCCTGCCGGACCATCAACGAAAGCGGGATCGGCCAAGACGGTACCGGCATCATATTTGCCGTCCAGTACAGCACGCCAGGCTTCCCATGTGTATTCTTCGCCCCATACACTATTGGGGCCGACAGACTCTGCCGGAAGCTCGCCGGTGATCCGGGGAACGACTCCACCGCGCCAGAACAGGTTGCGGTCAGCAGCCCGGAACCGCTTCGGACTCCAGTTGACGAAGCAGTACAGATGACCTGAATTAGAGATGATATTTCCTTCGACCGTAATATCCCGGTTCGCTTCCCCTACCATCTCCTGCGAGCCTATAGCGTTGACCGCCTGGGGATTATCCGCCATCAGATTGTTGCGGATGACATTGCCGACGCCTTTGGAGAAAATCGTCATCCACAGCTTCCCCTCCCCGGTGCTGTAGAGATGGTCAAGCACGTTATGCGACACAGTCACATCATCGGAGGCATCATCCAGATAAATGCCGAAGCCGAAGGAGAAATGGATACCGCTGTGATGCAGCCGGTTGCCATGGATGACATTCCGGCGGCCGATTCCCCAGGATTCGATCAGCCCCCCGTCCTGGCTGCCGGTCATCACCTCCGAGATATCGTTATAGCTGATCCGGTTGGCCCGGGTAAAGAGGAAATCATGGTGGTTCTCCCGCGTCACGGCTACACCCCATAGAGATTCCGGCAACTGCTGATGACGTTGTCCTTTGAGCGATATCCCGTAGCGGGGCATATGTGAGATGCGGTTATGCGCGACCTCGCAGTCCCCGCACTGATACAGGACAATTCCGCTTCCATGGCCGACAAGCTCTCCGCCATGGCTAATCCGGTTGTTCGTGATCCGGTGTCCTTTATTCTGATTGGCATCCTCCACTTCACGGAAGCAACCTTCCCCCGGGGCATAACCTGAGGCGTAAATGGCCGTGTGTCCAACGGTCTGTATAATGTTTCCGTCCAGCACAATCCGCTCGGCGCTGCGGTCAAGGAAGATGCCGCAGGCGCCGGATTCACGGATATGGCAATCCGAGATTTCAATCTCCTCCGCATTGCGGATATAGATCACTCCGTTACGTTGTTCATCCGGTTCAACATTATCCATTCCCGGTTCATTGCGCATCATCTTATAGTCTTCATAGAAATCAGTGCAGGCCAGGGTCAGACCCTGGAAGGCCAGACCGGATACCCGCCGGGAATCATCTTCCCCTTGAATTTCAAGCAGCCGCAGGACAGACGGGGCGATAACCTGCTCCTCCAGCGGAGTGCCGCGCTTAGGCCGGTAATACAGCATAGCCTCTGCCTCATCCAGATGAAATTGGCCGGGTTCACGCAGGAACGACAGCGAGCCCTGCAGGAAAAAGCGTGAGCCTGCACCTATTCCCCAGATGGTGGGCCGCGCAAGCTCAATCCAGCCGGAAGAGTGATCGATCCGCCGCACCGGAATCGTCTCGGAGGCCCAGTTCCACTCGCCTTCTCCCGGCCACACAAACATCTGCAGTCCCGCCGTATCCAGCTGCTCCGGCACATCCCCTTTCCGGGCAATGATTCCGTCATGCTCTCTTCCCTCAACCGAGGCGGCGGATTCGTAATAACCCGCCGCCGGGAGGCGGGCTTTCGCTACCCGTTCCCCGCCTGCATATAGCGTCTGGAACCGGGTTCCCTGCGGCAGCGTTGTACGCCAGATGCCGTCTTGCCACAGTTCCCAGCCGGAGAGCACGGCGCCTCCCGCGAGTACCGGCTTCTCTCCCTCAGCATTACGGTAGAGTACACGGCATCGGGTACCCGCTGCATCCCCGCACCCGAAGCGCAGCGGCTCGCCAAGCTCGTAGATACCGCCCCCGAGGAAGACTGTTATCTGCCCCGTGTGCCCTCCGGCTAGGGCAGCGCGCACCGCACTCTGCGCGGCGGGAATTGTGCGGTACGGTTCTTCCCGGCTTCCGCTGCCGGAATCATTCCCTATATCCGGGTGGATATAAAGCTGCAGTTCACAATCCGTTTCCCGTTCTTCTGACACGCCTGTTTCCCCCATTTCCCCTCATCCCTTCTCATCCTGATTCACGCCGATTACTGCCTTCTTCACAACCTTCTTCACAGCTTTCTGCGCCACCAGCTCCTGTCTCCAGCATGCAGGCTATCACATTACAAAATCTACTGTTCAATATGGCAATTGCCCGCATTCATACTGTACTTTATAAGATTTACTGTTCATTTCCGCAGCAAAGAGGCTTTCGCGGGGCCGCCTTTAGCCCTGCGAAAGCCTCCGTAAGTTATAACTGTATCCTGCTTACCTTACTGAATTGGAGCCAGATGCGCCCCGTCAATGACCGTGAACATTGATCCGCCACCCGGAACGGTCCAGGCTACGGACAGGGAGTCATCGCCCTGATCTTCCTTGTGCAGCGCCTCTACGTAATAGCGCTGTCCTGCGGTCAATGTAATCTGGCCGGACTTCTGCGAAGGCTGGTAGGTCCAATTTCCCGCTGGCGTCCAGCCGGCTACGTTGGCGATCAGGACCTTATTGGCCGCACTGTTAGTCGTGCTGAGCCAGAGCTCACAGTCATTATCTCCGGCAATGGCAAACTGATAAACACCTGTAACCGTCGGCACAATATATCCTCTTACGCGTTCCCCGTAGCTGTTGGCCCAGTTCGACGGACTTGTAAAACTCGTCAAGGCCGTAACCCCGGTTGGTGTCGTCCCTACCGGGATGGCTGAAACTGAGCCTCCCGTAACATTGATCCAGTATTCACGGGTAATCGTCCCGACCTGAGTCAAACCACCCGGCGTCGGAGTTGGTGTTACTGTTGGCGTTGATGTTGGTGTCGGTGCTACCGTTGGCGTTGCCGTCGCTGTCGCCGTTGGTGTCGGTGCTACAGTTGGCGTTACCGTCGGTGTCGGTGTTGGTGTCGGCGTTGGCGTCGGTGTTGGTGTCGGCGTTGGCGTCGGTGTTGGTGTCGGCGTCGGTGTCGGCGTCGGTGTCGGCGTCGGTGTCGGGTTGCTGCCTCCACCCTGGTTCACATCACAGGTCTTGTAGAAACCCACGGCCGGATCGGTGCCGAAGGCATTCGTCGAGCACATGACCGTATTGGTGTAGGTGCCGTAGGCGTAGCTGTTGTTCGCCCCGAAGCGCACCTGCTTGGTGCCTGTGAAGTTACAAGGATTGTTCTCACCGGCACAAGGAACCCAGTTAGCCGAGGATACCAGCGTCGTTACGCTCAGTGTGTTGCTCGCAGCCGACAGGTTGCCCGCTGCATCCTTCGCCTTGACGGTGAAGCTGTAGGCGGTGCTTGCCGCAAGACCCGTCACTTCAAAGCTGAGCGCGCCTGTGGTGGACCCGGCCAGTACGCCTCCCTTATAGACATTGTAGCCTGTGACTCCAATATTGTCGGTGGAGCCGCTCCAGGTAAGACTAACACTGGTGTCCGTCTTGGCCGGTGAAGCGAGATTCGCCGGAGCACCCGGTGCCACCGTATCCGGACCATTCGTCGTTACACTCAGCGCATTGCTTGCCGCCGACAGATTGCCCGCCGCATCACTGGCCTTCACCGTGAAGCTGTAGGCTGTATTCGCTGTAAGCCCGGTTACAGTATAAGAGGTTGCACCTGCACCTACTGTAGTTCCCGTGCTTACACCATTTTTATAGATCGTATAGCCGTATACCCCCACATTGTCGGTGGATGCCGACCAGGTCAGATTGACTGTGGTATCTGTTTTGGAAGGCGTGCTTAAGCTGCCCGGTGCGGTAGGAGCCGTAGTATCCGGCGGACCAGCGTATACGGTCACTGTCTGCTCCTTCACACTGGCCCGGCCGCCATTATCCCAGACACCAAGTATGACCTTATAGGTGCCTGCCTTCTGGTACGTATAGGTTGGACTCACCGTGGTAACCGGAATGCCTTCACCCAGATCCCACAGATTCTCCACAATACTGCCGTTGTCTGTGGACGTATTGGTGAAGGTGACGGGTTGCCCCAACTGAACGGTCAGCGGTGCGGTGAAATTGGCCACCGGCTTCGGATCATTGAAGCCTCGGCTGGTAAGCTGCGTATTCGTACCGTTGCCGCTGACGGTATTGCCGCTCCACTCCAGATCAGCAGCCGCTGACGGATACTGGTCAATGGATGGTCCACTGTTTCCAGTAATGGTGTTATTAACAAAGCTGATCCGGTCCACCCCGGAAGCTGTCGTAATCTCAATAGCTTTCCGGCCGTTATTCAGAATCTGGTTGCTGTCAAAAGTAATGTTCCGCGTATCCCCGTGAATCCGCACGGCATTGCCGTCATACCCCGGATAAGCGGCGGCGGGGTTGCCGGCCGGTCCATTTTTCCAGATATTCTTATAAAAGTACTGATACTGCTCGGTTTGTCCGGTACCGGCACCCTGCAGCTGCATGCCCCACATCACGATGTTCTGCACCGTATTGTAGTTCCACAGCTGATAGCCCGTACCTGGCGACTGCTGCATGCCCACCTGCTGTCCCCCGTCTACGAGATTGCCTGAGGTGACACCATGGTCAACCATGACCTCCAGTCCCATGTGGCCGACAGAGCCGTCCGTTGCCTTAACTACATTGTTGCGCACCGCAATATACTTCGAGCGGACGGCGCTGATCCAGTGATCGACGTTGTTGTTCTCAATCAGCGAATAGTCGACGTTGGTGTGCAGCTCGATGCCAAGGCCCTCCATTTTTTTACCGGTGCCGGTGATGGTGTTGCCGCGGACGATAGCGTAAGGACTGTCATCATTCACAAAAATCCCGCCCCGGCCCGTATCCGCAATCGTATTATTCTCAATCAGCGCATAGCTGGAGCCCCAGCCGGCCCGTACCCCGCCTCCCCAGTCGGAATTCACGCCGGTGTTGGTGATTGTATTGCCCGAAATCTCAATATGGGTCGATCTTACAGCATATAGCGCAAAAGGTCCGAAGCCGCTCGATGCGACGAAATCCTTGACCCGCAAATTACGCATCTTGTTGCCGTCGCTGTCTTCGGAAGTAACGGCAGACTGGGCTGCGGTGTTGTTGCCTCCATCGAGGGTCATGTCCGATACTTCAGCATTCAGCGCATTATGCAGGTAGAAGAAGGTTGCGGCCGTGGCGCCGGGAGTGAACTTGATAATTACCGAATCCCGGCTGGCCCCGGCAATTTTGACGCCGGATTTGCTGTTGACGGTTCCTGACAGATAGTAGGTTCCCGCCGGAATGAGCACAGTGTCTCCGCTGACCGCTGCATCTACAGCACTTTGGAACGCCGCCTTGTCGTCTGCGGTATCCCCGCCGTTCGCACCGTAAGCGGTTACATTTAATGTTGCGGCAAACGCCGGAGTTGCCGGCACGGCTGGCAGGAGAAGCGATACAGCACCAAGAATACAGAGTATCCGCACTTTCAGTTTTGAGGCGTGTTTCAGCTTGCTTGTCATCTTCATAAATCCCTCCCTGTCATTTCTGAATCGGCTAATGCATGATTTCCGGCTTCCCGCATGATCCGATGCTTCCGGCGGGGCAGACTGAACGTGAGCCGGGACATCTCCTCCTTATCTTGCCATACCTTCTACAGGGGGAGAAACTGTTCATTTTATCAAAAAGCATGTTTTACACACTGTATAAAACGCCAAAAGCTTTCTTTTTACAGAATATCATCCAGCCGTCTGACAAAAGCCTTGCACCTCTAGGCAAATTTGTTTAAAACTATATCATACCTACTCTCACAACTATGTCTGCGCCGAAGGGGCTGGATTTATGAAACCGTTCTCATTTTATAAATCGAAAAAATACTTCCAATCCGTCATGTTCTCCATCATGCTTGCCATGGCCCTGATTCTGACCGGCTTAGCCGTTGTAAATACCTACGTGCTGGAACGTTCGATCAAGAATGTGCAGGAGAATTCCAACCTTAAGGTGCTGACGCAGACGCAATATAATCTGTCTTCCATGAATGAAATCATTACCCACCTCTCCACCTTCGCTTATAACGATAATCTGCTGATCCCGCTGCTGTTCTCGAAACCCCTGCCTCAAATGGACTATATCCGCGGCTACCGTGAAATGGCCAATCTGATGAAAAGCTCATCGTTTCTGCACTCCATTGCCGTCTACAACGCTTCAAGCAACGAGCTGTACGGCTCGACCAGCAATTTCCTGGTCGACGGCGGTGTCACCAAAGAACGGATGACAGAGTGGCTGCTGCATCCGGCGCAGCCGCATCCGACCTCACGGCTAATCCCGGTGAGCCTGGAGCGGACAGACGGCGGAATTGATGCCTTCGCCTTCATCGTAACCGATGCCTACATCCCCTTTACCGGCGACCGGTCTGCACTTATCCTCTATATTAAATCCGGCTGGGTCTTCGACAGTCTCGCCAAACTGAATGATGCGGGCACAAGAGCCCAAGGCCAAATCTATATCCAGACTTCCGGCGGACAGCTGCTGTCCGGCGAGAACCTCGCGCAGAGTAATCAACCGGACCTGGACGGTATTACCGAACTGATCCGGCAGGATAAGGCCATGACCGGCGCAGGCTCCGGTTCAGTCACCGGCAATACCGGCAACAGCAAAAGCATTATCACCTATATGGAAGGCATCGGCGACTGGATGATCCTGTATGTCCAGCCGTATGCCTCCGTCATGAAGGATGTGACCGATGCCCGCACGAAATCGCTGCTGATTACCGGCGGCTTCCTGCTGCTGTCGATTGCCGTATCCGTCTGGCTCTCCTACAAGCTCTATGACCCGATTGAGAATATGCTGCGGCGGATGCGACCGCTGTCCGCAGATCCGAAGCAGGCGGATGAACCATACGGTAACGAGCTGGATCTCATGAGCGGGCATTATCAGCGCATGCAGGAGAAGCTGCAGGAGATCAGCTCCGAGCAGATCGTGAACAAATATTACATCCGCAAGTTCCTGACGGACAGCCGGATCTTCTCCCATAATGACATGCAGCTGCTGATTGAGAAGCACGGGCTGCATATCTCCGCCCGGGAATCCCTGCTCGTATGTGTGCTGCGCATCGAACGTTATGCCGCTTATGACCTGGCGACGCCGCCTTCTTCCAAGAAGCTGCACAGCTTCGCTCTGGTCAACATCGCCCAGGAGATTATGTCGCGTGCTTACCCCTGCGAAGCTGTAGATCTTCAGGGCGACCATATCGTGCTGATTGTATCGGCGGCTTCCGGCACCACATCTGATTTTGCCGGGACGAAGCCGCTCATCCGGGAGATTCAGGATACGATCGGCCAGTATTACGGCCTGTCGTTGTCCGGAGGAATCAGCAGCGTAATCTCCCAGCTTCCGCAGCTCTCCGCTGCTTACTACCAGGCCTATCAATTATCTCTGTATACCTTTGCTTCGGGATACAAATCGATCATCCTGCCGGAGGATGTCCGGGAGAATCTCGGAAATAAACGCAAGACCCTGCCGCCGGATATTGAACGCAAGCTGTCGGAGGCGCTGAAGAAAGGCCAGCTCACGGCCGCAGGCAGCGAACTGGAGAAAGCCTTCTCGCTCCTCGCCACATTCCAGTATGAAGAGATGCGGCGTGTCGTTGCCGACCTGGCTTGGGTGGTGCAGAATACAGCGGCGGAAATTGCCGGCAACCGGGTAGGCTCCCTGCCCCTCGACATCGATCAGATTCACCGGATTCCCCAGGCGCATGAGACGCTGGAGGAGATTTACGTAGCTCTTCTGTCGCTGTGTGCCACCATCTGTGAAGGCCAGCGGCCGGCCAGTCCTGAACGTAATGAGCTGATTATCGGCACTGTCAAAGAGGTCATTGAACAGAAGTTCAACGACCTTAATCTGAGCCAGCAGTCCATTGCGGCGAACGTCAAGCTGACCTCCGCCTATCTCGGCAAGCTCTTCAAGGACAGCTGCGGCGTATCCATTACCGAATATATCAACGATATCCGGCTGCGGCATGCACAAGAGCTGCTGCTGCAGAGCGATTATACGATTTCAGAGATTATGGATAAATGCGGCTATGCCAATCAGAGTTACTTTTTCCGGCTGTTCAAGACCCGGTTCGGCACCACTCCGAAGGATTACCGGCTTAAGAAATCACTGTCCTGAACGTGCCGATTCCAAGAATACACAGGAATTCTCATATTGTATACTCCCGCTGCACAGCTTTTCGAACATGACATTGTATCCTCCCTCCTCCCCTCCATGGCATGATGGATTCATAACAGAACGGAGGAGGAGATGAAGATGGGAAAGCCTGAGCCGGCCGAACTAAGCACACTTCCGGGGAACACAGGCCGCAGGCAGCCCGCTGTTCTACGATGGGTGAGAAGCGAATTCAGGCATCTGCGCAAGAACCGCGAACTGCTGCTGCTCGCCTTGCCCGGAATACTATTCAAGCTGGTGATCGCGTACTTTCCAATGGTGGGTCTGATTCTGGCATTCAAGTTTTTCAGATATGACGAGGGAATCTTCGGAAGTAAATGGGTAGGATTGCAGAATTTCGAATTCCTCTTCAAGGCGCAGGACGCCTTCCGCATTATCCGCAATACGCTGCTGTACAATTTTTCTTATATTATCCTGGGGACGGTCTCCGCCCTGCTGCTCGCACTGCTGCTGAATGAGCTGTCAGGCCGGCTGGTCAAGGTCTACCAGACGACGATGTTCCTGCCTTTTTTCATCTCCATGGTTATCGTCGGTTATATTGGTAACGCTTTCTTCGACTTCCAGAACGGATATCTCAATACGCTGCTCGGCTATGTGGGCATCGACCCGCATAACTGGTATCTGGAGACGACCCCCTGGATCTTCATTCTCCCGCTGGTCTCACTCTGGAAAGGCATCGGCTTCTCTACCCTGATCTATTATGCAGGCATGACCGGCATTAACCCGGATTACTATGAAGCTGCCACGCTGGACGGGGCAACCCGTGTACAGATGATGCGCAGAATTACGCTGCCCCTGATCAGGCCGCTGATCATTATTCTGTTCATCCTGGGGCTCGGCAATATTATCCGCGGCGATTTCGGCCTGCACTATTTCCTGCCGAACAACGTAGGGCCGAACTTCCCGACCACCGACATTATTGATACGTACGTCTACCGGGCACTGACCAAGCTGGGGGATATCAACTCCGCGGCAGCTGTCGGCTTCCTGCAATCGGTAGTCGGACTGATCACAGTCGTCACTGCCAACTATGTCGTCCGCAAAATCGACGATGACAGCGCACTTTTCTGAACAGGAGGAGCACACACATGAACATGAACACAGCCAAATCCGCACCGTCTAACTTCGGCATCAATGTATTTTTCATCATAGTCTGCCTGATGATCGCTCTTCCGTTCCTGCTCGTCATCTCCATCTCGCTGACATCGGAGGATGCGCTGAGCCAGTTCGGATATAACCTTCTGCCCAAGGCGTGGAGCTTCGAGGCTTACCGGATTGTGTTTGAGAAGCCCACTACCCTGCTGCGCGGTTACGGGGTAACGATACTGATTACTGTAATCGGCACCGTGCTCTCGCTCCTGCTGACGGCCATGATGGCTTATCCGCTCAGCCGCAGAGATTTCCGCTACAACCGCCAGCTGACCTTCTTCGTCTTCTTCACCATGCTGTTCAACGGCGGACTGATTCCGTTCTACATCCTGATGACCCAGTATCTGCATCTGAAGAACACACTGGCTGCGCTGATCATTCCCGGTCTGCTGAGCCCCTTCAACATTATGATTATGAAAGGCTTTCTGGACAAAATCTCCAAGGAAATCATCGAGTCGGCGAAGGTTGACGGCGCCCGGGAGTTCCGGATTTTCTTCCAGATTATCCTGCCGCTGTCCACGCCCGCCCTGGCTACGCTCGGACTGCTGATTTCCTTCGGCTACTGGAATGAATGGTTCAATGCGCTGCTCTTCATCGATAATGATAAGTTCATCCCATTGCAGCTATTGCTCGTGCGCATCCTGTCCCAGGCCGACTTCCTGGCCAACTCGCCGATGGCGGAGGTCTCGGATAAGCTGAAGTATGCGAGCTTCCCGACCTTGTCAGTGCGGATGGCGATGGCTATTGTGGCCAGCGGTCCGATGCTGCTGATCTTCCCTTTTTTCCAGAAGTACTTTGTCAAAGGCATCACGGTAGGCTCCCTGAAAGAATAGCTTCTATTCCAAAATAATGGAGGGTTCATGAATGATCAAACACACGAAATCCACCGCTGTGCTGCTGTGTGTACTCCTGCTCTGTATGTCGGTTCTCGCGGCTTGCGGCAACAGCAATAATAATGGAAACAACGGCGCAGCCCCCGCAGGCAACGCCACAACCGAGCCGGCTGCCACAAACGGCACCGATCCCGCCGCCACACCTGCCGCCACCGAGCTGCCTGAGGTTAAGCTGACCTTCATTTATCCGGTAGCCGCTGACCCGGGCAAAGACCAGCAGCTGGTGAACGATGAGATTAATAAATACATCAAGGACAAAATCAACGCCACCGTCGAGCTCAAACCGCTGACCTTTGACGAATATGAGCCGAAGCTGAATGCCATGCTGGCCGCTCAGGAAGACTTCGACATTGCCTTCAGCTCCAAGGGCTGGCTCGGCAATTATCAGCCTTATATTGACCGGGGCGCTTATCTGGAAATTACAGATGAAATGATCAGCAGCTATGCACCCGAAGCCCGTGCCAATATTCCCGACAAATTCTGGCCGGACATGAAAGCCGCCGACGGCAAAGTCTACGGCTTCCCGATCTATCAGATCGCAGCCAAGCAGAAGAGTCTGGTGATCCAGAAACGTTTTGCCGACAAATACAATCTGGATCTCGCGTCCATTCAATCCTACAAAGACATCGAGCCATTCCTCAAGACACTGAAGGACAATGAAAAAGGAATCATACCGCTCGGTCTCGCCCAGAATTCCAACGGCATCTACATTGACCGCACTGAAGTCGGCGCCGACGGCTCTTCCGTATTCTATAAGAAAGACGACCCGGAGATGAAGTTCATCTCCAAGATTACACAGCTGGAGAACAAGAAAGAATATTTCCAGACGATGAACGCCTGGTACAAGGCAGGGTACATCAACCAGGATGCGCCTGTGCTGCAGAATATCAATGATCTCAAGAGCAAAGGCAATGTGGCTGTAGCGATTGAATTCACCTCGAAGCCGGGCGGAGAGATCGGTGAGAAAGCGATTAACGGCGGCAATGATGTCGTATACGCTCCGATCTCTGACAGCTATTTCACCGGGATTGCCAGCGCCATTCAGGTCATCAACAAGAACTCCAAGAATCCTGAACGTGCCCTGATGCTCATCAATCTGCTCAACACCGACCAATATCTCTATAACCTGATCTGTAACGGTATCGAAGGCACACACTACACCAAGGTCGACGAGCAGAACATCGCTCCGATTGAGAATTCCGGTTATGCGCCTAACGGAGACTGGGTGTTCGGTAACCAGTTCAATGCTTATCTGAAGCCGGGCCAGGCCGCAGACACCTGGGAGAAGACCATCGAGCTGAACAATAATGCAATCGTGCCTGCCAGCAATGGCTTCCAGTACAGCGAGGATAAGATCAAGGCCGAAGCCGCCAACATCAACGCGGTCAAAAATGAGTTTGAAGCTGCCCTGGAGACCGGAGCGGTTGATCCGGACAAAGTGCTTCCCGACTATATCGCCAAGCTCAAAGCCTCAGGCATCGAGAAGGTAGAGGCTGAGATCACTGCCCAGTGGACCGAGTTTCTGAAAAACAAACAGTAAGCTGCGAATGTACAGGGAACGGCGATAGGCCTTCTCCGGGGGCTAACACCGTTCCCTGTTACTTTCCCTTAAAACTAGCAGTTTTATAAAATGGTGGCCACAGGGAGCATCCACCCAGCATTTTTAATTGGAAAAACGTATCTTAATTTGGGTGTTTTGACGGAGTCTGAGGTATTAGTTGGAGAAACGTCATTTAATTTCATGCATTTCCCCTACTCTGATCTATTTGCAGCGTATTAAGTGCTGATTATCCAACTGTTGCCCGGCAAGTGTCCCTCCGTTCATAAGCAAGTGGACAATATCCAACTATATCCGGCTACACCCGCAGTCACAGCCACAGCCAAATCCGCAGTCAAACCCTTGCCAATGGTGCTCCCGGCTTCTTTAGCCGCTTCTTCGGAGTTATACACGTTTTTGGTATTGTTCAATTTACACTATAGTAAAAAGCACCGGCGCTCTGTTTCAGCGCCGGTGCTTTTTGCATACCTGCTATAGATTCTCTGCGGCTGAAGCATAGGCTCAGCCGCACGACTCACCCCCTACTCAGCTGCTTAAGCTTTCAGCTGCGCCAGAATCTCAGGGTCTTTAATCTTCGTATCCTCAGCCAGCAGCACGACCTTGGAGAGAATCTCCGCCGTGCGCGGATCTTCGTCCAGGAACGGCAGGAACAGCCGGCCGCGGTGCTGCGAATGGACCGGGATAATATGCAGCGCCCCGCTGGCCTGCTTATAGCTCATTCCGCTGCCCAGATGCACTACATATTCGCCCAGCGTCCCGGTAATCCGCGCATAGCTGCCGTCCACGCGGACGTTGCCGATCTTCAGCAGACGCAGGGACTCACTGACGATCACCCGGCGCATCTCTATAGTCGTCAGGCTGGCCTCCGGATCGACGCCTCCCACATGCGCTACGCTCACTACCAGATCCACATCCCGCATCACCTCGGAGAACAGGCGGGGCGGCACCTCATCCAGCTTAACGTTCTTATACGTAGTCCGGTCGAAGAACTCGACCGTCTCCAGCGTTGGTGCCTCCGTATCGGCCGGGGAGAACCAGTCCGCCATGGCGTAGAGCCGCGCAATCAGATTCTCGCCATAGAATACCTTCTGCAGCCCCTCTTCATAGCTGACCGTCCACTGCCGCTCTCTCAGCAGTGCGACCGTCTTGCGCGGCTGCACCTGATGGCCGGCATAGCGGCGGGATACGCCGCCATTCGCCAGTTCATCCGCATTGGGCAGATACAGCTCCCGGAAGATCTGCTTGAACGGCTGGCTGAGCTGCCGGTCGAACAGATCCTTCTGGTACAGGCTCCACTGCCCGCTGTTATACAGATCAAGCGGATGGGCGATGAATAGCTCATCCTTATCCGTAAGAGCAGCTTGCGCTCCGGAAGGATTCTCCAGCGCAGGCGGAAGGGCCGCGAAGTAGCCCAGCACGCTGCCGCTCTTCAGGACAAGACCGCGCAGCAGCGGCGCCAGAATAGGATTCCGGCTGAGCCCGGTAATCTCCTGCAGCGTGAAGCTGCTGCCTGATTCCATCGAGCGCTCCAGCTCCAGGCGCGCCCGGCGGAACTGGGCCGTCAGCTCGCTCCGCGTTTCCTTCAGCGCCTCGATATAGGCATCCTTCTTCAGGCGGGCAGGCACCGATTTCAGCACCTTGCCTTTGCTGGTAATGACAAGCTCGCTCTGACCCTGCTCATCAATGACCAGCTGGGCGAAGGTGTCGGTATCCAGCGCGTGCGGCTCGAAGTATGGCTTCAGCTCATCCAGCTTGCGGGCTTCGATATCCCACATCAGCCGGGTGACATCGGCATATCCGGCATTGCGGGCCAGATTGCCAAGGGCAATCCGTGCCGCCAGCCCCTCGCTCGCCCGCCGCTGTGCGCCGAATTTCTTGCTCTCCGTAAGGAAGCGCTGGATCAGCTCATAGCGCTCCCGGATATCCTGCTCCCGGTCCTTGCGGAGCGGAATCAGGCTGTAGCTGAGCAGATGGTCTTTGTTACGCTTTTGTTCCACAGACTGCTTCATTTCCTCCAGCTTCAGCTTGCCAAGGGTGGCATCAGCGAACAGCTGGGAGCGCCGGTGGTTCGCACCCGCAGAGATATACTTCGCACAGTCGTAGAGCAGATCGAACCGCTTCTGTCCAAGCGTCTGATACGCCGACTGGAACCAGTTCATATCAAAAGCGCCGTCATTGAAGTCCTGCGGGGTAATCGGCGAGTAATGCGCCACCACCGTCTCCTTCTCCGCCGAGAAGCTCTCGTTGATATGGGCGTGGAAATACCAGGCGGCACTGCGGATGCCTTCCCAATCCAGATAGCCGGAGATAATCTCAATCCACTGCGGCGCATACATGGCGGCCTCCAGCAGCCGCTTCTCCGTGATACCGGAATCCTTCAACAGCGTCCGCAGGAGTGCAGAGTCTTCACCCTCCCGGGGATGGCTGACCTTAAGCAGATGGCTGAATGATTCCTTCTTCGTGATACTGTCGCCGTAGCCATATACATAACCCCGGATGAAGGTCTCCTTGTCGAGCCCCGCCAGAATACGGATGAAATACTCCATTCCCTGAATCCGCTGCAGCCCCATCACCAGCGGGGTCACCTCGGTCGGCAGCTCCCCGCGGGCCAGATCGATTTCCAGCAGACGGTCAATCAATACGGTGCGGATTCCGGCAACCCGCTCACTGTCGTCAATCCACTCCACATTCCGGCCGGTTAGGGTGCGCATGTGATGGCGGTTGTCATGGCCGGTAAGCAGCTCCTTGTACAATTCACCTTCACCGATTAATCCCGTTTCGTAAGCCTTCAGATAATCGTACAGCTCCAGCCTGGTGCCAGCATCCTCCGGGTTCATCCGGTCGAAGACATACAAGGATCTGAACAGCTCCTTGAAATCCTCCGGCCCGTCCGCCCGGTCCCGCATCATCCTCAGCCATGGCTGGGCCAGCACATTCAGCAGCGCCGGCTCACTTTCCAGCTTATCCTCCGGCATCGCTGCCATCAGCGCATTCAGCGCCCCGGCGGCCAGGCTGAAGTTATCCTGTTTATCACTGTCTGCATAGAAGGCACTGATCAGAGTCTTCACCTGATTGCCGTACCGCAGCCCTTCAAACAGCTCTGCTACATCCCTGATGGTCTGCAGCGGATATACCTGCTCCGTGAATTCCGCTCTCCAGCCCTCCAGCAGCTTATGTTTTTTCAGCTCCCTATAATCCATAGAGCCTCTGTAGTACCGGTAATAGCTCTCCATCGTTCCATCCAGATCATCAAGCTGGTTGTAAAAGTTCAGCTCCAGCAGCATCTTTGGATTCCAGCCGCTCTGCTGGAGATAGGCGGACCAGAGCTCATGGAGCGGATACTCCTCCAGTTGAGAAGCCGATTTGTCCCTGTCCTTAGCCATAGTCCATTTCAGTGTGCGCAGCACCGCACCGACCAACAGCGTCTCCTTCTGGCCGGAATAATATTCGCTGACATATTCCGTGTCCCGCTGTCCATGAATCTGCTCATCCAGCCCGTGCAGGAAGGTCCTGATCTCCTCCAGCGGCAGGGAGAACACCTTATCCCAGCTGAATTCGCCGGGCTGCGGCCCCCCGGTCAGCCATGCTTCCGTCTCCCCCGGGTTGAACAGCCCGAACCCGCTCGCCGCCGTATATTCATTCCTGCGGCTAAGCTTCGCGATCAGCTCCCGTTCCTTCGCCGCAGGCTCGGCAATCGCCTCCACCTGTGGACGCACCGCCTCATACAGGCTGCTGCGCTGCTCATCCTCGAAGAGCACCGTCACCATCTCCAGCGCGGCCAGGCGCTGCAGGCTGTTTTTCTCCTGCAGCAGCCGCTGGATGCTGCCTTCAAGCGCCGAATCCGGCTGGCTGAGCAGCAGCCGGGTCACGTTCTGGCGCAGCGATCCGGTCTTCAGCTTCAGCAGCGCCTCGGCCTGCACCAGTTCCTCCGCATCCAGTGTCCATTCCTTGGCCTGCTCCAGGGCCAGCTCACGGTTCTTCATGCTTTTATCGCCAAGGCTGGCGAACACGAATTCACGCTGCACCGGATTCAGCGGGTCGCTAATGAAGCTGGCCAGCAGTTCGCCGCGCAGATCCGGCGAGAACTCATCCTTGAGTGCAATCAGCTCGGCAATCCAGGCGCTGTCCATATCATACGCGGTCAGGTACAGCATTTTGCGCACCGGAAGCTCCGGGGTGTAGTTCACCTGGACGAAATCCAGCACTTTGGATTCCCCGGTTAATTCACGATGGGGAGTGCGCAGGAACATCGCTTTGAGGGCAGTGAAATCCCGCTCTCGTGCCGCCTTCTCCCCCAGCTGCGGTGAACGCTGCAGCTCCAGCTTGGGCCCGTTCTTGTCCGGTCTCCACAGCCTGCTGTAGCCGTAGCTATAGTTGCTTAGAACCCAGTATTGCAGCTCCAGGTCCTGCTCCTCCAGAGATTGCCGGGCGCTCTCCAGCCGGAGCTCGCTGTTCTGGCTGTTCGCCAGCACATACTGGGCCACAATCTTCTGATAGAGCTGCCCTCCGGCCATCAGAACCCCAATCCGTCCATAGAGATCCTCTTCCTCATGCACAGCTGTTGCCCACAGGCTCAGGTAGACATGATGGGCGTTCGCATCCTCCAGCCATGCTGCCCGCACTGCTTCATCCTGCAGAACCAGGTATGCGCCTTCAATCAGGCTCTTGGCCACACGCTGATTCTGGGCTTCCAGCCCCATGCCCGTCCACACGCCCAGCGCGCGCACGACAGAGCTGTAGCGGATGAAATCATTGTCCAGAATCAGCTTCAGCACGTACAGATTGTTATCCAGCGTTCCTTCATCCATCCGCTCCACCAGCGATTGGCGCAGTCCCTCCTGCAGCTTGGCAGCCAGCAGCAGCTCGCCCAGCATCACCACAGCTTCCTTCCGGTGACTCATGAATACGCCCTTGATCACCTCGTAGCTCAGCACCGCTGCCTGATTATCGCCGTAGACCATTTCCTTAAGGTCGTCCAGCATACCGCTGCTGTCCTCACGGTCCAGCTCATAGGCTATGACATCGCTTAAGACCAGCCTGAAGCGGTAACTCACATTGTAATCCGTATCGTTGTCCTTTTTGCGCAGATACTCTCCAAGGACGAAACCCTGCCGCTCCATGAAGATCAGGGAGCTCAGTTTGCTCAGAATTTGTGCGCTGTGCAGCTCAGGATTACGGGTACGGTACGGTCTGCGCACGTATCCCCTGCTGTACGGATACTCCGTACAATGCTCCACTATGTAGGTCATCACTTCTGCGGTATACGGGCTGAACAGCTTCCTGACAGCCGTCAGCAGCGGTTCATAGAATCCTTCTGTCCTGCCGCCGGCCAGTGTCCTGAGCTGTTCCAAGCACGCCTTGCTCTCCTCCTCCTGGCCGCCATAATAATTCAAACGGCTGAGTCCAATAACGACAGACGCAAGACCCGATGTTTCTTCATCCAGCCCTTTGGCCTTATTCTCCATCTCCGCATACCACTGTGCTTCCAGATCCTCAGTTTTACTTACCGCCATTCCTGTTCCCCCTTCTACCTAGTCTTCCTACCATAGTCTTCCGGCCAGCATAGTGAACCGGATGAATACCAGCTCATCCCCGTCCTGGATCTGCAGCGGCTCCTCTATTAGGGCACATTCCCGCTCCTGCAGGAACACCTTATATAATCCGTCCTCAAAAGCAAGCAGTGCAGCAGCAACCGCTTCACCGGTATCCGGCGGTTCATCATTATAAATGGTCGCGAAGCCAACCTTGCCGTTCTCTCCCTGTTCTTCGATTTCATTGCCTGTAAGATAAGGAATGATCTCTCCCCGCCCCTGCTTGTCCGCAAGTCCCTGCACCTGCAGGACTACGATCTCAGTAATCAGCTCCTGCAGTGTAGCAGGAGTCCCTTGCAGTACTAATTCCTGCCGGGCAAGCACCGGTTTGCGTTTGCCCAGGCTTTTGACAGTAACATACAGCCGCACATCTATCCCTCCTGTTTCTACAGACAAGCCTTACCGGAAAACAGGCCATCTTAGATTAATACCCAATTCCGGCCCCTCTGCCGCGCTTCGGCTAGATTTCACACGATGAAATTCGGGACAGACTTCATCCCGGGTACAATCTAACCCGTTAATTTGCCTACTCAGCCGCATCCGCCGATTCCGCCCCGCCATCCGCCTGCAATCCGAACCAGCGCTCCAGTTCAGCGAAATTCTGCTCCAGCGTCCGGCTGCCATCTGACTCCAGCACCTTCAGCTTCCGTTCCCCTGCCCCACTCCTGATCCTCGCAGCGAACAGCGCATCTCTCTTCATCCAATTGTTGAACGAAAGCTCCGGATTCTCTGTAGCCTGCAGGATTCCCTGAATCCATTCCCGCTTGCTGTACTGCTCCCGCTGGAACGGTTCCGCCGGGATCACCCAGATTGCCTTATCCATCGGCTTCAGAAGAGGCACCACCAGCGCCGGGAGCAGCTGATTTCCCTCCACAACAATGGGGCCATCGCCCGAACCCTCAAGATCGCTCAGCACATAATTGAAGTCCTCCCTCAGACACCCGGTATATACATCCAGTTGTTCCGCCACATCCCTGGTGAAGAACACTTCATTCATTGACATCTGCGATACCCGGTACATTGCGGACTGCGCCTTCCCTGTAATTCTCTGCAGGTGATCCTCATAATGCTCATCGCATGCGTAGAGCGCCACATTATATTTCTCCGCGAGGCGCCCCGCGAGCGTGCTTTTTCCGGCACAGGCCGAACCGCCGATCCAATAGATTTGTCTGTTCATGTACATCCGCTCCTTTGTTCTCCGGCATTACCTGATACTGAGCTATTCGACACCGGATTGCCGCCGTTCCTGCATCAATCTGCCATTTCACCGCCGAATTCCCCACACAAGCACTTTTTTTGTTAAAATAGAAATGTCGGCGCAATTACGGGCAATCCGGCGCCAGTCACTGAAACGGAGGCATTACCTGTGGATTATATTATTCTGGACATCGAATTCAACGGCCGCAAATTTGCCAGTGAGCACCCTATGGAGGTCATTGAGATCGGAGCTGTCCGTCTAGACGCTTCATTGCAATATAAGGGCGAGTTCTCTGCCTTAATCAAACCCATATACTTCTCCACCCTCAATTCCTTCATCAAGAAAAAAACCGGCATCCCCCAAGAGGATATAGATGTCGCCGACCGGTTCCCGAAGGTGATAGCCGCCTTCAGAGCCTGGCTTGACCAGAGCACGGACGGCGTGCTGCTGCTGACCTGGGGCGGCGAGGATATGAAACGGATCATCCAGGACGTGCGGATGCACAAAATCGATGACGCCTACTGGATGGAAGCAACCTACTTCGATCTGCTCAAAGGCGTACTCCGCGCCCGCGGCCTAAGCAATGACATCAGCGTTGAAGGCGCTATGGCCCTGTTCGGCCTTGAGCCTTCCGGCTCTGCACACCGCGCGCTGGATGATGCCAAGATGACGGCCGATATTTTCCGTGCGGTCTTCAGCGAGCTGGATTTCGGGCGCTCCCAGCACTATATCGACACCTTCTCCAACGCCAGAGAACGCAAGACCGTCAAGATCGCCATCAAAGCCATGACCTCCCAGAAGATCGTTCCCACCTGGGAGCTTGTAGCCGAGCATTACTTCCCTGCTGAGGATGCTCTGGCCGACCCCCGGAAGCTCGCAGAACTGCAGGCGTATTTCGCCGCCCAGGTCGGCAAGAAATAGACATCCCTCATGCTCCGCTTGACAGCGGCAGTTTCCTAGCAGCAGCTACGGAGACTGCCGCTGTTTGCTGTTTGCTGTTTGCTGTTTGCTGTTTGCTGTTTGCTGTTTGCTGTTTGAGATATTATCCGGTTATCTGGTTATCCTGCTAGCCCTCGGGTTATCCTAAAATTAGGATTTGACATTGCCGTTACGTGAAGGTGTAGAGTAATTCTTGTAAGCAGCAGCTTACACGGCGGGGACGATAGAGCACGTCCATGCTGTATACGCCAAGACAGAGTTGGAGGCTGAAATGACAATGGAGTACACTGTTCAGAAGCTGGGAGCACTCGCGGGGATCAGTACACGGACACTGCGGTATTACGATGAATTCGGGATTCTGAAGCCGGCCAGAATCAATTCCTCGGGATACCGCATCTACGGCCAGGCCGAAGTAGACCGGCTGCAGCAGATTCTCTTTTACCGGGAGCTGGGCTTAAGCCTCGAAGGGATCAGGGACATTGTCACATCACCTTCCTTCGATGGGGCCCGCGCGCTGCGTGAGCACCATGACAAGCTGCTTCAGCGGAGACAGCAGCTGGACCGGCTGATCGCGAACGTCGAGCAGACACTTGCACACACCGAAGGGAGAATTACAATGAGCAATGATGAGAAATTCGCAGGCTTTAAGCAGAAGCTGATTGACGATAACGAGCAGAAGTACGGGCAGGAAATCCGGGAGAAGTACGGCGAAGATGCCGTAGAGAAGTCGAACCGCAAGCTGAAGAACATGACCGAGGAGCAGTATGCTGCCATCCAGCAGCTTGAAGCAGACATGTTCGCTTCGCTGGAGCAGGCGATGGAGGAAGGAGATTCTGCAGGTGAGCTTGCGCAGAAGGCAGCTGATCTGCACCGGCAGTGGCTTAGCTTCTACTGGGATACCTACACCAAGGAAGCTCACGCTGGGGTAGCGCAGATGTATGTCGATGATGAACGCTTCACCGCCTATTACGACAAACGCCGTCCCGGACTGGCCGGGTTCCTGCGGGATGCTGTACATGTGTATACGGGCGCGAAGCAGTAGTGTGAGGGTCCCCTTATAAAAAAGAGACAGCCGGATTGCACGGCTGCCTCTTTTTTATACTGCTGTATGGCTCAATCATCATCGTCGTCGGAGTCTACATCGGTGTACACAATCTTGGCTGTATACGCATCGACTCCCACTTCCGTCGAGACCCGTCCGTTTCTGATCTCCACCTCATACACGGCTCCGCCATTGTCCCGGTCAAGGTCAATTTCAGCTACCGTTCCCTTCACTGAGGCTGATGCTACTGCGGCTGCTTTGGCCGCTGTAATCAGCGTTCCGCTTGGTGCTGTAGCAGCAACTTCATAGTTATCATCGTCGTCATCGTCTGTTTCTTTGCGCACGCTTATCACTTTACCCGTGTACGCATCTACCCGGACATCCATCTCCTGCTTGGCCTGCCGGATCTCGACATCGTAATACGTACCGCTGAGTTTCTTATCCAGATCAATGCTCTCTACCTGTCCCGGTGCCGCCTTCAAAGCAATCTCTTCGGCTTTGCTTACACCGATCAGCGTTTTGCTCTGACTCTGCACCGATGCGGCTGCTGCCGCAGTACCGCCCTTAACCTCGCCGATGCCGTAGGCACCTCCGAGAATCAATGCTGCTGCCGCTATACTGCTCCATACTTTCTTCTTCATCTTTGCCGCCTCCTAAGTTCAATCTGTGCTGCTCATGTAGTAACTATAACGGCCCAACATGAGAGGACAGCGGGAGGAACATTAGAATTTGATGAGAAAATTAACCTCACAAAGTGGAGCTATAGCTTCGATGTTTACTCAGGTACTTTGCGGGGGCCCCAGAACATATATATTCTTGTCTTAGAAAAAGGCTCAGGAGTTATCTCCATCCGGTTCTTCCCACGTTACTGACATAATGCTGCCAGAGATGGCGTTCACCTGAACTACGGCCTCTCGTCCGTCTGAAGTTTTAATCTCCACCAGATAAAATGCGCCTGAGTCATTGATTCCGGTGTCCACATCATCCGGTTCCCCCGCCACTTCCTGCAATGCCAGCCGGACCGCTTCGTCTTCTGAGACCACACGCTGCGCTGACGGGGACGGAGCTGGTGACGGTGCAGCGGTTGCTCCGCCCGCAGGGGCTTGAGAGGCTGCGGGTGTAGGCTGAACAGCTGGCTCTGCTGCGCGCTTCAGCAACACTATGGAGAGGATATCACCCGTGGCTCCATCCAGCTTCAGCTCATATAATCCCTGCGCAGTCTCCAGCTCTGCCACGTATTTCCCGGACTGCAGCCTCAGACTCTCTACCGTTCCGGCATATTCCTTCAGCACGGCCTGCTCCGCCTGTTCCCTGGACAGCAGCTGTTCGGATTCATTACCGGATATCCACAGTGCAGCAAGTACCAGCACGATGAGCACAGCCAAAATAATGACCGCCTTGTACAGGAGGCTCTTGGTCGATCGTTTATTATTCACTCGTTTCGTATTCTCACGCTGCTTGTTCATTGTCCTCCCCTGCTCTCAGCGGCAATCCGGATCATCACCGAGGTTCCCAGACCTATTGCACTATTCATGGACAGCTTGGCACCAATCGCGCCTGCGATCTCTGCCGCAAGCGACAGCCCCAGGCCTGCACCTCCGCCCTCACGGCTTCTTGCCTCATCCACTCTGTAGAAACGGTCGAATATTTTAGGCAGCTCCTCCGGGGGAATCCCGATCCCCCGGTCCGTAATGACTATAACCTGCTCCTGCCCGGAAGCTTCAAGGCTGACAGTTATCGCCTCATCACTGTATTTGCGGGCATTGTCCAGGAAGATGAACAGCAGCTGCCTCAGCTTCGCTTCATCGCTGTAGCCTTCAACCGGGCCCTTGGACTGGACGGTCACTTCTCTCCCATATGCATTATGAAATACCCTGGCCGAAGCTCGGGCCAGCTCTTCCAAATCGATCATCTTCATCTCAAGATCCCAATGCTCATGATGCTTTGCCAGCAGCAGCAACTGTTCGGTCAGCTCCTTCATCCGTACAGCTTCAGAATGAATGGCTTCAACCGATTCATTGAACAACTCGGGATGATCCAGCCCTCTCCGCTTCAGCAGGCTGGCATAACTCTCAATTACCGTCAGCGGTGTGCGCAGTTCATGTGAAGCATCGGAGACGAATTTCTCCTGCTTCACATGATTGCTCTCCAGGAGGGCAATCATCTCGTTGAACGTACGCCCCATCTCCACCAGCTCATCCCCGGAGGTCTCCTTCAGCGCAAGCCTGCGGAATTTCCCGCTATTTTTGATCTCCCGCATGGTAACTGTCATTTGCACGATGGGGCGCATAATCAGCCCCGACAGCAACCGGCTGGAGAGCAGCAGCGGCAGCAGCGCAACAAGCGTGGCTCCGGCAAGCACAATCCGGAGCACCCGCAGTGTACTCATGGTGCTCTCCAGACTTTTGGTCATCTGGACATTCATGACGTTCCCGTCCGTCCAGATGACCGGAGCACTCACGAAAGCATAGGAGCGCCCGCCCGCCTGTATAATTCCAGTGTGCTTCTCAGAATGATAGACCGGCTTCAGCCGGCTGATCTCCTGTTCGGAGGCTGAAGTGACAGGCGAAGGACCGCTCCCGTCCGGTGCGAGCAGCCGAAGCATCCCTTCAATCGGCACATAGGCCCGGAGCAGCTCCGGCGCCGTTACCCCGCTTCCCGCCCTTCTCATATCAGCAGCGACCCTGGCTGTCTCGGCAGCAGCCTGCTCCAGCTGGCTATCTGTCGACAACCGGCTGAACATCAGGTAAATGAACAGGTTCATGATGACAAGCAGTACGGCAAACAGCACACTGGAGTACAGATAGATTTTGCTCCGCAGCTTCATAGGGAGTCCTTCAGCACATAACCGATGCCCCGCACCGTATGGATCAGTTCTTCCTGATTATCCTGCGTAAGCTTTTTGCGGACATACCGGATATAGACATCCACGACATTCGTATCCCCGTAATAGTCATATCCCCAGACGGCTGTCATTATCTGCTCCCTGTTCAGCACCTGGCGTTTGTTCTTCAGCAGGAACACCAGCAGATCGAACTCCCGCGGCGTCAGCTCAATCCTTCTGCCCGCCCGCATTACCTCACGTGTAGCTTCGTTCAGCTCAAGATCATCCGCTCTCAGCCAGGAGTCTGTTTCCGCTGTCTTACGTCCTGATGCCAGCCGCAGCGCAGCGCGGACACGCGCCAGCAGCTCCTCTATTTGAAAAGGCTTGGTAATATAGTCATTTGCCCCTAAATCCAGCCCCGATACCTTATCCTCCACCGAGCTTTTAGCCGTAAGCAGCAGCACAGGAGTATCGGCATCATTCG
This sequence comes from Paenibacillus phytohabitans, assembly GCF_013141775.1. GTDB lineage: Bacteria > Bacillota > Bacilli > Paenibacillales > Paenibacillaceae > Paenibacillus_AQ > Paenibacillus_AQ phytohabitans. The sequence goes on from NZ_WHOB01000093.1 coordinate 319,121, forward strand.
CCCGGATACGCCGCAGCAGCTCTATTCCGCTGAATCCGGGCAGCATTACATCCAGCAGCAGCAGATCCGGCTGCTGCTCCTGATACAGCTCAAGTCCCTGATGGCCGCTGCCGGCAATGGATACACGGTATCCCTCACACTCCAGCTCAATCTGCAGCAGACGGGCTATTCTCACCTCATCCTCAACAACCAGGATAGATTCTGTCATTGGCGTTCCGCCTTTCTGCCTGCATGCACGTGTATGCATGCTTATTCTTAATCCGGCTGCCTCCATTGTAGGGCATAGGCAGGCGCAGATTCAAACTCTGCCTCTGGCCAATGTCCCCTCGCTCCTCGTAATTCTCCGGTTTATTCTTAATAGTATGAACTATACATCCCCTTAACTATGGACCCCTGCCCCCTTCCTCAACATGCCCGCCTAACGCTCAACCAAAGGGATTTATCCCTTTCATTTCCTCATTCTGTCCGCCTTTCGCTCAATCAGAGGAAATTATCCCTCTCATTTCCTCATTTTTCCCGGATACCGCCAAATCCAATATCCCTCTCGTTCCCGTCTATTGCCCACTTTCTGCGGATTAAACAAAAAAGAGTGCTCCAGGCCGTTTAAGCGGCTCGGAAACACCCCATTCTCTTCTACTGCGTATGAACAGGCAATAGCAGCAGCAATTATAAGCTGCGATGCAGCAGCTCCAGCACACTGCGCAGCTCGGCAACCGCTACCTGACCCGGAGCCGAAGGCTTATGCGCTGCCCCGAAGGTCAGCGCTGAGCCGAAGATTTCACCGGCAAGCCGGCTGATTACACCCTCTCCGGCCATCGACATTGTAATGATCGGACGGTCCGCATACTGCTCCTGCATCACGTTTGTTGCCGCCAGCAGGGTCAGCACATCCCCCGCACTCTGCGGCATCACAGCAATCTTCGGCAGATCTCCGCCAAGCTCCTGTGCTCTGCGCAGCCGGGAGACGATTTCATCCTGTGACGGCGTGCCATGGAAATCATGATTCGATATAATCACGAATACCGCATTGTCATGCGCTGTGGCAATCAGCCCGCGGACCTCCTGTTCCCCGTTAAACAATTCCACATCCACAATATCAACGTATCCGCTCTCTACAGCGGCTTTGTTGAGCCGGAAGTAATACTCTGTGGAGATTTCCTTCTCCCCGCCCTCTTTGGCGCTGCGGAACGTGAAGATCAGCGGAATCTCCGGCAGAAGCTGCTGGATTTCCTCCAGGACCTCCGTTACTGCTGCGATATCCTCCACTTGGCTGAAGAAATCGCTCCGCCACTCCACCACATCCGGAGCCAGAGCCTTAAGGGCCTCCGCCTCTTCCCGAAGCTCGGATAACGTTGTTCCGACCAGCGGAACACAGATTTTGGGCATCCCCTCCCCAAGGGTCACATTCTTAACGGTTACTGTACCGCTCATCGTTTCAGCTCCTTATGTATCAGGCTAAGCCTGTGAATTAACCGTACGGCTCGCTTATCCGCAGCATTCTGTATCTGGTCAGACAATCCTGCACAGAATACAACAATCCCCGCAATATATTAACCAGAAGCCGAAATTGTTGTATAAAAGGCAATATTCTCCCCTTACCATGCAGAATAAACAAACAATTCATGTATTTCATACAACAATCCGTCCGGACAACGCGGTATTTATGGATTCAAGTTGTAATACCTGCAACATTTTGCCTATACAGAATGAACTTACGAATCTCAAAGGACCATTTACACGATCCTTACGCTAAATCTACTGTGCGCCCGGCTCGGCATCAGCAGCTTCCTGCAGGAACTGCTTCACCTCTTGTAATCTTGGCAGCGAAGGAATCGCTCCCGCTTTGCCAACCGCCAGTGCACCGACCGCATTCGCGAATCTGACCGCTTCATCCAGCGTTTTCCCGCGGGTAAGCTGCCAGGCCAGCGCCCCGTTGAAGGAGTCGCCCGCTGCCACTGTATCTACAGCTTGTACCGGGAACCCGGGAACATGCAGGCTGCCGGCGGCATTCACAATCAGCGCCCCTTTGGAGCCCAGTGTGACAATAATGTGCTGAACCCCTTTTTGCAGCAAAATCCGTGCCGCACGCTCCGCATCATCCACACTCTCTACAGAAATACCGGCCAGAATGCCCGCCTCTGTTTCATTCGGAGTCAGGTAAGTCACATGGTGAAGCAATTCATCTCCGAGCGGCTGAGCCGGTGCCGGGTTGAGGATCACCGGAATTCCATGGCGGGAAGCAACGGCAGCCGCAGCCTCTACCATAGTCAGATCCGTCTCCAGCTGCATGACGACAATTCCGGCTTGGCGGATAACCGGTTCAAGTGCTTCAATATCGGCCGGCTTCATCTCGACATTCGCACCGGGGACCACAATAATCCGGTTCTCGCCTTCTCCGTCCACCACAATGGAGGCGACTCCTGTAGCCTGTGACTCACTCTGCGTGATATATCCGGTGTGAACCTGCTCCTGTGACATAACCTCCAGCAGTCCGCTGCCAAAAGAGTCCCGGCCCACTCTGCCGATCATGGTTACCTCCGCGCCAAGTCTGGCTGCAGCAACGGCCTGATTGGCACCTTTGCCGCCCGGGGACAATGCAAATTCCTGACCAAACAGCGTCTCGCCCGCTTCCGGAGCCCGTTTCGTGCGTACTACCATATCCATATTCAGACTTCCAATTACGACTATACTCAACATGAACACCACCACTTGGTTTATTTCCATTGTTTCTTCGCCATTAAGGCTACCTTCTCCATGGAAGGGACGGCACCGGCGTTACTGGTTGTTATCCTCTTATCTTATGGCCTTCAGCCGGGTTAATCAAATTTTTATGAATAGAAGCTTTGGCAGCTTTTTTTCATCAAAACTTCGCTGTGCTTTTTAAAGACAAATATGCTAGAATAGGTGTGCAATCGCTTCCAGAAATCAGCATATTCTTTTGAGCAAACGTTTGCATCTTAGATAAAGCCTGCAGCTTGGCCAATAATAATCTAAATCATATTTAGGAGGCTTATCAAGTGAACGAGAACCAACTGCCGTCAGTAGCTTATTTCAGCATGGAGTACGGGCTCCATTCAGACTTCAAAATGTACGCCGGAGGCCTGGGCATTCTGGCCGGAGATTACATCAAAGGTGCCAAGGATATAGGCGCTCCAATCATCCCCATCGGACTCAAATGGAAACAAGGCTACACGGACCAGAAAATTGATGCAAACGGCAATCCATACGACTCCTACCATAATTATGTATATGAGTTCCTTGAAGATACAGGCGTCAAGGTTACGGTAAAAGTCAGAAAAACCGATGTCGTCTGCAAAGTGTGGAAAACAGAGCATTTCGGTAACAGCCCGCTTTATCTGCTGGACACCGATATTCCCGAGAACAGTGATGCCTGGATTACAGGCCAGCTGTATGGCTGGTTCGGGGAAGAACGCATTGCCCAGGAGATTGTCCTGGGGATCGGCGGCGTCAAGGCCATGCGTGCCCTGGGAATTCCGATTGATGTCTACCACTTCAACGAGGGGCATGCCGCGCTTGCAGCAATTGAGCTGATCCGTGAGAAGATGTCGGGCGGCAGTACTTTTGAGGAAGCCTGGAAAGCTACACGGGAAGAGGTTGTGTTCACTACACATACACCGATCAAGGAAGGTAATGAGACCCATCCGCTCGACCGTCTGGAGTACATGGGTGCTTTTAACGGCTTAACCCGCGCTCAGATGGAGCGGATCGGCGGAGAGCCGTTCAACATGACTGTGGCAGGCCTGCGCCTGTCCCGTATCTCGAACGCCGTTGCCCAGCTCCATGCCGATACCGCCAATAAAATGTGGAAAGAGGTCGCCGGCCGGTCCGAGATCATCGGCATTACTAATGCAATTCATACGCCTACCTGGGTGGATGAACGGATGACGCGTGCTTTTGAGGAAGGCGGCGACCTGTGGGCCACACACAAGGAGATCAAGCAGGAGCTGATCGGCTTCATCGAGGAACGCTCCGGGATTGCCCTGAATGCCGACAACCTGCTGATCGGCTTCTCCCGCCGCGCAGCTCCCTACAAACGCAGTGACCTGATCTTCTCCCAGCCCGAGGTGATTGAGCCTTACCTGGAGAGCGGCAGAATTCAGATTGTCTTCTCCGGCAAAGCGCATCCGCTGGATGATAACGGCAAGAGAATCGTCAGCAACCTCGTAGCCATGATGAAAAAATACCCGAAAAGCGTAGTTTTCCTGGAAAACTACGATATGACCATCGGTGCCCAGCTCACCCGCGGCTCCGATATCTGGCTGAACAATCCGCGCAGACCGCTGGAAGCCAGCGGAACCTCCGGTATGAAGGCCGCCATGAACGGCGTCCTCAACTGCTCCATCCTTGACGGCTGGTGGCCGGAAGCCTGTATAGACGGCGAGAACGGCTGGCAGATCGGGGACGGCTTTGAGACTACGGACTTCGCGGTGCTTGATCAGCACGACAGCGATGCCCTGTATGATACACTCCTGAACCGTGTTCTGCCGACCTTCTATGAGAACAAGGACAAGTGGGTGCAGATGATGCACCGCAGCATTGAGACCACCCGCACCGAGTTCGCCACCAAACGCATGCTGGATGAATACTATAACCGGATGTACATCAAAGGCTGATTGGCGTCCACAGTTCTGCTGCTTCCTTCTACATGCCCTTTCTTCGTTCCCTCCTGCCCGCTGAAGCGGGCGGGATTTTTTAGGTTCCACGAGTTTTCAGTTCATATTCTTTATCTTTAATAACGTTAATCATCTTCATTTAATCTGCTTTCCAGCGGAATTCCGGGCAAATATCCTACTTTTAGTGAAACCAGTTTCCCCAACCAATTTTTTTTGGCTGCTTGTCCAATTCCGACATTATTTTCAGTTCACTTAGGTTACAGTGATAGTGTGCTACAAACGTTTGCACAATAAGATATGCGATGAGCGGCTAGAAGTTCCCGGGAGTTTATTTAGGCCAAACACGCACAAATGAAGCAGGTAAAACCACTACAAAGGGAGATGGGCAAATGCAATTGCAACGAATGGGCAGCTTCAAAAAAGTAGGCATCGGCTTAGGGACTCTGCTTATTGCTTCCGCGATCAGTTTAACCGGAGCCAGTGCTGCCGGCAATCTTGTTCCAGTGATGACCTCCAACACAAGTCCGGCGGGTACCGCCTCCGCCAGCAGCGAATGGGCATTCCATGAAGCCTACAAAGCTTTTGACCATGATTACAGCACCTATTACTCCACTTCCAGCGGCAGCTCAGGATATCTGCAATACAGCTTTGGCACTTCCAAAAAGGTCCGCAGCTATAGGCTTACCACCTCATCCCAGCCTCAGGCGAATGTGCCAAAAACCTGGACCCTTCAGGGCTCCAGTAACGGCAGCAGCTGGGTCGTTCTGAGCAGCCAGTCTGGCCTTTATTATCCGGGTTCCTCTTACTACTTCAGCCTCTCTTCTACAGGTGACTATACCAGCTACAGGCTAGTCATTACCGCCAACAACGGTGCTTATTCCACTTCTGTAGGCGAGCTGGAGCTGTACGAATAATTAACGCTTACATCCGCTTATCAGATACAGGCCGCATTCCTGACTGATAGCAGCAATAGAGACCCTCTTACGCCCAACGTAGAGGGTTTTTGACGTTGTCACCCTACTTCTTCAGCTCATACCTCCCTCTCACTCGCCTTTGCCCTTGCCATCCAATAATGCCAGATATATTCCGCACCAGAGGCAGTCTACCCTATCATGATTTTACCTTCTTCCGCATATTGTTAATTATAATGATTATAAAAAAGGATTGATTTTATTTAATTTTTTGTTATTATAAAACTTATACTTAATCTAAAATCAAATCCTAATACGAGGTGACTGTATTCATGAGTGAGAGCAATAACAAACTAACGACAAGCTGGGGTGCCCCGGTAGGTGACAACCAGAATTCTATGACAGCCGGTTCCCGCGGACCCACTTTGCTGCAGGATGTCCACCTGCTGGAGAAATTAGCCCATTTTAACCGGGAACGTGTTCCTGAGCGTGTCGTCCATGCCAAAGGTGCCGGTGCCCATGGTTATTTTGAAGTCACCAAGGATCTCTCCCAATATACAAAAGCTGCCTTCTTATCTGAAGTCGGTAAGCGCACACCAATGTTCATCCGCTTCTCTACCGTAGCCGGGGAGCTGGGTTCTGCTGATACCGTGCGTGATCCGCGCGGCTTTGCCGTGAAATTCTACACCGAAGAAGGCAACTATGACCTCGTCGGCAACAATACACCTGTCTTTTTCATCCGTGATGCGATCAAATTCCCGGACTTTATCCATACCCAGAAACGCCACCCGCAGACACATCTGAAGAACCCGAACGCTGTATGGGATTTCTGGTCGCTCTCCCCTGAATCCCTGCACCAGGTTACCATTCTGATGTCTGACCGCGGCATACCGGCCACCCTCCGTCATATGCACGGCTTCGGCAGCCATACGTTCAAGTGGGTGAATGCAGAAGGCGCCGCAGTATGGGTGAAATACCATTTCAAAACAGAGCAGGGCGTCAAGAATCTCGATGTTAATCTGGCTGCGCAGATTGCCGGTGACAACCCGGATTACCATACTGAGGACTTGTTCAATGCGATCGACAAAGGGGATTTCCCCGCCTGGAGACTGCATGTGCAGATCATGCCTGTAGAGGATGCTGACACCTACCGTTTCGACCCGTTTGATGTCACCAAGGTATGGTCCCAGAAGGATTACCCGCTGATTGAGGTGGGCCGCATGGTGCTGGACCGCAATCCGGAGAACTACTTCGCTGAAGTGGAGCAGGCTACCTTCTCTCCGGGATCATTTGTGCCAGGGATAGAAGCCTCTCCTGATAAAATGCTCCAAGGCCGCCTCTTCGCCTACGGTGATGCCCACCGTTACCGGGTAGGAGCGAATCACAACCACCTGCCGATTAACCGCCCCATCGCTGAGGTTAACAATAATCAGCGGGATGGCGCGCTGAATCACACCAATAACGGCGGAGGCTCCGTGTATTACGAGCCTAACAGCTTCGGCGGGGCAACCGAGTCGCCGCAGGATAAACCGGCCGTTTTTGCAGTCTCCGGCCAAGCGGACAGCGTCCCTTACGACCACAATGATCACTACACTCAACCTGGCGACCTGTACCGTCTACTGAGTGAGGAGGAGCGTGCCCGGCTCGTACGCAATATTGTAGGAGCTATGACTCCAGTGGAGTCGGATGAGATCAAGCTTCGCCAGATTGGCCATTTCTACAAAGCCGATCCGGAATTTGGCCGGCGTATCGCGGACGGACTGGGACTGGTGGTACCGGAGTAACTCCACTTGCATCCTCCAGCGCACAGAAACCCCTGACTTCATCAGTCAGGGGTTTCTTACAGCATTTTCTATGATTTTCTATGTATATAGCCTAATGATACACATTCATCCACTGCTCCAGCTGCTGCTTCAGTCCCTGTCTCGCGGATACCGGCTCAAGAATCTCGGCGTTAGGGCCATATTGCAGAATCCACTTAATAAATTCCTTGTCGTTATTGACGGTGACTTCAAACAGCAGACTTCCGTCTTCCTCGTCGGTCATTCGCGGGTGCACGAACAATTCCTCTTCTTTGATGTAACGCGCTACCTCCGGATGAAACCGCACTTTGAAGGTGGTATTCTTATTGCCCCGGTCGATCGACCAGGTATTTTTCAGATACTGTTTAATATTGAAATCCCCTTTGTCGAAGGGGGTATCCGTCACCTCTACCTGCAGAAAACGGCTGATACGAAACGTCCGGATCGCCCTCTTCAGGTGGCAATAGCCAATCAGATAGAATCTCTGGTCACGCGGAATCAAATAATAAGGATCAATCTCCCGCTGCGTTGTCTCGTTGCGCAATTGCGAGTGATATACCGTACGAATCCGCCGTTGCTCCATAATCGCCCCGATCAGCGGCTGCAGGAAATTCCGGCTCTCCTTGCGGTAAGCAGGCTTGCCCATTTGGATAATATCTGAAATATTCTCAAGCATTCCATTCTGTTTGGATTTCTCCTTCAGATGTGTGCCCATGACTTTGTCAAAGGCAGATAGGAAACCTGGGGGGATTTTGCCGGGTGCCAGCACGGAGGGCAGCAGAGAGAAGGCCATTGCCTCCTGCTCGGAGAAATCCAGCGGGTATAAGAAGAATTTCCCCATAAACTTATAACCTGTTCCTCTCCCCTCGTTCATCACCGGTGCAAAATGACTGATTACATCCAAGTCCCTGTAAATCGTTCTAATATTCACCTCGCACCGGAATGCCAAATCCGCAGCCGTAATCCCGGGATTCGACTGGATGGCGTTAATGATCTTGAAAATCCGTATTACTTTGTCTGTCATAATAAATGCTCCTCAACTTCCAAGTAAATAGTGCCTGTACTTCTATAGTTCTAATATAACAGGTCTATATAAACATGGCTGTCTGCATAATATAGCATTATCAGCGCATAGAGCGGCCACCAGCATACAATGTGCATTTTTAATAAGCCAATACTTCCGCCCCATGTAGAAAAAAACAAAAAAAACCCTTGAATAACAAGGGTTTCTATAACTATTATTT